>NZ_JAWFXC010000001.1:0-438794 GCF_032576335.1 Clostridium sp.
CTTATCCGGAAGTACTCACTCCTCATTGCTGAGAAGCTTTCTCTCAAAAAATTACGGGTTCTTTTGTCTTTCTCGTTGTTTAATTTTCAAGGTCCTGTCTCTGTCGTTTTTTAGAAGAGATGCTTCACATTGTATCACAGCGTTTTCCGCTTGTCAAGCTTTTCTTTTCTTTTTTTCGACATTTTTTCGTCATTACTGACGGAGCGGCTTTTTCGATTTTGAAAACTTTCGTTCATCTTATCGAATTTTCGCCCCCGTCTCTCGACGGCTTAGCTATAATACCATGACCAGATTACAATGTCAACTCTTTTTTTCACTTTTTTTCAATTCTTTTTTCAATTCCCCCTTTGGCGTCGATTCTTGAACTATACAAGCTCTTTTGCTATAATGGAAAGCACTCTAACAAAAGGAGGCCTTTGCGATGCCAATTAAAGTTCAAACATCTCTGCCTGCTATCAATGTCTTAGAATCGGAGAATATCTTTGTAATGACGCAAGAGCGAGCCATGGCTCAAGATATTCGCCCTCTAAAGATTGTGATTTTGAACCTGATGCCAACTAAGATTGAAACCGAAACTCAGCTGCTTCGCTTGTTGGGTAACTCCCCTTTGCAGGTAGATGTTGAACTAATGCATATGGCAAGCCACTTTTCCAAAAACACCTCTTACACGCACATTGATACCTTTTACAAAACATTCGACGAACTGAAGAATGACAAATTCGACGGAATGATTATAACTGGTGCACCAGTGGAACTGATGGACTTTGAAGATGTGGATTATTGGAATGAGCTTTGCGAGATTTTTGCCTGGAGCCGAAAACACGTGTATTCGCTCCTGACAATCTGCTGGGGAGCTCAGGCTTCGTTATATTATTTTTATCAAATCCCAAAATATACCTTATCTAAAAAACTTTCTGGAATTTTTAAACATCGAGTGCTCACACCGCTACATCCGCTCATTCGTGGATTCGATGATGTATACTTTGCACCGCATTCTCGTAATACCGAAATTAAGAGTGCAGATATAAGCAAGCATGACGAGTTAGTGATTCTCTCGGAATCAGATGAAGCGGGCGCCCACATTATCGCAAACAAAAACGGCAGACAGTTTTTTGTAACCGGCCACGCGGAATATGACCGTGAGACATTGTCCAACGAATACTTTCGCGATGTAAACAAAGGGATTGACCCTGAGGTACCCGAACACTACTTTCCAAATGATGACCCAACACAGGTTCCTCCCCTCACGTGGAGAAGTGGTGCAAGCCTCTTGATTTCGAACTGGTTGAACTATTATGTATATCAGCAGACACCTTACGATTTGAAAGACCTTTCGGAATAAAACTTCTCCAATCAATTATTACCATACATTTTGTTTTAAAATCGTTCATTCTATCTATTAAGATAAAGCAGTGGAGCTCTGCCTGATGTAGAATCATCAGACAGAGCTCCACTTGCCATATTTGGAGGATCAACTACCATGTATACGCACACTTCCAAGCGAAAGAGGGAAAATCAGATTTCTTTCTTTAATTCATTTAAAGAGAGTACCATGACAGTAATGTCATCATCGTGCCCATCGTTTCTGCGTTTCATTGCTTGAGAAACAATTTGTTCTGCCAACTCTTGCGGCACAGTTCCTTTCCATTCGGTAACCATCTCGCGCACCCAGTCATCACCAGATGCCACAACGCCATCTGAGAACAACACCAGAAGATCACCTGCCGAAAGACGAACGGTCTCTTTTGCAAACTTCGCTTCGGTTAAAATACCAACCGGTAAGGAAGGTGTATCAATAATAATCGCTCTGCCATCTCTACGTAAAATACTAACAGCCGCTCCCGCTTTCATCAATTCTACTTTTCCATTAAACAAATCGATGGCGGCAACATCCAATGTTGCAAGAGATTCGTCTCCTGATTTGGCTAATAGCGCCGAATTCACAATTTTAAGGGCGCAGTCAAAACCAATGCCGGCCTTCACAAGCTTTGCCATAATTCCTGCTGCCATTGCGCCATCTACCGCCGCACGACCACCGGTTCCCATTCCATCACTAATAATGGCAACCTGGCGTCCGTTTCCGTCCGGAAATAACTCTTGGCTGTCTCCGCAAAGCTGACCATTTCCACTTACATGTTGGAAGAAGCCACTCTGCACACGATACACGGGGCGTTCGCTCATCTGCATTCTGCATTTACCCTGTGCGGTACTAATGCAGGGCATTTCAAAGGTTCGCCCGCATGCTTGTGAAATATGCCTTGTCAGTTCGGCTTTGTTCAGGCGAGCCTTGTCCACCTGTGCTGCCTCTGCTTCAATTGTCATGCGGTCGTAGCGGTCAACCCGGCAGCTTACATCTATGGGGATAATCCCACTCTCTGTCATTACCTCGCTGACACGCTGAGCAGCCGTGAAATCAAATCGCTCAAACAGCTCGAGCTCCTCCGCCATATTTTTCAGCATTTGTGAAGTAGTATCGAATTGGTCTGCTACAACACCGCGTATCTGCGCTACTCGCCTCTCTGCCGCTTCACGGGTCAAAAACTCCGTGTACTGGCTATTCAGGTTTTCAACTATTTCGCTCATGTGGCTGCAATGGTCAGTAAACTGCTTGGGGAAATCATCTTTTGTCACTTTTCCATTTTTACGCAGAAGCTGGGTCAAAGTACCAAACGCCCGCATGGTTTCATCGTAATTGCGCTCCCAGCAGTACACCCTAAGACCGCACCGTACACAGGTATTGTCAATCACACGATTATAAACAGCATTGATGTCTGGCGCGCTGAATTTATCGAGCCTGCGAGATACCTCTTCTACAGAATCAGAAATACTCTCCAGTGCCTGCGAGGCATAGTCCAGTTTCATAATAACGGAGCGGCGTAAGCCCTCACTATGTAACAAATCCGCTGGGCGAGAGAATACCGTAGTTAGCCGACTGCCAACATCTCTAGGCCAAATCATATAAATAACGCTTGCAGCCATTACCTCATACAGACCAATCAGAACCGATTCACGGTTGCCTACCTGTAATGAGGCCACTGCATTTGAAATAACAAAGGCACAAGCAGCTACAAGTCTCCCCAAAGGCGAAAACACACCCGCCATTAGTCCACCAAGTGCATATGCACCCGACAGGTAGCTCACCCCGGCAGTAGACAGACTTAAAATAACGCCCGCTCCAATTCCGGTTACACTGCCACCAGTCACACCGCCATAGCGTGCGGCAAGCAAAATGCCGAGCACTGCCAGCACATGCCCCAAAGAAAGCCCACCAACGGTAATGCTGGAAAATGCCAGTATCAAAATGCCTGCAGAGAGTGTGACGCACGCTAAATCTTGGCTTTTCATGGCGGTAAGGCCTGTCCCTTTTAGTAGCAGATTGCCTGCACGAACCAAGAAATACGAAGCGCCGGCTGCCAGCATGGATTCTGCAACATACATTGCAATGCCTGCGGCATCCGTTCCATTCACAATTGCCATGGCCATTCCCGTCATTAATATGGGCGAGGCCGAAATCAACGGAGCAAAGAATGGGTGCATCCGCAGTTTTACTAAATCGTTAAGTGTCCAGCGAATAGCCGCAGCCGCAAGCAATGCAGCAACGTACCGCACGGGGAACAATGTACTGGAGGGGAGTAAATAGCCGAGAAGAACGCCCATCACCATTCCCAACATGCCGCCAAACGGAACCGCTGCAATTGCCGCAACGCCAAATGGCGCATACCGCCCAAACACAATTGCGCGTGAGCAGGCAAAGCCAATGGCGAAGCAAACAGCTTGTACCATTATCTTTTTTGCGACCGGTGTCTCTAGTAATTCCCCAACCGAAAGTCTCTGCCGAACAACAGCTTTTTCTTTCATCTTATCCGCACCACCAATTTCTATCAGACTTGTCCTTTCATTATACATAGCGTATAGTTACATAATTGTCACAACACGCTGTTTTATTTTGGCAAAAATTGCCGTAGATTTGTTAAAGTGTGCAGAATTGATTCTTTTTCCAAATTGTGTTAGACTATTTGCAAAGATTTTAGCTGGAAAGGTCGTTTTAGCTATGGAATATTCATTTTCGGACCGAGTACAATCCCTGAAGCCTTCCGCCATTCGTGAGATTCTAAAATCAGCGACTGCACCAGGTATGATTTCCTTATCCGTAGGGAACCCTGCATCGGATGCTTTCCCCTCAAAGGAAATAGGTGAAATCTCTTCGCAGATTTTTCAGCAACGCCCCATCGACGCATTACAATATAATGTGACCGAGGGTTACCCTCCTCTGCGCAAAACGCTTTCTTCTTATTTAAAGGAGAAGCACGGTGCGGGGCGTGAATTTGACGACCTGCTAATTACCTCTGGCGCACAGCAGGTAATGGACTTAACAACAAAATCCCTTTGCAACGCAGGGGATGTTATTATTTGCGAAGCACCAAGCTTTATTGGTTCACTCAATTCGTTCCGTTCTTATCAAGTTCGCCTGCGCGGTGTGCCGATGGAATCAGACGGAATGAATCTTTTTGAGCTCGAGCGTGCATTAAAGGAAGAGCCAAAGGCTAAAATTATTTATACTATCCCCAATTTTCAGAATCCCTCCGGCATTACCATGAGCGCCGAAAAGCGCCGCGGCATTTATGAGCTGGCGAAGAAATATGGCGTACTGATTTTGGAGGATAATCCATATGGAGACCTGCGCTTTACAGGCGAGGAGATCGCACCCATCAAAGCACTGGATGAAGACGGCCTGGTGATTTACGCCGGCTCTTTCTCGAAGGTGATTTCCCCTGGTATGCGTGTTGGTTATGCACTTGCACCCGCACCCATCATTCAAAAAATGGTGGTCTGCAAGCAGGGTGAGGATGTTCACACGAATATCTGGTCACAGCTCATCTGTGAAGAATTCTTAACCAAATATGATTACGAAGCGCATCTTCAGCGCATTCGCGGCGTATACCGTAATAAAGCAAAGCTTCTGCTAGAGCTTGCAGAGCGCTGCCTTGCTCCCCATATTACGTGGGAGCCAATTGAGGGTGGCTTGTTTTTATGGTGCCGCCTGCCGGACGAGATTGATATGATTGATTTTTGCCGCAAGGCGATGGAGCGCAAGGTTTGTGTGGTACCAGGCAATGCCTTTTTGGTAGACGAAACCCAACCATGCCAGTCGTTCCGCATTAATTACACTGCTCCCACCAACGAGCAGCTTACACAAGGTATTGAAATATTGGGCCAGCTTGCCAAAGAGCTGTGCACAAAAGAAAGATAGGAGTCCCGCTTATTATGGAACTAGAAACGCAACCGAAACAAATAATTTTTAGCGCCGTGCAGCCTAGCGGCACCATTACGCTGGGCAATTATTTGGGTGCCATTCAAAACTGGGTGAAAATGCAGGAGGATTACCGCTGCGTATTTGCATTGGCAGACCTTCATACCATCACTGTTCGCCAAGACCCGGCTACCTTTCGCCGGCATACACTCGAGGCGTACGCACTTTTTCTTGCCTGTGGAATCGACCCCAAAAAGAGTCTATTCTTTTTGCAGAGCCAAGTTCACACCCATGCGGAGCTTGCTTGGATTTTGAATTGCTACACTCAGTTTGGCGAGCTTTCTCGCATGACACAATTTAAAGACAAATCGGCAAAACATGCCGACAACATCAACGCTGGTCTGTTCACTTACCCCAGCTTGATGGCGGCAGATATTTTGCTGTACCAGTCGAACCTTGTTCCGGTTGGTGCCGATCAAAAACAGCACTTAGAGCTGGCCAGAAACATTGCCGAGCGTTTTAACGGTGTATACAGCCCCACCTTCACCGTGCCAGAGCCATACATTCCAAAGGTTGGCGCTCGCATTATGTCTCTTCAAGATCCCACCCGTAAAATGTCCAAATCCGACGAGAATGCAAATTCTTATGTTGCAATACTCGATAAGCCGGATGACATCCTGCGTAAATTTAAGCGTGCCATTACAGACAGTGAGGCAAGGGTTCACTTTGCGCCCGAAAAAGATGGCGTGAACAACCTTATGGGTATTTATTCGAGCGTTACAGGCCTTACAAATGAGCAAATTGAAGCCGAATTTGAAGGCAAGGGCTATGGCGACTTTAAAGTGCGGGTAGCGGAAGCTGTTATTGAAGAACTTCGTCCAGTACAAGAGCGCTACACAAAGCTGATTGAAGATAAGGCGTATTTGGAGCAGTGCTATACTGAAGGCGCGCAACAGGCACTGACAATTTCTCTTCGTACACTCAACAAAGTGATGAAGAAGGTTGGTTTCCTTCCGAAAAAATTCTAATATGTTAGCTGTTTTATTTATAAGCAAGAAGGGTACCTCCGTCACATCGGAGGTACCCTTCTTCATTTTATTATTTTTTTGTATTGTGCCTGCAATAATTTCTCGTTAACTATGCTTTTCATAATAAATACCAGCAATGATATTTACCAAGAAGCCAACATTCCATATGACCGCAGTCGCAATCAGAAAAGGAATCCACCCTACGTTGCTAGTAAGCTTATAAGCAATGGCAAATACGCCCGTAGCGAGCAGCAAGAATATTTGCAGAATCTGAAATGCTTTTGCGCCACTCTTTAACTCGATTAGTCTATTTCTTTCATCCTCTTGTTCTATTTTGTCTTGGAGCGTTGCCTTTTTTGAAAAAGCCCGCACAAAACCGGAAACTCCTAACATAAGAACAACAACTGAAATTAAAATGTCTTTGATTTGCCCCATGAGGAAATCATCTGGCGAAAGGATTGCATGATATAGATTAAAAGCTGCAATCATTGTCCAAAAAACTCCCCAAATAAGACCCTTTCGATTATAAATCTTCATACTGTATGTCCTCCGCCTCTTTGTTTTCTTTCAAGCAGCACAGATGTTCCACGTTTGTTCCAAACACCTCGGCCATTCGATATGCCAGCATGAGTGAAGGGCTGTATTGCTCTTTCTCAATCGAAATAATCGTCCTTGAAGAAACGTGTACCAAATCGGCCAGCTGTTGTTGCGTCAATTGAGCTGCCGTACGAAATTCTTTTACCCTTGTTTTCATATTGTCCTTTTCCCTATATGTGAAGTAAGCTTCCTATGAAGTTTACTTCATGTTATAATAAAAAGGAAAAAATGTCAACCATAATTTCTTAGAGAAAATCCTCCGGTATTTCATTTAGAGCAATGCTCAGCATGAAATACCGGAGGATTGTTTTAAATAAAGCTTCTATTGACCAAAAAATAAGTATTGTTTTGGAGAGTTACTATTCCTAAACTAAGTGCGTGTACGGAAAACTCGCCGAGAACCGGGGTACGATGGAGAAAACAGGCGCTTAATCTCCGGCATTTGCTTCTTTGTTTCTTCGTAGCCTGCCTCCATACACGTTTCCATCATATTAAAATCAAGCAAGCGAGTATGGTCCGGCAAGCGGGGTGTGATTTGCATTCGCTCACCATGTGCCACGTATTCCTGCAAACGCTCCTGCATTACGGATAACGAATGGGTCGCAACCTCCCAAATGTTTATTTGTTCCGGCATCCGGTACGCTTTTCCTACATCCACAGCAAGCACACTAGGCTCACCTGCGGCGATTAACAGATTGACCGGCAGCACATCGGTTACTCCTCCATCCACCAAGCACAAATCACCAATTTGCTTTGGCCGGAAGACCGCAGGCACCGCCGAGGTTGCACGCAGCACCTCACAAATGCGAAGCCCTGAGCTCCAGCGAACACGCTCCATTTGCTGAACTCCCCGTAAGTGACTGGTGCACGCCAGCGTAAGCCCAGACGTAAGGTCCGCACAGGGGATAACCGTGAGCATATTTAAATCTCGCATCATTTTCCCACCGGTAAGCCCGCAAAAATAATCTTCCAAACGGTTTCCCTTTAAAAAGCCAGAGAAGCGTACCTCTCTCCCACTAATGAGCTGCGGTACGGCACGAATCAGTCCCCAATAATCTGGGTCCAGCAAAGAGCGACCTCCTTTTGCCAGCTCCTGTATAATCCCGCGCAGTTCATGAGCCGAGTAACCGGCTGCGTAAAGCCCTGCTACAATACCGCCTGCACTTGCCCCTGAAATAGAATCGGGTACCATTCCCGCTTCTTCCAGTGCCAGCAGCACCCCAACATGTGCCGCGCCGCGAATCCCCCCACCTGAAAGTGCCAATCCAAAAGACATGTCCAACCCCTCCGTTTGCTGCTGAATTTCTGATACAGCCCTACCGCTAAAAGAACCGGACTGTTTCTCTCTTTGCACCAGAGAAGCAGCCTCTGTTTTCAGTTGTTGTACTGTTTCAGTTATGAATCCTTAGTCATTGATATGAGCAGCAGTCGAAGATTTTTCCTACATATTAAAATTTTAGGTAGCTTTTTCAAATGGGCCAAAATGTTATTGCATAAAGAACAATAAAAGTACAGACTATATGCAATATATCCCAATTTAATCCCGTAAACGTATTTACTAGAATGAAAAGTTGTCGTAATATAGATAAAAGAAGAATTCTGCAAATAAGTAATTATTCTTATTCATTTTTAATCACTTACTTTATAAAACTCTGCTGATAAACGAAGTTTTATGAAAACTGGAGTATGTAAGGTGGTAAGCTTATTTAAGATAACATCATAAGTAAAATAAAATATTAGATAAAGGGGGGCCTTTGGTGCCGGCTGACACAGAAAAAGCGAAGATACAGGAGATTAAGGATACGTTATCGCGTCTGTTCACTATGATCTCGGAAGACGGCAAACTTAAGGATTACAGTGCCCGCTGGTTGGCTGAAGTAACGGATTACGCACTGTGGTTTGAAGAGAAGTACAAATATAAATTTCGCAACCCGCAAAATTCCCTTGTTGTGAAGAAGGGAGAGATTTATCATTGCAATTTTGGCCGTAACATTGGCTCTGAGCAAGATAAATTTCGCCCTGCAATTGTGCTGCAAAATGACAAGGGAAACCTGCACAGCCCTACTACTATAGTTGCACCGATTACCGATGAAACAAAGGCAAAACTGCCTACGCACATCTATATTCGCCGCCTAAAGCCGGACTGCCCTGTTCGCGGCGTTATTTTAATTGAGCAAATGCGCTGTATTTCAAAGAACCGCCTGAGCAACCGTATTGATGTTATTGATACAAAATCTGCTTCTTGGGAACAGGTAATGGATGCAATTAAGGTTGAGTTAGATTTGTGTAAAAAGATTTGACAGCGTGCCTGAATCGTGCTATTATTGTGGCATATACATAAACTTCTGTGTTACAGGAGTGACCCGTTCTGGCGGGGGTCTGATAAAAATATTCCATGTATTCTAAGGTATTCGGGCGATGCTCTTGGAATTTTATTGCATGGATGTTTTAGAAAAGGGAGTCAACCACGTGTTGACTCCCTTTTCACGTGCTTTTTCCTTTACTAAGTAGTATAAATTGTTATAAAAAGAACCCGCCGTATAAAACGGTGGGTTCTTTTTGGTTATTGGGGCATGTTAAGAAAAAGAACGGCCGGTGCCGTGTATGACACGATCATTGAGCTCTGCCAGCTTTGCGTCGTTCCAGCGGTCTGTACCGCCAACCAAATAGCCTGTGATACGCCGAATGCGGTCAAAAGGCACTGGTTCAAGCTCGTATTTTAAATTCACAAACTCACCATCGAGTTCCACTTCCATCGATTTAATGTGCCGGCCCGGATGATTCTCTTGTACATGGTCAATGTATTGATTCAACTCTTCCCGATCGAGCTCCCCGCCGGTAACAATCACATTTTCGTACATGTAGATCCCTCCTAATCGGATTCTTGTTTATAATATACCTTATCTTGTGTTAAAAGTCAACACACAACATATATATAGAGCAAAAAGACTTAGAATAAGAAAAATCAACCCCTATACCCGTGTTTCTGTATGTTTCTATTCTTTTCAGCAATACTAGAAAAATATCCTTGGGAAAGGAAGGAATACGCATGGTATGGGATTTTTTACAGCATAAAATAGGGTTTTATAGCCATAAACAAAGTGGCGGAAATATGCAGCAAGAAAAACAGAACAAAGAAGAATCCAGTAGAAAAAAGGATTCGCAAGACCCGGAAATTACCGATTATCTGGAAGATAATTTGTCATATGTGCAAAACACGTTGGGGAGCAGCGGAGATATCAAAATTCACCGTTTTCGTATCGGTAAAAGCCGGGAGTGCTCCGCGGCTCTACTGTTTGTAGATGGACTGATTAACCAAAAGGTTATATCAGACGAAATTATGTATCCGCTTTTGTCAATGGAATACACCATTCCCTCTTCCCGGCAAGAAGGAAAAGACCGTATGAATCAGCTCCAGCAAAAAATTCTATGCTCGGGTGATACACAGGTTTTGCTGAAACTTTCGCAGGTTGTGGCAGGTATTTTATCGGGAGATGCCGTTCTGCTTGTAGAAGACTGTTGTGTTGGCCTGAGTGTGAGCGCAAAGGGGTGGGAAAAAAGAGGTGTTTCCGAGCCAGAAACCGAATCGGTCGTACGCGGGCCAAGAGAAGGGTTCACCGAAAATTTTCGTACAAACACCTCTTTGCTGCGCAGAAAAATTAAAAGCCCCAGCCTGCGCATGGAACAATTGACGATTGGCAGAAAAACGCTCACCAATGTATGTATTTGTTATTTGGACGGAGTTGCTCAAGATGAGGTTGTCAACGAGGTTCGTGATCGGCTAAATCGATTAGACATTGACTCTGTGCTGGATGCCGGATATTTAGAAGAGTATATTGAAGATGCACCGTTCTCTCTTTTCCCTACCGTTGGTTACACCGAAAAGCCAGACGTGGCAGCGGCAAAAATACTGGAAGGAAGAGTAGCGATTATAACAGATGGCAGCCCATTTGTTTTAACCGCTCCCATGTTATTTGTGGAAGCATTTCAAAGTGCGGAGGATTATTATATTCGCCCTTTGTTTGCCAGTACCATGCGCCTTTTACGCTATGTCGCTTACTTTATCTCTGTGTTTTTTCCTGCTATCTATATTGCTCTTACCACGTTCCATCAAGAGTTGATTCCAACAACGCTTCTGCTTACAATTGCAAGCGCTCGTGAAGGCACACCTTTCCCCGCTTTTTTTGAAGCACTGATCATGATATTCTCCTTTGAGATACTTCGCGAAGCTGGCTTGCGCCTGCCAAGGCCAGTAGGCCAGGCAGTCAGCATCGTTGGCGCCCTAATCATGGGCGATGCGGCAGTTTCGGCCGGCTTGGTGGGAGCACCTATGGTAATTACCATTGCGTTAACCACCGTTGCCGGTTTCGTCGTGCCGGAACAGAACGATTCTATGTCGCTATTGCGAATCATCGCGATGATATTTGCCGCAGCTCTGGGCGGCTACGGCATTTGCCTGTGCTTTTTGGGCATCTTGGTTCATTTGGGTGCTCTCTCCTCCTTTGGAGTCACTTACTTTAATGGTCTCTCCATTTCAAGGGATTGGCAAGACAGCATCGTGCGTATGCCTTTGTGGGCCATGACCAAACGTCCCACCCGTCTTGTTAGCAACGATGTTACCCGAAGAAAGTTTTTTATCCCTCCGAACCCAAGGCCTCATAACCGCCCTAGCAGCGGTACGTCTCACTCCGGTACGGGAGGGAATGGCTCATGAGATTCAAACTGAAACGCATATTATGCATGCTGTTTTGTTTTGTTCTGCTCTGTACGACCGGATGTTGGGACAATAAGGAGCTTGACGGCCTTTCAATTGTAACGGGAGTGGGAATTGATGCAAGTAAGGACCCCGGCGATTTAGACCTCAGCTTTGAGATTGCCACCGTAGAAAATGGCTCAAAAAAGGATGGTGGAGGCGGAGGCGAAGCGCCTTATATTATTCGAGAAGCAAAAAACCGCTTTATTTTGGGCGGAATGGATTCACTGCGTTACGGGAACAGCCGAGAGCTGTTTTTACACCACAATCAGATTATCATCTTTGGTAGCGACATTGCAAAAACGGGGCTCAAAAATTATTTGGATACGTTTATGAGGAATACGCAAACGCGTATGGAGGTTTGGGTCGTCGTCGCAAAAAATGATGCCCGGTCGATTTTGGCGACGGAAACCCAGCAAGATAAGGTGACTTCCGTCGCGCTGTCCCGTATGATTCAGAACGAAAGACAAATCTCTACCCATTCAAGCACCAACATGCTCCAGTTTACCTCTCGCCTGGTAGACCGCTCAACCGCTCCGGTTACCTTAGTAGTGGAACGCAAGGAAGAAAACGGGCTGCAAACTCTCAATTTTAGCGGAATGGCAGTGTTTAAAGATGATATTCTTGTTGGGATTATGGACATGTACCAAATGCAGGGCTATATTCTCAGCATGGGTAAAGTAAATGGCGGCAGTGTGGAGCTTATTACAAAATACGGAAATGCAAATTTAAGTATAACGAGCTCTGACTGCGAAAAGAAAATTATTCTCGGAGAGAACAACAGCATTACGTATCAATTAAAAATTAAAACAAATTTAGCAGTCGGTGAGCTGCAAAATTTTCGCAGCATGAGTATAAATCGTGTGATTGACTTATTAAATGCAGAAGCAAAAAAGGACTTAACGACTAAAATAAAGGCCAGCTTTGCAGAGTCACAACGATTGCAGTCCGATATTTACGGGATTGGCGCGCATATCCACAAATACTACCCCAAGCAGTGGAAAAACCTGGAGGGCGCTTGGTCAGCTGTTTACCCCACCATTAAGTTGGAACTGGAGGTAGAAACCAACGTAAGTTACAGCGGTAAAATATCGGAATCTTTGAATATGAGAGAGGGTCACGAATGATGACGGAAACAAAAAAGGTTCATGGTCTTGATTTTATGTTTGCCGTGGCTAGCTATATTCAGTCTTCCTCCCTACTATCCTCTTTCTTTGCCTCAATTACACGGCAAGACTCTTGGCTTATTGTTCTATTTGCCCTTGTTGTGTGCTGCCCCATCATCTGGTTTTATAGCAAGCTCATTGAACGGTTCCCAGATAAAAACTTCTTTAGCATCATGCAAAAAATATATGGAAAATATCTGGGGAAATTCATTTGCGCTTTGTACCTCATCTTTTTTATTATTTTAACCTCCTTAAACTTGAGTGATTTAAGTGAATTTGTGAAAGCAACCATTATGCCGAAAACACCACTCATTGTTGTTTCATTTACTTTCCTGCTCACCAGTGCGTGGGGGATTTATGGCGGTGGGATGCGCCAAATGGTAAAGTACGGTTTTCTCATGACGATGATTTGCTTGTTTGTTGTAATTGCTTCCATTCTTCTTACACTAAACGTGATGGAATTCGATAACTTTCTCCCCATTCTTGACCTGAATCCAAAGAAATATATTCAGGCTACCAATATTGTAGTAACAATCCCAATATGCGAAATTGTTATTTTCTTAATGACCACAAATCAAGTTCGAACAGGGAAACACGGCTATTTCCCATATATTTTTGGTGGTGTAGCCATTGGCTGCTTTACCATATTGCTGGTGATTATGCGCGATATTGCAGTGCTAGGCAACACCATTTCACTATTTTCGCTTCCATCGTTTGAAACTCTGCGTATGGTAAGTGTTACTCAAACCCTTAGCCGCATGGAGATTGTATTTGCTTTTATTCTAATTTCTCTCTTGTTTTTCAAAGTCACATGGCTTTATTATGTATCCGTGCTCAGTGCGGCACATGTATTTCGCTTTCAAGATCACCGCAGGCTGATTTTATTAACCGGTGCATTGGTAGTAACTTCGGGTTTCATACTGTTTCCAAACCCGCTTGCTCACAATGAATCCGGGCAAAAAATCGCTCCTTTGCTTTGGCCTATTTTTGAAATTATATTGCCTATTGTCACACTCGCGATTGCCAAATTCCGCGGGATTACTACAAAGCCAGTGAAAAGTAAGGAAAACAGCACAACAAAATCAAATGCAAGCTCCTCATCCTCTTCACAGTCAGCATCCAACAGCAATTCACAACCTAACACAAATAACGGTTCCCAAGGACAAGAAAAGCAAAAATCCGATTCTTCTTCCCCTGGTGCTTCTTCCGGGTCAAATAGAAGCGGCAAATCGCAATCCAAACCCAACTCCTCCGGCTCTGGTTCCTACCAGTCGCAGTCTGTTTAATCATAGAAAGGAGACGGGCTATGTTTTTTGTTATTATTCTTTTTTTAATATTTCTCGCCAAGGATCTCCCTCCGCTCATTCGGAGTAAGAATCGGCATGACCTGATTATCTATTGCATTTTGTTTGTATTTGTTTTATCGATTGCCCTACTCCGCTCCATTGGGATTCCCATCCCCAGCATTATGATGATACTAGGTGAAGTCATGACAAAAGCTGGCCTCACGTATTAACGCAGAAGTTGTTTTATGGTATAATATCCGCAACGGCACTTAACGCCTGTTGTAGGAATAATGCAGTTGCTTTCGGGGAGCGAAGCAAACGCTCCCCCGAATCAATGGCTTATAAAATACCAACTTGCTTACAGAAAGTAGGCTTACTTATGAAACTCGATATACCGTTACCAGTGCAAACGATTCTGCGCCGTTTCTATTCCGCTGGGTTTGAGGCCTCGGTCGTTGGAGGCTGTGTTCGAGACAGTCTTCTAGGGGTAACCCCGAAAGACTGGGATATCACTACCTCCGCAAGACCCGAACAGGTTCAGCGTGTATTGGCTGATTATAAGCTTTTTGAAACCGGGCTAAAACACGGTACCGTAACTGCCCTTAGCGATGGTATGCCGGTGGAGATTACCACCTACCGAATCGACGGAACGTATTCTGACAACCGCCGACCCGACAGCGTCTGCTTTACCAACCGCTTAGCAGACGATTTGTCTCGTAGAGATTTTACGATAAATGCGATGGCATACTCTGAGCAAAACGGATTAACCGATTGCTTCGGAGGGCAGGAGGATTTGCAGAATAAGATACTGCGTTGTGTTGGAGAACCCGACCGGCGCTTTGAAGAAGATGCCCTGCGAATTCTGCGCGGGCTGCGTTTTTGCGCTGTTCTTGGCCTAACACCAGAAAAGGCAACTGCAAAAAGTATGCAAACACATTACGGGCTACTGGATCACATTGCGAAAGAGCGAATCGGCAGCGAATTTATAAAGCTCCTTTGTGGTAAATATGCACCACAGGTATTGCGAAAATACCCACTTATCCTCGGCCAGATTGTACCGGAAATACTCCCCATGATTGGCTTTGAACAACATAATCCCCACCATATTTATGATGTTTGGGAGCATACACTCCACGCTCTGGACGTAATACCTGCTGACCCGGTTCTTCGCCTTGCCATCTTACTGCACGACAGCGGCAAGCCTTATACCTATACCCAAGACAAAAAGGGGGTGGGGCATTTTCACGGGCATGGCTCTGTAAGTGTGGAACTAGCCCAGCAAGCACTCATGCGGCTTCGATTTGATGGAAAAACAACTCGCCGTGTGTGTTCTCTCATTCGCATTCACGATATGCCCCTCCAGCCTGATCCTGCTTGGATTCGCCGTCGTTTGAGCCGAATGGGAGAAGAGGATTTTCGTGCATTGCTCGAAATACGCCGAGCAGATAGTCTTGCCCAGAACCCTGCCTACCGGGACAGGCTTACCCAGCTCGATGCCCTGCTCCCCCTATTAGAGCAAATCTTAGCAGAACAGCAGTGTTTCTCCTTAAAAGATTTATGTGTTGATGGAACAGACCTTATCACTCTTGGGCTAAGGCCCGGGCCTATGGTCGGCGAGCTGCTCAAACAGCTTTTGGATGCCGTCATTCAAGGGAAAACTGTGAACGAAAAGGAGGCTTTGCTTACTTTAGCAAAGCAGTTATTGAATGAAGAGCATCGTTGAACATACCATCCCTCCTGTTTATAATGAGCATTCCAGAATTCTAATTTTGGGTTCTATTCCATCCCCAAAATCGAGAGAACAGGCATTTTATTACGCTCATCCGCAAAACCGGTTTTGGACAGTGCTCTCCGCTTTGCTCACATCGGAATTGCCAAAGAGCAATATAGAAAAAACGGAGCTTCTGCTACACAATAAAATCGCTTTATGGGATGTTTTAAAAAGCTGCTCCATTGAGGGGGCAGCTGACTCCAGTATTACGGAACCGCAATTAAACGACCTTACCCCCATTCTAAAAACCGCCAACCTACAAGCGATTTTCACCACCGGGGGTACAGCGGCTGGTTTTTACCGGAAAGCATGGCTTAAACAAATCGCACTTCCGTTTATCCCTCTTCCTTCCACCAGCCCCGCAAACCAAGGTAGATACCCGTTAGAAAGGCTGATGGAGGAATACAGAGTCATTCTCCCTTTTCTGCATAATAGTTAAATAACGGGACTCTTTTAAGAATCGTTAATTTAATGATTTATACTCCTTTATGATATAAAAAAGCTCTTCGCATACTGCGAAGAGCTTTTTTCATGTACTGTTTTCAAATAGAATAGCGGCGAAGGCATCACCCCACTCGTTCCAAATCTTTTTTTAGTCGTTCAATAATTCGTTTTTCTAACCGAGAAATATAGGATTGCGAAATTCCAAGCGAATCAGCTACCTCCTTTTGTGTATGCTCGCGGCAATTATTCAGGCCAAACCGCAGCTGCATAATTTGCTGCTCTCGGGAAGAAAGGTGACCCACTGCATCCAACAGTAAATCCTTTTCCACCTCCTTTTCAATTCCTTTATTTACGGTATCCTGCTCACTGCCCAAAACGTCAGACAGTAACAGTTCATTGCCGTCCCAATCTACATTTAGTGGGTCATCTATGGAAACTTCATTTTTCAGTTGAGAGCTTTTTCGTAGGAACATTAATATTTCATTCTCGATGCAGCGTGACGCATAGGTTGCCAGTTTTATATTCCTTTCCGGGCAAAATGTATTTACCGCTTTAATGAGGCCGATTGTTCCAATTGAGATGAGGTCCTCCACACCGGCAGCGCTGGATTCAAACTTCTTCGCTATGTAAACCACTAAGCGAAGGTTATGTGTTATAAGGGGTTCTCTTGCATTTTCTCTGCCTTTCCGAACATTGTCCATTACAATGGATTCCTGTTCCGGCGTTAGGGGCGGGGGAAGCGTTTCAGGACCGTTTATGTAGTGCAGCTCCGCTGTAGGCCAAAAACGCCAAATCAGGCGCAGTAGCCACCCCCTGATACCGGAAATCCGTTTTTCCATTCCCTTTTTCACAACGATATCTCCTTTCTGGCAATTCTCTTGCCTTGTGTCATCAACTCCGGATTCAGCAATGCGCTAAACCCTGTTGTGCCCAGTTTCTGGGCGGAAACAGCCAAGTATACCTCTCTGACTGTAATCCTTTCTTTTGCCGTCTGAATCTCAATACAATCCGGCCGAAAGGCAGGGAGTACGCCGTCTCCCCCTACCGAACGAAACGGTACCAAACGAAGCCCCGGCTGCACCTCTTCTCTCTTTTTGCCTGCCATTACCATAAGATATGACCGCACCGCATCGGGAACCAATTCTTCTACGCAGTGGTACTCTGCCACCATTACCGGATACCCGGAAAACGGCTCTTTTAGGCTGTTTCCCGTATCTATTTTAGTCGTAAGCTTCACACTTTTGCCCTTTACATAAACCGTAACATAGCAAAAAAGCGCTGTGGGCTGCCTTTGGCCGGTTAAGCGGTTGAGCAAAGTAACTCCTGCATAGCATACAACCGTTAACGCCAGCAGCATTAACGGAGAAATATTAAAATAAAGAACCGAGTTTTTCATAATCATTCCGCTCGGTGACGCCAAATACCAAAGTGCGAGCATTGCACCTGCAAACCCAAAGCTGGTAAGAAAAAAACCACCTACGGTTCGAAAGAAAAAGAACCAAGAGGATGCACCAAAAGCCGTAAGTACAATCAAAGCAGAAAGAACCAGCTTAATCAAAAAAGACACAAAAACCGGTAGTGCAGGAAGCAAAATAATGAGTGAACCAAAAGCCCCAACGGCAGCACCCAATACCATGCGCAGCCGTGAAGCAGAAATATGAAAGAACTTTGCAACGGTCAAAAGCAAAAAGTAATTTACAAAAAGGTTGACGGCAACCAAAACATCCACATAGATTATTTGTTTCATACCATCCCCCTCCTTGTGCGCTGCAAAATTATTATAGCCGCTCAAAACGGCTGTTTCTGTCAAAACTTGTTTCTAATAACTTGATTTCTACTTGCAAGCTTTTCTTCTTTTTGCAAGAAAGCCCCTTGACATTCTATTGGAGTAGGAGTAAACTTAAATCGTAAGTAGTAAGTAATATGTAATAAGTAAATATAAAACATGAGGTGCTTCTTATGACAAAATTATCGTTTACTCAAGAATTCCTGTTATGCGCTCTTACTCCAAAAGGTACATTCCCCGCACTACGGAATACCGAAGTAACCTCCTGCCTTGTTGCTGGTGGTCTATTAGAGCTGCTTTATTCCAATACCATCTCCATTCACAAAGACAAAATTCTAGTTGATACGGAACTACCAGCCAACCAAGCTTATTTAGAACCACTTTATGCCTCCTTACAAAGTAAGAAGCCTTTGAAGATTGAAGATGCGGTAGCAAAATACACGTTCTCTACCAATACTCTTTTCAATAAATTTCTAAATTCGCTCTCTTTCCCCATGGTGGAACAACAGGTCGTTCAGTTAGAAACCGGAGGGGTATTTCATAACAAAACACTTTATTTACCCAATCAAAGAGTCGTGGAAAATATTGTTGAAAAGATACGCGCAGAGTTTCTCGAAGGCGGGCCAATTGATGAAGAAACCCTTGTACTTGGCTTGCTCTTGTATAAAAGCAACCTCATAAAGAATTACTTTTCAAAATTTGAATCAGATATGTTAAAAAGCCGCATAGAAGAAATGAAAGAAGCAGAAGCCAACTCTCTGATTAAGAAAATAGTCGAATACGTTGATACAATGGTTGCAGTAATCGCATCCCTTGGATAATGGAGGGGACCGCTTATGTCTAGACAAAGGCAACAGGATGTAATTGAAACTGCCGAATATGTAACCATCGGCGAATTGGTCAGACTAACCGGGGCAAGATACAGTACCCTGAAATACTACACAGAGGAAGGTATTCTGCCCTTTGAGCAAGAGGAAGAAAACCTGACACGCCGCTACAAGCGAGTAGCGGCCATAGAGAGAATTGAGCTTATTAAACAAATGAAGCAAAACGGGTACTCCATTACACAAATTAAAAAAGTGCTTTGTGAAGAAACGTAATGATACAAAAAAGCCCATGATTGCCAAACTGATTTTAGTTCGGCAATCATGGGCTTTTTTACTTTTAATTAGATTGTTATTTTGAGTCAATATATCCATTAAAATAGTAATATTATTAAATTTAGTTTTATTATTAAATCAATTATTTATGTTAAATAATAAATATATATTAATAGACTTTTACCTTCTTTTTATTCGAGAATTGTGATGAATCAAGTAAATATTTCCTTAAATTTCATATTAAATTAAAACATATTAACTAAGTATTTTATATTAAAAATTTGTTTTTCTATTGTGAATCTATACATTTTTTACTTTTCACTCTCCTCTATTTTTTATTTTGAACAAAAATAATTGTGAACAATTGTGTTTTTTTCCGCAGAAAGATGCCAGTTCATTGATATAGTTTTAGAATTTCAATTTTCCAACTAAAAGTTCTTTTGATTTTTGTAAGATGTGATATAATGAAAATAAATAAATTAAGAATATGTAAAGAAATGATTATGATTTCATGTAAGGGGAGTGTAAATGACTGTTTCACTAGCAGATTTTATCTCGTGGATGTCGGCTTACCCCATGCTGGGAATTACTGCGCTGCTCACTACCGGAGTAATTCTTGTTAACGGCTGGACGGATGCCCCAAACGCGATTGCCACCTGCGTATCTACCCGCGCAATGGCACCAAGACCCGCCATTTTAATGGCAGCGGTGTTCAACTTTCTAGGCGTTTTTGTAATGACCTCAATTAATGCAAGTGTTGCCGCAACCATTTATAATATGGTTGATTTTAGCGGGAATCCGCACGAAGCTTTGGTTGCATTATGTGCGGCACTGCTTGCAATTGTGATTTGGGCCACCGCGGCCTGGTGGTTTGGCATTCCCACGAGTGAAAGCCATGCACTGATTGCTGGTCTCTCCGGTGCAGCAATTGCTTTGCACGGTGGTTTCTCTGGTATTAACGGTTCTGAATGGATTAAGGTTGTTTATGGCCTTGTTCTTTCCACCATTCTGGGTTTTATAATGGGTTGGGGTACTGCAAAGCTAACTCATAAAATTTGCCGCAATATGGACCGCCGGCGTACAACCTCGTTTTTTCAAAAGGCACAAATTGGCGGCGGCGCTGCAATGGCATTTATGCATGGCGCGCAGGACGGCCAAAAATTCATGGGTGTTTTTATGCTGGGTATGTTCCTTGCAAAGGGTGAATCAAATGTGGGGAACTTTCAAATCCCAATTTGGCTGATGCTCTTCTGTTCTATGATCATGGGTCTTGGCACCTCCATTGGCGGCTACCGTATTATTAAAGCCGTAGGAATGGATATGGTCAAGCTCGAAAAGCACCAAGGCTTTACGGCAGACCTTGCCGCAGCAGGCTGTCTTCTCATTTCTTCTTTAACCAGCATCCCGGTTTCCACCACTCATACCAAAACAACTTCTATTATGGGTGTTGGCGCTGCAAAACGTGTATCTTCCGTAAACTGGGGCATTGTAAAAGAGATGGTTTACACTTGGATTCTCACCTTCCCCGGCTGCGGTATTATTGGTTACTTGATGGCGAAGCTGTTTATAACGATCTTTTAAATCCGGCAAATGCCGACACCTTGACGAAACAGGAGAATCGAAACTATGGCAAGAAAAAGCGATCAATATTACTACAATGTATTGTCTGAGGGCATCGATTACTGCACACAGGCAGCCGACCTTTTGCTGGATACATTAAAGAATTACCATCCCGAGAAAATGGATACTTGTATTCGAGACATGCACGCGATTGAGCATGCCGCAGATTTATCGAAACATGTAATGATGAGCCGTTTGGTAAAGGAATTTATAACTCCTATTGAGCGTGAAGACATTATTGAACTCGCACAAACCATTGATGACGTAACAGACGGTATTGAAGACGTTGTGCTTCGCCTGTACATGTTCCACACCAAAACCATTCGCCCTGAGGCGCTGGAGTTTGGTGCTATTATCGTTTCTTGCTGCAAGGCGATGAAGGCAATGATGGAGGAGTTCCACAACTTTAACAAGTCGAGCACCATTCACCAGATTATTGTTGATATTAACCGCATGGAAGAAGAAGGGGACAAGCTTTATACACAGGCAATCCATGCCTTGTATGAGAATCCAACTGATCCGATTGAAATCTTTACTTGGACAGAGATTTTCAACCACTTTGAGCGCTGCTGCGATACATGCGAAGATGTTGCAAATGTAGTGGAAAGCGTTATTATGAAAAATACCTAATTTTCATAAAACAAAATATAAATTTGCGGCGGGCAGTGAAAAACTGTCCGTTTTTTGTATTTTATACGCATGTACTTCCTAATTGTTTTGTTTGGTATAACCCTTTCAAGCACTTCTTTTTTTCGTATTCTTAACCATTTCTGCTTTTTTATAATTCCTCTCTTTTTACGCTTTTCAATGTGAATTTGTTATATCTCATCCAAATCCAATTGCTTTCCCCTATATGAATAAAGAAAGGAAGCCTGCTAAGGAATAGTAGGCTTCCTTTCTTTATTCATATGGCTGTATTTACCAATACATATTCTTTCAGATTGTTAATTCTTCTCTACAAGTTCTATTTTGTCGAAATTCAGATAGTTTGCCTGAATTTGCTTGTCGTTTTTTGAAGATCTTTTCTTTATTTATCATTTTCCTCACAATTATCGGATTTTCTTTCGATATTGGTAGAGCCAATATTATTTCATAATTTCTGCATGACGGTAATTATTATTCAATTATAATCGAAATGCACAATTTTTGATATTGACAAAGCACTTTTTCCAGAGGATAATAAGTAAAAGTGACTAGGCAAGGGGAGTGTCTTGTCATCCCATGCGTATTTTGGTAGTATCAATTATCAAAAATCGCCGATAAGGAGGAGCAATTGTGTTTCTGCAATTTATTCTAGCGCTTCTGCCGATTTTATGGCTTGTAGTGTCCCTATGTTACATAAAAATGCCTGCCTACAAAGCCTGTCCAGTAGCGCTCGTCATCACTATTCTGCTAGCACTCTTGTATTGGAAAACCCCGGGGTTTGAGGTTTTTACCGGCGGGCTGGAAGGCGCAACGATGGCGCTTTGGCCTATCTCTCTTGTAATTATAGCCGCTATTTTTACATACAACCTCACCGTTAAGACCGGGGCTATGGCTCGTATTCAAAAAATGCTAACATCCGTTTCAAACGATAAGCGGGTACTGGTTCTTATCATTGCTTGGGGCTTTGGCGGATTTATGGAGGGCATGGCCGGTTTTGGAACCGCCGTTGCTATTCCCGCTAGTATTTTGTGTGGCCTTGGATTTAACCCTATTTTCGCAGCTGTTATCTGTCTTGTGGCAAACGCCACTCCTACCGCATTCGGCTCCATTGGTATTCCTACTGTTACAGCCGCTTCGGTTACTGGTCTTGATACACAGGCAACAGCGATTGTAGTCTCAATGCAGTTATTTTTGATGGTAGTACTTACCCCCTTACTGCTGGTTGTTATTACCGGCGGTGGTCTCAAAAGCCTCAAAAGCAGCTGGCATATTGCCCTAATTGCTGGTCTTGGGTTTGCAATCGTTCAGTTTTTGGCCGCTCGATTTATTGGTGCGGAGCTGCCTGCGGTAACCGGTTCGGTAGCCAGCATGTTGCTTACCATTGGCGCAGCAAAAGTCTTCTGCAAAAACACTCCCGAGGAATACCAACTATCCCCTGAAACCAAAGACGATTTACAAAAGCAGCCTCTCCCCAGCTTGCACGAAGCTTTAATATCGTGGTCACCCTTCCTTTTGATTTTTGTATTTCTTCTCACCGTTTCTAAGCTTGTTCCACCTGTTTACCAAGTACTTTCTTCTGTAAAAACCAGTGTTGTAATCTACTCGGGCGCAGGTGCCTCCCCCTATACATTTGCTTGGCTTACCACACCCGGAGTTTTAATCTTCCTTGCTGCGTTCTTAGGAGGATTACTGCAAAAAGCAAGTCTATCAGACATGGCACAGGTATTGGTTCAAACATTTAAGCAAATGATTAAAACAATGATTACCCTAGTTACCATTCTCGCAGCTGCAAAAATCATGGGCTACAGCGGTATGACTCGTGACATCGCGGCTTTCCTCGTAGTTACCACTGGTTCTGCTTACCCGCTCGTAGCTCCCTTAATTGGTTCCATTGGAACCTTTGTTACCGGCAGTGCTACGTCCTCCAGTGTTCTGTTCAGTTCGCTACAGGCTGAAACAGCCCGCGCAATTGGTATGCAGGAGATTTGGCTGGTTGCCGCCAATACCATGGGTGCAACGGCTGGTAAAATTATCTCGCCTCAAAGCATCACAATTGCGGTGGCGTCCACCGGCACCAGCGGAGAGGAAAGCAATATTCTGCGCATCACTTTAAAGTACTATCTGCTTTATATTGTGGTGTTTGGTCTTATCTCTTACTTAGGTTATGGCTTACTCGCTTTTGTTTAAGTATAAGTCGGTGTCTGCTTTTTAAATCGATTCTATGCCCAAACTCCCCTTTGGGTATCCATTGATTTCAACCGTATGCTTTTAAAGCAGCCGCCTCTATCTTGAAAAAATTTCATTACTTGTATTTAGGAAAGGAACATGCAGTATGAGTCAGTACAATAAGGTTACACCAGAACTGATTGAACAGTTCCGGAAAATCGCACCAAACCGTGTGTCTGTCAGCGGAGACATCAACGACGATTTCACACACGATGAAATGCCTATCTACGGCAAAGCATCCCCAGAGGTCGTTATTGAAGTTACCTCTACCGAAGAAGTAGCGGCAGTTATGAAACTTTGCCACGAGAACAGTATCGCAGTTACCCCTCGTGGTGCAGGAACCGGTTTAGCCGGCGGCGCTGTTGCCCTTTGCGGAGGAGTGATTCTCTCTACCACTAAAATGAATCAAATTTTGGGCTATGACAAAGAAAATCTGAATGTTCGCGTTCAATCCGGTGTTCTGCTCAATGAATTAGCGGAAGATGCAACGAAGCAAGGTCTTTTGTATCCCCCTGATCCGGGCGAGAAGTTTGCAACAATTGGCGGTAACGTAGCCACCAATGCCGGTGGTATGCGCGCCGTTAAATACGGCACAACCCGAGATTATGTTCGTGCGATGACCGTAGTTCTCCCGACCGGAGAAATTGTAAACCTCGGTGCAAGTGTATCCAAGAGCAGCAGCGGCTACAGCCTGCTGCACCTCATGATTGGCTCTGAGGGAACACTCGGCATTATCACCGAATTAACACTCAAGCTAATCCCCCAGCCGAAAGAGGTTGTCAGCCTGATTGTCCTGTTCGAAAATTTGGATGAGTGTATTGCAGCAGTACCTCAAATTATGCTGGCTCACTTGCAGCCGCAGGCACTGGAATTCATGGAGCGTGAAATTGTTATTTCCTCTGAAGCATACCTTGGCAAGAGTGTATTCCCGCAAGAATTTGAGGGCAGCCAAGTGAACGCTTACCTGCTGATTACCTTTGACGGTGAAAACGCAGATCAGCTCGATGAAATCATTGAGAAAGCATCTGAGGTCGTTTTGGAAGCCGGTGCTCTGGATGTTTTGGTTGCAGATACTCCTGCGCTGAAAAAAGACGCATGGGCAGCTCGCAGTTCGTTCCTCGAGGCGATTGAAGCACAGACAAAATTACTTGACGAATGCGACGTTGTTGTACCTACCAGCAAAATTGCTAAATACCTCAACTACATTAAATCCATTGAAGCAGATTACGGCTTCGAAGTGAAGAGCTTTGGTCATGCTGGAGATGGTAACCTGCATATTTACACCTGCTCCAACGACATGGAGCTCGATGAGTTTAAAGCACAGGTACACGACTTTATGAAGAAAGCATATGCCAAGGCAACGGAGTTTGGCGGCCTTATCTCCGGCGAACACGGCATCGGTCATGGTAAGCAAGCCTATCTATCTGAAATGGCTGGCCCCGTAAACATGCGCCTGATGAAAGAAATTAAAACCGTATTTGACCCGAAGGAAATTCTAAACCCCGGTAAGGTTTGCTTAAAGCTGTAAGCAGATAACGTAATTTATAACGGTAGTTTTTTGATTAAGTTTAAAAAAAATTACTATCCAACAATAAATAAACCTATATTATGAGCGGAGGAAAAAGCGATGGCATACATCATTTCAGAAGAGGGCCAAGAGCTGTTGGGTGCAGTAAAGAAATTCTGTGAAAAAGAAGTGAAGGAACAATGTAAAGAATTTGACAAAACCGGCGAGTGGCCAAAAGAGATGTACGATAAAGCAATTGAAATGCAGCTGCACATGCTAGAGGTTCCCGAGGAGTACGGCGGGATGGGCCTTGACCGTGTATCTATCGCTGCTTTGATTGAGCAAATGGCAATTGCAGATTCCGGCTTTGCCACAACCATCTCCGCCAGCGGCCTTGGAATGAAGCCCGTTTTAATTGGTGGAACCGAAGAGCAAAAGCAGCATGCCTGCGATTTGATTATTGATGGCGGATTCGCTGCTTTCTGCCTTACCGAACCCGGTGCAGGGTCGGATGCCTCCGCTGGTAAAACCACTGCTGTTCGAGATGGCGACAGCTACATTCTGAATGGTCGCAAGTGCTTCATTACCAACGGTGCTGTTTCTTCCTTCTACTGTGTAACCGCTATGACAGATAAGTCTGCCGGTACCAAGGGAATCTCTATGTTCTTCATTGAGAAAGGCACGCCCGGTCTTTCCACCGGACATGAAGAAGACAAAATGGGTATTCGTACCTCCAACACCTGCGATGTTGTATTGGAAGATTGCCGCATTCCTGCATCTAATCTGATTGGTGCAGAGGGTCAAGGCTTCTCCATCGCGATGAAAACATTGGATCAAGCGCGCGCTTGGATGGGCTGTATTGCAACTGGTATTGCACAGCGCGGCATGGACGAAGCAATCGCGTACGGCAAAGAGAGAATTCAGTTCGGCAAGCCAGTATTGAAAAATCAAGCATTGCAGTTTAAAATTGCCGACATGGCCATTAAAATTGAAACCGCCCGCCAGATGGTGGCCCATGCTCTTACTCTTATGGATCTCGGCCTGCCTTACAGCAAGGAATCTGCCATTGCAAAGTGCTATGCGTCCGACATTGCAATGGAAGTTGCATCTGAGGCAATTCAGGTATTTGGCGGCTATGGCTTTAGCCGTGAGTACCCGGTTGAAAAGCTTCTGCGCGATGCGAAGATCTTCCAAATCTTTGAAGGCACCAATGAGATTCAGCGTATTGTTGTTGCCAACAATACCATTGGTCGCTTTTAATTAGAGCCCAACTTTGGGTAAAACGAATGGAAGTAATGTAATCATTAAAGGATAAATCGCTAATTGGTACCATATTATCCCCAGCTCCCTTGTGGAGATAAATACCCACTTTACATTTCATTCTGCTGCTAAACCGTTTAAAAACAGGAAATCCGTCTCCGCTTTTTGTGGAGACGGATTCAACCGCTTTTACTATTCTGCAAGGAGAACAAACACATGGAAATACTCGTATGTATTAAGCAAGTACCGGATGATACGGCTGAAATCCGCCTAAAGGCAGATGGAACTCCCAACCTTGACAGTGTGCCTCAGGTTGTCAATGCGTTTGACACGTACGCACTCGAAATGGCAACCCGACTGAAAGAAGCCGTTGGCGGTGAAATCACTGTGGTTAGCGTTGGTGGTGAAAGCGCACGCGATGCTTTGAAAAATTGCCTCGCCGTAGGTGCGCAACACGCTTTTCTGCTCACCGACCCCGCCTTTGAAGGCTCCGATAGCCTTGGGAAAGCGCGCATTCTCGCTGCTGCCATAACAAAGCTGGAAGAAAAGTCTGGCAAACCCTTTGACCTGATTTTCTGCGGGCTGGAAGCTACCGACAAAGCAACTGGACAAACTGGTGTTCAGCTTGCCGAGGTTCTCAATTTGCCCCTTATCACCAACCTGATTGACATTTCTTATGAGAATGATACCGTAACCGCAAAGCAGGAGACCGATTTTGGCTACAATCTAATTGATGCCAAAGCCCCGTGTGTGGTTACCGTAAATACCCCCGCCTACGCTCCCCGTTACCCTACCATTAAAAGCAAGCTTGCCGCCAAAAAAATGCCCATAGACCCCATTTCTTTGGCAGATTTGGGTGAGCAAGCGGAAAAGGTTGGCGAAAAAGCCTCCCTTACCCGTACGGTACGGTATGCCGAGCCTGCCCAGAAGGTGGCCGGAGTAAAAATTAAAGAAGAGACCTGCGAGGAATCCGCCTGCCGGGCCGTAGCGATGATGGTCGAAGCAAAAGCGCTGTAAGGGAGTACTGAAACATGGAATTAAATCTAAACCAAACCATATTTGCATATGTAGAAACAAATGGCGGTAAGCCCGTCAATGTTGGCATAGAACTACTTTCGCTTGCCAGAACCATTGCGGATGCTGCCGGGCAAAAAGTAACTGCTGTTCTTGTTGGCAGTGAGCTTCAGGAAGCCGCTCAGCGCGTTGCCGCACTTGGCACAGACCGGGTGATTGTAGTGGATGCTCCTGCTTACACTGCGTTTTCAGTAGATGAGTACACCGGTGTTCTGGAACAGCTTATAAAAGAAGAAAAGCCCGCTGTGTTCCTGATGGGTAACACCTTGCAGGGGAAGAGCATTGCTCCCCGCCTTGCCGCTCGTTTTGAGAGTGGCTGTGTTGCCGATGTGACCGCTATTACAGCACAAGACGGTAAGCTGCACTGGGTAACTCCTCGCTTTGGCGGAACCGTACTGGCAGAAGAAGTAATAGAAAGCTCTGCGGTACAGTTTGCAACCGTTCGTACCGGTGCTTTCTCTAAGCCAGAGACGAGCGCAAGCCTTAGTGAAATCGTTAGCAAAGAAGTTGCTGTTGCCCCGGATTCCATCCGGACTCAGATTCGTGAGGCAGTTAAGGAATTGACCGAAAGCGTTAACCTAGAGGACGCCGAAGTCATCGTTTCGGGCGGCCGCGGCATGGGCAATGCCGAAAACTTTAAGCTTGTAGAAGAGCTTGCAGCCCTTTTAGGCGGTGTAGTTGGTGCAACTCGCCCTGCAATTGAAGAGGGCTGGGTCTCCAGAGCACACCAAGTTGGGCAGTCCGGTAAAATTGTTGCTCCGAAGCTATATATTGCCTGTGGTATTTCCGGTGCAACACAGCATGTCTCTGGTATGTCATCCTCCGGCTTTGTTGTTGCAATCAATAAAGACGAAGATGCCGCTATCTTCGACGTTGCAAACGTTGGCATTGTTGGCGATGTAGGCAAAGTCATTCCTGCAATGATGGAAGAAATCCGCAAGACAAAAGCAGAGGCTTAACTTATCTTGTTCCCCCTACCCGTTTGCCTGCTCTCTCCACACTGTTAGAGCAAAAGCTTTGTTCTTCTTTCGCGTCTTTCCTATATCAGCAGTGCAAACGGTTTATACACTCTTTTTTCCGTTGCTAAAATAAGAAAGCAGGGCAGATTTACCATCTGCCCTGCTTTCTTATTTCATTTATAAATCTATATTAAATTCAAATACCTGTAAGGTCATTCTTTTTCCAGTTCTTCTTGAACCTGTTTAAAGTCTGCCATAAAGCCCTGCTCGAGCATATATTCATCAATGAGCTCAAAATGGTCTTGCACCGCCAGTGACAAATGTACTTTATTTCTGCGGCAAAGGGCATTTACGATTTGTTCATGCGCATATTGCAGCTTGTGGCCTGTATCATCATGCAGCAATATGTTGCAACGCAGGTCGTGTATAAAACGGTCGATAGAGTCGGAAAGCGCACGCAGAATTTGTATAATCAATTCATTGCCTGAAGCAATTGCGATCAGCTCGTGCAGCTCCTTATCCAAAAGGTCAGCTTCCACTCCATCACGGGCATGAAGCTCCTTTACAATTTCTTTGAGTCTTTCTAATTGCTCCTCTGAAATACGGTCTACCGCCAGCATAGCGGCCTCCATCTCAAGCCCTCTGCGTAGTTCCGCCAGCTGCCGGTAACTAATTCGCTGTAATAAAGATAAAAGCCCAAAGGTGTCTTTCAGGCTCTGGCTAATGTCGCAGCAAATAAAATTACCCGCTCCGTGTTCACTGCGAATAAAACCCATGTGCTCCAGCAGGCGCATTGCCTCTCGCACAGAATTACGTCCTACGCCCAACTCTTCCGCCAGCTTTCGCTCCGGCGGAAGTGGCTCCCCTAGCGAAAGGCTACCATCTTTTAGCTTTTGCTGTAAATAATCCAAAACTTTTTCGTAAGCCTTAACGCTCTTTTCTTTTTCCATGTGAGGGGCCTCCATTGTAGATATTCCGATATGTGTTAAGTTTCGCTTTGGTTTTACTGATTGAGTTAGGTTGTCCAAATCGTATATTGTGAAACGAGCTTTAAAAAACATGTACTCCGTTTCTTATATACTAAGCCAAAGATTCCATGCTCTCCCAGCTAGCAAAATCTTGCTTTTGCTAGTAGCGTGACGTTATTATAACACATTTTCCAGAATTTTCGTAGCTCTCAGTAATTCTGTTTAAAAGCACAATGGATAAAGTAAACTTTTTAAACCCGAACGCCTTGTGCTTTTTCCTTCACCGCCTTAAGGCCCCTCTCGCAGCGGTTTCCCCAAGCATCCAGCAGTTCATCCCCTCGATAAAAACGTACGATTTCACAGCGGTTGGGGCAGCAAGAGCACTCTCCCGCGCGTGTAGTGAAGGTCATCTCTAAAAGAACTGGGTCAAAAGGATGCTCCCGCTGGGCAGAACGAGACAAAATCGCAGCGCCAATTGCGCCCATCAGGTGAGAATCGGTATCTACAGTAACATCGGCATGTAGTTCATCTTCAAAGGCCTTTACTACCCCTTTGTTTTTGCTTACCCCACCCTGAAACACAATAGGTTCTTCAATGTGCTTCCCTTTCCCTACGTTATTTAAATAATTCAAAACAATTGCACGGCACAGTCCTGCCACAATATCTTCCTTGCTGTGTCCGGTCTGCGCCTTGTGTATCATATCGGATTCCGCAAACACAGTACACCTTGCTGCTATTTTAGATGGCGATTGCGAACGCAGGGCAATATCCCCCAGCTTTTCAATCTCTAAACCCAAACGTTTCGCCTGTGATGATAAAAACGCACCCGTTCCTGCCGCGCAAAGCGAATTCATTGCATAATCTGAGACTACTCCACCGCGAATCAAAATGATTTTCGAATCCTGTCCACCGATTTCCAGAATGGTACGTACACCCGGGTGGCGTGAAAGCGTACCCACCGCATGAGCCGTAATTTCATTCTTTACCACATCTGCACCCAGCATACTGCCAATTAAACGCCTTGCTGAACCGGTGGTTCCCACGGAACGCACACTTACCGGGCAAGGTGACTTCTCAAACAAAATGCTAACTAGGCGTTTTACGGCGCCTACGGGGTCGCCCTCTGTCCAAAGGTACTCTTCTGAGAGCACCTGTCCATCCTCGCTCAAGAGTACTCCCTTGGTTGAGATAGAGCCGATGTCAACCCCCAGAGACACGGGCTGTTCCATATGCTTTATTCCTCCTCATTTCAATCATGTCAGCAAACGCCTCCAGCCTTGTTTCTACACCTACTTCGCTTGTGTTGGCATCAAAGCTAAGGTGGAGTATCGGCATGCCGTAATCCTGCTCTACGCTGGTTAAGGCAGGCGTTGCATTTAACTCTGGAATACAACCGAATGATTTCATGTGTATGAGTCCATCGTACCCCAATTCCGCATACTGTTTTGCTTGGCACACACTATCTACTCCATTTGCTCCTACCGTATATTTTAAATACCCTCCGCTTTCGCGCAACGAAATACGGTCTTTTTTTCCGAACAGCAAAAAGGATACGCTCATGCGTCTGCTCACGCTAATATTTCTGCGGGCAAGCTGCTTTTCAATATAGAAGTTACTAAACGGTTCCATAAGGGTGTATAGCTCGCCAATAACTCCCACGCGCAGCGGCATACCTATTTTTTTTATTGGAATTTCTTCTGCGGCGCGCGCATACTTTGTCTTTATTCGCTCAAGCTGCAGCATGGTTTTCGGTTCACTTAACTCTTGAAGCAACTGTCTTTGAAGCTTTTCAAAGGAGCCCGGAACGACTTCAAACCCAACATTTTCGCGAATATAGTAATCCAAAGCATCCATAATACGCAGGCTTTCGGCAGTACGCATCATTACGCTTACAATTTCACGCAAGGAAAGCGGGCACTCCAATTTTCGGAGTACCCGATAGATTGCCTCGGGCCGAACAAGGGCCCGCGAAAAGCAAAGAAATTCAAAATCATACCCCAAATCACGCAAGATTTGCTCCTGTACTTCACCATAATACCCGTAGCGGCAGCCGAGCCCTGTTTGTAGCAGTACATTGGCTCCCTTATCTAACGCCTCAATATAATTGCCCATATTAAACTTAAATGGAGAGCAGACAAAATCCGGGCTGTATTTACTGCCAAGTTCTAACGTGCGTTGAGTCGTTGGAGGAGCAGACATTACCTTTTGTCCCGGGAAAAGTTCTTGGAGCATGGTGCGTATCACCACATGGTAATCTCCCATATGCGGAAAGCTAAACACGAATTCTTTTTTCATATTCTCTTTTCCTCTCCCCTAATATATCTAAAAAGCTTTCAATGCGGGTTTGAAGCCCTGCATCGGACTGGTGCTCATCCATGAGAAGCTGAATCACCGGAATCTCGTGAACGCGGCGTATCACCAGTTCGTTTACCAAAGAATCGGTTCCGCAGGGAAAGGCCGTTAGCAAAATGACACCATCCACACGGTGCTTGTACAGCTCAATCGCGCCAATCATCTCTTTATTCATCGTCCAGTAAAGCTGTTTCGAAATCGCTTTGGATTTTTGGCAGCAGGTATGGCGATCACAATAATCTGAAAATAATACGGTACCATTTTGTTCCCGAATCATACGGCAGACGGGCTCACCAATATACGAGTCATGGCTGATATACGGCTGCCCTGCAATTAAGATTTTGAGGCCATCGCTATTAGAGACCTGCTCTTGCAGCTCCATACAGGACAAATCCTGCTCAAGCTGACGTTGCTTTGCACGCTGATATGCGCGAAAGCACTGGTCGGGGCTTTTGCCGAGCTGGCGACCCATACTACAAAACCCCAAAAATTCCGTTCCCGGTTTGCTGCCCTTTAGATTATAAGTAATCAGCTTGGCATCGGGGAATGTATGGCGAACAATATCATACAACCCTAAAAAGCGAACACAAAATTCTTCGCTGCCTCGGGTTCCTTCAAAACGCGGCACCATAATGTACTCGCACTTCGTAAGCAAAGATTCAACGTGGCCTAAAAACAGCTTCATTGGCAGGCAGTTTTCTGTTTCAGAACGGCGCGTGCCATTCTCCAGAATACTTCTGCTGGTATTACTGCTTACAACCACCTCACAGCCTAACTCTAGAAAGAACGTTTCCCATAAAGAACCATAACGAAAATATAAAAAAGCTTTTGGAATTCCAATTTTCAATATTAATCACCCAAAAGCTATTATGGATTTTTTCCCTGTAAGTATTCATTTTATTTGGCATTCCCTCTGTATTCTGCTCAGAATGATTGTAATGTCTTTTGTAATGTAAAAAACCATTCATTTCTCAACTGAGTCATGAATGGTTTTTTATATATTTTAATATTCCAATAAAAAAGTTAAAATGAATCATACTAACTACATAAACTTGTTTTAAACAACTTTGTCTCTACCCGCATTTTTAGCCTGATACAGCTTTTTATCTGCCAAATGAATCAACTCTGCCACATCAGTTGGTGTTTTATGTAAGGTTATGGTTTCTACCCCAATGCTGCACGTAATATCAATTTCTCCGTAAGTAGTACGAAAAACATGGCCACGAATGGAATCGCGAATCCGGCAAGCAATTTGCATGGCAGAGTCCTTCTCCCAACCGGGAAGACAAACTAAAAACTCATCCCCACCATAACGAGCAACCCAACCATTTTGCGTTGGCACCAGCTTTTTAAGCAGTACTGCAATGCCCTGTAAAACACAGTCGCCGGCCACATGACCATTATGGTCGTTAATCTTTTTAAAATAATCAATATCCATAAACAAGATGCTAAGCGGCTGTTTTTGCTCCATACAATAATTCAAATCGATCGGCAAACGAAGATCAATGTACCGACGATTATATAAGTGTGTTAAAAAATCGGTATAAAGCGTTTCCGGATTCACATTGTCATAACCACTTCTATCATACGGCCGCACGGTTCGCCGAACCGAAACCAGCGTACAGCTTCTCTCACCAATAGCAAGGGGAATGCGGGTTACACTGCAAATAGAGGATTCATCTGCCGTAAAGCTCAATGAAACACCCGGCCCAAACATAAGCTGGTAATCAAAAGTTTCTTCCAACCTGCCGGAAAAAAGATTTTCCGGGTTTTCGCCCCATAAATTATCATATAGTATTAATCCGCAATGGGAGTCAACAAGGTAAATAGAAGACGAAAAAGCCCTCAAAACACAAAGCAGATTCTTCACATCTGTTAATGATTCTAATACCATTTTTTCCCTTTCTACTGAATCGGCTCGCTAAGTTTTTTATTTTAGCAACCTGCTTCCGACTCAAGAGCAACAAAATAATTGTTAGCTACTCAGACCGCATTTCTCCTCAACAGCAGCCAGGCAGTTGCGGAATTTAGACGCTTTTAAGGGAAGAGAAGAAGGGAATATATAATTTTCCGCAAACCAACAATACATCTAATACGTGTTTTTATTTAAATTATACATATAATATTTGTGCAAGTCAATACATAAATAGACCGTGTGATAATATCGTTTTCGTATAATTATATGTTGAAGGAAGGGTTGAAATGAAAGCAATAAATGAAATTATACGTGATTTACGCGAAGATAAAGATTTAAGACAATCAGACATAGCAGCCGTCTTAGGAACAACACAGCAACACTATTCTCGATGCGAAAAAGGCGAATCACAGCTTTCAACTCGCTCCATTATTGCACTAGCCGATTTTTACCAAGTTTCTACAGATTACCTGTTGGGCCGAACTGACTGTAAACAAGGTGTGGATGTTCTGAACCAGCAGATCACAGGGAATTTTTCAACAGGCCGTTTTTTAACTGATTTACTTTCCCTGAGTATTGTAGGGCGCTATGCTGTAGTGGATTACTTAAAGCTTCATCTTCTCAAAGAGGAGGTGGAGCAGAAAAAACTTTTATAAAGCTTTTTCTGTAATTAAATAGTATTTACCACTTCAGCAAAAAAGTCAAGCGAATAAAGAAAAGGAAGCAGCGCAAGTGCGCTGCTTCCTTTTCTTTATTCATTCGAATCAGTTGCCAACTTCTAGACTAATCTGATTAAATTGATTGAGAATATCATCCGTAGACATGGCTACTTTCTTCTCGTCTGCTGCATCAATCACGGCCTGCCCCTGGTGCATCATCAGCAGGCGGTTACCAAACTGAATCGAGTATTTTAAATTATGCGTTACCATGAGAGTCGTCAGCTTTTTTTCTTCTACCAGCTCCTGTGTCAGCCGCATTACATTTTCAGAAGAACGAGGGTCAAGTGCCGCCGTGTGCTCATCCAATATGAGCAAATCGATTGGTGTCATAGTAGAAATCAAAAGTGCCAGCGCCTGCCGTTGCCCACCAGAGAGACTCCCCACTTGGACGTCCAGCTTATCTTCCAGCCCTAAGTCCAGCCGCTGGAGTAAAGTGCGGTACTCATCGGTACGGCGGCGGCTCACACCACGAGAAAGGCCATAAAAAGAGCCCTTATTGTCTGCGAGAGCCATATTCTCTAAAATAGAGAGCTCCGGGCAGGTTCCCTTTGAGGGATCCTGAAACACTCTTCCAATGGATTTGGAACGCTGAAATTCCTTTTGGCGACTAATGTCTTCCCCTTTAAGCAATATGCTGCCGCTGTCAGGCTGAATACTTCCGCAAATCAGGTTGAGCATTGTGGTTTTACCGGAACCATTGCTGCCTACTACCGAAACAAACTGCCCGGGCAGAATTTCCAGATTAAAATCAGAAAATAGAACCACTTCACTTACTGAGTCCGGAGAAAACACCTTACAAATGTTTTGCAGACTGACCATGCTGTCAGATTTGTGTTGGGTTAACGACATGAGGATGCTTCCTCCTTCCCGAAAATACTCGGTTCCCTACCAAAGCAAAAGTAAATAGTGCTGCCATCAGCAGCTTAAGGTAATTGGTAGGCAAGCCGAGCTGCATTGCAGCCACCAGGCAGGTTTTATAAAGTATAGCGCCGATTACCACCATAGCGGTTGGGCGAATGAATTTTATTCTACCTAACAGGCTGGTACCAATAATAACGGAGGCAAGCGCCATAACCACCATACCGGTGCCACCGTAAATATTTGCGGTCTCTGTTTGCTGTGCCAAAATGGAACCCGACAAAGCGGTGCAGCCATTGCCTATGGCAAGCCCAGCAATTTTCATGCGACCGGGGTCTTTGCCAAGCGATATCACATACTGCGGGTTATTGCCGGAAGCACGCAGAAGCAAACCCGATTTTGTATTTAGGTACGTATCCAGCAATACCTTGACCAAAATAACCACCAGCAGCGCGATGAGTGCCACCCGGTAATTCTGTAAGCTTTGGGGTAAAAGGCTCGCAATTGGCCCTGATGAAAACACCGTAGGCTTATTGTAGAAAGGGAGTACCGCAGAACCCTTTGTAATAACAAGGTTTACACTCCACAGACCCGTCATCACCAGTATACCGGAAAGCAGGTCGGTAATATGCAGCTTTACATGTAATAGCCCGGTAACACAGCCAGCGGCCGCACCAGCAACAAATGCAGCAATGCAGGCTACCCAAGGGTTTACACCGCCAGCAATCAAAGCCCCTGTTACACAGGCTCCCATTGGGAATGTACCGTCAACCGAAAGGTCTGGGAACCCCAGAATCCGGTACGTAATATACACGCCCATTGCCATTATTCCGTAAATCAGGCCCTCCTCCAACACATTGAAGATTAGACCAACAAAAACATCCATTCGCCGTTACCTGCTTTCCGTACAAATCATATTTCAAAACAGCACTCTTGCTGCGCTTACACTATTATTTGCTTGAAGACGCAGCAGCTTCTTTAATCGCTTCTGCATTCTGGTAATCCTTCGGTAGAGTCATACCAAAGATATTTAAAACATCTGCGTTATATACCGGTGCAAAATCCTTTACTACAAATACTGGTGTTTCAGAAGCTTTCTTTTCGCCTTTTAAAATATCTGCAGCCATTTTACCGGTTTGATCACCGAGCGCAACATAATCGATTCCCTGAGAAGCCAGGCATCCATTCTTCACCTGCTCAATTTCAGAACCAAATACCGGAATATTGCCCTTATTTGCTGCCTGCAATACAACCTGCAAGTTATTTACCACGTTATTGTCAGTAAAGTTATTGATACAATCTACACCCTTGCTCACAAGGGAAGCGGCAGCAGACGCAACCTCTGACGCATTCACAATGCCGGATTCTACCACTTCAAAATTGTATTTCTTCGCTACCTCTTTGAGTGTGTTGAGCTGGCTGACCGAGTTCGGCTCGCTGGTGGTGTAGAGCACACCAATTTTCTTTGCCTCGGGCAGGAACGAACGAATCATTTTCACCTGCTCTTCCAAGGGAAGAACATCGGAGCTGCCAGTGATATTATTGCCGGGTTTTTCAAGGCTCTTAACCAAACCGGCAGATACGGGGTCTGAAATTGCGGTGAACACAACTGGAATATTTGTGTTTTTCGCCGCACTATAAGCAGACATTGCCGCTGGGGTTGCAATACCGACCAGCATATCGTATTTTGAAGAAACCATGTTCTTTGCAATCAGGTCACTGTTAGAGGCATCTGCTTGTGCATTTTGAAAATCGATGGTTAGGTTTTTGCCTTCCTCAAATCCGGCAGCCTTAAGCCCCTGTACAAAGCCCTTATAGCAATTGTCGAGCGAAGGGTGTGTTGCGTATTGAATTACACCAATTTTCATGGATTTCGCCTCTCCTTTTGTATTGGAAGAAGCGGAGGAACCATTCGTGCAACCGGCAAAGCCTGCGGCCATAACCGCTGCCAGGGAAACTGCTGCAATTTTACGAATGAACTTTTTCATTGAAATACCAAACCTTTCTCTTTGCAATGTTTTATTTTTATTTTGGTCGGGTTCGTTTTTCCACCAGCCATCCGGCATTACGCCACACCTCCTATTCGGCAATAAAAAAAGCCCTTGCCCCTGATCGCTCAGGGACAAGAGCATTCACTCCTGTGGTACCACCCAAATTGACGCTTGCGCGCCCTCTTAATCCACATACCCGAATGATACGTGCTCCGCTGATAACGGGTAGAGCCCCCGTCGCAGACTACTTAGGAGTGTTTCCCGTTCGCCCCGCCCTCATAAGTCCATTCCCCGTGCGATCTCTTACCGCAATCCCACCATAAGCGGCTCTCTGAAAAGACATCTTGCCCGGCTACTACTCTTAATCAAAGGTTTTGTTATTGCATTTATTATATGATGCAGCATTTCATTTGTCAACACCACAAAATAAAAAACAATTCATTTGTGCAAACCAAAATGCAGTCCAAAAATTGACAATAAGAGTGAAAAACGGTAAAGTATTATAGAATGCTCTCTGTAATTTTTCAGTAAAATAGCGTTTAAAGTGCCAAAGTGCTTTACTAAATCAAGTGTAAATTAGAAGAAACTCACACTATATATAGGTGTTATATTGTGTAAATCACTCAATTTATGGTAAGGGACGGCGTACCGCTTGCCAAAAACAGAAATCTGCATTACAATAGGAAAAGAAAAAGTAGTTAAGCAACCTAACTAATTAAATTAGGCGTCAAATAAAGTGTTTAACCGTACCATAAAGTGGCTATGTACGGGAAATACAAATTGCAAAACAGCCATATATTGCGGAGGAAATGAGACGATAGGATGAGAATCGGTCTTGACGTAGGTTCCACGACTATTAAATGCGTCGTGCTGAACGATGACAATCAAATTGTATATCAATCTTATGAACGGCATTTTTCACAAATAACAGAAAAAATGGCGGAGCTTCTGCGCAAAATTCAGGCAGAGGTATTAAAAGGGGCGCCTGCTTATTTATCGGTATCCGGTTCTGCTGGAATGGGAATTGCACAAACCTGCAATTTGCCCTTTATTCAGGAGGTATATGCCACCCGCGTTGCGATGGGCAAGCTCATACCAGATGCAGACGTGATTATTGAGCTGGGCGGCGAAGACGCAAAAATTTTGTTTTTAACCGGCGGAACCGAGGTTCGCATGAATGGTTCTTGTGCCGGCGGTACCGGAGCTTTTATTGACCAAATGGCAACTCTTCTCCACATTTCTTTGGATGAAATGAACGAGATGGCCGCACAGCATGAAAAAATTTACACCATCGCTTCGCGTTGCGGTGTATTTGCAAAGTCCGACGTTCAGCCGCTGCTGAATCAGGGTGCACGCAAAAGCGATATTTCTGCAAGTATTTTTGCAGCGGTGGCGAACCAGACCATTGCGGGACTTGCACAAGGCCGCCCGATTCGCGGCAAGGTGATTTACCTTGGCGGCCCGCTAACCTTCCTTTCCGAGCTGCGGCAAAGCTTCGATACTGCGCTAAAGGTAACCGGAGTTTGCCCGGAGAACTCACTTTACTATGTGGCAATGGGTGCTGCATTCAGTAGTGAAGAAGAAGTGGATTTAAACACCGCGTTGACGAACATAGACGCTTACAGCGGCAAAAGTGACTTTTTGTCCATTCCCTCCCTGTTCCGTGACGAACAGGAGTACCGCGAGTTTCAGGAACGCCACCAAAGCTGCCGTGCAAAGCGCGGAGACATTGCTCAATATAATGGAAAGGCTTACCTCGGCATCGATGCCGGCTCCACTACGGTAAAAGCCGTGGTACTTGGAGAAGACGGTGAGCTATTAGACTCCATTTACCAAAGCAATTCCGGCAACCCGGTACCTATTATCAGGGAATACCTGATAAACTTGTACGAACAATACCCGAACTTAAGTATTTGCTCCTCCGCTGTAACCGGTTATGGCGAGGAACTGCTGAAAAACGCATTCAATCTGGATAATGGTATTGTAGAAACCATGGCACACTTTACTGCCGCAAAATACTTTATGCCCTATGTGGACTTTGTAATCGACATTGGCGGGCAGGACATGAAGTGCTTTAAAATTCGCAACGGTGCAGTGGATAATATCTTCCTCAATGAAGCCTGTTCCTCCGGCTGCGGCTCCTTTTTGCAAACCTTTGCGAATACACTCGGGTACGAAATAGCCGATTTCGCTCAAAAAGGATTATTCGCAAAGCACCCGGTCGACTTGGGCTCACGCTGTACGGTATTTATGAACTCTTCCGTAAAACAGGCACAAAAAGACGGCGCCACTACGGAGGATATTTCCGCAGGGCTTTCTGTCTCCGTTGTAAAAAATGCGATTTATAAAGTCATCCGAGCTGCTTCGGCAGATGAACTGGGCAAAAACATTGTGGTACAGGGCGGTACTTTCTTAAACGACGCTGTGCTTCGCGTGTTTGAAAAAGAGCTTGGCGTCAACGTAATTCGCCCCGATATTTCGGGACTCATGGGTGCGTTTGGTGCGGCTTTGTACGCAAAAGGCCACGCAAATGAGACTAGTTCGCTATTGCCGCTTCAAGAGCTGAAAGATTTTACCCATGAGGTAAAGGTAGCGACCTGCGGTCTGTGCAGTAACCACTGCCGACTTACCATTAATAACTTTGGAGAGAATCGCCGCTTTATTGGTGGTAACCGCTGCGAGAAGCCCGTTACCCGCCAAAATAAAGAACCGGCTCTCGACATGTACACCTATAAGCTTGAGCTGCTGCAAAGCTACCAGCCGGTTCCCGGCCCACGCGGCAAAATAGGCATTCCTCTGGGGCTTAATTTTTACGAACTGCTGCCGTTCTGGCACGCGTTTTGGACGACACTTGGCTTTGAGGTCATTCCCTCCCCCCTGTCTACCCGCACTTTGTATTTGGATGGACAGCACACCATCCCGTCTGACACCGTGTGCTTCCCCGCAAAGCTGATGCACGGGCATATCGAAGCACTGCTTCGGCAGGGAATCGATACCATCTTCTACCCTTGCATGTCGTATAACATGGATGAAGGATTAGGAGATAATCACTACAATTGCCCTGTGGTTGCGTATTACCCAGAGGTGCTTTCGGCTAACGTGGAGGATTTAAAGAAAACAACCTTCATTCACGATTATGTGGGAATCCACCGTAAGAAAGATTTCCCGGTGAAGATGAACCAGATACTAAGCCAGTATTTCTCCGGAATACCTCTTCGCGAGGTTCAAAAAGCAGCAAAAGCCGCTTATGAAGAATACGACAGCTTCTTTGCAAAGATACACATTGAGGGCAACCGCATCATTGAAGAAGCGGAGCGCCAGCACAAGCCTATTATCGTACTCAGCGGCCGTCCTTATCACCTTGACCCAGAGATAAACCATGGTATCAATAAGCTGATTACCAGCCTTGGTGCAGCGGTTATATCGGAAGATGTGATTAGTGACCGAGTTCAAAAGTTCCGAACCGGTGTGCTTAATCAATGGACATATCACTCCCGCTTATATGCGGCGGCAAAATACATTGGCACCCGGCCAGATATGAATCTAGTGCAGCTCGTCTCGTTCGGTTGCGGCGTTGACGCCATTACTACCGATGAGGTACGAGAAATACTGGAAGCCGAAGGAAAAATCTACACACAGATTAAGATTGATGAGATAACCAATTTGGGAGCGGTGAAAATCCGGCTGCGTAGCCTGTTTGCCGCATTGGAACAGTGAGGTGAGCAATCTTGGCGGAACTCAAAAGAGATAATACGGGGCGTATCCTGTTTACAAAAGAAATGAAGCAGGAATATACCATTCTTTGCCCGCAAATGGCTGAAATCCATTTTTCGCTGGTAGTAAACATTTTCCGCAACTGCGGTTATAACATGGTTTTATTAAAAAACGATGGACCTAACGTTGTGCACGAGGGTTTAAAATATGTGCATAACGACACCTGTTACCCGGCTTTGCTTGTCATTGGTCAGTTTATGGATGCACTCAAAAGCGGCAAGTACGATTTAGACCGTACCGCTCTCATCATTACACAAACCGGCGGCGGGTGCCGTGCCTCTAATTACATTCACCTGCTGCGCAAAGCACTGCGCCGTGCCGGTATGGAAAACGTGCCAGTTGTTTCGCTGAACCTTTCTGGTCTGGAGCATAACCCGGGCTTTTCGGTAACACTGCCGATGCTGCGCCGTATTGTAGCAGGCCTTGTGTATGGCGACCTCTTAATGCTGCTCGATAATCAGGTAAAACCTTACGAGATTAAGAAGGGCGAAAGCTCCGCTCTCGTTCAGACATGGATTGAACGGCTCTCGGACCAGTTTAACCGCAGCGAGGGGTATTCCCTCAAGCAGCAAAAGGCGAATTTGGAAAAGATTGCGGCGGAATTTGCCGCCATTCCCGTTGAGCGTGTGCCAAAGGTACGCGTGGGAATCGTTGGCGAAATCTTTGTTAAGTATTCTCCGCTTGGCAACAACCAATTAGAGCAGTTCCTAGCTGAACAGGATTGTGAAGTGAATGTTCCCGGCATTCTAAACTTTGCACTCTTTAAAGTGGATAACCGCCTGGAAGACATTAATCTGTATGGCGGTAACCCGATTAAATACCGTGTGGTAATGACATTGATGGACTACTTGCGGAAAATGCAGGAAATTCTGATTGCCGCCGTGAAAACCCAGCCTTGCTTTGAAGCACCCATGAACTATGCTCACACCAAAGCACTCGTGAAAGATGTCATTGGCTACGGCAATAAAATGGGTGAAGGTTGGCTTTTAACCGCTGAAATGCTGGAGCTTGTGGAAACTGGTTTTGAAAATATTGTTTGCACACAGCCCTTTGGCTGCCTGCCCAACCACATTTGCGGTAAAGGTATGATACGCCGTATTAAAGAGATTGATGACCGTGCCAATATCGTACCCATTGATTACGACCCCAGTGCAACACGAGTCAACCAAGAAAACCGCATTAAGCTAATGCTTGCAGTCGCACGCGAAGCGTTAAAGCAACGCACGCAAGAAGTAGAGACTACAATGGCACATTCATAAAGATAACTAAAAAAATCAACTTTGTTCTTCGGTTTCCCTACCGTTACAAAGTTGATTTTTTTCCTGTTTTCTGATAGGATAATGATTATCAAATATCCTTGCAAAAGCAGTTATGCCTTATTTACATCTGTTTTTAGCCTCAGCAATTTTGGAGTGATACTTATGTTAAAGCAGGAGGAACAACACGTGAAAAAGTTCGTCCAGGAATTTAAAGAATTTGCAATGCGGGGCAATGTAATTGATTTGGCAGTCGGTGTGATTATCGGCGGCGCTTTCGGTAAAATTACAACCTCTTTGGTAACCGACATCATCACCCCTGTTTTGTCTGCCATTACGGGAAAAATTAATTTAAGCGAATTATCACTTATTATCCCCGCTGCTTTTGGTGGCAAAGACATTAAAATTGCCTTCGGATTGTTTGTACAAAACATACTGGATTTTCTGATTACCGCTCTCGTTATTTTTGTTATGATTAAGTTAATGAATCGACTGCGCACTAAAAAGGACGAAGATACTGCTGCTGAGCCGGAGGTTCCTGTACTGAGCAAGGAAGAAGAGCTACTAACAGAAATTCGTGATTTACTCAAAGAAAACAAGCAAGAGTAATCTTGTTTCATAACAAAAAAATGCGCTTAGGTATGGCTTTTATCAGCCGCTCCTAGGCGCGTTTCTGTATTTCTCTTAATGAACAATCATGGCAAAAGCATTGTACAGTAATATAATAGCCATTACGATATTCATCGGCAGATAATATCGACCATATATTCCTTGAATCATGGTGCCGAAAAAAGCCCAAACCGTAGTAGCAATCACTCCTGATGTAGCAATAAATAAGGAGGAAATCATTATGATGGCAATACTATTACGAAAAGGAATTACAAATCCAATTAAAGCAGTTATACCAAACATATAAATTTTCACATTGATTAGCTGGAGAAGAAAGCCTGCTAATAGACTGGAGGCTTGCTCCGCACGGTCGTTACTCGGTTTGCTTTTTAATATATGGATCGCCAGCCAAACAATGTAAATTGCTCCTACATATCGAATGTAAACCAAAGCAGACCCTAAATACGATTCTAAAAAATAGACCATGAGTGCACAGCTTAGCTGTACGACATAATAGCCTAAAAAAACACCAGACAGCAACGCTCGGCTTCTTTTAAAACCATACCGAACCATTGTATTCAGTGCAAGAAGATTCCCTGGTCCCGGAGTGAATGCGTTAATAAAGCAATACGATAAAAATCCCGATATAGAAAACATTTAATAATACTCCTGATAGAATCGATAGAATAACCGGAGAGAAATATAACTCTCCGGTCTTAAAGAAAGGCTTACACTAAAAAATTTGAACGAAAGAAATACTGATGATAAAAGCTTACACTCATCAAACTTCTTTTATCAAAAAGCGGCTTACCGCTCCCACTTTTTCGCTAGGGCCAAAATCTGGTCGGTAAAACGCGCCAAATCTTTGTTGGTGCCGCCCTCGTTGCGTAGAATGGTTTGGTAAAGCTGACGTTCCGCAGAAAGCAGGCGTTGGAAGGCCGATACAAGCCTGCGCGCTTTTGCCTTTTGGGACTGCTCTTCACGCTGCAAAGATACATCGACACCAAAATCCAATTCTTTGTCTGCCAGCAGATCAAAGCGGGCTTCAAAGTTAGGAACATACACTTCATAGCCCAAATCATCGAGCTCTTCTGAAAAAGCCAAGCAGGTTTCACGTTCCCCATGCACAATAAACACTCGCTGCGGCTTTGCCTGGAACGCGCGCAACCATTCGAGGAGACCATCGTGGTCGGCATGGCCGCTGAGGGCACGAAAGTTATAGATTTGTGCCTGAACGGCAATCTCTTCCCCAAACAGCTTTACTTCTTTCATACCGTCTACCAGCAAGCGTCCCAGTGTACCATTTGCCTGATAGCCAACAAACAGAACCGCGCACTCCGGCCGCCAAAGGTTATGCTTTAAATGGTGGCGAATGCGTCCCGCTTCACACATTCCGCTGGAAGAAATAATCACCTTTGGGGTTTTATCAAAGTTGAGTGCACGGGAATCCTCCACACTCTGGCTGATTTTTAGGTTTGGAAAGGAAATCGGTTTAAAACCCGAACGAAGAATATCCAGTGTTTCTTCATCCGCGTAGCCAGTAAGGTCACCGCTGAAAATACGTGTTGCTTCTGCGGCGAGGGGGCTGTCCACATATACTGGGAAATCGGGAAAGCTTTTCACCAGATGCCGCTCTTTAATCTCACGGATAAAATAGAGAACCTCCTGTGTTCTTCCCACCGCAAACGCAGGAATTACCACATTGCCGCCGTTTGCAAGCGTTTTATCAATCAGCTCTGCCAATTGGGGCGTATAGTCATCCACATGCTCGTGCTGCTTTAACCCATAGGTAGATTCCATTATGGCAAAATCTGCTTCTGTAACATATTGCGGGTTGCGAATCAACGGTTGATTTTTATTTCCAATATCGCCGGAGAAAACTACCTTTTTCGTGACATCGCCTTCGGTGAGCCACGCCTCTGTAAAAGCGGATCCTAGCAGATGCCCTGCATCTGAAAAGCGGATTTTAATGCCCGGTGCAGGCTCAAAAATCTCGCCATATTCATGCGGCTCTAAAAAGGATAGAGTGGTTTCAACGTCTTCCATGGTATAGAGAGGCTCCACCAGCTCAAGCCCGGCACGCTTGCCCTTACGATTTTCGTTTGTCGCATCCATATCTTGAATGTGAGCGCTGTCTCGCAGCATAATGGAAAGCAGCTCACAGGTTTTACCCGTCGCATAAATTTTGCCTTTAAACCCCTGCTTTGCTAATAAAGGAAGCCTGCCACTATGGTCAATATGTGCATGGGTGCAAATAACAAAATCAACCGAAATAGGCAAAAACGGCAGTGAGCGATTATCCTTTTCATCACGCCCCTGCTGTAAACCGCAGTCCACCAAAAAACGAACGCCGTTTGCGTCTACACAATGGCAGCTTCCGGTTACTTCTTTATCTGCGCCAAAAAAAGTTAAATACATAAAAATGCCTCCCTTAACCTGTTATCCTTTTAAACATAAAATAAAACTGCCAGTTCTTCATGCCAAGGATATTATAATAGCCAGCGTACCCCACCAAACCATTTCAACATCTGCTTTTCATACTTATTTCCAATTTCATTTCGAAACTTAATCAGTAAGTTAAACAGGATTTGGGGTTGATATAAGAATACCGGGGTCAGGCAAAAACTGCAAGACCCCGGCAAAAATTATTTTGTTACCTTTGGAGCAAGGAAGCCCTGGCGGTACGCATTCAGTAGCAATGTTAAATCGTAAATCTGATTGCTAATATCGTTACCGTTATCCGTATCCATAACCATCATGCGGGCAAAATGTGTTTCGAATATATCGGAACGAGACTGTATGTCTTTATTTTCCTCAAGCGCGCTACGCACACCATCAAATGGCTGGTGAGACTTAATGCGCATTCCATGTGAATTATAAATAAGGGTGTAACCTGCAATGCCCGTTGTAGGGTGGTATGCTTCACAGAAACCACCATCAATTACAATCAGCTTGCCATTGCCCTTAATCGGGCTTTCTCCATCACCGGCACGCACCGGTACATGCCCGTTGATGATATGGCAAAATGGGGTGTTAAGCCCAAATTCTTTTAGCAGCATCACACAAGATTCTTCCTCGTTGTACCACTTGTAATACGGATTTTTCTGCTCCGTCCAAGAGCTTTTATCGTCAATAAACATTCGCTCAAAGGTTGTCATTTTTTCACGCCCAAAGAGCGGCGAATCTTTACCGCTCCACAAGTACCACATGTAATCAAGGCAGAACGGCTTATCTGCCGCGGTGTGCGGTGCAAAATACGCACGGCGCACAATTTTATCCGAAAGATCCATCAGCTCTCTTCCCTTTACAATGCGGCCGCCTACGTTCACATTGGTCAACTCGCCGTCATTTGTCATGGGAATACAACCATGGAACAACAGGTTCTGGTTAAAGCACTTGTACATGCCGCCTTTCGCATATAAGAAACGCATATGGCGGTGCAAACGGTCACTCTCTTTAAAATCCTCCATAAGCCCGTGCATAATGCTCTTTTCTTCTTCCGTCAGCTCATAAGGGGATTCTTTGTGAATTGTTGGGAACTGCGTGGTATTTAGTGTATAGGTCTTCCCCTCAATTTCAACGGTTCCAGCTTCATAATTAATTTTATGTAGCAGCATACGGTGCTCCATTTGGAACTCTGGGTGCCGGAGAATCAATTGCCCCTCCAGCTTAAACAGGATAATGGAAATCGCCTTGCGGATTGCATGGTTTAAGTCGTCACATTCGGGGTATTGCTCTTTAGCGAACATCGCTAGCTCGCGCATGCTAATTCCGTAGCCGCTCTCTAAGGTTGCAAGATTCCCTCCTGCTACGGTATTGCGAACTACGGCGGCAGCGCATGCCTCACTGCCGGAGGCTGCTCCCATCCATAGAATATCGTGGTTACCCCACTCTACATCTACTGCGTGATGCTGCATCAGTAAATCCATAATTCGGTCTGCACCGGGACCTCTGTCAAAAATATCCCCTACAATATGAAGGTGGTCAACAGCAAGGCGCTTAATGAGCGAGCAAAGAGCGGTTATGAATTCATCAGCATTGTTAATGCCAATGATAGTATCGATGATTTTGGCGTGGTATACTTGCTGGTTGCTGTCTTCCCCGGGCTGGGCATGCAAAAGTTCGTCGATGATGTAGCTAAACTCCGGCGGCAAAGCCTTTCTAACCTTAGAACGTGTATACTTTGAAGCCGTTATGCGGCAAACGCCAATTAACTGGTGCAGTGTTTTCTGGTACCAGGCATCCATGTTCTCTTCCGATTGCTTAATGTAACGAAGCTTTTGCTCCGGGTAATAAATGAGAGTGCAAATCTTGGAGCGTTCTTGCTCGTTGAGCGTCTTTCCGAATACCAAATCTACCTTTTCGCGAATAACACCAGAGCAATTATTTACAATATGGTAAAAGGCGTCGTACTCACCGTGAAGGTCACTCATAAAGTGCTCGGTGCCCTTTGGCAAATTCAAAATTGCCTGAAGGTTGATAATCTCAGTGCAAACCGCCTGAATGGTCGGATACTCCACCGCCAGAAGCTTTAGATATTTCAGTTCATGTTCTGACAGATGGCATTCTGTACCGCGCATGACTCACATCTCCTTTTCATCCGTTAATTCTGAATTGCCCCAAAAGATTCTTTTTGTATTTGTTGGCTGATTTTCTATTTTAACTTTCTTACAAATTCAACTCCAGCCCTACGGGACAGTGGTCACTGCCCTGAATGTCTGAATAAATCACGCTGTCACGCAGCTTTTCGCGTAGCCGCTCCGATATGAGGAAGTAATCGATGCGCCACCCTGCATTATTCTGGCGAGCCTTAAACATGTAAGACCACCATGTGTATGCGCCGGTTTTGTCGGGATAAAGCTCACGGTAGCTGTCCAAAAATCCGCAGGCCAAAAGCTCGGTTAATTTTCCTCTTTCCTCATAAGAAAAGCCAGAATTGCCAATATTGCTTTTGGCATTCTTTAAATCAATTTCTTGGTGGGCTACGTTTAAATCGCCGCATATAATAACGGGTTTCTTTTCATCCAGCATCATCACATACTCACGAAAGGCATTTTCCCATTCCATGCGGTAAGAAAGGCGCACCAGCTCACGTTGTGAATTGGGCGTGTATACATTCACAAGGTAATAAGACTCAAACTCCAATGTAATGGCACGGCCTTCTCCGGTGTGCGCCGGGTTTTGTATATCGTAGTTAACGGAAAGCGGCTTTGTCTTGGTAAATACCGCTGTTCCGGAATAGCCTTTTTTCTCTGCGGAGTTCCAGTATTGCAAATACCCCGGCAAATTCAGCTCTGCCTGCCCCTCCTGCATTTTTGTTTCTTGCAGGCAGAAAACATCCGTGTCTACTTCATTAAAAAAATCGAGGAAGCCCTTCGACAGGCAGGCACGAAGACCGTTTACATTCCAAGAAACCAATTTCATACTGCTGCTCCTTTTGCACACGGCAGTAACCTTTGCCGTAACATAATGATATTTTTCTCTTATTATTCTGTATTTCCTTGCTGAATCTGCATATAACGTTTATAATAGTACTACTGATTTTTTCTGCCCTAGGCATAGAAAAAATCCCTGTCTACCCGTGTTGTCTCGCTCTCTTAAGCGGGAAGCGAATTGCAAAAAATAAATGGAGGAATTTTAGATGAATCCTGTTGTAACAATTGAAACCAATAATGGTGTAATTAAAGTTGAATTATACCCTGAAATCGCACCGAACACCGTGCGCAATTTCATTTCCCTTGTAAAGAAAGGCTTTTACGATGGTACCATTTTTCACCGCGTCATCCCTGATTTTGTTATTCAAGGCGGCGACCCGGAAGGCACTGGTATGGGAGGCCCCGGCCACCACATTCATGGTGAGTTTACGAAAAATGGCTTTAAAAACGATTTAAAGCACTCCAAGGGTGTTATTTCGATGGCTCGTGCCTCCAGCCCGAACAGTGCTGGTTCTCAGTTCTTTATCATGGCCGGCGATGTTCCTTACCTCGACGGAAACTATGCAGCCTTCGGTAAAGTGATTGAGGGTTTGGAAGAGGTTGATCGCATTGTTGCCTCTCCCCGTAACGCGCAGGACCGCCCGAAAGAAGACCAGGTAATGAAGAAGGTAACCGTAGATACCTTCGGCGAAGAATACGAAGAGCCCGAAATTCTTTAAGCTATTTATTCGATTCAAAAGCGTCTTTGCTCCTATGGGCAAAGGCGCTTTTTTTATTAGAAAGCAAATTGTAAAAACCAACAGATTTCCCATTAAATAGTATAACATAATCCCTAAAAAGTAAAGGATAGATAAAAAAACAACGGTCTTTTTTATCTATCCTGATTATATTTCTATCAAACAATTACTCAAAGGTCTTTTATTGTTTAAAGGGAATTTAAACTCTGTTTTTCATTTTTACACTTGCGCTTTTTAAGCACTGAAAAACCGCCTTATTTTTTTAATAAAGTAAGCAGTATAAGGTTATTTTTATCTATTTTACATGCTTAAATAAAAACAATTCGAACCTGCCACTATAAAATAAAACGGCAAAATTCGAATTGTTTTAGAAAAATACTATACTGTTTTTAAATCCCGCATACTCGATTTATTTTCAACATGGGAAGGAGGGGGAACCTAATGTTCTCCCTCTCTCCCGCATGGAAAATAAGTAAAAATCGTTTCTTGAACTCTTATTGGAATAGTGACAGCAGAATACCGGCAGCAACTGCGGAGCCAATTACTCCGGCAACGTTCGGGCCCATTGCGTGCATGAGCAAATAGTTACCCGGGTTTGCCTTTTGTCCCTCAACCTGAGAAACTCTGGCAGCCATAGGAACCGCAGAAACACCAGCGGAACCAATAAGCGGGTTGATTTTTCCTCCGGAAAGGAAACACATCAGCTTGCCCAGCAAGAGGCCGCCAACGGTACTAAAGCAGAACGCCATCAGACCGAGGAAAATAATCTTTAGTGTAGACGGGCTAAGGAACTGCTCTGCTGTTGCAGTTGCACCAACCGTAACACCGAGGAAAATGGTAATAATATTAATCAACGCATTTTGTGCGGTACTGGAAAGTCTCTCTGTTACGCCGGATTCCTTGAACAGATTACCGAGCATTAACAAACCGATGAGCGGAGCCACAGAGGGCAGCAGCAAAATGCAGAGGATGGTAACCATAATCGGGAAGCATACCTTCTCTAATTTGCTTACTTCGCGTAGCTGTGTCATCTTGATTTCGCGCTCTTTCTTGGTGGTCAGCGCACGCATAATCGGAGGCTGAATCAACGGGATAAGCGCCATATAGGAATACGCTGCAATCGCGATGGATGGCAACAGATCCGGAGCAAGCTTTGAGGTTAAGTAAATGGCAGTGGGGCCGTCTGCTCCACCAATAATACCAATGGAGGCCGCCTCTTGTGGCGTAAAGCCCAAGGCAATTGCCACAACAAAAGCAATCACAATACCAAACTGTGCTCCCGCACCCAAAAAGAGGCTGCTGGGGCGTGCAATCAGGGGACCAAAGTCGGTCATGGTACCAATCCCTAAGAAAATAAGTGACGGGTAAATGCCAAGCTTAACGCCCTGGTATAAGTAATAAAGCAAGCCGCCGGCTTGTCCGTTTGTCGGCCCATCCATAAGCCCCGTTATAGGCAAATTAATAAGCAGCATACCAAATGCAATAGGCAAAAGCAGCAGCGGCTCAAATTTCTTCACAATCGCAAAATAAATAAGTACTAAAGATAACGCAATCATAACAACGCTTTGCCAGGTAAGAGCCGCAAAACCCGAACTCTGGAGCAGCGTTTGTATCGCCTCAATAAACAATGTCCTTCCCCCTATCTATGATCTGTTTTTTCTGTTTTTTTGCCCTCTATCTTACGGATGCCAACGGTAAAAATGCTAATTAAGACAAATAGCACCGCTAAAATTCCAAAAACAAGGGACATACAGAAAACACCAACCAATACGGCTTCCGACACAGTCATTTTAAATCCTCCCTTTCTCTCAACGCCATAACCGGCAAAATTGATGCCAAAGAGAAGGCTGCTCTGTAAGAAGCAATGGAAGAAGACGACAAAAAAAGGATGGTATTGCTTCTTTACAGAAGCTTCCCACCCTTAAAGCTCAAAATCTTGAAAACAGAAATAAAATAACATTTCTGCCCAACCGGTATTTTGTATTCTTTCAATTTGTGTTCATTATACCTAGCCTAATGCAAGAAGTCAAGCCTTTCTGTAAAATAGATTTTATTCATTCATCACAAAGAGAGCGTAAAGCCTACTCCTACCTCTTTCACAGGTACTTTTTGATGAATCGCCGAACGCACGGCAAACGAGGTGCAATGGCAAGGGTAAAGCCTGCGAATGCCGGATTTTTCAAAATATCCGATTGTCTTTTCTACCCTTTCGTTAACCTGAAACAGGTGAAAACCGCCAATCACACCAGTAACGGTTTGCGTACCGCACACCCGCTTTGCCTGCTCAATAATATTGCAAATTCCGCTATGAGAGCAACCTGTAATGATGAAGGCGCCTTCTTCTCCACAGTAAGCCAAAGCAGAATCATCCATTACGTAATCTTCACTGTAGTCTTCTCCCTCTCTTTGTTCCCCCAAGGCCACACGGGGTTCAAAATCGCAAACCGTTGGAATCTCACCAAGGAAAAAGAGATGCTCACTCAGGCGCATTGGCTCCTTTGTTAAGCAAAGGCGGCCTAGTTTGCCAATCTCTTGCTCTGAATACGTCGCGCCAATACTATCCGCTTCATATCGTTTTGCTTTCCAAGTATCCGGGTGCGAAATAATCTCAACGTTTGACAAATCGTATTCGTTTTGTAAAAACTCCAACCCGCCGGTATGGTCGTTGTGGCCGTGAGAGAATACAATTTTTGTCAGAGCGCTGAGGTCAATCCCCATTTTGCGTGCGTTTTTACCCGCTATATCGGAATAGCCGGTATCGAGCAAAATCTTCTCACTGCCATCCTCTATATAATAGCAGGCACCGGGCTCCCCTAAGTAGTACTGATTAATATAGGTGTTATTATCCACCAGAACCGTAAGCTTCAATTATGTGCCCCCTTCCCGAACCGTTCTTTTTTACAACAGCTTACTGTCGTGTTTTTAACGCTTATGGAAATAAAGAAGAATAAACTTATCTTTTACAAACCTGCTAGCCACAAAATACAGTTAAGATAAAAGGCACCTTACAGAGTAAGATGCCTTTTGTCGCAGCTGAAAGTTTAATGAAGCGGTGATGCCCCAAACAAAGACTTTCACTGCCGGTAAAACAACGTATTATGTGTAATTACAGCTCTGTTTTCCACAGGCCATGCAGGTTGCAATATTCGTAAACCGAAACCGGCTTCTCGCCGTCCTGCAATGTAAATACAGCCTTTGGAGCCTCGCCGGGCTGCAGTGCAGTGCGGTGGCCTCCGGTAGAGGTCAACAGATAAATCCACTGAATAAAATGCTCCGGCTGCATGGGGTGCTCTACGCTGCCAACAACCGCAGTAACGGTATTTCCATCAACGGTTACAACGGGAACGTGCTTCTCTGTTGCGGCATCGGTTGTATTCGCAACCAACTCCGTCATTTTCTCTCCACAGCAGGTCATCGGTGCTCCTGAGTTTTGAATCATACCAACCAAGTTCCCGCAATGCTTACAGATAAAGAATTTTTGTTCCATGTTTAAGTGCTCCTTTCTAATTTTCGTAAAGCGGCGTTTGCCGTTACTCTGATTATATACGAATTAATCAGTAAAATCTACCTATATTGACAAAATTGTCCTAAAAAATAAGATTGATTCCCAAATTATTTTAAAACGCTCGTTTTTACCTGCTTTGCAACGATTAACAAACGCCCATCTTCCTTGGAATACTCACAGGTTGAAAGCAGTAAAAGGGAATCGCCAAAGGCAATTATCTCACCGGTTTTATATATCTCATGCGTTTCACACGCAGAAAGCAATTGATCAAACTCCGCTTGATTACTGGGAAAAGCCGCCTTTGTATAGTCAAACGCATCGGGGTTATTCAGCAAAGCTGTGGTTTTCACTACCATAACTATTTGATATTCCCCGTACTGCTTAAGCGTATCAAACTGAATCAGCGGGTGTGATTGATAAAAGGCTTTGTCCTCGTACGCGACCAATGCACCAAACATTCCTTTGTTTTTTGTATGGTGCCCGTAAATGAGTACGTTACCACCGGTTAAATCGCTTCTAGAATCCGCATATGGAACCCCATAAGAGCTGTTTTTACGCTGAAAATCGTGATTCAGGTAAAAATCCGGCTCTTTTGGGGTGTACATAACCGGGTAGCTAATGGAGGTACCCTCGATTTGAACCCAACCGGCAAAATCGGAGTTTTGCTTTGCAAGCGTACCATACTTTTCGATCGGAGATTGAGGAATCGCCGCCGGAGCAATAGACTCCCCGGCGGCCGATGTTACAACTGCGGATATGCTTCCACGAATATTCTCAAATTCTTCGTCAGCCGCTCTCTGGCTTTGGTAATCCAAGAACAAAACGCTCCCGGAAGCCAAAGCCATTATACCGAACAGGATGCACCCGGCAGCGGCCAAACGACGCTTTATCGGCCATTTATTTGCCGACATAACGTCCCTTTCTTCTTTCAACCAGTAATGAAATTACAGAATAACCCAAACCAGCCAGAGAAAGCCCCAGCAGCAGCGCCCATAAGGGGGATGCCCCGGTAAAGCCTGTTTTCGGTCCAAAAGTTCCGCCGCCCTTGGGTACATCATCATCTGGAATCGTTTCAACCGGCTCGGTCGGTTTTGTTCCGCCGCCGCCCAAAGGCACCTCTTCAGGCGGAATGAATTCATCGCGAAGCTTATTCACAAAGTTTATTTTTGTACCCACTCCTGAGATACGCACCGTCTGCGCTTTGGGGAGTTCGTATTTGTCCGTTACTCCCTCTTCTGCAATTTCACGGATGGTATACGTTCCCTTGGGCAGTTCACCCGTCATAATACGGCCATCTGCATCGGTTACAAAGCGTTGAGTATAGGAATTCCCATCCGTAATCTCAAAGGTAAAGCCGGAGAGCACACCATCTTCCGAGGTTTTTTGAATCACGATATACCCCTCACCACTGCCGCCTCCGGGGTTACCACCGCCTCCGCCGCCACCTCCACCGCCGCCGGAACGACGGGTATTGGCAATTAGAATCGGGGTGCCGCTGTCATCCATTGTGACCGCCTGTTTATTCTGATTCACTGTCACTGTAAACACCGCACTGGTATTCACCAAATACCTGCCGGGTGCAGCCACTTCAGCAATCTTGTAGGTTCCGTAGAGCAAGTTAGAAAAGGTGAAGGAACCATCATTTTCGCTTAATACCGTAGCGATTGCCTTGTCTTTCACCAGATTCGTTTCTGCTGCGTTAAACAGGCCAATGGTTGCACCGGCCAATGGTAGACCAGAATCGGCAATTACTTTTTGACCAGTAATAGAGCCAATGGGGGTATTGAAAAAGTCTGAAACGGAGCCATTATTACTAACTGTAACTGCTTGCCCTTGTGTGGCAATGGAAAAATCATACGAATGGAGTTTGTTTTTCTCATCGACATCGGGTAGGTAACCCGTAGGTGTCGTGGTTTCTTTCACATAATAATCGCCCACAATCAACTGATTATCTGCCGAGAGATACCAATCGCCCACAGCGTTTTTAGCTGGAGTCTCCAAAGCAGAAAGCTGATACAATCCACTAGTAATATCGCTCTCCGTAAGATACGCCACCGCAACGTCGCCAATTTTACTATACACAGTAAATTTCGCGCCAGACACAGGAACGGAATCGGCGGAATCCTGTTTCTGTAGCGTTACAGTTCCACGGGTACGAACATTGGTTACGGTATAACCCATTTCATCGGAATGGGTTAAGAAATCGCCGCCGGTCATGGTAAGTTGACCACTCGTAGAAATTGTAATGGCAACTGTTCCGTTGATTTTTTCAAACCCATTCGGAACGGTGCTCTCTTTGAGCTCGTAGGTACCGGGGTCTACATTCTCAAACTTTACCGAGCCAGCTTGATCACTGGTTGCTTCCTTAACTTGCAAGTTTGCTCCAGTAAGGGTAAATTTTGCTCCCTGCACAGGATTCCCGTCATCACTCTGTTTTGTGAAAGAGAAAGAGTATGTGCCTTCCCCTTGATTATTTTTGGGTTTGTTTTTAATCACAATTGGGGTGGTATACGTACCAGCTTTCTTCGTTATGGTACCCTCGGGATAAGTTCCTTCCGGAGAAGTGTTTTCAGTAAACACATAGTATCGAACTGCAGTATCTCGCTGGTACCCATTTGGTGCCTGTGTTTCTTCTAGCTGATAGAGTACATTCTTGTTCAAGTACAGGAAGAAAATCTTTCCGGTAGATGGGGTTGTTTTCGTTATCTCCGCATCCTTATCTGCCACCCATTTACCGCCCTCTTGTTTCATTTGAGTTAAGGTAAACTGCGCACCGGATAAACGGAAATCGGGTGACTCTTCTGATCCAGTGGTATTTGTGCTTGTTTTTAATATACGCAGCTGCGCGCTGGTGCTGGCATTGGCAATCTGATCCATAGTCAATGTTTGGGCACCGTTGGCCTGCTGTTCTCCTGTTTCCGTTGAATCTCCTCCGCTCCAGGCAAGCGAGGCACTGTTAGACATTTTATCTTTCGATGTGACTTCGCCAACCACCAAAGTGGTAAACGTAATCAGCAAAGGGGTGTGTGCATATGATTTTGGAACCTTAAAGGTGAACCCGGAATTAGATACCTTTAAATCCTTAAATTGGTCTTTCAGCTCATTTCCCGTTACATATTTTTTTAGTGAGGAAGTGGGGCCTGTAATAGGACCCGTGCTCGAAATACTATTTGGATTCACTTGCTTAATTGACAGAGACTCTTGATCTAACTGGAACCATTCTTTTAGGTGATCTGTTAGGGTGGCACCCTCCATATCCACTCCGTCGGCGTTCAATAAAATCTGCCAATCTACACGGTAAATCGAATCATCGTCTTTGTATTTGCCGTAAACATATTGCCCTTGTTTCCCAATAGAAGGAACCCGAACCTTATGCGTCGCATTCTCGATGGCATCAATCGTTCCGTTTGTTTCACCTGTGGGATTCACAATTTCACCAGTCAATGAGCAATCATTTGTAAAGGAATATTCTTTTAGCTCCTTTGCAATTTCCTTGCGGTAATCTTCTTTTACTACTGTGGAAAATACCATTACGTAGGTATCATCAAACGTATTCTCGAATTTGAATTGTACTTTCTGACGTGGTGTTGTATCCGTACTAAATTCATCACTCTTCATTTTTATGGTCTGACTACCGATTGTTATGGTCTCTTCGGAGCCATCGCTCGGAACTACCTTATTCACAGTTTGTGTTGTTACCGTTCCATTTGAACCGTCCGGATTCTTTGCAATTTGCTTAACCTCTAACAATTGACCGAACTCCGTATTGGTTGGTACGGTATCTGTTAAAATGGCTCCTGCCGCAATACTCGAATGGTTTGGGTTAACCGTAACACGCCAGTAAAGCTGGTGGTTTGTATAGTCATAGTAGTTTGTTTCTTTATCGGTATACTTACCATCCGTCGCTACGCCGATATTGTCTTTTATGAGAATGGTGTTGCCAACACTCTTTTCGGCTGAGCTAGAATAGTCTTTATCCGAGGGCAAACCCTCCCCTGTGATTGTTGCTTTGTTTGTCAGCTTACCTGCATTATCGCTGTTTTGGTTTAGAATCAACGGGTCCACCACGGTAGTTTTCAGTGTAATCTCGTAGACCTGATCCTCTTCAATATCTCCTAAGGAAATAGTCAAGAGCGTTGTATGCGATTCTTCATCAGGCGTTAAAGTATAGGACGGTGAATCTGTGCCATCCTTTGTGAATGTAATCGTTTTATTCGATTCACCCTTTTCCTTCAGTACTGCGGAAAGACTTTTAAAAACCTGCGCATCATCATGCAGTACATCTGTAATGGTAGCATTTTTAATTTCTAAGTGGCTGTAATTGACTTTAAATGACCATATCATTTCTCTGTTGCTCTTTTGGTAGTTGCCCGCCTCTTTTTTCAGCACGGAATAATCCATCGCATATTCTTTTTTTATGTTAAAAGAAAAAGAGGGTAGCTCTGTGCCTGATCCACCAGTGCCGCCTGTTCCGGGGTCATATTCAACACCTTTCCATAGCATGGTCGCTTCATTTTGTAAGTTCTTATCTGTATAAGTACCATCAGCGGAAGCAATTGCCACCGTAGAATAAGTGACCTCCAGCGGTTTGTTCAGCTCACTTTCCGCCAAAGGAATGATGAGAATTGCTTCATTTTTGCTCGAATTGGTATAATAAACTGCTTTCGAACCAGAGTCTGTTAAATCACTTAAAAAATCCAGTGTATTTTTTAGTGTTGTTTGATTCTCTGCCGCTTTTAAAATCGCTGCATACGTCATGGGAGAAGAGGGCGAACTCGCTCCTGCCACCTGCTCATTCTCATTAACGGTGAATTCTAGTTCATTCTTGCTATTTAACAGGTATTTATGGGTCTGATTGATTCCTTGAATGGAGTCGATTAGGTACACCGTACCATTTTTACCTGTAAAATACGTGTTTGCAGTGATCGTCCATTTCCACTCCGGACTGTTCAGGCCGACTCGCTCGCCCTTTTTATTCATAAAGCTACCACTAAGGGTTGAAGTCACTTGTTCACTGACCGCCTCTGGTTTGGAGGGATCCTTACCAAATAGCTGCGCCTTATTGGTAAAAGTAAGTGTGGGAGTACCATTTACTATTTTCATATACTCCTGATATTTTTCAGAAGTCAGCATGGTTGTAATCGTAAGTGCGAGTTCGGTTACATCCGGAGAATCCGGAATGGTATAAGTAAGCTTACCGTTTTCATCAACAAAATACTTTCCTGCTTCTGCCTGCTCTGCGGGCAACACATTTGCATCGATTGTGGCAGGCGTACTGCTCTCCACTTCTACTTTTGTTACCACCAACCCCTTCGGGATTGAATCCACTATAGTCATATCATTCAGTGTTTTGTCTGCCGGAGCCTTCGCAGTAATCGTATAGGTCAAAAAATGGCTAGAGTCTGCTGTGGTAATGTCTGACGCTGCCTTTTTAATTGTATAGTTTTTATCGCCATCATCAGGCTTTGGTCCACCGCCGGAAAAATCAACGTCAACGTTAATCTTATCCCCATTTTCCTTAATTACAGGATTTTTGGTGCCCTCACCGGTTTTCGTAATCTCGAACCCAATGGATGCCGAGGCAGAGACATCTTTCCACTTATAAATGCGTGGGTCGAGTATCGCAGTAACAGTCAGCAAGTTCGGTTTGCTTGCATCTGCCTGCGTAATGGAATACGTACCAACTTGTTCATCCTTTAACTCGTCATTCTGAACTTTTAAAGCCTTTTGCGTTCCAAGCAGGCCATCTGGCAACCGAAAGGTATTGTCTGCTAGAGACAATTGAAAGGTAAAGCCGGTTTCTGGCAGTTTAGACGCGTACTCCTCAGGGATGGGGTCTGTGTCTTTCCACTCTGCAATCACTCCATCAATTTCTTCATCTCCAAACTCCGGGTGCACTGCTTTTACAGCCTCTCTCATCTTAGCCTGAAGCTGGTCATTGACCAATGAAAAATCAAAGGACAACTTAAATAAATCTTTATCATCTGGAATACTGGCAGAAAGGTTCGATGATCTAAATAAATCCTTGGGGTAGCTTTTCTCCAGTAAATTAACCGCCGTCGCTGTTGTCCCCGATCCGCTATCTGCCATAGCAACAAAGGGGAGCATCTGAAGTGAAACTATAACGCACATAATTACCGCAGTCACTTTTTTACCAATCCATTTTTTCATGCTAATACCTCCTCAAAATATGCTCCACCTTATCTTTAAAATAAGGGTTTCTAATATCTTTTTATACATTTTATCAGGATGAGCACATGAAATACAATAACAATTTTCATTTTTGTTGTTGTGCCAATTTCCATGGTCACAAACTGGTAAATTACCGTTTTTATTGTCTTGTTTTTCCTATTTACAATTGCACCACTCAAGCAATACTCTTGTATCAAACGCTTTTTTCGGTATAAGCCAGAAATATAATAAGTTAAAAGAAATATATGCACCGTTTTCTGTAAATAAGTAAGAATATTTGCAAATCTTCTTGCTTTCCGTTATGGTTGGAAATACACTGTAAGAATAGAAAGCAACCCGCTCTTTGTTTTGCAGGTTCGCAGAGAAGGAATGAAACTCACTATGATTCAAAAAAACCAACTTAAAACAGTATTACTACACTTAATTCTGGTACTAGCCCTACTCTTCACCGCTGCAGGAATTGGCTTTTTACTTCGTAACTTTGGTCTGCCGGAGGCCAATATCGTTATCGTATTCTTTTTAGCCGTTCTACTCACTACACTTTTAATCTCCAGCTATGTTTTCGCCATACTGGCTTCTGTACTGGCTGCTTTTTTATTTAATTATCTATTTACCGAGCCATATTTTAGCTTTGCAGTAAATGCCCCCAGTTATATGGTGACCTTGTTCATTATGAGCATTGCCGCCCTGTTAACCAGCATGGTAACCTTCCATGCAAAACAGAACGAACGCAACGCAAAAGAACGCGAACTGGAGTCGCGTGCCCTTTATGCCCTAACCAATCTACTTACGGATGCCAAAACCTATGCGGAAATTGCAGAAATGGCGGCAGATACCATCAGCAAATCCGTTTGTGGCGGTGCTGCTTGTCTCTGCTTTGATGAAGACGGCAATCCTGATTCTACTTACGTTCAGTACATGTCGGGTCAATTGGTACACCGTGAAACGGAAGATACTAAGAGCCTACTAGAGCGCCTTTTCGAGCTAGATAAGGGCTACGTGGTAGGCCCTGAATTCTGTGACTGGCCAATTTATGCAAAGGATTCTATATTAGGACTGATTCGGCTGCCAAAAGAAAAGGCACAACGTTTGTCTGCGGCGCAAATTCGCATATTACGCTCTATGATTGAAAGCACTGCACTGGCGATGGACCGCTTTTCCGCCTCTGCACAGCAAATTCGCCTGCATGAAGAAACCGTACAGGAACGCTACCGCGTGAATTTGCTGCGAGCAATCTCACACGATCTTCGTACCCCTCTTGCCGGAATGATTGGAACCTCTGAAATGCTGCTTGGCATGACCGACGCCGCTGACCCGCGGCGACCACTGATGGAGGGAATTTCGAAAGATGCGGGTTGGCTTCACTCTCTAGTAGAAAACATTCTCAGCCTCACACGCTTGCAAGACGGCAGACTTACCATCCAAAAAGAACGGGAAGCCGCCGAAGAAATCCTAGGTGGGGCTGCTCGCTATGTGATGCGCCACCACCCCGGCTACGACATTGAGGTACACGCACCCGAAGAGCTTTTTCTAGTTCCGATGGACGCAAAACTCATTAGTCAAGCACTCATAAATCTACTGGAAAACGCCGTAAAGCACACCGACCCACCTGGCGACATTTGTGTAAGCGTGGAGGAAGATAAGATAAACCAAACCGCTGTTTTTTCAGTTCGTGACCACGGTAGCGGAATTGGTGGAGCAGACCTGCCCCATATTTTCGAGCTTTTTTATACCTCTCACGCAAAAGAAGCCGACTCCCGCAAAGGTGTTGGCTTAGGATTGGCCATTTGCGAAACCATTGTAAAAGCACACGGCGGAAGTATTTTTGCACGCAACCGCACGGATGCCCCCGGCGCGGAGTTTGTATTCAGCCTGCCATTGGAGGTAGAAGACAATGAGTGAACACACACATAAAATACTAGTGGTAGAAGACGACAAGCAAATTCAAAGCTTTATCAGCTATGCGCTGGAGCAAGATGGCTTTTCTCACCTGTGTGCAAATAACGGGCACAGTGCCATGAGCCTTTTAATTTCAGAGCCAATTGAGCTTCTACTGCTGGACTTAGGACTGCCGGACTGCGACGGTATGGATATTATTAAGCGTGTACGACAATGGTCCGACATGCCCATTATTGTTGTATCTGCCCGCGACCAAGATAAAGAAAAAGCGGCGGCGCTCGACGCCGGAGCGGATGATTACCTAACAAAACCATTTTCCGCTACGGAGCTTTTGGCACGCATACGCGTTGCCATACGCCACCTGCGCAGGCAAGGCGGCGATAAACCGCAGGCCGTTTATCAGGTTGGTGAATTAAAAATAGATATGGAAAAAAGGCTAACTTATTTAAACGGTGCAGAGCTTCACTTAACCCCCATGGAGTACACATTGTTACAATTGCTATTTAAAAACTGCGGCAAGGTTTTAACTACCCAATACATCATTCGTGAAGTTTGGGGCGTGGGTTATGGCAACGACACACAGGCTCTGCGCGCTTTAATGGCTGCTTTACGCCGAAAAATTGAGAAAAACCCCGCAAAGCCACGGTATGTTGTAACCGAAATTGGCGTCGGTTATCGCCTAGTGGATGAATAAATGGGTGATAAATAAGATTTTTTAAAACGATTCATAATTTGGCTCATGAAAAAGACCGTATGCGGAACAATATCCGTTATACGGTCTTTTTTATTTGTTTTTTAGTGGTTTTTTCAATTTTTTACCGGTTCTCACAGCTTTCTCACACCTATGTCTGTCTTTTCACACCCAACTCACACACTCTTCGCTACAATAAGAACGGAAATTGAGAAAGGCAGACAAACGAGGTGATACAGTATGAAATCCGCAACAACCATTCAACAAAAAGAACTGAGCCTGCTTTGCAAAAAGACGAGGCTGTTGTTGGAAGAACAAAATTACACCGAATGCGAACAGCTGATTTCGAACGCTATGGGCACCTACCCTCATGCACCGCACCCCCATAATTTAATGGGGATACTGTTGGAACGGGAAAACGACATTCTTGGAGCGATGCGGCATTATCGCTCCGCCTGGGCACTTGATCCAACGTATTTGCCAGCCCGATACAATTTAAACCGGTTAGGCAGTCTCACTCCTGACGGCAACTGCGCGTTTGATGAATCAGACTGTAACGAACCGCTTCATCTCGCTTTTAGTACCCGGCGGGATCCCAACGGAATTATACATGTTATGGAACGGAGAGCAGAACGATGAAACAAAAAGAACAAAATGTAACTCAACCGGCTGCACCCCCGGTAAATGACCTTCCCCGTAAAATACGGCAGCTGCCCGTAGCGGAGGTTTTTGGTGCACTGGAGACCACCCAGCAGGGCATTACTCCGGAAGAGGCGCAGGAGCGCCTGAAAAAATACGGAAAGAACACCATTCAAGAAAAAAAGGGTCAGCCGATTATTTTTAAATTTCTTTCCAATTTTACTCATCTTATGGCAGTTTTGCTTTGGTTTGCCGGTATTGTTGCTTTTATTGCCGGTATGCCTGAGCTGGCAATTGCCGTGTGGATGGTCAACATCATTAACGGTTTATTCAGCTTTTGGCAGGAGTTCAGAGCCGGTAAAGCAACCGAAGCACTCAAAAAGCTTTTGCCAGATTACGTTCGTGTCCTGCGTGGCGGTGAAGAAGTTCGCCTATTAGCAGAGGATCTTGTTCCCGGAGATATTATGCTGCTCTCCGAAGGCGATATGATTTCAGCCGACGCGCGCCTTGTCGAAGATAACGACCTGCGTGTGAATCAATCTACGCTAACCGGTGAATCAAACCCGGTGCATAAGGGGCGCGACCAGGTGCTTCGGACCGATATTTCCACCTCAGAATCCCCGAACCTGGTTTTTGCAGGCACCACTGTTTCCTCCGGTACCGGCAAAGCCGTTGTTTGCACCACCGGAATGGACACGGAGTTTGGCCGCATTGCCGGTTTAACCCAAAGCCTGAAGGATGAATCAAGCCCGCTGCAAAAAGAGATGGGAAATCTGACAAAAAAGGTTTCTGCCATTGCGGTTTCCATCGGCATTCTCTTCTTTATTTTGGCGATATTCCTTGCAAAATCTCAAGTAGTAGCAGCATTTATTTTCGCACTGGGTATGATGGTTGCATTTATCCCGGAGGGTCTATTACCTACCGTTACTCTATCGCTCGCTATGGGCGTACAGCGCATGGCAAAACGCAACGCATTGATTAAACGCCTCTCTGCCGTAGAAACACTCGGCTGCACCACCGTAATCTGCACCGACAAAACCGGTACCCTAACGCAGAATGAAATGACGGTAAGTAACATTTGGATGGACGGCCGCAACCTAGAAGTAACCGGAGTAGGCTATAACGCCGAGGGCGGCCAAATTCTAGAAGAAAACGGAAGCCCTGCCGACAAGAGCAACAGTCATTTAAGCCAGCTATTAACCGGAGCCGGTTTATGCTGTGACGCAAGACTGCTTCCTCCCAATGAAGAAAACAATCACTACACGGTTCTAGGTGACCCCACCGAAGCCGCACTGCTGGTCGTTGCACAGAAGAATGGTCTTAACTTAGATGAACTCGCAACCTCGATTCCTCGCCTGCGTGAGCTGCCGTTCGATTCCAGCCGTAAGCGCATGAGCACCATTCACCAGCCAATGAGTGGCAGCCGCATTGCCTTTGTAAAGGGTGCGCCGAAGGAAGTGCTCGACTTGTGCAACCGCCAGCGTAGAAACGGTGCTGTATCTACCATGAGCGACGACGAACGCAGCCAAATAATGGCGGTGAACGACGAATACGCCAAAAAGGGTCTGCGTGTGCTGGCAGTGGCAATTCGCGAATTAACCGGAGACATTGCCCTGCCAACCAGCCTAAGCGAATATACACCTGAAATCATTGAGCAGGATTTAACCTTTCTTGGTCTGATTGCCATGGTTGACCCGCCCCGCCCTGAGGTTGCCGCAGCTGTGAAAAAATGTCATAAAGCTGGAATTCGAATCATTATGATTACCGGTGACTATGGTCTCACCGCTGAGAGCATCGCACGCCGCATTGGTATTGTCTCTGGCAGCCACCCCCGCATTATTACCGGGCTAGAGCTTGAGACAATGAGCCAACCCCAACTGGAAGAAGCTCTTAAGGACGAAGTCATATTTGCCCGTGTTGCACCGGAACAAAAGCTTCAGGTAGTTAGTGCCTTGCAGGATATGAAACACATTGTTGCCGTAACCGGTGATGGCGTTAACGACTCCCCTGCTCTGAAAAAGGCAGACATTGGCGTAGCGATGGGCCGCTCCGGAACAGACGTAGCGAAGGAAGCCGCCGACATGATTTTAACGGATGATAACTTCGCTTCGATCGTAAACGCAATTGAAGAAGGACGCGCTGTTTACAGTAATATCCGCCGTTTTGTGCTGTATATCTTTACCAGTAATATGTCCTGTGCAGTACCCATGGTATTGTACTTGTTTTCCGGCGGCCTGATTCCTCTGCCCCTAACCATTATGCAGGTGCTCGCCATTGACCTTGGAACCGACATGGTACCCGCTATGGGCCTTGGTTCAGAAGCGCCGGAGGAAGGCGTCATGGAAGCGCCTCCACGTTCTAGAGACGATGTGCTGCTGAATCGCCCCTTAATTATTCGCGCATTCCTCTGGTACGGTATGCTGGAAGCATTATTCGGCATTGCCGCATACTTCTTCCTCAACTTCCTGATGGGCTGGCCCGGCGTACCGCTCGCTGCGGACGGACTTGCATACCGGATGACAACCTCTATTACCTTTGCTGCTATCGTTCTTTCACAGGTTGGCGCTGTATTTGCCTGCCGTACCGACCGTATGTCTGTTTTCAAAATCGGTATATTCACAAACCACTTAATCTTAATCGGCATTGCGGTAGAGTTTACACTGCTTGCATGTCTTGTAGTGCTGCCGTTGCCTTTCCTGCAAAACCTGTTTAATACAGCACCTTTGCCGTTAAGCCACCTAGGCATCTTACTTTTCATTCCATTTGCCATGCTGCTCTTGGATGAAGCACGTAAAGCATACCTTCGTTGGTCTGACCGCAAAAAGGCAGACCACCACAACAAACCCAATCACACAATGCCAAAAGACGCAAAAAGGGAGGCTATTCGATGAAAGTTATTATTGTAGGGTGTGGGCGCAACGGCTCCGGACTTGCGCAGGCCATGAGTAAAGCCGGTCACTCTGTTACCGTTATCGACTCTGACCCAGCAGCGTTTGAAAAGCTTGGGAAACAATTCCAAGGAAAAACCGTAGAAGGCATCGGCTTTGACAAAGACGTATTACAAAAGGCACAAATTGAGCGTACCGATGCGCTGGCGGCTTTTACCTCCAGCGACGAATCAAATGCCGTAATTGCTCGTATTGCAAAAGAAATTTACCATGTTCCCAAAGTGGTTGCACGCCTTTATGACCGTGAAAAGGCCGAAATTTACAAGCGCCTCGGCGTGCAGACCCTCTCCTCCACCACATGGGGCATCAAGCGTGCGTCAGACCTGCTTTCTTACTCCACACTCAATCAGGTTTACAGCTTTGGCAGTGGTGAGGCAGAGCTGCTGCGTGTAGAGCTGCCCTCCCTGCTGGTTGGTCACCGGGTAACCGAATTAACCGTAGTAGGCGACATTCATGTAGTTGCGATTGAACGCCAGAACAAAACGCTGCTGCCCACTACCGGTACAGTTTTTCAAAAAGGCGACGTAGTGTATATCGCAGAAACGTCTGCTTCCGGTGCCCAGCTCCGTAAGATGCTTGGCAAAACGATGTGAGGGGGATATAAACATGAAGGTTATAATTGTTGGCGGCGGGCAGGTAGGCTGCTACCTTGCAACGCTGTTAATTGAGCGAGGCCATACAATTAAGATTATTGAAGCAAAAGATAATCGAATTGAGGTACTCAAAAAGGTTTTGCCGCACGATACCATTATTCAGGGCAACGGCGCAGAACCCATGCTCTTGGAGGCGGCTGGAATCCACGAGGCAGACGTTGTGGCCGCCGTTACCGGCTCCGATGAAAACAATCTGGTAATTGGCACATTAGCCCGTTTGGAGTATGGTGTTCGCCGTGTGATTGGCCGTGTAAACAACCCCAAAAACGCATGGCTGTTCACCCCTATGATGGGTGTTGACGCTGCCGTAAATCAGGCGGATTTAATGGCTCGTTTAGTTGCCGAAGAAATGTCGATGGGCGACATGATGACGCTTTTAAAACTCCACGGCGGTAAGTATTCGCTTGTTGAACGCATGGTAAACCCCGACTCTCCTGTACAGGGAAAGCTTGTGCGCGACATTCAGCTTCCTACCGAATGTGTGCTCGTTGCCATCATCCGCAATTCAGACCTACTGATTCCGCGTGGCGAGACAATGCTGCAAGGTGGCGATAAGGTCGTTACCATCGTTCATATTGACCAACTGGAAAATATGGAAAAGATTTTAGGCCCGGTTCAATAGTTCAGAAATAAAAGAGACATTTACCAGATTTTCTTTTTCTTTGTACTCGTGGTACTCGTGTAAATTTCTCTTTTATGCAATAAGAAGCCCCAACCGTAGTTTTATTTTACTACGGTTGGGGCTTCTCTTATGGGATGACTATTGGTTCCTTTGCAGCAGCGAAAAGAACCATATTTAATTAAATTCCTCTATTTGCTTCTTCCCTGCCTACCAACTCATAAATGAGTGAGAGGATGTTTTTGGAAGACTGTGATTTATCAAAGCTTTGGCACGACTGCCGCATTTTTTCAAGCTTTTCACGATTTTGCAGCAATTCGGAAATAGTACCGGCACAATCGTCTCCCTTGCGAATACGAACGGCCATGTCGTGGCTCATGAGGAAGTTAGCGTTATCCTCCTCCTGGCCAGGAATCGCATCAAACACTGCGAGCGGAACATTGCAGGCCAATGCTTCTGAAACGGTAAGGCCACCGGGCTTTGTGATGATTAAATCGGACGCGTGCATATACTTTTCCACTTCATTCGTAAAGAAAACAAGGCGAGTGTGCTTACAGCCCATTTGCGGGCTCAGGCGGCACTCTTCAATTTTATCTTCAAATGCCTGGAATAATTTTTCGTTGCGCCCGGTGATAACAATAATTTGGAACGGAAAATCAAGACAAACAATATCCTCATAAATTTGCAGAATATTCGAAACACCGAAGCTGCCCGCCATAATTAAAATAGTAAGCTCATCGCGTTGCATTCCAAGTTCTTCCAGCAGAGCGGCCTTATCTGCTTTATCAAAAAACACATCGTATACCGGAATGCCGAACGGGTACACAATCTCGCGGCGGACACCCATCGCCTCCATGTCGGGAACCATGTCCTCATTTGAGACAATGTAAGCATCTACTTTGTCTGAAATCCATGCCTTGTGGGGACCATAGTCTGTCATAACACAAATAAGCGGCACTTTCACATGCCCCTTTTCCTTTAGATGAGAAACCATTTCTGTAACAAAAGGATGGGTCGCTATAATAACATCTGGCTGGTATTCCTCCAATAACGGTATGAGGCGTATGCCAAATAAGCTATTGAATTTGGGCACCATTTGTGCCAGCGGGTTTTCTTCGTTCGATTTTTGGTACAGCAAACCGAACATCTTTGGCGTTTTGGTAGCTAAAAAATGGTATCCCTCGCAAATCGTTTTATCTAATATTGGGTGGATGGTTTTTAGTGCGTCCACCACTTTCACTTCAACATCTGTAGCGTTTTCCAAAAGGTACGACTCAATTGCGTGGGATGCTCGTAAATGGCCGCCTCCGGTCGCCGCAGATAAAATGAGAATTTTCACCTGAAGGTTCCTCCTGTCAGAGCGGAACAATTCCGTTCTGCGTATTTTAAAATACATTTTCGGCCGTGCAGAATGTGAAAATGCTTGCTTTCAGCAAAACAGCACAGTCAAAGCAGATTTCTCTTATGCCTGCACTATTTCGCTAATCTGCCGCATTTCTTGCCGCAGAGCCGCGTATCTATACAATATAGTATTTCCCACTAAGTTTCAAGCCTCCATTTGTAAATTATTTACGGAAAAAAGAGGCTTTTGAAACTTATGTAAAAGCTGTAACTTTACATTCTTCTAAAAAGGCGATAAAATAGAGTCGCGAAAAGCCTTATTGTTATTATTTTTTTAGCATACATTCTGGTTACATTCCGATTCGCTTAATATTACTTTGGTTTCAAGGAAGGAAGGATTTATCGCATGAACCAAACGGCTCGTTCCCACCAAGAAGATTCTTTAACTGACTTATATTCTTCTTCCCCGAAACACAGTAAAAATGCCTCTGGCCGCTGGAAAAAATTACTGGTTGCTGCAGCGGGCATTCTTATTTTAGGCGGGGCTGCATTTGCGGGTTATTCCTATTACCAGCAGCAGGAGCAGCAGCGCAACGAAAACGATCTTTTACAAACGGACCATTATTACACCGGTACGGTTGTGGAAGGGATTGACTTAGGCGGCAAAACCAAGGATGAAGCCCTAAAAGCCGTAACCGATGTGGAAACTCAATCTTTGCCCAAAATCAATATAGAGCTTTCTTACGAGGATAAAAATTGGACTCTAACCGCTCAGGATTTAGGGTACCGCTTTAATACGCAGGAGGTTTTGGATGAAGCGTATGCCTATGCCAGAACCGGTAGTGATGAAGAGCGCCTGAAGCAAATCAAGGAGCTTAAGGCATCCCCCAAAACATATAGCCTTACCCCCACACACGACGAAGCTGTTTTAAAGCAAAAGCTGGCAGAGATTGAGAAAGCCGTTAATATTGCTCCCGTTAACGCTACGGTAGCATCATTTGACACAACTACCGCTACGTTCCGTTATGCGGATGGAAAAGATGGTCTTGCGGTAGAAAGCGATTCTCTTTTTTCGCAGGTGAACGCACTCGTTAAAAACAATGAATCCGGGAGCATTGCAGTTCCTGTAAAAACGGTTTCTTTTGACGTAACACAGGCTCACCTGCAGAGCCATATGCAAAAGCTTGGCACTTATACCACTACTTCAACCAACTCGGCAGATGGCAACCATAACATGAAGCTGGCAGCTTCCGCTATCAATGGAGAAGTAATTAAGCCGGGCGCCGTTTTTTCGTTTAACACCGCTACGGGAGATACCAACCTGCCGCAAAACGGCTACCGCAAAGCTGTGGCTATTTCAGGCGGAAAAAAAGTAATGGAATACGGCGGCGGTGTTTGCCAAGTATCCTCCACTTTATATGGAGCTGCCATTCGCTCAAATATGGCTATTACAAACCGCTCCAATCACATGTGGCAATCGTCATATGTGCCAGTGGGTCTTGACGCGACCGTCAGCTACCCTTATTTAGATTTTCAATTTAAAAACCCCACCGAATTCCCGGTATATATTGTAGCGGGTATGACCGGTACAAAAGTAACGGTTACTTTATATGGTTACAAATCTCCGGACTATGACTCCATTGAAGTGGTTTCGAACAATACCGGTACCGTTGCCCAGCCCGCAGACCAATTTGTGGTAGACCAAAGCCTGAAAAAAGGCCAGAAGGTTCTTGACCGCAAGGGGAACGCCGGCATCAAAGCTTCTGCCAAACGCATTTTTTACCGCGATGGCAAGGTGGTAAAAACAGAAGCTCTGCCAAACAGCTATTACCGTGCGATTGCAAATATTTATAAAGTAGGTCCCGGAACGGAAGGTACGGCATCTTCCGCTCCCGCTTCCTCTGCGTCGCCAACCTCTTCGGCGGCGAGCAAGCCAGCTTCTTCCGCGCCGAGCAAGCCAGCTTCTTCCGCGCCGAGCAAACCAGCTTCTTCTGCGCTGGCATCCCAGGTACCGTCCTCACAGGCTCCCGCATCATCGCATGTGTCTTCCTCTCAGCCGGTTTCCTCTCAGCAAAATGCGGAGCTCCCAAATGCTTCCGAACAAGTGGAAGCAGGCCAATAACTGCCTTTGAGTGGGCCAATTGCCTGTTCCCGCAGCCGTCATGTATCAATTTACATGAAAAGCGGGATACTAAGACTTGAATGAAAGGAGAAATGAGCTTTGCCGAATCAAAACAATCTGAAAGACCCCAAAATCAGCGTGGTAATTCCCGTCTACAATGTGGAGCCTTTTATCGGCAAGTGTCTTTCCACTCTGGTTCACCAAACATTTCAAGATTTTGAAATTATAGCCGTTAATGACGGCTCTAAGGATGGCTCTCTTGCCATTCTTCGCGAATTTGAGAGGAACTATGCGAACATTGTTGTAATAGACCAGCCGAACGCCGGAATGTCGATGGCCCGCAACCGCGGGATGGAACAGGCCAGAGGAGAATACCTCTGTTTTGTAGACAGCGACGACTACGTCTCTCCCTATTTTTTGGAGGAGCTATACCACGCCGCTACTGACAACGATGCGGACATTGCCTGTTGCTATTATTATTACCATTTTGTCCGTTCCGATGTATTGTACAAGTACCCCTTCCGCTGCCACGGCGTTTTTAGCCGTGATGTAGCAATGAATAAACTTTTGCATGACACCCAGATTCAAAGCTTGGTTTGGAATAAAATTTACAAAAGAACTTTGTTTACCGATTACGATATTACCTTTCCTACCATGGCTTTTGAAGATTTAGCTACGGCAAATAAATTATTTTCCCATGCAAACAAGGTTGCAGTTATAGACAAAGCGTTATATTATTATAGCCAGCAGAGCACAAGCACCTTGGCTACCATTAACGCGGACAAGATAAACGATTTTATTCGCGCTACTGCTATGGTTCGCACCACACTCGAAAGCGTTGGTGTTTACTCTGATTACGAAAAAGCCTACCGTGCGCTTTGCCGTAAAACCGGTTTTTGCTGTGTGTATTACGTTTTGAAGATGCACCTGCGAGAGCGTAAGGGCGCGAATTGTTTAAGTAACTTGAACCGTGTGCGCCGCGGCATTTTCTATTGCAGCAGTAAGCAGTTTACACTGCAAGGAATGCGCCGCTATATGCCGGATGTTGCGGTGTGTCCCCCTGCATTAAAAGAAAATTATTCTACCCGTTAATGAGGGCGCGCCGAATGCGCGCCCTTTTCTCCGTTGTACTTACTTTACTTATTCATTTAGATTACGGAAAAGGCTTGCCAGTTTGAGCATCGGCCATTCCAAGTTGGAGGAATATTTGAAATGAAAGACGGTTTTTTCAGAACAGCTGCTGCTACCCCAGTGATTCGCATTGCGGACTGCCAGCACAACAGCACGGCCATTATTGAACTGATACGCCAAGCGGAACAGCAAAAGGTGGGCGTTGTCGTTTTCCCGGAACTGTGCATTACTGGCTACACCTGCGGCGATTTGTTTCGCGACAGCACCTTAATCGAAGGCGCACAGGAAGCGCTGACCCGCATCCTGAAAGAAACGCGCAATATGCAAGTTATCGCTGTTATTGGTGTGCCCGTTGCACTCAATGCAGAGCTATATAACACTGCTGCGGTCATTCAGCAAGGTAAAATTCTGGGACTAGCCACCAAGCGGAACATTCCAAACTATTCTGAATTTTATGAGGCGCGCCATTTTTCCCCCGCGCCCACTACACGTGAAATTACTTTTTGTGGGCAACGCACACTCCTTGGCGGCGATCTACTGTTTTGCTGCCGCTCAATTCCGGATCTGATGCTTGGGGTAGAAATTTGTGAGGATTTGTGGATGCCCGAGCCGCCTTCCGCAAAATTGGCCTCCTGCGGGGCTACAATTATTGTAAATCCCTCTGCCAGCGACGAGGTGATTGGCAAAGCCTCTTACCGCCGTTCCCTTGTTGCCGGGCAATCTGCACGGCTAGTAGCCGCCTACGCATACGCAGATGCGGGCGAGGGAGAATCCTCAACCGACATGGTATTCTCTGGGCATAACTTAATTGCGGAAAATGGCAACCTATTGGCTGAAGCACCGTTGTTTACCACCGGACTGCTGTGTGCCGACATTGATTTGCAGCGCTTAGTGCAAGAACGCCGCCGCATGACCACTTGGCAGAGCGGCAGCGGCTGTACGACGATTCTGTTTGATCAATCTACCACTCCGCTTGAGCTGCACCGCAGTTTCCCCTGCCTGCCGTTTGTTCCTTCCGACTCTGCAGATTTATACGAGCGCTGCGAACTGATTTTAAACATGCAGGCAGAGGGTCTAAAAACTCGCCTACGCCATACTGGTGGCAAATCTGCCGTAATCGGTCTTTCCGGTGGGCTGGATTCCACACTCGCCCTGTTGGTTGTGGTACGCGCGTTTGATTCGCTTCATATTCCCCGTGATGGCATTACCGCAGTCTCTATGCCGGGCTTTGGTACAACCAGCCGCACTAAAAACAATGCTTCTGGGCTCGCAGAAAGCCTTGGCGTTGCCTTCCGCGAAATCTCGATTGCCGCCGCGGTAGAACAACACTTTAAAGACATTGGTCACGACCCTAAGGTACACGATGTGACCTATGAAAACTCGCAGGCAAGAGAACGCACACAGGTTTTAATGGATATCGCGAACCAAACCGGCGGTATCGTGATTGGTACCGGTGACCTTTCGGAGCTTGCACTTGGCTGGGCGACTTATAACGGCGACCATATGTCTATGTACGGAGTTAACGCCTCTATTCCCAAAACATTGGTACGTCACTTGGTTCGCCATGCCGCAGAATATAGCGAACCTACGGTACGAGAGCTGTTGCTCGATATTCTGGATACCCCCGTAAGTCCTGAGCTTCTTCCTCCGGTAAATGGTGAAATCTCTCAAAAGACAGAAGATTTAGTTGGCCCCTATGAGCTGCACGATTTCTTCCTGTTTTATATGCTGCGTTTTGGCTTTCGTCCTACGAAAATTTACCGTATGGCATGTATGGCATTTGCGGGAAGCTACGATGACCAGACCATCAAGAAATGGATGCTGATTTTCTACCGCCGCTTCTTTGCTCAGCAGTTTAAACGCTCCTGCTTGCCGGATGGCCCCAAAGTAGGAACGGTCACGCTTTCCCCTCGCGGAGACTTCCGCATGCCAAGTGATGCAAGTTCGCGACTGTGGCTGGATGAAATCGAAACACTATAATCGGATTCTTCTACTTTTAAACGAATGAAAAAATGCGTCTTTGAATACACCTGTTAGTACAGGTTGTAGGAGGAGGCGCTTTTTTTGAACATCTCTGCGGTAATTGAACAACTAAACGATATTCTCCATCCCCTGCTCTGGGGATGGCCGGTTCTTGGTGCCATTTTGCTGGCAGGAGCCAACTTTACCTTCCGTTCTGGCTTTTTTCAGCTTACTCATTGTAATTTATGGGTTAAAAATACATTTGGTAAACTTTTAAGCCAAAATTCTCGCAGTAAAGAGGGGATTTCACCCTTTCAGGCCGTCTCTACTGCACTGGCTGGCTCTATCGGAACCGGTAACATTGTAGGGGTCGCCACTGCCATTACCATTGGTGGAGCAGGCTCTATTTTTTGGATGTGGATTTCGTCCTTGCTTGGAATGATGACCATTTTCTCCGAAAACGTTCTGGGCATGAAATACCGGATTAAAAATTCAGACGGCACCTGGCTAGGCGGCGCTATGTATTATTTGGAGCGCGGTATTCACAGCCGAGGGCTTGCCGTTATGTTCTCCATTGGCTGTGTGTTAGCCTCCTTTGGGATGGGCAACATGGCGCAGTCTAACTCCATTGCCGGTGCGCTGCAAGACAGCTTTGGTATTGCTCTGCCCATTACCGGTGTGGTACTTGCCGTGCTATTAGTAGTTATGACCTTTGGGGGTATTCGCCGCATTGCGCGGGTAGCAGAGTACCTGGTTCCCTTTATGGCAATTGGTTACCTCGTAGCGGCTGGCATTGTTCTGTTTTATCACCGTCAGGTACTGCCGGAGGTCTTCCGGCAGATCGTAGAAGAGGCCTTTGGCCTGCGCCAAGCTGCTGGCGGAATCGGCGGTGCCGCCATGGCAAACGCTTTAAAAACTGGTGTTTCCCGTGGGGTATTCACCAACGAGGCTGGGCTTGGAAGCTCCGTTATGGCGCACTCCGGCAGTACGCTAAAAGAGCCGGTGGAACAAGCTATGTGGGGAATTTTTCAGGTCTTTCTGGATACGATTGTAATGTGTACGATAACGGCACTTGTTATATTATGCAGCGGCAGCCTTGCTACCGGTAAAGACGGAGTCGCCCTCTCAGCAGCGGCTTTTTCGTCTGTATTTGGCAGCTATGGTGGGGTGCTCATTTCGATTTGTATCACTCTATTTGCGTTTGCTACCCTGTTGGGGTGGTCTTATTACGGTGAATGTGGTGTACGTTACTTGGTGGGTAACCGAGCCGTACCTGCGTTTCGCATTCTATTTGCCTTTTCCGCCATTGCGGGCTGCACGATGGATTTACACCTTGTTTGGGAAATTAGCGATATTTTTAATAGTCTGATGGCTTTCCCAAACCTCATTGCACTGTTCCTACTTAGTGGTGAAGTCATAGACGAAACCACAAATTACCTTTCAAAATGCCGCCAGCGTAAAAAGGCCGAAGGAAAACAGCGCAAAACTGCCAAAAAACAACCGAATTATAGGTTGCGTAATGAAAAATAGCGGGGTCATACATTAAAGCTATAGCATTAAATAGATAAACCCTATATGTCTTATATGACTTTTTCATTGACATTTAAAGAAACGGTTCCTATAATAAATATAATCCCCAACAAAACAAAAGTAAAACAAAAAGCACTGCCTGCAAGGTTTGTAAAATGCTTGGCGGCCACACAGGAAAATACGCGCACTTTTGCTGTGATGATGAGCATTTTAGAACGCTTGCAAGCGCAAAACTTACATTTGAGCTGCAAAGAGAATTCTTTTTCCAAAACCCTGTTTTAACCGCGATGCTCCCCATTTACTAACTGCGCATTTTGGTATATACTATTAGGGTTATTGTAGAAAAGGAGGGAATCTTGTGGCATCTCAAAACTTGATTGAGATTCAAGATTTGGAAAAGACATTCCAAACAAAAAGCGGCACTGTTCACGCCTTAAAAGATATTAATTTAGAAATTCAGCAAGGGGATATTTTCGGTATTATTGGTATGAGCGGCGCCGGAAAAAGCACTTTGGTACGGTGCATAAACCTATTGGAGCGCCCAACAGCCGGCCGCGTTTTGTTTGAAGGTAACAACATTGCCATGTTAAACGATACGCAGCTTCGAACGGTACGCCGGTCTATGGGGATGATTTTTCAGCAATTTAACCTTCTGATGCAGCGCAATGCAGAAGATAACATCTGCTTCCCGCTTGAAATTTCAGGAGTAGACAAAGCAACGGCAAAAAAACGAGCAACAGAGCTTCTGGAGCTGGTAGGGCTTTCAGACCGTGCAAAATCGTACCCCTCTCAGCTTTCTGGCGGACAAAAGCAAAGAGTCGCCATTGCCCGGGCTTTGGCATCAAACCCTAAGGTTTTACTTTGCGATGAAGCCACCAGCGCTCTCGACCCCACTACTACCGCATCCATTTTGGCTTTGCTGAAAGACATTAACCAGCGGCTGGGGATTACCATTATCATCATCACGCATGAAATGAGCGTTATTGAACAAATTTGCAACCGCGTTGCAATTATTGACAAAAGCCATATTGCCGAGGTTGGCAGCGTAGAAGAAATCTTCTTCCACCCCAAAACAGCGGCAGCACAAAAGCTTGTTTATCCGGATGGCCGCAAGAGCGAACCCTTTTCGGCACAAGACGCCTCTTCCACCAGCTACCGCATTGTATTTGACGGCAACTCCTCTTTTGAGCCCGTAATCGCAGACATGGTGCTGGAATTTAAAATTCCCGTGAATATCATTTATGCAGATACGAAAAATATTGATGGGAAAGCGTTTGGTCAGATTGTAATTCAGGTACCCCAGCAAGAATCCCTGCGGGAGAATATGCTGCGTTACCTGCAACGACGTGGGCTAACTGTTGAGGAGGTGACCGGCCATGTTGGATAATGCAACTGTTCAAATGCTGTTGGTTGGCGTTGGTGAATCGCTGTATATGACGCTTTTCTCTGCCATATTCAGTTACATCATTGGTTTGCCGCTTGGCATACTGCTTGTAATAAGCGCAAAAGATGGCATTCGCCCCAATGCACCGGTTTATAAGATCTTAGACATTATTGTAAACATTACACGTTCCATTCCGTTCCTGATTTTAATGGTTATGATTATTCCGGTAACACGTGCTATTGTGGGTACCTCGCTTGGTTCCACAGCGGCTATTGTTCCATTAACCTTTTCGGCGGCTCCCTTTATCGCTCGAATGGTGGAATCCTCTTTAATGGAGGTTGATAAAGGAGTCATTGAGGCGGCTCACTCCATGGGTGCCTCAAACTGGCAAATTATTAAGAAGGTGCTTATACCAGAGGCTTTCCCCTCTTTAATTAACGGTGCAACCATTGCATTCGCTACCATTTTGGGGTATTCGGCAATCGCAGGCTTTGTAGGCGGCGGCGGTCTCGGAGCCATTGCGGTGAATTACGGCTACTACCGCTATCAAACAGACATTATGCTAATTACCGTTGCTCTGCTGGTTGTACTTGTACAAATTTTTCAAGAAATTGGCATGCGCTTCGCCAGTAGAAGTGACAAGCGCAAATTCTAAAACAGATACGAAACGTATGGAGGTATATTGATTATGAAAAAAATTCTTTCAGTACTATTAGTGGCAGCCCTTTCTGTTTCTGCTTTGGCAGGCTGCTCCAATGGTTCTTCTAACAGCAGTGCGGCAGCACCCGGCTCTAGTTCAGCAGCAGAGCTGAAAACCATTAAAATTGGTGCCTCCCCCACGCCTCATGCAGATATTTTGAAGAAAGCAAACGAGCTTCTCAAAGCAAAGGGCTACCAACTGAACATTCAAGAATTCAACGATTATGTACAGCCCAACCTTGCACTTGAAAACAAGGAGTTGGATGCAAACTACTTCCAGCATATTACCTACCTCAATGATTTTAACAAGGAAAAGGGCACACACCTTGTTTCTGCTGGTGACATTCACTACGAGCCATTCGGCATTTATGCAGGCAAAACCAAAGCCTTGGCCGACTTGAAAGACGGCGCAACCATTGCCGTTCCTAACGATACCACAAATGAAGCTCGTGCACTCCTACTTCTGCAAGATCAGGGTCTGATTAAGCTGAAGAAGGATATTGGAATTACCGCGACTAAAAACGATATTGTTGAAAATAAAAAGAACCTGAAAATTCAGGAAATTGAAGCGGCACAAACCGCCCGTTCTCTGCCTGATGTTGACCTTGCCGTTATTAATGGTAACTACGCCATTGCAGGCGGCCTGAAGGTTGCTGACGCGCTTGCAACTGAATCTGATGCCTCTTTGGCCGCTACTGCTTATGTAAATGTAATTGCAGTGCGTGACGGCGACCAAAGCAAGCCCGAAATTAAGGCTCTTATTGAAGTGCTGAAGAGCGATGACATTAAAAAGTATATTGAAGACACCTACGCAGGTGCCGTGGTTCCTTCCAAATAATCTTCGTAATATTCTAAAATATAAAAGGATGCTGTTATATACAGCATCCTTTTTTGTATCTTGAAGTATCTTGAAAGAAAAAGCATTTGTATATTAAGTATTCTTCAACTCAGTCGATATAAGACATGAGTATGTAAGAATCAAACAAGCTGGAGGTTACGTAATGTATACGTTAGGAGTGAGTGAGTCCCCTCAACTACAAAAGAGGAATTCCAATACGGGAATTAAACTAGTTGTTCCCAATTGGAATACGACCCCTCATAAAGAAATGGAACGGCCATCCGACACTGAGTTTGATTCTATTATTGACAATCTGGCAAAATTACTAGCAGAAGCACATTATCAACAAGACAACAGTAAATATAACCAGCTATGGTCTGTTGCTGAAAATGCAAGAGCACAGTATATCTCTGCCGTATCGCCAGATCGAGCTGCTTTGGCAACTCAAGCGCAGCAATACTTTAGCAAACTGGGCACAGAATCCAATGAAAACGGCAACGAGCCGCAAAATATCATTGATTTTCTGAATCAAAAGGAGCATATGGAAGACCTGACCAAAGATGGCCATTACAGCGTTTCTCTCAGTTCCGGCACAATGGTAGTAACCGGGTCTGATTTACAGCCGGATACCTTTGATTTAAAATGCAGTCCACTCGGTCAAACGGTGATGAGCCATAATCCGAATGGATGGACTTGGACAGCTACACCGCAGGAACAAATGATGAGCAGCAGTTTTCTAAACCGACTGAACTCCGCAGAAGATAAATATTACCGAGAGATCTCAGGCATTCGTTTTTCGCCATCCTTGCCAACCGGCATAGAACGCACCGGCAACCGATTGGATACCAGAGCCTAATATTCGCTCTCTTATTTACTTTAAATTAATAACAAAACGGGGTACTCTATTTATTAAGAGTTACTCCGTTTTTATTTTTTTCAGTGTTTGAAATAATTTTAATTTAGGTATTGACCCTGACGCGGCGTCATAGCTTAAGATACTTTTTGAGGGGAGAAATTTAAAATGAATATCAACGAGGTTGCTAGCCTAACTGGCCTGAGCGTGCGCACGCTGCACCACTATGATAAAATCGGCCTATTAATCCCAAATAGAAATAGCGAAAACGGGTACCGAGAGTATTCCGAAGAAGATTTAAACCGACTGCAGCAAATTTTATTCTTCAAGGAATGCGGATTTCCCCTCTCTGTCATCCAAGAAATGCTCAAAAACCCAGAATTTGACCAAGATCAGGCATTTCAAATTCAAAAAGAGTATTTAATGCACGAGCGCCAACGGATTGACACCATGCTCAATACCCTACTCAAAACACAGCAAACATGGAAAGGAGAACTCACCATGACACCAAAAGAAAAATTTGAGGGCTTTGACCTTTCAAAGAACCCCTATAAAGAGGAAGCCAAACGCCGATGGGGCGAAGAGGCTGTTGAAAAAAGCAGCCAAACGATTGCCGCCTTAGGCAAAGAAGGACAAAATGCACTTTCGGAGCAAATGAACGATATTTTCCGCACTCTTGCTGAGGTTCGCCATTTACCGGCAGACTCACCCGAAGTAGCGGAACAGATGGAAGTGTATTATCGTTTTCTAAACGATAATTTTGGCTATCACTACTCACCGGAGGCTTTTGCAGGGCTTAGCCAACTTTATGTGAATGATACCCGATTTACAGAAAGCATTGACCGCTTCGGCGAAGGGCTGTCCGTATTTTTATCGCAGGCGATGGAACATTATTCGGCAAAACTGAAAGACGTTATTTAATTTACCGTTCCGCAGCGAATGATTAAAATGCACCAAGTGTTAAAAGGAAACGACGAACCAAAATTGGTTCGTCGTTTCTAAACTTTACTTATTAAGCTTTTACAAAAGTGCCTTGCTCCAGCTCCAAAAATGCTTGCTGTAATTCTTGGCGCGTATTCATAACGATAGGCCCGCCCCATGCAATGGGTTCTTTTAGTTCAGGGCCACTGAACACCAGAAAACGCACGCCCTGTTCACTCGCCGTTACAGAGAACTCATCTCCCTTACCATAAAGCACCGCATGCTTTTCCAGTACCGCACCATTTTCTTCCGCAAACGTGCCCGCTCCACGCACCACATACAAAAACACCGTATGATTGGCAGGTGTAGTGCAAGTCCACTCGCGGCCGGGCTTTAGCTCAACGTCGAGCATCGTCATGGGTACATATTCTCCTTGCCCAGGGCCATTGGTTCCCTTGTAGCTGCCCGCTATTACGCGCGTTGTACCCTCTTCGCTTTCAATCGCCGGCACTTGCTCCGCACGAATGTCGTGGTATTTGGGTGCGGTCATCTTATCCTTTGCCGGCAGGTTGAGCCAAAGCTGTACTCCCAGCATACGGGGGCTTTCCTTTGGCATCTCCTGGTGCAAAATCCCCCTGCCTGCCGTCATCCATTGGCAGCAACCGTTATCAATACTGCCACGGTTGCCGAGACTGTCTTGGTGCTCTATGATACCCTCAATGAGGTAAGTGACGGTTTCAATTCCACGATGAGGATGCCACGGGAAACCTTTCACATAATCTGCCGGATCTGTTGAATCAAAGGCATCTAACATCAAAAAAGGATCAAATTCTTCTACATCCGGTCGGCTAATCACACGCACCAAGCGCACCCCTGCGCCGTCGTACTGTGTGCTGCCAGTTACTGTTTTACGAATTGCTCTTCTCATGCTATGTTCCCCTTTCAGTTATTAAAAATTAAATAATAATAATTCTTATATTCGCTTAAAGTATAACATATCTCTGCAAATTTTACCAGACTCTAAAAACCACTATGCGAATGCGACTTTTCTCTGTTTTTGTGCTATACTAAAGGTATACAGAAAGGATGTGTAGCCAAGTGGATAAGATGATACCACGGGAGAAAATGAGTAAATCACAGCGAAGAACGCTTGACCTGCAAAAGCGCGCCAACTGGGGCGGCATAAACCCCGTAACACGCAAAACACCGAATGGAAAAGCATATAACCGTAAAAAGACTCAAAAAGGAGTGGAGGATGATTTCCGCTGTTTTGAGTCTTTTTCTTTATCTATTATTTTAGTAGCACGGTTTCCCATTCTTTCTCACGAAAACCAATCAAAACTGTTTTGCCATCCGTTAATATTGGCCGCTTAACGAGCATTCCGTCCGTTGCAAGCAGCTCTAGCTGCTCTTCTTCACTCATTTCCGGCAGCTTTTTTGAAAGCTCCTGTTCCCGGTAAAGCAACCCGCTGGTATTAAAAAATTTACGCAGTGGCAAGCCGGATGCAAGATGCCATTGGGCAAGCTCTTCTTTCGATGGATTTTGCTCTTTTATATTTCGCTCCTGTATCACAATGCCATGCCCCTGTAGCCAACGCTTCGCTTTTTGGCAGGTAGTGCATTTGGGGTAGCAAACAAACAAAACCTCCATTACGCTTCCTCCTGTTCCTCTAACACACGCTGTACTCGGCCTACAATGCCGGAATCCAGCATTACTTTTATTCCATGCGGGTGGCTTGGGCTTTTGGTGAGTAAGCGAGAAACACGCCCTCGGGTTAATTTGCCCGTTCGCTGGTCTTGCTTTTGAACCACATCCACACATGCGCCAACTGTTATGTTTTTTCTTTGAGTTCCATCCATGGTGATGTACTCCTTTCTGCAAAAGAAAGAATATGCAATTCTTACTCTTCATTTTATATATAGTCAAAAATGCTTTGCTTTAAGCAATCTCATACGCCAAGATGGTTATCCAATCAACAGCTTTCATGTTCTCTTAGGCTTCGAAAGCTTTGCTTAATTATAGCATAAAACCAAGTAAGCGAAAACTACCTTATCGTAACTACCAACACAAAGCCTGTAACAAACCCACCTTTATTGCCTTTTCTTTAGTATGCAAAGCAAAAGTGCCTGAAAATAGAATGATTTTTTTATTTCTTTTGGGTTGTTATCCCGTGACAAACCGCAAGTTTCGTTGTATAGTATAACACATTACTACGTTTATTTTCACTTTCTTGCGCTTTGCGTCTCAATCCAATGGTGAACAGCCCTTGATTCGCCGGTACATATTATTGTACCTTTACCCATTACAGCTTTTAAGGAATTGGTGTGATTTTGTTGCACAGCAAAACGCTTTATATAATAAAACAAAAAACGATCTACTTATTAGAAAAATACCTTTCTGGTAAGAGCATTCACTACCAGCAGATTCTTGCCCTTGCTCTCCCTGTGTTTCTAGAGCAAGCATTTATTCTTGGTATCAACTTCTTTAATACCGCACTCATTAGTACTGCGGGTGTAAACGCCATCAGTGCGGTAAATATGGTGGACTCCCTTAACCTGCTCATGACTACTGTTCTGGTTGCAGTGGCAACTGGCGGAACGGTTGTTGTAGCGCAGTATCAGGGGAGCCATAACAAAGAGATGGTTTCACGCTCTACGGAACAAACGGTATCCGCAGTACCTTTTTTGGCGCTCGCCATGGCTCTTATTTTAATTGTATTTCGTGATCCTGTTTTATGGCTGTTGTTTGGCAGTGCCGATGCAGAGGTATTTTCGAATGCCCGGCTTTACCTACTGGGCAGTGTTCTTTCTTACCCTGCGTTTGGAATTTACCAGGGCAGTGTATGCTGCCTGCGTGGTGTAGGGCGTACCCGCCCCGCCTTGGCACTCACTCTGATTACGAACGTATCTTACGTGCTACTGAACCTGCTGTTTATTTCCGTCTTCCATTGGGGCGTCATGGGAATGGCAGTTGCTATCAACATTGCGCGTGGACTCGGTGCTCTTTGTTCCCTTATCTTCCTGATTCGCTTAGACGATACTCTTCATTTTAATTACAAAGGCGCTTTGCGCCCAAACCGTGATATACTTCGTAAAATTATGTTTATCGGCCTCCCCTTTGCCGCAGAACAGGTATTCTTTAACGGCGGCAAACTGCTCACGCAAACCTTTATTGTTGCACTAGGAACCTTGGCGATTACTTCTAATGCGATTTGTTGGTCGATTATTATGGTTTTGCAAATTCCCAGCAATACCATTAGTCAGGTAGCCGTAACCATCATTGGCCAGTGTATGGGGCGGCGGCAGATTGACGATTCCAAAAAATTCATTCGTTCCTTTTTACTACTCTCCAGCCTTTGCTATGTGTTTATGCTGGTACTTGTGCAGCCACTACTCCCCGGCCTCATTGGGGTTTTTAACCCGCCGGAGCAGATTATACCAGAGATACGCCGTATTGTAATTGTAACGGCAATCGCAATGCCCTTTGTATGGTCCCCCAGCTTTATTATACCGGCATCGATCCGTGCGGCAGGAGACGCCAAGTTCAGCTCCATTGTTGCGCTCATCTGTATGTGGTCTCTGCGCGTAGCGAGCGGTTGGCTGCTGGCAATTCCGCTTGGCTTTGGTCTTATTGGCATTTACCTTGCCATGATCATTGAGTGGGGTGTTCGTGCAATCATCTTCTATCATCGTGTAAGGGGTAACAAATGGTATGCACACCACCTAATCGACTAACCCGTACTGGAAAGGAAGGCATCATGCTACCGGAATATACCTTAATCCGCTCCAAGCGCAAAACCCTTTCGCTGGAGGTTACCCGTGATGCGCAGGTGATTGTACGTGTTCCAATACGCTGCAAAAAGGCTGCAATTGAAGAATTTGTGGCCCAGCGTGAAAACTGGATAAAAGATGCAATGGAGCGCCAGCGCAAACGGGCGCTCCAACACCCTGAACCAACTGCAGAAGAGAAAAAGAAGCTATTGCAGCGTGCAAAAGAAATTCTGCCGGAGAGAGTCGCATATTACTCCAAACAAATGGATCTTACCCCTACCGGCATTCAAATTACAGGTGCCACAACCCGCTTTGGCAGCTGCAGCCCCAAAAACAAGCTATGCTTTTCTTGGCGATTGATGCGTTACCCTATGCCAGCAGTGGATTATGTCGTCGTTCATGAGCTGGCACACATTCGCCATAAAAATCACGGGAAAGAATTTTACGCACTGGTGGCATCGATACTGCCAGATTATAAGGAACGTTGGCAATTATTAAAAGAATGAATCCAAAAATCACAAAAAGAGCACAAACAGGCACTTTTTGCATAGAAATTGTGCAAAATCCATTGACATAGCATACAAGTTATGGTATCATAACTCTCGCACCTTGTGTTGGAGGGGTGTCCGAGTGGTTTAAGGAGCTAGTCTTGAAAACTAGTGATCCCGCAAGGGACCAAGAGTTCGAATCTCTTCCCCTCCGCCATTCATTTTTTATGGACAAACCTTAAAATAAAATAATTTGGAGAAATACCCAAGTGGTGAAGGGGCTCCCCTGCTAAGGGAGTAGGTCGGGTAACCGGCGCAAGGGTTCAAATCCCTTTTTCTCCGCCAATACCGCAATAACATTATGTTATTGCGGTATTTTAGTTATAGTTAAAACCAATTCGTTTCAACAAGATTTATTGTTTATTATATTTTATTTCTCATATTATTAAATAAAATCCTCTCTGCTGTCTATATCAGCAAGAGGATTTTTTGCTATAATAGCGATTTATAAGCTTGCCGAATACAACCCTCAATTCAGCAACTCTCACAATTATTGAAGAAACAAATTTACTCACACGCATGGGACAAGACAAAAAGCTTAACATATTATGGAAAACGCTGCTTTATTAAGCCAAATAGTAAATTAAATAAAAATTTAATGTGGGAGAATGTTTATGAGTAATATTGCACTACAAATTGAACGTAGCAGTGCTGGTTCCGTTGCAGCTCAGGAAAACGTTATCTTCGAATCAATCGTCTATTCTGCCGGAAATATCAGCTACAACACTGTCGCCGGAATAATTACCTTTCTTGAAACCGGAAGATATATGATTGAATGGTGGGTAGCGACACAATCCTCAAGATCCACAAACGGAGTGGTATTCGCACTTTCCTCTTCTCAGGGAGATTTTTTGGAAGGAAACTCTCCTGCCAAAACAAGCGAAGTAGTCGGAATGGGAATTATAGAAGTCACTGTAGCACCAGCTACAGTATCGTTATTAAATGCAAGTGACGCAGCCGTTTTCTATTCATCGTCCACCCCTTTGTCGGCTACTCTTGTGGTAATAAAGGAAGATGACTCTTCAACAGGTCCCACTGGCGCAACGGGTCCAACTGGACCAACTGGACCCACAGGTGTAGGCGAGACTGGCGCAACTGGGCCTACTGGACCGACTGGTCCCACGGGTGTTGGCGAGACTGGCGCTACCGGGCCTACTGGGCCGACTGGTCCCACGGGTGTAGGCGAGACTGGCGTAACCGGGCCTACTGGGCCAACCGGACCTACAGGTGTTGGCGAGACTGGCGCTACCGGGCCTACTGGGCCGACTGGACCCACAGGTGTTGGCGAGACTGGCGCTACCGGGCCTACTGGGCCGACTGGCCCCACGGGTGTTGGCGAGACCGGTGCTACCGGGCCTACTGGGCCAACCGGACCTACAGGTGTTGGCGAGACTGGCGCTACCGGGCCTACTGGGCCGACTGGACCCACAGGTGTAGGTGAGACTGGCGCAACCGGACCTACTGGGCCCACAGGTGTAGGTGAGACTGGCGCAACCGGGCCTACTGGGCCGACTGGTCCCACAGGTGTTGGCGAGACTGGCGCAACCGGACCAACTGGACCAACTGGACCCACAGGTGTAGGCGAGACTGGCGCGACCGGGCCTACTGGACCAACTGGACCCACAGGTGTAGGCGAGACTGGCGCAACCGGGCCTACTGGGCCTACTGGTCCCACGGGCGTTGGCGAGACTGGTGCTACCGGGCCGACTGGCCCGACTGGACCTACAGGTGTTGGCGAGACTGGCGATACCGGCGCTACCGGGCCTACTGGGCCGACTGGACCCACAGGTGTAGGTGAGACTGGCGCAACCGGGCCTACTGGGCCGACTGGTCCCACAGGTGTTGGCGAGACTGGACCGACCGGGCCTACTGGACCGACTGGACCCACGGGTGTTGGCGAGACTGGACCGACCGGGCCGACTGGGCCAACTGGCCCCACGGGTGTTGGCGAGACTGGCGCTACCGGGCCTACTGGGCCGACCGGACCTACAGGTGTTGGCGAGACTGGCCCGACCGGGCCTACTGGCCCAACCGGACCCACGGGTGTTGGCGAGACTGGTGCTACCGGGCCGACTGGGCCAACTGGCCCCACGGGTGTAACGTCGGCAGCGGACTACTTTGTGGCTGGCCTTTCTAATAATATCGGCGCCCTAGGTGGCGGTGCAATTATCCCCTTTGATACTGTTGTGGTTCCTAGCCCAACACCGGATATTCAGCTAAACACTACAACCGGAGTTATCACTCTTCAACCTGGAGTCTATCAAGTTATGGCTACCCTGGAATGTTTTGTTATCCCAAACGAGTTCATCTCTTTGTACTTTACCTTAAACGGCGCCGTAGTAAAACATGGAGGCGGTGGTGTACGAAGCCGATCCCCTAGTAATGATAATGTGTGGTGTACCGCTTACAGAATTATTCAAGTTACTACAGTGAATTCTCAATTTGAAGTGAATCTAACAGGTACTGCTTTAGACGTATATGGTGATCAGCCAGAAGGTACTTCTGTTCAAATCTTAAAGATTGAGTAAGCTTACCCCTTGGCATGAATCGGATCGAACTGTTGATAACAATTCCAATGGGACAGCTATATTCTATAAAATATCAGAAACTTATGTGGACGTAGCTCCGGCCACCACGACCTCCACTTATGAAATACGAGCCTATGCTTACGATGCAACCAACATCACTATAATATCCTCAGGCTATAGAAATTCGATTAACTTGCTTATCGTCTAGTTTTAAAAAGCAGGTAGCCTTGAATTTTCAAGGCTACCTGCTACAAATATAAAGAAATAAATATTAAAAAATGAATAGGCAGCACTTCAGCAGTTATAACCACTTCTTCTTTTTGAAAAAGAGAAGCATACCAATCACAATGCCTATCATCAATCCCCACACCATGGGGTACCCCCACGGCTGACTCAGCTCCGGCATGTATTTAAAATTCATTCCATACACCCCAACAATAAAGGTAAGCGGAATAAAAATGGTAGAGATAATGGTGAGAACCTTCATAATTTCGTTCATGCGAAAGCTGATATTGGAGTAATGCAGGTCAGCTAGGCCAGAGAGCAGGTCTCGGTAGGTTTCAGTGGAATCAATGGCCTGAATAATATGATTGTATACATCGCGCAGGTACGGCTCTGATTCTTGGGAAATCAGCTCACTCGATTCCTTATCCATGAGTGAGGCAACGTTGCGAAGAGGCCAGATATGCCGATTAACCAGCAGAAGGTGTTTCTTTATGGAGCGGATTTGCAGCAAATGCTGTTTACTTGTCCGCTCCATAATGCTGTCTTCCAAATCATCAATTTGGTTGCCAATGGTTTCGAGAACATCAAAATAGCCATCCACAATCGCATCGAGCAGTAAATAGGCTAAATGATCCGCTCCCATGGAGCGCACACGGGTATCCACCTGAATGCGCCTGCGAATGCTCTCGAACACATCTCCCTTGGTATCTCCAAAGGTAAGCACATAATTATGCCCGAGTAAAATATTGGTGTGCTCTATAATGAAAGCTTCACCTGAAAAATAAATCATCTTTGTTACAATAGAGAGAAAGCCATCGTATTCTTCTACTTTGGCGCGCTGAAATTGATTACGAAGATTATGAATCACCAATGGGTGAATGTGAAAAACTCTTCCCAGCTCCTTTAGAAGTTCTTCACCGCATGGGCCATCCACATTAACCCAGCGCACATGGTTCTTTTCAATATTTGCTAAAGGATCGAGGATTGGTGCTATTCGAAAATCCCAAAAGGTAATGTTGCAGGCCTCTGCGTTATAATCAAAGATTTCAATCGAAGGATTCTCTTTTTCTGGAACGGCACTGTTTCTTTCTACCACCGGCAAAACCTCCCACCAATCAATGTTTGCTAAGACTCGTTATTCCATATGCTTATTATATCACTCTTGAGCGAAATGACAGCTTTTCTTTGTAATCTTTATAAATTCTTTCAAATTTATAAAATATATTGGTTGCATCTGGTAAATTCTATTACTTAGCTGTAAAATGAAGGCAGTTGGTATGAAACCCAGCATAAATGGAAATAATTCCTTATGATTACAAAAAGAAAGGATGTTGTTTATGAAAGCGATGCTCGATAGATCTGGTTGTATTTCTTGTGGTCTATGTCCAGAAACCTGCCCCGAAGTATTCCGCATGGGAGACGATGGCGTAGCAGAGGTTTATGTAGAGGATGTTCCTGAGAGTGCAGAGGCATCTGCCGTTGAAGCGCAGGAAGGGTGTCCTGTTTCTGTTATTACCGTAGAATAATGTGTTTAAAAAGCTGAGGCAGCCTTACCAATGGCTGCCTCAGCTTTTTTCTTTTCAAGTGCTTATCCACACAAATACATCGTGCGTAGCAATTGGCTGCCAGACTTTGTTCGAAACAGCTTCGTAAGCACTTTACGTATTGCGTCCTCACTCAAATGATCTTCATACGCATTTACCAAAAAATCTGCTTCTACGAGTATTTGATGATCCAACTGCTCAATGGAATCGTAAGTATGGTGGTGGCCCACAAGCCAGCAAACCCGGCTGACAAATGCCTGCGGATAGCCGAGCGGAAGTAAAAGCGCTTCGGCTTCCGGCGGGCCTTCCAACTCTTGGTACTTGCCGGCGCTGCTGTTGTATTTTTCTTCGCTTCGCTTAATTCCAATGTCGTGAACTAAGGCAGCAATCTCAAGTATTTCTTGTGTTTGCGAATCAAGCTGCTCCAATTCCCCGATTAATTTGGCGAACTGATGCACCTTTAAAAAATGCTGAATTCGTTTTGGGTCACCAGAGTAATAATCAATCATACGAATTGTAACGTTCTGTATTTCTCTCATTTTATACCACTCCTATTGCCCTGCCATATTCTTTTCTTCTTTTATAGCACACGAAGGGCATTCCTGCAACCGAATTCTGCATTCGCTAGACCTGTTCTTGTTCCGGTTCACTGTCTTTCTGCGCCTGCTCTTGAACCTTTTTTTGGAACAATTCCAGATTGAGCTGTAACCGCTCATCCCCCGGACGCTTGGCGATTGCCTCCTGCCCGTATTCCAGCGCTTTTTCATAAAGCCCAAGGTAATAGGCAGAAATAGAGCCTAAATCGTAAAAATCAGCACCCCAGCAGTCTGGCTCCATTAAATAGCTTGTGCTTTTGGTTGGAATCGCCAGCGCAAGCTGTACGGTTGAAAAAACCTGTGCCCAGTTATTCTGCCGGTACGCCAACTTGGCTAAAGCCAGGTACGGCTCCCGTTCCGTGGGGCACTCATCAATCGATCGAAGGTGCCACGCCATTGCTTCACTGCTATTATGCAGCCAGTCATAGCTTTGTGCAATAAAGCGCATGGCAGCGCTTCGTTCTTCCTTCCACATTGCGGTGGGAATATTTAAATACTGTTTGAGTGTTTCTATTGCTGATTCAAATTTTTGATAGTACATATATTCTCGCCCTAGCCAGAACGTCGCCCGGTCATCCAGCGGATTCTCTTTTACAGACAGCTCCAGCAAAGGAAGATATTGGCTTCTGGGTTTTGATACATCCGGGTAGTGATGAAGAACCAATTTTTCAATCCACAATTCTTTTTCCGCACCCTCTCCGGTATACTGTAAGACCTCATGTACGGGTCTTACCCAGTGAAAGTCGTGCCGGCGGTGAATTTTTTCTCTTATATACTTTTGGTCGGGCCTCCCGTCGTCATGGTGACTCCAAATGTATGGGTACGTTACTCGAGTATACTCCGGTTTCCATTCCGATTCCAGAATGTCTCTCCACCCCGGTTCGTGAATTTCATCCAAATCAATGGAGACGCATATTTCCATATCGTCTGGAACATGGCTCAATGCGCGATTGCGCGCTTCATCAAAGCGCCATGGGTGAATCACTTCTTCGTAAACGACTGCACCGCGCTCTTTGAGCTTTTCAACCGTATTGTCTGTGGAACCAGTATCCAGCACAACTACCAAATCGGCCTCTTTCACCGAATCCATCCAACGGTCTACAAACTTTTCTTCATTTTTACAGATGGCGTACACACAAATTTTATAGTCGGCCAAGCACATTCTCCCCCTTTTATGAATCAACTTCTACAAACAGTATATGAGTAAAACGGGGGGATAGTGCTGAACAGGGCAGCCGATTTATCGGCTGCCCTGTAATAATTTGATTCAATTATCGCAATTTAAACCAAAGAGGCAATTGCACTCTCACGGCTACCGGCAAGCAAATCGATTACCGGAATTTCAATCATGGTATATGCACCGGGCTGTTGGCGCATAGCGGCTCTTGCACACGCAACCATAACCTGGGAGGTAAGCGCTGGGTTATTAATCGACATATGGAATTCAAAGCGCTGGTTGTCCGTTTTGCCAGAAACACCCTTTCGCTCCATGCTCACTCCATGCCCTTTATCAATTACTGCATTGATGTCCGGTACTTGAATCACGTGGGTTTCATCATGAGCAAAATAATCGTCGCTCTTAATTGCGGCAGAAACCGTTGCAAGCTCTGCACCATCCTCCAGCTGAACGTATACCATACGTCTGTGAACACCCGTTCCCAGCGGTATTGTCATTGAAAGTGCGCCCTGCACCCCCTTTATCGCCTTTGCCGCGACCGTATGCCCCATGCTCATACCGGGGCCAAAATTGGTGTAGGTAATTCCCTTGGGAGCGCAGGCCTGCATTAACGCACGCACTATTGAGTCACTGCCCGGGTCCCACCCGGCAGAAATAACCGCTACACGGCCGCCCTCTTTCGCTGCCTCATTTAATGCCTTGTGTAGGCTGGGAATAGAGGTGTGAATATCGAAGCTGTCTACCGTGTGAATGCCCATCGCTAAATACTTTGTTGCATATTCCTGCACACTGCGGGTAGGTACACAAAGCAGTGCAACGTCAACCTTCCCCAGTTCGCTCATCTCTTGCACAACCGGAATTCCATCCAGCTCTTTGGGAAGCTCTGAAGTGCTTCTCCGTACAATTCCGGCCAGTTCCATATCTGGTGCGGCTAGTACAGCCTCCAGTGCGTATTTCCCTATATTGCCATATCCTACGATAGCAATTCTTGTCTTGTTCATAAATGAACCTCCTTTACTATTGAATTCTATTTTAAAAACAAATTAGAGAGAATGCAACTCTTTTTTATAAACAAGTGATAAAGCTTGTATTATAATCCTTCCAAAAGGTTATTTAGCTGTGAATTAGTTGACAAGCCCGGTAATTCAATTTATACTATTGATGATTCCCTTGCAGAGAGAGAGTTTTGCACCGGATTCATAAAACATGTTTAAAACAGCCGCCATTTCCGCCAAGTATTCTCTTGCGGATTTGCCGGGACAAAAACGATTGTATCTGACGGAAAAGCTTTGCTGATCTGAAAGAAATGGATGGAACGCCCTTTTGGGAGCGACCCGTCTGTTTTACTGCGCTTTGATCAGACCTTATTGCCTTTCCGAGTAAAATCGGAAAGGCTTCTTTATTTTCAGGAGGAATGTATCGTGAACCGAGTTGCCGTTATCAGCGCTATTTTAGAACAGCCAAATTTGTGCCAGCACGAATTCAACCAAGTGATTTCTTCTTTTCAAGGCATTGTAAAGGGACGTATGGGAATCCCGATGCCAGAGGAAAACATGGCCGTTATCTCTTTAGTGGTAGTGAGCAGTACCGATGAAATTAACAGCCTCACCGGGCGGCTGGGCAGGCTGGAGCATGTAACCGTTAAGACATCCATCTCAAAAAAGGAGGTCGACTAAATGGAGCAAAACCAGGCACCACGCTCGGTAAGTACCCATATTGCTCTCTTTGGCAGGCGGAACGCAGGAAAATCCAGCCTGATAAATGCGCTGACCGGCCAGAACCTTGCCATTGTATCTGATCAACGAGGTACTACGACAGATCCTGTTTATAAAAGCATTGAGCTATTCCCGCTAGGGCCATGTGTGTTAATTGATACCGCAGGGCTTGACGATACCGGAACACTGGGTGAGTTGCGGCGCGAAAAATCGTTAGAGGTTCTAGGTAGAACGGATATAGCGGTGTATGTAGCGGATGCCCAGACCGGCCTTGATGAAAACGAAACAAAATTTATACACCAGCTTCGGCAGCGGGGGCTTCCTGTGGTTCTTGTTTGGAACAAAAGCGACCTAAAGTGTCTTCCCGCTCCCGAGAGGGCTATTGCTGTTTCTGCACAAACCGGGCAGGGGTTGGAGCAATTGATTTCCGTATTATCCAATACCAAACCACAGCAGAAAGCACCCAGCTTGCTGGATGGCCTTGTATCCCCCGGCGATATTGTCCTGCTGGTAACCCCCATTGATTCCTCCGCCCCCAAAGGGCGGCTGATTTTGCCACAGCAGCAGGTTCTGCGGGCACTCTTGGAGTTAGGTGCACCTGCATTGGTCGTTCAACCGGAGGAGATTCCCGCAGCACTAGCCGCCCTTGCCGCACCTCCTGCTCTGGTGATTACCGATTCGCAGGCATTTGCCCGGGTAGCGGAGCTATTACCGACGAACATGCCCTTAACCTCCTTTAGCATTCTATTTGCCCGCGCAAAAGGGGATTTGTCGGAGCTTGCGGCAGGGGCAAGAGCCATTGCCTCCCTAAAAGATGGCGACCGTATCTTAATCGCTGAGGCTTGTACCCACCACCGACAGGAGGATGACATCGGCAAAGTGAAAATTCCACGCTGGTTGCTCCAGAAGACTGGAAAAGAACTGCACTTTGATTTTTCTTCCGGACTTGGCTACACAAAGCAATTGCCGGATTACGCCCTCGTGGTTCACTGCGGTGCGTGCATGATTAACCGAACAGAAATGCTAAGCCGCATAGAACAAGCCCGTGTGGCAAATGTACCAATCGTAAACTACGGTGTACTCATTGCTTATGTAACGGGTATTCTTGACCGTGTGCTCGAGCCAATCCCCGAAACCCAACAAAAGGAGGCCATTCATGCGTAACCTGAGCCGTATGAACCGTGAAGAGCTTGCGGAGTTTATCCGCAGTGGCGGTGGAAGCGACTACGAGGAGCTAATGGAGGAGGCAAACCGCCTTCGCCGCATCAATTATGATCGCGACGTATATACGCGTGGACTAATTGAATTTACCAACCACTGTAAAAACGACTGCCTGTACTGTGGTATTCGCCGCAGTAACCCAAACGCAGAGCGTTACCGCTTAACGGAAAGCCAAATATTAGAATGCTGTTCTTTGGGCCGTGAGCTAGGCTACCGCACCTTTGTATTGCAAGGTGGTGAAGACCCGTACTTTACCGATGAGCGCTTGGAACGCATTGTGTATGCCATACGAAGTGCCTATCCAGATTGCGCCGTGACCCTTTCCGTTGGCGAGCGCAGCCGTGAGTCTTACCAACGGCTTTTTCAGGCAGGTGCACAGCGTTATTTACTTCGCCACGAAACGGCGAATGACGAACATTACCGCAAGCTTCACCCAGAGGCAATGTCCCCCGAAAACCGCAAGCGATGTCTTTGGGATTTGCGTGAAATTGGCTACCAAATTGGGGCTGGCTTTATGGTAGGCTCTCCGTACCAAACAGCGGAGTATCTAGCGGACGACTTGCTCTTTTTACAGGAGCTTCAGCCGCACATGGTAGGAATCGGGCCGTTTATTCCGCAAAAGGATACGCCGTTTGGTACTTTTTCGTCCGGCACATTAGAACAAACTATTTTAATGATTGCGATGCTTCGGGTACTCTTGCCTGGCGCACTTTTGCCGGCAACTACCGCGGTTGGAACACTCGATCCCCTTGGGCGTGAAAAAGTATTGAAAGCCGGCGCGAACGTAGTGATGCCAAATTTGTCACCGACGGACGTACGTAAGAAATACCTGTTATACGATAATAAAATCTGTACCGGAGATGAAGCGGCGGAGTGTCGTTTCTGTATTCAAGGCCGCGTTGAGCGGGCTGGATTCCGCCTGACGGTGGGCCGGGGCGACCATGTAGATTGGAGAATACAACATGATGCAGTTAGACCATAATGCGATTTATGAATTATTAGAGAAAGCAAAGCAAAGCACCTACGAGCAGCGCGAAGCGGCAGTAAAGCGTGCCGAAAAGGGCGAAACGCTCGATTACTTTGATATTGCTTTACTCCTCGAAATCACAGAAAAAGAACTGTTAGAACGTATTTACCAAACCGCTGGAGAAATTAAACGTAAGATTTACGGCAACCGAATTGTGCTGTTTGCACCGCTGTATGTTTCAAATTACTGTGTAAACAACTGCGTTTACTGCGGTTTTCAGCACTGTAACGAAATGCCGCGCCGCCGTTTGACTCGGGAAGAAATTCAACAGGAAGTTCGCGTTCTTGAACGTATGGGTCACAAGCGCCTTGCCCTGGAGGCGGGAGAAGACCCCAAAAATTGCGACATTCATTACATTTTAGATGCGCTCGACGCCATCTATGATACAAAGCTCGACAATGGCAGCATTCGCCGAGTAAACGTTAACATAGCCGCAACCACCGTAGAAGAATATAAAATGCTTCAGGAAAAGGGAATCGGCACCTACATTCTCTTCCAAGAAACCTACCACAAGCCTACCTATGAAGCCATGCACCCCCATTGCCGCAAAAGCAACTACGACTACCACCTCACTGCATTTGACCGCGCAATGCAGGCTGGCATTGAGGATGTAGGCGCAGGTGTTCTTTTTGGCCTGCACGACCCCAAATTTGAAGTATTGGGGCTGATGATGCACAATGCTCATTTGGAGAAAGAGTTTGGCGTAGGCTTCCATACCATCTCTATGCCACGTTTAAAGCAAGCGGAGGGCATGAGCCTAGCCGATTTCCCCTATCTGCTCGACGACGAAACCTTTAAGCACTTGGTCGCGATTCTTCGCATTGCCGTACCATACACTGGCATTATTATGTCTACCCGTGAAACGGCTGAAATGCGGGATGAAGTCCTGCGCTATGGCGTATCACAAATCAGTGCAGGCTCCAACACCGAAATTGGCGGCTATAAGCAGGAGGAAGACTGTCCTCAACAGCCTGTTTCGGGGCAGTTCCAGCTTTCCGATGAGCGCCGCCCGCTTGAGGTAATTAAATCGCTGATTGAAAACGGGTACATTCCCAGCTACTGTACCGCTTGCTACCGGCAGGGACGCACGGGTGACCGTTTTATGCAGCTTGCAAAAAGCGGAACGATTCAAAACACCTGCACACCAAACGCTCTCATGACCCTACTCGAATACATGCTCGATTACGGAGACCCAGAGCTTTCTTCCATGGGAGAAACTCTGTTGGAGAACGAGCTGAATAAAATTGAAAATCCCAATGTAAAACGCATTGTAACGCGAAACATTGAGCGCATGCGTGCCGGAGAGCGTGACTTATTTTTATAACTCTTCCTTTATGATTAAAAAAGCGGCAGTATCTAAAACAGATACTGCCGCTTTTTTATTTCAGCTTTTCTAGAATATTAGATTGAATAACGCCATTGTCTCTGGTAAAATGCAGTTGAATCGATAGAATTATAAACGGATGAGGTGTTATGATGAAGCGGATCATTCGCAGGAACATGACCGATTTACCTTATAGTCTGCACGATGCTAGAGTAATTGATTTTGAGTTAACCGAAAATATCCTCCAAATGAAGTTTCAAAGTGGATTTGTTTGTACGGTTGCGCCATTTGAACAAGTGGAGGGATGGGTTGAGTTTGAAAATATTGATTGGGATTTTTGCTACGTGTACCTGCTTGAATATCAAGAGGTACTGTGCGGGAATCCCGGCTCTTTTACCGGTAAAAAAATGGAGCTTCGGGAATTTATCAACGAGTTCCACAATGCAAGCTTTGAAATAATTGATGAAACCTATGGCTACAATCTGTCTAAATTCATGGGTTACTTTTCCAAACAGGATTCTCTCAAAGAATGTATCATAGAGCTATATCATTGGGGAGATATGAGCTACCGATTGGAAGAATAAAACGGTGTTTATGCTAGACCTTTTTTCTTCTTAACGGACTCCGTTAGTACCGGCAAAACCTGAAACAAATCGCCGACTACCCCATAATCTGCTACACCAAATATAGGGGCATCCGGGTCTTTATTAATTGCCACAATGACATCCGAACTGTTGATTCCTACCAAATGCTGAATTGCTCCTGAAATTCCAGCTGCAATATACAGCTTTGGCCCTACGGTTTTACCACTTTGCCCAACCTGATGCGAACGGGATATCCAACCGGAATCCACCGCTGCACGCGAAGCCCCTACCGTTGCCCCAAGGGAATCTGCCAATTCCTGAAGATAGCGGAAGCCATCCGCTCCGCCTACTCCGCGGCCACCGGATACAATAATCTCTGCCCCTTCCAAATCTACCAGTTCCTGGCTCAGTTCGCTAATGACATCCAGAACCTTCGTGCGCAGGCGTTCCTCTGGTATATGAATTTCTTCTCGAAGAACCCTAGCAGTATGGTTTTGCGCTGGCTCTGGCTTTTTAAAAACGCCGGGGCGCACTGTGCCAATCTGCGGGCGGTGGTCAGGGCACACAATGGTTGCCATCAGGTTCCCGCCAAAGGCAGGGCGGGTCCAAGCTACATTGCCGCTTTGCTCGTCAATATCCAGCGCTGTGCAATCGGCGGTAAGCCCTGTTTTCAGGCGACAAGAAAGACGGGGAGCCATATCGCGTCCATTCCCAGTCGCTCCAATCAACAGTGTGGTAGGGCCATACTTCTCAATGAGCTGGTACAATGCGTCGGTATACGCATCTGTGGTATAGCGGCCAAATTCGGGACCATCTACCACGAGCACTTCGTCTGCTCCGTATTCTTGCGCGGCTTTTATTGCGGAATCTAATTGTGAGCCAATCACAACTGCTATCAGCTTACCCTTTTGACCATCCGCAAGGCGGCGACCGGGATTCAGCAGTTCGAGCCCCACGTTTTTGGCACTACCACTGGAATCTGTTTCAATAAATACCCACAAATCTTTTGTTTTCGCTTCCATGGTTTCCCCTCCTTTATATCACGCAGGTATCGCAAAGCGATGCAAACAGCTTTTTGCCCGAATCACTGTCGTTTTCTTCCTGAATTCGAATTCCGCCTGTCTTTTGAACGGCTGTATACGTTTTCTTTACTTTTGTTGGCGAACCTTTTAAGCCTGCACGACTCAGGTCTATTGGTAAATCCACAGAGGTAAGTGTGGGTATTTCTATTTTCTTCGCCGCCAGCTTACTTTTAATTGTTGGGTAGCGCGGCTCATAAGGCAGTTTCGTCACCGTAATTAAGCAGGGCATGGTTACACCCAGCGATTCAAAATCATCCTCCGCCTCACGTTTGATTTTAGCGGTGTCTTTATCCGTTGTAATTCCTACGGCGCAGGTCACCTGTGGGTAATCCAAATGCTCTGCAATTTCAGGCCCTACCTGTGCGGTGTCGCCGTCTATCGCCTGTTTGCCGCAGAAAATCAAATCGAATTTACCTTCCAGTTCTTCCACCTTTTTAATGGAACAAGAAAGTATGTAGCTGGTAGCCAGCGTATCGGAACCGCCAAAAGCGCGGTCACTCACTAAATACGCTTTATCTGCTCCCACCATAAGGCATTGCCTTAATGCTTCCTTGGCTTGTTCCGGCCCCATAGACAACACTACAATTTTACTACCTGGATTTGCGTCCTTTAACCTGGCAGCCATTTCCAGTGCATAAGAGTCGAAGGGATTTACAATGCTGGGTACGCCCGACCGAATTAGCGTATTCGTTTTGGGGTCAATACGAATTTCCGCTGTATCCGGCACCTGCTTCACACATACGAGTAGATTCATTTTTGATCATCTCTTTCCTATGTTGTACCCCCATCCAAGGGTCAAAGCTGCGCTTTTCAGCGCGGTGATTTTACGGAATCCTATTTACCTGAATTAACTAGGCCGTTGAGCAATCCAGCAAATAAGAACCGAAAACGCAAGCAATTGGTGCTACCAATTTAATATTAGCTCTGTTAAAAAGGAAAGTCAATAATAGTTTCTTCGCTGTCAATCTTTTATAACAATTCACAACTATTCTTATTCTGTTACCTTCTAGAACCATGTAACCGAACGCTTATATACAAAAAATGGGGCTCTTTCCTACACCAGTGGCAAGGAAAGGTCTCTCTTTTATCGCTTTCTATAAAAAAAAGAAGAGGCTACTAGCCTCTTCTTTTTTTACGTAGTACAATTATTTATCTACTCCGGAACAACAGCCCTGCTCATTGCCCTTTTCTTGCTCTTTTGCAGTACGGCAAGCCGCTCCACACGGCTCAACCTGAGAAAAGGTATACGAATCGAGCTGTTTACGCACCGACTCCGAAATCTCGGCGTAAATGCGGTGGTACCGGCAAGCCTGGTGTGTACAGGCATATTCATCCTGCTGGCACCGGCTAATCATGTATGGGCCTTCTACGGATTCAATGACTTCTCGTAAGGTAATTTGACTGCCAGCGCGAGCCAGCATATACCCTCCATGCGCTCCTTTAAAGGACTGCACAATACCGTCTGAAACCAATTTACGAAGTATTTTTAGCGCGAACCGTGGCGGAACGCAAGTGCCTTCCGAAATACTGCGCGCATCTGCCCTTTCACTGGACGCTGCCAGAAAATCAACAATTCTGACGGCATAGTCCGTTTCTAATGTCATGTGCATGACAAGGCTCCTTCCATTAATCCAGGAAGTCCTTCAGCTTTTTGCTGCGGCTGGGGTGACGAAGCTTACGCAATGCCTTTGCCTCAATCTGGCGAATACGCTCTCGCGTTACGTTAAACTCCTTGCCCACTTCCTCAAGCGTGCGGGAACGGCCATCTTCCAAACCAAACCGTAGGCGAAGCACTTTTTCTTCTCTGGGGGTGAGGGTGTCGAGCACCTCGCCAAGCTGCTCACGCAGTAATGTGTGAGACGCCGCATCCGCAGGGGCGGGGGCTTCATCATCGGGAATAAAGTCGCCAAGGTGGCTGTCTTCCTCTTCACCGATGGGGGTTTCAAGTGAAACTGGCTCCTGTGCAACACGCATAATCTCGCGCACCTTATCCACCGGCATATCCAGTTCTAAAGAAACCTCATCTGCCGTAGGCTCATGGCCGTTGGAATGGAGAAGTTGGCTAGAAACCTTCTTAACCTTATTGATGGTTTCTACCATATGCACTGGAATGCGGATGGTTCTTGCCTGGTCTGCAATGGCACGGGTAATCGCTTGGCGAATCCACCATGTTGCATAGGTTGAAAATTTAAAGCCCTTGGTGTAGTCAAACTTTTCAACTGCTTTAATCAGGCCGAGGTTTCCCTCCTGAATCAAATCGAGGAACTGCATGCCGCGCCCAAGGTAACGCTTGGCAATACTAACAACCAATCGAAGGTTGGCTTCCGAAAGACGCTTCTTCGCGGCTTCATCTCCATTTGAAATGCGAATCGCCAAATCAATTTCCTCTTCGGGGGTAAGCAGCGGAACGCGGCCAATCTCTTTGAGGTATACTTTAACAGGGTCATCAATCGCGATTCCTTCGGTAACTAAAGATGCCTCCACGTCCTCACTGTCAGTGGAAGGAACTTCGAGCCCCTCGAGCGGAATATTAGCAAAATCCTCTATGATTTCAACGCCCTGGCTTTCGAGTGTGTCGTAAAATTTTTCAATCTGTTCCGGGTCAAAATCCAGTTCGCCGAGGGCGTCCAGAATTTCTTTCGTTGAAAGCTGTCCTTTGCTTTTTCCCAGTTCAATCAGGTCTCTGATGACTGTTTTCTTATCAGGCATTTCCATTGCTTAGTTCCCCCTATTTTTTCTGCTCCCTAAGTCTTTGCAGATAGTCCCGAATGTCTTGTGGAGCCGCTTTTTGCGGGTCCAGCTTCTGCTTTTCCTGTAAAATCACATTCCGGTACTCTTTTGCGTCCTGAGCAGTTACATGAACCTGATGATAATCTGCCAGCATTTTCGCAACAGAAGAAATCTCTTCCACCGAGAATTCCCCCGCAAGGTCTGTAAGGCCGCATGCCTTGCCATCCTTAATCTTCCCCAGAATGACCGTATATAATCGACGATTGAACGATGTGACAAAATTTTCGGGCGGCAGAGCCGCTTCCAGCGCGCTTGCAGCGTCTGGATGCTGCATTAAGTAAACAATTAGTGCTTCTTCCGCATTGGCGGCACGCAAATTCTGGCTTTTTTCTGGATTTACCGTGTCGCGAATTCCTGCTGTTTGCTGCTGAAATGCACGAAACTCTTGCCGTTCTTTGTCCTTACGTCGTTTTTTTGAATTTTTTTCAACTTGCTGAAGTATAGAGGCACGTTCAATGCCAATCTCCTCTGCAAGGCGGCCTGCGTATATCTCCTGCTCCATGCGGCTGTCGAGCGTCGAAAGAAGCTCTGCCGCACTTGTTAGGTACGCGACCTTACCGTCTGTTGTTTGCACATTATGCTTTGCCCGCAGCTTTTGGAGGCGGTATTCCACATCGTTCCCGCTGCTCTCTATCAGTTGCCGAAACCGCGCCGGCCCCTGTTCCCCATAGGAACGAATGAATTCGTCGGGATCTTTCCCCGCGCTTAAATTCAGTACGCGAACCGTAAGCCCAACATTTCGTAAAATGGGAATGGCGCGAGAGCTTGCCTTTTGCCCTGCCTCGTCTGAATCGTAACAAAGGTAAACCTCACCGGTATAGCGTGCCAAAAGTCTTGCCTGCTCTGTGGTGAGTGCCGTACCCAGTGTTGCAATGGCGTTTTCAAACCCAGCCTGATGCAACGCGATAACATCCATGTACCCCTCTGCGAGTATGAGGCCATCCTTCGCGTTATTCTTCGCAAAATTCATTGCAAACAATCCGGTGCTTTTATGGAACACAAGCGTGTCGGACGTATTGAGGTATTTAGGCTTATAATCCCCTAACGTTCGCCCGCCAAACGCAATTACATTCCCTCGCAGGTCAATAATCGGATACATCACTCGGGCAAAAAAACGGTCGATTACCCTTCCGGTAGATGCCCTTACTGCTACGTTCGCCTGCAACAGCTCTTCCGGTGTATAGCCCTTTGCACTTAGGGTGTTCACGAGTGCAAAGCGAGAGTCTGGCGCATACCCCAAGCCAAAATGGCGAATGGTTTGCGGCGTTAGGCCGCGGCCTAACAGGTACTCTCTTCCTGGTGTACCCGGTGTGCCCAAAAGCTGGGTGTGGTAAAAACGTGCGGTTTCCCGGTTAATTTCTAAAATACGCCCTTTAGCCTTGGCTAAGCCTTGGTCCGCTTCATTTTCCGGAACTGTCATTCCAGCCCTTTGTGCCAGCAGTCGAATCGATTCCATGTAATCCAGATTTTCAATCCGGCGCACAAAGGTGATTACATCTCCGCCCGCACCGCAGCCAAAGCAATAAAAAGAGCCGTTCTCTGGGTACACATGAAACGACGGCGACTTTTCACTGTGAAATGGGCAAAGCCCAGAATACGTTCTGCCGCTATGCCGCAGGTCAATGTAGGAAGAAACCACATCTGTAATATCACTGCGGCTTTTCAGCTCCTGTAAAAAATCATCCGACAGTGCCAACAGATTTCCCTCCTAACTCAGGTGCTCAATGGTCCCAAGATTTTGGAACGCTGATTTCTTGAAACAGCTCAACGGCGTACCGGTCGGTCATACCGGCAATAAAATCGGCGGCGGCTCGTTCCGTACCCTCGCACTGCGCTGTTTCTTGTAAATCTGGCGGTAAGTGCGCAGAATCTTTTGCATATTCAAACAGGGTGCGAAGTAAAAACGGAACCTTTTGTTCCTCCTTTTTAGCATAAGGATTAAAATAGACCTTTTGAAACATAAACTGGCGCAATTCTAAAAAGAGAGGGAAAACAGGGTCTTCCATGCGGATGTCGTCCCCATTACTCGCGCGAATGACCGACTTTACAAGCGTATCAATTCGCACCGATTTTTTGGTGCCGAGCACACTGGTTATCTGCTGGGGAATGTCGTTTTCATCTAAAACACCTGCTCGCACCGCATCGTCAATGTCGTGATTAATATAGGCAATCTTATCCGCCAGGCGAACAATACGGCCTTCCGGTGTTTTTGCCTGTGTGCCGCTGGTGTGGCACAAAATACCGTCACGAACTTCTTTGGTCAGGTTTAAGCCAAGACCTTCATTTTCGAGCTTTTCTACCACACGCACGCTTTGCTCGTTATGGCGAAAGCCGTGCTCACACAAATCGTTTAACACCCGCTCTCCCGCATGGCCAAACGGGGTATGCCCCAAATCGTGCCCCAGTGAGATTGCCTCGGTTAAATCTTCATTGAGCTGCAGCCCACGTGCAATGGTACGTGCAATTTGTGAAACCTCCAGCGTGTGCGTTAAACGCGTGCGGTAATGGTCGCCCTCAGGCGACAAAAACACCTGCGTTTTGTGCTTTAATCGGCGAAACGCCTTACAATGAATAATACGGTCGCGGTCACGCTGAAAGGGTGTGCGCATTTCGCATTCTTCTTCCGGCCGCTCCCGGCCTTCCGAATTCTTTGCTAATGTAGCATAAGGCGACAAAATTTGCTCTTCAAGCAGTTCTGTTCTCTCTCTTACGGTCATAGTTATCACCCGCAATCCTCTCATAAGGATATACGCAAAGAAGGACTAAAACTCCTGCTTGCATTCAAAATATTTTTCTCCGGCTTGTTCTGCCTCTACCGTTCCCCCAGTTGCATCTGCCAGTCGTTTGCTAAATAACGGTACCTCTTCCTTTGCCATGTGGAAGCGCAGTGTCACAATTTCAGTAAATTCTGAATCATCTACTACACCGCCGCATTCCGGAATGAGTGCCGCTAAAATTCCATATTGTGAATAATCACATTGTAAGTACAGCAGAGAGCAAAGACGCATTACAATCGGCTTTGCCGCCTGAACACCAATGGAAGCCGCATGCGAGTAAGCTCGTACCAAACCGCCTGCTCCCAGCATTACGCCGCCAAAGTAGCGGGTAACAACAACGGCGGTGTCCACAATTCCGGACTTTTGTAAAACCTCTAGTACCGGCATTCCGGCTGTGCCCTGCGGCTCACCGTCGTCTGAATACCGGCGTAGCTGGCCACCCCGCAAGGAATAGGCATACACATTATGGGTCGCGTCCCAGTGCTTTTGGCGAATTTCGTTAAGGAAAGAAATCGCGTCCTCCTCGGTTGTAACCGGCCTAACATAGCCGATAAACCGGGAACGACGCTCCACAAATTCTGCACAGGCATTTTCACGAACGGTTTTGTATTCTGCCATAAGCCTGCCACGCCCTTTTCACAGAATGATAAAAAGACGGGCGGCGCATCGCGCCGCCCCCCATAATTCCAGCTAAAACTTCCGTAGGATGATTCAGGATGATTATTTCTCCTGAATACCGTAACGCTTTTTAAATGTGTCTACGCGACCGCTCGTATCAATCAGCTTTTGTTTGCCGGTGAAGAACGGATGGCACTTGGAGCATATTTCAACGCGGATATTGTCTTTGGTAGACCGTGTGTCGATCTCATTTCCGCAAGCGCATTTAATGGTCGTCTTCTGGTACTTCGGATGGATTGCTTCCTTCATTCCTGTCACCTCTTTCAACGAAAGTACAACTTAATCAACATAAGTATAACAAAGGAATTTTAGCACAAAGCGATTTAAAAATCAAGTAGTATTTCCAGTAAAATCTTATTTTTTCTAAAAAACAACTCTATTTAATCATTATAAACGAAAAGAACAGCAGAAAACACCGTCTATTTCTTCGATTGTTTGGCAAGATAAGACACATACTCTTCTAAACAAAAGCCCATTTGGCGCATACGCTGCGCATTTTCTTGCCCCACGTAACGAAAATGCTGTGGTTCACCGCTTTTTTGCGTTACACTGCTTTTATTCTCGGGATAGCGTAAAATAAAACCATACTGCGTGCCATGAACCAGCAGCCATTTGGACTGCTCCCCGCCGGTGAAATCAAAATCCACCGCAAGGCCGGTTTGGTATTCGCTAAAATTTCCACGCTCTACCAGAGTCTGCGCTGAGTCTTCTGCGCGCACCTGTGTGTAGCCGGAGGCGACTAACTCCTGCACTTTCTTTTTATACAGCTCTTCCTGCTTTTCAGGGGCAACATAGCCTTTGGTTATTTTTAGAGTAACACCATCCCCGGCTGCTGCTTCCTTCATGGGCTGAAAAGCAGCGGCAAGCCGTTTATCTACCGAGACGCCATCCGCCTCGGTTAAATCAGGCACCGTGTTCTGCATCAAACCTCGTTCACTGGTGACCAGCAACAAAAGGTCTGGTGCGTTACTTGCCGCAGCAGACTGCACCGGCTCAGAATACTCCGTAGCAGAGGAGGACTCAAACAGCTCTTTTTCCAAAGATGGGTGCAGCTGGTACCACACAAGCAGCAACCCCGCAATAAGCGAAATTAAAATAACTACGGCAACCACAGTCATTAAAATACGCAGGCGCCGAACCTGATTGACTCCACGCCACCCCGGCTGGCTTTTCAGCACTTTATTTTTGTGGCCGGAACGACCATTTCTATTCCAGAGCCCCACGCTTCGCATTCCTCCCTTATGTATTACCGCTCCATTGCAGTAAAAACCTTTTATACCTTCTTTATTGTATATGTTATCGTAAATTTTTTCAATATCTCTTATGATTACAGTTAAGTAACCTATTTTCTTTTGCAGCAATAATGTTATGTTTGATTTTTCACAATAAATGATGTAGTATAGGGGGGAAGAAATCAGGATTTGTGCACCGTCGCGCTAACGAAAAGCGTCCGTTTGAATGGAGGAATTACCGTGAGAAAAACCAAAATCATCTGTACCCTTGGCCCCTCAACTGACAAAGAAAGTGTTCTGCGCCAATTGATGCTATCTGGCATGGATGTTGCCCGACTGAACTTTTCCCACCAAACCCATGCTGAACAAAAAGTTCGTTCAGATAAAGTGAAAAAGTTGCGCCAAGAGCTGGATGTTCCTGTAGCATTGCTGCTGGACACAAAAGGCCCGGAGGTTCGTATTAAAACCTTTTCGGTGCCCCAAATCACTTTAAAGCAGGGGCAGCAATTTACCCTTACCACGCAGCAGGTGGAAGGTACCGACCAAATTGTAAGCGTAACCTTTGCGAATTTGCCAAAGGACGTAACCCACGGTTCCCACATTTTAATAGATGACGGCTTAATTGAGCTGAGAGTCGAATCCTGCACAGATACAGATGTGCTATGCACCGTGCTCAACGGCGGAACTCTTTCCTCAAATAAGGGTGTAAACGTACCCGGAGTTCAGCTCTCTCTTCCTTTTATCAGCGAGCAGGATCAAAAGGACATTGCTTTTGCTGTGCAGGAAGAATTTGATTTTATTGCGGCATCGTTTACACGCAGTGCACGCGATATTTTAGAGCTGCGCAGTGAGCTGGAAAAACTCAACTGCCACAGCATGCGCATCATCGCCAAAATTGAAAACCGCGAGGGTGTCGATAACATTGATGAAATTATCCGCGTAGCGGACGGAATCATGATTGCACGTGGCGATTTGGGTGTAGAAATTCCGCTCGAAGAAATCCCCGTAGTGCAAAAGCGCCTGATTAAAAAGGGCTATAACGGCGGCATGCAGGTTATCACCGCTACCCAGATGCTCGACTCCATGATGAAGAACCCCCGCCCCACCCGTGCAGAAGCAACTGACGTTGCAAACGCCATTTACGATGGCACCAGCGCTATTATGCTCTCTGGGGAAACCGCTGCCGGTAAATATCCCATCGAGTCTCTCAAAACAATGTCTACCATTGCGGAGCGTACCGAGCGCGATATTAACTACAAATCTCGCTTTATGCAGCTTGTAGGTAAAGAATCTCCCAATGTTACCTCTGCTATTTCTCATGCTACCTGCACTACCGCACACGATTTGGGCGCCGTGGCAATCATTACGGTTTCCAAATCTGGCAGAACCGCACGGATGGTATCGAAATACCGCCCTGCCTGCCCCATTATCTCGGGCACAACCAGCGAAACAGTGCGCCGACAAATGAACCTTTCTTGGGGTGTTATTCCTATTATGGTAGACGAACAGGTTAACACCGATAAGTTGTTCGACCATGTAGTAAAGGTATCCAAAGACCGCGGGCTTGTAAAAGACGGTGACGTTGTGGTCATCACTGCAGGTGTACCGGTAGGATTCTCTGGCACAACCAACCTGTTAAAGGTACAGATGGTTGGAGATATTCTCGTTTCCGGGCGCGGTGTGAATCAAACCTATGCCTGCGGAAATCTGTGCGTTTGCCAAACCGAAGAAGAAGCCTGGCAGCGCTTTAAGCCCGGAGATGTATTGGTTCTGCCGCACACAACCAATAAGCTGATGGAACTGATTCGCCTGAGCTCTGCGATTATTACGGAGCAGGACGGCCTCAATTCCCACGCGGCAATCGCCGGGATGGCTCTAAACAAGCCAGTTATTGTGAATGCAGAAAACGCCACTCATCTTTTGAAGAGCGGCACTACGGTAACGGTAGACGCCATGCGTGGTATTGTTTACAGCGGGATTCACAAGCACGAAAAAGAGGAGATTTAAATCCTTAAAAAGAAAGCTGCCGATAAAAAACGGCAGCTTTTTATTATTTTTTTAATTTAAGTACTTGATTTTCATTTTAAAATAGATTATAATAAAGCACGTTGTTCTTGCCGGTGTGGTGAAATTGGCAGACGCGCTGGACTCAAAATCCAGTCCTGGCGACAGGGTATCGGTTCAAGTCCGATCACCGGCACCAAATCATGATAATCCGAACCTTGTCCCCATTGGGGACGGGTTCGGATTATTGCTTTATTTCGACTATAATTTCTTTTCGAACGGCGTGACGCAACGCTCGGAATCTAAGCCGAGAGGCCGCGAAAAAAGAAAGCTAAATAAACAAAAAAGTGGCGGCGATATCATCATGATACCGCCGCCTATTATTACTTTACTAGCAAAGCATCAAACCTTGCGTCTCCCTGCACAAATGCACACTGCTCCTCGTTTAAGCAGCCAAGAAGGGACTGACACACTTCATCGTAATATTCTTTACTTGGCTGTTTTAACTTCATGTGGGAATATAATGAAGATTTGGTGAAGCCGGATATGCTTTCAATATTTCCTAGCAATCTCTGCCCAATCTCAAAGAGGCGTTCAGAATCTTTCTCCAATATCGCCAGTTCAAGGCCTGGTAATATTTCGTGATATTCCCCCATCTCAAAGAGTTGCGCCAAAAGTCTCAACTTTTCCAATATCTGATGCGCTTTCTTGAAATCCTGGCCCTTTAGCGCAATATTATAAATGTCATGGAAGGTTGATTGAACATTTTGGTAGCCTGAATAGAGCAGTTCCTCGAACATCTGCAATGCCTCATCCTCGCGCCCTGTCTCGCGGTAGACTGCGGCGAGCTTACGCTTGTGTTCGGGATTCTCTGCGGAGAAATAATCAAGGTATTTCTCCGCTTTGTCAAACTGTTCACAACCCATGTAGTAGTGATAGAGTGCATTGGCGGCAGAGCTTTTGACGTGCTCATCCTCACTTTCTAGCGCACGCTGATAACAGCTTACGAAATAAGAGACAAACTCCGCCTCTCCATCGATTTCCTGCATTTGAAGGTGGCTATGCAATACAAGTGCCATGTGAAGTGTGAGAAAGTCGCTATTGGGATAGATATAAAGCTGTTCCTTTGCCCATGAAAAGACCATATCGAATGGTTCGTTTTTCAGTTTTTTATGAGCTGTCACAATGATTCGATTTGCCTGCTCATCAGACAGTGAATCCGTATGTGATAGCAACGTGTCTAGAGTGATATCCAGTAGTCGCGCAATGGGCGAGAGTAGCGTGATATCAGGCATGGAATTGCCCTTCTCCCACTTATTTACGGCAGGAGCGGTCACGCCTAAGCGCCTTGCTACTTCCTCCTGCGTCAAATTCTTTTGTAAACGATATTTGCGAATTATAGTTCCAATTTGCATAGCAAGGCCCTCCGTTTCGTACTCTTAGAATAACACGAAATAGAGGGCTTATCAATTGAACATGATTTAATTTCTGGTAATTTATTTTAACCAATATTCATATGGGTTTTATCTGGCAATTAAATTGCGACCGCCAACAGGTTGGCAACTTTATCTGGTGATTTCTGCATTCCTTCGCTTGCCCATTGCCAAAGGACATTTAAGAGGCTACCGGCACCAAGGAAAGACCGGCGATTTTTAAAATCGCCGGTCTTTCCTTGGTGCGTATTTATACAAGTTCACAGGTCATAGATGCTCTAAAACCACTCGCGTGAGAATTAAATCTTAGAGGATTTCTTGTTGAATTTTCATTTGCTGTCTTATTCATTCAAAGGTTTTACTTTCTTCTTTTAACTGGTTAACTAATGATGAATATTTCACCATTGGGATAGCGAACAGAATACCAAAAAATAGTATAACCGCTCTAATAACCCATGTCATGGGAATGGACACCAAAGAACTACCGGGAACAAATGTTATAGCGGTTAAGCCAAACATCAAAATAGTAGCCCATACATAGGCACGTCTTGCCGTCTTGTAAGTGTCCAACTTATCCAGCACATCTGTGTGCAATTCAAAAGGTTTTCCGTCACGCTTTTTTTCTAAAATCAAAAGCTCTTCGTTGAACCCACCGGGAGAGGTCGCAATCTGCCCCATACCTTTTGTGTAGGGACGCCATCTCATTTTTCCATAAGAAATATTCAAGTTCATGTTTTTGGTAAAAGTGCGGAATCCTAAGTCTTCAAGGTACCTGCGGTAATCTTCCCCTTTGGAATATGATTGATCCCCGATAAACTCTACGGCATATTCATATTCGTGTGGATTACACGTGTCAAAAGTATAGGTCATCCTTCCGCACTTCTTTAAACGGTAACCTTGCTCAGCCATGTTGTTTAACCATTTTTCCTGACCATCCAAAAAATCAAAAAAGTATCGAAAAACAGTTTTGGTCATTGATTCTCTCCCTCCTTAATAATTGTTGAGGCCAGTTCACAAACTTCGCCCATACGCTTCAACTCTTCTAGCGCTTTCTGTCTTCCAATATCGGTTATAACAAACTCTTTTTTTCTGCTATCGGCTTCATTGCCAAAGGGGACAATCCATTTTTTCTTTATCAAAGCATTGATTGCACCATACAAAGTACCAGCCCCTAAAACAACCCGCCCATTCGTTTTCTTTTCTATAAATTGCATAATCCCATACCCATGATTAGGTCTATACGCAGCCAACAGGACAAGGAATGTTGTTTCTGTCAAAGCGCCGCCTTTTATATTATCTCTTATTTAAACCACCACCCACATTAGTACGTTTACTGTAATATAAATATATCACTATACGTAATAGATGTCAACTGTTTTAAAATTATATAATATCATCAAAAATATAATTGTGTATCATTCTCTGCAGTTAAAACTATGGATTCTAATGTATATCATCCCAAAAGACTCACGAAGCTTCATTGCTTTGTGAGTCTTTTGGTTACGACTATGGCTTAGACGCTGTCTATAAAGTTCGGAAAATATGCCGCTATTACTAATTTCGCGACAGATAATTATGGTGCTGACAAGTTTCGCTACATAGTTATGTTAAGCAATCCATTTTGTAGAGAAAGTAAAGTTAAACCCAAAGGCATACATTTTTGCGGTTTCTACGCCCGGGCTAATCAACGGTGGCTGTCAAGATAAACTAGCGGAACTGCTAAAGGAAAAGCGCTGCACGCTTTCCTATGGAGAAAAAGTGTACAGTGTTGCCAATTATGTGACTATGTATCCACCGTTTCCGAATCCCGACAAGCATGTTCCCAAAACTGAAAAACAGCTTAAATCCATTGCACAAGAAGTTGCGGAAAAGAAGCTATGGTATCATCCGCACGCCAATGCGATTACACGATGGCTAGCGCCACGGAAGATGCAGAAGTTTATTGAGCATTGCCCCTCAAACGACAAATACTTTTCCGTTTGGGATGACTACATTTCTTGTGGTTTGTGCGCGAAAGTTTGCCCCTGCCATAACATTCGCTTTGAAAATGGCAAACCAATCTTTCTCCACCAATGCAGCCAGTGCATGGCATGTATCTCCTTTTGCCCCAAACAGGCAATCAATTTCCCAAGATTCACAAGGAAACGAAAAAAATACCACAATCCACATGTCACAGCTGTTGATGTTGCTTCAAATAGAAAGCAATATCCGCCACAATAGTTCTTACCTGACAGCCTGTGATTTTCAAATAGCCTGTTTTTTTAATACGTAAAAAGAAACCGGACAGAGCAAATGCTCTGTCCGGTTTCTATATAAAAAGCTTTTTAATGCAATACTCTCAATACTCTTTTATTCTTGCAAGTGAGCTAAAATAGCATCTTTGGCATTGAAGTAATACGAATCAGAGCCTACCACATCGGTAATTCCGGCACGGTCCAGCATTTCTTTTACGCTTGGCTGAATGCTGGAAAACAGTATGGTGACTCCCTTTTCCTGCTGTTCACGGCAATAGTCCAGTAAAAATGCAACAGCAGAGGTATCTACAAAGGGTACGCCACGCATAGACAAAATCAATACATCTGCATCTGCCTGAGCCAGCCCGGTTTCAAACTGCTCCAATGAGCCGAAAAAGACCGCTCCCGTAATATAAGCTACCTGAATATGACGGCTAGCCTCCGTGGGCAGTTCTAGACGTTTTGAATCCAACTCACTGACGGAAATTTGAAGATTTGAAATATGAATGACAAAGATGGCAATGGAGAATAGTACCCCTACGGCAATGGCAATGGTAAGGTCAAACAGAACGGTGGTCAGCATGGTAATTACAAACTTTGAGATACCGCCTTTGAACTTATGAACGCATAAATACCGTATGCTTTCCCATTCATTCATGCGCCATGCGGTAACCATCAACACACCTGCAAGCGCCGCCATCGGAATTTGCGACATAAGAGGGCTTAGTAAAAACATAGATAACAGAAGAACCGCACCCTGAATCACGCTGGTTAATCTCGTTTGACAACCCGATTTAATCGCAACACTGGTTCGGGCGATCGCTGCTGTGGCGGGAACTCCGCCAAAAAAGGGAAGTAACACGTTGCCCACACCCTGAGCCACCAGCTCACGATCGGCATTCATTCGTTCTCCCTTCATGCGTCCTGCCGCCGCACCGCATAGCAGGCTTTCAATCATACAAAGCACCGCAATACTGACTGCGGGAAGCAGAATAACCTCAAGCTGCATCTGCGACAAAGAGGCAATGCTTAAACGGTTGGTATGTATTAAAGTTTGAGGAATTGTGCCTACGTTCTGAACAGGCAACTGAAACACCACAGAAAGCACCGTAGCAATTATTACCGCAGCCAAAGAACCTGGTACTTTGGCACCCAATTTTGCAGGCCAAAGCATCATCAGCGCAATCACAAACAGACCAATTGCCAGTGAGTACCAATTGGGGGTCACTCCCCTTTGCACCATAGTTACCACACGCTCCAGCGCATTGTTCCCTGTAAGAGTTACCCCCAATAAATTGCCAACCTGCCCTAGCGCAATTATGATAGCAATACCGGAGGTAAAACCTGAAATAACTGGGGTTGGCAGAAAATACACCAAGTTCCCTAAATGAAAAAGCCCCGCCAGTATTAGCATAAGGCCTGCCAATAAAGACGCAGCGAATAAAGTGTCTAATCCATAACGTGCCGCCAAAGGAACCAAAATAGCAGTCATGGCACCGGTTGGGCCAGAGATTTGAAAGGATGCGCCAGAAAGTGCGCCTATAACAAAAGCAGAAATAATCGCTGTAATCAGACCAGCGGCGGCATCTGCTCCACTGCCTACACCAAAGGCCAATGCCAGTGGTAATGCAACAGCCGCAACGGTAATTCCCGAAAGAAAATCCTTGCGCAGTGCTGTGGGTCCATACCCATGAAATTCTCTTTTTAAATCTGCCGCGTAATCCGTAACCAAGTGAAACAATTGACTCCCTCTTTCTTCGCTAATCGTATCAATCCAGACCTCTAGAATGATAACAAATTGCCAGGGGGGTGTCAAATAAGCTGTTGCGATTTTGTATGATAAACTGCATGCATCACGAAATTCTTCCTATAAGTTATAATATTTGTTTTATATTTATGATGACTACATCCAAGCATTAGACACAATAAAAGAAAGATGCCTAAAGAATTATTACCAAAAATCGATTCTTTGGGTACATCCATGATTTTGCAGCGAAAAGCAAATTTTCCCATAATATTACTATATAAAATTAAACAACGAAATCAATTGCGAAAGCAGAGTAAACTTCGCTATTCTCATTTTTATTTCACTGTCTTATATCTCTTTGGCGAAAAGAAAAATTGAGCCAGATACTAAGTCGATAAAAGGGATTAACAACTTTTTCTAATTTACTATTAAGAAGCTTTGTATGCTATAATAGCCTCATTATATTTAGAAAAGTTGAGTTCATCTATGAAAAAGCTATCCCGTTTCTATGTTGAAATTACAAATGTTTGTAATTTATCGTGCAGTTTTTGCGTTGGCAATGTTCGTACACCACGGTTTATGAGTACGGATGAGTTCACACATATCATCCAGCAGGTAAAGCCCTATACAGACTATCTTTATCTGCACATTTTAGGCGAGCCTTTGGCGCATCCTCAGTTGGAAGAATTTTTAGCTCTGGCACACCACTTTGGCATGAAAGTTAACATTACTACAAACGGTACGTTGCTTGCAAAAGCACAGAAAGTACTACTGAATGCACCCGCATTGCGAAAAGTAAGCGTATCCTTACACAGCTTAGAGCCAGATAGCACTTATCGCAAGGAGGATTATTTAAGAGATGTGGCATCGTTTGTTACGGCGGCAACGGCCAAAGGAATTCTTTGCGAGCTAAGAATGTGGAACCTAGGCGCGAACAACGTTGATAACGAGGCTATTCTCACACCTTTGTGCCATCTTTTAGGATTGGATAATGCGGCTCAAAAAGCGGCTCAAATCGAGATTTGTAACAGCGGAAGCACCACACTGGCACCACGCCTTTTTCTTGGGAAAGCGGCGCGCTTCACATGGCCAAGCATGACCGAACCACGCACGGAACAGCCCATATTCTGCTACGGATTGCGCAACCAAGCGGGAGTACTAAGCGACGGTACTGTGGTTCCCTGCTGTCTTGACAGTAAGGGGGATATTGCACTGGGGAACCTTTTTCAAACGCCGCTTGCTCAAATTTTGTCTGGGGAACGCGCACAAGCACTTTACAATGGTTTTTCAGCACGCGAGCCTAGTGAGGAGCTTTGCAGACGATGTGGGTATGCAACACGCTTTTAATAAAAATGGGCTGTCTACTATACTGTAGCAATCAAGATACACTTTTATGAGTGATTGGTATGGCTCGTATCTTGGTGAAATTGAAGCACCTAACATGATTACAACCTTATCGCTTGAAGTTTTATTCAACATTGCAACCGCACTTCGCATTCCGCCATCCCGGCTTCTTGAATTTAAGGATTGGCTTGTACACATAAAATAAAAAAGCCTACTATGATGATAGAAAAAATCTTTCATTCATAGCAGGCTTTTTTGATTAATTACTTAAAAATATTAGAGACCCAACAGCTCTTTTTTCTTTAGATTAAACTCAACTTCTGTAATAACTCCAGCATCGAATAACTCTTTAAACTTTTTTATCTCATCAGCCGAACTTATACTATTCGCCATAACAGGAGCGGTTAGTTGATTCCGAAGTGCTTCTATTTTATCTTTAATTTGTGCAACTGTATCATTATCTATCTTTTTAAAGAGAACTGAGTTTTCATCATTTACCGCTTCCTCTAGCCCCCCTGTTTTTTCGACACCACCAACTAATGTAAACTGTATGTATCCTTTTGTTATGCTACCGGCATTTTTAACTTGAATACCACTAATTTGATCGATATATATATCTTTATCTCCCTTATCATAGCCTTGAGACATCCTGGCCCAAAAACCATTGCGCCTAATTACTACTTTATTGGAATATACCTCCAGCTGTCCATTGAACCCATTCAACACCAATATTGCATTTTCCACAATTATTACCCCCTTAACATATCATTAATATAGTATAATAACAATAAACTTTAGTCAATAGTTAACTAAAATAAAGCTATATTTAGAAATAAGTATAAAAAAGAACGACCGTGAAACGGCCGTTCGAAAGACCATATTTATTTGGTTACGCACATTCACATTTTAAACTATCTATCAGATTAGCTTCCTGTATATAGGCACTCAGCCCTATCCCAATTAATTACATGGAACCAGTTATCGATATATTCGTTCCTTAAATTAATGTACTGTAAAAAATACGCATGTTCCCACACATCAATTACAATCAGAGGGCAATACCCCGCGGATAAGGGAGAATCTTGATTCGCTGTTTCATAAAGGCTTAGATTCCCATTGCAATCTTTCACAAGCCATAGCCAACCGGAGCCAAAAACAGCCATTGCCTTTTCTTTAAATTTTTGCTGAAATGCGTCAAACGAGCCAAACTGTTTATTGATTGCTTTTTCAAGCTCGCCTATGGGAGCATTCCCTTTTCTACCCGGCCGTAATGACGCAAAAAAGAAATTGTGGTTCGATACGCCTCCGCCAAAATCAATTATTTTCGTTCGTACACTGGGAGGTAATGCGCTCTTATTTCTCAGCATACAATCCAGCGTTAAGCCTTGCAGCTTAGGGCAATCCTTTAATACTGCATTTAGCTTTTCAACATAAGCCTTTACCAGCCTATCGTGGTGAACCTGCATGGTTTGTGCATTGATATACGGCTCCAAAGCATCATACCCGTATGGCAACGGCTTGAGCTCGAACTCATAACAGTTTTCAGACATAAACGCCCTCCTAATAAGCAAGAAGTTATAAATAATATCATTGTATGAATTCTAATTTTCATATGCTACAACAGAATCATTTTATTAACCGATACACGATCCGCACCGCTCGCTGAAACTCAAAGGCTTTAAGATAAAAACGTTTGAGACGCGCAAACGATCCATTCATTTATGGCGCAAGAGTTGTATTACTAGGCTCTTTTATTTATTTCTAAGGCTAAGTCCAAAAGTCAAGCCTTGTATGTGAAGTAAAATCCGAGTATAATTATTATTTGTGTCTATAAAAAGGAAGGATGAACAGAGTGGACGAAATTAAGCAAATATACATAGGAGACAGCTATTCGGACTTTCTCCGTTATTGCGATCTTCATAGCCTAAAACTCATGCGCGACCTGATAAACTGCCGGTTTGAGGAGCTGCCGGGGCTAATTCAAATCTCCCCCTCGCTTTTAAGCCGCATCAAAGCCGTGTATGTTCTTTATATCAAGAAGCACCCGGAATGCCTCGCCACTGCGAAAACACCCAAAGTGAAATCCGCCTCTTCCATGGAGGATTTAAAGGATAAGCTTCTTGTTATCTTCCAGCAAAATGCGAATAAATTGATTCGTATAACTGATATTACCAAGGCGCTCGGGAAAGGTGCTACACGAAGTGATATTATTCATGTGCTAGAGCACCAAAATTGGTGTCGTATTGTCGATAACACCACCTTTTTCTACACTCCGGTGGACTAAAATGACCACAGAAGAGAGCGCTTATGCTCTCTTTTTTTATCCCCTTTTTCTCATTGCATTTTATTATAGCAGTGTAGCTTTGCTCACAATCACACGGTAGCTACAAGAGGAAAACTGTGTTATACTATTCATATAAAAAACGGTACGATTGAAGGGTAACACTCTTTTTATAAATGCTTACGAAAAGGAGCCTTACATGCTACTATCCGCTGAGAAAATATCTAAAAATTATGGGATGAAACAACTGCTAAAGGATGTTTCACTTTATTTAAATGAAGGAAACCGCGTTGGTATTATTGGTATTAATGGAACCGGGAAAAGCACTCTACTAAAAATTTTGGCTGGAGTGGAACCGCCCGACGAAGGCACTATTTCGACCAACCCAAACATACAGCTTTCGTATCTGCCGCAAAATCCGCCGTTTCAAGATCACTTCACGGTACTGGAACAGGTTTTTGCTGAATTTCCCTCTCAATTTCGCGACCTAAAGGAATACGAAGCAAAGTCGATGCTCACTCGCCTTGGCATTACCGATTTTGAGGCAAAAATGGGTACGCTATCTGGTGGGCAAAGAAAACGTGTGGCACTGGCTACGGCTCTTATTCACCCGGCAGACATCCTTATTTTGGACGAGCCCACCAACCATTTAGACAGCGAAATGGTCTCTTGGCTAGAGCAAAAGCTGGTTCGCTTTAACGGCGGCCTGATTATGGTCACCCATGACCGTTATTTTCTAGAGAGAGTGGTAAACCACATTGTAGAGCTTTCTCGAAGCCAGCTCTACACATATGAGGCAAACTACTCCAAGTATTTAGAGCTCAAAGCCCAGCGTGAAGAAATGGATGCCGCCAGCGAACGCAAGCGGCAGTCGATTTTACGTAAAGAATACCAGTGGATTATGCGTGGAGCAAAAGCACGCAGTACAAAAAGCCGAAGCCGTATTGAGCGCTACGAGGCGCTCAAAGACCAATCTGCGCCGGAAACGGACGAAACGGTTCAACTCTCTCACCATTCGAGCCGCTTGGGTAAGAAGATTATTGAGCTGACTCATGTAACAAAGGCCTTTGATGGCCGTACTGTACTGCACGATTTTTCGTACCTGATGGAGCGCGATGACCGAATTGGCATCGTTGGCAGAAACGGTGCGGGAAAATCTACTCTTCTAAACCTGATTGCAGGTCAAATTGAACCGGATGAAGGTACTGTTGAGGTTGGTTCGACCGTTAAAATCGGTTATTTTTCGCAGGAAAACCGTGAGCTAGACCCCAAGCAACGAGTGTACGATTTCATTTGCGAGGTCTCAAATGAAGTTAAAACCGAAGAAGGCACCTTTTCTGCGTCGCAAATGCTCGAACGCTTCTTGTTTACTCCTGATTTGCAATACTCACTCATTGGTAGACTCAGCGGCGGTGAGCGCAGACGCCTTTATCTTCTCAGCATTTTAATGTCTGCTCCTAATATTTTGCTGCTTGATGAACCTACGAATGACCTCGATATTGAAACGCTTTCCATTTTAGAGGATTATTTGGAATCCTTTGCAGGCCCTGTACTTGCGGTATCTCATGACCGCTATTTTCTAGATAAGGTTGCTACCACTCTCTTTGAGGTTACTGAGGGAGGAATTCTTATGGAATACCAGGGTAATTACAGCGACTATGAAGAAAAGCGCAAAGAAATGCTGCAGCCTGCTCCCAAAAAGGAATCGAGTACACCGAAAGAAGCACCAAAAAAACAGCAGAAGCTAAAATTCTCTTTTAAAGAACAAAGGGAATTTGATACGATTGAGGAAGAGATTTCTGAACTGGAAGCTAAAATAAAGGAATGCGAAGCAGAATCCCGCGAAGCGGCCAGCGATTACGTTCGGTTAGAGGCTCTGATTACCCAAAAGGCAGAGCTAGAGGCGCAATTAGAAGCAAAAACCGAGCGTTGGCTTTACCTAACGGAACTAGCCGAGAAAATTGCAGCTCAAAAATAGCCTGTTTGAGGAGTACCGTATGGAACAGAAAGAAGCCTCGTATTTCTACGCTTATATGCTACGGTGTGCCGATGAAACGCTGTACAGCGGCTACACCACAGACCTAAAGCGTCGTGTTGCGGCACACAACAGCGGTACCGGTGCAAAATACACGCGCTCTCGCCGACCGGTGGAGCTGGTATGGGTGGAAAAGTACTCCACAAAGCATGAGGCTATGCAGCGAGAGGCTGCCCTGAAAAAGTTAAAACGAGCCGATAAGCTACGGTTGCTAGAGCAAGCAAACACATATGCTGCAGACAAAATCAATCTAGGCGGTGAAAACACGATGGAATTACTGGATATTGTTGATGAGGACGGTGTCCCTACCGGAGAAACCATAGAACGAGAGTTGGCGCACCGCAATGGAATTCGCCACCGTACCTCCCATGTTTGGATTTTGCGAAAGCAAAACAATACGATACAAGTACTTTTGCAAAAGAGAAGTAAAAATAAAGATTCCTACCCTGGGTGCTACGATATTTCGAGCGCCGGCCACATTCCCTGTGGGGAGGATTATATTAACTCTGCCCTACGGGAATTGCAGGAGGAGCTGGGTATTACCACCACTGCGGAGGAGCTTCAGTACTGTGGCTGCCGCCATATTGAATTTCATGGAAATTTTCACGGGCAAGGCTTTTGGGACAAGCAGGTTAGTAACATTTATATTCTATGGCGAGCTTGGGACGAATCACAATTTCAGTTGCAGGAATCTGAGGTAGAATCTGTACTATGGATGGATTGGGACGCCTGCCTTGATATGGTTAAAAGCAACCGTGCTTCGAATTGCATTCGTGTCTGCGAGCTGGAGATGGTCTTTTCTTTTGTCGGCCTTCTTTAAATTCGATCAATTAAAACATAATAATCGGTGGAGCTTTTTTATTATTTAGAAAGCTCCACTTTGTTTACTAGAAGAAACGTTCATCAATTTACTTCATATCAACAATACTTTAAGTACTGACAGAAAGGTTGGTTTCATATGAAAGATACTGCAAACCATCGGTTTTGGGAACGAATGGCGAAGCTCTATGCACCTTTTATGAAAGGCTCTGAAAGCTTGTATCAAGATATATGTTCCCTCTGCCAGCCTTACCTGAAAAGAGATATGGACGTTTTGGAGCTTGCCTGCGGCAGCGGACTATTTTCTTTTCCATTATCGGCTAATGTGCAGACTTGGATAGCGACTGATTTTTCATCTAATATGATTTTACAGGCAAAGAAGCAAAGCGCCCCTGCTCATCTCTCCTTTGAGGTTCAAGATGCAACTTGCCTGCCCTATCCGGATGAACACTTCCATGCGGTATTCATTGCAAACGCGCTGCATATTATGCCTGAGCCAGAAAAAGCCGTGAGAGAGATTTACCGTGTATTAAAACCAGGTGGGACTCTGCTTGCCCCTACATTCTTGTGGAATGAAGAAAATCGCCAATCGTTTGGCTCTTGGCTCGTTTCAAAAGCAGGGCTAACCGTGTACCGGAAATGGAGTGCACAGGAGTTTGAGCGCTTTATTCATTCTCATGATTTTCACATAGCTGAGCAAAAAATATTAGGTGGTGGGCTCCATCCTTTAAGCTGTATGATTGCAATAAAGAAACAAAATAAAATTGACACAAACAGGAATTAATAATCTTTTTCATTTTTAATTCCATTTTTTGTTGAAATTACATAGTTTTAGTAATATAATAAAAGCAATGCCTTCAAATTCGCTGACTGGAGATAGTCAAAACATCATTTGCTTGTATAAGAGACACTCGGGAAGTGAGGAGGAAATTATGGAAGCACTCCGAAACCAAGAAGAACCCCTCAAAACCTCTAACTACATTCAAACTATGGAAAGGCTATTGCAAGTTGTTCAGCAATTATCTGCAGCACACGATATCCATACGGTTATGAACCTTGTTCGCCATTCAGTACGTGATTTAATACAAGCGGATGGTGCAACCTTTGTATTGCGTGAAGAAGATGATTGCTTTTATGCACAAGAGGATGCCATCTTTCCACTATGGCAAGGGAAACGCTTCCCAATCCAAAGTTGTATCAGCGGGTGGGCTATGCTCAACCGCTGCCCTGTTATAATTGAAGATGTGTATAGCGACCCTCGCGTCCCCATCGAAACATATAAAGATACTTTTGTAAAAAGCCTTGCAATAGTCCCTATTAAAACACATGAGCCAATCGGTGCAATTGGCTGCTACTGGGCAAAACAGCATTATGCAACTCCTGAGCAGTTAAAAGTACTGCAAGTGTTGGCAGACTCCGCCACAATTGCCCTCGACAACATCCATTACCAAAATATTTTTGCGGCAAAAGCCAAGCAGCTTGAAAATGCAATTGATGGCACCTTGCTTGCTATCGCCAATATGGTTGAACAAAAAGACTTATATACCGCGGGCCACCAAAAAAGAGTTGCAACCATTGGGATGGCTATTGCGCAAGAGATCGGCTGCAGCTTGGAGAGCTGCGAAAAAGTATTCCGTGCGGGTGTGGTTCACGATATTGGTAAAATAGGAATCCCTAGTGAGCTGCTTGCAAAGCCCGCTAAGCTTACCGATATTGAATACGCGCTCATAAAAACGCATGCTGAAATCGGGTATATCATACTTAAGGATGTACCTTTGCTTTCCGTTACAGCAGAGATTATTTTACAACACCATGAAAGATACAATGGGAGCGGGTATCCCAATGGATTAAAGGGAAACGAAATACTGCCCGAAGCACAAATTCTAGCGGTAGCAGACGTGTTTGAATCTATGATTTCCCACAGACCCTATCGTGCTGCCCTTGGTGTAGATGCCGCCATAGATGAACTGGTTCAGAACAAAGGTATCCTCTACCACCCAGAAATTGTAGATGCAATTGTGCATCTCGTAAAAACAAAAGGGTACAAAATACCCGAATAGCTAAATCAAGCTTTACTGTATAAATTAGCCCCCAAAAGCAGATACAAAATCTGTTGGGGGCTAGTTTTATTATTATTTTATATAAATATAAAAAGATTTACACACAGATAAGGCACCTGCTGTAAAATAGCAAGCTCCTTATCATTTATAAAATAATGCAATAATTTTGCAAATCCCGAATAGCTGTTCTGTGGAAGTGCCATTTGCTTCATAAATTTTATAGAAGAGTTGTAGCACCCTCTATTAATGTTACATTGTGCACAAATTCGGTTACTCCTCCTTCTTTATGATCAATTTGGTACACCAGAGAGTTTACAATAGATTTGGAAATTGCATGGAAATCTTGGCAAACGGTAGTGAGTCTAGGGTATGTAAGCTCGGAGGGCTCAGAGCCGTCATAGCCTATAATCTTTAACTTTTCCGGAACAGAAATTCCATGAAATAGAGCTTCTTGCAGCACCCGAACCGCAACGCTATCTACCGCAAATACACCATCTATTTTTTTGCTAGCTGTAATAACAGCTTTCACAATTTGATCGTACTCTACACGCGATAAAAATTCGTTCCCTTTTATTTTCAAACTAGAGCAACGAATCCCACTCTTTTTTAGTGTTTCACGAAAAGCGACATGTCTTTCCATCAATGCGGATTTCCCTCGGCTCATCCCCACCACATGTAATACGTTTTTGCACCCATTCTCTATAAATTTTTTCGCTGCTAACTCACCGCCTAATCGATGATTGGAGGTAACATACGGAATTCTCTCCCCCAGTTTTCGGTCAATTGAAACAATGGGAAGTGTTAATTTTTGATAATCGGAAGTATCTTGAGCAAAACTGTACACAATAATACCATCTACCTTATTTTGCCGCAGCATTGCTAGGTACTCTTTTTCTTTTAAGGGATTTCCAATGGTATTGCATAATATCATTTTGTAGTCCTGTTTGTTAAGTTCGCATTCAATACACTTTGTCAGCCGGGCAAAAAAAGGATGACTTACGTCTGGAATAAGCAAACCAATAATAAATGTTCGTTGCATAAATAAATTTCGAGCCACTTGATTTGGGTAATAGTTTAACTCCTCAATTGCGCAGTTCACTCGCCGATACATTTCTTCTGAAATATAGCCGCGTTTATTGAGCACCCGCGAAACAGTGGTTACTGAGACGCCGGCTCTTTCCGCTACATCTTTAATACCTGCCATTTTACCCATCAATCCTTCTTTTTGGTATTCTTGTATTCTCCTCAAACTTACTATAGTTCACAACCTACATGTGTGTCAATTGGTAACGATACAATTATATAATGAGATTAGGATGATAAAAATTTAATTATTATTTTTAAAATAAAAATTTACTAAATTTTTTATTCATAAATAATAAGCAATCGGGTATTCTAAATGCAGAAATCTAATTTAAGAAAGTAGATGAATTTATTATGGGTATCATTACATGGATTGTATTAGGTGCGTTAGCAGGATGGATCGCAAGTATGATCGTTGGCAAAAATTCTGAAATGGGAGCATTTGCAAACGTTTGCATTGGTATTGCTGGTGCTTTTATAGGCGGATTTATATTTAGCATGGTTACCGGCGTCGGCTTCACTGGTTTTAACGTTTGGAGCTTAGTCGTAGCAACTGTGGGAGCCGTAATTTTATTGTTAATTATTAACGCTGTTCAGAAAACCAGGCATAATAAGATGGATCAACCCGTTAACCGCTAACGTATCCCAAAGAGCCCCCGCTGGATTATTCCAGCGAGGGCTCTTTTTCTGCAATTCTATTCTATTCGAAGAATTACCTACAACTTTTCTAATAAGCTGATGAAATAAATATAAGTCGCTTTTTATTTTTAAGCTGATTATTATGAGCCGTTTACTCTCCTGCAAAACGTATGGAATTTCTAATAGATAGCAATATGCCGTCAGCAGTCATTCAGTCAATATCGATTTGTGTCAAAGGAACGCCTGCTTCTCCCTTGCTTTTCTGCAGTGAAAGCTGTAAAATGTGGGTATTAATATATTAAAAAGATATAGTTATTAGCGATGGTATTGAGTGTAGAATCTGGCGATATGCCAAATTCTACAAAATTCAATGATAATAAAGGTTGGTGAACTACTTGCAAGTAATACGGAAAAATGAAGCATTAACTTTTTATATAGGGACGATATTACTTTCTGGGTTATTCTTACTTCTTCAAATTTTTGTTTTTCCGAATAGTAGACTAACGTTCATGCAACTTGCGCCCGGAATAATTGCACTTATTATGATTAAGATGCTTACTAAAAAAAATGATTTGCTGGTGTTTATAAAAGGATTAAATCAAAAAAAGGCAGGGTGGCTTTGGATAGGCTTATCGGTCATTATCCCATTACTCATGGTTTTTGTATGCGATTTTATTTATCGTATTTTAAGCAAAGATAATTTTGGGAGGTATGGGAATAGTGCTGTTACTTGGAGTATATGGTTTGTCATTGCTGTGATGATTGGCTGTATAGGAGAAGAAATCGGGTGGAGAGGATACTTACTCCCGCTGTTTTCAGAAAAATACAGTTTACTGTTATCAAGTGTATTAGTAGGCGCAATGTGGGGGATATGGCATTTTCAGTTTAGTGAAGGTTTCGGCTTTGTACTATTTATTGTGACGACGATTGAAATGTCTATTATCATTACATGGTTGTATTATAAAGGAAATAAGAATTTGATTACTGCAGTATTGTTTCATATTGTGTTTAATTATTGTTCTCAATACCTTTATGGAAATTCTTTTAGTATATATCTTAGAATATTACAAGTTATCGTCTTTGGAATTCTTGCTGGCATTGTATACTTTACCTCATCAGTTTTTAAAAATGACAGTATAAAGTGTAGCACTTAAAATTAGCAAAATTGAACACGCGGTACATAAAGTCTCTTCTGAGTAAAAATGAAATGTTTTTAAAGTAGGAAACAAGAGAAACATTGAGAATACCGACATTAGTCAGAGCCATTTAAGAACCACTCGGTAAAACAAAAAGCCACAAACCCTATGTTACGGGTTTGTGGCCTTCTTTTTGTATTTTATTATTCCCACTCGATCGTAGCCGGGGGCTTACTGGTAATGTCGTAAACGATGCGGTTAACGCCGCTTACTTCATTAATAATACGGCTAGAGGCTTTCTCGAGAACGTCATAGGGGATTCTCGCCCAGTCTGCCGTCATAAAGTCTGTGGTGGTTACACCGCGCAGTGCGATGGTAAAGTCGTAGGTACGGCCGTCGCCCATTACGCCAACACTCTGAATGCCAGTAAGCACTGCAAAGTACTGATTAATCTTTCGGTCGAGCCCAGCTTCGGCAATCTCCTCACGGAAAATCGCGTCGGCATCGCGCAGAAGATCGAGCTTATCCTTTGTGATATCGCCCAATACACGAATTGCAAGGCCAGGGCCTGGGAAAGGCTGGCGGAATACTAAAAACTCAGGAATATCAACTTCTAGGCCAACACGGCGAACCTCATCCTTAAACAAATCACGCAAAGGCTCTACAAGACCCGTAAAGCCAATATCTTCCGGCAAGCCGCCAACGTTATGGTGGCTCTTAATCACAGCCGCATCGCCAACGCCGCTCTCTACAACATCCGGGTAAATGGTTCCTTGGCACAGGTAATCCATGTGACCAAGCTTCTTCGCTTCTTCTTCAAAGACGCGGATAAACTCTTCGCCAATGATTTTACGCTTTGTTTCAGGGTCAGAAACACCCGCAAGGCGATTTAAAAAGCGATCCTGTGCATTCACACGAATCAGATTCATGTCAAACTGCTTGCGGAACACCTGCTCTACCTGATCTCCCTCATCCTTACGCAGAAGACCATGGTCTACAAAGATGCAGGTCAAGTTCTTACCGATTGCCTTATGCACCAGAACAGCGGCAACAGAGGAATCTACACCGCCGGAAAGCGCACACAGCACCTTTTTCTCGCCAACGCGTTCCTTAATCTGGAGAATGGTATCCTTGGCAAAGGTGTCCATTCTCCAATCACCGGAGCACTCGCACACGCGGTACAAAAAGTTCTTAAGGAACTCATTGCCCTTTTCAGTATGCTCCACCTCGGGGTGGAACTGCACAGCATAAAACTTCTTCTCTGCACAATCCATTGCAGCTACGGGGCAAGCGCTGCTGTGTGCACGCGCTGTAAAGCCCTCGGGCAGCTCTACAATTTTATCGGTATGGCTCATCCAGCATACACTGGTTTGCGCCGTGCCATGAAACAGCTCAGAAGAAAGGTCAAACTCCACCGGTGTTTTACCATATTCCTTCACCGTAGAAGGCTCAACCTTGCCGCCAAGCTTAAATGCCATAAGCTGAGCGCCATAGCAGATGCCCAAAACCGGAATCCCAAGCTCGAAAATTTGTTTATCACAGCCGGGTGCTCCGGGAGCATAGGCACTGTTGGGGCCGCCGGTAAAAATAATTCCCTTATAGCCCGCCTTTTGAATCTCCTCAATTGGCGTTTTGTACGATTTGATTTCGCAGTATACGTTCAGGTCGCGCACACGGCGAGCGATGAGCTGGCTATACTGGCCGCCGAAATCTAATATTAAAACAGCCTCGTTTTGTATCGTCATAAAACTCCCCTATTCTATTCCACTCTTATTCCACAGTTACGGATTTTGCCAGGTTACGCGGTTTATCAATATCGCAGCCCTTCATAGAGGCAACGTAGTACGCAAGCAGCTGAAGCGGGATAACCGCAAGAGACGGCCGCATAATTTCACAGGCAGTTGGCACAGAGAACAAGAAATCCACGTCTTTGCCAATGTCCTGTGCATTTTCTTCCGTTGTAAGGCCGAGCACCACAGCACCACGGCTTCTAACCTCAATGACATTACTCATCATTTTATCTAAAAGCTGCTGGTGGGTTGCAATCGCAACAACCAGAGTGCCTTCTTCCATCAAAGAGATGGTTCCGTGCTTTAGTTCACCGGCGGCATAAGCCTCGGAATGGATATACGAAATCTCTTTGAGCTTTAACGAGCCTTCGAGAGAAATGGCATAGTCCAGATTACGGCCGATGAAGAAAATATCCTTTGCGCTGAAATGCTTGGAGGCAAAGTACTGGATATCTTCTTTGTTTGCAATTGCCGTTTCAACTTTATCCGGCAAATCATGCAATTCCTGAATATAGTTGGCATACTCCTCGGGCGTAATGCGACCGAGCAGGTCTGCCATATAAATCGCCAGCAGGTAAACGACAGCAAGCTGTGTGCTGTATGCCTTTGTGGTTGCAACTGCAATTTCAGGGCCGGCCCATGTATACAGTACATCGTCTGAATCATTTGCAATGGAGCTGCCTACCACGTTTACGATGGAAATCACGCGTGCGCCAAGGCGTTTTGCCTCACGCAGAGCAGCCAGCGTATCTGCCGTTTCACCGGACTGGCTGATGACAATCACCAAAGAATTGCTGTCTAGAATCGGGTGGCGATAACGGAACTCCGAAGCAACATCCACTTCAACAGGAATGCGAGTCAGCTTTTCAATCACATATTTTGCAACAACGCCCACATGGTATGCTGAGCCGCACGCCACAATGCTGATGCGGTTAAAGCTCTTGAGCTGTTCCGCAGTAAGGGTCACATTATCAAGTACAATACGGCCGTCTTTTAAGCGGGGAGAAATTGTGTCGCGCAGAGCCTTGGGCTGCTCCATAATTTCTTTAAACATGAAGTGCTCATAGCCGCCCTTTTCCGCAACGGAAAGATCCCAATCCACATGAACCAGCTCTTTTTCAATCGGCTCTTTTTCCATGTTGCAAATGCGTACACTCTCACGAGTAAGCTCCACAATTTCATTGTCCTTCAAGCGGTAAAAATCGCGGGTGCGATTTAAAATGGAAGGAATGTCAGAAGCAACATAGTTCTCGTGCTCGCCAAGACCAACTACAAGCGGGCTATCTTTGCGAACCGCGTACAGCTTCTCGGGGTCATCCACACACAAAATACCCAGTGCATAGGAACCCTGCAAACGAGAAATTACGCGAATAAACGCGTCGAGTATATCACCGTCGTAGTAGTATTCCAGAAGCTGTGCCACTACTTCGGTATCGGTTTCCGATACAAAGCTGATTCCCTTTTTGATGAGCTTTTCTTTAATTTCCTGGTAATTTTCGATGATGCCGTTATGCACAACCGCAAATTTACCGGAATTGCTCACCTGTGGGTGAGAGTTCACGTCGGAGGGTTTGCCGTGGGTCGCCCAGCGTGTATGGCCAATGCCAACAGAGCCGTGCAAGGCTTTGCCGCCATCCACCAAATCGCTAAGTACCTGCAAGCGTCCCTTGCTCTTTACAACACGCAGAGCGTCTCCCGTATATACTGCCATTCCTGCGGAATCATACCCGCGGTATTCCAGCTTTTCCAGACCGTTTAACAAAATGGGCGCCGCCTGATCACCGCCGATGTATCCAACGATTCCACACATGATAAATGCCACCTTTCTTTCCCTGTGATAGGATTACAATGTAAGTACGTTTTGTTCTCTTCCCTATTGTAACCGGGTGGAGAACGCGTTAAAATGCCCAATTTTAGGCACAAATAAGAAAGCAATTAAAAATAGGAAGAAGCGCCAACCATTTTTTCAAGTTGACGCTTTTATTACATTCCCAAGCAAAAAATCACGAAATAAATTACCGGTAGATGATATCGCTACGAGCAGGGCCGTTCGATACAATTTTCACCGGAACACCAATCTGCTCTTCCGCAAACTCAATGTAGCGGCGAGCATTTTCAGGGAGATCCTCATAACGAGTAATTCCGCGAAGATCGCATTCCCAACCGGGCATCATCTCGAGCACCGGCTTGCAGCGGCGAAGCTGAGAGGCGGGCGGGAAATGGTCAATGCGCTTGCCGTCGAGCTCATATGCCACACAAACGGGAATCTCTTTGAGATAGCCGAGTACATCAATAACGGTCAGTGCAACACTGGTAGCGCCCTGTGCCGCACAGCCATAGCGGGATGCCACCAAATCGAGCCAGCCCATTCTGCGGGGGCGACCTGTTGTGGCGCCAAACTCGCCGCCATCACCACCGCGGCGGCGCAGCTCATCGGCTTCATCACCAAAGATTTCACTTACAAACTCACCTGCACCTACGGCGCTGGAATATGCTTTTACCACAGAGATAATCTCTTTAATCTCATAGGGAGGAACACCGGCGCCAACTGCACCGTAGCCAGCCAAGGTAGAGGAAGAGGTAACCATGGGGTAAATACCAAAATCGGGGTCTTTTAGAGCGCCAAGCTGGCCTTCGAGCAAAATGGTCTTGCCATCTTTCACTGCCTGATGCAGGAGTGTAAAGGTGTCTGCCACATACGGCTCAATCATCTGGCGGTATTCCATCAGCTTTTCGTAAACGGATTCCACCGTAAGGGGCTCTTTGTGGTACAAGTGCACATACAGTGCATTCTTTACATCTAAAACTCTTTGAATCTTGTCTTTCAGCTGTGCTTCATCGTCATACAACTCACTGACCTGAAAGCCAATCTTCGCGTATTTATCGGAATAAAACGGCGCTATGCCGGATTTCGTAGAACCAAAGGACTTGGAAGACAGACGTGCTTCCTCCAACGCGTCCATTTCAATATGGTAAGGCATTACGATTTGCACACGGTCTGAAACCATCAGTTTGGGTTCTGGAACACCGCGCTGACGCAGGGAATCCAGCTCCTTAACGAGGTTTTCCACACTGAGAGCAACACCGTTGCCGATAATGTTAATCGTGTGGTCGTAAAATACGCCTGAGGGGAGTTGGTGCAGCGCGAACTTTCCATATTCGTTGATAATGGTATGGCCCGCATTACTACCGCCTTGGTACCGAATTACGATGTCGGACTGTGCCGCCATAACATCGGTAATTTTCCCTTTTCCTTCATCGCCCCAGTTAGCGCCTACTATTGCTTTTACCATTAGAACTGCTCACTCTCCGCCGGTGCCGCACCAGCAAATTTTTCCGCTGCCAGCGGCTTTTCATTCGGCAGCAAACCAATTGGACTCAAATTACCCAAAGGCACATACGCACTCATTTTGGCATTTGTTCCAATCGCGCTCAAAACGCTTTGCTTCTATCATACCACAAAACACCTAAAAAGCCTATGATTTTCTTTCAAATGCCTGCGAATTTTACGTTTTGTTTACAAATTGATTTCTGCTTTTTTGAGTTTAATGGAATCATATTCCTTTAACAGCGAATTTACGACTCCACCAATAAACTCTTCCGTCTGTACACCGGCGCAGCCAGTGTATTGTGACGGGTCTACAAGGCCGGACAATTCCTCACGTGTTACGCCAAAGGCGGGGTCTGCGGCAATACGGTCTAACAAATCGTTTTCGCCACCCTGCTCCTTTATAACCTTTGCTGCCTCCATGGAATGCACACGAATCTGCTCATGCAGCTGCTGGCGGTCTGCACCGCGCTTTACGGCGTCCATCATAATGTTCTCGGTTGCCATAAAGGGCAACTCGCGCAGCAAATGCTGCTCGATTACCTTGGGGTAAACCACAAGGCCATCTGCCACATTGCTGTACAAATCGAGTATTCCATCCACTGCCAAGAATGCCTCCGGCACGCTGAGACGTTTGTTTGCGGAATCGTCGAGTGTACGCTCAAACCACTGGGTAGCCGTGGTAATGGCAGGGTTCAGGCTGTCTACAATTACATAGCGCGCCAAAGAGGCAATGCGCTCACTGCGCATCGGGTTTCTCTTATATGCCATTGCAGAAGAACCGATTTGCCCCTTCTCGAAAGGCTCCTCAATTTCTTTCATGTGCTGCAGCAGGCGAATGTCGTTTGAGAACTTCGTGGCGCTCTGGGCGATTCCGCTCAAGATCGAGAGAATCTGACTATCCAGCTTTCTCGAATACGTTTGACCAGAAACCGGGAAGCAAGAGGCATAGCCCATCTTTTCCGCAATTTTGCGATCCAGTGCCTTTACCTTTTCATAATCACCGTCAAACAGCTCTAAAAAGCTGGCTTGTGTACCGGTTGTGCCCTTGGAGCCAAGAAGCTTTGCTTTGCTCAGCTGGTATTCCACATCTTCCAAATCCATTAACAAATCCTGAATCCAAAGTGTGGCACGCTTGCCCACGGTGGTAGGCTGGGCGGGCTGATAATGTGTAAATGCCAAGGTGGGCAGGTCTTTATATTCCATTGCGAAATGCGACAGAATACGAATGACCCCAACAAGCTTGTCTCTCAGTAGGCGCAGCGCCTCCGTCATTACAATCACATCGGTATTATCTCCCACATAGCAGGAGGTAGCCCCCAAGTGGATAATCGGGCGGGCTTTCGGGCACTGCTCACCATAGGCAAAAACATGAGCCATAACATCGTGGCGCACAATTTTCTCCCGTGCTGCGGCAACATCGTAGTTAATGTCATCTGCAAAGCGGCGCAGCTCGTCAATTTGCTCCTGTGTAACAGGGAGACCTAGCTCCATTTCGGATTCCGCCAGTGCAATCCAAAGGCGGCGCCAGGTTTGGAACTTCTTATCCGGCGAAAATAAAAACTTCATCTCGGCGCTGGCATACCGTGCCGAAAGAGGGGATTCGTACGTATTTCTCAATGCTGAAACCTCCAAGCGTTTTTCCAATCGTATCTAAAAGCAATCCCTTTGTACAAAACATTGATTTAACACCGCTTTACTTCGGTGCCTTGTCTTGAAAGAGATGTTATTATAAGCGCTGAATCGGGGTGCAGTAGCTTTGCGGTCTGTGGTCAATTATCTCTTGCGGAATTTCAGTTGGATATTTGCCGGAGAAGCAGGCATCGCAATAGCCCGAACACTTGCCTTTTAACATGTGGGGCAGGTTTTCGAGCGACAAAAACGCGAGGGAGTCCGCATAGTTCATCTGAGCGATTTCCTCAACGGTATGCTTAACGGCAATCAAATCATCTCTGGTCGGAATATCGGTTCCATAATAGCAAGGCCACAAAAAGGGCGGAGAGCTAATGCGAAGGTGAACCTCTTTTGCACCGGCATCTTTGAGCATGGAGACAATTCGCCCGCTCGTGGTACCGCGCACAATGGAATCATCCAGTAACACCACCCGTTTGCCGCGAACCTCACTTTCTAGAGCGTTGAGCTTAATTCTTACACTTCGCTCGCGCTCCAATTGCGTGGGCTTAATAAAGGTACGGCCAATATACGAGTTCTTCACAATTCCCTTTTGGTAAGGGATTCCGGATTCCTCGCTGTACCCAATGGCAGCATCAATGCCGGATTCCGGCACACCAATCACCACATCAGCTTCTACCGGGCTTTGGCGAGCCAACAAACGGCCAGCCTCTTTGCGAGACTCGTAAACACCGAGGCCATCAATCTTGCTGTCGGTACGGGCAAAGTAAATGTACTCAAATACACACAAAGAACGGTTTGCCGGTTTTTTATTGTAATGGTATTTTAGCCCACTGGGGCCTGCGGCAATCAGCTCGCCCGGTTCTACATCGCGCACAAATTCCGCACCCACGGCGTCAAGCGCACAGCTTTCCGAAGCAAATACAATATCTTCGCCGATTTTGCCCATACAAAGCGGGCGGAAGCCATTGGGGTCACGCACGGCAATCAGCTTTTGTGGGCTCATGACAAGCAGAGAGAACGAGCCTTCCACCTTCTGCATGGCACGGAACACGGCCTCCTCAATGGAGACCGCACCCACACGCTCCCGGGCAATCATGTATGCGATGACCTCAGAATCGATGGTGGTTTGAAAAATGCAGCCGTTCTTCTCCAGTTCACGGCGCAGCTCATGAGCATTGGTCAAATTGCCGTTATGGGCAATGGCCAGTGTACCCTTAATATAGCGCATGACAAGCGGCTGAGCATTTTCACGCACACTGTCTCCTGAAGTGGAGTAACGCACATGGGAGAGCGCAATTTGCCCGCCCAGACGATTCAGAACAGAATCGCTGAACACTTCGGACACCAGCCCCATGTCTTTGGAGTAAGAAATCACACCGCAGTTGTTCACTGCGATGCCGCAGCTCTCTTGCCCGCGGTGCTGCAAAGCCAAAAGGCCGTTATAGCAGGCATAAGCAGGCGGAATCTCTTTTCCGTCTTTGCTGTAAATCCCGAATACGCCGCATTCCTCGTGCGGCTTCCAGGAGGTATCTTCAAAATTCGTCAACGAATTCACTCCTCATTAGTCTTTGCAGGGGTATTTTTAGAACCCACCTTAAAAAGACGGTTGGTTTCCCTCCCTGCTTTGGGCAGAGAGAGAAACCGTCCTTTTTACTGTAAACCGCTGATAAAAGCAGTTGTATTTGCATTACAGGCCAATACGCTTCATCACTTCGGCATAAGCCTCTTCCACACCGCCCAAATCGCGGCGGAAGCGGTCTTTGTCGAGCTTTTCATGAGTATTGATATCCCAGAAGCGGCATGTATCGGGGGAAATTTCATCCGCAAGAATAATTTTGCCGTCGCAGCGGCCGAACTCAAGCTTAAAGTCGATGAGTTCAATATTCACGGAACGGAAGAACTCGCACATCAGCTCATTGATGCGCAGCGCCATTTGGCTGATGGTGTCTACCTCTTCCTTTGTTGCAAAGTCTGCGGCGAGAATGTGGTATTCATTCACCATGGGATCGCCAAGGTCATCGTTTTTATAGCAGAACTCCAGCACTGGAGTGCGCATGGGAGTTCCCTCTTCCAAACCAAGGCGCTTGGCAAGACTGCCGGCGGCTTTATTGCGGGCAATTACCTCAAGCGGAACAATCTCTACTTTTTTTACAACCGTTTCACGGTCGCTGAGCTCTTCTACAAAATGAGTGGGGATGCCATTCTTCTCCAGCATTTGGAACATAAAGTTCGACATACGGTTGTTTACAACACCCTTGCCCACTATGGTTCCCTTTTTCAGGCCGTTGAATGCGGTAGCATCGTCTTTATAATCCACAATGTATAAATTGGGATCCTCCGTGGTGTACACCTTTTTTGCTTTTCCCTCGTAGAGTAATTTTCCTTTTTGCATGATTCTTTTCCCCCTGTTCTTGTTTCCATCTGTAAGCTTTTATTAAACTTACACACATTCGTTTAAGACAGATCCGCTGGCAGGCGCCGCGGGGATTTTATTAGAATCTCACGCCGGGCTCGGCAGCAAATTGCTGCCGGCGGCTGAGAGAGACTTAAAACGACTAAGGCTTTCTTTTATAAGAAAACCAGGAAGGATGACACTTTGGTAATATCAACCACAGAAAGATTGGTGCTCTCCACATGCTGCACGCAGCGCAGGAAGGCATTGGCTGTATCGAGCGAGGTAAGGCACGGAATACCAGCCTCAACCGTGTTACGGCGAATGAAGAAGCCGTCGCGGCGGTGCTCGGCGCCCTTGGAGGGCGTATTGATAACCAAATCGATGGTGCCGGAAAGGATGACATCGAGAATATCGGGAGATTCACCGCCTACCTTATTGAGGCGGGTGTTCGGAACGCCGTTCTCTTCCAAATACTTAGAGGTTCCCTCCGTGGAATAAATGCTCCAGCCAAGGTCACGCAGTCCCTTTGCAAGAGGAAGAACCTCTTCCTTGTCCTGATCTTTCACGGTAATAATTACATTGCCGTTGGTGAGAAGGTGCATACCCGCTCCCTGGAACGCTTTAATCATAGCTTCTTCAAAGCTTCTTGCAATACCGAGAACTTCGCCGGTCGATTTCATCTCCGGCCCAAGGTTTACATCAGCTCCATAGAGCTTTTCAAACGAGAACACCGGCATTTTGATGGCAATGAGCGATTTGTTTGGCTGTAAGCCATACTGGTAACCCATCTGCGGAAGGGTTTCGCCGAAGAAGCTGCGAACCGCAAGGTGAACAATCGGGATATCGGTAATTTTGCTGATATACGGTACCGTTCTGGAGGAACGGGGGTTTGCCTCTATGATATAGACCTGCTCATCTTTTACAATAAACTGGATATTGAGAAGGCCCTTTACCCGCAGTGCAAGTGCCAGCTTTCTGGTGTAATCCACAATGGTGTCTTCCACCTTCTTCGAAAGGCTCTGTGCCGGGTAAACGGAAATGCTGTCTCCCGAGTGAACGCCCGCACGCTCAACATGCTGCATAATGCCTGGAATGAGAGAATCTACACCGTCGCAAACTGCATCCACTTCCACTTCCACACCCATGAGGTACTTGTCCACCAAAATGGGATGCTCTTGCGTAATGGTATTAATAATCGCAATCTGCTCGCGGATGTCGTTATCGTTATAAGCAATATCCATACCCTGCCCGCCCAGCACATAAGAGGGGCGAACCAATACGGGGTAGCCAAGCTCGTGAGCCGCTTTTAACGCTTCGTCACAGGTAAATACCATGCGTCCTGCGGCGTGCGGAATACCGCATTTGGCTAGGATGGCATCAAACCGCTCACGGTCTTCTGCTTCATCGATACTGTCAAAACTGGTACCAAGCAGAGGAACGCCCATTTTTTCAATGGCACCTGCCAGCTTAATGGCAGTTTGGCCACCGAACTGAACCACGGCTCCGTCGGGCTTTTCCAGTTCTACAATATGCCAAACGTCCTCCGGAGTCAAGGGTTCAAAGTACAGTTTATCGGCTATATCGAAATCTGTGCTCACTGTCTCGGGATTATTGTTCACAATAATGGTTTCAAAGCCAAGCTTTTTGAGCGCCCAAACGCTGTGAACCGAGCAGAAGTCAAATTCAATGCCCTGACCAATTCGGATGGGGCCAGAACCGATAACCATAATTTTCTTACGCTTGCTTTGGGGGTGTGCTTCATTTTCATCGCCGTAGCTGGAGTAATAGTAGGGTGTTTCCGCCTCAAACTCTGCGGCACAGGTATCAACCATCTTATAAACGGGTCGAATACCCCACTTTGTTTTCAGCTCGCGAATCTCTTCCATACTGATGCCGGAGAACTTCGCGACTGTTTCATCCAGAAAACCGAACGACTTCGCTTTCAGGAGCAATTCTTTGCTCATCGGCTCGTTTACAAGGCGCTTCTCCACCGCAATAATGGACTGAAGCTTTTGCAGGAACCAACGGTCAATTTTGGTTACGCTGTGGATTTTCTCCATTGCAAAACCACGGCGCAGGGCTTCGGCTACTGCAAACAGGCGACGATCATCCACCGCGTGAATGCGTTCCGAAACATCCAGATCCGAAAGACCGTCGAGCTCGGCATCGGTTAAATCATACATGTTCTGCTCTAGGCAGCGGATTGCCTTCATGAGAGCCGCCTCAAAGGTGGGGGCAATTCCCATAACCTCACCGGTTGCTTTCATCTGGGTGCCAAGGCTGCGGCGCGCATGAACAAATTTATCAAACGGCCACTTGGGGATTTTCACAACGCAGTAGTCGAGCGTCGGTTCAAAGCAAGCGTATGTTTTCTTTGTAATCGCGTTCTGAATTTCGTCGAGCGTATAGCCCAGTGCAATTTTCGAAGCGACTTTTGCAATGGGATAACCCGTTGCTTTGGAAGCCAGTGCAGACGAACGGCTTACACGGGGATTCACTTCAATAACGCAGTATTCAAAGCTTTCCGCATTCAGCGCAAACTGCACGTTGCAGCCGCCCTCGACCTTTAGCTCATTGATAATCGCAATGGAGGCGCTGCGCAGCATCTGAATTTCTTTATCCGCCAAAGTCTGGCAGGGCGCAACGACAATGGAGTCGCCAGTGTGAACGCCAACCGGGTCAAAGTTTTCCATATTACAAACGGTGATGCAGTTGCCGTTGCCGTCACGGATTACCTCATACTCAATTTCTTTCCAGCCAGAAATACAGCGCTCAATGAGAACCTGATTCACACGGCTGCGGTGCAGACCCATAGAAGCAATGGCGTGAAGCTGCTCCTCTGTGTAGGCAATACCGCCGCCACTGCCGCCCAGTGTGTACGCCGGGCGCACAACAACCGGGTAACCAATGCGCTTCGCAATGAGAATACTGTCTTCAACCGTTTCTGCAATTTCACTTTCGGCGCAGGGCTGCTGAATGCGTGCCATAGCCTCTTTGAACAGCTCGCGATCCTCTGCCATACGAATGGTGTCAGCATTTGTACCAATCATGCGAACGTTATGCTCGGTTAAAAAGCCCGTTTCTTCCAGCTCTACCGCAAGGTTCAGCGCATTCTGTCCGCCAAGGGTCGGCAGAACACTGTCAGGCTGTTCTTTTAAGATAACCTTTTTGAGGGTATCAATGGTAAGTGGTTCAATGTAAACCTTATCGGCAATTTCGCCGTCAGTCATAATCGTAGCCGGGTTGGAGTTAACAAGGATTACCTCTACCCCTTCTTCGCGCAGTGCACGGCAAGCCTGTGTGCCTGCATAGTCGAACTCTGCGGCCTGTCCAATAACAATTGGGCCAGAGCCAATAATCAATACCTTCCGGATGCTTTCATTTTTACTCATATGCGGCCCCCTCCCATCAAATCCATAAAGCGGTCAAACAAAAAGCCTGTATCGAGCGGACCGGAGCATGCCTCTGGGTGGAACTGCACCGAGAACACGCGGCCATTCTTATAATCAAGGCCCTCCACGCTCTGGTCGTTCATGCTCACATAGCTTACCTCTGCAATAGAGGGGTTAATGCTGCCTGCATCTACCACATAGCCGTGGTTCTGCGAGGTGATGTACACGCGGTTGGTTTTCAGCTCTTTTACCGGGTGGTTAATTCCACGGTGACCATACTTGAGCTTGTACGTATTTGCTCCCTGCGCGAGCGCCATAAGCTGGTGACCCATGCAAATCGCAAAGGTGGGAATCCCGCTGTCGTAAACACGCTTTAATTCCGCTACCTCTTTTACGCATGCCTGGGGGTCGCCCGGGCCGTTGGAGAGCATGATGCCATCCGGGTTCCACGCCTTAATTTCCTCAAACGAAGCCGTGTTCGGGAAGCGGCGAACCGTGCAGCCGCGGCGGGTAAGAGAACGAATGATATTCTGCTTAGTGCCATAATCGAGCAGTGCCACTTTTACAGAACCATTGCCGTAATCGCATTGCTCTTTGGTGCTTACCAGCGAAACGCCGTTCGGCACACAATGAGCCGCAATACTGCGCTTCATTTCCTCTTTGTCAATGGAATCGCCAAAGCAGATCATTCCGCGCATGGTGCCGCTCTCCCGCAGGCAGCGGGTAAGCGCGCGGGTGTCGATACCGCTGATTCCGGGTATCCGGTTATTTTTCAGGTATCCGTCAAGGTCAATATCGCAGCGGAAATTGCTTGCGATTCCCGATACAGAGTGAACGATAAACGCCTCTACCCAAGGGCGCTCGGCCTCCGCATCCTCATAACAGATTCCATAGTTACCAATCATGGGGTAAGTCATTACCACGCCCTGGCCTGCATAGCTAGGGTCTGTGAGAAGTTCGGTATACCCGCACATCGCGCTGTTGAATACAATCTCACACAAGACATCGCGCGGCTCACCAAAGCCCTGACCCTCAAAGGTCATTCCGTTTTCCAACATCAAAATTGCTTTCACGCTAAAACCACCATTTCTTCGCGCCGCTATTTTACGGTCACTGTGGCAGTGCGCGACTTGCCACAGCACGGGGAAAGGTCCCGGTATCTATTTGGCGGTATCCCCGCCGGTAGGCCCTGCTGCCGAGCTCCTCTTCGGCCTACATGCAGCCAGAGCTGGAGCATTCTCGGCGGCAGGGCCGCTGTATCATGGTTTGTAACGGTTAGGCTTTGAAGGACTCAATGATTCTTGCCACAGCCTTTTCCGTGTTTTCTTTTGTATTAAAGGAGGTAAGGCGGAAGTACCCCTCGCCATTCAGGCCAAAGCCGGAACCCGGAGTGCCAACTACGCCGGTTTTTTCCAGCAGTAAATCAAAGAATTCCCAAGAGGTAAGCCCACCGGGAGTTTTGAGCCAAATATAAGGGGAATCTACCCCACCGTACACTTCAAAACCAGCGGAGGCAAGGCCATCGCGAATAATCGTTGCGTTATTCTGGTAATACGCAATATTCTCACGAATCTGCTTGGCACCCTCTTCGGAATACACAGCCTCTGCCGCACGCTGAATCACATAGGGTACACCGTTCATTTTGGTAGACTGACGGCGGCTCCACAAGCGATTGAGGGATGCTCCGTCAAACTCAAGCTCCTTGGGCACTACGGTAAATGCACAACGGGTGCCGGTAAAGCCAGCGGTTTTAGAGAAGCTGCGGAATTCGATGGCACAGGTTCTTGCACCTTCAATCTCGTAGATGCTGTGAGGTACATTCGGAGTAGTGATAAACGCCTCATAGGCGGCGTCAAAGAGGATGAGCGACTTGTTCTCGTTGGCGTAATCCACCCACTTTTTGAGTTCTTCCTTGCTGATGCCCACACCGGAGGGGTTATTCGGGAAGCACAGGTAAATCAAATCAACCGGCTCTTTGGGCAGCTCCGGCAGAAAGTTCTTTTCTTTTACACAGGGCATGTACACAATACGGCTCCAGCCCTTACCCTCTACATATTCACCGGCACGGCCAGCCATTACGTTTGTATCCACATATACAGGGTATACAGGGTCACAAACAGCGACTACGTTGTCCTGCCCAAAAATATCGCCAATGTTGCCGGTGTCGCACTTGGCACCATCACTGACGAAAATCTCGTCGATGTCTATATTAACACCGCGCTTGATGAAATCATTCTCTGCGATAACCTTGCGAAGGAACTCGTAGCCGCACTCCGGGCCATAACCGCGGAAGCTTTCCATTTTGCCCATTTCGTCGGCGGCGTTCTTCATTGCATCTACCACTGCCTGTGGCAGCGGAAGTGTAACGTCGCCAATGCCCAAACGAATGATGGGACGGTCGGGGTTATTCTTTACAAATTCATTGACTCTCTTTGCAATATCTACAAAGAGGTAACTCGGTGGTAGCTTCACGAAGTTGGTATTGACCTTTAGCATACTACAATCTCCTTTAATATCGTTTCCTATATCCATTCGGGCAGTTCTTAATCGATTTGCCCGTCAAACACAAATTCTGCGGGGCCCTGCATAAAGACCTCGTCCGTTTCTTCATCCCAGCGGATGTTCAGGTCGCCACCCTTTAGGTGCACCAATACCTGACGCCCGGTTTTTCCACCCAATGCACAAGCTACCGCAACTGCACATGCACCGGTACCGCAAGCCCATGTTTCGCCGGAGCCACGCTCCCAAACACGCATTTTCACTTCGTTTTCTGCTATCATTTGCACAAACTCGGTGTTTACACGCTGGGGGAACATATGGTGAAATTCAAAGGATGGGCCAATTGCCTCAAGCGCAATGGCATCCACATCATCCACAAAGGTAACGCAGTGCGGGTTGCCCATCGAAACGCAGGTCACACGGTATTCTTTGCCTGCAACATCGAGCGGATGGTCAATAGCCTGTTCCGTCTCAAACAAGGTTGGAATTTTCGCTGCAATCAATTCGGGCTTGCCCATATTAACCGTTACGCTGGTAACGTGGTCGTTTTCATCCACGGTTAAAAACAGTGTTTTCACTCCACTTTGGGTATCTACCGTGAGGGTTGTTTTTTTCGCAATGCCGCGCTCGTAAGCGTATTTGCCCACACAACGAATTCCATTGCCGCACATCATGGCGCGGGAGCCATCCGCGTTGTAAATATCCATGGTGCAGTCTGCCTTATCACTGGGGCCGATGAGAATAATTCCATCAGAGCCAACTCCAAAATGCCTGTCACTCAGGCGAATGGAAAGTGCGGCAGGGTCTGCTACGGGCTCTTCAAAGCAATTAAAATACAAATAATCATTGCCGATGCCGTGCATCTTTGTAAACTTCAAACTTTACTCCTCCTCTATGCGATACCACTTTGGCTTTGCCTTACGCGCCCATCCCCCAAGGTAGCTTGTCGGGGCAGGGCGCTTTCTTTATTTTGAAAACAGCTAGGATACACAAACGGGTCTGCTCTAGAACAATTCCAGTACAATGGCCGCAATTTCCACAAGCCGTTTGCCGGTATCCATACTCTTTTTTTGAAGAAATCGATGTGCCTGTGCTTCTGTAAAGTAATTGCGCTCCATTAAGAGCAACTTTGCTCGCTGAAGAAGCTCTTTGGGGTCCTCTTCAAAATTCCTGCGAACCGGTATTCCCGGTTCTGGGAGATTTAGAAGCATATTGACAGAAGCGGTTAAATCTGGTTTGTTCAGCGGTGTCATTAGGCAAGCCGATTCCAGTTCTGCGGCAATTTCAGACTGATGCGGCTTTACCACAAATAGAAAATCGTAGTTGGGCGCCATTTGCGGAAGCTCCCATGCCGCCATAACATCTTGCAAATCGAGCGTACTCACAACCACTCCGCCACGGTAATGGTAACTGGTCATCTCCAGAAGCTGAGCACCCGTGGTGCAAGTGCCGTACACCAGCACTCCTCCTGATTTTAACACTGCACCAATCCGCCGGGCAGAGTCTTTATTTGGATTTGCAACAATTACACTGCCCATTCACGGTCACACCCCCGTTGGAAAAATTGGTGCCTTACCGGCTCTCAGAATTTCTCGAGATATTCCTCTAGCTCCCATTGGGTTACCGTGCTGTTGAAACGGTTCCATTCCTGTTCTTTTGCTTCAATGTACTTTTGGTACACATGCTCACCCAAAACCTCACAAAGAAATGGGTCTCGCTTTAATTCCTGAACCGCTTCAATCAGATTCGCGGGGAGGCAGTCAATTTCTTTCTCCTGCCGTTCGTCGGGGGTCATATCGTATATATTGGAGCCAACCGGAGCGGGCGGTTGTAGCTCCTCGCGAATGCCCTCGAGACCAGCGGCAAGCAAAACCGCTAGCTGCAAATAGGGGTTCGCTGCAAGGTCGGGGTTGCGAAGCTCAACGCGTGTGCCAATGCCCCTTGCACTCGGTACGCGAACCAACGCACTGCGGTTACCGGTCGTCCACGCAATGTAGCGGGGTGCCTCATAACCGGTCACAAGGCGCTTATAGGAGTTCACAATCGGGTTGGTAAACGGGCAGATTCCTTTAATATGGCGAATCACACCCGCAATAAAGTGGTGTGCCAATCGGCTCAGCCCGGTTTCACTTTCGGGGTCATAGAACACATTTTCTCCGTTTTTAAAGAGAGAAATGTTTGTGTGCAAGCCCGAACCAGCCTGACCTGAAAGAGGCTTTGGCATAAACGACGCGCAAAGGCCATGCGCATTCGCTACGTTTTTCACCACCATTTTAAAGGTCATCATCTGGTCGGCGGAGCACAGCGCCTCCTGATATTTAAAGTCTATTTCATGCTGTGCCATGGCAAGCTCATGGTGAGAAGCTTCCACCTCGTAGCCCATTTCTTCCATGGTAAGACAAATGTCCCGGCGGGCGCTCTCCCCTAAATCGGCAGGGCCAAGGTCAAAATACCCGGCAGTGTCGTGCGTAACGGTAGTGGGGTGCCCAAACTCATCCGTATTGAAGAGGAAGAATTCGCACTCAAGCCCTACATTGAGGGTAAAGCCCATTTCGGCAGCATTTTTGAGAGCCCTTTTCAAAATGTAACGAGGGTCACCCTCAAAAGGAGTTCCATCCGGCTTATAAACATCGCAAATTAAGCGGGCGGTTTTGCCGCCAAGTTGCCTGCTCCAAGGCAGAATCAGGAACGTGTCTAAATCCGGGTGCAGATACATGTCGGATTCCTCAATGCGGACAAACCCCTCGATAGAGGAACCATCGAACATACACTCATTGTCCAGAGCTTTTTCGATTTTCCCGCTGGTGATGACCACGTTTTTAATCGCGCCGAACATATCGGTAAACTGCAGTCGAATAAAGCGGACGTTATTTTTCTGAATCTGCTCCAGAATATCCGCCTTTGTATACCTGCTCAAACACCTCTACCTCCTTAAAAATAAAAACAGCAAGGCCGCTCTTTGTCAGAACCTCCTCGCTGTCATAGAATTTATGAATAATATCGTATATATTGTAACTATTTATACGTTGCTTGTCAATCATTTTCCGATTACTTCTCTTATTTTATGGTAATGCACAAATTTCCCCGTTTCGCCGATTCATTTCCCGACTTTCTCACGGATAGAGGACTAAATTTAGGCAATTCTAAGTCTTTTACATATTGTACCAGAATGCACAAATCTAACGATTTTTCTGCACAAATTGCTAGATACCCGCAGATTTTTTTGATTATTATGCAGGAATTCCATTGAATAAATGCAGATTAGTGCTTGTTTTTTCTCTTACAGTAAGCTTGGTATGTCTGCCTACCTATGTAGTGCTATATTGTGTGCCATAGCAAAAATAACGCAATCCCTTTACGAATTACGCTATACTTACTTTAATTGACGAAAAACAGATGAAATAAGCGAAGAATGCGGTTACAGCGCGGCTTAGAGAGGTTTTCTTTTCTTTTTCATATATAATATCATTTCACTATACATTTTAAAAAAACAAATAAAAAAGCGCAACAGTTACTGAATAATTATTCAGTAACTGCGTAAAAATTAGGTTGATTTCTTTTGTTACTAAGCAAAGCATTATAATTAGCAATTACCATGCTTGTGGGTTTAATGTTAGGATGTAACGAAACAGAAAGGACGAACAATGTACTATAATTACTACAAATTAGACCAAACCAAAAAGTTCGCTTAACAGCTTCTGCTTTTGTTTTTATATTTAGAGTATTCAAATAGTAGAAATAACAAGTGCAGATTATAAAAAAGGCAATGAAGATAGTTTATCTTCATTGCCTTTTCGCTCCGCTCACTCGCGAAGAGATATTCTATTATTTGCAGTCGTAGCAAGCCTTACCCGGGTAGCGGGAAGATTTGCCCAAATCCTCTTCAATGCGAAGAAGCTGGTTGTACTTTGCAACGCGCTCACTGCGGCTGGGAGCACCAGTCTTAATCTGGCCTGCGTTCATCGCAACTGCCAAATCCGCAATGGTGGTGTCCTCTGTTTCACCGGAACGGTGAGAAACAACGGCAGTATAGCCTGCGCTATGAGCCATTTTAATAGCATTGAGTGTTTCGGTCAAGGAACCAATCTGGTTGAGCTTAATCAGAATGGAGTTACCGCAGCCGAGCTCAATACCCTTTTGCAGGCGCTCTGTGTTTGTTACGAACAAATCGTCACCAACAAGCTGAACCTTGTCGCCCAAACGATCGGTCAGCTTCTTCCAGCCATCCCAATCTTCTTCGTCAAGGCCATCTTCAATGGAGCGAATGGGATATTTGGAAACCAAATCCTCCCAGAATGCAATCAGTTCATCTGTGGTATAGTGCTTCTGGCTCTTCGGCAGCAGGTAAGTGCCTTTGTCGCTCTTCCATTCGCTGGAAGCCGCATCAATTGCCAGCATGAAATCATCGTAGGGCTTGTAGCCGGCTGCCTCAATAGCACGCAGCAGGTACTGAACTGCCTCTTCGTCACTCTTCAGGTTCGGCGCATAGCCGCCCTCATCGCCTACTGCAGTGGAGAGACCCTCTTTTTTCAGAATCGCTGCCAGAGAATGGAACACCTCTGTGCACATACGCAGGCCCTCACGGAAGTTCGGAGCGCCAACAGGCATAATCATAAACTCCTGAATATCAACATTGTTTGCAGCATGAGCGCCACCATTTACAATGTTCATCATAGGAACAGGAAGAGTGTCAGCAGCAGCGCCGCCCAAGAAGCGGTACAGCGGAACACCCTGTGCTTTTGCAGCGGTCTGTGCAGCAGCAAGAGAAACTGCCAGAATCGCATTTGCACCCAGGTTCGATTTATCCTTGGTTCCATCGAGCTCAAGCATAGCAGCATCAATGGCAGCAACATCAGAAACGTCCATGCCAATCAGGCGGTCACGGATGATGGTGTTGATGTTTGCAACAGCCTTCTGAACGCCCTTTCCGCCAAAGCGGGCTGCGTCCTTATCTCTTAGCTCCAACGCCTCAAACTGGCCGGTAGAAGCACCGCTGGGAACAGCCGCACGAGCTGATACGCCATTTTCCAGTAAAATCTCCGCCTCAACGGTTGGGTTTGCGCGGGAATCCAAAATCTCCCTGCCTTTTACGTCTTTGATTTGATAAGCCATAAAACCGCTCCTTTATATTTATTGGCAGCATCTTAATATGCGCCGGTATAGCAGCTTAGTGAAAGAAAAGCAAGCTCATATCGCCTTCCACACCCATAAATATATCATATGTTTTTATTTTGTCAAGCGAATTATAAGCAATTGGACATACAAGAATTCTTTAGAAAAATAGCCATTTTTCCCTCATTTAAAGTGAAGTCGAATGCACGGTATCTCAGTATTGGTAGAAATAGAATTTAACCCAATGCCACATCTAGTATCATCATTAAAACAAAACCGCCCATTACGCCTAGTGTTCCTACATTGGAATGTTCGCCACGGCTGGCTTCGGGGATTAGCTCTTCTACAACCACATACAGCATTGCACCCGCCGCAAACGCCAACAGCCAAGGCATGAAAGAGAGCACGTGGCTTGCCAGAAGAATGGTGATGACTGCAAACACTGGCTCAACCGCACCTGATAACATACCACCCAAAAAGGCCTTTGATACGCTAAGACCCTCTTTGCGCAAGGGTAAAGAAATTGCCGCACCCTCTGGGAAGTTTTGAATTCCCATACCAATTGCAAGTACAACCGCGGCGCTAAGTGCTCCCTGCTCTCCACTTTGCAAAGCAAGTGCAAAAGATAGCCCCACGGCCATGCCCTCTGGAATATTATGTAGGGTAACGGCTAAAAACAAAAGCGTTGTTCTCTTCCAAGAGGAAGAAACACCCTCCGGCTGGCTTTCCCCTAAATGCAAATGTGGCAGCACATTATCCAAAGCCAAAAGAAAGAGGCCGCCTAAAACGAAGCCGCCCGCAGCGGGAATCCACCCTACCTGCCCTTGTTGCTCTGCCTGTTCAATCGCTGGAATTAACAGCGACCAAACCGAAGCGGCAATCATCACACCGCTAGCAAAGCCCAATAATGCCTTTTGTACATTTTCATGAATTGTACCACGAAAGAAAAATACGAGCGCCGCTCCCAACGTAGTCATAAAAAACGGGAACGCAAGGCCAAACGTTAGCCAAGAAACTGAGTTCATAACATCTCCTATTCTATTTCCTTGAGAAAAAAGGTCTCGCTCTGCGTATGGTGTAATTTCCCTGCCATAATGCAGAGCCAGACAACACATAGTAAAACAGGGTGATACTTTGTGAAAGCTGAAAATTTAAAAGATTTGATTCGCCGAAGCAGCAGTAGCAGGCAATTTTTTATGTCTCTACCCGTTCCGGATCAAATGGAACTGCACCGGTACAACGAGCACGTTAAAACAGCGGATCAATTGCGCCGCTATGCCGATTATTTGCAAACCAATGGCCATTTATAGCTTCCACTATTACCGGTGTAACAAAAAAGGGTTTGTCCTGTTGGGCAAACCCTTTTGCGGTTCATGGACTATGGCGGTAACAACAATGCGAAAACAAATGGTGTTACACCGTTAGCCTTTTACCCGCAGACTGTAACTCTTACAGTACCAAGCTGGGTGCCGCATACACTCTGGCTGCCAACTCTTGATCTAACAGGTACAAGCCCTTGGAGTCAGAACCGAACAGCTCTATTTTCTTAATTATGGTTTCTGCATTGGTCTCTTCTTCGCCCTGCTCCTTTACGAACCAATCAAGGAACTGCATGGTGCGAAAATCTTTTACCGTATAAGCCTCTTCATAAATTTTATGAATCAGGCTGGTTACATATTGCTCGTGCGCAAGCGAGGCCTTTGCCGGGCTGATTAGATCACTAAACTTTGTATCGGGTTTTGCAATTGCCTCCAAAACGATTTTCTCGTTATTGTTCTGCAAGTATTGCAGAAACAGCATTGCATGGTCACGTTCCTCCTGCGCCTGAATCTGATACCAATTGGAGAAACCGTCCAGCCCTTCATCCTTATAGTAATTGGCAATATCCAAATACAAATAAGCCGAGAAGAACTCTTTATTAATTTGCGTATTGAGCAGCTCTACCACTTTTTCATTTAACACAAATATCACTCCTTTGGTTTTTTTAATTTAATAGCCAGTTTGGTTTTACTTGTAACACACTATGTTAAAAGCAAAACCATTGCTTTGCAGTAAAAATCAATCCTTTTTTCTATATTTCTTATTATACCATGTTGCCTTTGTAAAACAAGACTACTCGATGGAAAAAATGCCCGCTTTCCCGGTCACTTTCTTAGTGTATATAACGATAATTATTCTCATTTTATAAGATTTGCTTTTTCTTTATCAGCTTTAAATCTTCCTCGTAAAAGGCAACGCCTAGAACCACTTCGATGTCCTTTACAATGGAAGCATCAATCAGGTTTTGTTTTGCCATTGTGTCTAAAATGCTGACTGCATCTACATGAGAAAGCGCAGGGCGGTAGGGTCTGTCTTCCGTTAATGCTTGGTATATATCTACACAAGCAAGCATACGAGAGTTAAAATCAAGCTGCTCCGCAGTTAAACCGTAGGGGTACCCCTTGCCGTTGAGTTTTTCATGGTGGTTTGCTGCCCATTCGGTAATATCTTCAAAGCCTTGCACCATTTCAAGCGCCTTGCGGGTGTAATAGGTATGCGACTGTACTATATCAATTTCTTCCCGAGTAAGACTTCCGGGTTTATCTAAAATTTCATTTGGAACCATAATCTTTCCTAGGTCGTGCAGATCTGCTGCGATGCGCATTTTCCAATACTCATCTTCCCCGTAACCATAGTAGCGGCACAAAATACCCACTTTTTTACTAATACCACGCGAGTGCCCTCCAGTAAAGGGTGACTTTGCATCAATAATATTACTGTATAGCTGCGAGATACGGCGAATATTGCGAAAGCCGATTTCTTTGATTTGATGAGGGAGCAGCCGCTCCAGCTCAAGCTTAATAAACATGGGCTGCATATTCAGCCAGAATTCCCCATGCTGCGATACGCGGTAAAATAGCTGCAATAGTTCGGGGTCGTAAAGCTGCGAATCTTTTTGCAGCATCGCCATAATGTCGCGCGTGGAGTTTCCCTGTGCGTACTCCACTGCAATTCGGTTGGCCAAAGAGATTAAACGGGAGTAAAAGGGAATGTCTTCTCCGCTCTTACCAAAAAAACCGCTTCCATCATAATTTTCATGGTGATACAAAATAACACCGGGAATGGGGTTGTTAAAGGGGAAGAAAGACACGTTTTCTTCCCCAATTTCGCAATGCCGAACATTTTTTTCAAGCCCAGCCATATTGATCGGCCCTCTGTCTAACAAAGAGCGCGTAATTCCATTGTCGTGCAGAAGTGCATAAGAAATTAAATCGAAAAAGTCTGACTGCGGAAGATTTAATAACCTTGCAATTCGAGCGCAAATATACGCCACATGTCTGGTATGATTGGTAACGTCTTTGAGTAAATCTTTTTCCACAAAATCCAATGTAAAGGAAAAAGAAAGTAGCATTTGATTCACATTTAGTTTCATGATTCAGCCTCTTATTTTCGCATCCGATTGCCTAGCTATGTAATTGTATTTCAACAAAATGGTATTTGTAATTATTTTATCGGATGTTTCGTCTGAAAATGAATGAATTCTAGGGAAAAACTTCCACGTATCTAAAATTAAATACGGTACTTTGACTTCCAATCGATAAGCTGCCGCAATATTTCATCGCGAGATTCACCCTTTTTAAGCGCCATGTCGTCTAAAAGGCGGTAAAAGCTTGGAAAACCCGTTCCAAAAGGGTCTTTTACTTGCTGAATTCTGCGGTCCATTTTTTTAATCTCATCCTGCGTCACAATATAACCTCCATTTTAAAAATAACCTTTATTCACTGAATTCCCTCATTAGCACCGCATTATTGAAAAAGAAATAAATTTTAAATGTTTTATTTACAAAAAATTCTTATTTATTTGTTATATTATAACATGGTTAAGAATATTAATCAATTTTCATTTACGTGAAAATGACATAAAATGAATAGTGTAATTTCCGAATTGGCTCCATTGCGTCAGCTACATAGCTCAAATTTTCTAACATACAATTCTTTCGGTAATACAACAAAAAAAGAAAGGCCAATTTTCATGACCCTTCTAAATTTTATATAAATGGACTAATTCTCCATAACTCTGCTATTGCTCCGACTCACGGTACATACTTTTTAGTAAGGCGATTTCCTTTGCGTAGCCGAGAAGTTCATTTGGAGTTTCTAAATAAAAAGGCAAGTTATGCAGTACGGGATGATTGATAATCCGTTCCATTGCAGAAAGCCCCAAACTACCCTCACCTATTTTTTGATGGCGATCTTTATGGCTGCGGAAGGGATTCATGCTGTCGTTGAGGTGAATTGCCTTTAATCTGCAAAGACCAATTTCTTTATCAAACTGGGTTAGTACTTCATCCAAGTCGTTTACCAAATCGTAGCCGGCATCATACACATGGCAGGTGTCGAGGCATACGCCCATTTTATCCTCTAAAGAAACTCGGTCTATTATTTGGCGTAACTGTGAAAATGTACAGCCTACCTCAGTGCCTTTTCCAGCCATCGTTTCAAGCAATACCGTAGTGGTTTGGTCTGGGGTTAATATGGCATTAAGAACCTCTGCAATTAGTGCAATGCCAACCTCTTCCCCTTGGCCGGTGTGGCTGCCGGGGTGAAAATTATAATAGCTGCCTGGCAAATACTCCATTCGCTGTAAGTCATCCTGCATTACAAAGTGTGCAAATTCTCTTACCTTTGGGTCAGCAGAGCAAGCGTTAAGCGTATAGGGAGCGTGAGCCAAAATGTGGCTGATTCCCTCTTTCTTTGCTAGATCGCGAAGTGCGGCAGCATCGTTTGGGTCAATTTCTTTTGCCTTGCTGCCACGTGGATTACGCGTAAAAAATTGAAATGTATTTGCACCAATGGAGAGCGCATCCTTCCCCATTGCATAAAATCCTTTTGCAGATGATAAATGGCACCCTATTTTTAGCACGGTATTTCCCCTCTTTCCTATGATTTGAACTTTCATTTGTAAGCCTTATAGAAAAGTTTTCAATCGAATATTGAAAATCATTCTTTATTTATAGATTTCAGTATACCTTTATTTACTGTTTTTGTCTCTTATTTTTTCTATATAAAATAGAAATTATAGATTCATTCTTTTGTTCTCACTTTCCTAAATATTTCTGTCCATTGACAAAATAAAGGAATCGTGTACTATTATTAACCATGCACAAACCGGAAAACCAGTTTGCGGGCAATCGGCCCACCCTAGAGAGGAGCACACATGAAATTTCAAAACATGCGCAAGGTCTTTATAAAAGATTGGCGCAGAATACTTCGCAATCCTGTTGCACTCATTATTACAGTTGGTATTTGTATTCTCCCGGCACTCTATGCTTGGGTAAATATAAAAGCATGTTGGGACGTATACGAGAATACCGGTAATATACCGGTTGCCATCGTCAACAATGACCGCCCTGTTGAATTCCATGATAAAGAAGTAGACATTGGTAGCGGTGTTGTTGATAAACTCAAAGAAAATAATAAAATCGATTGGAAATTCGTAAGCAAACGCCAAGCAGACCTTGGCCTTGCAGACGGAACCTACTATGCCTCCATTGAGCTGCCCGAAGACTTTTCAGATAGCTTTACCACTCTGTTTTCAGAAAACCCTGTCAAACCCAAAATCATTTTTAAAATAGATACAAAGGTGAACCCTGTTGCTGAAAAAATTACAGAGAGCGCAAAAAACACCTTAGTACAAGAAATTAAATCGAATTTTGTTTCAACGGTAAATGAGGAGATTTTCTCTTCATTAAACCCCGTGGGAGAAGATGCGGATAAAAACCTGCAAAACATTATTAAGATGAAGGATGCCATTGTAAACCTAAACCGAAATATGGATGTCATCACTTATTCACTTGATAATTTGAATACGAATTCCATTAACTTAAATCAATTTTTAGTCAGCATGAATACCGCTTGGCCAATGGTAGAGAGCAGCCTAGAAACGGCAAATAAAAACGCAATCAACCGGCAAGAGCTTTCGCGGGATGCGCAGAAGCGGCTCGACAATTCTCTGACTTATATGGATACGAACCTATCTTACGTTCAAACCTCCAGTGAGCGTATTCACGCGCTGCTTACCGAGCTGAATGATGCCGCAAAAGAAGGCAGTACCGCTAAAATGGATACCGCCTTTTCTAATTTGGACGCAGCCTTTGGTGGTATGACTTCCTCAATTGACGCTACCTCTTCCTACCTTAAAAAGTACCGCCAAATCGACTGGGGCAAGGATGCGGAAAACGCACAGAAAAACCTAGCCACATTACGTGCCGCTCTGGTAAAATCACGCTCTCAATTGGTGGAGCTGCAAAAGGGCCTAAAAAGCCTGGATGCAGGCTCAAAAGCCTTTTACGATTATTTAGACAAAACTGTTCCTGAACTGGAAAAACAAGCGCAGGCACTTGACCAGTCCCTCAGCTCTATGATAGCTACTCTCGAGGCACTCAACAGTTCGTTGAACTCACCCCAGCTGCAAGGCTTAATTAGCTCCCTAAAATCGTTGCAGGATTCCGGCATGGGTAAGAATTTGATTACCACACTGAAGCAGATTCAGGCCTCCCGCAATTCCACTGCACAAGCAATCGCTTCCGCAAATCAAACGGCAGCAACCGTTATTGGTATGATTGACGATGCCATCCCGAAAATTGATAAAACAAATGATTTTTTGAAAAAGGTGGAGGGAAATCAATCCGATAAAAAAACACAGCTCACCAAAATGATTCGCTCGCTTGATTCCGTTGCTGCAGAGGTGGATAGCATGCGGGGAAAACTAAATACCCTTCACACACAAGCCGACGCAGCGGCTCAGATTACTGCTGGGAAAGCAAATACCATAAACGACGATTTGTACCAGATGGAAAGCCAATTTACCACCCTTTTAAAGGATTATAATGATAGCATTCGTGGCGACGTAAATGTAATCGGCCAACGTTTGGTCTCTTCCGCAGACAATGCCGCCAAAATTTCGCAAACCACGCAAAAACTGGGCACTGAAATAGGTGCCATGTTAAAAACGGCGCAGTCCGGCTCAGAGCTTTCTACCGATGTAACCGGAACATTAAAAAGCAAGCTTAAGGAGTTTAAAGGAAGCATTGAATCTCTAGGCAGTAAGCTGGAGCTTATCGACAACAACGACATTGTACAGATTATCTCCATTATGCAAAGCAACCCCGAGTTCATGGGCGATTTTGTCGCAAAGCCGTTTGAACAAAATGTAGAATATATTAACGCCATTCCCAATTACGGCTCCGGCATGGCGCCGATTTATACCACTCTGGCACTTTGGGTCGGCTGCCTTATTTTAAACTCTATTTTAAGGTCTCGCCCGCGCGATATGGAGGGGCTTGAGCATTTAACGCTGCGCGAAAAGCACTACGGCAAAATGATGACCTTCTGCTCTATGGCACTTATACAGGGGCTTGTCATCTCACTTGGCAACATTCTTTTACTCAAGATTTATGTGGTGAACGCCTTGCTGTTTGTTATGGTTGGCGTGTTCTCCTCCCTAGTATTTTGCATAATTACGTATACCCTGTATTCCACACTGGGCAATGCGGGTAAAGCACTGGCAATTATTTACATGATCTTTCAGATTCCCGGCAGTGGTGGTACCTACCCCATCCAAGTAGATCCGCCCATTTTCAAAATTCTTCAGCCGCTGTTCCCGTTCTCTTACACCGTGAGCGGCTTTCGCGAGGCGATTGGCGGCCCCCTTACCAGCCAGGTTCTTTTGGATTTTTCTGTACTGGGCCTGTTTGCCGTTGTCTTCCTCATTTCTGGGTATTTTGTTGTTCAGAGAATGGCGGAACCGGTACATCGCTTTGAAGAAACATTTGAAAGCTCCGGCCTAGGCGAATGAAAGGGAAATGTAACATGAAACGACTTAAAAAACTTGGGGCTATCCCCGCTAAAATAAAATCGGGCCTGCATTACATTGCTCAAAACCGCATTCGTCCCGTTTTTATGGTCTTTTTTCAAGATATGCGAACCATCCGCCACAACAAAGCCACACTTGCCGTAGTTATTGGTTTATGTATCCTCCCCTCCCTTTATGCTTGGGTTAATATTTACGCATGCTGGGACCCCTACGCAAACACCGGCAATCTCCCGGTGGCGATTGTAAACAACGACGAAGGTGCGGTTGTAAATGGAGAGATTATCAATGTTGGCGATAAGATAATAGAGGAACTCAAAGAAAACAAATCCATCGGCTGGCAATTTGTAAGCGATTGGCAAGGTAACTATGGCCTAAGCCAAGGGAATTACTACGCCATGATTGAAATCCCCCGTAATTTTTCGCAGCGGCTGGCGAGTTTAACCACCTCCACTCCACAAAAACCGGTTTTAACGTACCGTGTGAACGAGAAGCTCAATGCCATTGCTTCTAAAATTACAACGGTTGCAAAAGACCGCTTAATCGAAAACATTGAAAGCAGCTTTGTAAAAACGGTTAACGAAAAATCGATGGATATCATCAATGAGAAAACGCAGGATACCGATATAACCCCCTCCCGCTTGGAGGATTTTAAAACTACTCTAAAAAAAGCTGACGGAGATATTACTCGTGCAAAATCGATTATCGATGAGGCCAGTAAAAACACCAAAAGTTTTCAGATCTACCTCGATGAAGCAGCGGCGCTTTCCCCTACCATTGCAGACCAAATCAACGGTTTGCAGCAAATCACGTCGTCTGCGGCATCCCTTACCCAAAAAACGCAAAACACTATACAATCAATTGCCGCCAATATTAGTGCGGATTTAAATCGTATGCAGGAGCTCAACCAACAAAACCAACAGTTGATTACCGCACTTCGCAGTATCAACAACAATACGCTGGATGAAAACACCAAGCGCATTGCCCAGCAAAACATTGCCCTTTGCAAATCGATGGATATTCTATTAGAAACGGATATAAAGGACCTTACCGAACTAAATAAGTCGTACGATATGAGCGCACTTACCTTGCTCATTAACTCTTTAAAGTATGCGGACCGTCTTATAAATACCCAGCACGATTTACTCCAAAAAATAGTGGATTCCAAAAACAGCACCTCTAAGGAAGCAAGGGATGAAATGCTTACCACCCTTTCTAAGCTAAGCGACGAAAATGCTCAGCTTACCAGTAACCTTGCTACTACCTATTCCACGCAGGGCGCGCCACTGCTCAGCAGCCTAAGCAACAGCATGGTACAGTCTCTTAACAACACCAGCGACCTGATTGGCTCCACTATGGCAATTGTTCCTCAGTTGGATGCCCTAGCTGCATTATCAAAGGCATCCAGTGAATTATCGCTGCAGCGCGGCATACAAATGACCGATTTGCTCAATACCCTCCAAAAGGATTTAAATCACGTGCTCGGCAAACTGGATGACATCTCAACCGAAGACCTAGAAACCTTGCAGGATTTAGTAGAAAACCACCCTGACTCCATTGCCGATTTTATTTCTTCCCCTCTTAATGTTGTAGAGGAGGAAATCTATAAAGGCGGTACCTTCGGTGAAGGTCTTACCCCGTTCTATTCCGTACTTGCCATTTGGGTGGGTGCTCTGCTCCTCTGCGCATTCTTAACGGTACACTGCAAAGACCCCGAAGGCTATCATCTAAACCTCAAGCAAAAGCATTTTGGCAAAATGAACCTGTTCTTATTCTTGTCGCTGATTCAGTCAACCATTATCACCGTGGGTGATGTTGTTGTTCTGGGGGTACGACCAGAGAACTTTGGATTGATGATGCTGTTCAGCTTACTGTGCTCTATCACATTTGTTGTTATTATTTTTACTTTGGTTTCTTTGTTTGGAAATGTCGGCAAAGCCATTGTCGTAATAATGATGGTGTTCCAAATTGCGGGCGCCGGTGGTATTTACCCCATTCAAACCAACCCGCATGTATTTGGTGTATTGCACCCACTCTGGCCGTTTACTTACGGCATCAACGGCTTCCGTGAGGCGATTGCTGGCCCAACATGGGATAGCGTATATGAAAATATTCGGTCACTTCTCTGCTTTATTCTTGTATTTCTTCCCTTGGCTGCACTGAAGAAGCCCCTTCATAAAGCAAATACGCTCTTTGAGAAGATGTTCCAACAATCTGGTATTTAATTTCCCATTTTAATACCAAAAGGATTGACAAACGAACGACCTTGTATTAGCCTAAGAATAAGTAAAATGTCGAAAAAGGAAGTGTTGTTTTGAACACATTGGAATTTCCAAGCATCAGCGCAGCTGCTTTGGGCAGCAGCACCCCGCAGATTACAGACAAATCTGCACCACAAAACGGCACCTCTTTTTCCAGCGTTTTGGATTCTGTTCAGCAAAGCACCAGTCTGGATGCCATGTTTCAAAAGGCTTCCCAAACCTATGGCGTCCCTTTGAATCTGCTTAAGGCGGTTGCAAAAGCGGAATCCGATTTTGACCCGACGGTGGTATCTACTGCCGGTGCACAGGGTATTATGCAGCTTATGCCGGGTACCGCAAAAAGCCTTGGCGTAAGTGACCCGTTCGATGCAGAGCAGAATATTATGGGTGGTGCTAAATATTTAAGCCAGCTTCTGCGCAAGTATGAGGGTGACGAAACCCTAGCTGTTGCCGCGTATAACGCAGGCACGGGTAATGTAAAAAAATACGGCGGTATCCCCCCATTTAAGGAAACACAGAAATATGTGCAAAAGGTAATGAAGCTGTCCGGTTCCGAGTTAACAGCCGGTACGGTTCCCCTTACGGTGCAGGCAAATACGGTTGATGAGCGTTACCCCGTCTCTGCAATTAGTGAAGGAGTCTCTCCCTCAACCATGGGTGCAACCACTTCGGAAAGCTACCTGATGATGAAGCTGTACCAGTATCAGGCTCTACAGGCTTTATTTGCGGATTCAGAACAAACACAAAGCCCTATGGCGAGCTTATTTTCAGACTCCATGCTTTCGCAAGACTCCTCTGTAAATGTGTTTTCAAACCCAACTGAGGATGCACTCACAAAACTATTCTAATGCATGATTTGACAGATTTTTAATGGTTTATAAAACAAGTGGGCATACTGTCTGTTTCATTTTCAGGCAGTATGCCCTTTTCGCAACTTAATCGCTTTGGGCATAATAAATTTACAGCGATATTGGACACTACTCCAATACTACTTGCGCTGTTTTCTTTACTAAGCCCACACCGGCTAAAGTTAGATGGAACTGGGGATATTACAAAGAGCAATTGAAATGCAATAAATCGTATTGAGAGCCCTCGCTGTGCTCGGCAGCGACTGTACCATCGAAGGAGAAATACATGTTAGAACTAAACGGAAAATACAACACCGCAAAGGTGTTTACAGAGGTGGTGGATCAGGCATCCATTACCCAAATTATTGAACTGTGCAACCAAGAGTTTACACAAGGCAGCCGCATTCGACTAATGCCGGACGTTCACGCTGGCGCGGGCTGTACGGTAGGAACAACCATGACCATCACCGATAAAATTGTTCCCAATTTAGTAGGAGTGGATATCGGCTGTGGGATGGAAACGGTAAAACTGAAAGAAACCCATATTGAGCTGCAAAAGCTAGATAAGCTCATCTATGCGAAAATTCCTTCCGGCTTTGCCATACGGGAAAAGCCGCACCGCTATATGCAGGAGATTAACCTGACCAAGCTTTATTGCTACAAAGAAATCAACCCCCAGCGTGCAGAAAAGAGCCTTGGCACCCTTGGCGGCGGTAACCATTTTATCGAAGTGGACATCGACGATGAAGGGCGTTACTACTTGGTGATACACTCCGGCAGCCGACACTTGGGGCTAGAGGTAGCAAATTACTACCAGAATGAAGCTTACCACCAGTGCAACGGCAGCGGCGAAGAAGATGTTCAGGCGCTTATTGAGCAGTTAAAAGCGGAGGGACGAGAAAAGGAAGTTCAAAAGGCCATTAAGGCTTTAAAGAACACCAAGCGAACCGCTATTCCCAAAGCCCTTTGCTACCTCTCTGGTGAGCTGTTTGACCACTATATTCACGACATGAAGCTCATTCAGCAATTCGCGCTTTTAAACCGCAAGGCAATGGTAGACGAAATCCTCCGTGGCATGGGTCTGCATGTGGATGAAAGCTTTACCACCATCCACAATTATATTGACACCGAGGCCATGATTCTGCGAAAAGGTGCTGTTTCTGCCAAAGCAGGAGAGCGCCTGCTTATTCCTATTAACATGAGGGATGGCAGCCTGATTTGTGTAGGACGCGGCAATGAGGATTGGAACCGCTCCGCCCCTCACGGCGCAGGGCGGCTTATGAGCCGAGGTACGGCAAAGCAGAGCTTTACTGTATCGGAGTACAAAAAACAGATGGATGGTATTTATACTACCTCCGTGGGAAAAGCCACACTGGATGAATGCCCTATGGCCTATAAACGGATGGAAGACATTATTGAAAACATTGGCGACACGGTAGAGATTGAGAAAATCATTCGCCCGGTCTATAACTTTAAGGCTGGTGAGGAATAAGCAGTTAAAAAAGAGAAAGCCTTGGGTAACAAACACCCAAGGCTTTCTCTTTTGCATCTTCCACGTTGCTTTGCAATATTTTAAATAATAACTCCGTTGCAGTGGTCAATCTCATGCTGAATGATTTGTGCCGTCCAGCCCTTATACGTTTTTATTCGCTCCTGAAAGTTTTCATTCTGGTAGCGCACTTTAATGGATTTATAGCGTTTCGTCGAGCGGTTTCCTTCTAGGGAAAGACATGCCTCCTCCGTTTGAAAAGGCTCGCTTGCTTTGATAATTTCCGGATTAAAAAGAACAAGAGCAGTTCCCTCGTCATCCACTACAATAATGCGCTTTAGCACCCCAATCATATTGGCAGCTAACCCTACACAGCGCTCTGCATTTGCAGCAAGCGTATCGAGCAAATCCTGTGCAACTTGTGCATCAGCTGGTGTTGCAGGCTCTGACGGCAGGCGAAGAAAGAGTTCATCTTTTACGATTTCTTGTATCATGTATTTCACACTCGCTTTCTCTTTTGTTTATGAAAGATTGGAATAGTCGTACACCAAAAATAACAGAAACACACGTGTTCTGCTTGATGTTTGCCAGAGAGACCACAATTGCCTATAAATAAAAGTTTAGATATCATTTCGCTTTTCTTCTTGACAAGTGAACAATCGTTCACTATAATCGTAGTGAGCAGATGCTCACCATGATTATAACTGGGAGGTTAACATGCCTAAAAACGAGACACGGGATACAAAAGAACTTATTTTAACAGTGGCATTAAAACTGTTTTCTGAAAAGGGTTATGATGGCGTTGGCATTCGTGATATAGCAAAGGAAATCGGAATACGGGAAAGTGCCCTTTACAAGCATTATAGCGGAAAACAAGATATATTCAGTTCAATCCTCAAAGACACAGAGCGTCGTTACCAAGAAGAAGTTTCAACTTTTATTCCACCTGAAAGCATGACCAATATTCTCTCAGGCGAAAGTGATGTAAGAGAGGAATTATTCCGTATTAGCGTAACGATGTTCCGATTCTATCTTAACGGTGAATATGGTTCCCAACTGCGTAGAATGTTGACAATGGAGCAGTATCGAACCTCAGAGGCTAGCAAGTTCTTTCGTGACATTATAATAGACAATGGATTAGATTATATTTCGGGTGTGTTCACTCATTTAATCAAGGATGGAGTTTATATTGATGCTGACCCCATGATAATGGCTTTGCAGTTCTATTCCCCCTTATATTTGCTGTTATCCAAATATGACAATCAGCCAGAAAAACAGGAAGAGGCTTTCTCTTTTTTAGAGAGACACATTACGATGTTCAATAAAACCTATATGAGAGGCGATAAATAGTGAAAGCAACTGGAATATTGGCAGCAGAGTGGCTGATAACCAGCCTGATTGTTTATTCAGGTCTTTCCGGCAAGCAAATATTATTCATCAATGGGCCGAGAGCGGCTGTTATTACTTTGGGCGCAATCGGATTCGCAATGTGCACCATTATGCCAACCATCGGCATATTTATCCGCAATGCACCTGCTCACCCACTTACCATCATGGGGTACCTCTTTGGAACCATTGCGCTGCTTACAACAGCAACACAACTATTCAAATGGAAAATCCCTTTGCTTTATGACCCCAAGATTGCACTTTTGGTAGTTGCAGGGTGCATTATCATAAAGTCGATTATTGGTAGACTTGTTCCGCTAATCGTTAAATAAATCGCTCAAAGGAGGACTATTTATGAATATTGAAGTCCGTTATTATTCGAAATCAGGTAATACAAAAAAGGTTGCAACTGCGATTGCCAAACAAGCAGGTGTACCCGCAAAGTCAATCCATGAGCCGATACAGGGCAAAGTAGACATTCTGTTTTTAGGAACAGGCATATATGCTTTTGACATTGACCCTGAACTAAAGGAATATATCTCTACTCTACACCCAGAAAATATCAAAACGGTAGTTGTTTTTAGTACCGCGGCTATTGTGAGATCCGCATATGAAAAGACGAAAAGATATCTTCAAGAGCAAGGACTTTCTGTATCTGAACATGAATATCATTGCCCCGGGCATTATATGTTTTTGCGTACAGGCCGGCCTAATTCTGATGATTTAAAAAAAGCCGCGCAGTTTGCTGAGTCTTGCTTGCATACATAACCCTACTCCATGCCGCGTGGATGCTACAACGCTTAAGTAACTCTTAAAGAAGATGTGCTCCCTTGTTTTTATTGGATTCGGCATATATACTAAAAGATATATTTACATGTAACCGTGTTATAATTTTCAGCAGTACCAGATTATTATAACTTATTTTTGCACACACATAAATGTAAAAGTCTTTTAACAGCAGCTAAAACAGACAGCGGGTGAAAAAAATGACAAGTAAAATCTTATTGGTAGATGACGAAACAGATATCGTCCATTTAATACAAGAAGTCTTGCAGCAAGACGGTTTTCAGTCGATTCAAACAGCTTCTACGGGGCTCGAGGCGTTGCAAATATGTCGGGAGTTTCAGCCCGATGTCGTTGTGCTCGATGTTATGCTCCCAGACCTTGACGGCTTTGAGGTTTGCAAAAAGATCCGGGAGTTTTCTTACTGCTCGATTCTCTTCCTTTCCTCTAAAAATGATGATATTGATAAGATACTTGGCCTTTCCAGCGGAGGGGACGATTACATTACCAAACCATTCAGCCCGCGAGAAGTGGTATATCGTATTAAAGCGCAGCTTCGCCGCCAGCAATACCAATTATCCGCTGACTCAAGCACAAACACAGTTCTGAATGTTGGCTCTCTTTCTTTAAATCGGGATAGTTGCCGAATTTATAAAGATGGGCAAGAAGTTGCCCTTACTGGTCGGGAATTTCTTTTATTGTCTTATTTCATGGAGAATGCCGATAAAATAATCAGCAAAGAACGTTTATATGAGCAGGTATGGGGAGAATACAGCAGCATTTGCGATAATACCATTATGGTTCATATTCGCCACATTCGCGAAAAAACAGAAGAAACGCCATCCGCTCCCCAACAGCTTATTACGGTGAAAGGCTTAGGGTATAAGTTGAAGAAAAGGGCTGATTAAATGAAGAAATCTGGCTTTCGTACTATTTTCCACGTTTATTTCATTTTCTTTCTCTCATTGCTTGGAGCAATGATAGCGGCTATTATCCTTTTTTATTTCTTAATAACCGTAAGAACACCCAATGGCACCTTAACAAAAAGCGATTGGCCGAAATCATTCACGCAAGATTTTAGCACGCAATTTTTATTTGAGGATGATAACGTACAAATAAAGCAGGCGGGCATTGAACGATTGCAAGAAAACGGCATTGGCCTGCAAGTTTTAGATAGTACCGGACACGAAATATACAGCTATCAGAAGCCAATACACGCAAACTCCTCTTTTTCTAATATTGAGCTGCTGCATCTTTACCAAACAAGTCAATTCGAAAATAACAATACTACGTTAATGGTTGGAACCATTACGAATCGCGGTAATGATTATATATATCTCCTCCATTTCCCTGTTAAAATCTCAAAAACGACCATGTATTTAAATGGAGAGAGATTTACAGGTGGGAAAACTATTATCCTCTATATAGCGGGAGCCCTCTTAATCGTCGTGCTCGTTTCAGGTATTCTGTATGGATTTTGGGCAACACGGGTTATGAGCCGCTTAACAGTGTGCATGAAAGAGATAGCCGCACGCAGTTACTTTCCGATTGAGGCTCAAGGCGCTTTCGGTGATGTATATAATAGTTTAAACACTTTAAATGAAGAAATAAAAGCTAGTGACAAACTGCGAGAACAAACAGAACAAATGCGCGAAGAATGGATTTCGAACATCACTCATGATTTAAAAACACCCTTATCGCCTATAAAGGGTTACGCTGAATTATTGCAGGAAAAGGGAAGCAAAACTGAGGAACAATGCCAGCGCTATGCGAAGGTAATACTCAAGAATACGGCCTTTATGGAAAAACTGATTGACGATTTAAAATTAACGTATCAATTAAAGAACGGCCTAATTCCCTTAAACATACAAGAGCAAAACATTATCCGTTTTTTAAAGGAATTGGTAATCGATATGTTAAATACCCCTGCATATGAGAACCGTACCATTCACTTTGAAGCGAATGAAAAAAGCATTTTGTATTCCTTTGATCAAACGCTTTTTACAAGGGCGTTTCAGAATTTAATTATCAATGCTTTTGTGCATGGAGATGAAAACACAGAGGTTTCTCTGCAAATAACCAGTTCAGATTCTATACTGCAACTAATTGTGTCTGATAACGGAAATGGAATGACAGCAGAAGAAACAGAATCACTCTTTGAGCGTTACTACCGAGGAACCAATACGGAGCACAAACCTGAGGGAACGGGATTAGGGCTTGCTATTACCAAAAGAATTGTAGAGCTTCACACGGGCGCAATTTCTGTAACTAGTATACCGGGTAGAGGAACCACTTTTCAGATGCAATTCCCCATAAATTAAGGTTTATTAAGCTTCCCTAAAAAGTAGATTAAGGTTGGCAGTGTATCATTTTTATATGATGACTGCCAACCTTATTTTAATTTATAGCTACCTCATTGCAGGCATTTTAAGTGTTTTAAAACGGCATTGTATATCACCATTTTTAATGCAACAAGAAAGTAGGTGTTTCTTTGAAAATTATATTAAAATACATTCTAACAAATCTAAAAGAACACAAAACAAGAACCGCTGTTATGCTGCTCTCCATTCTTCTTTCCACCACATTGATGTTTGTGTCATTTTCCATTGGTACATCTTATGAGAGTGCCCAGCGGAAGATGGCGCGTGGCATGGCAGGAAGTGCAACTATTTCCGTCACCGCCACAGGGAATGGTAATTACATTGATATTCGAGCCATTCCAAACTTACCCTCTATTGGGGCGAGTGTTGGTATGCTGGAGCAAAGCTCGTTATATCACGAAAAAGGATATTACGAAGCAATTGACCTGATTGCTTGCGACCATTCCCAGTTAGACCAAATCAATTCGCCACGTTTATTAGGTAATGGTAACATTACGGACTTTTCCGGCAACAAAATCATACTGCCCGACCGTTTTACATCAAAATATGGGATTCACAAAGGCGACACCATTTCCCTGCAAATCAAAGGAAATCTTATTAATTTCACCGTAGCGGAGATTGCCGCTTATGATACTGTTTTTTTACGGCACACAAGGGGTGCAACTGCCCTTTTACCGCTCTCAACATTAGCAAAGCTTTTAGGGCAAACAGACGGATTCAGCAAGGTATTTCTAAAACCAGCCGAGGGGGTCTCCACGAGTGATTTGGTAAAGGAACTGAATGCAAAGCTTCCTTCCAGTGGGTATCAGATTTCTAAAATCATCAACGAAGATCAGCTTACCGCAGATGCAAGACAAAAGTCGATGCCATTCTTCTTAATCAGCTTTTTCTCCCTTACCATTAGTATTTTTATCATTTACAGCAGCTATAAGGTAATCACATTAGACCGCTTACCGGTAATTGGTACCTTTCGCAGCATTGGGGCTACGCAAAAGGCAGTAACCCGTATTCTTCTTTGGGAAAGCTTGTTGTATGGCTGCATGGGTGGATTCATTGGTATTCCTATCGGAATAGTTGTGCTGAAATTCATTTTACAGGGAATGGGACAATCTTTCTCGCAAGGGATTGAAATTCCCATCGTAATTACACCGCTAAGCATCATCGCTTCCTTTACAATGGCGGTTACCGTTTCTTTGCTAAGTGCGTGGTTCCCCGTGCGCCGGGCAAGCCGCCTGCCCATTAAAGAGGTTGTTTTGGGAACGGTTGAAGAAAAGCGCATCCCCCGCCGCTTTATTGTTGTATTTGGAATCGTTTTGTTTCTAATTTCTGCACTTTTACCGCAGGCCGCTTCGGGGAAATTGCTATATTTGGCGGGTGGGGTTTCTTTATTAGGGATGATTGCTTCGACAATACTTCTCATTCCACTCATAACCAATCTGGCTTCCGTAGGGCTGGAGCACCTGTATGGCCTGATTTTGAAAAATGAAGGCAAACTTGCTGCTCGGAATATGAAGAACAACAAAAGCACGGCACAAAATATTACATTGCTTTTCATCAGCATTTCCGCCGTGATTTCGATCAGCATTGTTGGGAATTTTGTAACCACTTATATTAGTGATGTATTTAAGGGTGCAGAGCTGCAAGGCTTTGCTGACGGACAAATAAAGCCGGAATTTGTAGAGCAAGTAAAAAAGATGGATGGCATTGAGAAGGTGCTTCCCCTCTATGTATTTAAAAATAATACACAAGGCAACGGAATGACTTTTTCAAGATTAGAGGCAACGGACAATTTAGAGTGGTATCGTTCTATGCTTGCACTCCACTACACAAAAAACGGGATGGAAAAGCAGTCCGATGCTGCGTTTGCATCCGAACGCTCCATCATTCTAAGTGAAAGCTGTATCAAACGCATGGGAGTTTCCATAGGTGAAACGCTTATCGTCTCAAACAAAAGCGGCTCTAATTCCTATGTAATAGTCGGCAGTTTTAAGTCCCGCGCAACAGATGTGGAAGCCGTAATTCCATCATCCTACGCAACTATGGATTTTGGTAAGGTAGACTACGGATTTTTAGCCTACACCGCCGCTGACCCCGATGCAATTATGGTGCAAATCCGTAATCTATTCGGAGATACTCCAAACTGGAGCCGAACCGTGCAGGAATTTAATACCGATGCTCTTTCTACTGTAGGTGCCTTTTTGCAGCCCATGCATAGTATGACCTACTTTATTTTGCTACTGGCGACGGTGGGAGTTATCAATAATCTTCTGATTCACTATATGCAAAAAAGGCGCGTAACTGCTATGTATAAGTCTGTTGGACTCAGCAACCGGCAAACTGTAAAAATGACATTAATAGAAGGATTTACCTCTGGTCTGATTGGCGCAACAATCTCCATTTGTATTTCCTATATGGAAATACAAACAATCTTTCGAGTCGCCGGACCTAAAATCTCTATGATACCGGAGCTTCATGCCGAGACATTCCTCGTTGCCGGGGCTATGGGAATACTGGTCACGTTGCTAGGATCTATTGTTCCCATTGTAAAAAGCCGTAAAATGAAATTAGTAGAAGAAATCAAATTTGAATCGTAATTAATTGGAGGGTTTATCGGTGACACCATTAACCAGTTCCATTGCTGTTGAAGGCAAACATATTATAAAAGACTTTCAGCTTGGGAATACCACAACCAACGTATTAAAAGACATATCTGTGCAGGTGATGCAGGGAGAATTCGTATCCATTATGGGACCGTCCGGCTGCGGAAAAAGCACTCTTCTTTATATTTTAGGAGGGTTAGATGCCCCAACCAAAGGCTCGGTTCACTTGAACGGAATAGATATCTCTCATTTCACAGATGAAAACATGAGCCGATTTCGACGGCAAAAAATAGGGTTTGTATTTCAGTTCTATAATCTGATTCCAAACCTCAATGTAGAAGAAAACATCATGCTCCCCTTGCTTTTAGACGGTAAAAAAATGAGGGATTACCAGAATCCGTTACGCCACATTTTAGAAGTAGTGGGTTTATCAGATCGGCGTACGCATACTCCCCGCGAACTCTCTGGCGGTCAGCAGCAGCGTGTAGCAATCGCCCGCGCACTGATTACAAATCCTGAAATTCTATTTGCAGATGAACCTACCGGGAATCTGGATAGTAAAGCAGGAGCTGGAATCATGCGCCTGCTTTATGATATTAACCGGGAAAACGGGCAAACAATTATTATGGTGACACATTCGCCAGAGGCTGCGAAGAGCAGCAGCCGTATCATTACTGTTCGAGACGGAGTGATTGAGTAACCCTATTTTAAACCCAAAACTAAAACAAGCTTAGACAAAATAGCTTTGCTTATACCGAAAATATGGGGCTTCTATTTATCCATACACAATAATCAATAAAGCAAAAAGGAGCAGTCATTTTCTCACATGGCTGCTCCTAACTGTTGAGTTTGAAGGTTGGATCAAAGTTCATATTTGTAGTACCTTTCCTTTCGTAGCAAAAAGTCTGTGCTTAATATGGAATTGTTGGTATATATACAATACTATTTTAATATTGACTTTAATATAATTTAGTATATAATAAATTATATTAAAGTTATTATGAAAGGAAAACTTAAATGGATATTAATAAGATCCCTCTTTGGCTGCTTTCTCTCGAATTAGAAGATGCTGCCTTTCTTAAAAATTTCGTATTAAAATCTGGTTCCTTAAAAGATATTGCAAAATTATATAATGTATCTTACCCTACCGTTCGATTACGGTTAGATAAGCTGATTCAAAAAATAGAGATAGGAGATCAACAGGAAGAAGAGCCATTTCAAACCTTTATTAAAGGCTTAGCCGTTGATTCTCGAATTGATTTGGAAACTGCAAAAATAATCATAGAAAAATATAAAAAAGAAAAGGGGAAAGAATGATGGAACTGGTTATTAGCTTAGGCGTTGCCGCAATCTTGATGGCGGTAGAGTATTTTCTTAGTTCAAAACTAAAAAATCCAATATGGGGTGGAATAATCCCTTTTATACTAATCATTGCAACTATTTATATTTTTTCAAGCGGACTTCTACCCTTTGGCAGAGAAGCTTTTTTTCCATTTCTTTTACTTATTTCATTTATGCTCGGGGATTGGATTTCTGGCCGTGAAAAGTATAAAAAAAATCTACAAAAAGAATTGGATCAAATGAAAGCTAAAGATATGGGGGATTAAGTCATATAAACCAGTGAGGGCAACGATATGAAACAGTTTACCACTGAAGAATTAAATGAGGCACTCCGCGCCATCAATTCGATTATTCACAAATGCGAAAAGGCACAAGAGAATTTCCCAGAGGGAAAATCACAGCACACTCTTCTAAAAAACCGGTTAAAAGCAATGGAGATATCTAAAGCACTCATTACTGAGGAACTAAGTAACATAGAGCCCACAGAACCACAGGATTTTTTTGATGATTTCTATAAAACCGAACTGCTGCTTTTAAACTTAGAACAACTGCATACGACAGAGATGGGAGCACAACGCATTCAGAAAAATCTGTGTTTGAACACAGAGGATGTAGTTGGTTGGTGCAAAGAAAAAATAAAAGCCGCTAATGCCCAAATTACGCGAAAGGGCAAGAACTGGTACATTACCGTGGCCGGGAGTATAATAACCGTAAATGCTCACAGCTACACGATTATTACAGCACACAAACAAAAATAAAAACGCATTACGACCCATGAAATGTCGTAAATGTGTACCATAAATTCAATACCTGCCGCATCGTGATGTGGCAATAATATTACAGTTGCACAAGGACTTATTTTGATAGTGATACGGTCATCAGAGCGTTCTAAACTTTGATTCAATTTCGTATATTTGGGTTCCGTTAGTTTGTGGTCGCCCTATGTCATCATGGCGTTCGCATTGATTGAAATTCCGGTGTTCCTATCCCTTTCGGCACGCACATACTGCATGCATCAGGTAGCTTAATTTAATTAAATAGAATTGATAAATCCCCCCTCCAATGTAACCGATTTGGAGGGGGGATTTATCAATTACAAAGCATCGGTTGGCATTATCTTCTGTTTAATCTTCGCTTATAAATTTGAGTTAAAAATTTTGCCCGTATATCTGTCTGTTTTTAGATATACGTAAAACTTTGTACCTCATCCAGCATATTTATCTTTTTTATACTTTCATCAAGCTTATTTCATGCTTGTAAGCCATATTCAAATTTTACCAGTTGACATATAGTGTGCCACACTATACAATTACATTACACAATGTAACAAGGTGGTAATCTTATGGATAAGAATGAAATAATCAATGGCTTTTTAGGTGAACTACGCCGAGGTACCGTCATCCTCTGTGTTCTTGCTAATTTAAGCGAGCCTACTTACGGTTACGGATTGATTGAAAAGTTGACGAATACGGGAATATCTATCGAAGCAAATACACTTTATCCCTTGCTTCGAAGATTAGAGGGACAAGGACTATTAGAAAGTTCTTGGAACACAGGAGGCGCTAAGCCACGTAAATATTACAATCTTACAAACTTCGGTAAAGAAGTTCTAATTGAATTGAAAAAGCACTGGTATAATACAGTGCTAAACATGAACCAGATACTGGAGGGAAACTCATGAAGAACGATTTAATCAAACGATATATTTATGCCGTTACTTGTAATTTGCCAACAAATTTACAAGCAGAAGTAGAAATGGAATTGGAAAATATGATTTCCGAACTGATTGATGCACGATGCGGCGAAACAGAACCAACTGATCAAAATATTCGCATTGTTTTGACTGAACTCGGCTCACCGGAGGAGCTTGCAGTCAAATACAGCGGAGAGGAACATAAAGCTCTTATTAGCGGAATTTATTTTCTTTGGTTCAAAAGAATATTAAAAATTGTGCTGCCAATTGCTGCCGGTGGAGTTGCCCTCGCTGTATTCATTTCCTCTTTTATTGGGTTGCAATCTTATAATGTAAACGATCCTACCTTAATATCACAGCTTATCTCGGAGGTTATCTCTGGAGCAGTAAGCGCTGCCATGCAGGCCTTTGTTTGGATTGTCGTGATATTTGCTATTTTGGAACACAAAAAGGTTAAATTGAATGAAGGAGACTTTTTATCAAAACTCCCTCCTGTACCGGATAAGCGAGCGCAGATTAAAATACACCAGCCCATTATCAATATCTTTTGGCACATAGCCCTAGCTACTCTGTTATTGGGTTTTTCGTATCTCATCGGTGGCTATACAGAAAGTACCGGTTGGGTTCCCGCATTTAATCAAAGCTATATTCAAGAGGTATGGTATTATATTATCAGCTGGGTTATTATTGGCATTGCCTATGAGATATATCGTCTTACCGAACGCCATTACAGCAAAAAATTAGCCATAGCCACAGTAGTTTCTAATACTCTTACCGGAGTACTCGCCACTTTGTTCTTCACTAACGATAAAATTGTGAATCCAAATTTTAATGTGATTTTTGATGCTATGTTTCAATTAAACAGCGAAAGACTCGGGCACACTTTACCAGCCTATAATCTTATTATGCTTGCAATTATATTATTTGCATTGCTTTTAAATATTGCTGTAACAACCTTGCGGGCATTTCGCTATGATAAATAAAAAATGGACGGCTTAACTGCCGTCCATTTTCATATTTATAGTTTTATACTTAAATTAGAAAATCATGTAGGTGGTTATCCTTTCCATTCAGAATATTTTGTGGTACGATACAAACAAAGTCGTTATAGATATAAGCTTTGCATGGGAGATAAGTTTATGGATTATTTACAGATAAGAACAAATTTTGAGCGGCATGGATTTACAACACAGCTTTTTTCAACAAAGGAAGAGGCTTGCTGTTATCTTGCCGATGTTTTACAACATCAAACCATTGGATTTGGCGGAAGTGAAACTTTGAAGGAAATGGACTTGTTTGAGGTTTTGCAGCAAAAGAATGTTGTTGTATGGCATAATAAGATTCCAGGCTATCCCGTGCGAAAGCTTGCAAACTGTGCAGATATTTATATAACAAGTGCAAACGCAATAACGAAGACTGGAGAAATCGTGAATATTGACGCAACGGGAAATCGTGTTGCTATGACTGCCTTTGGCCCACAAATCTGTTATTACGTAATAGGAAAAAACAAAATAACAGAGAATATCAGCGATGCTTATTCCCGTTGTAAAAATATAGCTGCACCTTTGAATGCTCGACGATTGGGAGCAAAAACTCCGTGTGCGGTCAAAGGAGATAAGTGCTATGATTGCAACAGCCCGAATCGAATTTGTCGCATTATCTCAATCATTGAACGAGTACCAATGAGTATGAAGTGTGAAATAATCTTTATTGATGAAGATTTGGGATTTTAGCCTGAACATTGTGTGGGGCAGTCAATATTTTTGACTGCTCTTTTTTCTTACATATCCTTATTACAAATCAAACAGCTTGTACCAAAGCTGCAATCTGTTTTCCCCAATTAACTGTGCCATCTCTTCTGGGGAGGGGATTGCTTTTAACATCTTTATATCTCCCTTCATCCATAAAATAGTACGAGCAAAGCAGAAATCTACCAATCATCCTTTTTGATATTCCGGAGGAATGTCTTACTCCACTCTCTTCATTTTTAGAATTGGAAATGTGTTACCCTGTTCATCCCGTTCGGTGCGTTCAAACACCGTGAAGCCTGCATGTTTGTAGAATTCCACCGCATGAGGGTTTTGTTCATTTACATCTACATATTTTACCGAATATTCTTCCTTTGCCTTACTTATAAAAGCTTTTCCTATGCCTTTACCTATACAATTAGGTTCTAAAAACAACATCTCTAATTTCTCTTGCGCGATTCCCATAAACCCTACGGCCTGGTTCATTTTATAAGCTACAATCAATACTTTTATTTGCAACAGCGCGCTCTTAACAATTGGTTTTAGCGAAGAAATATCTTCTTCGCTTAAAAATGTATGGGTAGCTTTTACAGAGGCCTCCCATACGGCTGTCAACTGCTCTATTAATGCATCTGTTCTACTTGGGTTCTCGATAAACATTCGATTTAATCATCCTATTTTGTAATTCTCTCGTTGTTATAGCATCTAAATAAATAAGTTCATCTTTATTGTACAGTATAAATCAATTTTTGGCAGGGGTAATCAAACACGGTTATCAATTCGCCGCACTCAAACCCCAAGCTAAGATACAGCTTTCTTGCCGCAAGCCCCTGCGGGTCATCTTCCCGATAAGTAATAACGCTTATCTGCGTTCCCTCTTCAAAGAGCGAAAACACTTTTTGGATGAGCTTTTGTGCAATCCCCATTTTGCGGTAGTGCGGGTGTACCGCCAAAAAGAGTAATTCCTTCTCGCTTTTTGAAAATGCCAAGGCACCCACTACAATCTTGCCCTGTTTTACTACCAATGCTTGATTTTGTAAAATACTTGCTTCCAGCCCTTTACGGTATTCTTCTTTCTCTAAGCCCGGAAAATAATCTTCTACCAGCTCTAACAAGGCCATCCAGCTTTCCACATCTTGCTTACCTGCAAACTCGGCTACCACACCGCCACCCCCACTGTAACGTTTTATTTTGTACCCTTATAGTAACACAAAGGGCCTGCCCTCCGCTAGAGAAGGCAGGCCCTTTGTGTTACTTTATATGGTATATTCTAGACGATTCAATCTCTTACTTTTTTCTTCGAAGATCGGTTGTTATTCCGTATACGTCAAAGGTATAGGTAAGGCCATCAATCGCCTTTGTTCCGGTAACGGGTTTCCCGTTATCAAAGAACATCCACTTACCTGCATCATTTTTTGCCCATCCCTGCGCTGTTGCCGGGTCAATGGTCAGTTTGATGTAACGGTGAAGCATCGCGCTAGCCTCAGCTCTGGTTACGTTCGCTTTGGGAGTAAACAGATTGTTCTGTTTACCCATGAGGATGCCCGCCTGCTGCATAGCTGTGACTGCTGCTTGATATTTGCTGCTGATGCTGGAAGCATCCGCAAAGGCCCCTGCACTACGGGCTGCCGGTAATTCACGACCGGTAACTCGAATGTAGTTTTGCAGAATCACCGCAATTTCTTCACGTGTGACTGCTCTTTCGGGAGCAATCTTGTTATTGGCATTTCCCGTAAGAATGCCCTTGCTGTAAGCCCACTCAAGGTAAGGTGTATAGTAGGAGCCGGGTTTTACATCGGTAAAGCTGCTCTTGGTGTAGGAACTTACATTTACACCGGCAAGCTTTCCGAGTGCGGTAACCAGGTCTCCCCTGGTAATGGCGGTATCGGGTGCAAACTTTGCATTTGCTCTGCCGCCAAACAGGCCGCGCCCAACTGCATAATCAATGCTTTCCTTTGCCCAATGGCTATTAATGTCTGTAAACTTAGCAGGGGGAGTTGTATATCCTACACCATAAACAGAGAAATGATTGGTTACAAAAATCAGACTCTTGCTGTTTACATCGTAAGCCGAACCGGGAACACGAACCGCATTTCCGCTGCCGTCCACATAGGTCATATACAAGTACCCTACGGCCTCATTGCTCGCCGGAGTGTAAGGTACGCTTACATAAACCATACCGTTCCCAAAGCCTGTTACCTGCTTGCTTCCATTCTCGTAGCTTGCCTTAAAATCAAATGTTGGTCGGCTTCCAATAGTGTTTTTGGCAGCGGGGCTTAGCCTTGTTGCATCTGTTTTTATTACGGTAAGCTGAACATCTGCATTTGCCTGACGATTGATTTCGGTGACCGCTGCCAAATTAATGCCCAACGTAAGGTCTGGCCGGTCAATAGCCAGTTCAATCCCGGCAACCTTATTACTAATTACCTGCTGCTGGGTGGTTTTCGGCAGATTAACAGAGAAATTGGTTGCTGTTGCGTTATCTGCTGAAACGTTAATCTTTACGGTTATTTCACCGGCATTCAACCCTTTTTTAGCCGCTTCTTCCTTCGCATTTGCAATTGCATCTGCAATATTTTGGTCTGTAAGGCGAACACTAGCGGTTCCACTACCGTCTACCACAGCTTTGTTTGCGGTTTCACCGGTAACGGGCTCTGTTGGTTTGTTGCTGGGAGCCGTAGAGCCACTGCTGGAAGAATTGCTGCTCTTATCACTGGAAGAGCTTTGATCGGTAGTAACGCTAAACTCGGTGCTTACAGTACCGGCGAGTGTACTTACCGTTGCCTTCATACGGGCTACAAAACGGTATGCTGTGTTTGCCGCTAAGCCAGAAAAGACATTGCTGGTTTGCCAGGTAGTACCGCCGTCTTTCGAATATTCATAGCCCGCAATCGCATGGAGCGTCACAGTGTTAGCAGTTTTGCTATCCAGTGTTGGTGTGGTGGATGCTGCTGGAGCTGCAATGGTTGCAACGGTGCGTTCGTTGGTTGTTTTGTCTTTTTGTCGAACCTTTACCGTGCCTGCCGTAAACGTTAGGTTTGTAGTTTCTCCTTGTGTGCAAGGTTTCCAGGTACTGCCGCCATCCAGGCTGTATTCCATATTTGCCGTCGTGCCGGTGAGCTTTCCGGTAGCTACGTTACAGCCTACGCTGTTCAAATCAAGAGAAGTGATTGCCGCCTTAAAGGTTACGTCGATTGTTACCGCATAAGCGGGCATGGTGAAGGTGTTGTTGCTGACCGCCACCGATGCGTTTGCTTCACCAGTTTTATAAACCGAAATGGTGTCCAACTCATAGCCGCTGCTTGCGGTGGGGGTGACGACGACTTTTTCGTCGGATTGTGCCGAGGTTACCGCGCTGCCATCCACCTTCACGGTGTAGCTGCCATTGGTGGCGGCATTCGCGGTGATGGCATAAGTGGCGAAGCTGACTTTCACGGCATCGCTGCCGGACATGACGAGCTTTGTGCTCGCAATGCTGCCGCTGCTGCTTGTAATCGCGTTTGTGCCGTCTGTGGCATTTTCAATAGTGGCAAGTTTTTCGGTGCCGCCAACGGTGAGTGTACCTTGGTACACATTTATCGCCGCAGAAAGCACCTCTGCTGCACCATTTTTAGCGGTAACCCTTCCGCCGGTAACAGCAACCGAACTTTTGGCTGAGATGCCGCAGCTCTCGTTGCCACCGGCTACATTGCCGCCGATGGCGGTGACAGTTCCTTGGGAGATTTCCACCTTATCAGCGAAAACACCGACGCTGGCACACGAGTCATTAGCACCAGTCGACGCACCGCCTGTGGCGGAAACCGTGCCGCCGGTGACGGATATTTTCGCTGTTTGCGCGATGATACCTATACTTGGACGGAGATTTACCGCTCCTCCTTGACCCGCAACGACACCTCCGGTAATTTTAATATCACCTTTGGCTGCGATGCCAGCGCTTTCAGCCTTTCCTCCGCCGCCGTTGCCGGTGACGGTGCCGCCGCTGATGTCGATGGTTGAATTGGAATAGATACCGTAGCTTTTATTTTCAGCGCCTGTTGACCCACCGAAACCGCCTTTGGCAGAGATTATGCCTTCGGTGATGTTGAGCGCCCCGGCACTGTAAATACCGTGGCTGAAGCCTCCATAGGAATTGTTGCTTTTGGTGTATGCTGCTGTGCCGGCAAAGGCGCTGAGCGTGCCGCCGCCTTTTATGTTCAGGGCACCAGCACCATAAACGCCATAGGTATATACAGATTCACTGTCCGAGCTGGTATAGCCGCTACTTGCGGAGTTTATGGTACCCTCCGTGAGCACAATGGTTGTGCCGCCAGGAACCTTCAGAGCGGTGGCGGTAGCGGCGGTGTTGATGTTCAGGCCGGAGAGGACAAGGGTGTTGGCGGCGTAGGTATTGCTTCCCACTGTGGTTTTGGCGGCGTACCATGTCCAGCCCTCAGTGGCATTGGTGTATACGTCACCGCTTTTGGTTGAGCGGTAGAGGTTGGACTCGCTGATATCCGTCAAATCCAGCGCCGTAGTGCGAACGGTTTTGCCGTTCTTGATCCACTTGGCGTAATAGCGGGTACCGGCGGTGCCATCGTCGTTGTCGCCCAATTTCGTACCATCGCCATTCTGCTCGGTATACCAGCCGTCAAAGTCGTAGTGGTATTCATCCATATGACTACCGGGGTCGGCAGGCTTTTTCGTTTTGATGTTTTTGAAGCAATCGTCGAAAACCGGGGTGGTCGTACCCCACAGCGCGTCGAATACTGGGTAGCCGCCGTTTATGCTCCCTGTATCGTCTTGCCATGTGTAGTAGTCACCGCTGGCTTTGGCGTCCACCCATCCCTTGAGGGCGGTAAAGAGGGTGCCATAGGCAAGGGTCTGCTGAGAGGTAAACTGCTCCTCCGTGCCCGCCGCCAGTGTGCTATTGTTGCTGCCAATCGTGCCGCAGCCTGTGATGACAGGTTCGCAATTGGGGTACACACGGCCAACGCCCTTTTCCGGCATACCTGTACCGCTGTTCAAATAATAGCAATCCTTGATTGTGCCAGCGCCTATACAGCCTGCCACACCGCCGGAATGGCCGCCTGTGCCACTGGTGGTGACGCTGGAGGTACTGTAGCAATTGCTGACAGTGATGTCGTCGCTGGCAAAGCCCACCAGCCCTCCGGCGTAGGAACCATAGCCGCTGCTGGCGCTCACGGTGCCTCCCATGACAAAGCAGTTCGTGATGGCCCCATCGAATGCTTCGCCTGCCAGACCACCGGCAAACACCTGCTTAGAGTCAGTAGAGGTGTTGGAAACGACGATTGACGCCTTCGCCAACCCTACGTTTTTAATGGAACCGCTGGTCATGCCAAACAACCCGGCATAGACTGCTTCATTACCCTTGTAAATATCCACCGTCAGCCCTGTGATGGTATGCCCCTGTCCGTTAAAGCTGCCGGTAAAAGAGTCTGTGCCTGTTCCCACCGGTGTCCACAGAAAGTTAGACACATCAATGTCATCGGCGAGGAGGACGGTGTAGTCAAGATAATTCTTGCCGCTAGCCGACCAGAATGCCGCACCCTTGGCAGTGTTGATTGCGAGGGTCTTTTTATCGGAGTCCAGCACATAGTCGGTATTGGAAGCCGCCGCCGGAGAAGCCGACGCGTACTCCGCCGCCGTGGGAATAGAAGATGGTTCAATGCGAATATATTTGAAGGTCTTAATATTAATATCGTTCAGCGTAGTCCTTATGGCATTCATACCGCTCCCAAGATTGCTTGCCATAACTACAGGTGCAGGCGTGTAAGAATTTAAATTTGGCGTTTTATCCATGGCGCCAGACTCCTTTGCGCCGCCATTATCGGTGGTACTGGCCGTCACAGTCCCGCCGGATATCTCAATATTAGAGTAACGAATACCGTAGCTACCATTACTTGATATGCCGCTGGTGGCGGCTAGGCTGGCACTGTCTTTCACTTTGATGCCATTGCTGGCGGTCACACCGACACTTAGCCCATTATTTCCTGTTTTACCGCCGGTGGCGTTCAGGGAGGCGCTCCCTTGAATGGTAAGCACTCCGAAGACCTTAGCACCAATGCAGTTCCCAGATATTGTATTCCCGCTTTTAATATTAACGGTAGCATTGTCTTGAATGCTAAGGTCATTTGTGGTATACAAACCGGAGCTGACGCCAGATTCAGTATCTCCGCCGGTACCATTTAAGGTTCCGTTACCTATTATCGTAAGGTTCGCATTGTTGTATACAGCGTAGCTGTGCATTACGCCGGACTGGTTAATTCCGGTAATCGTATTAATATTTTTTAGTTCTAAGTTTAAATTACCCTTTGCATAAATTCCGGCGGGACTGTTTTTATTCCACCATATCTCATAACCGCTGGTAATCGTAGCACCGTCTAATGTGAGAGTATTGGTGTCGTGGTTGTAGGTGACCGTACCCGTAATGCCATCCCCTGTAATTCCATTGGAGTTGGCACTGGTTACTTGAACATTACCTACCCAAACGTCATATTCCGTAACGGGCACTTCCCACTTTTCACCGAACACGGGGTAACCCTTGTTTACCGGGTCGCTTGTGCTGTCGGCTTGCCATGTGTAGTAGTCACCGCTGGCTTTGGCGCCAACCCAGGCGTTGAGGGCGGCGAGAAGGTCGTTTCCATAGGAAAGGGTCTGGTCACTGCTGCAGTTATCGGCGGTGCCCGCCGTCAGCACACCGCCGTTATCCGAAAAGGTTCCGCAGCCGGTGGTAGTGGCGAAGCCATAAAAGTTATTTATGACATTGTATCCATTTGTGGAATAGCAATTCGTTATGGTTTCGTAGTTTTGGGCGCAGATGCCTCCGGTTAGAGCTTCGACTTTGCTGGTCGCAGAAGAAGTTCCAATGTTGTAGCTGTTGGTAATGCTTTTGTTGTTGTTTGATGCGCAGATACCGCCGGCATAGGCACCGCCCGGGTTCGCGTTTGTTGAGTTGTTCGCAGCGGTAACATCACCGCTGTTCTGGCAGTTTTCGATTGTGCCACTATTTAGAGCGGCAATCCCCCCGCCTGAGACATTCGCATAAACGGAGCTTCCGATGGTACTTACCGAAACGGCGGCGTAGTTGGCGCAGTTGGCAATGGTGCTGTCATTGAAGCCGACAATTCCGCCAGCGGAGCACTCGCCCCACATGTAGCTTGCCGTCACGCTGCCCGAAACTGTAAGGTTTTTGATGGTCGCACCGCTTGCATAGCCGAACAGTCCGGCGTATTTTACGTCTGTAGTATTTATTGTAAGGCTGCTAATGGTATGCCCCTGTCCGTTGAAGCTGCCGGAAAAAGAGCCATCTCTTGTTCCCACCGGCGTCCACTGGAAAGCAGACACGTTGATGTCCTTGGCAAGAAGGATCGTGTAGTCAAGATAATTCTTGCCGTTCGCCGACCAGAACGCCGCACCCTTTGCGGTTTTGATGGTGAGGGTCTTTTTAACGGAATCGAGCACATAGTCGGTATCGGAAGCCGCCGCCGGAGAAGCCGACGCGTACTCCTCCGCCGTGGGGAGAGAGTCAGGCGGAGTGTCTCCGGTAACCTTTACTTTAATAGTATAATTACTGCTTTTGTCATTATCATCTATAAACGTGGCAGTAAATATATAAGTTCCCGTTTCTGTTGCATAAAAGTAAATTTTCTCCAGAGTATTAGATCCAATTCCGAAAGAATTATCCCCATATGGGATTAATTGGGTTTTCGCTGAATCCCAGTATAAGTTTGCAGTTTTGCTTCCATCTGTTGGTTGTGTAAACCCTTGCGAAGCAACCATATTATCCACTTGAGGGTCCCCATAAATAGGTAGAACCTTAATCTCGAGCGCCGTATTCTCAGCAACGGTGAAAATAATGGGTTCTATAGCGACATACTGTAAATTGGTTGAAGTCCCTGTAAATGCTGTCGCGCTGGCAGCATCTTTTCCAGCCTTGACCGTATAGCCATCACCCACGGTAATTGTGCCTCCGCCGTATTGGGTGGCGGAGCTGATGGCAATACCCCCATTACCGCTGCCGCTTCTGGCGATAAGGGTGGCCTCACCGGAGACATTCACATTGCCAATGATGCCCATACCGCACAAGCTCATACCTTGACCACTTGTACCGCCGGTCACGGTAAGCGTTGCCGTGCCTGTGACGGCAATATTCCCGCTGATGCCGCAGCCGCCCATTGCACCGTAGTTCGCATCAGGGTCGGTTTCTGATCCTGCGACACCGCCAGTCAGAGAGCTGTCCACAATAACATTCAAGGTTACTGTGCCGGTTGTCACGGTCAAGGCAGCCGCACCGTTATCACTCCCGGCACCTTGCGGTGCAGTAATGTTTACGCCGTCAAGGTTCAGCTTGACACCATCGGCGGTGACTTTAATCACGTTGGAGGTGGAAGTCTTTTCATCCGCCATAGCAACGGTATATTCCCCCGCCGTGCCGAATGTCAGCACGCCGTTTTCATATATTGGCGCCGCGCCATCTTCATCTACGCTGACAGAAAGGTCGCCGTAGGTAGTGGGCGTGCCCACTCGCAGAGCCATCATCAGGGGCTGCGTACCCACCGTCACAGTAATCTCAGGCAGATCGGCGCTCACCGTATAGCCTTCTATTACCGGCGTAAATACGTAAACACCCTCTGTATTGCTGTCGTATTCCGGCTCCGAAACCCATGTAACTGGAACCTCAACCGTTTTCAATTCCCACTGGGTGGTGTTTTTTTCCTCTTTTCCCTGCAGTTCACTGCCGCTTGCTTCTAAAACAGGGCTGGAAATACTTTCTGTTACACCCTTTGTGTCTTGCTTCGGTTCTTCCGAACTTGGCGCAGATTGCTCTGTATCCGGTTTAGACTCTTCCGAACTCGACGCAGGCTGCTCTGTATCCGGTTTAGACTCTTCCGAACTCGACGCAGGTTGCTCTGCTTCCGGTTTAGACTCTTCCGAACTCGACGCAGGTTGCTCTGCTTCCGGTTTAGATTCTTCCGAACTCGACGCAGGTTGCTCTGACTCCGGCGTAGGCTCTTCCGATTCCTTGCCATTGTCGTTCACGGCTGTTTGAACCGTCGCCGTCAGTTTTTGAGGTAATTCTAAGTTCTTTATAGTTGTTCCCGTCTTTACCGCTTTTTCGGTTTCGGTAAGTGGAGCAAATGAAATAATCTCTCCGCTCACCCCTGTATTTGCTTGTGCCATTGCCGAAAATGGCATCATGGTAAATACCATGCAAAATGAGAGACAAATGCTCAAAATTCGTTTTCTCATCCTCTTTAACCCTCCTCATTGTATTACTTTTCTAGGCCAGTAGCACACGCCCACATCCAGTGCGCGAGGCTCGTTGAGATGGAAATCAGCATACTGGCAGTACCAGCACTGCCGCAACCCTTCCAGAGCATCCGCTCTTGGCTCAAATACAAGGCAAACTTGCTTTGGCCACACGTTTCCTCCGGCATTGGGAGCGAAGAGCGGTGCATCCTCACTCCTGCGTTTTTCCATTTCATCACACACCTTTGCACAAAAAGTAAATAGATATTCCCACAAAATAACAGGGATAAATTAACATATAAAGAAATAAAAATGAGCCTTTACACTTAAAAGGCTCATTTTTACACTTAAAAATATCTATTCAGTTAAAATTCGCTATTGACAAATAGAAAATAACGTGCTCCTACACAAGAATACGCACCCTAAAAACACCCTTTTCAACTTTATACAGCAGTTCGCCATCATACTTTTTCACAAAGGTAATCACCCCTTTACTGCCGATTCCATGCCCTTCTTCGTGCGCAATAGGATAGCCGCTTTCATCCAGTACGGTATCCTCTGTACAGGGATTTTCTATTTCCAGCAGCAACCGTCCCACACTCCGACAGGTAAAGCGGAGATAGGCGGTCTGATTTTTAGGCAGACGTTCACAGGCCCGGATTGCATTTTCCATCAGGTTCGAGACCACCATGGCCAATTCCAAGGAATCCACGGTCAGATTTCTCGGAATGTCCAGTTCAATCTTAGTGGGAATGCCCTCCTGCTTCGCAAGCCCCGCATAATGACAGACAGCGGCGTTTACGGCGGGGTTTTCGCAATAGACCCTGCTGATTTCATGCGTCGTCTGATTTTGACTTTCCAGCAAAGCGGCGGCCTCACCGGGTTTGCCCTGCTCTAAAAGCTCCAGAAGCACATTGTTAAAATGACGGCGGTCATGGGCGGCGCGGCTGTTTTGAGCCGACACCTCTTCCATGAACATAAGCCGCTGGGACATGTTGCCCGCTGCCAGCTGCAGGTATTCCCGCTCTGCCTGCATTTTCTGGTTTTCCTCCTTCACCTGAAACTCCCGCTGAAGATTCTTGAGCGAGAGGAAAATGGAAGCGTAGGCAGCAAGCCCGATAAAGATCACCAGAAGCAGCGGTATGGCCTGTTCAGTCAGCATCACGATAATATCGTCCGCACTCATGACATAGTAGTTGAATGTAAGGTAAAGGCTCAGAGCAACGGCGAAATACGCCGTCCAATGCTCTACCGCCTGCCGATACAGCGGACGTACATAGCGTGACAAGACCAGCAGAAAAGCGCCGAACAGAATCGCACGTAGCAGCGAATTGGCGTAGGCTGGATAAGGCAAATGCCTGCAGACTTCAAAGCTAAGAATAATCACAATATCGCTGATGTTTTGGAGGGTGATATAAGAAAACAGCCACTGCATGAAGGTGTCCTTAAATAAAGGCCGCACCGCAAAACACAGCACTGCAAACAGGACGATGTCAAGCTTTGAAAGCAAGGTAAGGTTTCCGCTGAGATAACAATAGACCGCCGTGCCCAAATCGGCAGCGAGAATCCCCAGCAAAGTTAGTACGGTGATTTTTTTAGAGTACTTTGGCTGTAAAAGAGTTCCCATTAGTAGAACATTTGCAGTGGTGGAAACCACTGCCCGCAGAAAGTCGGGAAAAAGTTCGCTCATCTCTTTCCCTCCTTCACCATCAAGTAATCCATATAATTATCCCGTACCAAAGCATATTGCTTTGCCGCAATAGGCACTACTTTTTCACCGTACAGAGTAAAGCTGTCTTTCGAAAAGCGTTCCACCCGGCGCATGTTGACTACAAACGAGCTGTGGCATTGCAGAAAATGACTGTCCTTTAAAATTGGCGCGCAATATTCCAAAAAGCTCTCGCGTACAGTTCGGCTGATGACTTCTTCTCCGTTTCTCAAGCTGAAAACGACCGTGTGGCTGCGGTACTCGCAGCAGGCGATATCGACCAGCTTAATTACTCTCAGACTTTCAGAAGTTTTGACTGTAAAGGCCTGTTCCTCGGCAAGGTCTGCTTTGGAGATGGCAAGGGTCAGCGTGTCGAACAGCGTCTGCTTTTCGATGGGCTTTACAAGGTAGTTGATTGGACTCGCGGCGTAGGCCTGCAAGGCAAACTGAGGCTCGCTGGTAGCGTAGATAATCTGCGCCTCGCGATCAAGTCGGCGAATTTCCTTGCCAAGTTCAATGCCGTTGACCATGGGCATAACAATATCCAATATGTAAAGCTGGAAGCTCTCAGACTCAATGGTAGTTAACAGTATATCAGGATGCGAAAATCTTTTGACCTCCACATCCAAAGCATGGTTATCAAGGTATTCTGTTATGTAGTCGTTTAAGATGGCAAGCTCATTTGGCTGGTCATCACAAATGGCAACACGCAACATGGCAATCACTTCCTTTCGGTTTGTTCTTTACGGGAATCGGTGAGCTTTTTTGCATCAGCTGGAATAGCCCATGAACGTCTGAAACGGGAAACCCGCGTTACGTCCGGCTTGGCAGTATTGGTGCACACGCCGTTCGGATACTCCCGATTTGTATGACGTTTCCCGCGCCGAAATATATCCTTGTAAGCCGCTCAATCGTTTCGCCTCCAGGTAGAAATAATAACGCATGGTTAATTATATACGATTATCCATTATAGTTTCAACAGGTTGATTATAATCGAAATTTATTAAAAATTTAAAAAGCCTACCTCTTGAGGAAGAGAAGACTTTTGCTTAATTGTCAGCGACCAGACTCCCCTAATGCCTGCCGTATTCTGTTTCTCAACTAGCTGATGAACCCGTGGGAAAGGTACGGGCAGCTGCCTCAGCTTTGGAACGGACCGCGTGGCCTTTCGTCCGGCGGTATCCTACCAGGGGTGGCGCTTAGATTGTTTGAATCGTAGCAGGCAATCTGCTTGTTTCATATAGCGTACCATCATGACTGTTCCTTTCCAGAAAACAAAATATCCGGAGAATCGGAGTGCGTTTCCGCACTCCGATTCTCCGGCTTCAATAATTGTTCTCTTATTTTATTTGGCGGTTACAAAAAAGAGCCGATTCCCATGAGTTCCCTCAATGGTTATCGGCTCTGTGTCTTAGCATCTGGCTCTGTTATGGTGGAGATATTGAATTTTTTTAGGTTAATAATTATTTCATGTTTGCACTTGGGACAAAACAGAGGAAAGTTCTCCAATACCGTATTCTCCAGTAATTTTATTCGTGTTTTGCCGTTGCAGATTGGGCACAACAACCATTCATTTATTCTCAAAATGTTATATTACCTCACAGTCCTAAAAGTAAAAAGTATAGTATTATAGTGGAATCTGAAAATGTTAAATATGCTACTTCCTTTTTATCCAGATAAAGCATATAAGCACTCCGATTAGGGCTATCGCTCCCATAACAATATACGGTAATTCGATATTGCTTTCATACAAATACCCAGCTAACAGAGGAGCAACGACTTTGCTAAGATTTCCGGCAGTGCTGGCAAATCCCATGAGTGTTCCTTTGTGCTCATTGGCTACTTTTGAAAGACTTGCATTTAGTGTGGGTACCGTAATAGCGGAAGATACTGCAAACAAGCTGAAAACCACCAGCACGCTGACGAAGCCTGATGTCAATACCATAGCAAAGGCAACCAACGCTTTGCAAAATATGCCTATCAATATTAGTCGTTTCTCGCCAGTCTTTTTTTCTAAAGGGCCAGTCAAAAAGCCTTGTACTACAATCAAAGCACCTGCCAGCACCATCCAAATAACACCAGCCTGCCTGGTGGTAAACCCAAACTTATCAACAAAATACAACCCCGTGATACCTTGCAATCCGGTTTGGCAGAAATTCACGATGAAAATAAGCAACAGAATAATTCCTGTGGAATCAAGAAGCATACTTCTTAGGTGTGCAAAATCAAAGGATTCTCTTTTGTGCGACTGTACAGACCGCTCAATTGACTCCGGTAAAAGCGTTACAATTAATATGAAGGCGATGAATGAAATTCCGGCTCCTGTAAAGAATGGAAGTGCAAGCGAATACCCCGCAAGAACACCACCCAATAGCGGCCCTATCATTACGCCTACACTCATTGCAGCTCCGAGTTGACTCATATTTTTGCTTCTTTCGTCCTCCAAGCTGGAATCTCCCACATACGCCAAAGACGCAACAGACGTAGCTGATGACAAAATACCGGATAAACTACGGGCGATAAACAGCGTCCAAAAGGAGGAAGCCAAGCCAAACAGGAACAAGCTGATAGCATAGCCTATAATACCAATACTGATAATCGGCTTTCTGCCAATTCGGTCGGACAGCGCCCCCCACAAAGGAGCGCATACTGTTTGTGCCAGAGCATATACGGCAGTGAGCCAGCCAAGTTCCCGGCCACCCGCGCCGAGGTTTTCCATGTAAAACGGCATAACCGGAATGATTAGGCTATATCCTAACGCAATCACAAAGGTAGCAAGATTCAAGGCAAACATAGGCTTTTTATTCATTGATTGTCACCGTTCCCGCAGCCCCGTCCACCGTTATCATCTGCCCGCTCTTGATAGTTCGTGTAGCGGTGTGTGCCGCCATGACGGCAGGGATGCCATATTCGCGTGCGACAATGCTTGAATGGCTGAGTGGACCGCCAATGTCCGTTACAATCGCACTTGCGGAGGCAAACAAAGGTGTCCATGCGGGAGTTGTGGTAACGGCAACCAACACACTTCCCAGCTGGAAGCTTTCAAAATCTGCAGGGCTATTTAGGACACAGGCAGGAGCAGTCACAACACCCGTACTGGTGCCAATTCCCGTCAACATAAGTTTTCCGTCTTTCTGCTTCTGTGGTGTGCGTGATACGCTCTTTCCGGTTTTCTCCGGCAGTTGAGAGGGGGACACATAGCTCCGGTATTTTTCGAGTTCCACCTTTCGAGCAGGTATTGCCCCATTCATATCAGATAAAGGTATATTTTTATCCAACTGCTCTATGAGTGCTTCCAATTCCCATTTTGTGAGCCAGTAAATATCATCCAGATGTGAAATAGCTCCACCGCGCAGGAAGCGTTCTGAAAGTTCCTGAAACATTCGGCGAATAAGCGGATGCCCCATTCCCATCAAATAAATAGCGTTTTCACGCATGGGGGCGGTTGCCTGCGCCCAATGGAGTAACTGCAAAAACAGTTTTTTACGTGATATGCCGATATGTTGTAAAATATTATCTTCTGCCTGTTTCCTACGTTTTTTAAATGCAGCTTGGCGTAAAAAAGGACTTTCCCCTTTTCCTTCCACGAATGTTTTTATGGATTCAAGGGTAGGCTTAAGCGTTTCCTGCGGTGTAGAATACGCAAAATCAAATTCATAAGCGGTACGGCCAAACTCTTTGAAATACTGATTGATTCGGGTTTTCCATTCTATCCATGCTTCCTGCGAAACTCCGGCAGGCAGAACTGAGGACATGAAATCTTCCACTATTTTTGTTGTGAGATTATTTCGCAGATAAAGGCTCATGGTGTTATTTTGCTTTATCCATTCCGAGAGGCTCCACAGGTTCTTTTCCGATTGCAGAGCAATCGTATCAAACCCAAGCAGGAAAACGGAAGTATCTGTTATACCAGCACGGCGGGCAGCTCCCTGAAATAATTTTGTAAATAATGTTTCGCTAATAGAGGCAGCGGGCAATGTAAGCTGAATCCTTGTAAAATAAATACACGCGGCACAAAATACGGTCTGAATCCCCTCCATTATTTGATGCGCATTTAGTGTATGCAGGGATATTTCTTCCCATTGATTCATTACAGCCTCAAATTCTTTTCGAGCGGCTTCAAAGCGTGCAACGCTGTTCTTTAGCGCCCGGCGCAAAGAGCGGGGCGAAAGGGATTTGACAGCGATCAAAAGTGGCTTTGATTTAGCGGAAAGATAGACATATCCATTAATAATCGTATATGCTCCATTCTCCGGCAGTAGTTTTTTTGCACTTTTATCAAACATATCTACCCATAAAAGCTCCGACGCACGGTTGATAATTTCAAGTCCAAGCGTGGCGAATAAAGGAGTAACCGGATTTGGCAAGTGTTCCGCCAGACTGCCCTTTGTATATATAACATCCTTTTCTGGCAACACCCATTCCGGAGGCAGGACAGTTATGGGGCGAGCCTGAACAATATACACTTTATCTTTTTCCAGTGCCCACTCTACATCCATAGGCATTTGATAATACTGTTCAATTTTCTGTCCAAGCCGTGTCAATCCCATGACTTGATTGCGTGTAAGAGAATGTTTCTTTCTCAAGCGTTCGGGAACCGGAATTTCTTCCGTTCCGTCTGAGGTACGGACCGTCATAATCTCTTTGTTTGCTACTTCATACGATACAATTCGTTCGGCGTTCTTATCCACAACGATTGTATCGGGAGTGACTAAGCTGGAAACTACCGCTTCACCAAGCCCCCATGCGGCATTGATAATCATTTCGCTACGTCTGCCATTGATGGGGTTTAGCGTAAACATAACGCCGGACGCATCAGAAAACGCAAGTTTTTGTACGACTATGGCAAGTGCGACAACTTCCTGCTTTATATTATTCTTCATGCGGTAAGCAATAGCACGAGCTGTCCACAGAGAAGCCCAGCACCGTTTTACAGCGGCAAGGACTTCATTCTCTCCCTGTATGTTAAGATAAGTTTCCTGCTGGCCCGCAAAAGAAGCGTCAGGCAAATCCTCGGCGGTTGCGGAGGAACGGACAGCAACCGCTATATTTCCCAATCCGGCATATGCGGTTTTAATTGCCTCTGATACTTGCTGCGGCATTTCTCCATTATGAAAAAGCATCCCTATCTGCGTAGATACATTTTCAAGCTGGCTGGTATTGTTAGAGTCAATACCGTCCAGCAACCTATTAATGTGAGGCTGAATATGGTTCTTTTCAACAAAAATCTTGTATGAGGTAGTCGTAACATGAAAGCCGTCCGGCACAGGGATACCCGCAGTCAAAAGTTTTGATAAAGACATACCTTTTCCGCCGACCATTTCAAGGGTTGCCTGTTTATGCAACAAGGGTAGGATATAATAAATCATAATCATTCACCTCCATCATTCATAATTCCGTGTAGAAATATATTCATTGTATCATCCAGCATTTTTTCTGGGCTGGCTGACGGGCGGGACGTATAGACGATTGCTATAACGGAGTTAATTAGCAATCGCGCCATAAGATCAGCATCTGTTTTGCGAAAAATACCTGAAGTCACTCCATCTTCAATCACGGATTTTATAATATCCTGATATGCGTAACGCCCAGTTTTCAGCCGCTTTCGATATTCTTCTTCTAAATAGTCAGACTCTGTATTTAACCACATCAGCACCGTTCGATACTGCTTTGGTACTCCAAGATGATTCAGCATGATTTTTCTAAGACACTGTTCCGGCGAGGATTCATCGGCAATAATCCCATGAACCTTTTGAATTGTTTCTTCTATTTCTTTCTCAACTGCGTATACAACAATCTCGTCTTTCGTTTTGAAAAAATCATACAGACTGGACTTTCCCATGTTTGCTAAAACCGCGATTTCCCTCATTGATGTTTTTTGGAATCCATTTTCAGCTATGAGGCGTAAAGCAATACCGACTATCTCTTCCCGGCGTGCTGCTTGTTGATCCGGTGTAAGCATAATTCCTTTTGGCATATAACGATACCTCCTTGTAGCGACCGATGGTCGTTTCTTTTTCATTATATAGCGACCGTTGGTCGCTTGTCAAGATTAAATCTCCCACTGCATACGATACACGACAGAAAAAGGGGTATTTCGGCCCTACTACTAAACGGTAAAGGGAATTGCGGCGGCTATTTTGATTTCCTTTTCACCGCACAGCTGGATCATGTGCAAAAGCTGTTCTTTTTCTCTGTCCGTATGTTGAATTTCCGGATAAAAGATTGTATCGGCTGATATTTTCAAGGTGCGGATGAGTTTAAGCAGCACCGGCATTCTTGGGTTTTGTTTTCATTCTCAATGGCCATTATGTATCTTGGCGTAACTCCGGTCTGTTCCGCAAGCGCATCCTGTGTCATGCCTGCTGCAATCCGGGCGTTTATGGTCTGGCCAAATGAGTTCAGTAATTCCTCCACTGTTAGTTCACCTCCCATCCCAATTTTACAGTATGGGCATAGGATTGAGAACGAACCAATGATGATTATAAAAGTGAATAAATGTCTTCTGAAAGGAGTGTTGATTTCATTCGCTAATGCGTATATAATGTGTGCAATATACATGGTGGAGGAATACAAATGCTTGATTATATATCTGTGCAGCAGGCTTCTGACAAATGGGAAATCTCCAAGCGGAGAATACAAAAGCTCTGTGAAGAAAACAGAATTAACGGAGCGGTTCGCTTCGGCCGTGCATGGGCGATTCCCAAGGATGCACAAAAGCCTGCAGACAGCAGGCTAAAAGAAAACAAAAAGTAAAGATAATACCGCCTATGATATACTGGTGACACATTGCGATATTAAACTTATTATATTTCTCTGATGAAAGGAAGTGAAAACGTGGCAAGACTTTTAATTGTTGAAGATGATCCGGATACAAACGATAGTATCTGTGAGTATTTGAAAGGTGCGGGTCATCAGGTTCACGCAGCCTTTGATGGACAGCAGGCACTTGGTTTATTTGAAAGTTTTCTAATAGACGCTATTGTTTTAGATATCATGCTTCCTAAATTAAGCGGCATGGAGGTTCTTAGAGAAATACGCCGAAACAATAATGTTCCGGTTCTGATGCTCACAGCGATTAGGGACGAGCAGACGCAAATTGCCAGCTTTGATAGACTTGCCGACGATTACATCACCAAACCCTGTTCCATTGTGTTATTGGGAAAGCGTATTACGGCATTACTTCGCAGGGCTGGAAAAGGTAAAGATGTGCGTAGCTGGGGGTGGCAAGACCTTGTGGTTGACTTTTCTGCCTACACTGTTTATAAAGAAAACAAGCCTGTTGATGTTGCGCAAAAGGAACTGCAGCTTCTGAAACTCCTGATTGATAATCAAGGGTTGGTTTTGACGCGAAATCAGATATTGGATGAATTATGGGGGCTGGAATCTCCCGAATCCGACCGCACCATTGATCTGTATATCAGCAGGCTGAGAAACAAGCTGGGAATTGATTGCATCAAAACAATCAAGGGGATTGGATACAAACTTGAGGGATCAGAATGAAAAGAATGAAATTATTTCCTAAAACCTTTTTATATACGCTGTTTCTCATGGTGGTTATCACCTTGATCGGTCATGCCCTGATTTATGCTTTGATGCCGATTGTGTATGTCAATCAAAAAGAAAGCGTCATGAAAGAAAATCATCACCAAATGGTGCAAAGACTTCAAAAAATGGACATTGGTCAGGCAAAAGCAGAAACTGAAAAATACACTCAACAGAACCAAGTGTTTGCAAGACTTAATTACAACGGGGAATCTCTTGTATATGGATCAATCTACATTCAGAATATTACAGGCGATGATAATTCCCACTTTTCATTTCAGGCTTCTCCCTTTGACGGCAAGGCGGGAGAGCTTCCACCCAACACCATTGAGATCGAGAACGGAATAGTTTTATATCCGTCTGCGGAGTTTATTCGCACAGAAGAAACATTTACCAACCCATCGGGACAGTCCTGCAGCTTGGAAACCATGATAACATTACAGCCTGTCAGCGAAGCGAAAAATGTCGTACTTGAAATACTCCCTTTTACGCTGTTGATCTGTCTTATTATTTCCGTGGCATTTGCCCTGTTCTATTCCAAAAGGCTGACAAGCCCCATTACTCATATTTCTAAAACAACGGAACAAATGGAGAAGATGGATAGACAGGCCGTTTGTGAGGTGAATAGCGAAGATGAAATCGGAAAACTTGCGGAAAATGTTAATTTTCTTTATAAAAGCTTACTCTCCACAATTGACAGCCTGCAGAAAGAAATTAATCATGTCAGCGAGATAGAAAAGTCAAAAGTGGAGTTCATGCGAGCAGCTTCTCACGAACTGAAAACACCCGTCACGGCGGTCGGTTTTATGCTGGATAATATGATGCTAGGTGTCGGTAAATTCAAAGATTATGATACTTACCTGCCAAAATGCAAAGGGCTGATTGAGAAACTAAGCGAAATGATCGGTAACATTCTGGATACATCAAAACTGAATTTTTCTGCCGGGGATGAAGAAGTGCAGGATGTGCCACTCGTTAAGTATCTGACGCAGATGCTCGACCCTTATTTGCTGATTGCCAAGACCAAGGGACTGCTTATGGAAGTAGATGTACCCGATACATTTACCGTCAAGATACCGCCGCACGCATTTTCCAAGGCTGTTTCCAACGTTCTATCCAATGCGGTCAACTACACTGCTCCCGGAGGAAAAATCCGGGTATATACCGAAAAGCAACAGCTCATCATCGAAAATGAATGTACCCCTCTTGCAACGGAACATTTAGAACATATCTTTGAACCCTTTTATCGTCCGGATTTCTCAAGAGCAAAAAACAGCGGCGGAAGCGGATTGGGCCTATATATCACAGCGCAAATTTTAATTGCGTATCATTTTCGCTATTCTTTTGTTCCTTTCAACAAGGGAATGAGATTCAAAATTTCCTTTTAACTTTCAATTGATACTCTTTGTCAAAACAGGCAGAGGGTATTTTTTTGTCCAAAAATAATTTTAGCCATGACAAACTGGTGAAACATTGGACGGATACAATGCATGAGTAAAAACAAGTCTGCATTGTATAGCGCACTGCTCTTTTTCATCCTGTTGGTTGTTGCTACGCTGGCTCTATCGGCCATTTCCATTAAAAATGCCTCTAAAGAAGCCTCAGAAAATTTGTGAAAAGCCCTTGGCGGCGGTTTTGTTATGGAGCAGGATACCCGTAATTCGTCCAAGCAGGTGCAAAGGGACCTGGGAAACGGCACAACTGCCATAGAATATGTGGGAGAAACTTTGACCAAAGAGATAGCTGAAAAAGTTGCCAAGGTTTCAGGAGTAAAAAATTATAATGCAGAGGTGATTGGGCCTGCGGAGTTAAAATCACCCGATGGGAAACATCTGTCACTCAAAAGTATAGAAGGCAGCTATTTTGCCAATGACGAATCCATGAACAGACAGGTAACTTTATACGGGTTTACTGGACGAGGAAACTGCGGAGGAAATCACCGGGATTCTAAAAGAAAGTGCCCATGACTTAGGGCGCTGTGTCATCATGGTTACACACTCCAGCGCCCTTGCCAAGCAAGCCGATGTTGTGCTGAAGCTCAAGCGAGGTAAGGTACAAATACTGGAACGTCCGGCCCATATTACGCAGAAAGGCAAGCAGTGACGCTTTAACAAACCGTGACTTCTTATTATCAGCAAAAAAGAAAGGAAATGACACGATGAACATATCAGTACAAAATCTCAATATGACTTATGGGACAGGAAAAATCGCCTTACGAGATATCTCTCTTGACATAAAAAGCCCCAACCTGATCGGGCTGTTAGGCCCGAATGGTGCGGGAAAATCCACTTTCATGAATCTATTGACTGCCGGACTTTTGCCCACAGAGGGTAATATCCTCCTTGATGGAGAACCCCTTGTACGCAAGGAGAAAAAGCTGAAAAGTAAGCTCGGCTATCTTCCGCAGAGCTTTGGCCTGTATGACGAACTGACCGTTTGTCAGTTTCTTGATTACATGGCAGCATTGAAAGGGATTCGTAACAGCAAGCAGGATATTGAACGAGTCATTCAGGAGACCAATCTAACGGATAAGCGGAACGCAAAAATCCGAACACTGTCCGGCGGTCAGCGTCAGCGGGTAGGTATTGCACAAGCGCTCTTGGGAAAGCCGGAGCTGCTTATTTTTGACGAGCCTACAGTCGGTCTTGATCCGGAAGAACGAATCAGCTTCCGCAATTTATTTTCCAAAAATGCACAGGATAAAATTGTGCTGCTTTCCACCCATATCATTGAGGACGTACAATCCGTGTGCAACCGACTGATTGCAATTAACCACGGTAAAATACTGTTTGATGGAACGCCGGAGCAATTGATTTTGTCAGCACGGGGTCATGTGGGCCTTTTGCAGAATCAGCAGAAGGAACAGGGATTTAAGGTAACTGCACGGGTGAATACCGCAAACGGCGTTCATTACCGCATTGTCGCAGAACAGTTACCGCTTGGTGCGCAGGCGGTGGAGCCTACGCTGGAAGATGCCTATATGTACCTGATTGGCAAGGAGGGAGATAAACAATGAGCTTCTTTTCCTACATGAAGGTAGAAACAGACCGTATCTTCCGGTCGAAATCCACATGGCTGGTCATGGTGCTTACGCTGCTTTGTCCTATTGTAGGATACAGTGTACATCAAACGGCTGTTACTGCCACAACTTCCAGCATTGTACTGGCAAATCCGGTGCTGGCTGGAGGACTTGCCGGAGGGATTCTGTTCGCGCTCCTTGCACTTTATGAATTAGATCGGGTATACAAGTATCACACCGATGCACTGACCGAGAGTATCGCCTCTCCGTTGTTGCTTAGCGTGGCAAAGCTAATTTCCTTGCTCACGGCATCCCTTGCCGCAACGGTAGCTGCCGCTGTCCTTTATCTGCCTTATACAGTCTATCAAATAGGAGCGGTGTTTGATTTTTCAGAATATATGGATTGTTTCTTCATCCTGATGCTGCCGTCCCTTTGGCTGTCAATTTTAGCAGCAACAGCATTTTATCAGATGATCCGCAGGGTGGACTTAAGTTTTGTCTTGTTTGCCGTATTTACATTTTTCAGCTTGAGTACATGGGCAGAAAGCGAATATATCCTGCGTTGGATCAATCCGCTGGTGCCGGGATTGTCTGACGATTTTAGCAACGGGATTGTCTTTCGCACGGCAACTTATAACCGCCTGTTCTGGCTGAGTATCCTGTTGGGGATATGGTTCCTTTCACTCCTTTGTGTACGCAACCACCGGAAAGGGCTGCTGGGCTCTTTTGTTCATAATTCTCGCAAAGCCTACCTTCCAGTCCTGTCCATTGCTTTCCTGTGTGTGGGCATTATGCTTTATCATGCGGAACCGTATATCGATCACTCTCCGGTTAAAATTTACGGTTCAGGTGTCGGCGGTACGCAGACCACTGTTGTAACGGACAGTCCTTATGCCGAAGAAAACCCGAACCTCACATTGGTATCAACACAACTTGATACGGATATTGATGCTTCCCGCTCCTACCTGAGAAGCACAGCGGTGTATCAGTTAAAAAACAGCAGCGGCAAGCCGCAGGATTGCACGTTACAGGTGAATCCCGGATATACCATTGACCGCATTACCGCAAATGGCAAAGAAGTTTCTTTTACAGACAAGAAAAACGATCATGAACAGATGAAAGACATTATTGTTTCTTTGCCTGCTGAAAAAGAGATCAGACTGGAAGTTGAGTACAAGGGCTATCCCAAAATATGGTCGGAAACCAGAAAACACTTATCCGGTGCAAAGATAGAAAAGGACTATGTGGAGCTTAGCGGTATCCATCTTCGTCCTGTACTCAATGCATCAACAAAGGGTGCCGGTGTTACCGGAGAAATTACTCTTCCGGCGGGGCTTGAACTGATTTCCTCCGGCAAACCGGCACAGGTCATACAGGAGAATACTGACGGTACAAAAACTTGGTGCTTTGATGATCCAAGCGGCTCCATCAGTCTGTTTGCCGGGAACTACGTAAAAAAAGAACTGTCCGGCAGTGAAGCACCAATCTATTTTTATTACAGCCAGAAGCACGACGATCAGATGGAAAAGCTGGGTATTGAGCAGATTCTAGAGAATACCATTGCCTATTGTACAAAGCAATTTGGCCCGTTGAGGTATACGGAGGACGAGCCCTTTAGTATTTTGGAAACGGCGGGGCATATGTTCGGCGGGGGCAGCTCCGGTAACCTGAACATCATGGACGAATCCAATTTCAGTGAAAATGGAGCAATCAACACCCACAGCAGAGCAACCATTGCGGACAGTCTTTCTACGGAAATCATTCAAACATGGTGGCTGCAAGGCGCTATGGTGATGGATGCTGAAAATTCAGATTGGACGAATAGCGGCCTTTCCGTCTATGCCGCCTACCGATTGGCAAAGGAGATGTATGGTGAAGATTATGCCATAGAACATCATGTGGAAGAATGGAAAAAGGCGTGGAACAGCATGAACCGTAATTTCTATATCCGGCATCCTGAATATGCAGATATTCTCCCAGAAAAGTACATTGCCGACTTACAGGTGGAGTTTTCAACCATCAGAACTCATGCGGGGATGGCTCTAAAAATATATAAGGCCGCTCAATTGATTGGGGAGGATAAGATGGATGCTGTTCTAACCGGACTGTATCAAAATGGAGGCACAGAGCATCCGCCCTTTATCACATGGCATGATTTTCTAAACGCCTGCGGTTTAACAGAGGAGGAATTGAACATTGATGAAGCTATTTAAGTATGAGTTGCACCGTATTCTATGCAACAAGTTTTTTGCAGGCCTGCTCATTATCACGTTTTTATACAGCTATCAGGTAATGGCCAGTGAAATCGTGCTGGGAACGGCAAATACGGCCCCATTTTCCGAATGGAGCTTTGGGATGTATCTTTCAAGAATGCTGCCGATTTTACTGATTACATTGCTGTTCTTTGTATCCTTTTTCTACTCTAGACAGGAACAGGAGGTGCGCCGCATTACTGATACTACGCCTATGGATCAGAAACAGCTTGGAGTGTTACGCTGCGGTGCAATGATGGTAGGATTTGTGTGTATCTCCGTTGTTTCGGTCGGCGTAAGCATGTGGTTTTATGCGGTAAACTTCCGATACACGGATTTCACCCATTTTCTCCTGCCTGCGCTTCTGACGCTGATTCCTGCTATGCTGTTTGTTCTCGGTATCGGCATTATGATAGGCAAAATACATCCCGCATTAATCTATGCGGTGATGCCGCTCCTCTTTTTGCTTGGGTATCTCCCTATACCGAATGCTCTTGATTTATTTGGAAGCAGCTTTTTTCAGAAAATGCCGTTGTCCCTGCCAATCGGAACGGGGGGCGAACCGGCTTTCACAGTGCCGTTTTCCGTGTGGGCTGGAAAAACCATGTGTGCAGCTATAGGCGCAATTTTAATATTCTTGGGTGTAATACGTAAGTCCGACAGGACGCAGCAAACCTATAAAACAAAGGCAGGAACCTCAATATGAAAACGAAAATCGCCGGGATCCTCCTGTACTGTTTATCAGGATTACTATTGCTGTACACTAGCTGGGCAATTATAAATTGCTATCAGCAGATTGCCCTGTTGATAAAGCAAGGTCAGCTTACAACTTCCGACAACGAGTTCAATATCATGAATTTCTACATGACCAATTGCCTTGAATACGGTGTGTTTGCGGTCATTCTATTCGCACTTGGCTGGATGATATATCATCAATCCCCCAAGGTTGATAAGACAGTTCCCCAGGATGTGGAGAAAAGAGAAATCATCAAAGCTGACTCAGCCGAAGATGAGGATGATTTTGATGGATGGGATCAGAAAGATAATCAATAGTATCTAAAAAATACAACATCATTTTAATAGATAGGCGAAGCCCGCCAAATAAAAAAACGTGAGTTTGGCGGGCCTTTTCCCATGTCCATATTTCCTAAAGTCCTTCCAAACCCGTAAAGTTTGGAGGGATTTTTATGTGTTGGTCTATACAGACCACGCCGCTGCGCATTTGCTGCAGCGACATTAAGCAATCCACATAACTGATCTTTACATAGGTAACTCGTTAAAAAAGCCTATGTTCCTCAGCGGATAGCTATTCCCACCAACACGAACCAGCAGAGCAGGTAGAATATGAATTAACATACAAGAGCTTACCAACGGACAGCCATGTCTATCGGTACGCTCTTTTTTTACCGCTCAAAATCATTCCTCGGTGTCGATCACCTCCTCTTGTCCTTTGTTTTAATCACATTTTGAAAATTTGGAGGACAAGCATATGTCAAAGAAATTTATCATGCCGGATTTCTGAAAAATGTATCCGGATGCCAGCGATGAGATCATTGCTGTGTTAAGACAGACTGAGCGCAAAACGCTCTTACTGCCGGGAATATCTCGATTACATTTGCCTCGACCAAACCGGAAAGCTTATTCGCCCTAATTATGTCACAGAGCATTTCAGCTAACTGCTTAAAAAATTCGGACTCAAAAAGATTCGCTTCCACGATCTCAGACATAGCCGCGCCAGTCTGCTGCTGACAAGCGGAATATCTATAAAGCAAATTCAAATCTGGCTTGGACACAGCACCTTCTCGACCACAGCGGATATTTACTCGCACCTAGACTTCCATGCACAGATCGAATCGGGCTTGGTTATGGATGGGATGTTTGAAAGAAACCGAGTGGCTGAACCGAGTGGACTTGAACCAATCGAATGATTTTCTACGGATTGCTTTATAAAAACACTACAAAGCCTTATATACCAATGGATTGGGCGCATTTGTTTTCTACGAAAACAGAAAAAACACCCTCAAAAAGGGCGTAGAGGCGTAGAAAAGAGCACAAAAGAAGAGCCTGCCAGCGGACATTGACCGCAAACAGGCTCATGGCGGAGACGGTGAGATTCGAACTCACGTGCCCTTGCGGACAACCTGATTTCGAGTCAGGCTCGTTATGACCACTTCGATACGTCTCCATATTTTATTTTAATACACGCGGCAAGCAATTTTTATATGTTCTTAAAGATTTTAAGCAGAAGCTACCCAATCATATTATAGAACAGCTGTTGTCCGTGCCTATTTATTTTATAGAGAAAGTATGCAAAAGTCAAGCACTTTTATTGACTTCAAGTCTTACGAACGGTACAATAACAGTAAATCATAAGAGAGGGGCAACTGTCGTGTTACAAATACAGGAGGCTGTATATAAAATAGCTTCACTTTCCATATATCGAGGTGTACTGGAGCAAGGTGTGCCAAAAGCTTTTATTAAACTACTACGTACGGCTCTCAATGAAAATCCCGAGCCTTTTTTGGTAGCTTGGGGAGAGCTTTTTTCTACCCTTAGTGCAAAAAATGCCGAAACAAAGTTCTCTTGGGCATTTACGGAACCAGTTTTATATGATGAGAATGCATTCTCACTTGCACACGCAAGCGGGGGTGAGCCTTCCTCTTTAATACAATCGGCCGCAATGCGAGATTTAAAAATACTCAAAGAGCTGTCAGCGATTACTGCGCAAGATATATTTGCGGCAAGCACTCTTTCAAACAATTTCAATTTACCCTTTTGGGAAAACGGACAAGCCATTGAACCGCTTAAGCAAGAACAGCCGGAAGAATGGGCCGTGCATCTAAAAGAGTTTTATAAGAAGAATGGCTGCGGCCACTTTGCCCGCAACCGGGCTTTTATTTGGAGGAATGGTATACTTTCTCCTGTTCTGCATCCCGACCCAACACTTCTCAAAGATTTAAAAGGCTATGAGCTGCAGCGTGGCATGGTTCTGGAAAACACAAGTGCTTTTGTAAAGGGTCTGCCCGCCAACAATTGCTTGCTGTACGGCGACCGTGGCACAGGAAAATCCTCTACCGTAAAAGCACTGCTGCACGAGTTCCCCACCTTGCGTTTGATTGAAATGCCTAAGGCAGATATTCCCCAGTTTCCCCAGCTAGTCGAGCTTTTAGCTGGCCTACCAATGCGTTTTATTGTGTTTATCGATGACCTTTCCTTTTCAAAGCAAGACGATACCTATGCCTCCCTCAAGGCTGTGCTGGAAGGCGGCTTAGCCTCCAGACCGGAAAACACGTTGATCTACGCCACCTCTAATCGGCGTCACCTGCTGCGTGAAACCTTTTCGGACCGAGAGGGCGATGAGATTCACCGCGGTGATACCATTCAGGAGAGTCTTTCTCTGGCGGACCGCTTTGGCCTTTCCGTACGCTTTATGTTGCCTGACAAGGCGCAGTACTTAGATATTATTGAAAAGCTCGCACACCAGCACGGCATTACAGAGCACCTTCCAGAGCTTTTCATTGGAGCGGAGCGCTTTGCTTTGGAACGCGCCGGGCGTTCCCCACGCTGTGCACAGCAATATATTCGCCTTGTAGAATCCCGTATACGCCAAGGAAAAAGTATTTTATAAAACTGCTTACTTTGCAGAACTTCATATTTTATTTATAATTTTATGGTACAATTTTGTCATAGAAAAACTGAAAACATAAGATTCTGGGAGGATTGTATGGGAAAATGGAAACGAACGATTGCAGGAATCGTTTCAGCGGCACTGATTGTTTCTGCTTTTGCAGGCTGCTCAGGGCAAGCAGATATTAGTTCCGGCCCAACCGAAAAGGATTTCCCCGTAGCAATCGGGACCGTAACACTAAAAAATGAACCGGCCGGAGTTGCCGTATTTTCGCCGAACCTTGCCGATGTTATTTTGGCCATGGGCTATGAAATTTCACTAAAAGCGAAATCCAGCGATTGCGGTCAGAGCGATCTTTCTGTTCTGCCGAATGTAGAACCCAAAGACGCGGCAGCGGTAAAAGCTACCGGTGCGACCTTGGCCTTGTTTGATAAAAACCCCGGGGATGATATTACCGCCGCCTTGCAGAAAGAGGGAATTCTATCCCTTATACTTCCAGCCGCTACAAGCCGAACCGATTTGGAACGCCTCTATTCCGAGGTTGGTTCTGCGATTAAGGGCGGCTCCACTGGCTACCAAAAGGGAGTTAAGACGGCAAATAACATCTTCTTAACGTTGGATGATATTGAACGCATCATTCCGGAATCCAACTCCCCGGTAACGGTTTGCTATTTATACGATGCGAAAGGCAAAGCAGTGACGGGAGATATGCTAGCAAGCAAACTCATAGAAAGTGCCGTGCTGGTTAACGCATTTGCAGGAATCAGCGGCGGGCAGGCCACCACTGAGGCGATGACCATTTCGAATCCGCAGTACATATTCTGCGCTGAGGGTGTAAAAAAGCAGCTTGAGCAGTCTGCCGACTACAAGAAGCTGGAAGCAGTGCAAAAAAACCGTGTATTTGAAATGAAGCCAGAATACATGGAATACCAGGGCCGTGGTATGGTTCAAGCCGTTAGCTTTATGGCAGGAACGGTTTACCCGCAGCTACTTGAGGGCACTCTCCCCTCTTCCAAGCCCTCTAGCTCCGCTCCTTCTAAGCCGTCATCCTCAAGCAACAGCAGTAGTTCTTCTTCCCCCTCTTCCAGCAGTTCTGCTTCAAGCTCGAGTAATGCACCGGCATCGTCTTCCGGCGGAGCAGCCGCAGGTGCAGTTCCCTCTGGAACGTATAAGCGCGGAGATAAAAGCGATGCTGTGAAAGCACTGCAAACTCGTCTCGATCAATTGGGATATATGTTTACTGCCATTAACGGGGAATACACACAGGGCACGGAACAAGCCGTCAAGGATTTTCAGTACTTGAACAAAATGGAGGTAACCGGCATTGCTGACCAAAACACAATTGCAAAGCTGAATTCTTCCGATGTAAAAACAAGAGAAAAGCAATAGCTAGTAAAAGGGAACATGCCTGTTTCGGCGTGTTCCCTTTTTTTACAGCCGCTGTATGTTCCTGTGTAAAGATACTGTATTTATCTTAAGTAAGATAAAAAATTATTTTATGAATTTGAATCGATTAAAAGGGCGTTTTCACCTGAAAACGCCCTGATTGATTTTATTTTAAATAAACCGGCTGTAATTGCTTGCCATCCACCGCACTGAGTGCTGCTGGGAGCAAAAGACCAAAATCTGCCACCACAGAAGTTGGCTTGTTTACCGGGTCATCTTGTGCCATCGGGACAAAATAATAGTTCTTCGTATTCATGAGGCGACCCACATTTTGAGCTGCCGCACTCAATGCGTCATTGGTAGACATTGCCAGCAGCACAGGCCCACCCACTCTTAAATGCGATTTTGCCGCCATTGTTACGGAGGTATCTGTGATTCCATGCGCCAGCTTAGCTAGAGTATTCCCTGTACAAGGTGCAATTAAAATTAAATCGACCAAACGCTTTGGCCCAATCGGTTCCACCTGAACAATCGTATGCCAAATCTCGTGGTCGCATAGCTCTTCAATCTTACGGTTCCAGTCCTGCGCACGGCCAAAACGCGTGTCAGTAGAATAGGCATTATCCGACATAATCGGAATTAACTTATGCCCCTCTTCTATTAAATGGCGCATCTTTTCCACCGATTTTTCAAAGGTGCAGAACGAGCCTGTTAATGCATATCCTATGGTTAATCCGCTCAAGGCTCTCACTCCTCCATCATATTGTAAATAGTCCTTTTAATTACCTCACCAGCCGCCTTTGGGGCAGCCTTACCAGGCAGAGACAAAGCGGGAATCACACGAATTCCAAGCTTCTCCGCCGCTTCCGAATCCACACCACCGGGAGCAGACGCCAAATCGATTAAAATCGTATCCGTGGGTATGGCAGATAACACCCGCCTGGTAAACACACGGGCCGGTATGGTGTTAAAAATAATATCGTATTGTTCTTTCTGACAAATACTGCCGGTGTGAACCGGCTCGTAACCATACACGTCAATCCATGCAAAGTCTTCCGGCCTGCGGGCACTTACGGTAACCTTTGCCCCAAGGCCACGCAGCATGTAAGCAAGTGCTTTCCCAATACGGCCAAACCCTGCTACAAGGCAGCGAGATTTCCCGATAGAGCCGGGGTACTCTTTCATTGCTATTTCAATACTTCCCTCTGCTGTAAGCGCTGCATTGCGCACCGCCAGTTCTTCTCTGGCAAAATAGTCGCTGGTGTCAATCTCCTGCCATAGCTCGCTGGTTTGATACAGCCGATCCATCATTCCTCCAAACACTCTCCTATTTCGCATTAATTGTGCAAACTCTTCATCAAGCTCTATGAGTTCGTTGCTATACGGCGTATTCAAATGCTGCCCATCCCGCGTTACCGGCAAAGGCAGAATAATCGTGTCGCAAACCAAGGCAAGGTCCCTAAGCTCCGCAGGCCGAACTCCTTTGAGCCCTGCCGTTTTATCAAACCCATAGGCATATACCGTATATCCGTCAGCCGCGATGGATTCCGCCAGCGCTATTTGCCTTTGATCGCCGCCGATCACTCCAAAGCTGTTCCATTCCAAGCTTCATAACCTCCTATTTCGTCTGCTAAAATATAGTATGGATTTATGCGTAGCGGTGTGATTGCATAAAAGAATACAAGGATGGTTTTTCTGCTGAAAAATCAAAAAAGATGTTTATTTTATGAGGTGAAAGCAATATAATAGATAGGTAAGCCTTTTTTAAACAAAAAGCAGCGACGTTTCAATTTTTACGCGCCGTCTGTTCGGCGATTACAGGATAAAAGGAGTCCATAATTTATGAAGCATGATATTTTAGATCAGGTGAAGCGCATCCACTTTGTTGGTATTGGCGGCTCTGGCATGTGCCCTCTCGCAGAAATTTTACACCATGAAGGTTTTGAGTTAACTGGGTCAGACATGAACGAATCTGACACACTCGAACGAATCCGTTCTTACGGAATCCCCGTTACCATGGGGCACAAAGCAGAGAATATTGGCAATGCTGAGTTGGTGGTATACACTGCGGCGGTTAAAAAAGACAACGCGGAACTTATGGCAGCCGAAGAGCGCGGCATCCCAACTATTGAGCGCTCTGTGATGCTTGGAATCGTCAGCCGACGCTACAAAAACTCAATAGCCGTTTCGGGTACACATGGCAAAACAACCACTACCGCAATGATTACGCAGGTTTGCATTGACGGCGGCGCAGACCCCTCGGCTGTCATTGGTGGAAAGCTCCCTGCCATTGGCGGTAACGGGCGCGTTGGCAAAAGCCAAACCATTATTTGTGAGGCCTGCGAATATGTAGACACCTTTCTTCAGCTTTCTCCCGCAATCTCTGTAATACTGAACATTGATGCCGACCACCTTGATTATTTTGGAACGCTGGAGAATATTATTAAATCCTTTCACCAGTTTTCTTCCCAAACCAGCCAATTACTGGTGATTAACGGTGACGACCCGAACTGTCGCAAAGCAGTGGAGGGAATTCAAAATGCCAGAATTATTACATTTGGCATGAACGAAAACAATGACTACTCTGCTTACGGAATTTCTGATTTGCCGAAAGCCTGTGAAAGCTTCTCTGTTTACAAAAATGGGGAAAAAATATCTGATATTACCCTCTCAGTACCGGGTAAACACAACGTGCTAAACGCTTTAGCAGCCGCAGCAGTGGCAGATCACCTTGGAATTGACCCCAAAATCGCGGCAGAAAGTCTCGGCCGCTTTACCGGCGTACACCGCCGCTTCGAAATGCTAGGCAAATTTGATGGTATTACCGTAGCCGATGATTTTGCTCACCACCCCACAGAGCTTAGTGCGACGCTGACGGCTGCTTCCCGCATGGGGTTCCGTGCAGTATGGGCATTATTCCAGCCGCATACCTACTCGCGTACTTACCTTCTGCTTGAGGACTTTGCAAAGGCTTTGTCGATTCCAGAGCATGTGGTACTATCCCCCATTTTAGCGGTTCGTGAAACGAATACGTACCAAATCTATGCAAAGGATCTTGCCGAAAAGGTTCCGGGCTGTGTATGTCTAGATACTTTTGAAGAAATGGCAGATTACGCAATAGAGCACGCACAGCCTGGTGATTTAATTCTTACTTTAGGCGGTGGCGACATTTATAAATGCGCGAATTTGATTGTAGACAAATACCAGAAAGCTGGAAAATCAGCTGAAAAGCTATGCTGTACTGCTGCTCAATAAGAAATTGATTTTAAAGATAAAAAACAGCCATGAGAGTATTTTCTCATGGCTGTTTTAATCATTCATGCTTTATATACACTACAAAAAAAACAGACTTCTAGTAAAGAGGCCTGTTTTTTGTTACTTAATAAGCGGCACTCAACGGGTTGAGCACGCCATAATTTTTGTTTTCCATATCGTCAATGAATTTAATTGCTTTACCAGCACCCACTGCTACGCAGTTCTCCGGGCTTTCCGGTACAAACACCTTCATCTTCGTTTTCTTGCTAATTAGAGTATCAAATCCATAGAGTTGTGCCGAACCACCCGTAAGAATGATACCGTCGGTATCAATGTCACCCATCAGCTCGGGAGGCGTTTTCTCAAGCACCTCCTGTGCAGTACGAATAATCTGCATGGCAGGCTCCAGAAGAGCCTCTAAAACCTCATCACAGCTGACGTCTGCCCATTGTGGCAAGCCGGTGAGCATGTTGCGGCCTTTTACACGGTAGGTTACCACTTCTTTACGGGGGTATACACAGCCAATGGCTATTTTGGCTTCCTCCGCCATACGCAAGCCGATTAAAAGATTGTACTTACGACGAACAAGCTTAATAATGGCTTCGTCAAACGCATCCCCTGCCAGCTTGATAGACCGTGCAATTGCAACACCACTTAGCGAAATAACGCCCATGTCGGTGGTTCCTCCGCCAATATCAATTACAAAGCAGCCATGTGGGTTTGAAATATCTACCCCCGCGCCGAGTGCCGCAGCTACCGGCTCTTCAATCAGACAGATTTTGCGCACACCAGAAGCGCTGATTGCATCTACCACCGCGCGCTTTTCTACCTCGGTAATATCGCAGGGAACACTTACGACCACGCGCGGCATAACAACCTTACTGCCGCTCACCTTTTTCAAATAGTGCTGTATCACATACTGTGCCAGTGCAAAATCGGAAATTACACCGTTGCACAGCGGGTGAACCACCGAGATTTTAGAAGAGGTTCGGCCGATCATTGCGTACGCGTCACTGCCGATTGCCACAATTTCTTCTGTGTCCTGCTCATATGCTACAACGGACGGCTCAGAGAGTATAATTCCCTTACCATCCAAGTAAATTTTAGTTGTAGACGTTCCAAGATCGATTGCAATATCTGTTCCTAGCACTGCGCCGGTCACCTGCCTTTATCCCATTTTTGCCGCGGCGTGTTCGCCTGTATTCGGCAAGATTTAATACATTATTATAGAACATTTCGTGCTTGTTTTCAACTGGAAAAGGATTCCTGCCCAGAGGGCACTCGGCAGGCTGCCGCACAAAGAACCTCCTTTGCACCGGCATTGTATAACACAAACGCACATTCCCCCAGTGTTGCGCCCGTTGTTAGAATATCGTCTACCAACAAAATACGCCTACCTTTTACGGGATAGCCGGGCAAAAGCCGGTATACACCACGCACGTTTTCTTGGCGGTCTTTTTTGTGAAGGCGGTGCTGCTCGTGATTTTCCACATTCTTCTCCAATAATGTGGAATAAGTGAGCCCGATTTGTGCGGCGATTTCACGGGCAATCAGCTCCGACTGATTATACCCTCTCTGCCGCAGGCGTTCGCGTGAAAGCGGTACGCTTGTAATACCATCGGCACGGGTAAAAAAAGAGCTCTGCTCTAACTGTGCCACCATTCTCTTTGCAAAAAAATCCGCATGTTTGGGCTTATTGTGAAACTTAAATGCAATCATGGCCTTTCGCAGGTCACCGTTGTATTCATCTGGAGCCATGCAAACGAGAGTTTTCCCGCTTTGCGACTCCATGATGCGTGCGTCCCAATGGGAGGGCACAAGCGTACTCTCACAAACCTCGCAGCATGTTTTGCCGGGTAAAATGATTTTGCGGCAAAACATACAACGCGGTGGGTAAATAAATTCTAAAATGTGGCTCGAAAATGAATTAAAGCTCATGTACGCTTTCCTCTGCCAAGAACCAGCCCATCCCGGAATAGCGCAGGGTCTTACGGTTATTGTTTACCATCGCTTCGATTACATGCTCCATCCCGACTAAAATCAAAAGTGATTTTGCTCGGGTGATGGCGGTATACAGCAGGTTGCGGTAATTAAGCTGTGATGGCCCCGTGTAAAGCGGAATTACCACTGCCTGAAACTCATTGCCCTGGCTTTTGTGAACCGTCATAGCGTAAGCCAAATCGAGCTCTGCGGCGCTTTCAAGTGGGTAGAGTACATAGCGGTCATCCATTTGCACCGTGAGCGTGCCACCGCGTTTGTCAACTTCTATTAATGTGCCAACGTCCCCGTTATATACGCCCTCACCAGAGGTACCATCCGAGCGCATCCAGGTAAGGTTATAATCGTTTCTTACCTGCATCACCTTGTCGCCCACACGTAAAACGGTTCCGTTTGCCGTAAGCTCATTTTTATGGGGTGCGGGCGGATTCAGCGCCTGCTGCAAGCTGCGGTTCATTTCTTCCGTTCCCACAGCGCCGCGCTTACCGGGGCAAAGCACCTGAATATCTACCGTTGGGTCATAGCCATAAGTACGCGGTAAACGCTCGGTATATAGGCCCACCACCGTATCTGCAATTTTATCTGCCTGCCGCAGTGGGAGAAAGAAAAAATCGCCGGTACGGTCATGCAGCTCTGGCATTTCACCCGCAACCACCCGGTGCGCGTTCCGGATAATTAGGCTGTTCATTGACTGGCGAAAGACCTCTTGCAGCTGAACGACAGGGAACTTACCACAGTGAATTAAATCCCCCAGCACGTTGCCCGCACCCACAGAGGGGAGCTGGTCACAGTCACCTACCAATATTAGGCGGCACCCCAAGGGAAGCGCATGCAATACACTTTCAAACAATTGCACGTCTACCATTGAAAGCTCGTCCAACACAAGAGCATCGCACTCCAGCAGATTCTTTTCATTGCGGGCAAACGTTGGTGCATCACGGTCGTTCCATTCTACCTGAAGCATACGGTGGATGGTCTTCGCCTCCTTGCCCGTCACCTCAGACATTCGTTTCGCCGCACGCCCAGTGGGCGCCGCCAGCAATACCTTTTCCCCTTGCTCTTCCAATATGGAGATAATTGCGTTGAGTGCCGTTGTTTTACCAGTTCCGGGGCCGCCGGTTAATATTAGCATGCCTTCCTGCAATGCTTCCCGCACTGCCTGCTTCTGCCCCTCGGCATATTCAATGCCAAGGCGGGTTTCTACTGCCGCAATGTGCCCATCAATATTGCGCAGAGACTGAGCGGGGTACCGCAGCAGCATCAACAGCCGGCCCGCACAGTACGCCTCCGCCTGATAGTAGCGCGGAAGGAACACAAACTCCCTCTCCCCAAAAAACTGAGGGATAAGCACGTGCTCCTCCTTGAGCTCCTGTAACACAGTGAAAATGCGTTCCGGTTCTATCCCCAGCATTCGCGAAGCCGCCGGTATCAGCTTGTCCTGCGGCAAGCAGGTGTGGCCATTGTTCGTGTTGTGGCGAAGCACATAATGCAGCCCTGCACGCAGGCGCGAAAAATCATCTTGCTCAACACTGGCAGATTCGGCAATGAGGTCGGCACGTCCAAAATCGATGTCGACTCCATCCACACACAACAAAAAGGGGTCGGTGCGAATGAGTTCTTTTGAGGATGGGCCATATTGCTTCCAAACCCGCAGTGCTTCTTCCGGCGTAATGCCAAAGCCCCCAAGGTACAGCATTATCTCACGAATCCCGTAAATCCGCTGGAATTCCTGCGCGATTTTCTCTGCCTTTGCTTTGGTAAGCCCCTTAATACTGGAAAGGCGCTCGGGTTCTTTTTCCATAACCTCCAGCGTGTGCTCACCGAAAGCTTCCACCAAACGCGTTGCGGTAGCCGGGCCTATTCCTTTTACTGCACCAGAAGAGAGGTAGCGTAAGATTGCATCTGCTGTTTTGGGAGCAGAACGCTCAAACGCCTCTGCTTTAAACTGCTGGCCAAAGCTTGGGTGATGCACCCACGTGCCAATTGCCCGCAGCTCTTCTCCGCAACCAACCCAGGGGAGGGTACCGACTACTGTAATCAGTTCCTCCCCTGCTTTCAGTTCCAAAATCTTGTAACCGTTATTCTCATTGCTAAATACAATTTCTTCTACTGTTCCGGTTAGTTCGAGCAATTGTTTTTCCTGCATATTTCCATCCTCAGCTTGATTGCTATTGTTTTCAGTATACCTCTTTTTCTATGTATTTGCAAACTCCGCACGCAGTGTTTCGGGTAAATCCGCTGCTATACAAAGGCGTACACTGGGGTTCGCCAGCGCGAAGGCTTCACATACCGCTCTTGTTTCTTTATCCATCCCACAATCCACACAAATAAGCTCTCTGTGCCCCGTATGGCGCAGCCAGCGCAAACGCTCCAGCGCACCGCGCAGTCGATATTCCACTCTGCTGTCGTTGCCTGAAACACACACCAGAACGGTGATTTTTTCTTCTCTGGTGGGGCGGGTCAGCCAGAACAATACAAAACGGCACAGCTCAGTAAGCCCTAGAACTGCAAAAAACGCCACCAGAATTCTGCCGATCATATCTTCCATGTTTATCACCTCATTGTTATGATATGCGAAGGAAGAAAAATTGACAGTTCAAGAAGCACTCCGTTAGTGAAGTAGTCAAGCACTGCTATGCAGTAAATAAAGTATTGGCTTTTCCACTTACATATTGACAAAATGTAATGAGTACATTACAATAAAAGTAATCAACACATTACATTTTGGAAAGGAATCATTACTTTGATATCTAATAAAATTAAAGTTTTGCGAGCTGAAAGGGATTGGACGCAGGAAGATTTAGCAAATAAAGTTGGAGTTTCGCGACAAGCTGTCATATCAATAGAAAGATACAAATATACTCCATCCCTAGAATTAGCATTCAGAATTGCAGAAACATTTGGAGTTTCGATTGATGTAGTTTTTGAACATAAGGAGGAAAAATAGTATGACAGAACAAATGGTTATTTTAATTTTTCTTGTTTTAGCTCTAGTAGTCACATTTTGGCTATACTTTTTAAAGGCAAAAAAAGAAGTAGAGTATAAGAAAGATGAACGCTGGCAGACGATACAGTTGAAAGCCAATCAGACTGCCAATATAGCAAACTCGATTTTAATTTTACTAGTGTTTGTCGGAACATTAATTCCATTTTTTATTGATACCGAAATTGTATTCACACTTCAAAGAGTAACCATATTCGGAGTCTTCTTTATTGGCATACGTAATTTGCTCGAATTAATCGCAATTAAGTATTTTGATAAACAAATCTAATACATTCAAAGCTTGTAACGAAAATTACAAATCATAATTCGATTGGAATAGGGAGCAAAGTACTTTCTAAAGAAAGATAAATTACAATTTAATGCTTTTTTAATCATTGACAATTACTAAAAAGAGGAAAGCACAAGGCTTTCCTCTTTTTTAAAATATAATCGATTGAATTAAACAAGAGCAGCCTTTAGTTGCTCTATTTTGTCGGTTTTTTCCCATGCAACGCCCAAATCTTCACGCCCCATATGGCCGTAAGCAGCCAAGGCTCTGTAAATGGGACGATTGAGCCCAAGAGACTGAATCAGCGCAGTCGGGCGAAGGTCAAACACCTTTTGAATGGCAGCTTCCAATTCAGTGCTAGAATACTTTGAGGTACCAAAGGTTTCAACCAAAATAGAAACCGGGCGTGCTACGCCAATGGCATAAGCAAGCTGTACCTCGCATTTTTCGGCAATGCCTGCGGCAACAATATTCTTTGCCACATAGCGAGCCGCATATGCCGCGGAACGGTCCACCTTCGTCGGGTCTTTACCGGAGAAAGCACCGCCGCCATGGCGACCAAAACCACCGTAGGTATCTACAATGATTTTCCGACCGGTCAGGCCGCTGTCACCCACTGGTCCACCGACCACAAAGCGCCCGGTGGGATTGATATAATACTTTGTATTTTCATCGAGCAAATCCGCATTAATAACCGGATGAACCACATGCTCAAGAATATCCTTATAGATTTGCTCCTGTGTTACATCGGGGTCGTGCTGCGTAGAAACAACGACCGCTTCCACACGAATGGGCTTATCATCCACATACTCTACGGTTACCTGTGTTTTTCCATCGGGACGCAGGTAAGCAAGCTTTCCCTCTTTGCGCACTGCTGCCAAGCGTTTGGCCAGCGCATGGGCAAGGTAAATCGGCAACGGCATCAAATTGGTGGTTTCATTGCAAGCAAATCCAAACATGATTCCCTGATCGCCAGCACCAATCAAATCATTTTCATCCGTAGCGCCGCCACGAGCCTCAAATGACTGATTCACACCCATCGCAATATCGGGGGACTGCATATCAATGGAGGTGAGAACGCCGCAGGAGTTGCCGTCGAACCCATATTGCGGGTCATCGTAGCCGATGTCTCGAATTACGTCACGGGCAATTGCGGGAATATCGACATAGCACTCGGTTGAAATTTCACCCATAACATGCACCAATCCAGTAGTGGCAGTTACCTCGCAGGCTACGTGAGCCTTATCATCCTGCGCCAAAATGGCATCTAGCACTGCGTCAGATATTTGGTCGCAAACTTTATCGGGATGACCCTCCGTTACTGATTCAGAAGTGAAAAAATATTTTGACATAGTAAGCCTCCTAGATAATTAAAAGTAGAAAATTTACAGAAAATAAAAAACCACCGCTTGGAGAAGCCAAACGGTGGGAAGCAACCTCATCTGCCGGCTTTATCCGCAGGATTTGGCACCTTTCGCTCATTGCGTAGGTTGCCGGACATCACAGGGCCTGTTCCCTCCGTCACTCTTGATAAGGAATTATTCTGTTGTTTGTTACGTAAAAAATACCTCAGACTAAAAATAACTTTATAGTCTTTATAAGATATGCAAATTTAAAAGCCAAACAGATTATTGAAACTCCCGCAAGCACTCCATTATTAAGACATGCTATGCTGTAAGCCCATTATATCATATTATATGAAGAATACAAAATAAATGTCGAAAAAATAACTGCTAAACCGGATGAATCATTTTGCGATTTTTTTGAACAAATGGCTGTAAGGACTTAAAAAGAACTGCCGCAATTGCACTGTTTAGACCTGCCTTTAGCAAATTAAACGGAATAATTGCCGGCCAGATTAATGTGTCGAGCACTGCTTTAGGCATACCAAAAAAGTGAACGGTAAAGATGTAATTCATAGGAACCATGAGTGCAGTCATTGCCAATGTGCCAAGTACCATACCAATTACTGCATCTGTAAATCGTTGTTTCTTTTTGTAAAACTCGCCAACCAAATAAACAAGAGCACCGGAGGCCATAAGGTGCATGACCAGACCAACCCAACCATTACTGCCAAAAAACATTGATTGAATAATGGAAACCACAAAAAGCACTAAAAATGCAGGACCAGAGCCAAATAGTAACGCTGCAATTAGTATGGGAGCATCTGCCATATCGTACTCTAAAAAAGGTGCAGCAGGGATTAAAGGAATACGTACGAAAGCAATGAGCACTACTGAAATTGCGGCTAAAACAGCTAGCTGGGTCATTTGAAGAATGCTTTTCTGGGTCATGGGTTTGTTCATTCTTATTTTCTCTCCTTTTTTCGCTGTCAACGAAAAAAAATCCCGCAGAATATCTGCGGGACAAAACAAACGCAAAACGCGCAGTTCTTCTTCCATCCGGACTATACCGTCGGCTTTGGAATCTCACCAAAATCAGCACTAGCTCGCGGGCTAACGGCACAAAACCGCATTACCGCCGGTGGGGAATTACACCCCGCCCCGAAGACAGCTTATTAATTTGTTATATTTATTATATCCCTCTGATATTTATTTGTCAACATCGTTTTGCAGTATTTTCTTAGTATTTAAGAACTATTATCAATATCTTCACTGTTCTCATAGTTTCTATTATTATTGAATTCAAAAAAATTTTTTAACAAAAAGCCCCCAACCAAAAAGGTTGGGGGCAGTCAGACAAGTTAAAACCTGTAATTAAGCCGTTGTAACGCCAGTAACAACACCGGAGCCAACAGTACGGCCGCCTTCACGGATAGCGAAGCGAAGACCCTCTTCAATAGCGATGGGGGTGATCAGCTCAACGTCCATGTCAACGTTATCGCCAGGCATGCACATCTCAGTGCCTTCGGGCAGAGAGATAACGCCGGTAACGTCAGTTGTTCTGAAGTAGAACTGGGGACGGTAGTTGTTGAAGAACGGAGTATGACGGCCGCCTTCTTCTTTGCTCAGGATGTAAACCTGACCCTTGAACTTTGTGTGGGGGTGAATGGTACCGGGCTTAGACAGAACCTGTCCACGCTCGATCTCAGTTCTCTGAATACCACGCAGCAAAACGCCAACGTTATCGCCAGCCTCGGCGTAATCCAGAATTTTTCTGAACATTTCGATACCGGTAACAACAACCTTGCGGCGCTCTTCGGACAAGCCAACAATCTCAATTTCTTCAGATGTCTTCAGCTGGCCACGCTCAACTCTACCGGTAGCAACAGTACCACGGCCGGTAATGGTGAAAACGTCTTCAACAGGCATCAAGAAGGGCAGGTCAGCCTTACGCTCAGGAGTGGGGATAAAGCTGTCAACAGCGTCCATCAACTCAAGAATGCACTTGTACTCAGGCGCATTGATGTCTGTGGAAGCGCATTCCAAAGCCTTCAAAGCGGAACCACGAATAATCGGGGTATCATCGCCCGGGAACTCGTACTCGTTGAGCAGGTCGCGGATTTCCATCTCGACCAAGTCCAGCAACTCAGGATCATCGACCTGGTCAGCTTTATTCATGAATACAACGATGTGCGGCACGCCAACCTGACGGGAAAGCAGAATGTGCTCTCTGGTCTGGGGCATAGGGCCGTCAGCAGCGGAAACAACCAAGATAGCGCCATCCATCTGAGCAGCACCGGTGATCATGTTTTTAACATAGTCAGCATGCCCAGGGCAGTCAACGTGAGCATAGTGGCGAGTTGCAGTCTGATACTCAACGTGAGAGGTGTTAATCGTGATACCACGTGCTCTTTCTTCGGGAGCCTTATCGATGTTCGCATAATCTACGAACTCGGAAGTACCATTCAGGTTAAGAACCTTAGTGATAGCGGCGGTCAATGTGGTTTTACCATGGTCAACGTGGCCGATGGTACCAATGTTTATGTGCGGTTTGTTTCTTTCAAACTTTGCCTTTGCCATTGGAAATCCTCCTTTTATTTTTCAATTAATTCATTTCATTATAAGAACCTTTAAAGCGGGCAAGCCCAACTCCATAAGAAAGCCATATAGCTCCCCTGATTCTCATTACAAGGCTACGCCTATTCTAACAAGTTGGGTATGAAAAATCAAGCCTTTTGCACTTGTTAGTCGTTCTTTTTGCTGCGGTCGGAAATAATGCTTTCCGATACAGACTTCGGCACCTCAGAGTAGTGTGCGGGCTCCATAACATACTGGCCGCGGCCCTGTGTTTTGGAGCGCATGTCGGTTGCATAACCAAACATTTCAGAAAGCGGAACTTCCGCGTTGATCTGCTGTGCACCGGAAACAGCGTCCATGCCCAGAATCATACCACGGCGGGAGTTCAGGTCGCCGATAACGTCGCCCATATACTCATCCGGAACAGTAACAACAACCTTCATGATGGGTTCCATCAAAACCGGGTCAGCTTTTCTCATAGCCTCTTTGAACGCCATAGAACCGGCGATCTTAAATGCCATTTCAGAGGAGTCAACCTCATGGTAGGAGCCATCATACAGGGTAACCTTTACGTCAACAACGTTGTAGCCTGCCAAAATACCGGTTTGCATAGCGCCCTGAATACCTTGATCGATAGGACCAATGTACTCCTTCGGAATCGCACCGCCAACTACCGCATTTATAAACTCGTAGCCCTTGCCCGGGTTGGGCTCAATACGAATCTTCGCATGACCATACTGGCCTTTACCACCAGACTGTCTTGCGTATTTCGTATCAGCATCAGAGTTTCTGCGAATGGTTTCCTTGTAAGAAACTTGGGGCTTACCAACGTTCGCCTCAACCTTAAATTCACGCAGCAAACGATCTACAATGATTTCAAGGTGAAGCTCGCCCATACCGGCGATGATGGTCTGGCCAGTCTCTTCGTCGGTATAAGCCTTAAAGGTGGGATCTTCTTCTGCGAGTTTCGCAAGAGCAATACCCATCTTCTCTTGGCCGGCCTTTGTCTTGGGTTCAATTGCAACACGAATAACAGGCTCCGGGAACTCCATGGACTCGAGGATAACCGGGTGCTTATCGTCGCACAGGGTATCACCGGTGACGGTGTTCTTCAGGCCAACCGCCGCAGCAATATCGCCCGCATACACGGTATCAATATCTTGACGGTGGTTTGCGTGCATCTGCAGAATACGGCCGATGCGCTCGTTGTTATCCTTCGTAGAGTTGTAAACAGTAGAACCTGCCGTTAGTTTACCGGAGTAAACACGGAAGAAGCACAGCTTACCAACAAAGGGGTCGGTAGCAATCTTAAACGCCAAAGCTGAGAAAGGCTCTTCATCAGAAGAATGGCGAACCTCAGGCTCTTCGGTCTCAGGATTTACACCCTTAATCGACTCAATGTCTGTTGGAGCAGGCATATAGTCAATAATCGCATCGAGAAGCTTTTGAACGCCCTTATTCTTGTAAGAGGTACCGCAGGTAACCGGAACCATATGGTTCGCTAGAGTTGCCTTGCGGATGCAGTTGCGGATTTCATCTTCGGTAAGAGTTTCCCCGTTGAGGTACTTCTCAAACAAAGCGTCATCCTGCTCAGCCACATGCTCAACCATCTCGGTGTGATATTTGTCCGCCAGCTCTTTCATATCCTCGGGAATCTCTTCCTCGCGAATATCTTTGCCCAGATCATCGTAGTAAACATAAGCTTTCATGTTTACTAGGTCGATGATACCGCGGAACACATCTTCACTGCCAATTGGTAGCTGAATCGGAACCGCATTGCACTTCAGGCGGTCCTTCATCATCTGTACCACGCGGTAGAAGTCGGCACCCATAATGTCCATCTTATTGATGTAAGCCATACGGGGAACCTTATATTCCTCAGCCTGACGCCATACGGTCTCAGACTGAGGCTCAACTCCGCCCTTTGCGCAGAAAACGGTAACGGAACCGTCCAACACACGCAGGGAGCGCTCTACCTCAACGGTAAAGTCAACGTGGCCGGGAGTGTCAATAATATTGACTCTATGCCCCTTCCAAAAGCAGGTAGTCGCAGCGGAGGTAATAGTAATACCTCTCTCCTGCTCCTGTGCCATCCAGTCCATGGTAGCGGAGCCGTCATGGGTTTCACCAATTTTATGGTTAATACCCGTATAATACAGAATTCTTTCTGTAGTGGTCGTTTTACCGGCATCGATATGGGCCATGATGCCGATATTTCTTGTCATTTGAAGCGATACCTGCCTCGGCATAGTTTCCTCCTTAAATCTGAAAAATGTATCCGCTCATGATTACACACGGAAAATCTTTCGGTCAGCGCCGGAAAATTACCACCTGTAATGAGCAAACGCCCTGTTGGCCTCCGCCATCTTATGCGTATCGTCACGCTTCTTGGCAGCGCCACCGGCACCATTAATCGCATCAAGGATCTCTCCGGCAAGTCTTTCTTTCATGGTCTTTTCAGATCTCAGTCTCGAATAACGAGTGAGCCAACGCAGACCCAGCGTTTGTCTTCTCTCAGGGCGAACCTCCATAGGAACCTGGTAGGTAGCACCGCCAACACGGCGAGCCTTAACCTCTAGAGAAGGCATTACGTTCTCCATAGCCTGCTCGAAAACCTCGAGCGGCTCTTTTCCTGTTTTCTCGCTGATAATATCAAATGCACCGTAAACGATTTTCTGGGATACACCCTTTTTACCGTCCAGCATAATGTTATTGATCAGTCTGGTGACAAGCTTGGATTTGTAAAGCGGATCGGGCAAAACATCACGTTTCGCTATAGAACCTCTTCTTGGCACTTTACTTCCCTCCTTCACAAAAATGATATCATAGGTACTCGAAAGGACAAACTCCCGTGGGCCGAGAGACGCTCTTATCTATTAATAGAAAAATCAATCAATATAAAAACGCCGCAGGTGTGCATGCGCACGCAGCCGTAAGGTTTCTGTCATATTCGGTTTTTAGCCCTTTTTCGCAGCGCCGGGCTTCGGACGCTTCGCACCGTACTTGGAACGGGCCTGCATGCGCTTCGCAACACCCTGGGCATCCAGAGTACCACGGATAATGTGGTAACGCACGCCAGGCAAGTCTTTTACACGACCGCCGCGAATCATTACAACACTGTGCTCCTGCAGATTGTGACCAACACCAGGAATATAAGCACTTACTTCAATTCCGTTGGAAAGACGCACTCTGGCAATCTTTCTAAGAGCCGAGTTCGGCTTCTTCGGTGTAGCGGTCTTAACAGAAGTACAAACGCCGCGCTTTTGAGGGGAATCCTGATCGATAGCAATACGCTTCTTGGAGTTCCAACCTTTTAATAGCGCAGGGGCCTTAGCCTTTCTTTCGCTGACTTCTCTGCCCTTGTGGACCAACTGGTTAAACGTGGGCATATGACACCTCCTCACTTAAGAATAAATATGTTAAACAGGAATATTCTTCCCGTATTAACCGAATTGATACTATGGATGGCTTGTCTTTGCACTAAGCAAGCAAGAATTTTTTTACAAATTAATGCCGTTTTCTCTTATTTTTTACCGAAAAAAAGATGGCACAAACAGAGAATTACAAGAATACTATTTGTAAAAAATTCACAAGAGCACAGCGGAATCCTGCCCTTTTTACGTTGCTTTGAGCAGGATTTTCGCTGTTCTTTTCACAAATCATCACAATTGGTTATTTTATCACGATACTGCGTCGTTTGTCAATACCGGTTTTTCGCACTCAACCACAACATCGCCGTAGCATTTCATGCCGGTACCGGCGGGAATCAGCTTACCGATACATACGTTTTCCTTCAGGCCGAGCAACGGGTCAACCTTGCCCTTAATAGCGGCATCGGTAAGAACGCGTGTGGTCTCCTGGAAGGATGCGGCAGAAAGGAACGAATCGGTAGCCAAAGAGGCTTTGGTAATACCAAGCAGCATGGGAGTAAAGGTTGCAAGCTGCAACTCGGTTTCGCCTGCGTCTATGCGCATTTGAACTGCCTCGTTCTCTGCCTCAAGGTCGCTCTTATCCACCAGTGCACTGGGCAGAAGGTTCGTGTCGCCTGCTTCTTCAATGCGAACCTTCTTCATCATCTGGCGAACAATAACCTCAATGTGCTTATCGTTAATATCAACGCCCTGCATACGGTAAACGCGCTGTACTTCCTGAATCAGGTAGTCCTGCACGGCCTGCGGGCCGGTGATTGCGAGAACATCGTGCGGGTTAACAGAACCCTCAGTCAGCCTTGTGCCAGCCTTAACCTCCTGCCCTTCCTTCACGCTGATACGCGAGCCGAACGGAACAAGGTAGGCTTTTTGGTCACTGTTATCACGGTTGGTAATAACAACATGGCGGTTCTTCTTGATTTCCTCAAAGGAAACCACACCGGGAATTTCACTGATGATAGCAAGGTGCTTCGGCTTTCTACCTTCGAAGAGTTCCTCAACACGCGGCAGACCCTGTGTAATATCTTCCGCACTGGCAACACCGCCGGTATGGAACGTTCTCATGGTCAGCTGTGTACCAGGCTCACCGATAGACTGAGCCGCAATAATACCAACAGCCTCACCAACATTAACAGGCTGGCCGTTTGCAAGGTTGGCACCGTAGCACTTTTTGCAAATACCATGTCTTGCGTGGCAATTGAGGATAGAGCGAATCTTAATGAGTGTTGTACCTTTTGATACAATCAGGTCCGCATCCTGCTCATCCATCAGCTTATCTTTCGAAACTAGCACTTCTCCAGTCTCAGCATCCACAAAGTCTTCCACAAGGTAACGACCCTGCAAACGTTCGGTAAGAGGCTCAATCGATTCTTTACCCTCGCGAATATCGAATACTTCAAGGCCTTCCATTGTACCGCAGTCGTCTTCACGAATAATAACTTCCTGCGAAACGTCAACCAGTCGGCGGGTCAGGTAACCAGAGTCCGCCGTTCTCAGAGCGGTATCGGCCAGACCCTTACGAGCACCACGAGAAGAAATAAAGTATTCCAAAACGTTTAGGCCTTCACGGTAGTTTGCCTTGATTGGAATTTCAATGGTACGACCGGAGGTATTCGCAATCAGTCCGCGCATACCAGCGAGCTGACGAATCTGGCTCATCGAACCACGGGCGCCGGAGTCCGCCATCATGAAGATGGGGTTGTAGCGATCCAGTGCATGCTGCAGAGCATCTGTAACCTGGTTTGTGGTTCTCTCCCAAATTTTCAGAACAGCATTGTAGCGCTCCGATTCGGAAAGCAGACCGTTTCTGTACTCATCAGTAACCATATCGATTTGATGGTCAGCTTCTTTAATAAGTGTCTTTTTCTCCCCAGGAATGGTAGCATCACTAACCGCAACGGTGATGGCACTCTTCGTGGAGTATTTATAGCCCTGCGATTTTACGCTATCAAGCACTTCAGACGTTTTCGAGGTTCCATGCACACGGATGCAGCGGTCAATAATTTTACCAAGCTGCTTCTTGCCCGCCAAGAAGTCGATTTCGAATTTCAGGCGGTTTTCTGGAATGGAACGATCGACAAAGCCCAAATCCTGCGGGATGGGACGGTTGAAAATGATGCGGCCAACGGTAGTATCAACCAAACCGGTAACGAGCTCCCCGTTAATTTCAAGAGAACGGCGCACCTTAATTTTGGCATGCAACTCAACCACTCCGGTGTCATAAGCCATCAAAGCTTCATCCACATCGCGGAAGATTTTGCCCTCGCCCAGCTCGCCATCCTTATCTAGAGTCAGATAATAGGAGCCCAGAACCATATCCTGTGTTGGAACTGCAACGGGGCGTCCATCGGAGGGCTTCAGCAGGTTGCCGGCAGCCAGCATTAAGAAGCGGGCTTCCGCTTGTGCTTCTGCGGAAAGCGGTACGTGAACCGCCATCTGATCGCCGTCGAAGTCCGCATTGTATGCGGTACAAACCAACGGGTGAAGCTTCAACGCCTTGCCTTCTACCAGAACCGGTTCAAACGCCTGAATACCCAAGCGGTGAAGTGTAGGTGCACGGTTCAATAAAACCGGGTGATTCTTAATTACGATTTCAAGCGCATCCCAAACCTCGGGCTTTGCACGCTCAACCGCTTTTCTTGCTGCCTTAATGTTACCAGCAAGACCGGTTTCAACCAAGCGCTTCATAACAAAGGGCTTAAACAGCTCTAGAGCCATTTCTTTTGGCAAACCGCACTGGAACATCTTAAGTTCAGGACCAACAACGATAACCGAACGACCGGAATAGTCAACACGCTTACCCAACAAGTTCTGGCGGAAACGACCCTGCTTACCTTTCAGCATATCCGAAAGGGATTTGAGCGGGCGGTTGTTCGGGCCAGTTACCGGGCGGCCGCGACGGCCGTTATCGATAAGGGCGTCCACTGCTTCTTGCAGCATACGCTTTTCATTGCGCACGATAATATCCGGCGCACCAAGCTCCAACAGTCTTTTCAGACGGTTGTTACGGTTGATGACGCGGCGATACAGGTCGTTCAGGTCAGAGGTCGCAAAGCGGCCGCCGTCGAGCTGTACCATAGGACGAAGATCCGGCGGGATAACGGGAACGGAATTCATAATCATCCATTCGGGACGGTTGCCGGAAAGGCGGAACGCCTCCATTACCTCGAGTCTTTTCAGGATGCGAACGCGCTTCTGTCCAGAGGAATTCTCCAGCTCTACCTTCAGCTCTTCAGACTCTTTATCAAGGTCAATCTCTGCAAGCAGAGTCTGAATTGCTTCAGCACCCATGCTTGCTTTGAAATCGTCCTCATATTTTTCGCGCATATCGCGGTATTCTTTTTCATTGAGCATCTGCTTTTTCTGGAGTTCGCGCACATCACCCGGGTCTGTAACAATATAAAGGGCAAAATACAGAACTTTTTCCAGCATACGAGGCGAGATGTCCAAAATCAAACCCATGCGGGAGGGAATGCCCTTAAAGTACCAAATGTGAGAAACAGGTGCGGCCAGCTCAATGTGGCCCATGCGCTCACGGCGAACCTTTGCGGTAGTTACTTCAACGCCGCAGCGTTCGCAGATTTTACCCTTGTAACGAATTCTCTTGTATTTTCCGCAGTGGCACTCCCAGTCCTTCTGCGGCCCGAAAATTCTTTCGCAAAATAAACCATCACGTTCCGGTTTCAGGGTGCGGTAATTAATCGTTTCGGGCTTTTTTACTTCGCCGTGCGACCATTCGCGGATGGTATCCGGAGAAGCGAGGCCGATTTTCATTGATTCAAATACGTTAAATTCCATGTTGCAACCCCCTGTTTATTCCATATCATCGCTAGTAGTCGTTTCGCTTTCGAAGGGATCCTCCTCTTCTTCTGAGAACAGATCCGCTTCCTCTTCGTAGGAATCGTCCAGGTCGGGATCTTCCACTGTATACCCATCGAAATTATCCTGTGTGGCAACCGTAGGCTCATCAAAGGTGTCGCCAGACGGTGTGAATCCAACATCTTCATCATAGTTCACCTGAAGGTCAACTTCTTCGTTATTGGAATCAAGCACCTTAACGTCCAGAGCCAGAGACTGCAGTTCCTTAATGAGAACCTTAAAGGATTCCGGCACGCCGGGCTTCGGAATGTTTTGTCCCTTCACAATGGCTTCGTACGTTTTCACACGACCAACCACGTCATCGGACTTCACCGTCAGAATTTCCTGCAAGGTATAAGCAGCACCGTAAGCTTCCAGCGCCCAAACTTCCATCTCTCCGAAGCGCTGACCACCAAACTGTGCCTTACCACCCAGCGGCTGCTGAGTAACCAGTGAATAGGGGCCTGTGGAACGGGCATGGATTTTATCATCAACCAAGTGATGGAGCTTGAGGTAATACATATAGCCAACGGTAACGGGGTTGTCGAACAGCTCGCCGGTGCGGCCGTCTCTCAGCTCTACCTTACCGTCTTCTCTCATACCAGCCTCGCTCAGGCAGGCACGAATATCATCTTCATGCGCACCGTCGAATACGGGGGTCATGATTTTCCAGCCAAGTGCTTTTGCTGCACGGCCAAGGTGAACTTCCAGAACCTGACCGATGTTCATACGAGACGGAACGCCCAAGGGGTTCAGCACGATGTCGAGCGGGCGGCCATCTGGCAGGAAGGGCATATCCTCTTCCGGCAGAATGCGGGAGACAACACCCTTGTTTCCGTGGCGACCTGCCATCTTATCGCCAACCGAGATTTTTCTCTTCTGGGCAATATAGCAGCGAACCACTTTGTTAACACCGGGGCTCAGCTCATCGTGGCTGTTTTCACGAGTGAACACCTTAACATCCACAACAATACCGTATTCACCATGCGGTACACGCAGGGAGGTATCGCGAACTTCACGAGCCTTCTCACCGAAAATGGCGCGTAGCAGGCGTTCTTCCGCAGTCAGCTCGGTTTCACCCTTGGGGGTTACCTTACCAACCAGAATATCGCCAGCACGAACCTCAGCACCCACACGGATAATACCGTTCTCGTTCAGGTCACTGAGCAAATCTTCGTTTACGTTCGGAATATCGCGGGTAATCTCTTCCGGCCCGAGCTTTGTATCGCGGGCTTCAATTTCATATTCTTCAATATGAATGGAAGTGTACACATCTTCGCGAACAATCTTTTCGTTGATTAGAACAGCATCTTCGTAGTTATAACCTTCCCAGGTCATAAAGCCAATCAGGGCATTTTTACCAAGGCTGATTTCACCGCCGTCGGTTGCAGGACCATCCGCGATAACCTCGCCTGCCTCAACCTGCTGGCCGCGGTCTACCAGCGGAACCTGATTGATACATGTTCCCTGGTTGGAACGCATAAACTTAGTAACTCGGTAGGTGTCTATCTCGCCGTTATCCGCAGTAATGCGGATTTCGTCTGCACTTACACTGCGAACCACACCAGCACGCTTTGCAAGGAGGCAAACACCGGAGTCAACACCGGCCTTATACTCCATACCGGTACCAACAATGGGGCTCTCGGTTGTGAGCAGTGGAACTGCCTGCCGCTGCATGTTGGAACCCATCAGCGCACGGTTGGCGTCATCGTTCTCAAGGAAAGGAATCATTGCGGTTGCAACAGACACAACCATACGAGGGGAAACGTCCATAAAGTCGGCACGGGAACTTTCCACCTGTACGAACTCGTCACGGTAACGACCGTTAATCTTGGGGTGAACAAAGTGACCTTCTTCATCCAACGGTTCGTTGGCCTGCGCCACAATGTAATCATCCTCAACGTCGGCAGTCATATACTCTACTTCTTCGGTAACACAGCCGGTTGCCTTATTCACACGGCGGAACGGTGCTTCAATAAAGCCATATTCATTGATGCGTGCAAATGTAGCGAGGTACGAAATCAGACCGATGTTCGGGCCTTCTGGCGTTTCAATTGGGCACATACGGCCATAGTGGCTGTAGTGAACGTCTCGAACTTCGAATCCGGCGCGGTCACGGGACAAACCACCGGGTCCCAATGATGACAGACGGCGCTTATGCGTCAGCTCTGCCAGCGGGTTATTCTGATCCATGAACTGTGACAGCGGAGAGGAACCGAAGAATTCCTTAATTGCTGCAACCACAGGACGGATGTTAATGAGTGAATGGGGAGTCAGGATTTCCAAATCCTGTGCCTGCAAGGTCATTCTTTCACGAATGACGCGCTCCAAACGGGAGAAACCGATGCGGAACTGGTTCTGCAGCAGCTCGCCAACGGAGCGAATGCGGCGGTTGCCCAAGTGATCGATATCATCAATATGGCCAAGGCCCATTGCAAGGCAGTTTAAAAAGTTAATCGACGAGAAAATGTCGTCAATAATAATGTGCTTGGGTACGAGCTCATCTGCACGGGCACGCAGAGTTTCTTTCAACTCTTCTTCGCCGTCGCAGCTTTCCAGAATCTCAACCAACACACTAAAGCGAACGCGCTCGTTGATGCCGCACTCTGCTTTCGCATCAAACGGAACAAAATCGTTCAGGTTCACCATGCCGTTCGAAATCACTTTAATTTCACGCTCGCCCTGCTGCACAAACGCAGTAGATACACCAGCGTTATCAATCTGCATGGCTTTTTCAAGAGTAACCACTTCACCAGCCTCTGCCATCAGCTCGCCGGTAAGCGGGTTGATAATGGGGCGAGAAAGCTGCTGGTCGGTAATTCTGCCAGCCAAGTTCAGCTTCTTATTATATTTATAGCGGCCAACACGAGAAAGGTCGTAACGCCGTGCATCGAAGAACAGCCCGTTAATGTGCGTTTGAGCACTTTCAATGGTGGGCGGCTCACTGGGGCGCAGCTTGCGGTAAACCTCAAACAGAGCCTCCTCCGTATTCTTGCAGGGGTCTTTCTCAATGGTAGCCATAATGCGGTCATCCTCGCCAAAGTACTCGCGGATTTCCTCATCGGTAGAAAGGCCGAGCGCACGGATAAACACCGTGATCGGGATTTTGCGGTTCTTATCAATACGAACATAGAACACGTCGTTCGCATCGTTTTCGTATTCCAGCCAAGCACCGCGGTTTGGGATTACAGTAGCACTGAACAGCTCTTTACCTGTCTTATCGTAATCCATTTTATAATAAACACCGGGAGAACGCACAAGCTGTGATACAATAACGCGCTCCGCACCGTTAATCACAAAAGTTCCACTGTCTGTCATAAGCGGGAAATCACCCATGAAAACCTCGGATTCTTTAATTTCTCCGGTTTCCTTATTCAGCAGGCGGGCTGTTACCCGAAGAGCCGAAGCGTAGGTAGTATCACGTTCCTTGCATTCTTCTACGCTGTAATTAGGCTTGTCATCCAGTTTGTAGTTTACAAAGTCGAGAACCAGGTTTCCTGTGTAATCCGTAATACCGGAAACATCGCGGAAAACCTCTTTTAAACCCTCCTTTAAAAACCACTGGTAGGAATTTTTCTGTACCTCGATCAAGTTCGGCATGTCCAAGACTTCATCAATCCGGGAGAAGCTCATACGAGTATTCTTGCCTAGTTGTACCGGTTTGACATTCACCATTGGCTCAATCACTCCATTCATATATTTCACCATCTTTGTCGGATAAACAAACTTTCCTGCCGGCGACACCACCGCTTCGGTAAAATTTTAAAAGATGCTCTTGCCTTTTTCCAAAAAGCGTGTTAGAATAGACCTAAAGTTAAGGGAAAAAGTATACGTCTCCATGATGATGCAGTATATTATTTTATTACAATATAGTGCATTTGTCAAGTATATCCTGAAAGATAATTGGAATAATTCTAACCAAATAAACATATTCTAGTATTTTATTGAATAAAAGAGAGATTTTCGATCCTTTTCGCATAGCGAAAGGGATATTTTTATGTCCAAATCCCAATCAGTGCTTTTATTGACAATCGTCTTAAACAGAGTATACTGAACTGGAAACACCTGAATACGGGCGTGCCCGTTGGTGATAATCTAGGTCAAAAGGAGCGAAAAACGATGAGTGAAACCTGCAACCATTCCTGTAGTAGCTGCAGTTCAGACTGTGCCAGCCGTACCGAGCCGGCAAGTCTTTTAGAAGCACCCCACAGCCAAAGCCGTATTAAAAAAGTAATCGGTGTTGTGAGCGGTAAGGGCGGTGTTGGTAAATCCTCCATTACAGCCATGCTTGCTGTGCTAGCAAACCGTATGGGTTTGGTAAGCGGCGTATTGGACGCAGATATAACCGGCCCCTCCATCCCAAAGCTATTCGGCATCACCGAAAAAGCAATGGCAAACCAGAATGGGATTCTCCCCGTCTTGAGTGAAACAGGAATCAAGATGATTTCCGTTAATCTTTTATTGGATAACCCAACCGACCCCGTTTTATGGCGTGGCCCAATTGTAGGCGGCGTGGTAAAGCAGTTCTGGAAGGACGTTATTTGGGGCGATGTAGACGTTCTGTTTATTGATATGCCTCCGGGAACGGGAGATGTCGCGCTGACCACATTCCAGTCGATTCCGCTGGATGGCATTATCTTGGTCACTTCTCCGCAGGAGCTGGTTTCGATGATTGTTTCGAAAGCAGTTAAGATGGCAGAGATGATGAACGTTCCGATTCTTGGTCTAATAGAGAATTACTCTTATGTGGAGTGTCCCGACTGCAATAAAAAGATTGCTGTGTTTGGGGAAAGTCATGTAGATGAGATTGCACAGGAACATAACCTAAAGGTTCTTGCCAAGCTGCCCATTGACCCCGCCTTGGCAGCAGCGTGTGACAGCGGCAATGTAGAGGGCTACCCCGCCTCTGTACTCGAAGAAACAGCCGATTTGGTTGCTGAATGGAAGAAACCAGTAAAACAGTAAAGATAAATATTTAAAAGACCTCCGGTATCCGCGAATGCGGTAACGGGAGGTCTTTTTCATTATATAGGCAGCAGTTCCATCTTCTAGAATGAAAGTATTTTAAGCGGCTAGTGTCGCAGAGAAATTCTTCTTTCGTTTCATTTGCCCCACACGCCAGAGCGCAAAACCCTTATCTTACTAAAGCACATTTAATAATTGAAATTGATAGCGGCTTGCGCCGCAGGGGGGTTCTTCTTTTCTTTCATTCGCCCCTCAAGCCGGGGCAGGCTCTCCTTTTCTTGATGAGAAGAAAAGGAGGAAAGACTCACCAAAGGCTCCGCCTTTGGATTCCATTTGGGGAACGACCCCTAAGCGATAAAACAAAAGCCTCCGGAAAGGCGCTCCATTAAAAATGCCCACTCTCCTTTGCTTGTACAATCGGATAGCAATCTGCAAACTTTCGTCGGCGGTCATTTTTAGAGCGCTCTCGTCACCTCGCAGAAAGATGCTCGGCAGCTAGGTACTTCTTTTATTTACGAGCGGCAATGCAAAACCTTACGCACAATCTGCAACGCACAGGCTTGTCCCTGTGCGGAAATATAGATACAGAGCGGGAGCTCAGTCGGATTCCAAAGGCAGAGCCTTTGGTCGTTGAGAGGGAATCCAAAGGGAGAGAATCGATACTCTCCCTTTGGAAGGCCTTTGCAACCTTTCGCCCTTTCGCGAAAGGTTGTGCCCGCCCCGGCACGAGGGGCAAAGCCCTGCGCCAGCAGAGTGCCTTGCGCCATAGCGCAAAACTACTTGATAAAGAAAAAATAGCTTAAAAAGACCTATAAAATAAAAAAAGTCGGACTTCTAAAAATCCGACTCGAAAATTTATAATGTGATAAAACTTCCCATTTTATCAAAATCATATTGCAATCATTAATAAATACTGGTATAATTTACCTTGTAGGGCACATATAAGTGCAAAGCGAGGATGGGTGTACCACCACCCACCCCCTGCTACGGAGCAGTAACCTCCATAACAACAGCTTACGCTGCGAATTGCTACACAATTATAACCCATTTATTCCCTTTTGTACAGAGGGCATGAGCAACGGCTCCTAACGGTTATATTGTGTTTGATGCACGGATAGAGTAAGTGCTTTGTTGTGGAAGTACCCTTATGAGGGATTCCGTGACGAGCACTTTTTTGTTGCCTTACAGACAAAGGCAAAGCGAAGCCGGATTTTCGGGATAAAAAATAAACCACTCCAATCACTTTTCTGATCCCGATGTAATATTGCAAGCTATTTTAATGCCATCGCTCCATCCCTGAGCCGTGGAACCCGGCTTCGCCACGCTTATTTGTCTGTAAGCATATAACGCCGCACTATCGCCCGTGCGGCTCACGCCGTTCCTTGATTGGAACGGCGTTCTTTTTTGCTTTTTAACCTCTTCCACGTTCCCTCGCAGAAACAGATTTGATAGCTAGCTTCTTTTCCATTTACGAGTGGTAAAGCAAAACCTTACGCACAAACTGCAACGCACAGGCTTGTTCCTGTGCGGAAATGAGATGCAGAGCGGGAGCTCACCCGGATTTCAAAGGCAGAGCCTTTGGTCGTTGAGAGGGAATCCAAAGGGAGAGAATCGATACTCTCCCCTTGGAAGGCCTTTGCAACCTTTCACCCTTTCGCGAAAGGTTGTGCCCGCCCCGGCACGAGGGGCAAGCCCTGCGCCAGCAGAATGTCCCTGCGCCCTAGTGCAAAACTTCTTCAAGCAAATTCTCTCTATTTGAAAAGCAAAAGCCTCTGGAATGAGGGGTAAAGCCCTGCGCCAGCAGAATGCTTTGCGTCCAAGCGCAATACTGCTTTTATCAAAGCATTTAGAAAAATGCAAACGGTCATTTTTAGAGTGCTCTCATTACCCCGCAGATGTAACCTTATCGCATTTCTTGCAAGAGACCATCTATATTATTGTGATAAAGAAAAGTATACCATTCTCATCACATTTCCCCAATGGTTTTCAAACAGCAGCTCCGTTGGGTAAACCTCACGCCTGCCTAGATTCGACACAATTACATGCTCACTGTCGGCATCCTCCGCCCACCCGGTAATCGTCATCCAATGCCAATTGTTTTCCCTCATTTTAGGAGAACGATGCTTTAATATCAAAAATGCAACCGGGTTCCCTTTGGCAATCGCTTCTTTTAGAAAGCGCATCCGTCCCTCACAGCTTTGGTGGTGAAAAAGAGTGTGTGCTTCCAGCATTGTTCCGCGGTCACCAGCAAACAATAAAAGCTTTTGCACAAACTGTCGTGCCACGGGGAAGCCCATCGGCCCCGGCGTCATATAACGGTACACCGCCTCCATTGTTTGCAGGTATTCTTCTTTTGAAAAATGTTCAACATTGCCTTTGTAAACACTGCGACACTCTGGGAACTGAGACGCATAATAGGCAGCCAAATTCGCACCCGACACACTGGCACAGCCCGCAGTGCGTTGGAACGCCTGCAAAAACCATGCCTGATTCCCTCCGTACCCCGCTTGTACATCATTTTCCCACACAAGAGGAAACGGCAGCTCATGAATCACCATAGCAGCACCTCCGCTCAAACTCGTCTACTTTCGCGCTCTTTTTCATAATATGCGGACAACGCCTGCGCGAACCTTAACTTCATCGCGAAGCAGCCCATCCAAATGTTTTTCGTATTATACTCCCCATCATTCTAAGCTGTCAACGCCAATCAATTATCAATCGGTTTATTGTATGTCTAAAAATCATATAACGTATTATAAGATTTAATAAATGATTTAAAATTGTTGCTTTTGCAACATACAAATGTCCCCTATTTTGGTATACTAACATTAACTTAAAAAATATCCGCCAATAAAGCGAACGGAAAGGACGGAATAAATATGAACAAGTACTTTAAACTTACCGATACGGTTTACGATATTACTGAAAAATACCCCGAGGCAAAGGAGCTCTTGATTTCTCACGGGTTTGAACAGCTTAAAAACGATTTGATGCGAAAGACCATGGGGCGCACCATCTCACTAGAAACAGCACTGAAGAGCCGCAAAATCAGCCCAGAGCTTTTTGTTCAAAAGCTGACGGATGCTATTGAGCAGGGGCAATACTCCACCGGAACTGGTCTTTCTGCTATGAAAAAGGAAAGCGGCGCCGAGATTCGAGTAGAGGGCGTTCTTCCCTGCCCCATACGTTTGCCTTTGCTTGAAAAGCTAGAAAGCTGGCTGAAAGAGAACAGCGACATCGCCGCTAAAACAGACTATGATTTAAAAGCTGCCAGCATGGGGCTTGATGGCACAAAAGAACGTGTTCTTGCCGCAGACGGAGATGCCGAGAAGCTGTCTGACCTGTATCTTTCCGCTGGATTTGACCTCTTCTTCGACCACAAGCTGATGGGTCGTTACCGTGACGCTGGTGTGTTTGAAGACATTTCTGGTCTTGAGCACTTAAACACCGATTTTGAGAACGAGCATATTAATTTACGAGACCCTAAGGGGCAATACACCATTATTGGTGCCGTAGCTTGCGTGTTTATGGTGAACACCAAAGTTTTGGGCGACCGTCGCTTCCCCTCCAGCTGGGAAGACCTACTTAGCCCAGAATTTGAGAATAGTATTTCTCTTCCGGTTCGGGATTTGGACATGTTTAACGCTCTTACTCTGCACATTCGCCGCTTCTTTGGCAAGGAAGGCGTTGAGAAACTCGGGCGCAATCTGCTTAGTGGTATGCACCCGGCGCAGATGGTAAAAGCCGGTAAGCAGCAGCAAGGCCCTGCGGTTTCTATTACTCCGTACTTTTTTACCCAGATGATTGACGATAAAAGCCCGCTTGTCCCGGTTTGGCCAAAAGAGGGTGCCATCATCAGCCCCATCTTTCTTCTCACAAAAGCAGCCTCCAAAGATAAGGTAAAGCCATTTGTCGATTTCCTTTTCTCCAAAGAGGTTGGCGAGTTGATGTCTGTAAACGGCAAATTCCCATCAACCAATCCGATCGTAAACAATCACCTTGCCCCGGATCAATCCTTCATGTGGCTAGGTTGGGATTATATCCATGAAAATGACATCGGCGCATTAATCCTGGAGACGGAGCGTGATTTCTACGCTGCTGCCGGAAAGGAGATCGTATGAACCTAACCATATTCTCTGGTCCTCCCTCATCGGGTAAGACCTCTGTTATTCTAAAAACCATTGCCTCCCTTCAGGGGCGCGGCATGAAAGTGGGCGTTGTAAAGTTTGACTGCCTATACACAGATGATGACGTTGCATATGAAAAGGCGGGCGTTCCCGTAAAAAAGGGGCTTTCCGGCGCACTTTGCCCCGACCATTTCTTTGCCTCAAACATTGAAGAGATTGTAAAGTGGGGCAACCGCACCGGGCTTGATTTGCTGATTAGTGAATCCGCTGGATTGTGCAATCGCTGCTCTCCTTACTTGAAAGAAATCAAAGGCATTTGTGTTATTGATAACCTTTCGGGCATTAACACCCCAAAGAAAATTGGCCCTTTGCTCAAATCTGCCGATATTGTGGTCATTACAAAGGGTGACATTGTGTCGCAGGCAGAGCGCGAGGTGTTTTCTTCTCGTGTTAGCTCAGTCAATCCCCGCGCTATTGTGATGCACGTGAACGGCCTGACCGGGCAGGGTGCCTACGAGCTTGGTACGCTGGTTTATGATGAAGAAAAGCGTGTGGATTCTGTACAGGGAATGCAGCTTCGATTCCCTATGCCCGCCGCCCTTTGCTCCTACTGTTTGGGTGAAACACGAATCGGCGAGAACTACCAATTGGGTAACATAAAGAAAATTGACTTGGGGGAGGATTTGGCATGATGGAGCAGACCATTGCTCAGCTGTTGAGCGATTATCCGTTTGTTTCAGATTATCTTGATCAGAACAAGCTGGATGTTGCCGGTTATGAAGCAATGACCTTCCCGCAGTTTTTAGAGCATTTCTCACCAATAGAGCTGGAAGAAATGGCAATCGATAAAGAAAGTCTTTTAGCAGACCTACCCATATACATTCAGCAAATGAAGGATTTTTTGGGGATGGACGCTTCTTCGCTTGTACATTCTCTCACCATACTACCGGGACACGATAAAAACGGTGTACCAGAAGGATTTGACCGCTTAACAGTAAGCAGTTCGCAGATTATATCCATCGTTGGTCCTACCGGCTCCGGCAAAAGCCGCCTCTTGGCAGACATTGAGTGGGCGGCACAGGGAGATACCCCCACCGGGCGCAGTATCCTCATAAATGAAGAAAAACCGGATAATAAATGGCGGTTTTCATCCGGCAACAAGCTGGTTGCACAGCTCTCTCAAAACATGAACTTTGTAATGGATTTGACGGTACAGGAGTTTTTGGAGCTGCATGCCCAAAGCCGCTTGTGCGACAATGCCGATACGGTGATTGCCCGCATTATTGAAGAAGCGAACTATCTTGCCGGTGAGAAATTCCGTTTAGATACTCCCGTAACCAGCTTGAGCGGCGGGCAGTCCCGCGCACTCATGATTGCCGACACCGCAATTTTGAGCACCTCACCTATTGTTTTGATTGACGAAATTGAAAACGCGGGTATTGACCGCAAAAAAGCGTTAAAGCTCCTTGTCGCCGAGGATAAAATCGTTTTGATGGCTACGCATGATCCCTTGCTCGCACTGATTGCTGACCGCCGAATTGTCATTCGTAACGGTGGTATTCATAAAGTAATCACCACCAGTGAGCAGGAACGCGAGCTTTTGGAAGAGCTGGAGCGTATGGATGCCGTTATTCAAAACACCCGCCATAAACTGCGGGATGGCCAGCTTCTCTCCACCGCACTTTTGCCTTAATTTTTTCGTAAGCTATTATATTTCTATTACGCTTTCTTTTCAAAGTCTCCTAAGAATATATGTAAAAATGAGTAAGGCCGTCACGATACCATATCGTGACGGCCTTACTGCTTCAAGTGAAAAGAAATATCTAAACTCTTATTAAATAGCTTTTTCTGCTTTCACACGCTGGAACGAGATGGACAAAAACACAGCGGGTACCTTTGCCTCAAACCGCATCAGCTTTCCGGTGACCGGATGGCGCAATTCCAGTAGCCCTGCGTGCAAACCAAGTCGCTTAAAGGGGCTTCCCTTTGCACCGTATTTTTTATCGCCTACAACCGGGCAGCCTTTTTCTTTCATATGAACGCGAATCTGATTTTTTCGCCCGGTTTGCAGAAAAATATCTACCAAAGAGTACCCGGGCGCGACACCAATTACTTTATAATCGGTAATCGATTCCAAGCCTTCATCACTTTTTTCTCCAGAGTAAACCATTAAGTTCTTTGTTTCGTACAGCCATGTGTGAATGCGCCCGCTCATTGGTTCGGGACACCCCTCCAACACTGCGGTGTACTTTCTGGTTTTCACCAAACTGCTCCAATTGTCTTGCAGTGCATATTTCATCTCGGAGGTTTTTGCCGCAAGCAATACACCCGAGGTATCTCGGTCAAGCCGGTGAACAATAAAAATGCGGGAGTTTGGGTCACTTTGCTGCACATGCTCCGTCATTTGATGGTAAGCCGTGCGTTCTTTTTCTTTCTCATTCGAAATAGAGAGTAGACCAGCAGGCTTATTAATGACCAAAAGCTCGTCATCTTCATACAAAATTTGGAGTGCTTTGCCACCAGCGGTGGGTACCTCCGGTGCCCAGCGAACCTGAACAGCTTGCCCAGGGCGCAAAGGGTAATCGTAACGGGTTGCAACACGGTTATCTACCAAAACCGCACCGCGTACCAGCAGAGACTTAATGTTGTTCCTTGATTTCCCTCGCAAATTGTTGCGTAAAAAATCAACTAGTATTCCGGCTTCTTGCACCTGTAACACAACTGGTGCACGCGGATTCTTTTCTCGGGGCTTCTCTTTCTTTTTCATGGGGTCCCCTTTCTTTCATAAAAAGAACGGCAGGTATTGCCGCCCTGTTAGCGGATAATGTAAATGTCAGACTTACGTGGGGGAGCGGCTGGCAGTTTGTTTTTAGGCCAGCCAAGTGCGAGTGTTCCGTAAATATCGTGATCTTCCGGAATCGCAAGTTCCATCATCAGGCTTCGTATTACCGGATGGTGTGTTAAACCAGGAAGATGATTAAGCCAGCACGAGCCAATTCCAAAAGAATGAGCGGCCAGCATCATATTTTCCAACGCAACAGCCGTATCGGCTAGAGCGTTCACATTTTCACGTTGATTTGAAACGATTACGTAAGTAGGCGCATGAAACAAAAATTCAGAGTCTTCCCGTTCCGCTTTTGTTTTCAGAAACGAAACGTACGGGTGAGTGTCCTCATCTATTATAACAGCGCGTAGGGCATTGCGAATTGCTGTATTAATATTCGCTATCACCTGCGGATTCTGCACAGCGGTAAACTTCCACGTTTGCAGGTTTCTGCCGGAAGGTGCATAGGAACCTGCAAGAAGAATTTGGTTTAGGCTTTCCTCCGAAATTTGCCGTTCCTCAAAAGAACGAACACTGCGTCTGGTAAGAATCGTATTCATCACTGGGTTCAACTTAGACCGCTCCTTTCGCGAGTCATCGAGTACAAACAAGTGAAATACATATATATTTCTATTTTATTATAACGCAGATCGTAATTCTTGTCGATAAAAGTGGAAGCAGCAGAATTCTCATACGAAGTTTTTTGGCAAATGTGAGGGTATTGAGAAAAACGAATCCTTCTTTCTATATATTATTACAATATGAGGTAGAGGTTAAACAAATAATAAATGTATTTTTATAATTAAGCTAATAAAGAAGGAGCCGGGTGAAATCACTCGGCTCCCTACTTATCTTTTAAGTTTGCACTTTACAACTTACTCCATTTTTTCAACAAAGCTTCCATTTTACAAATTTTTTGTAATCTAATTCTTTGAATTAAGAACGCCATCGGATGAATCGCTGCTCTTAAAACAGAGGCTCCTCGACTTGCGCCGCATCGGCACAAATCTCTTCTCTTAGCTGGAAGCCACTAATTTCATGCCGTAGGGTCTCTGCCTGAGCAGAAAGCTCCTGGCTAGAGGCCGAGCTTTCTTCCGCCGTTGCGGCATTCGTTTGCACCACTGCAGATACTTGAGATAACCCTGTGGAAATTTGCTCAATTGCAGCAGTTTGCTGCTCAGAGGCCTTTGCAATGTCATTGGTAATATCTCCAATACGCGCTGCCTTCCCAAATATTTCTTTCAGAATACTGGCAGTATCGTCTGTGATTTTGCTTCCATCTTTCACCATATCAGCAGATTTTTGAATTAGCTGCTCGGTTTTCTTTACTGCTTCCGTAGATTTTGCAGCCAGCTCTCTCACCTCATCCGCAACTACGGCGAAGCCTCTTCCGGCAGCACCAGCTCTTGCCGCTTCAATTGCGGCATTGAGAGCCAAAATATTGGTTTGTGCCGCTATGTCTTGAATCACCTTGGTAATGGTACTAATCTGTGTCGAAGCATCGTCAATGCCTTCCATCGATTCTTCCAGGCGCTTCATATGAGAAATGCCCAGCTGAAAGCTCTCATTGGTTTCGGCGACCAATTGGGAGGCCTTTTCCACGTGCTTCATATTCTCTTCTGCCTGTTCCGATACTTTCATAACAGAAGCAGAAAGCTGCTCTACTGTGGCGGCCTGCTCGGTTGCACCAGAAGCCAATGCCTGCGCAGCGTTTGAAACCTGTGCCGCACCCGCGCCCACCTGATCTGCCGCAAGCCCAATTCGGCACAGCGTGCTGTTGAATGAATCGGATATACGTTCCAGTGCTTCCCGAATCGGCGCAAAGTCACCAACGTACTCCTGATCAACGGCTATTCGCATGTCACCGTCAGCTAATTTGGTTAGCAGTGCAGAAATCTCTTGGATATAACCTTGCAAAACCGTGGCGGTTCGCTGAAATACTTCGCTTAAATACCCTAGCTCGTCAGAGGAATCCACGTGGTAATCCACACTCAGGTTGCCCTGCTCCATATTTTCCGCCGCAGTAACCACCGTTCCAATTGGTTTTAGCGCACGGCGCAGGGTGAAAACGATTCCATTACCGATTCCAATGATGCCTAGAATGCCAATTGCAATGAGCAGTGCCAGTATAAAATACACCTGCCGCAACGCATCATCCTTTGTTACAACAAAAGCACTGGAAAGCGGGGTATCTACCCCTGAAATCGTTACCGGTATATGTACAATATAACTCTCCTTTTGAAATAGAGAATCCTTTGCCTCCCACTGTTGCTGTTTGCCTTCTTTTGCTACCGAAATAATCTCATCATTCACTCCACCCGTAGCAAATTGAGAGCCCATGACGGAAGCGTTTTTTGAGTTGGCCAAATAAACGCCTTTTCCGGAAAGCAAATAGGTGTAAGCTTCTTTGTATTCACCCGTATCAAACTCGAGTGTGTTAATCGTATCTACAATAATATCGCAGTTGGCAACGCCCAAAAACTTGCCGGAGCTGGAAAGAATGGGATTGCTAATCGTAATCAGCCATGCTCGTTTGCCGTTACTAAGGTCGTAGGTATACGGTTCTGTAATATGAGGCTTTAACGTTTCTTTCGTAGGTAAATAATAATCGCTCTTCCCGTATGTACTGTAATCAGACAATTCATCTAATACAATACTGCTGCCGTTGCGGTAATAGTAATACGATTTTCCGTCGGGCGTATTGGGAACAAACGCATTCGGCTCCCATGCAGTGTAAACTGAGAAAATGCGATCATCTGTCAGTACACTCTTCATCATACTTTTTGACAGATCCACCTTATTGCTTATTAGGATGGAGGCATCATGCAAATCTGTTATAGAACTACTGAGTGCCTGCGCGCGTGCCTGCATGGCATTGAGATAGTCGGAAGAAAGAGCGGCATTGTTTTTTGCCAAAGTCGTTATTTCAACACGAGTCATATCACGTACCATTGAGACCATCTGTACTCCCAAAACAACAACCATAATTGTGATAACAGCCGCCGTCATAAGAAGCAGTTTTGTGGGAATGCGGAACGTTAGTCGGCGAGTAAGAGGCACCGATTTTAAATATGTGTTTGCTTTTGAAGACAACTTTTCTTTTCTTCTAAACATTGTTCCACATCTCCCTTTTAAAAAATGATAATAAGATAATAATTTATAATAGTATTTATTTGTATATCGACCAACAATAAAAAATATACGGATTTGATTTTTGATGTTTCGTTCTATTTTTTCTTTGAGGTAAAAATAACAAAAGCATATACATTTTAATTAGAGAAGATTTTTAATTTTTCGAGTCAAGTGTTTTCAGGCAGCCCTGCCTCTTCTTCCTGCTTTAATTCCTTTTCCAACGTATTAAAACTGGTGATTTGCTGTGTCTTTACTTCCTTTTTCGCTAAATAAACATAGGTAAGGCTGTGGAAAAGCACAACCACAATCCAGCCAATTCCAGTAGCATAAGACACTGCGTTCATCCCCATGCTGGAGATAAATAGATACGATAAAATAACCCGCAGTGAAATATGAATCGTTGTACCAATCAGCGGTATATTTACCATACCGCTGCCGCGGTAAAACCCAACAAAGGCACTTCCCGTGTAGCTTAAGAAATAGAAAAAGCAAAGAATCTGAAGGTAAGTGGTTCCATACGAAATAGTCATTGCACTGCCGCTTGGCACAAACACGCGCATGAGCGGTTCCGCCGTAAAGAACAAAATAAATGAAAGCAGTGCCGCTATGAGAAGCATTCCTCTCAACCCTGTAAAAAAGCCTTTCTTCGCGCGCGGGCGTTTTCCCGCACCGGTATTCTGCGCTACAAAAACAGAGATGGCCTCTGCCCCACTTTCACCTGCCGACAACACAATTCCCTCAATGCGTGTAGTAGCCGTATAGGCCGAAATTGCCGCCAGCCCCATCGTATTCACTGCACCCTGAACCAACAGCTTGCCTATGTAAAGGCTGGATTGATGCAAAGCTGAAACAAGCGAATAACGAGTAATTTTCATTATTAACGAGCCATCGTACCGCATATCTTCACGCCCTACCCGCAAAAAGGGAAGCGTTTTACGAATATAGAAAAAGCATAGCAGAGCCGAAATAACCTGTGCCAGCACCGTGGCAAGCGCTGCGCCCCGCACACCAAGGTTCAGGTGTGCTACGAATAAAATCGCCAATAGTAAGCTAATCGCTATGGATATTAGAAGGAATACCAATGCGGCACTCGTATTGCCAATTGCCCTCAGTACCGCTGCAAAAAAGTTATAAAGAAAGGAAGCGATAAGCCCGAGAAAAATGGTGTTCAAATACTCAACTGCGAAGGCAGAAACCTCCGGCGGCGTTTGAATTAAGCGCAGTAGAAACGGCGTGCAAGTAAACCCCAGAATACTGATGAGCAGTGTAAACGAAATACCAAATACCAGTGATAAAAAAATTGCCTGCCGTAAAGCCGGATGATCTTTTTTCCCATATAGGGAAGCCATAATAACCGCAATGCCAGTACAACAGCCGCCCAGTATAAAAATGAACAGATTCATTACCGTTCCCGCTATACCGATGGCCGCAAAAGCAGCTTCGCCAAGGTACCGTTCTACAATGATGGAAGAAATGATGTTGTAGAATTGCTGTAATATATTGCCGAATAAGAGTGGAAGAGCGAGCCGCACTAAAATTGGCTGTATCTTCCCCTCGGATAGTGTGATGTTGGATGCCATAGTAAAAGTGAACCTCCCGGGTTACAAATAGCTATATTATACCACAGGTGCAAAGCACCGTTGTGGTATATTTTAAATTGGCGAAGCTGGTAAAAAGCCGTTTGCGGATTTTTCATAGCAAATTACAATAAAATAGCTATTTAAGGTAATTATACCATATTTTTCTATTTTTTGTATGAGGTTATCCTCCAAAATTGCTTTTAAAAGTTTGTTTATAAATAAAAAAAGCAGGCAGTTCCGAAAGCACTGCCTGCTTTTTTTGCCGAGTCGCTATTCGTTTTTATTATTTGACATCCGGCTTTTTTGCTAAACTGCGCGTTACCACAAAATTGGCGTCGAGCCCTAATAAATTTGGCACAACGATATCGCCTACGTGCACAGGAGCTTTCAGCGTAATACCATTGAGCAGACGCATCGCTTCAAAAATATCCTTTTTGGGGATTTCACGGTCTGTCTTTACCGGAACACGCTCAATGGAGGCACCCTCTATTTTCACCGTGGAGGTAACCGTACGGGTGGGAGCAGTCAGTTCCTTTTTGCCATATGCCTCTCCCCGTGGGCAAGAATTGCCCGTTACTTTATACCCGTTCTTCTCATCCACATGCAGGCGGCACCCTTTGGGACAAACAATGCAAACCAGCTCTGTCATGCGTCATTCCTCCTTCTCAATCGAAACAGTTAGCTCACCGTTTTCCGCTTTTTGCAGCAAAGACAGCGGCAGAGAGATTTTCTCCATTTCACCAGGGGCTAGGTGCTCCCGCGGATACGTAGCGATACGGGTTTCGCCGCTCTTAATCATAATTTTAGCACTGCGGAATACCTGATTCACACGGAAAAACACATCCACCGATTTTTCAACACCCTGCGGGCGGATTTTCTGTGGTACGGTGTACCCCACACCAAAGCCATTGGTAAGGCTTAATAACCCCTCTTCACTGGCACTTCCGTTTTTACTGCAAAGAGCGGCGGCTTTACCAGCACGCTGGCTTTCGGCTGTAACAAAATCCACTAAGTCGTGCACATGGGCTACGTTGCCGCACGCAAACACACCGGGGGCGCTGGTCTCCATATTTTCGTACACAACCGGTCCATTGGTGCGCGGGTCAATCGCAAGTCCAGCCTGCCGCGACAGCTCATTTTCCGGAATCAAGCCAACGGAGAGAAGCACGGTATCGCAGTCAAGAACCTCTTCCGTTCCCGGAATCGGCACCCGGTTTTCGTCTACCTTCTGCACAACCACCTGCTCAACACGCTTATCTCCTCGTATATCTGTAATGGTGTGCGACAAATGGAGCGGAATATCGTAATCGTTAAGGCACTGCACAATATTACGCATTAACCCGCCGGAGTAAGGCATTACCTCATAAACGCCAAGCACTTTAGCACCTTCCAGAGTCAGGCGGCGCGCCATAATCAGACCAATGTCTCCCGAACCAAGAATGACCACACGGTTACCGACTCGGTCTCCCTCTAGATTCATATACAATTGAGCCGCGCCCGCTGTAAACACACCTGCTGGGCGGCTTCCGGGAATACCGATGGCTCCACGGGTTCTTTCACGGCAACCCATCGCCATTACAATGGCATTTGCTTTCAGCTCCATATACCCACGCTGTGGGTTAATGGCATAGATGGTGCGTTTTTCACTCAAGTCAAGCTCAAGTACCATTGTGCCGGTGAGCACTTCAATATCTGTTTTCTTAATTTCTTCAATAAAGCGTTCAGCATATTCTGGGCCGGTCAGCTCCTGCTTAAAATAATGCAGACCAAAGCCGTTATGAATGCACTGGTTTAGAATACCGCCAAGGTCGCTCTGGCGTTCCAGAAGCAGCACGCTTTCGGCGCCATTCTGCCGTGCAGAGAGGGCAGCCGCCAAACCTGCCGGCCCACCGCCAACCACAATTACATCGTATATCTGCTTCACTGTTCCGCCGCCTCCTTCTGCTCTTTCGTCCGGCCAAGAATGATATCCATCCCTGCGCGATCCAGAGGCACCTGGCTCTCCGGAATTCCCAATTCACGGGCAATAATCGCTTGTACTCTCGGCCCGCAGAAGCCGCCTTGACAGCGCCCCATACCAGGGGTGCAGCGGCGCTTGATGCCGTCTACCGAGCGTGGCGGGAGCGGGCGGTGCATTGCGTCTACAATCTCGCCCTCCGTAACGGTTTCACAGCGGCACACAATGGTGCCATACAGTGGGTTGCGCTGAATCGCTTCGCCACGCTCCTTCGCATTAAGCGATTTAAAGCGCAACACGCGGCGCTTAGCAACAAAGTTTGGATTCGGCGCAAGCTCTAACCCTGCCTTGTGCAGCATCTGTACGATTTCACGTGCGATGGCAGGTGAGGAGGTAAGACCGGGCGATTTAATGCCTGCCATATGGAAAAAGCCCTTGCAAGCCTTTGATTCCTCCACAATAAAATCATCTTGTGTAGAAATCGCGCGCACTCCCGCAAAATTGCGGATGGAATCGCGGAAATTAATGTTCGGCACACTGCGAACTGCTGCCTGACGCACGGCATGAAGCCCGCCTGAGGTGGTGTCTGCATCATCAGCGTCCACATCCTCTGCATTGGGGCCAACAATCAAATTGCCATGCACCGTAGGTGAAACAAGAACGCCTTTCCCTACTTTGGTAGGACATTGGAAGATTACATGCTTTACAAGCTTGCCCTGTGTGGTATCTAAAACAAAATACTCGCCACGGTTCGGGGTAATTTTAAAGCTATGGTCGCCCACCATTGCTGCAATTTGGTCTGTATACACACCGGCAGCGTTTACCACAAATCGCGCTTGAACTTCTCCCTTTGCGGTTTGTAGGGTAAAGAAATCTCCATTCTTCTTGATGTCGGTCACTTGTGCATCCAGCATCACTTTTGCACCACCATCCACGGCAGCCTCGGCCTGTGCGATTGCAAGCTCCCACGGGTTTATAATTGCTCCACTGGGTGCCCAAAGTGCAAACAAAGCATCGTCACTCAGGGCGGGCTCCATTTGGTGCAATTCTTCTTTTTCAACGATTCGCAGTCCCGGAACGCCGTTCTCTATTCCTCTGTGGTACAGTTTTTCTACTGTTTTACGGTCTTCTTCCGAAAACCCAAGTACCAGCGAACCGATTTTATCATATAGAATATCCAGATCTTTGCAAAGCTGCTCGATGATCCGGTTTCCCTCCACATTACAGCGGGCCATTACAGTACCCGGCTCAGGGTCGTACCCTGCGTGAACAATCGCGCTGTTTGCTTTGGTAGTGCCGACGCTAACATCGTTCTCCTTTTCCAAAAGCACCGCGTTCACCTTGTAGCGGCTCAGTTCATACAGCATCGAACAGCCGCACGCCCCACCACCGATGATTGCTACATCAAACATCTGTAAACCTCCTAAAAGTAACGATTCGGGCAAAAAGAGCCAAGCAAAGCAGACCCAATTTTACATGAGTCTAGTTTTGCCCGGCTCTTTCTCTCAATTCTCGGCAAATTTCAGTTTATGCCATTGTAAGGGGATTGTCAAGGGATTCTTTCTTTGTTTAAAAGATTGCTGCTGCCAGCCAAGCGCCTAGAAGGCCGCCGCAAACAGGGCCTAATACGGGAATCCAGGAGTAGCTCCAATCGGAGTCTCTCTTGCCTTTAATAGGAAGAATTGCATGGGCAATGCGAGGGCTTAAATCACGAGCAGGGTTCATTGCATAACCAGTGGTACCGCCAAGGCTGGCGCCGCATGCAAAGATAATTGCGCCTACACCAAAGGTTCCCATAGCGGCAACCTCTCCCACTGGAGTTTGAGAAATGCCCAAAATGGCAAAGCATAATACGAAAGTGGCAATTACTTCACTGATAAAATTATTGCCATAACTGCGAATGGCAGGGCCAGTGCAGAACACACCAAGCTTTGTGCTGGCGTCTTCCGTAGCGTCAAAGTGGTCTTTGTACATTACCCAAACCAAAATGGCACCGACAAATCCGCCCAGCATTTCAGCAATGATATATCCAGGAACAACCGACCATGAAAGCTTGCCAATCGCCGCAAAGCCAATGACTAAGGCAGGATTAAATATTGCACCGCTGACGGTAAAGATAAGTGCGGGAATCAAAACTGCGCAAGCCCAACCAAGAGTGATAACAACCCACCCGGAGTTTTGACCCTTTGTTTTATTTAAGATAACGTTTGCAACAACCGCATCGCCTAACAGAACCAAAAGAGCGGTACCTAAAAATTCATATAGATAGTTTTGCATAACAAATCCTCCTCTATTTGCTTTTAAAACCGTGTTTTAAAGCACGCAGTACACTTTTATTTGGCTGCCCAGCCAAAGGAACGCTTCACAGCATCTTTCCAACCGCTAACCAGTTCTTCACGCTTGGCTTCTTCCATGTTCGGAGTAAACGTTCTATCAAGCGCCACGTTTTGTCGAATATCTTCTTTGTCTTTGTAATAACCAACCGCAAGACCAGCAAGGTACACCGCACCCAGAGCCGTGCTTTCAATCACCTTAGGCCGCAAAACATCAATGCCTAAAATGTCTGACTGGAACTGCATTAAGAAGTTGTTAGCAGATGCGCCACCGTCTACGTGCAATTCTTTTAGCACTACGCCCGCATCGGCTTCCATCGCCTTCATAACGTCGTAGCTCTGGTAAGCAAGACTTTCAACCGTAGCGCGAATGAAATGCTCTTTCTCAACGCCGCGGGTCAAACCAACAATAATTCCTCTTGCGTATTGGTCCCAATAGGGAGCGCCAAGGCCAACAAACGCAGGTACAACATAAACACCGGCGCTGTCTGGTACTTTCTTTGCATAAGTCTCTGTAAAGGCGGCATTATCAATCATCCGCAGGCCGTCACGCAGCCACTGAATTGCCGCTCCGGCTACGAACACGCTGCCTTCGAGTGCGTATTCCACCTTGCCGTCAAGTCCCCACGCGATGGTGGTGAGCAGACCATTCTTGGAATCAACCGCTTTTTCGCCGGTGTTCATCAAAATAAAGCAGCCTGTTCCATAGGTGTTCTTCACCAGACCGGACTCAAAGCAGCACTGGCCAAACAAGGCCGCCTGCTGGTCACCGGCAATACCGGCAATCGGGATTTCTCCTCCCAAAAACTCGGGATCCACGTTGCCATACACATAGCTTGACGGTTTTACTTCTGGCAGCATGCTCTTGGGAATTCCCAGCTCTTTCAGGATTTCGTCATCCCACTCTAACGTATGTATATTGAATAGCATGGTACGCGAGGCGTTGGTATAGTCGGTAACATGGCGCTTGCCCTTTGTCAGCTTCCAAATCAGCCAGCTGTCTACCGTACCAAACAGCAGGTCGCCTTTTTCAGCCTTTTCACGAGCACCTTCCACATTCTCCAAAATCCAGCGAACTTTTGTACCGGAGAAGTAAGCATCAATAATCAGTCCGGTTTTTTCTTTGACTGATTTCTCTAAGCCTTTCGCCTTGAGCTCGTCGCAGTATTCCGCAGTACGGCGGCATTGCCATACAATTGCATTGTAAACAGGTTGACCGGTGTGGCGATCCCAAACAATGGTTGTCTCGCGCTGATTTGTGATACCAATCGCAGCTATGTCAGAAACATCCACGTTACACCGGGCTTTTGCTTCGGTTAAAACCGCAAGCTGACTCGACCAAATCTCCATGGGGTCATGCTCCACCCAGCCTGGGTGGGGGAAAATCTGCGTAAATTCTTTCTGCGCCACATTGATGATGTTCCCCTGCTTATCAAAAATAATGCAGCGTGAGCTCGTGGTTCCCTGATCCAAAGCGATTAAGTATTTACCCATTTACAAACTCCTCCTTAAATTAACTCAACAATTCCAATATCACTCATTTTTCATATCGTGCCGCCCAACAGGTGGCTTTTGCAAAAACGTTACGCATCCCAGATTCGGTGATTTGCTCTGGTTTTGGCTTCTTTCGTACCAATACCGGTATACACCATTAACGGCCAGCTGTAACCTACGCTATAAGGCTTACAGCTTCGTTTAGCCTCCCTCCCTTGCCGTTTGGCGCACTTGGCAAACAAACGCCGTACTCTGGCTTTGAAACTCCGTTAAATTTATACCGCTACCTCCTATTTCCATATATTTTATAGTTGAAACCGTTTGCAGTGCAAACGTGGGGTCACTCTTTTATTTCTCTTGTTAAAAAGAGCAGCAAAAACCAAAAGGGCATCCCCTTGTTTTTTTTGCTGCTCTCATATCTCGCAATTCATTCAATTGTATGTTGGAAAAGCCTACATATTCCAAAGTGCCTTACAACTTGTTGACACACCCATCGCTCCTACCGCAAGGCTGTCTACCGCATTTTTCTTGGTTCGAATTAAGCCGCCAGCAATGACCGGCACGGAGGAACACTGGCTGATTTGGTGAATGATTTCAGGAATGATACCCGGTAATATTTCAATTGCATCTGCATCGCCATTGCGTACCGTTTTGCGAACGGTCTCGTACGATTTGGAGTCGAGAAGAAAAAAGCGCTGAATCACAAATACCCCTTCTTCTCTGGCGTGCTTTGCCACAACCGCTTTAGTTGTGATGACTCCGTCCGGGCCAAAATGTGTTTTTAAGAACTGGATTCCACTGCGGTCATTTGCTACGCCTTCCAATAGGTCTATATGTATATACATCTTCTTGCCTTTTTGGTGCACCTTATGGATGAGCTCTTTTAACTCGCAGATATTACCCGACAAAAGAAAAATCACTTCACAAGGTGACTCTAACGCCTCCTCTAAATCGGAGGACTCAAAAATTGCCGCAATTAACGGGTTGCGTTCCAGTGCTTCCGTAAATTCTGAATTCATTTTTCTACCTCTTGTTTTCTTCTCTATTCCTTCGAACTACACCGCCATAACATATATATGCAGCAAATATGAAAAACTGAATAAAAAAGCGCACAAAAAACGGCCAGGCCGTTTTCTGCACGTCACAATTCTCAACGCAGACATTTGGTACCTATACACAATGTACTTTTTAATCTTTTAAGCATTATACCCTGTTTTTTGAATAAGTTCAAGGCACAAAACATACAAAATACACATAGTCCATCTGTGGCAATTACCATAAATTAGCATATTTTGCTTCATCATGGCATTTGATAATTAATTCACATTATATGTTTATTTATTCACAAATCCAAGTTTGTTATGCGCCGATAAACCGCTCTTTTTATTCCTTTCTAGCTGAGAAAAATGCCTAAGCTTGTTCTGCATCACTTGGAGCGATACCAAGCTCTTCATCTTCTATTTGCGATGGCTCTTCCTTATCATCTTCAAGAACATCGAATTCTTTTTGCCTAACTCCCTGTTCTTGAGCCTCTTTTTTGCCATACGTATGGATATAATCGATTAAAAAAGAGGATACCGTTACCGTAATCAGCGAATACGCAATGCGCTCTAGAGGAATATAAGATAATGAGAGCAGTAACACACTCAAATCAGTAGCTAAATACGACCGTGAAATGCGGCAGTGCAGCAGCTTTGAAATAATAAGAGCCAAGGCATCGTCTCCCCCACTGGAACCACCCTGCCGCAAAATTAGACCGCAAGCAACACCAATAAACAGGCCACCCAAAAGAGCCGCTAATAGAGGGTAGGGAGTAAGATTCGGCAATAGCGGAGGTAAACTCTCCCAAAAGCGAAAAAATGCAGCTAGGCTAATTGTTGAAAAGGCAGATACCTTAATAAACTGCCAACCCAATAAACGGAACGCTAATGTGTAACAAAGCAAATCGAGAATGGGAGAAAGAATAGAAGGCGATAGGCCTGTCCAATGGTTTAACAGGAGTATTAGACCAAGCGCGCCTCCCTCTGTAATATCTACCCTTTGGTGAATATTTGTAATGCCAAACGAACCGATAGCTGTGCCAAGCATAATAAATAGAATTCGTTTAGCAGTAAACAATTCTTTATTACGAAGATAGCTATCACGCAATTTATCTGTAACCGTCATCGCTCTCTACCTCTCCCAATCAATCTCTTGCTGAATGTTACGTTACTTTGAGTATACCCCAATCCTAGCTTAGTTGCTATTGGGATGGAAGAACTTTAAATAAAAGCATTTATTAGAAAAAAAGTCTACTGTAAGAAAAAATTTCTATCCATTGCCATTTTACCATTGACGCGCACATTGCCAATACGGTTATAATAGAGTAGAAAAAGGAGTTCTCTCTAAATTATAGAAAGCATAACCTATTTTTTTTAAGTTTATATAGTAGAATATTAAAAAGGAATTCCGAAAGAGAGGAACATAAGATGGAATTAAAGGATTATAAAATGGGGATGGGAACCTGGAAGTTGGCTGAAAATCACAGCCCTCGCTCGGAGGAACACAAAGCACTCTCTTTTGGCTTAGAAAACGGCCTAACTCTAATCGATACCGCTGAAATGTATGGTAACGGAAGCTCGGAAGAGTTAGTGGGCGAGGTGATTCATCCCTTTCCTCGGGAATCCATCTATTTGGTTTCAAAGGTTTACCCGCACAATGCATCCAAACAAAAGATGAAAAAAGCCTGCCATGCGTCTTTACGGCGCCTTGGAACCGATACTTTGGATTTATACCTACTGCACTGGCGTGGAGATATTCCTTTGGAAGAAACCGTTGCTGCTTTTGAGGACTTAAAACAGGAGGGGTGCATCCGCAACTGGGGTGTATCAAACTTTGATGTAGCCGCTTTGGAAGAGCTGTGGAGCATACCAGGTGGGAATGCTTGTGCCGCAAACCAAGTGCTTTATCACATTGCTTCCCGCGGAGTGGAGTATGACCTTCTCCCGTGGCATCGAGAGCACCGTATCCCTCTCATGGCGTATTCCCCATTGGCACATGGGGAGCACTACCGAAAGACAGTTGCCGCCAGTACAGCCTTACGGGAAATTGCGGAGATGCACGAAGCCTCTATTTATCAAATAATGCTGGCGTTTTTGGCACAACAGGAGTTTGTTATCTCTTTGCCCAAAGCAGCCAGCCTATCACATATAAAAGAAAATATAAAAAGCCTGAACATTCACTTAACCGCAGAGGATATAAATGCGATAAATCAGGATTTCGCACCGCCTACCCAAAAAACCAAACTCGATATGCTGTAAACGAAGCGAAGGAGCTGTGGCCACAATGAGCAGAAGAAAACAGCTAAAAATGAAGCCAGTTGGCGTAAAGCATTTGGAGCAATACAATCAGCTTTTGCGGTATGTGTTTCAGGTAACGGACCGGGAGCTGCACCAAACCGGCTGGGAAGACGACGAAATAATGAAGACCAAATTTCCCGTTCTTCAGCAGGCCGATGTACTCGGCTGGTTCGATGGCGATAAGCTCATTTCGCAGGTGGCAGTATACCCCTGCCAAGTGCGTATTTTTGACCGCACCTATCACATGGGCGGCCTAACCGGCGTTGGTACCTACCCGGAATACTCCAACCAAGGTCTTATGCACAAGCTGCTGTTTAAAGCGTTGGAGAACATGCGCAATAAAAAACAGTCCATCTCCTATTTATACCCTTATTCCATCCCCTATTACCGCAGAAAGGGATGGGAGATTATCTCTGACCGCATCACGTATGAGATTAACGACTACCAGCTTCCCAAAAACAAGCAGGTTCCCGGCGAGGTAGAACGCGTAGATATTGAAAGCAAGGAGCTGCGGCGGGCTTACCACCGCTACGCCATGCAAACACATGGCTCCATGCTGCGGGATGACCTAGCGTGGGAAGAATACTGGCGGTGGGATTTGGATGACCTCATGGCGGCAATTTATTATAACGAAAAGGGCGAGCCGGACGGCTACGTGCTCTATTGGATTTCAGACGAGATTTTTCGTATTAAAGACATGATTTTTATGAACGAAGAAGCACGCAGTGGTCTTTGGAATTTTATTAGTGCGCACTTTTCCATGATTTCTAAAGTGGTTGGAGATATTTATACAGATGAACCATTGGCTTTCCTTTTGGAGGACGGCGATATTAAAGAAACCATCTCCCCTTATTTTATGGCACGTATTGTAGATATTGAGCAGTTTATTGCGCAATATCCCTTTAAGCCAGATACCGGTGAGCGGGAATGGACATTTACGCTCGATGACCCGATGCTCTCATGGAACCAAGGCGTTTTCACACTCAAAATTACGCCAGAAGGCAAAGGCAGTATCACTCGCAGTACAGAGCACGGAACCGATAAAACTGATATTCAAACCATGACGACTATGCTGTTAGGCTATAAAAGACCGGATTACCTGCATAAAATTGGGCGCATCCAATGCAGCCCCACCACAGTAGATCTGTTAGAAGACGCCATTGAGCAGCAAACTCCTTATTTTTCGGATTATTTCTAATATTTGCGAATTATTATTGTTTTCAAAAAATTCATAATTTATATACAACTTCGCTTCTTTTTTTCTGTATTATTATTACAAAGAGAAATGAATCATTGAAGTAGACAAGCTTCCCCGTCTATCTCATCAATTATTATTCATTTTTGGAATACTCCTGTTTTAGATTAGCCCGAATATGCTACCTCTGTTACAGGAAGAGTCAATGATCGTTCTCTACCGCCAGAACGCCTTGGCTGTGGCCCGACAGACCAAGACAACGTAAATGCAAGTTATAAAAACCAAGCAGCGTGAGCCCGGATATACCGACTCGCGCTGCTTTTCTTTTTTTATTTTATAAAAAACTTGTCAGATTCGGCTTCATTTTGTAGACTGGCAATCCACCGGCCACCATGGTAGCATATCCATTCCTTTGCCCCGTAGCTGAAAAGCATTTGCATCGATTTTTCTGCCTGCGCTAAATCGAGCGCAAACTGCGGGTTTGCAATAACCGGCACTCCGTTTTCCAGCGCAACGGCATCACCGGTAATAATGGTTTGAAACTGCTTTAGATACAAAGAGGTATGCCCTGGTGTATGGCCCGGCGTTGCAATTACTGTGCAGCCGCCGCACCAATTCAACTCTTCACCGTCGCTTACTTCAACATCTACTGGAACAGCCTGTACCCTTTCTAAAAGTGCGCAGAAGGCTTTGCCAAACTCCTGCTGCTCCGGCGGCAGCTTTTCTTGCATCTCCTCTGCCTGTGTGAGTCGCAAGGATTTTTCCGCACCGGAGATGTACGGTGCCTCTCTTCTGCTGGTCACCACTTTTATATGGGGGTATTTTTTTATTAAATCTGCCAATGCACCCATATGATCATGGTCTTGATGCGTAATAAATACATGGGTTAAATTTGCTGCTGAAAACCCGTTTTCTGTAAGTGCCTGCTCTATTTGAGGAAGAAACCCAACATATCCGCAGTCTATCAGCACTAAATGAGATTCATCCTGCAATACAACAGGATGAATTGTTTCGGTTACCCCTCTAAATTGTGCATGGATGGTTAGCATGGTAATTGAGCTCATTTTTTGTCCTTTCCACTCTCTGGTCGGCTTTCAAGTCTAGCTTTTTTTCATTGTTACTTATATATTTTCATTTTAAATAGTGTAATGGAAAAGAACCTAAAAGGCAAGCGGGCCTGCAAATACTATATTTTGAAGTGATTCCTTTCAAAATTTGGCATTATTCTTCCCTTTTATTTGAAAAAGTGTTATAAAAGTAAGAAGATACTTTGGGAAACACAAAAAGACTTTTCTAAAATACTAAGAACCACGCCAACCAGAACGGAGGAATTCTATTTGCAGGAGAAACCGAATCGTTACATCTATTTACTTTCCGCAGGGCACCTGTTTACCGATATGAACCAAGGAGCACTGCCAATCATACTTCCATTTTTAATAACGGCATACCATTTTACCTATGCGGAGGTTGCAAGCCTTGTCTTGGCATCCACCGTTGTTTCTTCCATTATACAGCCGGTTTTTGGAAGTATGGCAGATAAAACACCAAGGCCATGGATGATGGCAGTGGGTGTTTTGCTGGCTGGCGGCGGAATGGCGGCCGTTGGCTTTCTTTCCGATTACCGCCTTTTGTTTTTATCCATTATGATTAGTGGTATTGGCGTTGCGGCATTTCACCCCGAGGGTGCGCGGATGGCCAATAAGGTTTCGGGTGAGAAAAAGGGCGCCGGCGTCAGCATCTTTTCCTTTGGCGGTAACGCAGGCTTTGCCGTTGGGCCTATATTGGCTGCGACATCCATTGCCATGTTTGGCCTAAAGGGAACCGCTATTTTGGCTATCCCCTGTGTTCTCATGGCGATTACATTCTTTACACAAATAAGGAAAATGAACGCTGTTTCCGCTCCCACTGCCACCGCAGTACATAGCACTGAAAGCTCCCCTGAACCGGATCAATGGAAGCCTTTTTCCCTGCTCAGCATTCTGCTATTTGGCCGCTCCATTGTATTTTGCGGACTAAGCACCTTTTTACCACTCTTTTTCATACAAATATTGCAACAATCCGATACGGTAGGCAGCGCGCTTCTCAGCTTTTACTTTGTAATTGGCGCCGCCAGCACCTTAATTGGCGGCAGGCTGGGAGACCGTTATGGTTTTATTAAAATTACCCGCATTGGCTTTACGCTCCTTGTGCCAATAATGGCCGCTTTGGCAATCACCCGCAGTTTAGTCCCCACCGTATTGCTTCTCATTCCACTTGCCTTTGCTCTATATTCCCCCAGCAGTCTTACGGTGGTACTGGGGCAGAAGTACTTGCCCAACCGCATGGGCCTTGCCTCAGGAATTACGCTAGGGCTCTCCGTGAGTATAGGCGGGATGGTTGCCCCCTTACTAGGGCGTTTGGCAGATTCCCATGGCTTGCTGGCCGCTATGTATGCACTGGCAGCCATATCGGCAATACCGGCGATTATGTCCTTTACCTTAAAGGACGAAAAAAAGCAAAAACCCGAATTGCCCATAGAAGAAGTTTAATAGAGAAGCCGGAATCGCATTTGCGATTCCGGCTTCTCTATTAATGAGCTACGGTGCTCAGGCGGCAAATCGCCTGCTTCATCTCTCGAACGTATTCCTCCACATGTGGTACACTGTCTCTTCCATAAATTCCGATGATTTTAACAATCGCAGAGCCAACAATCACTCCGTCTGAAATTGCCGCCATCTGTCTTGCCTGCTCCGGGGTAGAAATGCCAAAGCCCACCGCTACGGGGGTATCTGTCATTTCTCGTACCAAAGCAGTTATCTCTTGTACCTCAGTGGAAAATTCTGACCGTACTCCGGTAACTCCCAAGGAAGATACACAATACAAAAAGCCTTGAGCCTGCTGCGCAATTTGTTTTACCCTCCTATGAGAGGTAGGGGAAACGAGAGAAACAAAGTCGATGCCATACTGTTTGCAAACGGGCTCGAATTCTTCCTTTTCTTCAAAGGGTACGTCTGGCAAAATCAAGCCATCCATACCAATTTCAGCGGCAGTTTTGAGAAATCGCTCCGTTCCATAAGAGAACACCACATTTGCATAGGTCATAAACACCAGTGGAACAGTAACCTTTTTTCTCACACGACGTACCATCTCAAAAACGCGGTCTGTCGTAACACCGTTTTTTAAGGCACGCAGATTTGCCGCTTGAATCACAGGCCCTTCTGCTGTGGGGTCTGAAAACGGAATCCCCAGCTCAATTACATCAGCACCCGCATTCGCAATGGATTCAATCAGCCGCTCCGTCGTTTCTAAGTCCGGGTCTCCACAGGTTAAAAAGGCTACAAATGCCTTTCCGTTTGAAAATGCTTGTTTTAGTCGGTTCATTCGCTTACAACCTCCCCCCTGTACCGCGCAATGGCGGCACAATCCTTATCGCCGCGACCAGAAAGGTTTACAACGATAATCTGGTTTTTCTGCATCGTAGGTGCAAGCTTTAGCGCATAAGCGATGGCATGCGCGCTCTCAATGGCAGGGATGATCCCCTCTGTTCGAGAAAGGAATTCAAACGCGTTTACAGCCTCATCATCCGTAATGGCCACATATTCCGCACGGCCTATATCGTAAAGATTTGCATGCTCTGGCCCCACCCCCGGGTAATCAAGCCCGGCGGAAATGGAATAGACCGGCGCAATTTGCCCGTATTCATCCTGGCAGAAATACGATTTCATTCCGTGAAAAATCCCCAGCTTACCGGTAGAAATCGTTGCCGCTGTTTCAAAAGAATCTATGCCACGCCCTGCGGCCTCACAGCCAATCAGCCGCACAGAGGTATCATCAATAAAATGATAGAATGCACCAATTGCATTGGAGCCGCCGCCTACGCAGGCCAGAACCGCATCTGGCAATCGCCCCTCTTTTTGCAAAATTTGCTCTTTGATTTCTTTTGATATGACAGCCTGAAAATCACGTACGATGGTTGGGAACGGGTGAGGCCCCATCACGGAGCCGAGCACATAATGTGTGTCGGCAACCCGGCTGGTCCACTCCCGCATCGTTTCGGATACGGCGTCCTTAAGTGTGGCAGTGCCGCTCGTAACGGGGTTTACCTTTGCCCCAAGCAAACGCATTTTGTACACATTCAATGCTTGCCGCTTTGTATCTTCCTCCCCCATGAAGATTTCACACTCCATGCCCATCAACGCGGCGACGGTAGCCGTAGCTACCCCATGCTGCCCCGCTCCGGTTTCGGCAATCACACGTGTTTTCCCCATTCTCTTTGCCAAAAGTACCTGCCCCAGCACGTTGTTGATTTTGTGCGCTCCGGTGTGGTTTAAATCCTCCCGCTTGAGGTATATTTTTGCCCCGCCAAGGTGCTTCGTCATATTCTCTGCATAGTAGAGTAATGACGGGCGCCCTGCGTAATTGTTCAATAATTCTGTCAGCTCTTTGTTAAACTGCGGGTCGTCTTTATAGTGCTGATACGCCTCTTCCAGCTCAATCACAGCCGTCATCAGCGTTTCTGGAATGTATTGGCCGCCGTGTACGCCAAACCTGCCTTTTCCCATTACTTTCACTCCTTTGTATTGATTCGCTCTGTCTTATCTCCTGCTTTTTGCACCGCAGCTACGGCGGAGAGTATTTTTACCGGGTCTTTTTGTTTATCCGTTTCTACCCCAGAGCTGATATCTACCATAAAAGGGGCAAAGCGGGCAATCGCCTGCGGGATGTTTTGCGGTGTTAAACCGCCCGCCAGCACAAAGGGGCGGCTCATCCCCGAAATCAGCGACCAATCAAATGCTTCTCCTGTTCCATAGCCATTGTCGAGCAGAATGAGGTCTGCTGTGCTTTTTTCTGCCATTTGCAAGTCTTCTATGGCTCGCACACGAAATGCCTGCCAAATGGGAACACCGGGAATCCGCAATTTTAACTCGTCGATATACTCCTTGCTTTCGCCGCCATGCAGCTGAATTATTTGAATCACACCCTCATGGCATAGCGTTGCAATCTGTTCCTGCGGCGCATTTACGAATACCCCCACCGCCGGTATGGACGAATGAATGCATTTTCGAAGCTGCTCGGCCTGCTGCATTGTTACATTGCGGTGGCTTTTTTCGTAGAAAACAAAGCCTGCGTAATCTGGCATCGCCTTATTAACGTAGTCAGCGTCGCACGGGCAAAATATCCCGCAGATTTTAATTTTTGTCATATTGCAGCCCTCCGAAATTCCTCAAGTAACGCACACCGATTCGGTGCTTTCATCAGTGCCTCCCCTACCAAAACCGCATCGGCTCCTGCTGCTTTCAGCCGGGCAATGTCCTTTACTCCTGTAACACCCGACTCCGCTACGAAAAGAACTTTTGCCGGAATTTTCTCCCGCAGGCGAACGGCATTCTCAAAATTGACGGTAAAGTCTTTGAGATTACGATTATTCACTCCAATGATTTGTGCACCCGCCTGAACCGCAGATTCAATTTCGGCTTCGTCGTGCGCCTCCACCAAGGCAGAAAGCCCTAACACATCGCAAATCTCAAGGTAATGTGCAATGGTTTTGGTAGGAAGCAGAGAACAAATCAGCAGTACCGCATCCGCTCCCAGTGCCTTAGCCTCATAAAGCTGGTATTCGTCCACTGTAAAATCTTTGCGCAGCATGGGGGTAGCAACCGCATTTCGAATGCTTCGAAAAATCTCATCGGACCCCAGAAACCACTTTGGTTCCGTCAGGCAAGAGATGCAATCTGCTCCCGCAGATTGATACTCCTGTGCGATGGCAAGGTACGGAAAGTCCTCTGAAAGAATGCCCTTGGAGGGAGACGCCTTTTTCACCTCGCAGATAAAAGACATCTCTTTGGCTTGTAATGCCTGAATAAATCGAAGCTCTCCTTTGGGAAATTGAAGTGCCGCTTTACGCAGCTTTTCCATAGAGATTAATCTTTTTGCTGTTGCCACACGCTGGGCAGCATGTGCCGCAATCTCATCCAGTATCATGACGCCGCCTCTTCCTTCCGGTTGGACTCCCTAATGAATTCCTGCAATTTTGCCATGGCCTTACCGCTGTCTATCAACTCTGCCGCCAAATGAACGCCCTCTGCTAGGGAATCTGCCTTTCCCGCCACATACAGCCCTGCTCCCGCATTGAGCAGAACCGCATCCCGCTTCGCGCCTTTTACACTATTTAGAATATTGAGCGTTATTTGTGCATTCTCCTGCGGAGTGCCGCCAACCAGCTCTGTTTTATTGCAGGCGGTCAGGCCAAAATCCTGCGGGCGAATCACATATGTGGTAAAGCAGTCATCCTCAAATTCGCATACGGTAGTTGGCGACGAAAGAGAGATTTCATCAAGTTTATCCTGTCCGTAGACCACCATGCCACGCCGTACCCCCAAATTGTGAAGCACGTGAGCAAGCGGTTCCACCATCTCTTCGGCATATACGCCAAGCACTTGCATATTGGCATGAGCCGGGTTCGTAAGCGGGCCCAGAATATTGAAAATCGTACGAATCCCCAGCTCCTTGCGAACAGGGCCAACGTACTTCATAGAAGAATGGTAGGCTTGCGCAAAGAAAAAGCAAATGCCAACATTTTGGAGGAGGGAAACGCATTGCTCTGGCGAAAGACTAATATTCACGCCCAACGCTTCGAGGCAGTCTGCCGCGCCGCTGCGGGAGGAGGCCGCACGGTTACCGTGCTTTGCCACCCGAACCCCACCCGCCGCAATCACGATGGATGAGGTGGTGGAAATATTGAATGAATTGGAGCCGTCCCCACCCGTTCCAACAATCTCAAGTAAATCCTCTTTGTAATTTACCGGAAGAGCATGTGCGCGCATTCCGGCGGCGCAGGCGGTAATTTCTTCTATCGTTTCTCCCTTGGCAGAGAGTGCCGCGAGGAACGCCGCAGTTTGCACGGGCGATGTGCCGCCGCTCATGATTTCATTCATGACAGCCATTGCCTCGTCGTACGTTAAATCTTTGCGGTCAATGAGTTTTGAGGTTGCTTCTTTAATCATGGCGAACGCCCCTTTCACAGTACAAGAAATTTTGAATGATTTGCATTCCGTTTTCGGTTAGGATAGACTCGGGGTGAAACTGCACCCCATAAACGGGGAACTCTCGGTGCATTACCGCCATTATTTCACCATCATCTGTTAATGCAGTCACTTTTAGGCAGTCGGGCATTGTACTCGGTACGGCAGCAAGAGAGTGGTAGCGTGCTGCCTTTATCTGTCTGGGAAGCCCTGTAAACAGGGGGCAATCTTCTTCCAATGTAATCACAGACTGCTTGCCGTGCATCAACTGCTTTGCATGAGCGATTGTAGCACCGTATACCTCGCAAATTGCCTGATGCCCCAAACAAACGCCAAGCAGCGGAATGTATTGCCCCAGCTCTTTTGCGGCTCTTATGCAAATACCTGCATCTGCTGGGTAACCCGGGCCGGGCGAAAGGATGATATGCGAGGGAGCAAGCTCCTTTACCTGTTCCACCGTAAGCTCATCATTGCGCACAACACGAACATCGGGTTGATTTGCTCCAACAAACTGGTACAAGTTATACGAAAAGCTGTCGTAGTTATCAATCAGCAGAATCATCGTTCAGCCCTCCCTGCGCTGCTTCCAACGCTCCAATTACGGCCTTGGCTTTCTGAATACATTCCCGATACTCGTTTTCCGGCACACTGTCTGCCACAATTCCAGCTCCGGAGCGAACAAACACCTTGCCATTCTTTTTGTAGGCCATGCGAATGGCAATGCAGGTGTCGAGGTTCCCGGTAAAATCGATGTACCCAATGGCACCTCCATAGATACCACGCTTGCTATTCTCCAGCTCATTAATAATCTGGCAGGCACGAATTTTAGGGGCGCCCGAAAGCGTACCCGCAGGCAGAATCGCGTCAATCACATCCGCCGCGTCGAAGTCTTTTCGCAAGGTACCTCGAACGGTGGAACCGATGTGCATTACATGCGAAAAGCGTTCAATTTGCATGTATTGCTCTACCTGAACACTGCCAAACTCACTGATTCTGCCAATGTCGTTACGCCCCAAATCCACCAGCATGTTGTGCTCGGCACATTCCTTTTCGTCTGCGAGCAGCTCTTGCTCCAGCCGTTTGTCTTCCTCCACCGTTTTGCCGCGCGGGCGGGTACCAGCCAGCGGGAACGTGTGCAAAACACCGTTTTGCAGGCGAACCAGTGTTTCTGGCGATGCACCGGCAACCTCCATGTCGTCGCTTGAAAAATAAAACATATAGGGTGAGGGGTTTGTGGTGCGTAGTACACGGTAGGTATCCAAAAGGCTCCCCTCAAAGCTTGCTTCCAGCCGGTTGGAGAGCACTACCTGAAAAATGTCTCCCTCGAGAATATGCTCCTTTGCCCGCTGTACCATCGCACAATATTCCGTTTCATTAAAAAGAGCGTGCACCGGGGAGGTCATTTTCCCCAGTTCTTCCTGTTTCGCTTCGCCATTTACAAGCAACTCCCGCAGCTTTTTGAGTTCCATTTCTGCACGGTGGTATTCGGTCTCAAGTTGCTCGCACCGTGCGTTTACAATCAGAATCACCTTCTGACGGTAGTGGTCAAAGGCAATCACCTTATCAAACAGCATCAAATCAACATCTCGAAATCCTTCCTCATCATTGGCGTCTAAAACCAGGGATGGTTCTGCATATTTGATGTAGTCGTAGGAAAAATAACCCACCAGTCCGCCGGTAAAAGGAGGCAGGTTTTCCATACGCGGGCTGCGGTTGTCTGCCAGCACTTGTCGAATTACTTCTTTGGGGTGCTTTGTTTGTACTGTAATGGAAGAACCGGCACGCAGGGTGAGAACTCCATCTGTACAGGTTAGCTTTAGGGCGGGATCAAACCCAAGGAAGCTGTACCTGCCCCACACTCGGCTATTCTCAACGGATTCAAGCAAGCAGCAATGGCTGCTCACATTTTTCAGCTTCCGCAGCGCCTCTATGGGGGTTAGGCAGTCAGCATACAGCTCACAGTGAATCGGGATGACTTGGTATTCGCCAGACTGTGCCATGCGCTTCGCCTCTGGAAAAGTGGGGTTTGCCATACTTCATCAACCTTTCTTCTTGCCAGAAGACGACAAAAAAGCCCGCCCCTGACAAAGTAAAATTTGTCAAGGACGAGCTGAAGGCTCGCGGTGCCACCCTGATTCACGGTATAACAACCGTGCTCTTAGCGAGATACTAACATATCCCCGGCAACTTACGCATGCCTACGCGTCGCAGAATACTCGGGTTTCCCCTTTGACTGCGCCCTCTGCGGTCCATTTGATGACTTGTTTTCTGCCCGACTCTCAGCACCGCGGGCTCTCTGTAAGAGCATAATCACCGTTATCTCCGCATCAACGGTTTTGATTATTTAATTTTCACTAAGTTACCACAGAAAAGTCTTGTTGTCAATACTCTGTTAGAAGAAAAAACTCGTTTTGTCTTTGGAACACAATATTCAAAACTATGTTATTTGTTACTGCGCTACCTTTTCTTTTATGCAGGCAATGTATTCTTCGCCCCACACTCCCACGGCATCTAACACTGGCTGAAAATTGCGGCCAAGCTGACTGAGCGAGTATTCTACTTTGGGCGGTATTTGGTTATAAACTGTGCGTTCAATCAGCCCGTTATCCTGCATCATATGCAGTTGCTTGGTGAGTGTGGCCTGTGTTAGGCGGGGCAATGCCCGCTGCAGCTCGTTAAATCGCATAGTTTTCATGCTAAGCTGGTATAATATTAAAATCGTCCATTTGCCGGTTAACATCTTTTGCACCGTTACATAGGGGCAAATTCCGAACAAGTCTTTTTCCATACAATATATCGCTCCCTTGAAAATTGATATAAATAGTATCCGAAAAGATACTAACAATACAAAATAATTGTACTTGAATAAAATCGAGTACTATGTTTAAATAGTAGCAAGAAAAAGATAACAAGTCAATAAAAGGAGAAATATTCATGAAGGAAATATGTGAATTCTTAAAGCAGTGCGGAACCTATTATGTAGCCACGACGGAAGGTAATCAGCCTCGAGTTCGCCCCTTTGGCACAGCAGAAATTTTTGAAGGCAAGCTTTACATTCAAACCGGCAAGGTAAAAAATGTGTATCGTCAAATGAAAGAAAACCCCCTCATAGAAATTAGCGGAATGAATGGCGGGCGTTGGATTCGCCTGCAAGCTACTGCAGTAGAGGATGACCGGATGGAAGCACGGCAGCATATGCTGGACTCCTACCCATCCTTAGCAAACATGTATCGTGCCGATGACGGCAATACCGTTGTTTTTTCCTTGGAAAACGCCACCGCCACCATTTGCTCCTTTACGGAAGAGCCGAAAGTCATTCGTTTTTAATCCTTCTTTTTATAAAAAAGCAGCGAGCTATCTGGCTCGCTGCTTTTTCTATTTTGTTCATTTATATTTCTCAATCATTTTAACTAAACCCATATTGATTACGCCTGATACAGCGTAATTCTATGGGCAACCTAATTTAAAATAACGGCGTGAAATCACATCATTTTCACTAATTTCTTTTTCAAAAAAGACGCTTTTTTTCATTCATTTTTTCTCTTGACGAATACCTGTTTTTTTTAATATAATGTTGTATGTTAAACAGTTCTATATAAAACAATTAAACACATTAATAAAATTCTATAAAAACATAAAAATGGGGAATCAGAAAGGAAAACAACCTATGAATAAAATGAGAGTTGGTCGCGAGCTGCGCTCGCTAAACAACTTGATACGGCGCTATATTGAGTTTTCAGCACCCCGTAACGAAGTAGACACCGTAACCGGGAACAACGGTTGGATTATCGGTTTTATTGCAGAGCGCTCAATTCAACAGGATGTGTACCAAAAGGACATTGAAGATTACTTTACGATTACTCGCTCTACCGCATCCCGTGTGCTTAGCCTAATGGAACAAAAGGGACTGATTGAACGGCACCCCGTCGCACAGGATGCACGGCTTAAAAAAATAGTACTCACCCAAAAAGCAATGGATATTCGGCAGATGAGACTGGAAGACGCCAGGAAAATGGAAGCCACACTCGTACAGGGTTTTAACGACGACGAAATAGTTGCCCTGCTTTCTTACATTGAACGAATGAAAACCAACTTAACCAATACGCAGGAGGAGCATAATAACACATGATTAAGAAACTACTCTCTAGTGTGCGAGAGTACAAAAAAGACTCCATACTCGCACCAATTCTCGTAACCATTGAAGCAATTATTGAAATTTTAATTCCAACCATTATGGCTTTCTTAATTGATAATGGAATTAGTAAGAACGATATGCCCTATGTGTTTAAAATGGGGATGGTTCTGGTAATTGCCGCAGCCTTTTCCCTTTTCACCGGAATATGGGCAGGCCGCAGTGCGGCGGTTGCTTCCGCAGGTTTTGCTAGGAACCTTAGGCACGATATGTTCTACAATGTTCAAAATTTTTCATTCTCAAATATTGATAAATTTTCAACTGCCAGCATAATCACGCGCCTAACTACGGATGTAACCAACGTACAAAACGCTTACCAAATGCTGATGCGCCTTGGGGTTCGTTCACCCATGGTAATTGTATTCGCCCTTATTTTTTCTTTTCGAATTGACGCAAAGCTTTCTCTTATTTTTCTGGCAATTACGCCGGTGCTGGGTGTGGGCCTATACTTCATTATGTCTCGCGTTCACCCGATTTTCGTACGTGTTTTTAAAACCTACGATAAGCTCAACAGCATCGTACAGGAAAATCTGCATGGCATTCGCGTAGTAAAATCTTATATTCGTGAAGAGCACGAGGAGAAAAAATTCACGGATGTATCTCAAACTATTTTTAATGATTTTACAATTGCCGAAAAGCGCCTGTCTTTTATTATGCCACTTATGCAGTTCTGTCTTTACACAGGTATGCTCCTGCTTTCTTGGTTCGGTGCGCAGCAAATTGTTGCCAGCGGCAACAACCCTGCATTGGGGCTCTCCACCGGTGAGCTTGCCGGCCTAATTACCTATGCCATGCAGATTTTAATGAGCCTGATGATGCTCTCAATGGTATTTGTCATGATTATCATCTCTCGTGCATCCGCAGAGCGCATGGTAGAAATTTTAGACGAAGAAAGTGACCTTAGAAATCCGGAAAATCCGGTTTACTCTGTAAAAGACGGCTCTATCACCTTTGAAGATGTGATATTTTCTTACGCACGCCAAACCGACAAACCAGTATTGGATCATATCTCTTTTGAAATTCAGTCGGGCGAAACAGTGGGCATTATTGGCGGTACTGGTTCTTCCAAATCGAGCCTAGTGCAGCTGATTCCCCGTTTATACGACTCTGTAAGTGGTGCGGTAACCGTTGGCGGCGTCAACGTAAGGGACTACGATATTGAAACCCTGCGTAATGAAGTTGCAATGGTTCTGCAAAAGAACGTGCTGTTCTCCGGCACCATCAAAGATAACCTGCGCTGGGGCAATGAGAATGCAACCGACGAAGAATTGGTGCACGCATGCGAGCTTGCGCAAGCAGACAGCTTTATTCAGGAATTCCCGGATGGCTACGACACCCACATTGAACAGGGCGGCACAAACGTTTCCGGCGGCCAGCGCCAGCGCCTGTGTATTGCACGGGCACTGTTGAAAAAACCAAAAATTTTAATCTTAGACGACTCCACCAGCGCCGTGGATACCAAAACAGATAGCCTAATTCGTCAGGCCTTCCGCGAAAGCATTCCAGATACAACAAAGATTATTATCGCACAGCGCATTTCCTCCGTTCAGGATGCCGATAAAATTATTGTACTGGACGACGGCAGTATTAACGCAATTGGCACACACGATCATTTGCTTGAAACCTGCGCTATTTACCGCGAGGTTTATGAATCACAAAACAAAGGAGGGGTCCTGCATGAGTAACCCAACCACAACAGCAAACACAAAACAGCACCCGGCAGGGCGGCCGCCTATGCCGCGCTTTAAGCCCGGCACAATCAAACGCCTCCTCTCTTACATGGCAGAATACCGGGTACGGCTCATTATCGTCGGCATCTGTATCGTCATCAGCGCGGCTGCCTCCGCGGCTTCTGCTCTGTTTTTACAAATACTGGTTGACCGTTATATCATACCCTTGCTTGGGCAAACCAACCCGGAATTCAGCGGGTTGTTCCGAGCCATTTTAACCATGGCCTTCATTTTTCTGCTTGGTATTTGCTCCACCCTCTTCTACAATTGGGTGATGGTCATCGTAGAGCAGGGTACTCTTAAGAAAATTCGCGATTCCATGTTCACGCATATGCAAAGCTTACCCATTCGCTATTTTGACACACATCCGCATGGCGATATCATGAGCCGCTATACCAACGATACCGATACCCTGCGGCAAGCAATTTCACAAAGCTTCCCGCAAATGCTTTCTTCCATTATCTCCGTTACCGCGGCATTTGTTTCTATGCTGTACCTTAGCGTAGGCCTAACTGCCTTTGTTGCCCTATTTGCCTTCCTTTTGCTTAAGGTGATTAAATCGCTGGTGGGCAGAAGCGGTACATTTTTTGTGAAGCAGCAGCGAGCATTGGGCGATGTAAACGGTTATATTGAAGAAATGATCAACGGGCAAAAGGTGATTAAAGTATTCTGTCATGAAGACAAAATCAAAAGCGATTTTGATTTTAAAAATGATGATCTGCGCTACTGTGCAACGGAAGCAAATAAATACGGCAATATTACCATGCCGGTTGTAGGCGGCATGGGGTATATGCTTTATGTGCTTTTGGCTGTTATCGGTGGTGCGGCAGGAATCGCCGGGTTACCGAACCTGAGCTTGACCGGTATAAATGTATTAACTATTGGTACCATCATTTCTTTCTTAACGCTGTCCCGCAGTTTTATTAACCCCATTGGCCAAATTTCCATGCAGTTTAACATGGTGGTTATGGCTCTTGCCGGAGCTTCCCGCATTTTCGAATTAATGGATGAGGAAAGCGAGCAGGATGAGGGTATAGTCACTCTTGTAAATGCTTGTGAGGTGAACGGTGAGCTTACCGAGTGCACGGAACGAACCGAAATGTGGGCTTGGAAGTACCCTCGAAATGATGGCTGTGTTACCTACACACCTCTACATGGGGACATTCGCTTTCATGACGTGGATTTTGAGTATGAAGAGGGCAAGCCGGTACTGCATAACATTACGCTGTATGCCGAGCCGGGCCAGAAGGTTGCATTTGTTGGTGCAACGGGTGCCGGCAAAACCACCATTACAAATCTGATTAACCGTTTTTACGATATAGCAGACGGTAAAATCCGCTATGATGGCATCAATATCAATAAAATCAAGAAAGCCGATTTACGCCGCTCCCTTGGCATTGTTCTTCAGGATGTAAATCTATTCACCGGAACGGTAATGGATAATATTCGGTACGGCAAGCTTGACGCAACAGATGAAGAGTGTATTGCTGCGGCGAAGCTGGCGAATGCAGACGGCTTCATCCGGATGCTGCCAAAAGGCTACCATACCGTATTGGAAAGCGATGGCAGCGGGCTTTCCCAAGGGCAGCGTCAGCTTATCTCGATTGCGCGCGCCGCTGTGGCAGACCCGCCCGTTATGATTTTGGACGAAGCGACTTCATCCATTGATACACGTACCGAAGCCATTGTGCAAAAGGGTATGGACGCACTCATGAAAGGGCGTACTGTTTTTGTCATCGCCCATCGTCTTTCCACCGTTCAAAATGCCGATGTAATTATGGTTCTGGAGCACGGCCGCATCATAGAGCGCGGCAGCCACGACCAGCTCATTGAGGAAAAGGGCAAGTATTATCAGCTTTACACCGGAGCCTTTGAGTTGGAATAATTCTAGCTGACCTTGAGATTGTAACCTATCCAATGAAAGTGTAATAAAAAAGCAGATGCGGGTCTTTCAAAACGAAAGAAACCCGCATCTGCTTTTTTTACGCCGTAACTAAATGTAGCCTTGCCACACGTTTTTGTTTGTCTCGCCGATATTTACGCACACGCAGTACCGCATAAGTGCCAAACACTACTGTGTAAAGCACGACGGAAAACACGTAGCTTACTTGATAGAAAAGCTCCCCTCCGCAGCCTTCACTTAACAGTTCAATCGCAGACGGAACCATCAGGCCCATAATATAAATATATAATAGGGCAAACCAGGCATATGAGAGCCGTTGAATTTTCTTCCAAGTGCGAGCTTTCATTTTGCGTCGTACTGTACGGAACGAAGTAACCATCAGCAAAATCATAACAACAAATAAGGGTACCGTAAAAATAAGCGCTACAATATCTCGCAGTGAAAGCTCCTGCGGTGTATAAAAGACTGCGGGTACATAGTAAATTCCATATGCAATGGAGTGTGCCAAGGTAATTAGACTGCCAATAATGGCAAGCTCACCACGGATTTGCATCAACTGTTTTGTAACGTCGTGCTTTTTCTCAATTGCACCTAGGTACATCACAATCACGAATAAGGCGGTGGCAAACGCACCACGCCAAAAGGGCGCGATTAGATATGTATATGTCCATTCTGGAAATACCTGATATAGGTTCGCAATCCTGTAATAGAAAAGGAAAGCAACCATAGCAATTGAAATAGCATAAAATACCCCCGGGTGCTTTTTGATTGCGCCCCTGCATAAAATCGCAAATAAAAGCGCCTCTACCAAAGCGATTAAAAAAGTCACGTAAATATCTCCTTTCAATATGCGTACTCCACCGTACGCCCCTCAGCTAATTGTAAATTGCTCAATGTTAGTTTAAGCTAACTTAGTGACTATATCATACTATCTCAAATATTGTCAAGCGTTTCACACTAATTTTTAAACATAAAATTGTATGTTCTGCTTAAGAAATTTTTGAAAAAAAAAGGAGGGCCTTATGCCCTCCTCGTTACAATATCATATTTATTTATGCAGAAACCATCTTAATAGGTAGCCTGCACCGAGCAGAAAAAATGAGACTCCCAGTACTGTAATATATTTCTTCTTCCAAAACACCAAGTAGGCAATCCACTCTCGAATAAAGGCATTTAGCGCAAAATAAAGCTTGGTTCGGGATCCTCTACCATCACAAGAGATTCCCAAATGCTTGGCCAAAAGCAAAGCACGAAACACATGGTACCGGTTCGTTACCAGCAACAGATTCCCCACATCTCCTTGTGCATCCTGCTCGATACATTCGTAAGAAAACAATAAATTCTCTTTTGTATTGACAGACCGGTCTTCTACAATAATTGCCTCTTCCGGTACTCCGTTTTGCAGAGCAAATTGCTTCATTGCTTGTCCTTCTGCAATGGTCTCATCACTCCCTTGTCCCCCGGAAAAAACAATCTTGCTGCCTGGATTTTGCTGATATGCCTCAATCCCCTTTTGGATTCTCCCCCCAAGCAAAGGAGTTACCTCCGTGCCATTTCTCAGCCCACAGCCCAAAACAATAATATACCGGTACTTTTTGCGCCGATTACGAATTAAATTTAGAAAGCTGCTAATGGTATACAGCGCAAAAATGGATAACGTGAACAGAAAGACAAAGGAAACATAAGCGTAGAAAAAGCTATAAATACTGTTTGTACGAATATCGCTGAGCAAAGGCCACACAATCAAAAAAGAAATGTAAAATACACCAAATCCGAGTGAAAGCATATGCGAAACAGAAAAACCCTCTTTTCGTATCAGTTGAATCCCTGAAACAAACAGTGTGGTAAATAATACAAACGGGAACAGCATAATGCCAAAGACAACCAGAATTACTCCTACACTTAAAATAAAATTCGCCCAATAAGTATTTATCATAAGCAATAAAATCGCAATGAAAAAAAGAATTGGCAATACAGCAGCCAAAAACGTGATTCCCAGCTTAATGCTTCTTTTCTCATTGCGATACTGCCAAATAAACCAGCCTACACCCACTATTGCCGCTATTAAAAACGGCAACAAAATATACCATTGATACTCCATACAAATCTCCCTTAAACTAATAAATACGCTAAATAGCACAAAAAACGCGGCAGCCATCTTTGACCGCCGCGGATACAACCTTTGATTGAATCGAAACGCCAATGAACCTAATTTCTCTCTATTCCAGAAAATGACCCGAAAGCTCGCCATCTTTCTCATAAACAAAGATAGATGCGCGTGTTTTCTTTGCTTCGTATAAAGCATAATCCGCATTGAGGAAAAGTCGAACCGCATCCATATGAAGGGAATACGGGGCCAATCCAAAACTGGCCGTTAACTTTAAATCCGGTTGCCCGGGGAACAGCAGTGCATCGAGTTTGCACTGAATCTTATTGCAAGTATTTACGGCTTCCGCCATACTTACCTCACAAAACAGCAGGCAGAACTCATCGCCGCCATAGCGATACGGTGTAGAAAGTCCACAGTTCTCACGCAAAACCTCTGCAAAGCTAACCAATACGCGGTCACCAACATGGTGCCCCCAACAGTCATTGATTTGCTTAAAATGGTCAATATCTACCACCGCTAAGATATACCCTAAATCTTTACTGTTCTCTTCCATCTCTTTAAACGCATTATGAAGAGCCTTGCGGTTATAAATACCCGTCATATCATCGGTTCGCACACTTTCCCATAGCTGGTAGCGTTCCACCGAGTTTTGCATACTCACTTGATTGCGTTCCTTTTCAAAACGAATGGTTACCAAACACACAACCGAAAACGCCAAAAGAACAAAAATGGTTGTATAAAAATTACCTAATCGCGAGGAATCCTCAAAAACACTCGCTTTCTCGGGATCCCACTCAATACATAATTCCGAAAAAATGAAAGCAAGAATACCCGTAACTGCTGTAATTAACGTAACACGGTAACGCGCGTAAATAATGGTAAGCATGGTGGCACCCGCAAAGGTGTAGTACAATGCAGGATACGCAGAATGAACTGTGAACAAAATAAACGAAATCGCTACATAGGTAAGCGATACCATGTATATTTTCTTCGTTTGTGAGATTTTCTTCGACTTTACTACACAGCTCTCTATTGCTATACAAGCAAGGTTTGCTAGGCTCGGTACAATTGCATATTTAAAGAAATACTTCTGCTCGGAAATAGCAATCATATTGTAACGAAAGAGAAGTACCCCCGCCACACACTCGCATAATATCGCAAATAACACAATCGCAAATGAGATTTGGTAATGTAGAAAAAGCCAATCTCGATCTATCTTTGAGTATTCTTTTTTAATTTCTTCCATATTCAAACTATTTTGCTTCTCTTCCTGCTTTTGCTGCAGAAAACGTGTCTCCACTTTGTTCCCTCCCGGCCAAACCCCTTCATAATCAAACTACCATTTGACATTTTTATTCGGAGCCTGTACTGCGAATTGCCTTCGCTAGTCTTAGGTAAGACTCAAAGCCATGCTGTGCACTGTCTAGCAAAATGTATTCCCTATTGTATTGCAATCTAGTTAATATCTCATTCATATTATAGCCATTATTTTCCATTTTTTCAACTATAACGTTTATATTACCACCTATTTCATATAATATTCAACTTATATTTGTCTGCGTAGAAAACCACCAGTCATCCTCCCCAAAACCATGCCACCAGACCTGTTTATTTTGACCTTCGAATTGTGGCGAATTTTGCCTACACAATAACAATTCTAATCCTTAAAAATATTTTCATAATAGTGAAACTATTTAATCATTGCACTTTTTATTTCTAAAGTCAATCTTACATTTGAAGAAAAAAACACATTGAAGCTTTTTATAAAATTTAAAGAAAAGTTAAATAAAAATGGTCTAAATTCTTAACAAGCCAAAAAACCTGCCGCCAAAAAGCACACAGCTTTTGTGGCGGCTTTTTAGAAACATGTATGCCTGTTTAAATGGCCTTTAATTCTCCCGGCTCTATGCAAACCGGGCGGCCCTCTGCTAAAAACCAAACTGTAACTGCGCTGGGATTGAATAACTTTGTTTGCTCAGCGTTAAGCCTTATTCCTTTGATTGCCGTTACATATTCTTTTATTTCTATATTGGTTGCGTACCAAACCTCTGGGTGATTTCCCGCTTTACGGCAGAATTCTTCCATCACATACCAGTTGTTATCACGCGTAAATTCGTAGCTGTGCCCCCACAGGTAAAAGAGCAGCAGGCGTGAATCCAACGGGCGGCCGATAAAGTTCTCCCACAGGCCTCCAAGCCGATTATGGTGGCAGGTAGGGTTCCAGCGCATAAAATCACCCGGCACACGAAATTGCCCGGTTTCTTCCACGGTTCGTGAGTACTCCATTCCACAGCCTTTTAACAGAGAAATGACCTCGTCGTTATAATCGCCGAAGGGGTAACTCATACCAAGGATGATTTCGCCGGAGGCACGCTCAAGAATACGCCTATTCTCCATTACTTCTGTAAGTACTAGGGAGGGCGGAAGCTGCGTAAGGGATGGGTGTGAATGTGTATGAACGCTAATTTCATGACCACGGTACAAATTAAAAAATTCGCTTACCGGAAGATACTCTGCTTTGCTTTCAAACGCCGTATTTAAGTGAAAGGTAGCTCGTATCCCATTTTTGTTTAAAATCTCTACCAAGCGGAGATCCTCTACTCTTCCGTCGTCGTAACTCAGCGTAAGGCATTTGCTTTTACCACCCGGCCAAAGTGAAAACTTCAAATCCATAGTTATCCCCCTGTCTTTTTTGTTCTTTTGATACGTCTATCGCATTGAGTCGATTCCCAATACACGGTGAACCTCTTTTTGAATTTCAAAAATCCTTTTCTGCGTGAACTCTGGGTAATCGCGAAACCATTTCATATTCAGAGGAGAGGGGTGCGGTAAAATAAAGCACGGCTTTCTGTTCAAGGTTCTATTCTCAAACGCCAAGCTAGTTATTTTCTCATTCGGGAAGAAATGACTGGCGGCAATTCCGCCAATGATGATATAAATCTCATTTTGCACTAGCTTCATTTCACGATGCAGCCAATGCTTTGCGCAAATTGGCGGTGGTCGGCGGTCACCGCCGCCGGGAGATTTACCGGGGTAGCAATGCGCCATAGAAACGATATAAAAACAATCGGGATTATAAAACTCATCGTCAGAAATACGGTACCACTCCCCACGCAATCTTCTTCCACTGGCATCGTTAAAGGGTTTTCCCGTTTCATGCACGGTTCGAGATGGTGCCTGACTGATTTGCATAATTTTAGCGTTGTAGTTTCCCTGAATAATCGGGTGTGGTTCAAAGCCAAATGCTTCTCGGCACAAACGACACTGTTTTATTTGTTCCTGCAAAAGAGTTAGCTCCTGCTTTGTCTTATCATGATTCAAACACACTCTTGTTCCTCCTTTGCATGAATCCATTCTTACATAAGCATGTCCCATTCTTCTTTGGATTCTATTATCATAAATATTTTACACAATCTATTTTACTGCAAATAGAGAATGGATGGTAGCTAATTTTTAAATAAATTGTTTGTGTGAAAAAAGAAAAACCACCGTTTCGCTGGTGGTTTTTCTTCCATTATTCCCGCAGTTACTGGGATACGTTATTGCCAATGCCCTAGTCAAAATATTTTCTTTAGGGCTTAAAAGAGTGGAATGATGACCCGGCAATTTAGATTGCATATAAAATAAATTCGGTTGGGTATACCTGTGACCCGTAATACCGCAGGTAAAAACGGTATGTTGGGTCTGCTTCATAAATAATGCGCGGCAGCTTCCACATATCTTTATAATTGTGGTAAACGCTTAGTGCAAGCTTTGGGTGGTTTTTCTTTATTTTCTCCAAACAACCCATGAGTGCATCTTCTTCCCCACCCTCAATATCCATTTTAATAAACGTTACATCTTCTGCAATGTCATCATCTATTTTAACAATATCCACCGCCATTGAGCCACTCTCTGTTAAGTGATTTACAGAAGACAAATCATTGCCCGAAAGATACATTGACCCATTGCGATTGCTTGCTCCCTTATCCCGAATAATAACGTTATCCATGTGGAACAATTCAATATTTTTCTCAATGTATTCAATGTTTGCAGGAGCTATTTCGTAGCAATACATTCTCTTATAGCAGTTTGGTCCAAATGTTTTTTGGTAATAAACCAGCGTATCGCCAATAAAGCCACCAATGTCAACAAACACTTCGTCCTTGCTGCAAGAGATGATATCCAAATCGAAATATTGGTAGTACGTTTTGTCGTGAATTTGATCGACTTTTTCGGGGTTGCACATGAGCCAATAATACAGAATATTTACAAAAATTCGTTTGGAGCGGTTATCACTAAGGCTATTGTAAACCCATTCAAAATCCTGCCAATGCTCCGCTAATGAATTTGCTCTGTTTTCTGCCAGTTCATAGTCTCCTTGCTCGGGGTAGTACGTTCCCCATAGCTTCTGCTCATTAATAAAGTTGATGGTATTCTGGTAAAGCTGATAATTAGTATTTTTGAAATTCGCTAAGTTTTGCTTAATTGCCTCGGTTAATTCTTTTGCGTTTCTTTCTTTTACAAATTGCAGAAAGCTCGCAAATTCAGTATCTATTTGGTTTGGTAAGTTCTCGGAGGAAGCTACGCTGGTATCAAGATCATTCTCATCTGGTAATTGTGATTCATTGGTCATTCGCTATCATTCTCCTTAAAAAGTGTATTCTTAGTATCATATGTATTTACAAATTGAATGGTGTAGTTATCCTTTTTGAAAAAATCATTAAAAAAGGCTGCCCGAACTATTACGGGCAGTCTTTCATGATGTTTTATTCAGGTATTCTTCCAGGCAAATGCCCTGCTTGTGCATTACTTTTGCCGCATCCACCCCTACATAGCGGTAATGCCAAGGCTCATGGATGACACCGGTTATCTCCGTTTTATTGGCTGGGTACCGACGAATAAATCCATATTTATAACTGTTTTGATCCAGCCAGCGGTAAACCTCTTCCCCCTTTGAATGAATGCCGTCAGCATTAATGTCTACACTGAGGCCCAACTGGTGCTCGCTGGTATCGGGAAGAGCAACCCACGCTTCTGCTTTGGTTTGCGCCTCATGGTTGGAAAGACCCTGTTTTTTATACTCCTGTATTTTTTCTTTCATAATGCTTTGCTGCACCTGTTTGGTCCGGTACCCAGAGGCTACCACAGGGTAAATGTTTTCGCTTCTGGCAGCATCAAACATTTCTTGCAGGGATGGGTAAATACGTTTATCGACAGATTCTCCATTGGAAAGCTCTTCTAAATCCATTTTATAGTTATCGGGAATGGGATTCCACTTATTGACCAAAATTAAATACCATGCTGAGTCCCCGTCCCCACTGCTTGTAATGGTCATATTATATTTGTTGTGATTGCCTTGCATGGCAGAGATGGAGGCCTTTTGCTTTAGCTCTTTTATCAGCGGATTATTACCCGTTACCAGCCAGTAGAGCAAGGCGACAACGGCAATAATAAAACAAGCATAAAACAAAAATGAAATCCGCTTCATTCTTTTCTCTTTCACAAAACCCTCCTTTCTTTGTCCATAAAAAGAAAAACACCTGTTCTGTATGTATCATACCAAACGGGTGCTTTTTTTATTTTAATATTTCGTTGTTTCATTCCTAAGAAAATCCTAAGTTTTTATTAGATTCTCTTAGTTTTCTTAGGGCTTGATTTTAATTTCAAAAACACTGTTCAAAAATAAACAGTGCGAAGCAAGCAAAAAGAGTAGGAATACATTCCGTATTCCTAGCAGTTACAGCTTATTTTAACCAAAACAAACAATTTCTTTATTATTGAAAGCAGCCCTTAATCTGGCTGCGGAAGAGTAACCGTAAATTGAACCATATGATTTTCACTTTGCGCACTAATCGTACCGCCATGCAGGGTAACAATCTCTTTTGCGATTGCAAGCCCTAAGCCTGTCCCTCCGGTATTGGAAGTGCGGGCTTCATCCATGCGGTAAAATTTTTCAAATATAGAGGTCAGCTTTTCACGCGGAATGGTTTGTCCTTGGTTTTGAAAGGTAATGATAGTCTCATTTTTGAGCTGTTCTACTGAGATTAAAATATCGGTATTGGGGTAGCTGTATGCCCCTGCATTTTTTAGTATATTATTAAACACCCTTGCCAAATACCCGGGGTCACCATATATTGTAAAATTTTCGTCTGCCAAAATTGTTGTTGTATTCCCATTTTCAAAAAGGATGGGCGTAAGCTCATCTGTTATTTGCACCAGCATAAAATACAGGTCAATTTTCTCGTACTCAATTTGGATTTGCTGAAGATTGTACCGTGTAATCTCAAAAAACTCGTTAATCATTTGCTCCAAACGGTATGCTTTCTCTAGCGTAATATGAACGTATTTGGCTTTTTGCTCCGTGGGCATGTCCGGCGCTTCCTCTAACAAGCTCAAATAGCCAATAACGGAGGTAAGCGGTGTTTTAATATCGTGAGCCAAATACATAACCAGTTCGTTTTTTCGCTGTTCCGCAGTTTGAGCAGCAAGGGCACGCTTCTCTAATGTTTGCTTAACAGTGTTTAACTTTTTCTCAATGGCAGCCATTTCTGCCGGCAAATGGATGGTCGCATTCTCATCCAGCAACGCGTCGATTCCTTTGTTAATTGCATTGAAATAATGGGTAAACCATTCCAGAAAAAAGGCAAGAAAGATTAAAAACACTACCGTAATTGCCGCCAGCCATATTACATCCATATAATTGCGAAATACTTGTTGGTAGAATTCCCGCGCACGTTCGTCATCGACGCCAACCACATTGCGCAATATAGAAACAATCCAGTTACCGCCCTTACCCTTCCAAAATAGAAAGTAAAGAGCGTAAATAACACCAAAAGCGACAACGGCCATTCCCAGAAGACGAAAGCTCATCTTCAGTTTTAATTGCGTATAATCTGCCTTATACTTGCCCTTCAATTTTATACCCTACTCCCCATATTGTTTTAATGTATTTGGGATTCTCAACGGTATCGTTCATTTTCTCTCTTAAATGCCGAATATGAACGGTAATGGTATTGTTGCTTTTGTTGTAGTACTCGTCCTGCCAAATTTTATGAAACAACTCTTGTGCGCTTACCACATTGCCCTTTTGTTCCAATAGAATGCGTAAAATAGAAAATTCGGTGGGAGTAAGCGTAAGGGGACGCTCGTCTAAAAAACACTGGTGCGTTTTAATATCCATTACTAAGCCCGAATGAGTGATTACGCTTTCTTCCGCTTCCACCGCGTAGGATGGATTATACTTCTTATACCTGCGAAGCTGTGCCTTTACTCTGGCAACCAGCTCCAGCGGACGAAAGGGCTTTGTAATATAATCATCCGCTCCGAGGGTCAGGCCTGTGATTTTATCAATTTCCTCTTCTTTTGCTGTGAGCATCACAATCGGGTAAGTATATTTCTCACGGATTTTTCGGCACAACTCAAACCCGCTTATTTCTGGCATCATAACATCCAGTATTGCAAGGTCAAGCTCTGTTTTCTCAATACAAGCCAACGCATCCTGTGCCGAATAAAACTTAAAGATCTTGTAGCCTTCGTTGTTTAAAAATAGTTCCACTAAGTCCGCAATCTCATGCTCATCGTCTACAATGATTATTTTCTCCTGCAACGTATACACTCCTTCCTTTTTGACGTAATTGTACACCCAAAATGCTGTTGCTTTTCGTTTCTTTCAAGTATGAACTTATCTATTGCAAGTTAAAACACATAAAAACAAAACTTATAAATCTGTTTTCTACTAATTTATTATATACGAATGATAGAATAAAACCAATCTTTCCCATAGAAAGGGACAAAATACGTTGTTCTCACCTGCATTAATAGAGAAAAAACGGCAACCCTGTAAAAAAGCTGCCGTTTCTCTATAAAACTCTTGCTACACTCTTTTTAATTCAAATACCGTTGCCTCTAATTGTAAAATTAGTCTTTTATTATTGATAACTAAAAACAGCATGGGTATTCCAAGTTCATCGGGTGAGGCAGATACACTCACGTTTACCACGTGATCATTGTCATTCATGCTTGGCATATCTATTTTATCTACACGATAAAATGAGTCTTTATTGTAGTGTATTTCCTCTATTTGATAAGACGGATTCTTTAATTCAAATTGATATGGTTCATAGTTTTTTAACCCCTTTGAGGAAAAGAAATCTTTTTGTATTGTAATCTCATCACCAATGATCTTTTGCCCGTTTGGGTATTCCGAAGCGTCATTATAGGAATCCCCAAAACCCAACAGTTTTTCTACCTTCCAAGTTCCTAAGATGAACTGTTCGGTTTCGCTGTCTAACGCCTTTCTCCCGATAAAGGGCTCTGTCATATCCCATGGAGCACCGCTCTCCAGCTCGCTTTCTGCTCCTGTTAAAGCACTAGCGGAAGAACTGCCTGTGGAAGAGCTGTTTACTGCTTTTGAGCTCGATATTGCACCATAACTACACCCAGTCAAACCAATTAGTAAAACGGACAGAAACAAAGAGAGTGCCTTTTTCATACGAATAAACTCCTTCAAAACATGAATTAAAAAAGTAGTAAGTTCTCTTACTTAAAACTAGGATTGTTCAAAAGTAATCGGCTCGTGAAATGAATCATACTCTAACATAACAACATAGTCAATTCAATAAAAAATCTTTTGTATTTTGTTTCATTTATGCTCTATTTTAGCAGCATGAAAGAATGGTGACGGAAAGTGTATCGTCACCATTCCTTTTTAATATTTTAGCCCATAACCAACCGGGAAGAGTACCTTCTCCGTTCGAATGTCCTTTACATCTGCATAATAGGGCATTGGCAAGGTGCCTTGAAAGCGGCTTTTCCCGGTAAGAACGTTGGCTATACCATCGCCCTCGCTGCCGGGCAGGTAGCACATAACGATGCCATCCCATTGCTTCATAACATCGCTGATGATTACATTTCTGCCCGCTACGATACAGGCGACCGTTGGCTTCCCTACCTTTTGAGCAAGTTGAATTGCGTCGGAGTTCCCGCTCAGGGCGAGGTTTCTGGTGATGCTGATGACTGCGCTGTCCCCTTTCCACTCCGCATACGTCCGCTCACCCAAGCACAGCAAGGTTACATCGGCATCTGCGGCTTTCTTAGGGTCGGTAATAATCGTAAGCTGATATTCCCCTGCAAGCTCTTTAAAACCGTCCAGTATTGTTTTTCCCTCGGGTATCCATTTGCGATTGTTGAGGTTTGCATCCGAACCACCCAGCCAAGTGATCGTCCAGCCGCCGCACTGCACTCCAACATCATTGGCGGCAGGACCCGTTACAAATACCTTTGCCCCTTTTCGAATCGGCAATACGGAATTCTCATTCTTCAGCAGAACAAGGCTCTGCTCCACCAAGGTTCTGGCCAAATCGCGGTATTCGGTTGAACCCACACTGTTTTGCTTTGTGGTTACTTTCTCCATCATGGGGTCATCCAGAATTCCCATTTCATCCTTTACCGTTAAAATACGGGTCACCGCATCATTCACACGTTCCAGAGGAATCTTCTTCTCGTTGACGGCTTCTACAATATACCTCCGGCAATCTTCAAATCTAGAATCTTCCATTAGCATATCGATGCCGGCATTGATTGCAGTTATCGTCTGCTCTTTGAGGTTCGTACCGGGTATATTATGAATGGAATCCCAATCGCTCACAATAAAGCCCTGAAAACCCATTTCTTTTTTCAGGTAAGAGATATACTTTTCATTGGCGTGCATTTTGGTTCCGTTTACACTGCTGTGGCTAATCATAATGGATTTAACTCCGGCGTCTATTTCGGCTTGATACACCTTTAATAAGTCCTGAATTTCAGATTCCTTTAGCTGAGAATCTCCACGGTCAATTAGTCTTTTTTCGCCATCCAAGCTTTCCCCTGTTCCATACAGCACATTGCCGTCTGCAAAGAAATGCTTTGCACAAGGAAGAATTCCGCCATCGATTAACCCCTTTGAAAAGGAAGTTCCAAGCTTTGTGACTATGCTATTCTCGGAAGAATAGCTTTCATACGTGCGCCCCCATCTTGGGTCTTGCGCAGCAGAAAGGCAGGGGGAAAAGCTCCACAGCATACCGGTCAGCTTAGCTTCATCGGCTACTGCTAAACCCATTTTGTAAGTTAGCTCCTCATTATTTGCAGCACCAATCCCAATGTTGTGCGGGAAGATAACGGCGCCCTTGCAGGTATTTATACCGTGCACCGCATCGTTGCCATAAATGTATGGAATTTTCGCTTGTGAATTCAGCGCACTTCTCTGGTATTTAAGAATTAGATTCTTCCATTCTGCTGCATTGAGCGAATTGGTACCAAAGGTGGAAAGAATACTACCATAGTCGTGCTCTTTCATGCTATCCTCAGTTAAGTTGTACACCGCTCCCTGTACCATTTGGGCCGCCTTTTGGTCAAGGGTTAGCTGAGCAAGTAGCTTGCTTACCTTTTGATTCCCCATCGTATTGTCGTTTGAGTGATTTGCGCTAAAAATCGAACTGCCATTGCAGCCGGTTAGTACCAGTGCCAACGTGAAAAGCACACCAATTAGTCTTCGTTTCATATTCAACGCCCCTTATAAAGTAAGATTGAACTATGCCAATGACTACTTTAAAGCCGATAAAACTCACTGTGATAATTCTAATGCTAATGGCAATAAATTACAATTATACTTCTTACAAAGTTACGAGGGGATTTATTCTAAAATAAACAAAGCCCTGTATTTTAAAAAATACAGGGCTTTTCAATCATTCCATTTTTATGAGAGAAATGAAATTACAATTTACCAAACAGCCTTAAATCACATCCTCTACCCATGAAAATAAATAATCCACATTTTCCGCCGTTTTGATTACAGGATTTTGCAGGCGGGTAAAGTGACCGGGTAAATCACGTTCTTGTGCTGCCAAATGAAAGTGGCACGCCGCAATACCTACATCCGTACGTTGAATATCGATACCGAGCTTGCTCTCTTTCTCCGAGTGTGTTTTATAAAAATGGAAAGAATCATTGGTTTTTACAATGCGCCAAGGCTGCTTATTCACTGCAGATGGAGCTAAACGCATCATTTCCAGCGGAAAAGCATATTTGCCCGCCGCAGCCTGCGTTAACGGGTGCGCAAAGTCTTGTTCAAAGTATAAAGCGCTCCACTCCTGCCGTTGGTCAGACTTTGCCAGCCACCGCATCATCGATTCCATCATTCGTTTTTTCTCCTGCGGGTAACCAAAGGGAGAAATCGCGGGGAACAAATCGCCATTCTTAAGCTTCATGGCAGTGGCAAAGGCACTTCGGTCAAACGTACCGCCTAGCCAGCAGGTTCCAAGGCCTAGTGAGGTGATATATAGAAGCAGCTTTTCAAAAGAATAACCCAAGGCTTCTAAACCCAGTTCGCACGGAGCAACCGAAGCACCAATAAAGTGTGAAGCACCCTTAATTACGCCATAGGTGCCAAGCTTTTCGCCATCGGCAGTCACTTCCTTTTCCAGCAAATGAAAAGAAACCTCTACGGCAAAAGGATTTGACAGTTCCTGCATATAGCTTCTTATTTTTTCCATCACCTCAGCCGGAATAGGGCTCTCCTGATAGGAGCGGATACTATGGCGTGCTTTTACTGTTTCTTCCACAGGGAAATCCATTTTCATCATGCACCACTCTCCGATTATACCAATGTTTTGTACAGATGCGTTTCGCCTGGTTTTTCCATGTATTCTGCAAACTTTGCAATCGCTTCTTTAAAATGCTGGGAAGCACCATGCCTGCTGAGGGCGGCCTCATCTTCCCACTCTTCCAGCATCGTTAAAACCTGCGGATTCTTTACGTCTTGCAGCAATTCATACCGAATGCAGCCGGTATCATTTTCTCTGGTGGCATGCACCAATTGCGTAGCAAGTTCAATAAAAGCTTCCACTTTATCTGCTTTAATCGTATTTTGGGCAACAAGTTTTATCATTTGTTTCTCTTCCCTCTTTACCATTTTTCGTAATGCACACGGTCAGCTTGATAGCGGTCTACAAAGTGATTTTCTTGCCCATCTGGATAGCCTACTGAAATAAATGCAAAGGGGCGAATGTTTTTGGGAAGTGCAAACAAATTACGCACACTATCCATTACAGAATCTACTGTGGCTACACCAAGCCATACACCACCGAGACCCAAGTGTACTGCCTCGAGCAGCATGTTTTGTGCGGCGGCACCCAGATCTTGCTCCCAACCAGTAGGCACTTTCATTTTATCTTCATCTGCCAAAAGAACAAAGGTCACTGAAGAGCCAGCAACGGGCTTTGCATATGGTGAGATTTGTGCCAACTTTTCCAGCATCCCTTTTTCCTGAACGACTATAAATTCCCACACCTGTTGGTTGGCGGCAGACGGAGCCTGCATGGCTGCTCGCAGCAGCTTCTCAATTTTCTCCGGCTCAACTGGCTGATTTTTAAACTTACGAATACTTCTTCTATTAAAAATTTCTTCCATAACAAATAGCCTCCTATTAATTTTTAATTAGTCTTTAATTCATTTATAAAACTGCATTTGCTTATTGTTTGTACATACAAATATAATGTTAGAAAAACAATTTGTCAACCTTTTTTGCTGTTACTTGAAGTTAGAGCTATAAATTCGCTTATTAGTAACGAACTCACAGCCCTGGAATATATAAAATTCAGAATACTTCCCTCGTAATTTCTTCTACTACTTATAATCGGCTTCTCTCTTATTTCGAATCTTAATAATACCGTTCCTTTTGAAACCTCACAAATTACTTATTTATAAGTATTGATTGTGTTGATTGAGACGATACAAAGACAACTGGCTGCAAAACGATGGAATTTGCTCCCGCTCTATAATTTTTATAGTAGAATAAATTTATTTTGTACTGCCATAGCCATATCAATCGTTTTTTCCCCAACCATTTCATCAAACCGGATGATGGCGTAGGTACCGTCAAATTCTGTAATTACACCTTTCCCAAACTTGGAATGCGTAACGCTCCTACCCGCTTCTACATTGGTAAGCACGATTTTAGGAGGCTGCGCAGAAATATCCATTTTTCTAACTTCTGTGCGTTTATGAGGATTTTTAGCCTTGCTTTTTCGTGCGACTTCGTAGGTGACGGTTGGCTCTCGCTGCTCTAATAATTGTGAAAGTGTTAGAAGCTGAAACCTGCCCATTTCATACTCCACAAGCACAGAATAACCGCATTGTGCAACCACAGTACCTTTACCATTCTCTTTATGTACGTAGGTTTTGCCACATAATCTTTGCTGAAACAATGCCATAATATTGTCTGCATCTAACACTTCTACCGGCAAAGAATGTAAAACCTCCGTTGTAAAAGCAGATTCCACACCGCGACAGTGAAAAAGAGAAAGCTCATTTTTTGCGCGGGTCATGGCGACATAATATAAACGTCTTTCTTCTTCATACTGCTTTAACTCATCCTGAGACGAAAAATCTGGAACGGGATTTTTCGGGAGCGTACCATCAAATATGTCAAGCAAAAAAACTCGCTCATACTCCAAGCCCTTGCTCGAGTGTATGGTAGATAGAACGAGTTTGTTCGAGTTGCGGTTCTTGTGCGCTCTTATTATATCTTGCAGCTCTTGTAGCCTACGGAGCAAATCGCGCGGGCTAGGTTCCTTCTCACCAAGTATGCACAAAATAGCAAGCTTTCCTTCGTCCAGCTTATTTTCATTAACATAGTTCCGATAACCCGCTGTGTTCCAAATGAGTTGAATGGCTTTTGTTGCGCCACTTTCCACAATCATAGGCAGGACGGTTCGTAAATTGATTGCGCCTTCTTTGGCATAGCTATTCAGCTCTGGAAATTGAATTAACTCTTCAAGAATCGACTTTCCCGTTCTCCTGCTTTGTTCACAAGCATAGATCGCCGCTTTCTTTGACAAAGGGCTTCCAAATTTAAAGTAGATTCGCATAAAAGTATCAATATCGTGCGGGTCATACGAAAAGTGAATGATATCCCTTATATCCGCAACAATACGGTGCGAGAAAAAGGCTCCGTCAAACTGCCTGCAATTATAGGGAATTCCGTTTCGCTCAAGCACATCGATGAGTGGCAGAGCACTATCGTTATTCCGATAAAGAATCGCCGTTTCAGATTCACAATTTTCAGCCAGAGTAAAAAGGTATTGGTATTGCGTGACACGGTCTACAGCATCAATTACTTGTATGGGTACTCCACTGCCGCGCGTTGGCACGATGGACTTGTTATGGCGATAGCGATTTTTTGAGACAAATGCGTTTGCCACACTAACAATTTCGTTTGTAGAGCGATAGTTGTTCTCAAGCAACATGATTTTTGCGTTCGGGTAGTCGTTGCTAAAGTTCAGTAACGCATCTGGGTATGCAGCGCGAAAACCATATATACTTTGATCCTCGTCGCCAACCATAAATAGATTGCCGTGCCTATTTGCCAACAGCTGAATGATTTTATGCTGTATCTTTGAGGTATCCTGCGATTCATCTACACAAATATAACGATACTGGTCTTGAAAATACGCAAGAATACTTGGGTACCGTTCCAAAATCCGTAGTGCATAAATCATCTGGTCGTCGTAATCCATTTGTTTGTTCGAGCGAAGCTCCGTGCAGTATTGCTTATATATTTCGGGCATATGAGGGATGCCAAAATCAAAATTTTCTATCTCTTCCTCTGAGAGCATCATATTCTTAATGTAAGTAATAGAAGTGCGAATATCTTTTATAATGCTTTCGGTAGCATAATCGTTGTTCCTTGTTTGGTAAATCTGGCCAACCAATTGTGCTAAAACCACGTCTTCATCAAGTAATTGAAATGGTTGGCCTTTTCCGTTGTTCCGATTATAGTAATCTATTATTTTCGCTGAAAGGCCGTTAATTGTGCGGAACTCCATTGAGCGTTGGAAGCCTTCGCCAAATAGAGATCCGAATCGCTGGCGCATTTCGTTTGTGCTGGCTACTGTGTATGTAGTGGTCAAAATACGCTCGGGAGCAATACCAAGGCAGCAAACCATATAACCTAACCGTGTAATAAGCACAGTGGTTTTTCCACTCCCTGGAACGGCAAGAAGCAGTATTGCTCCGTCTACCGTCTGCACCGCCTCTTTTTGTTGTTTATTTAGGCGAGACAGAAATCTCTCCGAAAACTCTTCTTGTGTCATTTCATCGAATCTCCTTATATTGCTTGCTAATAATATCAAGCAAAATTTCACTGTGCTAATTGTTACGCTAAGCTTTTTTAGAAGCTTTATATTTTATATCTACATCATTAAAAATCCAGATAAATTATTAGCTATTTTAAATTACTTCTTTTATGCCGGAATCATTATTTCTCCGCAGTGAGCAATTCGGCATTGCAATCGTTGAGTCTCATGCAAAAAACGAGCAAGGCACTCTATGAGATTACCTCGTAGGGTGCCTTTGAATCATCGCCTTATATTTCCTTGATTTTCGTTAAATCTCCACTGCACAGGGCGTCTAAATTCTCAAATATTTTCTCTGCAGGCCAGTCCCACCATTTTAACTCCAGCAAATAGGAAATCAGGTTATCGTCAAAGCGTTTGCGAATAATACGTGCGGGGTTTCCTCCCGCGATACGGTAGGCCGGAATATCCTTTGCCACAACGGAATTTGCGGCAATGATTGCACCATCTCCGATGTGTACTCCCGGCATAACGGTGACATTTTGCCCGATCCATACATCGTTTCCGACGACCGTATCGCCCTTGATGGGAAGATCTTCGAGCGACGGGGTTGCCTTTTCCCAACCATGCCCCATAATGTTGAACGGATAGGTGGTAACACTGCACATCCGATGATTTGCTCCATTCATAACAAATTCAATCCCTTTGGCAATGGCGCAGAATTTACCGATAATGAGCTTGTCCCCTAAAAATTCATAATGATGCGTCACGTGTTCTTCAAATCGTTCCGCTTCGTTGATATCATCATAATAGGTGTAATCACCAACCGTGATATTCGGTCTGGTAATTACATTTTTGATATAGCACACGCTTTTTATGTTTTCGTTCGGATAAATCGCATTGGGGTCTGGTCCATACCGCATATAGTTACCTCTCTATTTTTTTCGAATTTGGTTGTCTACCCGTCATCATATCATATAAATTGCAAACACTTTTCCAATTTCGTACCGTAGCCGTATTAAACACCTTGGAAGTGTAGCCGGCTAGTTTTGATTTTCGTATACTTTGGTGGCAAAGAAGATAGCATTCCCTTTTTCCCACTCGTAGTGTGTCAGACCCGGCATACTTCCTGCGAATGGTCTCAATCTGCGATTCCTCCGGTAGGCTTTCTAAAAAATAAACATAAAGGTGCTCTACTTTAGGGTCGGCTGTTTCGGCAGCAATCATCTCATCTGGCGAAAACGGCATTTGTGCAATAAGATACTGCATCTCATCTATATTTCTGATAATCATGACAATTTCAAACCCAAACTGTTTCACGAAACCATCGCTAATCTTATTGTGTAAAGAGGCTTCATCAAGATCGGAATCCAAAACCACATTACCGCTTTGGACATAGGTTTGAATATTTTTGAAATTCAGGTCAAGCAGCAATTGCTTTAAGTCGTTCATCTTAATGATGTTTTTGCCACCAACATTGATTCCACGAAGCAATACTACATATTTCATCCGCTTCACCTCTTCTATCTCAATTAAGTCCAGCTTCCGTGCACACCAAAAAATCTTAATACCTATCCTGTTCTCTTTTCAAGTCCAAAATTGATATAACATGAATCCTGTTATTTAATTCATATGATTTTAAGAAAGCCCCTCAGATTACCCTTGATTATGCTAAAAGGTTACATATAAACCCTGCCCTGCCTGTACCGCTTTTTCCAAAAGCTCTATTGCCTGTGCCAGCTGATGCTTTCTTTGGGGAAATGCCCGGGCATGCTCTATGAGCTTCTCCAAACTTTCCGCCACTTCTTCCGGTGACTGAAAATAGGAACCCATTTTCCCGGGATCAAAATAATCTTCCGTTGGGCCGAAAGGTTTACCGAGTATCGTAACAGATAAATCCTCCTGCCACTCTCTGAAATAATCGTCCATTTCGTCCCAGTCTTCTCCAAGGCCAATATCGTCGCAAACACGGTAATATTTCGTCAGCGCAAAATCCCCGTATTCCTCTGGCGTGCGGAGCTCCAGCATGGTTTCCCAATCCTCATCCAGCGGCTCACCCTCATAGGGGTCTGTCAACTGTTCTAGGTTTTCCTCCATAAAAGACTGAAGCGGGGCGGCGTTGTTATGCTCCAACGCTTCATATAGTATGGGGGAAAGCTCATTTTGAAAGGTTTTCTCATCCAATAAAAAAGCCTTATGTTCCAAGTGAATTTCTCCTAACATAAATTATAAACTTATAAAATCCATTTTATTAGAGCGTGGGACAATTGATAAAAAACCTACAGCATTATGTATTAACAAATTATTCGCACATTAATTTACTTCTCTAAGTCTAAGCTTATTCACTTTTTTGTTTTTGCGTTCGCATCTTGATTATATTCATAAGTGTATCATATTTAGATTTCGTAACTTGGTACTTAACTTATTCTATTTCAAATTATAAAATAATTCAATTAAATTATGGTTCGTTTTCTACTTCTCTTATTGCCATCTTTACATAACCTTAATTATCCCCCTTTGATTTACTAAAGTCCCATCACTACGCGTTAAATTAAAAGCCACAAGCATTCATGCCTGTGGCTTATTGTTTAAGATAAGTGGAAGTAGTGATAAAGATACTTCATCAATCGAGTGAGGCATTGATCGTAGTTTACATTTAAATCAGAAGTTGCCCTTTTGCAATTATTTTAACATCTCCGGCCACCTTGATGTAACCTGTAGATTGTTCCGAAAATACTTTTATCTTGCTTGGTCTTCCCACAAAACTGCCTTGATTAATTTCTATATCTTCATCAGCATTGCAAATATTCCATTTATAGAGATAAGCTCCAGTCGGACCAGCTGCACTGCCGGTTGCTACATCCTCAATCAATCCCCTGTTATCCCAAGTACGCCCTTCCATTCTATCTACACTAAATAAGTAAACAAATTTGGCTTGAATTTTTTCTAATTGTTTTTCAAAATCATTGGTTTTGATTTTTGCTATTTCTAACCCTGAAGCAAGAGGAACAATCAAATATGGTAATCCAGTTGAAACAACCTCCATTGGAAGTGTGGGATGAAGATGGTCTGGTGTAAGATTTAGTGCGTGCAAAAACTGATTGACCAATTCACCGTCAACCTTTCCCAAAAATTCGGGTACCCCTTGATTCATCGTAGCTTGAAAATAGCCTTCTTTTTTTACTGATTCTGCTTGCAAAGTTTTACTATTCAGCTCAAAGACTGCGGTCGCGTTTTGTATTTCTGCATACAGTTTCTCGTGAATGACGGCCATAGCTCCTAATATTGGATGCCCGGCAAAATCCAATTCCTCTTCCACCGTAAAAATTCTAGCGCGAAAACGATTTCCCGCGGTCTGTCTGAGAAAAATAGTCTCAAATTGCTTGAACTCCTGCGCGATTGCCTGCATATATTGCGTATCCATATCTTCTTCATGAAATATAACGGTCAATCCATTCCCAGAAAGAATTTTAGAACTAAATACATCTACATGATAATAAATCATTTGCCTTCCCCCTCTTCACCAAATAGAGCTTATTATAACAAGTTGTTTTTTATATCGTATTCTCCAGCAAGCAAGTTCCTTCAGGCATTCATCATTCATTGCAAAGCCTTTCATCACATCTTCTATCAATCGTCCGCTTATCCAACGTCTATATTAGTTTTAATAGAAAATTTAACTCAATGATTTCTCATATTCAATCCATATTGTACCACAACAAGTTTTTCACTACTTTAACACCGATTTCTCATTCGTACCGTTCTTTAGTTCAAATCCCCTTAGTATGTCAAAAATAGCCGATGTCATCTATGAAACTGTGGAACAAAAAAACCGAAAAGTCAGATGCCTGTGGGTTTGACCGCATGGCATAGTCTATGATACCACGCTTTTTTAGCACAAAAAAGACATATTTTCTTATTTGGCGAAGAGCTATGTCTTTCTTGTGTCACTTGCTCAATTTAGTTGCAGGCTTCTAACGGAGCAAAACCTTATTTCTGCCCCAACGACCCCTCTTCTTACCGATGCGCTTCGTTTTTACCCAACGTCATTTTACGGCCCGCCTTTATTAGCAATATAACAGCTAAAACGATAAACGGAAGTCCTCCAATAAGGCCGGTGATTGCTGGGCCAAGTAGTGGGTTATATCCGCTCTTTGCAAAAATGCTTGGCAGTGCCGCGCCCGCGTTCACCGTTGAATGGATCATGGCAGCTGGAATGGCGCTTTCCAGTTTGATTGATATATAGCCTTCGATAATGCCAAGCACAACGCAAAAAACGATCATGTCCAGAATGCCGAGCCATGGATAGCCCCAATAACCGGTTCCGTAATTGTGGCCCATCACGATAACGGGCAAGTGCCAGATCCCCCATATTACCCCTGTTATAATTAACGCGGTCCTGTCAGATAAAAAAATGCGCAGTTTGGGGAGCAAATACCCTCTCCAGCCTAGTTCTTCACCCATGGTTGGTATGATATTTACAATCGGGCCGATAACAACAAAAATCAGAGCTTGAACAATTAGCAGAGTGGACACGGCAAGTCCCTGTTTACCACTTGAAGCGACCATCCCTTTTAAAGTTGTAAGCTCCGGGTCAAACGAACCGGGGAAAATCAGGAAATAAAGCACTCCGCTCAGAATCAACAAGGCTGTCGGGCCGAAGTACAAAAGCAGATACTCTTTCACATGTCCCTTGAAGTGGGGACGAAGATACATATTCCCAAATCCTTCTTTTGTTATAAGCCGTGTTAATAAATTGGATAGCGCAGGCATAAACATAGCGACTGCCAAAATTACTACTGCCGCCCCGCTACCATAGGTGAGTCCACAGATCGGTACCAACAAAAAAACGATCCAGGTAAGGATGAATGTAAGCGCAATAAATATAATCAGTCTTTTTTTTGCCGCCAATTTTTCGTGTTCCATAGTAACATTACCCCTTATTTATATGATTCGCAGTTATGTTGAAGCTTTTTAGTTATATCCTGAAAACGCTGCTCATCTGAGAGAACTGAAAACACCGGATTATTAACAATCACATCAGACATACTTTTCCTGATTGTTTTTTCATCCCGGGGAAGGTCGGTTCCCAGATTAAGCTGATCCAGCCATCCGTCCAGACGGTCGAAAAAAGCATCGCCATGCAAGCGCAGGGGATAAATATCGCTTATTACAATCTCGGTGTACTTTTGCAGCATTTCAAGCGCCTTATCATAATTTTTCTGAGCAATAAATCCCTGCGCGGCTGAAATATAAAGGCCGACCAGGACACCGGGGTGCAGATGCCTCATGTCAAACGTTTCCGCTACGACAAGCGAGCGTCGAAGTACCTCGTCGAATTTCGATGGGACATCCGCACATAGAGTAAGATAGGCGGGAAAGAAGTTGAACAGGACAACGATGTTCTGAAACATTCCGACCTGCAAAACGGATTTCGCCTCCTCGGTGCGCCCCGTCATTTGGTAAGCGGAAGCCATAAGCGATTCAGGGGGCAGCGCAGGCACGACTGATCCATCAAGCAGCTCCAGCGCGGTATTGGCATCACCGGAAATGAGGCTACACAGGGCTTCCATAAACAAAGCCTGCCTGGTAATCGATACATCATCACATTCCTCTCTGATACGGATAAAAAGACCCTTGGCTTCCTCAGTCAAAGATGCAGTTTCTCGGGGGTCTTTCAGCAATTCGACATGGTTGATCATTAGTATTCCTAGATTCAGCAGCAGCGGAAAGCATGAATAGTATTTTCTAATTGTTTTTCGGCAGTCTTCCATCACCAAATTAAACGGTTTTGAGGCAAAATCAGCCGAAAGGTTTCGGTATAGCTTTTGAATATTCTCTTTTGTCATCTGCGGTTTATAATCTATCAATTCGTCAATGCTGATGTTAAAGTACGCAGCCAGCTGTGGAAGAAAGGTTACGTCCGGATAACTTTGACCCGTCTCCCATTTGGAAACGGATGCCTTGGACACGCCAATGTAATTTGCAAGCTCATCCTGGGTGATGCCCTTTTCCTTGCGCTTATTTACAAGCACTTTTGCAATATTAATTTCTTTCATATCAATCACCTCTGACTATATTTTAGTTGGTAAGCAGAAGGAAATCAATGGATTTGCAGTTGATAACGGTTGAATAAATCAACCTATGCGATACTTTTAATCGGAGCTTTTGTTATATCGCATTAGATGGGGTAAATAGTACAACAGATAAACTCAGCTCAACGGCATATCATTGTAAAAACATCCCTTCTAAAATGTGAATACAAAAAGACACGACAGCTTTTTAACAGTCGTGCCTTTCGTCGATTTATTCTGCTTTCATGTGAGTTCGAATCCTCACTTTAACCATTTGTTCGAAACTCTTCTGGTTCAAAGGTTGTCAAGATTGTGTTCCATCAGTTCACCTCCAATAGCAGTTTATAGTTCCTGCCTGACAGGGCACAAAAGCTGAACGCAAAAACTTGATTTCATACGCTTCTCCGTATATACTTATGGATAAATATTTACTATGCGGAGAGACAAGTATGCTTGATTATATATCTGTTCAGCAGGCCGTTGACAAATGGAAAATTTCAGAGCGCAGGATACAGAAGCTCTGCGAAGAAAACCGTATTGAGGGTGCTAATTCGCTTCGCTCATGCCTGGGCGATACCGAAAGATTCGGAAAAGCCTGCTGATGCGAGAACGAAATCTCAAAGTAAAAAGTAAGGGAGGTTCGTGGAATGCAAAATAATATTCTGATTATTGACGATGACATGGGGCTATGTCAATTACTAAAAAAATGTGTAGAGAAAGAGAACGTCTCTGCTGAATTTGCACATACCGGAACAGATGGCTTAAAGTTAGCATTGCAAGGCAATTATCAATTGATTGTCTTGGACGTTATGCTCCCTGAAATGGATGGTTTTCAGGTTCTGGAAAGAATTAGAAGCATTAGTGCCGTCCCAGTGTTGATGCTTACGGCAAAAACAGCAAGCACCGATAAAGTAAATGGCCTTCGTTCCGGTGCCGATGACTATCTGACAAAGCCTTTTGACGTGGAAGAATTTATCGCCCGCGTTTTATCCTTAATTCGAAGATATACAACCTTAAACAACAATATCAGCGTAAACGAAGAACCTCATCGGCTTTCCTTTCAGAAGCTTACTATCGACTTGGACACCCGGATTGTTCACACTGGAGATGTACAAGTATATGAAAGACTATGTAGATGTGCTGTTTGAATGGTTTAAACTGAACTCCAATGAAGAAACCTTTACTATTCGGGAAGTGGAGCTTGCGGAGTTCACCAGAAACCTGCTGAAAGACTGGATTCCGATCTTTGAGGACAATCAACTTGATTTCGACATAGACGTCCCAGAAAAACGCATAAAGGTCAATTTAGATGCAGATGCCTATACGCGTATTATAAATAACCTAATTCAGAATGTAATCTCCCATAGTAGAGCAACCCACGTTAAAATCAAGGTGTCCCTCCTTACTGCTGATGTAATGATTTCTGTTGCAGACGATGGTAAAGGAATTTCCAAGCAGGATTTGCCGCATGTTTTTGAACGGCTTTATAAATGCGATACGGCACGTTCTGAAAAAGGAAGCGGATTGGGGCTGTCCATTGTACAGCAGCTTGCAGAAAAGATGGGTGGTTCGATTTCAGTCCAAAGCGAGCCGTATCGACAAACAGAATTTATCGTGCGATTTCCACTGACTAATGAAAAAACCTGCTGAATGAAAGGCAGGTTTTTTTACTTCTCTCGTGAGATTCAAGGTTAATTCAAGGTTCGTGCAAGGTCCTTGCAAGGTTGAGGGGATAAAATCAGATTTATGAGATCTATAAAAATAAGGAGGACTTTATATCTTGAGTGATCTTGTAATTGAGACCAATAATTTGACAAAGCAATACGGTGAACAAAAGAGTGTTGCCAATTTAAGTATCCATGTGAAGAAAGGCAGAATTTACGGTCTGTTAGGACGCAACGGCGCGGGAAAAACGACTACTATGAAAATGCTACTGGGGCTGACAAGTCCTACATCTGGCGAAGTACGTATTTTCGGGAGAAACATGCGTACGAATGATAAGAAAATTCTTTCCCGAATTGGCAACCTGATTGAATCGCCTGGCTTTTATCCTAACCTCACCGGCACGGAAAACCTTAAGATTATGGCGAGGCTCCGTGGAGTACCGAGTAGCAATTCCATTAAAAACGCATTGGATGTGGTGGGATTGCCTTATAAAGATAAAAAACTGTTTTCACAGTATTCGCTTGGAATGAAGCAGCGGCTTGGTATCGCAAATGCTATTTTGCATGATCCGGAGCTTTTAATCTTGGACGAGCCTATTAACGGACTTGATCCCATCGGTATAGTGGAAGTCCGTGATTTCATAAAGCGGCTTAGTACGGAACAAGGTAAAACAGTTTTAATTTCCAGCCATATTCTGTCTGAAATGGCCCTGTTGGCGGACGATATTGGCATCATTGACCACGGTGTTTTACTGGAAGAAGAAAGCTTGGCAGAATTAGAGAAGAAAAACAGCAGATATGTTCATTTCATCGTAACGGACACGTCCCAGGCTTCCCGGATTTTGGAGGCTGACTTTCATACATCCAATTTTCATATTGATGACGACCATAATTTGCGGCTTTACGATACGGAAATAGAAGTAGCGGCTATTACCCGCAAATGGATTGAAAGCGGCCTCAATATATCAGAAGCGCATACCCAAAATGATACCTTAGAGGATTACTTTAAGCACGTCACCGGGGGTGAGGGAATTGCTTGATTTAATCATTTGTGAATTTGCCAAAATCAAACGGCAGAAGTTTGTTCTATTTTGTTTGTTAGCGGCCTGCATTTTTCCTATCCCACTGACCGCATTAGCAGCAAAAGACAGTCTGCATTTTGAACAGCTTTTTAAGCTGGTCGTTACGTTCGGAGATTTTCTCCTTTGCCATGCGTACTCAGTGTAGTGGCAAGCATTCTGTTCTTCATGGAAAGAGACAGCGACACGCTAAAAAACCTGATGACCGTACCGGTTCACAAAACCAAACTTGTGGCAGCAAAGCTATCCGTGCTTTTGATTGTTGCCGTACTATATTCCATAGCTGGCTTAGGAGCTACCATCCTAGGCGGACTGGTTGTGGGTGCTGTGGAAGGAGTTGCTTTTAAATTAGGACTAAGTGCTATCCTTGGCCTGATGCTGTTTGTTTCAGTTCTTCCCGTTGTTATTATTATTGTTTACTTTAACAAAAGTTATATTTTTTCTATTCTAATCGCCTTTATATATTCTATCTTTAATTTTGGCATATCACTTAATATGTTAAACTTCGCACCTAACAATGCTCTCATTACCGTGTTGCCCGCACCGGTCATTATGCGCTGGTGGACATCTTATTGGAGCGGACTGACTGCGGAATATCTTGCAATGAGAAAACCATATATGCTTTCCACGCCGGTTTGTGCAGGCATACTGATCTTAATTGCGGTAATATCAGTTTTGCTGATTTCATTCGTATATAAAAAACAGGAAGATTAGGAGGGACCTATGATTAATATAGTTATCACGGAATTTCAAAAGCTTAAGCGCTACAGCATTCTTTGGGTCGGCATTGTATCCGTGTTGTTTTCTGCACTTTTAGCCGTTTTTCAGCAGAACAGCGGTAATGAAATAATGCAGTATGAAAGTTATGCAAACAGCGTCTTATGGAATAACTTCAGCATGGCTTTTCCGTTTATGATTGTTCTGATCGGAGGCTATATTATAAACCGTGAGTATGTGGATCATACATTAAAAAATATGTTGACTGTACCGGTTCCGTTTCGCAAATTATTGGCCGGAAAAGTGATTACAGTTGGGCTTATCACCGCATTGTATGGGCTTTTTAGCTTTCTATGTACATTTGTCATAGGGGCGATTTTCTGTCATGGAAATACATCTCCGGCTCTTGTAATGAAATCCTTTTTTCAACTCGTTGTATTAGGACTTTGCTGTTATCTTGCCGTGTTGCCGATCATTCTTTTTTTTAGCAAAAAACAAAACGGTTTCCTCGCCGGGACCGGGTTGGCCTTTGTTTACGGATTCTGTGGCATCTTTATCGCCGGCAGAGCATTGACTGATTACTATCCTATTACCGCTGGCCTTGGAATTATTAAGTTTACGGGAGACGGCACACTCACTTTTAATCTTTCTGTGGAAATCGGTGTCTTGCTCATTATGGCAGTACTATCCATCTTTATGCTGCTTTCTATGAAAGGCTTTGAGGATAACGCCAAGGTATCTAAAACTACAGGAAAGAAACAACGGACGCAATCATAAATTAAAAATGTGGTATATCATTATGAAAGATAAAATTTTAAGCATCATTTCGTTTATAACTGTATTTGTTCCAATAATTTTATACAAAGCTGCTCATTTTAGAAAGGTCAGGGCTGTTGTTATGCCCCGCTTGTAAATAAACGATTAAGACGCAGAGCCGATAACCGTTGAGAATTCTCATGGCTATCGGCCCTGCTTTCTTTTTACTTTTTTTGGCTCTCTACAGTGGCTTGCACAGTAGTCTTGATGATTTGCATAGATTGTTCATCGCAGTTGTAGTAGTTGCCATATATCAAGAAATATTGTTACTGCTTCACTCTCGAAAATATGGCAGTCGCATAAACGCTTCCTTTAGCTTCTGCTTTGCCGACTGAAAAAGCATTTCGTTTCTATCCGTCAGCTCTTCTTCTCCAAAGTAGCGGTCTGCGATATATTTTGTATACCTCAGTTCCATCATCACACCCTCAATCCGCTCACCAAAAAGCTCACGGTAGTGGTTTATAATGTGTCCTCCCAAGTTTGCATTATCTATAACACTGTAGCCTTGTGCCGTAAGACTTTCATGCAGTCCATGCAATGTCTGTTCACAGGACGTAAAACCGCGTCGGTTGGATAAATAAATATCCTGACTGCCGCCATCGCCAAAATCAAGGAAGAAACTGTGCAAGTCCATAAAGAGGACTGACGGATACACCTTTAATTTCTCGCGTAACAGCTTTTCAAGCGCCTGATGGTAAGGATCATAATATAGGCTTACCCGGCGGTTAATTTCATTTTCATCTAGCAGTGAAGAGTACAATGGACTGCCTTGGGTATTTTCCTGATAGACCACGGTTTTACGATAATCTCCAATGCTTGTATTCTCGGCTGATCGATTCATGTCCACCACATATCTGCTTAGACGGTTGATTATAGTCGTACATCCCATTGCGGGAAGAAAATCGTATAGCTCCGGCAAAAACCAATCTGTGTTTGATAGACAGGTGCCATCAAGGAAGCGGCTGCGAATGTCTTCGGGAACAAGGGTACCGCTGTGGGATAAATCAATCACCACCGGAAACTGATGTACATTTTCATTCAAAATTGTGAAGTGTTCCAAGTTCATTCATCCCAATCTTTCTAACACTTTGTGTTTCTTTGAAATCTATGGATAACCCATCAATTAGTCAGGATAAAAATCGCATCGGCTGGCATTCCAAGCTCCTGAACAAGCCTATATAAAAGATTATCTCTGACCGCCAACCCGGATATATTACACATTGAATTATGTCTTATTATAAACCAAGTGCTAATTTTTGAAAGGTCAGGGTTGTTGTAAATCCATGGTTCACAACACTCTTTATCTGCATGGTTCCCTCATGGGCTTCCACAATTTGCCGGACAAGCAGCAGCCCTAAACCATGCCGCACATCCAGCCTTTCATCCGTGCTGTTCATGTAATGAGGCTTTTCCTCTAATTCCTGCAGCTTTTCAGCCGATAATCCAATACCATCATCAGCGATAATCAAGATAATGGAACTATCGGAGCATTCAAGCGACAGCCTGATATGACAGCCTTGCGGATTATGATTTATACTATTCTGTACCAAATTGCTTACAGCCCGTGAGATTAAGCGGGGGTCACAGTTAATTGCGGCTGTTTCGGCAGCGGGAGTTATTTCAATATCAATGGAATGAAGATCGGAAATACCTGTATTGAATAATTCTGCTAAATAGGAACGCAGCAGCTTTGATAATCTGACAGGCTCCTTGTGTAACGGCTGCATTTCATATTCCAACTGTGATACCAGATTCAAATCTTGAACCAGTTCTTTTATCTTAATGCTTTGCCTTCGGATAATTTCTGCCTGTTCCTTAATTGAACTGTCTGCAAAGTTGCTGTCCGCGATACGCCCTGCATACCCCATAATCATAGAAAGAGGTGTTCGTATGTCATGGGAAACGCCGCTAATCCAATTGGCACGCGCTTCATTCTGCCTGCTTAATATCCGCGATGCTTTATTCACGCTTTCAGCCACCTCAGACAGCTCCCCACTCATGGAAAGCAATACTGGCTTCCCGTGTGAGAGTGTTTCGATAGAGGCGACGATCGGTTCGGTATTCCTGATGATTTTTCGTTTTGATAGGTAATATGCAAGGAACAGGAGCAGCAAATCAATCGCAAGCATTCCTGTAAAATACAGCGGTAAAGTCTGAATTGCCTGAATGGAGAAGTAATTGCTTGTGAGTTTTGTGTAGCTGTTTTTGGGATAGCCCAATACCAGCAGGCCATCCTCAGCGTTCCAGACGAAAACAGGGTAATCCGCAAGATACCCTCTGGAAAAAACGGCTACATCCTGAACGGTATAGCTGTCTGGAATATCCTCCGGCGTATCAACCGACCACGCACATTGTCCCTCTGGGTTCAGAAACATGGCCCAAATGTGATTGCTTTGGAGCTTTTGGCGGGCATCTTCCGATATGCCGCCTAAATTAGAGGATTCTGCAATTTCCTCTAACATATTTTGCGGAGAAGTCTCACCGTAATCTTTGGTAATGACATTATGAAACGTAGAGCCAAAAGAGACTGCATTAATCAGAAACAAGGCTATCACAAAGACAGCAAAGGAGGCCAAATGCTTTGCAATATAACTCCCAAATGATTTCATGGCATCACTTCCTTGTGTTGAGCTTATAGCCCAACCCCTTAATCGTTATGAGAGAAACTGGCCTTGATGGGTCGGTTTCGATTTTTTCACGTATGCGCCGTATATGTGCATTCAGGCTGTTCTCATACCCAAATGGGTTATCGCCCCAAAGAGCCTCACACAGTGCGTCAACCGTTACAATCTTTCCCTCGTTCCGAGCAAGCGTCTCCAGCAGCAAGTGTTCCTTTGCTGTCAATGGAATTGCTTCGTTTCCTTTTATTACTTCGGCGCGGCTGAAGTCAACCGTAGACCCCTCCAGCTTAATAAGCGGAGCATCCTCTTTGTAACACCGCCGCAGGACAGCATAGACGCGCAGCAGTAATTCCTGGGGCAAAAACGGTTTTACAATATAGTCATCCGCACCAAGTCCAAGACCAGCCAGCTTGTCCGTTGCTTCGTCCTTTGCCGTCAGAAAAATGATCGGCACATCTGTAAATTCCCGCAGCTGCCGCATAAGTGAAAACCCGTCCCCGTCCGGCAGCATTACATCCAGAATAGCCAAATCCGGTTTTCCCTCTTTAGCGGCCGTTGCACCAGCTTGGACGGAGTTTGCCGAGACGATATTTTCAAACCCGTCATCCGTCAGGATGGCGGTCACCAGTTTAAGCAAATCAGGCTCGTCATCCACCAGAAGGAGCTTTTTATCATGTAAGAACGAATGATTCAAGATATCACCTCCAACAAAGCAATTATAACATGGTGTATCAATATTGAGGCTGTTCCCACGAAAAAGTAAGGTAAAAGTAAGGGCGCGGGAATGCAGATGTCAGGATGGTGCTGTACCATAAAAGCGTCGAAAGGAGATGCTTTTATGGACTATATCATTACAACCGAAAAGCTGACGAAGAAATACAAGAATTTCATTTCCGTCAACAACGTTTCACTTCATATCCGCAAAGGCAGTATTTACTGTCTCCTCGGTCCCAACGGGGCGGGAAAATCCACTACCATGAAAATGCTTCTGGGGCTGACCGCGCCCACAAAAGGCAGTTTTACTATTGACGGGAAACACTTTCCCAATGATCGGCTGGAAATTCTGAAGGAGATCGGTTCTTTCATCGAATCGCCCTCATTCTATGCGAACCTGACTGGTCGGGAGAACCTTGACATCATCCGCCGGATTCTAAAGCTGCCGAAAAGCTCTGTGGAAGATGCTCTGGAGCTGGTCAGCCTTACCGAGTATGGCGACCGGCTAGCAAGAAAGTATTCGCTGGGCATGAAGCAGCGGTTAGGGCTTGCCGGGGCGCTCCTGGGCAGACCGCCCATCCTCATTTTAGATGAACCGACCAATGGTCTCGACCCCTCCGGTATCCATGAGATCCGCAATCTGGTAAAGTCTCTGCCTAGTCTCTACGATTGCACAGTATTGATTTCCTCCCACATGCTGTCGGAAATCGAGCTGATGGCAGACGATATCGGCATTCTTAATCATGGCCGCCTGCTGTTTGAGGGGAGCTTGGACGATCTTCGCCAAAGTGCGCTACAATCCGGCTTCGCCGCCGACAATCTGGAAGATATGTTTCTCTCTATGGTTGAAAAGGACAATGCAGCCAGAAAGCAGAGGTCGCAGCCATGAGCACGCTTGCAATCGAACTTCGGAAGGAGAAGCGGAACGGAGTCATCCCTGTACTGCTGGCGGCTGGCGTTTTAGGGGCAGCATACGCTTTTGTCAATTTCCACGTGCGAAAAGACACACTGCTGAACCTGCCATTGTCCCCGATGGATGTTCTGTTAACCCAACTCTACGGCATGATCATGATTTTAAATATGTTCAGCATCGTAGTAGCCGCCTGCATGATTTACAACATGGAGTTCAAGGGGAACGCAGTCAAAAAAATCTATATGCTGCCGACGAGTGTCCCGGGGATGTACTTCTGCAAATTTCTGATATTAACCATTCTTCTGCTCATTGCGATTGCGATTCAAAACCTGGAGCTTGCGCGGATCGGCATGTCCGATTTACCGCAGGGAACCTTTGAAATGAACACGCTGGCAGCCTTTGCGGCATATTCCTTTATAACTTCCATGCCGGTGTTGTCCTTTATTCTGCTGATTTCGTCCCGGTTTGAGAATATGTGGGTTCCGCTTGGGGTAGGCGTTGCCGGGTTTTTAAGCGGAATGGCCTTGGCCACGTCCAAGTCGGCTCTGTTGATGATTCATCCATTTGTCGTGATGCTGAAACCCGCCGTTGCCATGACCGCACAGCCGGACAGCGCGGTGATCATCATTTCCATGGTAGAAATGATCATTTTACTGATTGCCGGACTATGGATGGCAAAACATCTGCGTTATGAATAAGGAGGGGGGATTGAAATGAGTTTTAAAGAACTGCTTAAAATTGAATTTATGAAAGTGAAGCGTTCAAAAATTGTCCCTTTGATTTTCGTTGCCCCGTTATTGGTGGTAGCATCCGGGATTGCGAACTTGAGCAGCTATTTCACACCGGAATATACGAATGCGTGGCCAGCCATGTTCATTCAAAGCGCATTGGTATATGCCTACTACCTCCTTCCACTCAGCATGATCGTAGTCTGTGTTATGATTGCTGGACGGGAAACGCAGAACAACGGCGTCTTAAAAATGCTCGCCCTGCCTGTCAGCCGGTATGCGCTATCGCTGGCGAAATTCTGTATGCTGATGTTTTATCTTTTTATGGAAATGGTAGTCTTTTTGGCGGTGTTTGTTGTCGCCGGACTGATTGCCACAAGTACGATGGGGATTACGGAAACGCTACCTGTCCTATATTTGCTCAAATGGTGCGTTGGGCTTTTCCTTACTATGCTTCCCAGCGTGGCAATGATGTGGGCCATTACAGTGTTGTTTGAAAAGCCGCTGCTTTCCGTAGGCTTGAACCTGCTGCTTGTGATTCCCGGCGTGCTGGTTGCCAATACGCCGCTCTGGATTGCTTACCCGTACTGTTACAGCGGATATCTGGTGTCTTGCTCCCTGCATGAGTTTACAACCGCATCTGCCGAAACCGCTTTTTCGCTGATGCCCTTCCTGCCCTGCGCCGTTTTGGCATTCGTGCTGGTTTTGGCGCTGGCTGTTACCCAATTTGGGAAAAAAGAAATGAGGTAAAATCTTATGGAGAATAGAAAACTGCAAACAGTAAGCGTGGCTGCGCTCATTGTCAGCGTCCTGCCGCTAGCCACGCTTATCCCTGTTCTGTTGGAAATCACTTTGCCGGACTCAGTACGCAGCATTTGGGCCGGTGCCAACATTGTTTTTGTCCTTGTGGGCCTTTGCCTTTCCATCGTCTGTGTACGCAATCGCGAGAGCCGGAGTGTTGTGAATATAGCTTCTACGATAATCAGCATCTTCTGGGTGCTGCTAATGGTTGGAATTGTCGTTCTGGCATTGTTTCTGAACTTCCTGCAATAGGGAGGCAATTCAAAGAACCATTATTGTGGTATCAATTGAATCTTAATAATATTTAAGTTTGGGGCAAACTTGCGTCAAACGGACGTTGGCAGTCCTGCGGCAAGCATCTGTATGTAACAGGCGTAAAATCTCCATCTAAAATTGGCCGGGACAGGGCGCACTTATTAAGTGGTATTTTAAAATGCCCGAAATGTGGTGGCCCGATGTACACCAATAAACACGCTTGGACAAACAAAGATGGTACATATAAAGAAATTTACTATTATATGTGCAGTAAAGCCCGAACAGCACGTTGAAGAAGCTGTGACTATAAAGCTATGCTCAAGAAAACCGACATTGAGCCGCTTGTCATTAAAGCAATCAGAGAGCTGATTAAAAATCAGGATTTTGCAACAGAAATCAAATCAAGGATAGCCAAGGAAATTGGCACTTCGACGTTAAACAGAGAGCTAAGCAATTATGAGTCCAAACTGCGGTTGATAGAGCTTAATAAAACCCGTCTTGAAAATGAAATTGATAGTCTGTCGGAAGATATGCGTTTTAGAGAACGCAAGCCCACGATATGACCCTTCGCCTTGATGGACTGTATGACATCATCGTAGAACTGGAAGAAAAGATTGAGGATGTAAAGCTGCGCCGTAAAGCTGTGGAGCAAGATGCCATCACATTGAAAAACATCTATACCCTACTGGCTAACTTTGATAAAGTGTATGATAAAATCAAAGATGAAAAGAAAAAATCTCGATTTCTTTGCGAATCAAAGAAATCGAGATTTTCCCATGTGACGAGGCTGAGCTGCCTTTGATGTCATTAAATCTAATTATTATACTTTTCGCAAAATTCTTTTCTAGTCATTGCAAAGAAATAAAAATGGTGATAAAATATAGTTAACCTACTCATTTATTAACTATATCACATAAATAACAGCGAGGAAAAAGTATGTCTGATAATTATATTCAGGTATCAGGTGCAAGGGAACGAAATCTAAAAAACATAAATGTTCTGATACCCAAAAAAGAAATTACGGTTTTTACAGGTGTTTCCGGTTCAGGAAAATCATCTTTGGTATTTGATACAATAGCGGCAGAATCGCAAAGACAATTAAATGAAACCTACACCAGTTTTATCCGCCACCGTATGCCACATTACGGAAAACCCGATGTGGACACCATTGAAAATTTGTCCGTAGCCTTTATTATCAATCAAAGACGATTAGGGGGCAATGCCCGGTCAACGGTCGGGACAATTACAGATATTTATTCTGTATTACGTTTATTGTTTTCCCGAATTGGGGAACCATTTGTAGGTTATTCCGATGTATTTTCATTCAACAACCCAGCTGGAATGTGCGAACATTGCGAGGGCTTAGGAAAAATTGAAACCATCGATATTGAAAGAATGTTAGATAAAAATAAATCCTTAAATGAGGGAGCTATTCGTTTTCCAACTTTTGAACCCGGTGGTTGGCGATTAACCCGCTATATTCATTCAGGCTTTTTTGATAATAATAAAATATTGAAAGACTATTCTGTCGAGGAATTGGAGCTGTTACTTTACGCTGATGGAATCAAGGTTAAAAATCCAACACCCGAATGGCATAAAACCTCCTTGTATGAGGGACTAATTCCACGCATTGAGCGGAGTTTTTTAAAAAAAGAAGATGGTGAAAAAGTCAGATATGGAAAAGAAATCGAACGATTTGTTGTGAAACAGGAATGTCCCCACTGCCACGGAACACGTTTAAATGATAAGGTACTATCTTGCAAAGTGAACGGTAAAAATATTGCGGAATGCGCAGATATGCAAATAAATGAGCTTTTGGATTTTGTTCAATCTATTCATGCTCCCGTAGCCGCTACAATCGTTTCGGAACTTGTGAATCGAATTCAGCACATGGTATCCATTGGGCTAGGCTATTTAAACTTAGGCAGAGAAACCACTACACTTTCAGGAGGAGAGTCGCAAAGAATTAAAATGGTTAGCCAACTTGGCAGCAGCTTGACTGACCTTACTTACATTTTTGACGAACCAAGTATAGGGCTACACCCTCATGACATAAGCAAAATTAATGAGCTTATGCGATTGTTGCGTGATAAAGGGAATACTGTTTTGATCGTCGAACATGACCCTGACATGATAAAAATTGCAGACCATATTATTGATATGGGACCAGGTGCTGGAACCCACGGAGGGGAAATTGTATATCAAGGAACTTTAGATGGGCTGAAAACAGCGTGTACGCTCACGGCAAAGTATTTATCTTATTGCCCCAAGCTAAAGCCTGACACCCGTACCCCGAAAGGCTGGCTTTCTATTCAAAATGCAACCATGCATAATTTAAAAAACCTTTCAGTTAATATACCAAAAGGGATAATGACTGTTGTAACCGGGGTTGCCGGTTCAGGAAAAAGTACGCTTATTAATGGGGTATTACCACGGCTGTATCCTGAAACTGTTTTTATTGACCAAAAAGGCATTCAAGCGTCAAAGCGTTCCAACATTGCCACCTTTACAGGTATCTTTGACATTATCAGAAAATTATTTGCGAAAAGGAACGGCGTAAGCGCCTCCCTATTCAGTTTCAATTCACAAGGTGCTTGTCCTGCCTGCAAAGGTCTAGGCGTTACTTATACAGATTTGGCATTTATGGATACCATCGTTACGGTATGTGAGGAATGTCACGGAAACCGTTATACGGACAAAGTGCTTGCCTATCAGCTAAGAGGAAAAAATATTGCCGATGTTCTTAAAATGACGGTCACAGAAGCCTTAGAATTTTTTCACGAAAAAGAAATCGTAACGGTACTAAAACGGCTTTCAGACGTTGGTATCACTTATGTTTCTTTGGGACAACCATTAAGCACGCTTTCGGGTGGTGAATTACAGCGGATTAAACTTGCTTCCGAACTTGAAAACGGTGGTCAGATTTATGTTTTGGACGAACCGTCAACAGGTTTGCATATGGCTGATATAAAACAGTTGATTCGTGTAATGAATCGCCTTGTAGAACGAAATTCCACTCTTATTGTTATAGAACACAATTTGGATATTATCTGTCAAGCAGATTGGATTATTGACATAGGCCCCTATGCAGGACAAAATGGTGGTAAGATTATGTTTACAGGATTACCGAAAGATTTAATCAACTGTCCAGATTCTTTAACTGGACAGCACTTGAAAAAGTATATTAATGAAAAATAGGAGGTTTACTTAATGGCTATAAAAGAATTAGAGGAAAGTTATGTTCCCTTTCAATGCATGATTGTATCAGATTCAAATCGGTTCAATGTTGAGGGTGTTTCAACGGCACAATACTATATACTCGATACATTGAATAAGCAAGGGGCGAAAACCACGAAAGAACTTGCTGAAATGAGAGGTATCTCACAATCTGGTATTTCAAAATTAACAAAACGTTTGCTGGAAAAAAAGTATATTATTCAGGAAAGACAGACGAATGACCGCCGCTCTTACAATATTGTTCTTACCAAAGAGGGAAAAGATTTTTTAAATCGTGTTGAGGATTTTGGAAATGAAATTATGAACCTAATTGGCGAAGCATTAACAGAGGAAGAAGTATATGCTTTTTCAATGATGTGCAAAAGGATTACGAACTTATACGCAGAAAAACAATAGACATACTTAGTCGAATACAAGAAATTATCTGCCCTACGGAAAATAAAAAAAGGACACGACGGTATTAGGAGGTATCGTTGTGCTTGAAAAAAAAGATTGAAGATGTAAAGCTGCGCCGCAAAGCTGTGGAGCAAGATGCCATCACATTGAAAAACATCTACACCCTACTGGCTAACTTTGATAAAGTGTATGATAAAATCAGCGATGAAAAGAAAAAATCTCTAATTTCTTCGCTAATCAAAGAAATAGAGATTTTTCCATGTGACGAGGCTGAATTGCCTTTGAAGTCTATTTTATTCAATTTTCCTGATTATAAGGACGTTGGAGATGTTTGTGGTTTTTTTGTGGGACAAAAGTACGCACGTCTCAACGTGGAACGATAGCATCAGATTAATGTCTGGTATGTGTTTTGTTGATTTTCCGTGCGAGGGAATAGGTCGAGAGGGTTTTTATAGGTAACAGCTGTACAAGGGAATATGTCCACAATATTTTGTGATTTTTCCTGTTATAGGAAACAAGTCAATATTTGATAGAGTTAAAGTCCCGCCATTAGGCAAAGTTATAATATCCATTTCGCTGCCACCACTCGCACTGCAATGAAGATTTCGGGCTTCTCCTCCAGACTTCACGTTATCAATCAGTTTGCATTCTGTGTTAATGATTGCCGCTCTCGCCGCATCGTCGCTGTCGCAGGGAGCAAGTAAAACACCATAGTTGTCGTAGTAGTCATCGCCATACCCGGCGGCGCAATCGTCTCAACCTTCCCAATCATTCATCCTTATCTCCACCTCGTGGATATGAATCCACCCATTTCAAATCTTTGTTTTTTCCGTAGTGTTGGTAATGCCCTGACACCTCGTGCTCACATGGCGACGAACGTTCATCAGGATAATCACGCTGGATAGAAGACTCACTATATTCTTCCGAAGCAGGTGAGCTACTATTATCGTCACTTGAATCAGAAAAAGGGAAATAATCAGAGCTGCCGCCTTTTGATTTTCCACTGTTCGATGCCGCAGCAGCTATGGTTAAAACTGCCGCTCCTGCCCACTTTCCTATTTCGGTTAGGACAGGATGTTTAACGCCGAATTCTTTAACAGCTTCTACAGCATGTAAAATCTTGTCGCCAAAGCTGCTAACTGCCTTTGGTGAAGGCTTTACATTTGATGGTTTATGGGCATCTGTGGCTTTTTTCGATAAATCATCTCTCGGCGGAGTTGTATCAACCCGCTCTGCGCTTTCCGCTTCTGTCTCAGAAGTATCTGCATTTTTGCTTGAAGCGGCTTCAGTATTCTCAACCGCGTCCTGCACTATATTGTTTGTGCTTGCTATTGGGTCACTTAGTTCGATGATTTCACATAGTACATATTTATTCTCGTCAAATTCTCTTGTCGCACAGGTAATCGGATCATAGTAGCCGTTCGTAGGATTACGATAATTACCACCATGAGCATTCTGATGTTCTGATCTTGAAAGAAATTGTATGTTTCCAGCATCACCTTGATGTTCTGGGTAGGTCTCCGCACTCTTCATATGATGGCCTTCAAACGCCTTTCCGTCGTCATCATATACCTTGCCTTTGTCAAGGATGGACTGTTGCTGCTCGGATGTCCAGTCTCGCGTTCCTTTACCTTCAAGCACGAGCTGATACTCATTCTCCCATGCTTCTCTTATTGACTTGCTTGCTTCGGAGGTTCGTCTTGACATAAGATCAACCCCTTATTCCAAGCAGATCATATAGGTCATTTAAAAAAGCAAAAAAGTCAGTATATATTTCGTCATCCTCAATTCTACCGGCTTCATGATTAAAGATTGAGATTTTTTCTCCTGCTTTTTCACATACAATCGGGTCGCCGGAAGACAAGGCACCAATAACAATATAGTTTTCATCAGGTCGGTCGTTGTCATTCACATCTATTAGCGGCTTATGCGCTACGCCGTATAATTGAATTCCGGCAGGCAAGAAAAACTCACCGCCATCGGAGAACAGGAGCCACTCTTTGAATTTCAAAGGGAGCTTGATTTCATGTTTTTTTTCTAAAAGTTTAATCTGCTCTTCCGTTGCCCCTGCAAAAAAGTTCATTTCCCCTTGTGTGTTTAACTGACCAACAATGTTATTCAATTCATCAGACAACATATGGATGGCTCCTTTGCAAATAGAGATTTTTGGTTATAAACGGACTTCTTTTATTATTACTCCACATCCTGCGAACGGAACGCCTGCTCGATAATCGCCATCACGTCGTCAAGCATATCCAGGCTGTCCAGCCCGATCTCCACATCGCCGTTGCCCCATCTGCCTACGCCCGTAACATCCTTGCATATTCCTTTCGGATCAATGACATCGGCGAACTTCATGTTCACAGCCAAGCGAAGCCGCGAACTTTGAAAGACAACATCCACAAAGTTGGTATCGGCTTTATAAGCGATATACAGTTTCTTAAACTCACGTTTTACAAAAGTACCAAGATTGAGAATGCGGGTGTTCAGCTTTTCGAAGAGCATCCGGTTGAAAGCATTGAGGTATTGATAGCTCTCAAGCGTGTATTGCGGTGCGGCATCATCCTGCTTGCGATAGGGGGCCAGTTCGGCATCAGTAAGATTCGGATAAGGCCACGCTTTTTTCGCCACTTCACCGAGCAGAAAAGCGCGTTCGTTGACTTGTGATTCGCCCCAAGAAGTCTGAGTGACAACGTACTTATTCAGACGGAGTGCACTCTCTTTGAAACCACCCTCCATATCGAGTTTGTCAGCAAATGATGAATCGCTCATCTCGGAGTTATATGCCGTTAGTGTCAAATTGCCAATAGAATGTAGATATTTCTTTTGAATCTCTCTCCAGTCGTTACCGAGAGCGGCAATCCAATCAGCTGATAAATGCGGATTTTGAGGAATAATGTGTTCGATGGTCAAATTATCTAATGATACGACCGATTTATTGTCCCAATTCTCGATCCTCCCAAGGATGTACCGGCAACGGTTCATATTATAAATATCCCTTGTCAGGAGAGCCGAAAGAAAGCGCTCATTATTTGGAAACTCCTTATAAGAATCGAGCAGGATAAAGACTGCTTTGACCGAATTTAGGTAATCGTCCGACTTAATATCATTCTTCATGGTAGCGAAGGTCTTATTTAGGGAATTTGTTGGGATATCACAGACGGCACGACGCAGCACATAACTAACGCAAAGCCGAACGATCTCTTGCAATTCCTCGACGGTAATCAATCCCTTATCACAGTCGTCGTGAACTTTCAACAAGAACGGATAGGCTACCTCCATTCGGATTGCCTTCATGTCACCATACAGCGATTTCAGGATGGCATCGGCACTCCTTACAAAGTACATATCGGTGTAGTGCTTCGCATAACTGTAAATATCTAGGCAAAGATCACGGATAGTTAAGCCGCTGCCGTTATTGTAAGCCCTGAACTCTTTATAAACCTCATTCTTTTTTGGTATCCTGCCTAGTTTCATCGTTAGGTAATCACGGAAAAAGTTATCTAATAACTCACTCTGGTGTTCGTAGTCAAAGAGCAGTTCCGTCGGCCGCCAGATATTGTTGTAAACGTCTGCCTGTGTTATGGAATCTAAGCCCATCAGTAAATGATTGCGAATAAGATCGGAATCCTTCAAGTCCATACCCGTCGAGTTCAAACTCTCAAAAATTGCCTGTGGGTCGTCGTACTGGCGGTCGAGGACGATATCCACGATTTGCAGTTTGCCGATAGCGTCGTAGAGGTCGGAGGGTGAAATCTCCAACTTGGCAATTTGCCCGGCAAAGAAGCCGTAGTTATCAAGCACACGGGATTTAAGGCTTTCGGGTATCGGAGCACCCTCGATTTTCTTAATGAGGGCGTCTCTATCGGACTGAGTAAGGAGCAGTTTGTACTTGGCGTTGCCCGTCTCGTACTGATTCAAAAGGAGGGTGTCCGTGATTTTGTTGGGGTTCACGCCGCAGTCGGCGTTTGCCTTGGCGTAGTCCCGAAGGGCAACGAGAAGCAAGGTCAGCGTAGTGAGCCGTTGCTGACCGTCGATAATCATCGCAAGAGTTGATCCCGCCGCCGAGTCCTCGTCAATGCGGACGATAGAGCCTACAAAATGCCCCTCCCGATGTGTATTGTGAAGGTTGACAATGTCGCTCCAAAGGCGAGCGCATTGATCGCGCTCCCAACTGTAAGTTCTCTGATACAACGGTATCAAATATTGGCACGTCCCACCAAGGTATTTGTAGATGTTGCTTTTAAAAGCATTCATTATCAATGCCCTCCGTTAATTATCCGTCCACATCTCGCACTGTCCGATGACAGTGGCGATTGCATCTTCTATACCCTCTGGCGGATACTTGTATTTTTTCAGCAGCTTTTTTACCATTCTGCGCATGCCGGCACGTGCGGATTCTTTCTTTTGCCAATCTATGGTTCGACTTTTGCGGAGCATTTCAGTAAGTTCATGGGCCATTGCCACCAGTTCTTTACTTTCGTAAAAATCCTTTACTGCTTGCGGGCGTGTTATCGCGTCATAGAACGCCAATTCTTCATCTGTTAGTCCGAGTGCATCGCCTTCAGCTTGGGCATTCGCCATGTCCTTAGCCATCTTCATTAGCTCAGCGATAACTTCCTCATTCGAGAGCATACCGTTAAGATATGCTTTCATAGCACGGGAGAGCATTTCCGAGAATTTCTCACTCTTAACGAGGTTTGTCCTACGGTACAGCGACACTTGCTCAGCAAGCAGTTTCTTCAAAATTTCAACAGCCAAGTTTTTTTCCTTCAGCTTGGCGATTTCGTCAAGAAATTTCTGATCGAATAGGGAAAAGCCAGTGTCAATGTCCGAAAACAGATTAATAACGCCTTCGCTTTGTATGCTTGCCTTCAACAATTCGTTGACACGGGCATTTATTTCTTTTAAGGATAATGGCTTACCTTCGCCGGTAATACGCGTAAGCAATGTCCGCACTGATTCAAAATAAGCCGCTTCATACCGCTGCTCTGGAGAAAGGAGCGAACGACAGAGGGAGAGCGCCTGACGCAAAAGCATTGCTTCCTTTATGAACGCTTCGCGTTGCTTTTCTCTGTCAACTCCGGAAAGGTAGTTAACCCCTCCGCTGATCGCTCTGGCGCGGGAGAGGTCGGTAGCCGTCTCTTTCATGAAGCCAGAATAGTCAAATCCATGGAAGAGGTTCCGGCAGACCTCCAATTTTTCAATAAACTTCGGCAGGGCGGTTTTGGCAATATCCGTATCGCCATAGTTATTCTTGTCTCGATTCGTGTATTCGTTCATTGCCTGCTTCAACGCCGAAGCGATACCAACATAATCAACTACCAAACCGCCTTCTTTGTCCTTGTAAACTCGATTGACACGGGCAATTGCCTGCATGAGGTTGTGACCCGCCATTGGTTTGTACACATACATTGTTGCAAGGGATGGCACGTCAAAGCCTGTCAGCCACATATCCACCACAATGGCAATTTTCAGTGGGTCGCTGTCGTCTTTGAACCTCTTTGCCATCTCATCTCGGTGGTGTTTGTTACCAATGATGCCACGCCATGCCTCGGGGTCTTTATTACTCTCGGTCATGACCACCCCAACCTTTTCTGTCCATTCGGGACGGAGCTCAAGCAACCTATTGTAAATTTCCATAGCAATGGCACGGGAATAGGCAACAATCATAGCTTTGCCGGTGAGTTCATACTGGCGGTTTTCCTCGTAATGCTTTATGATATCTTCGCATAGAGCGGTAATCGTCTGTTCCGCGCCGAGGATACTTTCCATCTTACCGAGTTCTTTTTTACTCTTTTCTATCGCGTAATCTTCTGCGTTCTGCGCCATAATATCATACTCAGCATCGATGAGTCGCAGGACGTTTTCGTCCAGTTTCAGGTGAATAACACGACTCTCGTAATAAACAGGTCGTGTCGCTCCGTCCTCAACAGCTTGTGTCATGTCGTAGATGTCAATATAGTTACCGAATACTTCGATGGTGGATCGGTCTTTACTTGATATTGGTGTGCCCGTAAATCCAATATATGTAGCGTTGGGTAAGCTTTCTCTGATAATAAGCCCGAAGGATTTTTGTATTCGCCCTGTTTTGCTGTCAATCTTTTCATCAATGAACTGACTGCGGTGAGCCTCATCTGCCATTACGATCACATTTCGACGGTCAGACAGAAATTCGGAACTTTCTTCAAATTTCTGTGCAGTAGTAAAGATAATGCCATTAGCTGCTCGATCTTGCAAATAATCTTTGAGTCCGATTTCTGTTTTGCGTTTTTCACCTTTTCGGAGAGCTTCTTTATACTCTTCGCTTAACTTACGACAAGTTGCTTGTACTGGCGTTTGGTGCAGAAAGTGCGCGCACTTCGCAAACTGTCCGAACAACTGATCATCAAGATCATTGCGGTCAGTAAGTACAACGATTGTAGGAGATTTCAAAACCTCCTGCAAAAGATGAGCGTAAAATACCATTGACAGGGACTTACCACTACCTTGTGTATGCCAAAAAACACCGCCGCGTCCGTCGGTTTCAGTTGCCTTAGCAGTTGAAGTAATAGCTTTCCGCACAGCAAAATATTGGTGATACGCCCCTAGAATCTTCGCGTCACCAGAAAAGCAGATAAAGTTCTTTATTATATCAAGCAGTCGTGCCTTATCGAACATACCCTCAATGAAGGTATCGAACTGGGCGTACTGCGTATTCTCGTAGCTACCATCTTTTGTCTTCCACTCCATGAATCGATCTTCGCCTGCCGTAATGGTTCCTGCTTTTGATGTGGCAAGATCACTCATAACAAGAAAGGCATTATAAATAAATAAAGATGGAATTTCGTGCATGTAATTTCGTAATTGGAGGTATGCTTCAGAGGCATCAGTTTCTTCTCGAGAAGGCGACTTAAGTTCAAATACAACTACAGGTAATCCATTCAAAAAAATTAGTACATCAGGGCGTTTCTCACTGTTTTCGATAATAGTCCACTGGTTTGCAATGATAAAGCTGTTCTTATCCGGATTGTCGTAATCCACCAACTGCACCAAAGCAGAGCGCTGCTCCCCGGCATCAAAATAATTCACGGACACTCCATTTTGCAAATAGTCCATTAACTGCATATTCTTTTGCAAAATTGTACCGCCTTCAAAATTTCGCAGCTTATAAACCGCCTCAGCCAGGGCGACTTCTGGCAGCTTGGGGTTAATCTTTCCTATGGATGATATCAGTTCATCTGCAAAAAGAGGATCGGTATAATCGCGTGTCTGGTCAGGGGCATAGACATAACGGTACCCCAAAGTGCTATGGAAAAGCTCAATTACAGCATTTTCAAAATTTGCTTCGGTGTAAGCCAAAATGATTACTTCCTTACTTCTGAGATTTATTCATCTTCATCACTATAAACGTCAATATAATCTATAGATAATATACATTTGTCAATTTCTTTTACACCAATAGTAACAACATGGTCATGCGTGAAATTTCCGATAACACGTTCTTTGTCTTTAACTGTGAAGGTTATATGTGCATTTACAACAATGTCATAATTATGGATTAATTCTGATTCAATAGTCTTATCAATACTTTCAATACTATAAACTGAAAATTCAGATAAAAATATATTTTCATGGAACTCTCTAAATTCTTTGGAGAAATTAAGAAGCTGATGGAAGAATTCATCCGAGTCAAACCATTTTAGTAATCTTTCCGACTCTCTTTCTTCTTCCGAAATATCTTCAGGTATATGAGTATATTCATCGATGATTTTAGCCCAAACTATTAATTGATTTTTTACTTCAAATTCGTTCTTACATATAAAAATTTGGTCATTAAATAATGATTGAAATTCATCTATCAAGACATCACAAAAACCATTGTCTTTGCTGTAAAAAACAATTTTTGCCTGTGGAGTGTTTTCCTTAAGCTCAAGAATACTTTCCCATAATAAAGCATCTTTAAAGCCTTTATCTGATTCTTTTTCAACTCCATAAAATGGCGGAAGCTTTGTAAAAGCCCTATGCACTATACTTGAGAATCTTTTCTCAGTCGGTAAAGGTAATTCAGCAATGGACGTTTGACCAGATGCTAATTGTTTTTTGTATTCAATTATTTTATCAGAAACGTATTTTTCATAATCGATCTCACTAAAGGAATACTCAAATTCCGGGAATTTTGATTTTCCAATAGCTTTTTGCAACGTTTCTTTTTTATCATCATGTGCACTGATTTTTTGCTTTTTCATTTCTTCATAAACAACGGTCGGCACCAAAACGGTTATATGTTCATATATATCTAGTTCTTCCAATATCCCCACTACATTATCGAAAGTGGAATTAAAGGAGAAACCAGTAAAATCCCCATAAGTTTTATGATTGACATACAACGTATTTGTATCAAAAATTATGTAGTAATCATTTTTTGACAATTCTATGTATTCTCCTTTCGTAGCAGTAAATCATTATTTCGAGTCTCTGAGGTCTGCGACGGACAACTCGCCAGACATAAGGCGGGGTAACAGAGCATCGCGGAGAGCGGCAAGACGTAGGTTCTCATTTGAATTATTGAGGATGGCTTCATAAATAGGAGCGACCTTTTCCTCAAATAAGCAGGCTTCAGCGGTAGTTATATCCGGTACAATCTCACTTTCAAAATCCCTTGTGACGATTGCGTCGAAAACTGCTCCACTGGCTTTGTGCTTAAGACTTTCCACGACGTATTGAGCGAGATGATAAACATAATGCTGACCATAACCTTCAGTCCCGATAAGGGCATAGCATGACTGGTTCATTGCCATAGGACAACCAGCAAGAGAAAGCTTTCCGACCGTACCTCTGGCAGTCACAAAGACTGTGTTGACGGGATATAGCTGACTGTTGCAGTTGGAAAGGCCTGCTTCTGTAAGCGTTTTTTCCGTGGTCAGCGTATAGATGCCAGAAGCATCCTTGGGCGTAAAGAAAGGGACGACACCGTTCCAAAACTCAATTGTTCCTGTTTTAGGTGTTCCGCCACCCAAAACCTGAACAATTTCAGTAAAGGGCTTCGACGGCTTAAAGTCCACAAACCACGATTTAAAAATAGCCTGTGTCATTTTCTCAAAGCGTAGATTAATTTTCGTGTTGTTCGCAATTTTGTCATCGAGAGCCCGCAATGTGCGGGCAATTTCTTCCTGCACACCTATGCAACTGGGATATGTGACCATCACTTCCGCATTTAAGCGCTTTCTATTCAATTCGGTTTGTCCGGTTGAGCCTTCAGCTAATGATTCGATTAGCTGTTGTTTTGATTTTAAGGCGTAGCCAAGATACATTGCATCAATTTTTTTATTTGCTCGAAGTATTATCATATGCCCATCAACAGTTGTTGGAACAGGCACTTCATCGACTTGGGCAACCCTTCCAGCTGTACCTGTACCAGTAGAATTAATGAGGATATCACCAACATGAAGATATCGTTCAGCAGATACTGCTTTTTTAGTAATATCATTTAATCTTGAATCATCATAAGAAATTGCAAAATTGCGATTGCATTTTTGGTTTAATACTCTGATGGTGTTTTGGCTTTCGTTTTCTGTATAGTAAGGGGCAATACCTTTGGACATAAAGGATATTAATTCTCCTAAAGGCGCAATATCCCAATCAGACCTCATACCCTATCGCCCCCAATCTGCTGCGAATTTCATCTTCTAATTCATGAGAGCGCTCAAATAAGGTATTCAGTTCGCCGGTAAGCTTCATCATTTTTTGCTCAAAGGGTATGCCGTCATCCTCCTGCGCCTCAATTCCAACATAACGACCAGGCGTGAGAATATAATCCTTCTTGGCAATTTCGTCTATGCTGGCTACGGCACTAAAGCCTTTTACCTCCTCCAGTGTCCCATTGTCGAAAGCTTCAAAGGTAGCAGCAATCTTTAAAATATCACCGGGGCTTCCGTCCTCGTTTTGATAGGTCAGTTCCCGCAGGCTGCGGCTGATCATGATTCCCATATTGCGGGCGTCTATAAACAGAGTTTTGCCTTTTTGCTTCTTATTGCGATTAATGAACCACAGGGACACGGGAATCTGCGTGGTATAGAACAACTGGGGAGGCATGGCGACAATGCCCTCTACCAGATCGGCCTCGATGATTTTTCGGCGAATTTCACCCTCACCGCCGCTTTGGCTGGAGAGAGAACCATTGGCAAGAACCATGCCGATTTTGCCATTTGGAGCAAGGTGATAAATCATGTGTTGAAGCCATGCAAAGTTAGCGTTTCCGTTGGGTGGTACACCAAATTTCCAGCGAGGATCATCATTCAGGCTGCCGTCGTTCCAATCTGAAAGGTTGAAGGGTGGGTTCGCCATAATATAATCAGCTTTCAGCGTCGGATGTAGGTCATTATGGAAAGTATCAGCGTTGTATGCGCCAAGGTCGGCTTCGATGCCGCGAATAGCGAGGTTCATCAATGCCATTTTGCGAGTGGTTGGGTTAGCATCCTGTCCGTAAATGGAAAGATTATCAATATTACCGGAATGGTGCCCTACGAATTCTGCCGATTGCACAAACATCCCACCTGAACCACAGCATGGGTCATACACTCGCCCTTTGAATGGCTGCAATACCTCAACAAGTGTTCGCACCACACAAGAAGGCGTATAGAATTCGCCTGCGCGTTTACCTTCTTGTTCGGCGAATTTTTTTAAGCAGTATTCATAAGCGCGACCAAGAATATCCTTATCTGTTCCGTGCTCAATCATTTGAATATTGGTAAACAAATCTACCACATTTCCAAGACGGCGCTTGTCCAATTCGCCACGGGCATAGTTTTTAGGCAAAATATCTTTTAAGCGTTTGTTCTCTTTTTCAATTGCACGCATTGCACGGTCAATGATGCCGCCTATATCAAAAAATTCTTCTTTCCCGTTTTCATCTGTTATTTTTCCGGTCTTATGTGCCCATTCGGAAATGACATTCCAACGGGCAACGGGGGGTACATAAAATACATTTGCCTCGGTGTAAGCATCTTTATCTTCTACGTCATCATCATCGGACTTGAGCTCATTATAACGCTCATCAAACTTGTCCGAGATGTATTTTAAAAATATAAGTCCGAGAACAACATGCTTGTATTCAGCAGCATCCATATTCCCTCGTAAAATGTCTGCCGCCGCCCAAATTTGCTGTTCAAAGCCGATATTGGCTGTATTCTTTTCTGCCATCTTTCTTTTCCTCTTTTCTTCTACTGACGATGATTACATACTTTATCCATAACGCGTTTTTAAAAAAAGCTATAACCTATTCAGCCTGCTCATAAAATATTATATCATCGTTTAAGAAGTATGCTTTACTAAAAAATAAGATTGTTAAATGTAGTAGGTTTTACTCTTCCCAAACAGCAATGTAGTCATTATGAGAGTTTGAAAACATATCTGCCAATGAATAGTCGCTTTTATTAACTTTTCCACATCTGGTCCACCCGTCAGCTACTATATTTTCATAAACTGCATCTATTGTTGCCGCTTGATATTTCGCAGCATTTTCATGCTCCTTATTCAGAACATAATACGTTTCATCCGTTACTGTGTATAAAACATCTGCAATAATTATCTTTGACATAAAATCATTCTCCTTTTTATCCATTTAAAATTATTTTCGCCATTTCTACTTCTAGAATATATCGAAATATTTGACGTATACAATAGCTTTGCATGGTTGCTACAATCTATAGCCTTAATTATACAATAAATTTGTCTATATTCCAATATATAGTATATAATATAAGCTACTTTATGCTTGACTGCAGATATTGTCAGCTTGTTGCTATGAAGCTTGGCAATAAGCTCTTTTCCTGCGCCTCTTTAAATTTTTATTATAAGAGTATTTCTAGCTATCACTAGCACCATGCCGACACAACGACGCTAGAAAAACTTGAGACTTAACTAAAGATTATGATAAATCGATATTCTCATAATTTCTTATAAGAATACTGTCTCTAATACAGTAAATAGGAATACCAGTCTTTTGAATGGATTTCTCTGCGTTATCCAAACTATTTTCATAGCTTTCTAAATCTTCGCTTGAATAGCAAATAACTATATCTATCTCGCCTTTCCTATAAAGGTCAAACAGTTTGCTTAATCGATGACCGCCTCTTTGAAACCCCTTTTCATCAGTAAACCAATCAACGATATCTGAAAACTTTAATTGTCTTAGTATTGATTCCAAAGAAGCTAAGTTTGGATAACTGGATCTGTTTGGAATGAATACGGCTTTTTTAATTCTATTGCCTTGTATGCCAAGTATTTTTTCAAAACTTGATGACGGGGGAATTACAAACATGTTTTTTCTGTACATAGCCGACCTCCTTATAAAACAATATACGTTGCTAGATATGTATAAGGGCTAAGTTGCGGGTCAACGACCGACCTCATTCTTAGCCCTTTCATTATTAATTTTTCTTCTAAATACCCATGTCATCTGAGGAAGGGGCAAAAAAACGGGGTCAAAAATCGCTTTTTCGAGCTCTGAAACCGGTCATTTTTGAGTCAAGAACCACAATATCTTGTAGTCTAACCCCTGTTTTTCTTATCCGAACCACAATGCGTCATCATTATCACTGCTTCTACGTGCTTTGTTCTTGGGAATAAATCTACCGGAGTGATTGAGCCGCTTGTATAGCCAAGCTCTTGAAAGAGCTTTAAGTCGCGGGCCAATGTGGCGGGGTCGCAGGAAACATAAACAATACGAGCCGGAGTCATACCAGCTACTGTATGAATTAGTTCTGGTGAACAACCCTTTCTGGGGGGATCTAGCACCACAACATCTGGCTTTTCACCTCGCTGTGCTAACTGCTGTGCAGCCTCGTTGGCATCCATACATAAAAATTCTGCGTTCTCAATGTGATTTAACTTCGCATTCTCCCGTGCGTTTTCAACTGCCTGCTCTACCACCTCAACCCCAATGACTCGACCAGCGCGGCTTGCCATAGAAAGACCAATGGTACCTGTACCGCAGTACAAATCGAGCACCGTTTCTTTTCCTGTAAGACCTGCGTATTCATTGGCAAGGCCATAAAGCTTTTCTGCCTGGCTATGGTTTACTTGATAGAACGACATTGGAGAAAGATGAAATTGCATTCCACACATCTTGTCTGTTATGAAATCTTGCCCCCAAACAGTACGAAACCGCCTGCCCAAAACCACGTTTGTATCTTCTCGGTTATTATTAATCAACACACTTTTTAGGCCGTCTACCCGCTCACGCAGCAGCGCAGCAAGGGAATCTTCCCCTTTTAGGCCATTCCCATTAACAACCACACAAACCATAACCTCACCGGTTCCCTGCGCAACACGCAAATAAAGGTGGCGAAGCTTCCCTTTGTGAGTGGTCTCATCGTAAACACTTTCTCCGCTTTGGTTTGCCCATTCCAAAAATGCCAAAAGCGCTTGCTCAAATGGTTTGGGCTGTAAAGCACAATGAGTACACGGAACAATGCGATGACTATGATTTGCAAAGAAACCGGCAATCAACTTCCCTTGCTTGTCCTTACCGAGCGGAATTTGTGCTTTGTTGCGATATCCATTTACATTTTGTGAGCCAACGATTGGCTGAATCTCCGGATTCTGGAATCCCCCGATTCGCACCATCGCATCTTGAACACGCGTCTTCTTTGCGTGCAGTTCTTCGGAATACGTTATATGACGATAAGCGCACCCTCCGCATTGAAGTGACACTGGACAGTCCGATTCTATACGATCTTTGGAAGGCGTTAGTATCTCTTCTATTTTACCAACTGCATAGGTTTTGGCTGTTTTTAAAATGCGAATGCGCAGCCGATCACCGGCGGCCGCCCCCGGTACAAAAACAGCTATGCCCTCAACTCGACCTACGCCATTGCCTTCTGCGGTCATCCCGGTTATCTCTACTTCATGTAACTCGTTCTTTTTTAACATTTAAACTCTCCGTTCGTGCAGCGCACTCTATTAAAATTCTATAATTCAAATCCCTTAAGCAAGAGAATGATAAGTGAATGAATTACTAAAAGTGTAGCATTTTACTTCTATAAACACAAGACAAGAAAAAAATGTAAAATATTTTTCCTATTTTGAATAATGGTGGAATTTGTGTCAATCATAATAAATATTATATTGCTTTGCTATGCAATTTAGGAAAAAAGCAGATTCATTATTAAGCTTTTGTTAAATTCTTGACTTTACTGTATATAGTAGTTTATACTATGGTAAAAGAAATAAAAATTGTGATATATCTATTTTTACTTGTTAATAAGACCGCGGCGGATGCCGTACCTTTTTCAATACAACTCCTCCCCAAAAAGGCTGGAACCGGTAAGTTTTTACCGGTTTCAGCCTTTTTATCATACCCGATACCTCAACTGACGTTTGCTTAATTTGTATAAATGCAACAAACTGTATCTTGTATTTCTATTTATGTTATCACTATAAATTTATTGGTCATTTTTTTGCATGATACTATGCAGCAATCCTGCAAAATCTTATAAAATCAGGAGTTAAATCCAAATTTCATCCCCTATTGCACAACCTAACTTGCAAGAAGAAACATTTTTAATGCAATAGATTTAAAAAAATATAACAGATTCCGAAAAAATGCACTATACACAATGCCAAAGCTTACTCCATAGAGAGCGGGAGACGAACGGTAAATGTGCTGCCTTTGCCTATTTGGCTTTCTACACTCACTTCCCCGTGGTACAAAGCGGCTAAATGTTTTACGATGGAAAGCCCGAGACCGGTACCGCCAATCTCTCGTGAACGGCTAGTGTCTACCCGGTAAAAACGTTCAAACAAGCGATCCAGGTGCTCCGGCTCAATGCCAATTCCTGTATCACGTACCCGTATCATTGCCATGTTCCTCTGCTTTTGAGCTGTTACTGTTACAGAACCGTGCGGCACATTGTACTTAATTGCGTTTTCAATCAAGTTGCCAAATAGCTGCCCAATGCGGGTAGGCGAACAATCGCAGAACAACGAGGCATCGGCATCCAACTCCAGTGCAACCGAAGATTTTTCGGCAACTGGGCGCAGCCGCTCCAGAGTATCCTCCAATTCCTCTTTTAGATTACAGCGGCGTGCTGAGGGGTCATCCTTTGCGTTCTCAATTTGAGATAGCACCAGCATATCGTCTATTAGGTGGTGAAGGCGCTCGGCTTCAATGTCTAACACATCGTAAAAATAACGCCGCGTTTCTTCATCACGGTCACCACTGCGCAGCAGTTCAATACTGCCACGAATGGAGGTAAGCGGTGTTTTCAGCTCGTGGGTTACATTGGCAACAAATTCACTGCGCAGCTGCTCTAGCTGGCGCATGCGGGTAACGTCTGCTATTACCGCGAGAACCTCGCCGTCCTCCCTCTTACCGGGGATTGGTGCAATGTACACATTAAACTGCTTTTCCTTAGGTCCACCAGCGGTTAGTGTTTCGCGGTACACTGTTTCCTGCTCGCCAATTTCTCCCGCGCTGTGCATACGCTCGGCAAGCTGGCGGATAAGCAGGCTGCCGTCAAGCACGCCCCCTTCCTTTAAATCCTTTGCATGAAGAAGCTCTCTTGCACGCTGGTTTAAGAAAACCACCCGATTGTGTTTGTCTACACACAACACACCATCATCCATTCCCTGAAGAACCCCTTCGAGCTGCTCTTGTTTCTTGTGGGTTTGCAGAACCGCCTGCTCGGTGCTCTCCGCCATCACATTGAATGAATGCGTCAGTTCGCCAATCTCACCGGTAAAATTCCCTTTCATACGCCCTGAGAGGTCACCCTCTGAAATTCGGCGCGCCACCTTGCTTAGATTTCGAATAGGAAGGGTAAAACGGTCTGCCATAAACCAAGTCACCGTACAGATTAAAATGAGGCCTAACAGCAGGCTGATGAGAGAACCAGCCCAAAACTTTTGGGTAACGCGGTCTAAGTCTGCCATGGAAAGTGCCGCACGCAAATACCCTTGGTCTGAAAGCCGTACTGCCGCATAATAAAAACGCTCTCCGCGATTTGCGGAAAGTCGTACGTCGTAACCACGTCCGGCCTTTCCCGCCGCTATAATCTCTGGTCGAGAGAGATGATTGCCCCTTACGGTATCGTCATCTACATCTCCTGGCTGTTCACTGTCGCCCACTACGTTGCCTTTGGAATCGAGTACTGTAATGCGCATTTGCTGTCCGACAGATTCCAGCCGTTTACTTTCCTCACGAGTATACTTTTGGGGATTTGCCCAGATCTCATTGCTTTGTGTTTCCATGATGGCGAGGGATGCGTCAAGTCTCTTCGTAAATTCTTCGCGGTATTGCTTTTGCACCAGAACTGCCACGAGCGCAAAGGCGAGGCAAAACCCGGCGCAAAGAATAATCGAGCTAATCAGCATTAGGCGCTGCTTTACCGAACCGTTACGAAACGACCTTAAAACATGATTTTTCTTTAACACCTGTAATCCCTCCATATCAATTGAAAACAATACCACTTTTCCTGAAAATATGCTATGATGATAAAATGAAGTGTAAGTCTTTTTGAGTAAAGCATTTATATAAAAACTGTTTTCCGGAGTGCGTATCCGGATAAATAATAAACCGGAAAGGAAGCCGATTACCGATGACCTCTGCCGAACGACGTGAAAAAATCTTAGCATTATTGCAACAAAGCCGCCATCCGGTAAGTGCCAGTGCCATTGCCCGGCAGTTTGAGGTAAGCCGGCAAGTCATCGTGGGAGACATTGCTTTGCTGCGTGCCGCAAATGAGAAAATTGCCGCTACCCCACGCGGATATGTATTGGAATCTGACTTACCGGAGGGCGAATACCGCGTGATTATTGCCTGCCAACACAATGGAAGCCAAATGGAAGATGAGCTTACTACCATAGTAGACAACGGTGGCAAAATATGGGATGTAACCGTGGAACATGCGGTTTACGGGCAAATCAGCGGCCAGCTCCGCATAGGTTCACGTTACGACGTTACGGATTTTCTGGCACGCTTGAGTAACAGTCACTCCGCGCCTCTTTCCGATTTAACGGGAGGAATTCACCTGCATACCGTCGCATTTACCAGCCGGGAGGATCAGGAGCGAGCTCTTGCTGCACTTACCCAAAAAGGCTATTTGTTAGAGCAACGTGAATGAGATATCTAATCTACCAAAGAATATTTGCGCAGAGGTGTCTTGACACCTCTGCTTTTTTGTTTTATAATGCTGTCAAGACACATGTAAAGTCTATTAGCAACTGAAAAACAAAAAATTAAACGCTTATTTTTAAGTGATGCTTGAGGTGACGAGATGAAACAGACAAATCAAAAAATAGTAACCATGGTAATTGCCGCTCTGCTTTGTGCAGTTGGTATTGTTATTCCCATGTTTGCTCCCAAAATTGTACTTGAGCCCATGAGCTTTACTCTCGCAAGCCATGTTGCCATTTTTATTGCCATGTTCATTTCTCCTCCAGTAGCTTTTGCTGTTACACTAGGTAGCAGTATTGGCTTCTTTTTTGCGGGGCTTCCGCCGGTAGTCGCCTTGCGTGCACTTAGCCACCTTGGCTTTGTGGCGGCTGGCTGCCTGATTTTAAAGAAGTACCCGAATGTACTTTTAAAGCCGTCTTCCAGTGTACTGTTCAGCTTTGTTCTGGCTTTGGTTCATGCTATTTGCGAGGCACTCGTGGTAACCATGTTCTATTTTGGCGGAATGCTAAACAGCGGATTTTACAATAAAGGCTTCGCATTCTCGGTACTGCTCATGGTCGGCGTAGGCACCATTGTGCACAGCATGATTGATTTTGGCATTGCTCTGGCTGTGTGGAAGCCCGTAAGCCGTGTGATTCAAATTCCGGTGAGTGCTCCTATCAAAGCTTCTCAAAAAAGTGGCGCTGTTTTATAATAAGTCTCAAAAAACAGAATAGCTTGCCCGGTAAATCTGATTCCAAAGGATTTACCGGGCTTTTTGCATCTATTTGATTATTTGGAGAAGCGGCGTTTTTTACTATTACACGCCGCCACTCCAAACAATTATCTATTGCAAATACCCCGTCCGTCTCTTTTGCAGGTTATTCCTGCTCCGTAAACTTATAGCCCACACCGCGCACGGTTTGCACCAAGCAGGGCGCCTCGGGGTCTTCCTCTATTTTTTGGCGAAGATATCGCACATGAACATCTACGGTACGGGTGTCTCCGTAGTACTCCACACCCCATACCTTATCCAGCAAAGTGTCACGCGTCATAACCCGACCGCGGTGCTTCATCAGCATGACCAACAGGTCAAACTCCTTTGCAGTCAACTCTCGCAGTTCCCCGTTTTTGCTCACGGTATGCCGTGCGATGTCTACACTCAAATCGCCACTCTTTAGCACCTCAGCTTCCAACTCTTGTGCACCGCGCTCACTGCGGCGCAGAACCGCGCGTACACGCGCAGTAAGTTCTTTTACGCTGAAAGGCTTTACAATATAATCATCTGCTCCAATTTCCAAACCCAAAACACGGTCAAATTCTTCGCTACGAGCAGTCAGCATTAAAATGGGCAGATTTTTCCCCTCTGGGCTTTCCCGTAAAATTCGGCATACGGCAAGTCCGTCCGGCGGCGGCATCATCCAGTCTAATATCACAGCGTCGGGTCTTTTTTGACGCACTGCTGCCAACAGAGTTGTTCCGTCTGCAAATTCTGCAGTCTCGTATCCGGCGTCCTTTAGTCCAAACGCCACCAGCTTGCGGATATTTGGTTCATCATCGGCAATATAAACCAACGCCATTCTTTTATTGCTCCTCTCGGTCATTGCACTTAACATTTTCATTTCATGTTACGACATCCGTATAGAAAGACGACTTGCAACAATTGTAAATTATATCTGCTTCAAATCTTTTCATTCAGCTCAGGGTGAACGCCATTCTCCATATAAATGACCCATTCCGCAATATTGGTGGCATGGTCTGCCGTGCGTTCAATATATTTCGTGATGAAAATAAGGTCTACCTCGCACATCACATTGCGCGGGTTTTGGGTGATGATGTCGCACATTTCTAAAATAATTTTGGAGAACATCATATCTACCACATCATCATACTGGCAGATTGCTTTTGCTTCTTCCACATCGTGCGAAATAAACACATCAATGGAGCGCCGGAACATTCCCCGTGCTTCCTCCAGCATGCTTACCACGTGTGAAAGCGCCAAGCTGTTGCCGTTAAAATCGCCGCCCGCAACAATTTCACAAATATCGGCGCACTGGTCTGCTACACGCTCCATGTCTGTTAAAATTTTCAGGCAAGCCGCAATCATACGTAAATCGCCGGCAATCGGCTGCTGCAATGCAATCAAGTTCAGGCACATTTTTTCAATTTGGTGCTCTTGGCGATCAATCTCCTCGTCGCTTTCTGCCACCTCACGAGCTTTATCTAAATTCAGCGTACGCAAAGCATCAATAGTTTCGAGCAGGCGGCCGTCCACGTCGTTGCCCATTGAAATCATTTCTTGCGCAAGCTCTTCGAGCTCACGCTCAAACATTTTTCTAGCCATAGTTTCCTCTCTTTCCGCCGCAGGCCGCCGGCGTTCTCTCTTTGATGATATCAGACAGGCCTGGAAAAATCAACCGAAACGACCGGTAATATAGCGCTCTGTACGTTCGTCTTTCGGTTGTTCGAACATCACCTTAGTTTCTGTAAATTCCACAACCTCACCCAATAGAAAAAATGCCGTTTTATCTGAAATACGAGCGGCCTGCTGCATGTTATGAGTAACGATAATCACCGTATATTGGCCGCGTAGCTCATCGAGTAAATCTTCAATTTTTTGCGTGGAGATTGGGTCAAGCGCACTGGTTGGCTCATCCATAAGCAGAATGTCTGGCTCAACCGCAAGTGCACGGGCAATACAAAGGCGCTGCTGCTGCCCGCCGGAAATACCAAGCGCCGATTTTTTCAGGCGGTCTTTCACTTCATCCCACAGAGCAGCACTTCGAAGTGATTGTTCCACTATTTCATCGAGCTGACTTTTGCTTTTCATTCCGTGTACACGCGGACCATAAGCAATGTTATCGTATATACTCATCGGGAACGGGTTCGGCTTCTGGAACACCATGCCCGCACGGCGGCGAAGAAGGTTTACATCCGTTTTCGGGTCGTAAATATCTTCTCCGTCTATGGTGATTTTGCCCTCAATTCGGCAGCCGGGCACCATATCGTTCATGCGATTGAGTGTTTTTAGGCAGGTGGATTTACCACAGCCGGACGGCCCTATAAACGCTGTTACCTGGCTTTCGGGAATATCCAGAGAAATATTGTGGAGCGCCTGAAAATCCTTATAGAATAAATTCAAGTTTTGAATGGATATTTTGGTTTCCATAAGTTAGTCGGTTCCTTTCCGCAGGGCTTTTGAAAGCGCGCCTGCCAAGCGATTGAGCAGAAATACCAGAATGAGAAGAACCGATGCGGTTGCAAAGGCGATGTTCATTGCATCGGGCGTAGTAGCTTCACGAGCAGTTTGGTACAGGTGCAGCGTTAGCGTGCGTCCACTGCTGAAAATCTGCTGAAAAAAGCCCTTGGGCATTTGGTAGGCAAGGCCAGAGGTAAACAGCAATGCGGCAGATTCCCCCACAATGCGCCCCATGGCAAGAATAACGGCAGTAAGCACACCGGGCATTGCACATGGCAGAACAATGCCAAGAACCACGCGCAGCTTACCTGCACCCAAGGCAAACGCGCCTTCTTTGTAAGTGGCGGGAACCGAAAGAAGCGATTCCTCCGTGGTACGCACTATGGTAGGCAGAATGCAGAGCGTCATCGTAAGGCAGCCCGCTAAAATTGAGATTTGAAGGCGGAACAGAATGCAAAATACGGTATAACCAAACAATCCAAATAAAATGGAGGGGATACCGGAGAGTATTTCAGTCGTAAAGCGTATCGCCTTTACCAGCTTGCCCTGTTTGGCATACTGGGTGAGGTAAATCGCAGTGCAAATACCGATGGGTGCTGCGATGAACAACGTAATCACCACAATGTACATGGTGTTAATAATCATGGGCAGAATTCCCTTTAGCTCCGCTTTTGTTTCGGAATAAGGAGTAGATAGAAACTGCCAGCTAATATAACCGATGCCATTTACCAAGATATACCCCAAAATACCCACCAATACCACGACACACAAAAAGGCTGCACCGTTAATCAACAGCTTTAAAAATACGTCCATTGGCTTTGCTCTGCGGTTGTAAAGGGATTTCCCTTGCACTGCAAGATTGGAATTGGAAGCGCTCGGTTCTAACACTCCGGATTTATTCGGCATGAATCTGCACTCCCTTCTTTGAAATATAGTTGAACATCAGATTTACAATCATAATAAACACAAACAGTACCAGTCCAATTGCAAACAATGCTTCACGGTGCAGACCAGAGGCGTACGACATCTCCATCGCAATGCCCGTTGTGAGCAGACGAACGGTGCCGAGCAGCGACGGCATATTTGCCACGTTACCCGCCACCATAATCACTGCCATGGTTTCACCGATGGCACGTCCTACACCAAGAATCACCCCAGCTAGAATACCTGATTTTGCAGCGGGCAGGGTCACCTTGAAAATGGTTTCCGTTTGGGTGGCTCCCAGTGCCAAAGAAGCCTCACGGAATGTGCTTGGTACAGCTCGTAGAGAGGTTTCTGTTACGCTGACAATGGTAGGCAAAATCATGACTGACAATATTAAAATAACCGCAAGGAGGCTGTCGCCGATGGTGTGTTCTGGGAACACTCCACGAATGGCAGGAACAATCACGAGCATTCCAAAAAAACCATAAATAACAGATGGGATACCGGCAAGCAGCTCCACAGCGGGGCGCACCAGCATGGCTAGGCGCGGATTTGCTGTTTCAGACAAGAACACTGCCGTTAAAATCCCAACCGGAACACCAATGATAATGGCACCAATTGTACCAGCAATGGAAGATAGAATCATCGGTAGAATCCCAAACACATCAGCTCCCGGCCTCCAGCTTTCTCCAAACAGGAAAGAAACCAACCCGATTTTTGAGATTGCAGGCAAACCGGCAGAAACAATATAAATGGTAAGCAAGATAACTGAACCGATGGAGACACAGGCAAACACCTGAAATACCGATTCCGCAAGCCGCTCCACCCCCTGTGTACGCAATGCCAACACCGAGGCAATCAATCCACCCAGTAATGTACATACAAACGGCCATAAAAAACGAATTTCCACTTGGCTGATATTAAGCTGCGTCACGGCAGTTTGAATAGCCCCGGAGGCTGCCATCACCAGCAGCGGTGAAATGCCGGAAAGCAAGAATAACAACCCCGCTATCACTGGCTTTCTCCTTAACACCATCAATAGAAACCCACCGGCAGCACAAAGCAGCCCCAGCAGAATACTGGCGCGCACGGCAAGGGGTATGGTAACAAGGCCGCTTTGCTGTGGGCCAATAACCCAAAAGCCTTTGATAAACGCAAGCTGAACACCGCTCACGGTGTAATTTAATCCACGAAAAACAAATGTAATGTAAGGGAGTAAAAAAGATAGTATGCTTGCCGCACCCAGTGCAGCCGCTACCAAACGGTATACCGCATTCCTCTTTTTTTCTCGTTCTCGGCCCTTTTGGCCGTCCATCGTGTGTTCCATTTATGCCCTCCTTCACCGAATACCAAAGCGCCCCGGTGTATCATTTCGATACACCGGGTAAGCTTTTTTATTAGGTTCAGCCTTTTGTTACTAATCCGGCTTCTTTTATAATTTTCTTACCATCATCCGATTTGATAAACGCAAACCATGCTTTTATCAGCTCGTTATCGCTGCCCTTTTTATAGATCTCAATAAACGGTCTTTGTACTTTATAAGTACCATTTGCAACCGTTGCCTCGCTGGCCTCTACTCCATCTATTTTTAACGCTTTTACAGAGGAGTTTACGGAATCGAGCGATACATAGCCAATTGCCGCGGAATCACTGCTTACTTTGGAGACTACCTCTCCCGTGGAAGAAAGCTCGGCGGAAAGCTTGGTTTTCTCTTTCACTTTAAAAATGGACTCAAAGCCATCGCGTGTGCCGGAGGTAGCCTCACGGCCGATTACGGTAATTTTTTTGTCTTCCCCGCCAACCTGCTTCCAGTTGGTATATTCGCCGGTGTAAATCTTCGCCACCTGCTCACTGGTAAGACCGTCAACCTTATTCTTGGGGCTCACTGCAATGGCGATGCCATCAATTGCAATTTCGTTGATTTCAAATTCAGCCGGTTTTTCCTCATCCTTTAAATTACGGGAAAGGTCACCAATCAATGCCGTTCCGTTATTGACCGCCTTTACCGCATCACCAGAGCCCGTACCACCCTTTTCTACCGTTACCTGCGGGTATTTTTCCATAAACCCTTCGCCAAGCGCCTGGCAAACCTTCGCCATGGAGGTAGAACCATTTAACGTTAATTTGCCACTCAACGCCGCGGTAGATGCTACGGATTGAGAGGGCACTGCCGAGGAAGGTGTGTCGCTTTTCCCCTCAACTGTGGAAGAGCAACCAGTTGCCGCAGTAGCCCCCACCAAAAGCATTGCAACCAATGCCATCATCTGTTTTTTCATATTCTCATTTCCTCCTGAAATTCTCAATTTCTTATTTACATGCTCTTATCTTAATCCCGCAATGTTAAGTTTAAGTTAAACGCATTTTAGAAGTGGTTAAAAGAAAGTATAAAATTGCGAACTTAGAGGTGAAACTTGCGCAAACAATATGCGCGGGAACCACTGTGGTTATATTACACCAATCTCATCCATGGAATTCAGCCGAGCACCATTAAAAGATTTTTAATTTCTTATATTCAAATAGAAAACCTCTCTTTGCCAACGAACGGTTTATGGCCGTTTTGGGGGGCAAAGAGAGGTTTTTGTATTGATTTTTCATATTAGGTTACCACAGGGTCTGGCTCGGCTTCTTCTTTCACTTTCCAATAAAGAGAGCCGTCCGCTTTGCGGCACAAAAAGTGCTGGTCAATCAGCTCACGCCGAAGCAAAAAGTAATCACCAAAGGTGTGCCATTCCTCACACAAGGCATTAACCTCCTGCTCGGTGTAAAAGCGGTTCTCTTCAAACTGCTGTGATAAATAACTTAGCAGAGCTAACCGAACACTCTGCTTCTGCGGTAGTTGTGTGATTTTACCCTCCGGACTTAAAAATCGGGCAATTTTTTTATTCTGCTCCATTGTGATCCCCCTCGCACTGCTTTTCGTTCCAAAGCTCCAGCAGTGCGGCTATATCTATAGCAAACTCCTGTGATGTTTGCGTTTCTGTTTTTTCCAGCTCTTCCAAAACTTCAAAAGAAAACTTACTTGCACCATATTGTTTCCATACCTGTGCCATTGCTGGTTCTGGGGACTGGTTTGTTGAGCAATAAAATGCAAAACGGTTTTTTACCCCTTTTAAATCTGCGCTGCAACGCACCCAGCATTCGCCGGATGGAACACAGCAAATACGGTACACGCCGCCCACCTGCTTGCTGTTTTTATATTGATTCTTCAAAGCCTTTTTCGCTGCATCGTTCATCTTTCTCTCTCCTTTCACTTGCATTATGCATTTACAGCAGGTTAATACATCAACTGCTAGGCACAAGAATATTGTAACCCGCCACATCCAGCAGCACAATCAACGCTCCGTAGAGTTACACATCACATAAAAAAATAACGGCCTCCTTTCTACATGAAAAGAAGCCGTTTTTATTATATTTCATTTAGAATTAAATAAGCACATCCTCCAGCTTACGCTTTGGAACATAATGCACTCCGTTCTCATCGCGGTAGTAAACAACGCTCTCTCCGCTCTCCACCTCGGTAAGCATAATGGTTTCATCTGGCTTGCCAACGGCAACCATCGCCATGGGGATCAGGTGCTCTTCCAAATTAAGCGCTTTCTGCACCGCTTCGGCAGAAAAAGCTCCCAGAATACAACCACCTAGCCCCATCACGTTTGCGGTAAGCATTATTGTTTGGCTTACGATGCCTACGTCCCGCGCAAAACCAGGGCCTGCCGCTGCTATGTTGGTATCGTGGCAGATTACGACAAATGCTTGTGGGCAATGCCCTTCCTTTGGCAGGTGCATTCCCTTGAGGGCACCCGCCCATTTGGTGAGCGGCTGTAATTTTTGCAGTTCCTCTGGTTCATGCACCAAACGGTAACGCAAGGGCTGCATGTTCATGGTAGAGGGTGTAAAACGTGCGCAATCCACCAGCTGCTCTAGTTCCTCGCGGCGAACCTTACGGCTTTCGTCGTACCCGCGTGTACTACGGCTGCTTTTCAGCAGGTTTTTCCAATCGTTCAGCTCCATAAAAAATCCTCTCCTTTATCGTTCATTTTACACGCAAAACAGGGCTTACAATCCCGAAATGCGGGCAGAATAGCTTTGTGCCGTTCCGCACGGCAGTGGCAGTGTAACCGCTTTGCCTATATCTTACCATATTTTTTCCTTTTCTGTATCGGATAAATTGAAATTTAGCACGGCTCGTGGTATACTGTCAAAGTGTTTTCGATACTACTGGATAGACGGAGGAACCTAACTTGAGTGACTATCGATCTTTGATTCAAAAGCGCAGAACCTTTGCGATTATTTCGCATCCTGACGCAGGTAAAACAACGCTGACCGAAAAATTTCTGCTGTACGGCGGAGCCATTGCTCTGGCTGGCTCGGTTAAGGGGAAAAAGAACTCCCGCCATGCAGTTTCTGACTGGATGGAAATCGAGAAGCAGAGAGGAATTTCTGTTACCTCCTCCGTTCTGCAATTTCAATATGAAGGCTACTGCATTAATATTTTGGACACCCCCGGGCACCAAGACTTCTCAGAGGATACGTACCGTACGCTGATGGCGGCGGATTCCGCTGTAATGGTAATTGATGCTTCAAAGGGTGTGGAAGCGCAAACCAGAAAGCTATTTAAGGTTTGCCTGCTGCGTGACATCCCCATCTTCACCTTTATTAATAAGATGGACCGTGAAGCGCGCAATCCTTTTGACCTGCTAGAAGAAATCGAGCTGGAGCTCGGCATTAAGACCTACCCCATGAACTGGCCGATTGGTTGTGGTAAAGACTTTAAGGGTGTTTACGACCGAAATAGCAATCAGATTATTTCCTTTAAAGGGGATAGTGGTAAGCACGAAGCTGAAGCCACCGTTTCAGGTTTGGATGACCCCAACCTGAAAACTCTAATAGGCCCGTACCTGCACGAACAGCTCTGCGACGATATTGAGCTGCTAGATGGAGCAGGCTATGAGTTTGATATGGATGCCGTTCGCCACGGGCGTCTCTCCCCCGTATTCTTTGGTTCTGCTCTCACAAACTTTGGTGTTGAGCCGTTCTTGGAGGAATTCTTGCGCATGACAAGCTCCCCCCTACCCCGCAAGACCATTGAGGGCGAGGTAGACCCATTCGATTCCGATTTTTCTGCCTTTGTATTTAAAATACAGGCCAACATGAACAAGGCTCACCGTGACCGCATCGCATTTATGCGAATTTGCTCCGGTAAGTTTGAAAAGAACATGGAAGTTTTGCACCAGCAAGAGGGTAAGAAAATTAAGCTGTCGCAGCCGCAGCAGATTATGGCGCAGGAGCGCGAAATCATTGAGGAAGCTTACGCCGGAGACATCATTGGTGTGTTCGACCCAGGTATTTTCTCCATTGGTGATACCCTGTGTTCACCCGGCAAAAAAATCCTCTTTGAGGGAATCCCAACCTTTGCGCCAGAGCATTTTGCACGTGTGCGCCAAATGGACACCATGAAGCGCAAGCAATTTGTAAAGGGTATGTCGCAAATTGCACAGGAAGGCGCGATTCAGATTTTCCAAGAGCTGGAATCTGGCATGGAAGAGGTCATCGTTGGTGTTGTGGGCGTTCTGCAATTTGAGGTGCTGGAATACCGTTTAAAGCACGAATACAATGTTGATATTCGGCTGGAGGCGCTGCCGTACCAGTACATCCGCTGGATTTCAAACGATGAAATCGACCCCAAAAAGATTACGGTTACCTCCGATACAAAGAAGATTCAGGACCTCAAGGGTCACCACCTGCTGTTGTTCACCAGCGAATGGAATATCCGTTGGGCGCTCGAACGCAACGAAGGCTTGGAGCTAACTGACTTCAGCCGTGGGTAAACCTATTTTATTTCTAGAAACTGTGCTTCTCTAAAAGAAGCCGCATATATGAAAAGTCCCGCTTTTCTTTCCTCTTTTTAAAGGAAACCGAAGCGGGGCTTTTTTATTTATCTGATTTTTCAAATGCCATGTCCAATGCTGTTTTACGGCTGCGTTTGGTAATCGTGAGGAACAGCACCAGCAGTCCTGTGGTTACCAGATCTGCCACGGCCTGTGTATACAGTATTCCCGTAACCGCAAACAAGCGGTCAAATACAAGCAGAAGAGGAAGATATGCCAGCCCCTGCCGCAGAATGCTAAACACGAACCCCGCTTTACTATAACGAATGCAAAGTAAATACACGGTTGCCATCGACTGGTAGCCATACGTGAAAAACAGCAAGCTTCCCGCGATTAATGCCTGTATGCCAATCGAAATTACCTTTGCATCGTCTGAAAAGGCAGATACAATACTGCCTGCAAACCCAATTTGTATGGCTGAGATTCCCAAACCGCCCAGCATACCCCATAGGTATGCCGTTTTGGTGGCCAAGCGAATCCGCTCTGGCTGACCGGCACCATAGCAATAAGAGATAAAGGTTTGGTAGCCTCTTGAAAAGCCGGTTACCGCAAGCGTTGTCATTCCAATCACGCGGTTGGCAATGCCAAGCCCTGCTACTACCGCATCTCCATGCGGGGCAGCGGCAATATTGGCTGCCGTCATAGATATGCTCTGGAATAAGCTGATACACAACAGCGGTACTCCAATTTTTAATACTGGCTCTAATATCCACCACTGAAAACGAACCTTGCGAAAATCAAGCTTTAAATAGCTTTTACCACGCAAATAATACTGTGCCAAAATGCAGAATGCTACAAACTGCGCCACTGCGGCCGATGCTGCCGCCCCTCGGATTCCCCAATCAAAGTAGAACAAAAATAAAGGCGTAAGCGCCACGTTCAGCACCGCGCCGGTAGATTGTGAAATCATGCTAAGGGAGGCATTTCCCTCAGCCCGCACTAAGTTATTCATGCAGACCGATGGAATATGAAACAGAAAAGAAATGACCAGTATTTGACCATACTGCACAGCAAGCGGCAGAACGGATGCCGAGGCACCCATAAATACTAGCAAACTGGGCATGAACGGCAGCAATAGCTGTGTAAGCACACTCAACAAAATACAGTAAAAGGCAGTGGAGGCAAGTACCGTTTCTGCCCGCTCCTTTTCTCCTGCACCGAGAAGCTCCGCCATATAAGCCGCTCCACCATTTCCAAACAGCAAACCAATCCCCGGCATAATTAGTATTAACGGGTACACAATGGAGATTGCGCCCATGGCCTGCGTACCCATTTGCGCTACAAAAAAGCTGACGGCTAACTGATAAAAACCTGTTACGGAAAGCCCAATAATAGTAGGCAAGCCCAAATAAGCCAGAGCCTTACTGACCGGCGCATTTTCCATAATATCAAGTCTTCGGTTCATTTTTTATCCTTTCCAAGCGGGTATATTAACCACCCATTCCATGGAACATGCAGCGAATCCCTCTGGTCCGCGGCAGAGTAAAGCATTGGTTGCAGCCCGTACAGCGCGCCCGTTCGCCGGAAAGTAAACGTGAAATTAAATCCCCTTGGCAAATAAGCGGCCGACTAAGTGCCACCATACGAATTCCGGAATCCAACACCTTGGCGATGTCTTGCAGGGAACGTACCCCACCAACCAAAATCAGCGGCATTTCCGTTTCTTTCTGCATTCGCGCCGCTCTTTCCAAATAGTATGTCCGTTGGCTTGCTGTTTTTTTCGTAAAATCACAGCCAGATAGTTCCACCGCGGCAACACCAAGTGCTTCCATTTGCTTTAGATAATATAGCAAATCTTCTTCATACTGGTGGTCATTTGCCTGCACGTTACTGTTTACCTTTACAAGGATTGGAAAGGATTCCGAGGTAGCTCGCCGTACCGCCTCGATAATCTCGCCGCAAAAACGGAACCGATTTTCCGCCGAGCCGCCGTATTCGTCGGTTCGCAGATTCATCATCGGCGTTAAAAACTCGCTGAGAAGATAATCGTGCGCCATGTGAATCTGCACTCCGTCAAACCCCGCCTGATAAGCACGGGAAGCTCCCTCTGCAAAACACTCACAAATTTCATTCATTTCTTCGTGTGTCAACTCGCGGGCAAGGCGCCCTTTGGAGTACACCCGTTCCGACGGCGCAACCGGCACTTCTACATCCGCATTGCCGCCAGCATGGTTAATCTGAGCGATAATACAGCCCTCTTCCGCGTGAACAGCCTCCACCATCCGCCGTATACCGGGCAGAAAGCGACCATCGTAGATGCCGTTTTGAGAGGCAGAGGCTTGTCCCTGTGGGTGAATATAAAAATGGCCGCTGATAATCATGCCTACCTCGTGAGAAGCGAGCGTGTGCATAATTTCAAGCTGGCGCCCACTCACGGTTCCGTCTTCGTTTTCAACGCCGTCACGCGTTGCGGAACGCACCAAACGGTTGCGTAATTGCAGGTTCCCCAGCCACATGGGTTCAAATGCTTCGGAATACCCTTTACTGCGTGCAATCATCTCGTAGGTTGGCAATTCTACCTGATAGCGTTTCCCCAAACGCACCACTTCAAACAGCAGCTCGTTCATTTCAGATGGGCCGCCTTTAAGTAAATCTCTTTGCATGGAGGTTGTACTGTCCGGTGCGGTATTGTCGAGTATCTCTAAATTTTCCTGTACTACATCCGTCGAAAAAGGAATACCCATTGCCTGTGCCAACTGCCCAATTTCACCGACAAGGCTGGCAAACACTTCTCTTTTTCTGGGATTGCTGCGAATCTCTCCCATCGTATTTTGGAAGAATACACCTGCTGCCGCCATCGGCGAAACGCAGGAAAACTTTTGAAACGCATCTCGAATGATATTGGTTGAAACAATTACATCGATTCCGCTCTCACGCAGGTCTTTTTCTATCTCGTAAAAAATGGGCGGGCAACTCGTATCCCGATTACCGTATACCACTCGAAACAGAGGGCCTTTCTGCGTAATTTCACCTGATGCAGATTGATACGAGATAATATAAACACAGCCGTCTGCCACTGTAAGGCCGGGCATTCGAACCGCCATTTTCCCCCCTGTGCCATATACATTTAAAATCGGAATAATCATGGTATCTTCCCGAGCTATACGGCGCAGGAACGGATATACATCTTCCATTGAAAACCCTTTTACACAGACAAAAATAACATCTGGTCTGCCTTCGTAGCTTTCCATATCAAACGCCTGCGCATTTTCAATATGCAATCTGCCGCGCAGCTCCGACTCAACAACCAAGCCATTTTCACGAATAGCCTGCAAATGGCTGCCCCTTGCAATAAAAGAGACATCCTTCCCACTTGCGGCAAGGAAGCCACCTATGGCCCCGCCTGTTCCTCCTGTGCCAACAATTAAGTACTTCATGAAAATCCCTCCGGTGATAAAATGACGCCGGCTCTCCGACAAGCCGGATGCATGGCAATTTTTCCCTTATAATAACACCTTTTTCGACACAATGCAAAGAATGCACTCAGTAATAAAAATATGCCGTAATAAACCCGGTTTTACTTTTTTCGAGGCTCTGGCATTATTCTTTCATTGGTGTTTATAAATCAAATTATAAAATGAGCGGTAATAAAAACACTCAAAAGAAAGCGGGGCGAGAAACCCCCGCTCCGCTTAAATGTATTATTATCTTAGGCAGATTTATGTTCTGGTATTCCTGGCCGAAGCGGAAGATTGGCGAAGCTGGAATTGGGACACCAGTGATTTCATCATTTGTGCCTGGCCAGAAAGCTCCTCGCTTGCCGCCGCACTTTCTTCCGCCGTAGCCGAGTTTGTCTGTACCACCGCAGAGATTTGATCCATTACCGTTGTAAGGTGGTCAACCGCGGTAGACTGCTCTTCGGTAACCTCTGCAATTTCACGGTGCTCACGCTGTGTTTCTGCCATGCTCTTTGTTACCGCCTGCAGTGCATCGAGTGCAGCGTCTACCATGCGGGAGCCTTCGGAGACCGCGCTGAGAGAATCGGTAATCAGTGCAGAGGTACTCTTTGCAGATTCCGCACTTTTGGATGCTAAGTTACGAACTTCATCTGCTACAACGGCAAAGCCTTTTCCGGCTTCCCCTGCACGAGAGGCCTCAACAGCTGCATTCAAAGCCAATATGTTTGTTTGGAACGCAATGTCTTCAATTGCCTTTACAATATTGCTAATCTGGGAGGAGGTTTGATCGATGCGCTTCATGGCCTTAACCATACCCTGCATTTTATCGTTACACAAGCCCACTTCATCCATGGTTTGTGAAGCCCATTCACCAGCCTGAACTGCGTTGAGGGCATTTTCTTTTACCTTGTCAGACAAATGGTGTATTGCCGCCGCCAACTCTTCAATGGAAGCAGTTTGCTCGGAAGCTCCCTGCGCCAGATTCTGTGCACCATAAGACACCTGTTCCGATTCGTTGGATACCATTGTGGCAGAATGACTAATTTGGCCAAAGGTATCATTTAAAGAAAATACAATCCTTTCAAAATGGTCGCACAACGGTTGAAAATCACCACGGTACGCATCCCTTGATTGTGATTTTACATTAAAATTCGAGTGTGAAAGAGCTTCCAGAAGAGAATTTAAATCTAAAATAATAGCACGCAGGTTTGTAACAATCACATCTGTTGCATCTGCTAAGCGGCCTGTTTCATCTCTTGCACTAATTTTTGGTACGGGTGAATTGAGATCTCCCTCCGAAAGGGCATACAAACGATCCGCACAAGTGGAGATTGGCTTTGCGATTTTACCCCCGATCCAAAAGGATACTACAACACCAACGAGACAGTAGACCAAAGTTAAAATAACAATCCAAAAAACCTCGTCTGCCCCAGATTTGATTACAAAAGAACTGACAACGCCAAAAGAAACACTCAAAAAGACAATCACAGTTAATAAAATTGAGGCGATTCTGAAACGGATACTTTTCATTTTAAACCAGCTCCCTTAACCTATGTTTGGGGTAAAAACTCCATATGTAAATCTGTTTTTTCGTATCCTAATTTATTGGCTTTACATAATAAGTCGACAAAAGGATATAAGAAAATAAGACCTCATTTAGTAATTTCGTCATGAACTCAAAAAAATTTAGCGCTTTACTAAAGAAATAAAAAAAATACTTTATAAAAACACTTCCGATTATAATTTTTTATTTATGTTACTAATTTTCTAAAGTGTTTTGTCGAACAACTTGACGAATTCCAATTTTTCCGCTATAATTTCCAAGCAAGTGTTTTTACCGCTTTCGCCAAAATCAAAGCAGAAACATACAATGGTATACGCGGGTGGTTTGGAAACTGGCGCGAAAATAGTATAAAACTGAATATCGGGGTGTGGCGCAGTTGGTAGCGCGGGTGGTTTGGGACCATCAGGCCGCAGGTTCGAACCCTGTCACTCCGACCATGGGCAAGTCCTTATAGGACTTGCCCATTTCTTATGCAATTGTTTTTTTCACGACTTTGAAAGGGTCTTTAAGCGGCCAAGTCCAATGCTATGTAGTTTTCAAACGTTTTTAAATATTTGACTTCTCGAGGGAAACTTTCACTTGTCTTAGCAGGTAAAGTGAAAGGATGTTTTCTATTTTAAGGAGACAACAAGATAACAGAAGAAAATTATAAGTATCGCACGAGTCCTCTTTTCCTTCGCAATCAGTTCAAGGGAAAGGGGAAACTGCAAATTCCGGTTATCCTAAAATTTAAATTCAATCAGACGATTTCAATGATTTGCTTCTCATTGGATTTGCCAATAGGAAGCTACCTTATCATTAAAAGCGGATATGTTGTAAGTGAGAATAATGGGTTTATAATAGCATTATACAAACCGGAATGGGTAGCGCATAAAAATGAACTATTGTTGTTGGCTTTATAATATTATTGTGGAGTCAGAGGTTTTTCGTTATAATAAAAGTAGTTTAAAGACTGACTACGGTTTGAGAATAATGGTAGGGTTTCGTCTTTCTTTTTTGAGTGAGGGTATTATGAGCTTAATTGACACGAGCCGATTTATCAGTTTGATATTGCGGCACAAACCCCAAATCATCGGGATTACACTTGATGAGCATGGATGGGCCAATACGAAAGAGCTGATTGCCGGTGTTAATACGAGATACCCATTGGATGCCGCAACACTTGAGCAAATTGTAAGAATGGATGACAAGCAACGTTATTCCTTCAATGAAGATCAGACGCTCATCCGGGCTAATCAGGGGCATTCTATCCCTGTGGATGTTGAATTGGAGGAGATAGCACCTCCGCAATTTCTTTGGCACGGCACGGGCGAAAAGTACACACAGTCTATTGAGGTGCAGGGGCTCATTCCCAAATCTCGCTTGTACGTCCACCTGTCTGCGGACAAAGCTACCGCACATAAGGTTGGGTCTAGGCATGGTAACCCTGTTATTTTTTGTGTCCTAAGCGGCGCTATGTACCGTAACGGATTCAGATTTTACCGCTCAGTAAACGGAGTGTGGCTCACAAAAGCCGTCCCGGCAATGTACCTTCAAAACGAATCCGATTGGCAGGAGATGTGAGTATGGGAAAACGAACCGAGCGTTCTAAAAAGACATATGACCAAATGGCGGCAGAGTATGACACCTCACCTGAGGGGTATTACACCAAACCCCATAAATCGGAGCTAATCAGGCAGGTCATCCTCCGTAATGGGGATAGCGTTCTGGATGTGGCCTGCGGCAATGGAACGCTGTTGGGGGCGCTTTCTAAGAAAGCAAGCATCCATGGGTTTGGCATAGATTTGTCAGAAAAGATGATTGCCGCCGCCAGAGGGCGCCATCCAAAATGCACGTTTGCGGTAAGCACCTGTGCCCCCCTACCCTTTGAAAACGAAAGCATGGATGTTATTACGGTATCCTGTGCATTTCATCATTTTGAGACCCCCCATGCCTTTGCATCTGAATGTATTCGGGTTCTAAAGAAAAACGGAGTTATTTGCATGGCTGAGCCGTTTTTTACCCCTGTGATACGGTTGCTTGCCAACACCGTGGTTTTTCCGTTTTCCAAGTCCGGCGATGTCAAGGTTTACAGCGAGCAGGAGCTGTGCCGGATTTTTGAAGCGGCGGGGTTTCGTGGTATAGAAACCTACATATCAGGCACCGTGCTATTCTTCTCGGCAAAAAAGTAATGCAATTTAAGACTGCTTATAAACGAGATCTTGAATTTCTTACTCTCTACTGACAAATGGGAAAGTTTTAAAAAAAGTTATATTTCTGCTAGTTGAAATCGTTTCGAAAGAACATTGGTATACGGTTCATAACATGACATGCTTATTGTCATATAAACCTTGGTATAATGAATTTATTAAAACCAAGGAGGCTCTTTCATGAATTATGAACTTGTAACCCTAGCTGAGAAAATATTGGTAGGCGTTAGCGCGACTACTGGGAACAGTGACCCTAATATGGGTAATATTATCGGCGACCTGTGGGAGAAGCTCTTTCAAAGTGGAATAAGTGCCACGATTAAAAACAAGGCAAACCCTTACGCTATCGGCCTCTATTCCGATTATAATGCTGACAGCTATTGTGTAACCGTGGGAAACGAGGTCACTAAAGCAGAAAATCCAGAGCTTACAACGAAGAGAATACGCTCAGGAACTTATGCCAAATTCTCTGTACATGGTCACATAAAGAATGCGGTTGCAGAGGCATGGAATGAAATATGGAGCATGGATCTCAATCGTAGCTTCACAGGTGATTTTGAGGAATATTTCAGCAATGATGTGGAAAATTGTGATATTGCGATCTATATTGCTCTTACATAAGAAACCAGTCTTTTCTCAATTTATTGCTAAATTTGATATAACTTTATATACAAAAAGCATCCTAGAAGTTATGATAATGATAGAATTGATCTTAGGAGAGAAGAAAAATGTATATTGCAAATTTGACCTATATAAAATCGTTAGTGGAAGTGGAAAAACATCTTGAAGAGCACATTGCTTTTTTAAATAAATATTATGATGCGGGCAAATTCATCTGCTCCGGCAGAAAAAATCCACGTGTCGGCGGTATTATTGTATTTAACGCAAAAGACGAAACCGAAATGAAAGAGATTATTTCAGAGGACCCATTCCATAAAAATCAAATTGCAAATTATGAAATTATCGAGTTTAATCCCACAAAGTATGCTGATGTTTTTCAGGCGTTTGTAAAATAATAAGTAAGTAGAAACAAAATATTTGAAAAATTATGGATAGCTTAAAAGTTTCGTTGTTGTTTCTATAACTTTAAAGCATTTGCATGCACGTGCTGAATTTTCCAAATCACCGGAGCAGCTATTGAAATAACTTCTTTCATAACACAGATAAATTTTCTGGAAGCCCCGATATTCCGGGCATTGTAAGAACCGAGTAAAATTTAGAAAGAATTCGGTATAGAAACCATTGTGAATTTATGTAACGCTTTAACTAATCGATTTACTACGAAGAAAAAATGATTCTTTTTAAACAATTTAATCTATTACATTAACAAAAGCAGCCCTCTCGGGGCTGCTTTTTGCATGTAATTATGTGTGATAAACTTTGCGGAGTACCCACGGGCCGTGAAAGAATAAAACCTGTTAGCAAAACCCAAATAGAGATAGAGATTTTTGCTTTCTAGCCATGCGATGTTTCCATCTTTCTACTCGTGGTGGTGGTGGCTGTGGCCACAGTGTGCGCCAGCAATCAGCTCCCCTTCTTCGGTCAGGGCTATGCTGCCAAGCTCAAGCACTGGGGTATTACCCAAAAAGTTAGGTCTGGTAGCCCCTTCTGCCACTGTTTTGCAAAAATAATCGTAGAGCGTACTTGTCTTGTACTCCTCATAACTATATCCGCTCAATGGAATGTCGTAGTCCAGAGTGATAAGACCTAAGTCTTCCAGCGTCTGTAAGAAAGTGCCTGCCTCTTTGACTGAATTCATATCGTCCGTTGCTGCGTTTAGAAAAACCGGAGCCAAAGCGGTAGAGACAAAATCTTCCTCCCAGCTATCCTTAATCGTGAACCGGGCTACCGGCAGAAAATGCCTGTGAGCAAGTTCATGGAGAAAGTTCTTTTGATTTTCCGTCACCTCAATCGGCGCGGCAGGGGCATCCGCCCCGCAGGAATGCTTATGGTTATGGCCGTGACTGCAACCACAACCGCAGTGTTCATCGTGTGACATTATGATACTCCTATCGTTTTAATAAAATGATAAATCATTACCTTGACTTCCGGACTCCTTACGCATTGTTATTAAGGGGTCGCGAAGTGATGTGATAATTTGAGAACAAAAAAGATGGGTCGCCCAACAGGCAATCCCAAGGCGCATCAAATGACCGCTCCGTTCGATGATGAATATTTTAAAACAATTAAAACTTATAACGAGCAAGAAAATATTGAGAAACAGAAGCGGTCAAGCGCGAGGTAAGAAAGCCGATGGATGACCTAAAAAATGAAACGAAGCGATGCACCTATCGCAAAGTTAGTCTCCGCTATCATTAAGCCGACAAATACTCAAGTGCAAATACAATATGAACATTGTACCATACGCAGCAAGTCCTTTCAAGCAATGTCAATTTTGCTACTGTAAGGAAGAATTTGATTCGGCATTAAAACAAAAAACCATATAAAGTATTAGCTCCTCGTTGCGTTTATTTAAAAGCACACACCCAACCTATCTTTCTTATTAGAACGATACATTCTCCAAACTGCGCGATTCTAAATTGATATTAGAAATAAAACCCTCCCGAAACGAAAGTTTTCGTCTTGGGAGGGTTTCCATTTTAAAGCTATTTAGAAACTAAATTAACTGATATTCTTTAAGCAGTTTTTCTATATCGGAGCCTGCAATCTTTTTGAGTACCTCACCGAGCACCATTTTGATTTTGGGGTCAAGCTCCATCTCCGTAATCTTCTTGCCGTCGCCCAGCTTTGCGGTAGCATTGAGCAAATCACGAACATCGTAGGTGCTTCCCCAAACCTCAGGCACACCACGGTCAATTCCGAGCAGGGTGTAAACGCTCTCCATAGCGGTACGAACAGAATATTCAATGGTAAAAATGGTATCCCTTGTTGTTTCTGCAAATTGACCAAGGAACGCAAAGTTCACACTGCCAGCCGGAATTACATTCGGGCGGTCACCTGCTTCACGAGGCATAAAGAAAGCGGTAATATAGGGCATCATGCAGGGCACGGTGTTCGCGCTTTTTTCTGCCATTTCTTCAATTTCATTCTCGGGAACACCCATGTGATACAGCCATTCCATGCAAATTTCTTTGCCGGTGCAATCACGCATAGGCTTTTTCACAAAGTTGCCGGGTTTATCTGTAAACAAGGCGTATACCCAACCTACGAGCTGACCCTTGGGCTGGCTGCGGAAATGGGGTTGGCGGTTAAAGGTCCAGCTAAGCAGCCAGTTTGAATCCTTTGCGGTTACGATTCCGCCGGTAACTACCTTGCCACTAAAGGGGTCGCGCTTGCAGATTTTCTGAATGTACGGGGGAATGCGGTCATCAAGAGTTGTAACTGTGGCGGACATCCAATTGCTTTGCTCTGCATCGTAGCAGAATTTATCTGGGTGACCAAAGGAGGGGTCTTGTGCCGCAATCTTACGCCACATATCCCAGCCGCCGCCTTTTTTGATTTCCTTATTGAAGGAAGCGGGAGTGTCTTGGTTGCCGATAGAAGAATTCTCAACGCAGCCGCCATTGGTGATGAACACCATGTCGTTTTCCGTTAGGTCAATGTGCTCCTCACGGCCATCCTGAACAATATCAATACGGGTTGCCACTTTTTTATCAGCTTTTGTATCGAACAGAATATTCTCTACCTTTGTGTCAAAATGGAACTGAACATTGTTTGCTTCCAAATATTTTACTAACGGCAAAATGAAAGATTCATACTGGTTGAACTTTGTAAAACGCACCGCAGTAAAGTCGGGCATGCCGCCAATGTGGTGAATGAAGCGCTTGATATACAGCTTCATTTCGAGTGCGCTGTGCCAGTTTTCAAAAGCAAACATGGTGCGCCAGTAGAGCCAGAAATTCGAGTTTAAAACTTCATCGCTGAATACCTCGGAAATACGCTTGTTATACAGAGCTTCATCCGGAGTAAAGAAGAGGCGCATAATCTCTTGCATGCCCTCATTGGATAAGGTAAACTTGCCGTCTGTGTGGGCATCTTCCCCGCGGTTTACGGTTGCACGGGTTAACGAGCTGTTGGGGTCGTGCTTATTGAGCCAATAAAACTCATCCAAAACACTGGCGCCCTCCGTCTCCAGCGACGGGACAGAATGGAATAAATCCCACAAGCATTCGTAGCGGTTGTCAATCTCACGACCACCGCGGATGACAAACCCGGTATTATCGTATTCGTATCCATCGCAAGCACCGCCTGCAATGGGGTCCTTTTCTAAAATGTGCACTCTCTTGCCGTCCATCTGTCCATCGCGAACCAAAAAAGCGGCGGCGGCGAGGGATGCCAGACCCGAACCAATCAAATATGCAGATTTGCGTTCTACACCCTGCGGTTTTTCCGGGCGTGCCAACGACTCATAATTACCCTTTGAATAGTACATAGCAATACCTCCATAATGGTTTGATTTCTTACTACAATCACCAGTATAGAGTTTTTCGCAGATTCCACAATCAGCAAAAAGAGGGCAATGATAAGAATCCCATCATGAATCGAAAACTGACTATTTTTTTATCATTTTCAGATTTTTGATAAATTTTATCCTTGATATTTCTCCAATGCCCTCGTTACATCCCCTTGAATGAGGATGCTCAGGCGGTCTATAATGACCTGCGGGTCTTCCCGCATGTCTTTTTTAATCCAATGAATTAACAGCCCGACAAAGGCATAGTTGTAAAAGCTGGCAATAAAATCTTTATCCTCTTGCGAAACATTCATTCCTGCTGCTTTTTCTTCAATTACGCCAATCAGAAGATCGTACGTAATCGCATAAAAATAGTCTTCCATTTTTTCGCGGCTAACGGAATGATATACATTCGTAATAAATGGCTTGTTCGCAAGAACCAGTTGAAAAGTTTGTAAAAATCCCTGTTGCCACGTTTCATATGTTTTTTTGCCATTGATGGCCCTTGCCGTTTCTTCTACGCAAATCCACTCAATTAAATCGTAAATATCTTTAAAATGATAATAAAAGGTCATTCGGTTGATGCCGCAATCCTTTGCAATGTCTGACACGGTGATTTTGCTCAGCGGCTTTTGTAGCAAAAGATGCTTGAGCGAATCCTCCAATGCTCGCTTTGTTATTTGGGACATTCGGGCGCCTCCCTTCTTCACCTCAAATAGAAATATAGATTAAAGATATTAAATCACAATTGCGTGTTCATTTAAACGGGAATTTAAAAACATTACAATGTTTTGTTTTAATGCTGGGATTTATTCTTCTTGTGGATGGCGTTCTGCTAAGGCTTTGCAATTTTACGCTCTCTCTCGTACAGTTTGCGAAACTTGTTTCTTTTTATGTCATAAAGAAAAACAATATATAAACTCCATTCTATTCCAACGTTTTAACTTCTTTTGGAACAATTAAAATGCACTATAAAATTTGCAAAATGGAAGTATACAGAAATTCGCACTCCTGCTATAATCAAAGTAATACTACTCGATTGACTTTTCTGGAAGGAGGGATTTCTTTTGGAAGATACCATTTTACCATCGAAAATCTTTTGCTTTCACCCAACGGCGGAAAAAGAAACAAAAAATCGGAATAAAACGGTTTATCACTATACTTCCCCAGAAGGTCTTCTCGCAATCCTTTCCTCACCCAGTATCCGTTTTACCGATTGCCAGTTTCTTAATGACCGCTCTGAATACAACCACATTCATATTCCATTGGAAGCCGCATTCGAAGAGATTCGCTCATCCCTTTACCATACTGGCCTTAGCGAACTGATTCAGGGCTTTATAAACGACAAGTACGATTTCCAAGAATTAGTGGTCGAGAACCCATCCCTTGGGCATGGCGGAACAAAGCTGCTAACGATGCGACATTTTGTTTTTTGTGCTTCCACCGACCCAGACCTGCTCAACATGTGGAACTATTATGTAAAAGGCAACAAATACCAAGGCTATAACCTTGGTATATCAGTAAACGACATCGTGGGCTCTCTTTCAAGTATGACCCAACATAACAGCAAGCTATTTTACGGCCCCGTAATTTACAGCAATAAAGAGAAAATTGACACTTTGAAAAAAGCCATACAGGTTACGGATGAATCTCTGCACCTTGCGCTTGAGAGCATCGCAGATTCAGAGGAACAGGAACTGATAATTCAAGAAAAATACGCAGAGTTAGTCTCTTACCTTGAAAACTTCCGATTGTTTTTTAAAGATGCTTCCTTTTCCAGCGAAAAAGAATATCGTTTTGTTCTACGAATGCCAGAACGGCAAACGGAAATACCGGGCGGTTCGCTTAAAATTGCCTATACCGTTCGGCAAGGAGTGGTAACCCCACATTGCGACGTGCCTTTCCGCAAAAACGGTGTGATTAAAAAAATTACGGTAGCCCCAATGGTAGAAAATTCTCTTGCAACGGCTGGCCTGCAACGCTATTTACAGGACAATGGTTACGATAGCCACATTGAAATCAATGAATCTAAAATCCCAATTCGCTATTAAACGCTCATTTTAAAACACAGAAATGCCCGAAAGAATTGATAGAACTGTTTGTGAGTTAGGAGGAACCAAAATGTTTTATTCCGCACAGTATCCCTCTCCCCTTGGCGCAATCACGCTTGCGAGCGACGGCACGCATCTCTTAGGCTTATGGTTTGAAGGACAAAAATACTTTGGCGGCACGGTAACACAGCCAATGGAAGAAAATCAGGATTTAGCTGTTTTCCACACGGTAACAGACTGGTTAAACCGTTATTTTGCAGGTGAATGCCCCTCTGCGGCATCGCTTCCCCTTGCGCCAAGCGGCAGTGAATTCCGCAAGGAGGTTTGGGAAATTCTCTTAGAAATTCCTTATGGCGAAGTAATCACCTATGGTCAAATATCCGAAAAAATGGCTGCCCGCAGAAGTTTACCGCATATGTCTTCCCAGGCCGTTGGCGGAGCCGTGGGGCACAACCCCATCTCCATTATTATTCCCTGCCACCGCGTTGTTGGTTCTAAGGGTAAGCTAACCGGTTATGCTGGCGGTACCGATAAAAAATTATGGCTTTTAAAACATGAGCATGCAGAGCTTTCTAACACAGCTGCACGTTCCTAGCTCTTTTTCTTTGAACTTCAATAGGACAAGACCCATTATTTTGATAACAGAAACAGTAGAAACCAAGTGGTGGGCAATAAAATATCGGGCAAGATTGCCCATATGTTATTGGGTGCCTTGTTCTTCCAGATAATAAGCTCTTTTAAGTGATTCATCGCTGCAAGTAAATAGAGCGGTGATATTAATACGATGACTGCCAACCAAAATTCTCTGCCAAAAAACAAGCACAGAAAGCCAGCGATTGCATAACCGAGCTCGGCAAAGCCCAGCTCTTTTTGAAAGGGACTTCCCTTTTCCCAACCAATGGATTCCGCCACCATATCCGAGCGAAACACATGGCCAATAAACCCAATGAGCCCACTCAGGGTTACTGTAATCGTTAGCTGATAAAACAGCAGTGTTTCGCTCGCAGCTGCAATCGTTATGCCCTCTGGGCTGCAAAGAACAGCTATGAATCCTGCCACAATTCCCAAAAGCCATGTATACAGAAAAATCATAGAAACCTCCTGAAAAGAATATAACGTGAGTAATTGCTCATATTATATTCTTTTCTTTTTCTATCGTCAACTAAATATAAGTTTTTGCTCATATTCCTTTGACAAATCCTTAAAATATGATTTACAATAAAATAGAGGTGAGGCAAAATGAACGCTGATAAAGTTCGTATCCCAAAACAAACCCGAAGCATTCAAACAAAAACAAAAATACTTGATGTTGCCTATGCCCTTTTTTGTGAAAAGGGATATTACAACACCACAACAAACGAGATTGCCAAAGTTGCCAATTTATCCATTGGGAGCTTATATTCTTACTACAAAGATAAAAACACCATCTTTTTCGAAATACTGGAACGATATAATCAGTCTTTTCAGGTTGCTGTTCTCGAATTACGCAGCCAAGCAAGTGAGCTTCACGAATCCCCTCGGGCATGGGTGGAGCAATTGATTCGAAGACTCATAGAATTGCACCGTTCTTCCATTTCTTTAAACAAAGAATTGCAGATTTTGAGCTTTACGATCCCTGAAGTTTCTGCCGTTATGAAAAAACAGCAGTATATGATTCGCGAAATAATAACGCGCGATTTATTTGAGTCGAAACACCTACTGCGTGTGGAGGATCTGGAAGCTTGCGCGATTGTGGTAGACCAATTCATACGCTCTATTGTTGACCAGATTGTATTTCTTGAGAGTCCCATTGAAGAGGAGCGCATCTTAAATGCCGGCGTAGATGCGGTTTGCCAATATTTGTTTATTCAAACAAACTAAAACTTCTTTTTACTTCTTTTTATAATTTAGAGATTTCTTAGGGAAATAAGAACTTTTTTGTTATATATTGACTTTGAGGAATTGCTTTGCTATGCTAAAGCTAAATGTTAGATTAAGCTAACTAGATGCCAAGCAAAGCAAATTATTATCTTATGGGTAGAATCACACGTCGCTTTGAACTCCGGCAACCAGTTAGTTAAAGCTAACTAACTCATGCTTCATGCAGGAATGGAAGTGAACCATTTGTATAAGATTGCCATTTACGGGAAAGGCGGAATCGGAAAATCCACAACCACCTCTAACCTTTCCGCTGCACTCGCTGTGCAAGGGTACCGGGTCATGCAAATTGGGTGCGACCCAAAGGCAGACTCCACCAAAAATTTGATGAATGGGCGCAAAATCCCAACCGTGCTCGATCAAATTCGGGATAAGGGTGATGATTTAAAGCTGGAGGATATTACATACACCGGGTTTTCAAACGTAATTTGTGTGGAATCCGGCGGGCCAACACCGGGAATTGGGTGTGCTGGGCGCGGCATTATTACCGCCTTTAACAAGCTGGAGGAATTACACGCCTATGACGTTTTTCAGCCCGACATTGTTTTCTACGATGTACTGGGAGATGTGGTATGCGGCGGCTTTGCCATGCCCATACGCGGCGGGTATGCTGACCGTGTTTTCATTGTTACCTCGGGCGAAATGATGTCGCTGTATGCGGCAAGCAATATTTCGCAGGCGATTAAAAACTTTGGAAACCGCGGCTACGCAAAATCCTCGGGTATTATCCTGAACTCCCGCAATATTGAAAATGAGCAGGAGCTAGTACAGAAAGCCGCAGAAGAAATTGGAACACATATCGTAAAGGTAGTTCCCCGCAGCTCCTATGTACAGCGTGCGGAAAACGAGGGAAAAACGGTAATTGAAGCGTTCCCAGATTGTGAAATGGCTAAAGAGTATTTAGACCTCGCTTCAAAGGTAATGGAGGTATGCAATGAATAGCTGCGGGTGTTTTGAATCCACACTTCACTATGCCACACCAGCCCACGGCGGCTGGGGCGTAGTTCGTATTGGCATGCTCGCGCCAGAAAGCCACCAGCTTTTCATTTCTCCCTTTGCCTGCGGCAGGCATGGTGCGCTCGGCATCCTCAAGCAGGGTCTAAAAGACCGCATTTCTTACTACTACATTGACCAAAGCGATATTATAAATGGCTACGACAATTTGATATTGGAAGCGGCGGAAGAACTGCTCAACGTATTAAAAAAACGACCGCGTGCCATTTTTGTGTTTGTCAGCTGTCTGGATGACCTGATTGGTACCGACTGCGACGCAGTAGAGGCCGAGCTGGAGCTTCGCTACCCAGACATACAGTTCCGCTTAGCGCACATGAATCCCATCACGCTTGGTTCGGACGAGCCACCACCCGTTGGGATACAAAAACGAGTGTACAGCCTGCTCGCAAAGCAACCTGAGCATGACGGTGGTGTGAACAGCATTGGGAATCTAGTTTCTATTGACCCGGAATGCGAACTACATAAACTACTTGAGCAAAACGGATTTGCTCCGCTGCGCCATGTTAGCCAATACGAAAGCTTTGACCAGTGGCAGGAGATGGCCAAAAGCTCATTTAACCTTGTGCTTATGCCCCCGGGCGTAAAGGCGGCAAAAGAAATGGAAAAACGCTGTAACACCCCCTACCGCTTTTTCCCCGTTAGCTACAATATGGACGACGTAGCAGAGCAATACCGGCAAATGCAAGAATTTTTATTCCCAGACAAAGCGCCGGCTTATGATTTTACAGCAGACAAACTAGCCGCACAGGCCGCCATTGAGCATGCGGTAAACAAGATTGGCAAGCTACCAATCATACTCGATTCTTCTGCTGTTGTTCGCCCATTCAGCTTAGCCAAGGCACTTTCCAGCTACGGTTTTGCAGTTCACCAAATTGTAGCGCAGGAGGTTATTCCAAGTGACCGCGATGCTTACAATTGGGTTTTACAGAATCTTCCCACAGTAGAAATCATACAGCCTCAGCACAACGACATTGTAAAGTTTGATAAGCGTTTCCCCAAAAGTCTCTCCATTGGTGTAAACGCCGCCTATATTTGCGGCTCAGAGCATGTGGTGGATTTGTTTGCCGATGAGGGTCTATTCGGCTATTACGGCATCCGCCGATTTATGGAGCTGCTGGAGAAAGCCGCAGACACAGTGATTGACCTGCGAGCGCTAATTGAGGATTATGGATTGGTGGTGTAATTGATTTGGGCAAGCTTTGCGTAAAACTCCCTCCCTTTTCCCCCGATTATTCCGGGGTATGCTCGGCTATTTTCGAGCTGAACTGCGTCGCGGTATTGCACGACGCATCCGGCTGTACCGGCAACTATACCGGCTACGATGAGCCCCGATGGTATGGCTCCAAGGCCGCTATTTTCTGCTCCGGTCTGCGTGAAATTGATGCTATTTTGGGCGATGATGAAAAGCTGATTCAAAAGGTATTAAAGGCGGCGGAAAGTTTAAACCCCGAGCTGATTGTTTTAATCGGAAGCCCTGTGCCAATGGTTATCGGAACCGACATGGTGGGCATAGCGGCAGACATTGAGTCTCGCACCGGTATCCCCTGCCTTGGGTTCGACACAACCGGAACCAAATATTACTCCGATGGTATTGCACAAACCTGTATTTCACTGATGCAACGCTTCACCAAAACAGCGGAACGCAAGATAGCAAACGGAGTCAACCTTTTGGGCGTTACCCCACTGGATTTCTCCAGTAATGCCACAAACGACTTAAAAGCCCTCATAAAAGAAAATGGCTTCGAGCTGGTTTGCAGCTTTTGCGATGGTCTAACGATGCAGGCGATTGAAAATGCTGCTCAGGCTTCGCTGAACCTTGTTGTCTCGCAGTCTGGCTTACCACCCGCACGTTACATGGAAAAGCGCTTTGGCATTCCGTATCTGGTGCAGATTCCGATTGGGAATAAGGCAAAAGAGGATTGGCTGAGCGCAATCCGTGATTCTCTGCGCGAGCAAACAACGGTCATTCCAACTGCAACAGGTGGTAAAGCAGACACTCTGGTACTAGGCGATGAGATTTTATGCCGCAGCTTACAGCTTGCGCTCGAAGCAGACTATGGCATCACTGCGGACTGCGGCTGTTTATTTGGCATTGAAAGTGAGCTTGTGGGTGAAAACATTTTAAACCTGAACGACGAACAGAAAATAGATGCCGCAATCAATTCACGCAAGTATCGCAGAATCATTGGTGACCCCATGCTACGTATGCTGCTGCAACCGGAAACAAAGGTCGAATATTTTGACCTGCCCTCTTACTGTATTTCCAGTAAAATGTCTGGAATGGCTCCGGTAAGCTGTATTGGAGAAAAGTTTCAATCCTTCTTTGATTCACGTGCTGAGCATCACACAGACCAGCAATAAACCAGAATAATGGCAGTGTAATGCTGCTTATTAGAATAAAAATAGATTATTCTGCCGAATGATTTCATTGTTTTTCGGCAGGACATACTCAGGAAAGTAGGTAGAACATGTTCAAGTTTTCAAAAAGAATTCTTTCTGCGGCAGTTAGCGTACTGATGCTAACCTCTGCCCTTGCAGGCTGTGCGGGAACCGCAGGGCAGTCCTCTTCCGGGGAAGCCGCTTCTTCCGATGCGTCAAAAGCGGCAAGCGGTACGCACACCGTTGTTGACCACGCGGGGAATAGCATTGAGCTCCCCACTCAAATCAATCGTATCGTGATTTCTTCTATTTTGCCTCTTCCCTCCGTCGTGGCTCTGTTTGACGGTGCATCGGGAAAGGTAGTAGGTATGGACCCCTCCTCCATGGCGGCGGCAAAAAACTCCATACTACCTAAGGTTCACCCAGAAATTCTGAATGCGAGCACCGATTTTATAAAGGATGGAAACCTTAACATTGAAGAAGTAATCAAACTAAAGCCTGACGTAGTGTTCTACTCTGCCGATAAAAAGGCAGACTATGAGGCGCTCACCAAAGCGGGAATCCCTGCCGTGGGCTTTAGTACCAGCAAGTTTGAGTTCAATTCGGTAAAAACCTTTGACAATTGGGTTACCCTGCTCGGTGAGGTACTTGGCCAAACCGAAACTGCGAAAAAAATTGCGGACTATGGCTATGAGGTAGAAGATGAAGTTACCGCAACTATCAAAGCGGCAGGCGATTCTATAAAAAAGCCTCGGGTGCTCATACTTTTCCGCTACGAAAACGGAGCGATAAAAACCTCTGGCAGTAACTTCTTTGGTCAGTTTTGGCTCGACACAACCGGAGCAGAAAACGTTGCCAAAGACCTAAAAGGCATTGCCGATATTAATATGGAGCAAATTTACCAGTGGAACCCAGACATGATTTTTATTACCAACTTTACCCCCTATCAGCCCGAAGACCTTTACAGCAACTCCATTGAAGGCTTTGACTGGAGCAAGGTAAAAGCCGTACAGGACAAAAAGGTCTATAAATTCCCGCTTGGCATGTACCGTTGGTTCCCCCCTGCATCTGACACTCCCCTTTCCTTAAAGTGGTTAGCGTCCAAAACCCAGCCGGAGCTATTTAAAAACGTTGATATGAATAAAGAAGTAAAAGAGTATTACAAGCGCTTTTACAACTACGACCTTACGGAAGAAGAGCTTCAGCAGATTTTCAATCCTTCCAGTGATGGTTCCGGTTTAAAGAAATGATCCGGGCATCTCTCAGTATGAAAAGTAAGGTCGTCTTACTGGTACTTCCCTTTGCCGCCGCCATTGTGTGCCTTGGCATTGGCCGGTACTTTATCAGTATTCCGGATACGATAAACGTTCTTTTCTCACCCTTTACCGGAGCAAGTGTAGATTCCACCCAGCTTTCCGTCTTGTTTGGTGTTCGTTTGCCTCGCGTTGTTTTGGCAATTTGCATCGGAGCCGGTCTGGCTGTTTCTGGCGCTGCCTTCCAGGGGCTATTTACAAATCCGCTCGCCACTCCCGATACCCTCGGTGTGGCAAGCGGTGCCTCCTTTGGTGCGGCGGTGGCGCTTATGTTTTCTAAGAACCTAATTGCTGTTCAGCTTTCTGCCCTCGTATTTGGCATGTGTGCCATTATCATGACCACCATCATCAGTCGGCAAAAGGGCAAAAGCACCATTATTATGGTCGTTCTAAGCGGCATGGTGGTTTCTTCTCTGTTTCAAGCGATGGTGTCTCTCGTAAAGTTCGTGGCAGACCCACAGGACGTACTCCCCAGCATTACCTATTGGCTCATGGGCAGCCTGACCGGTGTTAGCTATGCCAGTTTGATGCTGGGCTTGCCCTTTATCATCGCCGGAATACTCATCATCTTCTTCCTGCGCTGGCGCCTCAACATTATGGCACTCAGCGATGACGAAGCCCGCTCCCTTGGTGTGAACGTAAAGAGAATTCGCCTTATGATTATGTTTGCCTCAACTTTTGTCACTGCCTCCTGTGTCTCTATGTGCGGACAAGTGGGCTGGGTGGGGCTGCTGGTTCCCCATGTGGCAAGAATGCTGTATGGAAGCAACAATAAGAATGTGATTCCGGTCAGCATCAGCTTTGGTGCCATCTTCTTGCTGATTATCGATACACTGGCACGCAGCGCAACCGGCGCAGAAATACCTATCTCAATTTTAACCGCCGTAATTGGCGCTCCGTTCTTTATTGGTCTTTTGCGTAAAACGGGAGGAACTCAGTTATGACATTTGAAGTAAAAAATGGCTGTTACCGTTACCCCGGAACCGAACGGCAGATTCTAAAAGACGTGTGCCTGCGCGTGGAAAGCGGAAAGGTGCTGAGTGTTCTTGGCTCAAACGGCGTGGGCAAAACCACTCTACTACGCTGTATGATGGGAATGCTAAAATGGAACAGCGGGGAAAGCCTGTTGGATGGCACACCGCTTGCCCAAATACAAGAACGCGAGCTATGGCAGAAAATTGCCTATGTACCGCAGGCAAAATCCTCTGTATTTTCTTATACAGCAAAAGAGATGGTCACTTTGGGGCGTTCCTCCCACCTAAAAATGTTTGAATTACCAAGTGCAAAGGATGAAAAGCTGGCACTCTCCTGCATGGAATCTATTGGAATTCTGGGTTTAAAAGATAAGCAGTGCAACGAAATGAGCGGCGGAGAGCTACAAATGGTGCTCATTGCACGTGCCATCACCTCAAATCCCTCTATGCTGGTATTGGATGAACCGGAATCGAACCTCGATTTTAAAAATCAGCTTACTGTGCTAAACTGCATTCAGGAGCTTGCACGCCAGCGCGGAATTTCCGCCATTATTAACACCCATTACCCCGACCACGCTTTACAGATTGCAGACGATGCGCTCATTCTCAACCGCGACGGAACTTGTATGTATGGCAAATGCACTGAGGTGATTAGCGAAGAGAATTTAAACCGTGCTTTTTCGGTAAGGGTGTGTATTCGCAGTGTAGAAGTGGAGAATGAAGCCTTTCACTGTGTGATTCCCGTTGGCTCAAAGCAAGCCGTACATTAACTCCCTTTTTTTAAATTAAAAGATAATTTTTCTTCTCTATTCAAAATGAACTATAATGAAAAGGCAGAGAAACGAAAGCTTCGTTTCTCTGCCTTTTTTCTTAATGGAAGATTTATTAATAGCGCTCTACACCGTCACCGGTAACACGCGCATACACGAGAGGAATTTCTTTTGGGGCTTCATCACTTATGGTAACAGAGCTTTGGAACAAACGCTCTGCCGGTTCACAAAGCGATTCCTTTGAGGTGTAGAATACCGCAAGCGGTTCACCCTTTTTCACCCGGTCGCCGACTTTCTTTTTGAGGATGATTCCAGCGCTGTAATCAATGGAATCTTCTTTCTTTTCACGCCCTGCTCCAAGCTCAACGGAAGCCATACCGCACTTTGCGGTATCCATTGCGTAGAACCAACCATCCTGCTTGGCGTAAACCTCTTTTTGAACCTTTGCCTGTTCAAATTTGCTATTGTCGTCCAGAACAGATACATCGCCGCCCTGTGCGGCAACCATTTGTTTCAAACGCTCATACGCTTCGCCATTGTGGAGCTGCTTTTCTGCCATGGGTTTGCATTCCTCAATACTGCCCTTGCCTGCAAGGAACAGCATGTTGGCGGCAAGCTCAATGCAAATTGCTGTTAAATCCGCAGGGCCGTTGCCCTTGAGGGTATCGCATACCTCGCAAATCTCTAAAGAGTTGCCAATCGCATTGCCCAGCGGGCGGCTCATATCCGTAATTAAAGCCACCGTTCTGCGGCCTACGTGCTCACCAATCGATACCATGGCGTCGGCAAGACGGATGGAATCATCTAGTGTTTTCATAAAAGCACCGCTGCCCTCTTTTACATCCAGAAGAATACAGTCCGAGCCAGCCGCAATTTTTTTACTCATGATGCTCGAAGCAATCAGCGGGATGCTGTTCACCGTAGCGGTAACATCGCGCAGAGCATACAGCTTTTTGTCTGCGGGAACCAGGTTGCCGGACTGCCCGATTACACTAACGCCAACCTTGCGCACAATCTCAAAGAAGCGCTCCCGGTCTAGGAAAGTCTCCATACCCGGAATGGCCTCCATTTTGTCGATGGTTCCGCCGGTGTGTCCAAGGCCGCGCCCGCTCATTTTAGCAACCGGTACGCCAAGAGAAGCCACAATAGGAGAAATAATGAGAGTGGTTTTATCGCCAACACCGCCAGTGCTGTGCTTATCTACCTTAATGCCTGGAATGGAGGATAGGTCTACCGTATCCCCTGAAGTTGCCATGCTCATGGTAAGGGTAGCGGTTTCTTCCTCGGTCATCCCTTTATAATAGATCGCCATCAACAGCGCAGAAGCCTGGTAATCCGGAATATCCCCTGCTACATAGCCATGGATGAAATACTCAATTTCTTCCTTCGTCAGTTCCCCGCCATCTCTTTTTTTCTCAATAATATCGAACATTCTCATGTGGGTCACCCTTTTCTAAAAATACTATTTTTCTATAAAAAAACGTTCTAATATTTTATTATCGTAAAAGCAACGGCTTTATTCAGGCCATTGCTTTGCCTGCCGAATTTGAATGTATTATTGCTCTAAATCCTTACCGCTAAACCCAAGCGGAAGCAACTCTTTTAATGTATATGTCTGCCATTCCTCCGGGCTTTTCGCCAGAAGAATACGGAAGCTTTCGGGGTCACCGAATTCCATCATTACTTGGCGGCACACACCGCAGGGAGCGCAATACTCACGAATGGGCTCTCCTTTTTTCCCGCCTACGATGGCAATGGCAGTAAAATTGCGCTCACCAACGCTTACCGCTTTAAAAAACGCGGTACGTTCCGCGCAATTGCTTGGAGTGTAAGCAGCATTTTCAATATTACAGCCTTGGTACAGTTTGCCTTCGGCAGTGAGAAGCGCCGCACCAACAGCGAATCCCGAATAGGGAGTATAGGCCATTTCACGCGCTTCAATTGCCGCTTTTACCAGTTCTTTATCGGTCATATTTCGCTCCTTCTTTCTATTTTTTGATGGCAAAGGGCGGATCAAGAATCCGCCCTCCCCTGTTGAAACGAACCGAACCGTATTAATACGTCTCTGTAATCGCTTCGTTTTTAATAATCTGAATGATACGGCTTGTGCCAAGTCTAGAAGCCCCGAGCGAAATAAACCGCTCTGCATCCTCCATACTTGCAATTCCACCCGCCGCCTTAATTTTAACGTTCGGGCCTACATGCTTTGCAAACAGCGCTACATCGTCAAAGGTTGCACCATTCGTAGAAAAACCGGTGGAGGTTTTAATGTAGTCGGCTCCTGAGCTTGTAACAACCTCGCACATGCGAATCTTTTCTTCTTCCGTAAGAAGGCAAGTCTCAATAATCACTTTGAGAATGTGGCCGCCACAGGCTTGCTTTATTTTCTTAATTTCATCCTCAACCTGCTCGTAGAGGCCGTCTTTCACCCATCCAATATTGATTACCATGTCGATTTCATCGGCACCGTTTTGTACTGCGTCTTGGGTTTCGAACACCTTTACCGCTGTGGTAGAGTAGCCGTTGGGGAAACCAATGACCGTACACACACGCATTGCATCGCCCACATACTCTTTGGCCTGCTTTACATAGCTGGCGGGAATACACACAGACGCGGTGTGGTATTGCATTGCGTCATCACAAAGCTCTTTTATCTGCTCCCAAGTGGTTACCTGCTTGAGCAGGGTATGGTCTACCGTACCGACAATTTTAGATTGTTCCATAAGTTTCTCCTTCTATTAGCGTTCTCCTTTTTCATAGGGCACACCGTCTGCCTTGGGGGCAACGGAGCGGCCAACAAAGAGAACCAACACAATAATGGTTAATACATATGGCAGCATGGCCAGAATCTGGCTGGGGAGGACGATACTGCTGTCACTGCCGCCAAGCACAACGGTAAGTGCCTGTGCCAAACCGAACAGCAAGCATGCACCGTACGCACCAAACGGAGTCCATTTACCAAAGATGACCGCTGCCAGCGCAATAAAGCCCTGACCGCTGATGGCCGTCTGATTAAACTGAGAAATAATCGCCAAGGTCATGGAAGCGCCGCCAAAACCACCCAATACACCAGACAGCAATACACAAATGTAGCGGGTGCGGGTAACATTGATACCGAGGGTATCTGCCGCTGCAGGGTATTCACCCACAGAGCGAATGCGAAGTCCCCACTTGGTTTTATAAAGCACAAACCAAATCACAACCGTAGCAATCAGACTCAATAGAACCGTAACGTCTACATTCAGGTTCTCAAAAGCAGTGCCATGGAACCCATTTTCGCCAAACAGCTTTGGCAAAGTGGTTACAGGGGGAGTCATTGCCGCATTGTCAAATAACAGGCGGCAGAAAAACAGTGCGAAGCCGGGGCCAAGCAGGTTAATGGCGATACCAGAAATGGTTTGGTCCGCATTAAAGGTAATGGAAGCAATCGCATGCAAAAGCGCAATTGCTGCGCCCGCTGCACCTGCCGCCAAGAAGCCAAGCCAAGGGTTGCCGGTAAAGTAGCTGACGGAGGCTGCGGTTAACGCACCCATGGTCATCATACCTTCAATACCAATGTTTACAACACCGGCTCGTTCCGAAATAACACCGCCCAATGCGCCAAAGACCAGGGGGGTGGAGTACATCATTGTAATGCCGATTAAAAGCAAGATATCATTTAACATGTTCAGTACCCCTCTTTCCCAATCTGTCTGCCAAAATCGGGATAATCCGAGTTAAGGCAACAAAGAACACAATGGTACCAATCATGATATTAATGATTTCAGTCGGTGCGCCTACCACCTGCTGAACACTCTGGCCGCCATACAATAGGCCGCCAAACAGCAAGCCAGCAAACACACAGCCAACCGGAGACGAACCAGCAATCAGCGCTACGGAAAGACCGTTAAAGCCGTTGTTCTCGAATGCGGCCAGCGTAGAGATACTATGCGGAGCCACGCCAGTAATCGTCAGTGCACCAGCAAGGCCAGACAGCGCACCCGCAATCAGCATTGCGTCAATAATATTGCGGTTCACATTGATGCCAGAGAATTCCGCTGCATCGCGGTTAAAACCAACTGCACGCAGCTCGTAACCTTTTTTGGAACGATACAGCAATACCCAAATAATTGCAACCATTATAATTGCGATTAAAATTCCAAAGTTCACATCGGTACGAACCAACATGTCATAAAGCCATTTATGAGGCTTAAGTGCTTCCACTCCCTCGGGAGAAGCCTTCCAATTTGGAAGAAGCATGGTAAAGCTTGATTCATTTACCGGAAGACTGGCAGTGGAATTGGGTCTGTGGTACGCTTCAGAATTCACCACAAAGTTGCAGAAATACAGACCAATCCAGTTCAGCATAATGCTGGTAATAACCTCGTGTATACCAAACTTTGCCTTTAGCAATCCAACCATACCGCCAAACAGCGCACCGCCGAGCACACCCGCCAGCACAACAATCGGGATTTGCAGCACCGGCGCCAAATCGAGCTTTGCACCAACCAGCACCGCTAACACGGTACCCGCAATGTACTGCCCCTCTGCACCAATGTTAAACAGGCCGGTCTTATAGGCAAATGCAACCGAAAGACCCGTGAGGATAATGGGGGTTGCTTTTATAATTACGTTAGATATGTACTTGGGCTTTGAGAAAATACCATTAAACAGCGCACCAAACGCCTCAATGGGGTTATACCCAGCCAGAATCAAGACAATCGCCGCTACCAGAAAGCCAAATAAAACAGCAATCAGCGTGGAGGTGATTGGTTTCTTTAGAATTTTAACCAGCGTTTTCATTCCGCTTTCCTCCCGCCATTAATAGTCCAACTGTGTTTTCATCGGCCTCTTCCTGTGTAAACGAACCGGTAATGGCTCCGTCGTAAATAACGTTGACGGTATCGGCTACATTTAAAATTTCATCCAGCTCCAGCGAAATAAGCAAAATTGCCTTGCCCTTATCGCGTTCCTGAATCAGCATTTTGTGCACGTACTCAATGGCACCAACGTCGAGGCCACGGGTAGGCTGTACGGCTATCAGCAAATCGGGTTCATTCGAAATTTCTCTCGCAATGATTACCTTTTGCTGGTTACCACCGGAAAGCCCGCGCGCCGGGTGGGATTCGCACCCCGCAGGGCGAATGTCGTAATCTTCTACCAGGCGCTTCGCAAAGGCCGTGATTTTATCCAGCATTAGCATACCGCGCTTGCTAAATTCATCGCTGCGGTACTTTTCGAGCACAGAGTTCTCCGCTACGGTGAACGGGAGAACGAGGCCGCGGCGCTGGCGATCTTCATGTATGGTAGAAATTTTATGTTCAATGACGTTGCGGGGAGTGGTGTTCTGAATTTCGGCTCCATTTATGTTGATGGTTCCGCTTTCCACCTTCGTTAGGCAGGTAATTGCCTCTACCAGCTCTTTTTGACCATTTCCGTCAACACCGGCAATTCCGACAATCTCGCCTCTGCGCACGCGAAGCGAAAGGTTCTTCACCGCTTCAAGCCCGCGTTCGTCCTTCACTGTCAGGTTTTCAATTTCAAATACAACGTCGCCAGGTTCCGCGGGTGTTTTATCAACCACCAGCTTTACCTGGTGCCCCACCATTTTTGTTGCAAGCTCTTCTTCGCTTACATCTGCCACGGGGAAGGTGTCGATATACTTACCTCGGCGAATAATGGTACAAACATCGGACGACGATTTAATTTCTTTGAGCTTATGGGTAATGATGATAATCGTTTTCCCATTGGCCGCTAAACCGCGCATAATTTCAATCAGTTCATGAATCTCCTGCGGAGTAAGCACAGCGGTTGGTTCATCCAGAATCAAAATGTCTGCGCCGCGGTACAACGCCTTTAGAATTTCAACACGCTGCTGCATACCAACAGAGATATCTTCAATTTTCGCGTCGGGGTCAACCTGAAGACCATATTCCTTTACAATCTTCACAACGTCCTCACGCGCTTTTTTCATGTCGAGTACACCAAACTGGTTGGTTACTTCCTTACCTAGAATAATGTTTTCGGTAACGGTAAAATTGTCTACCAGCATAAAGTGCTGGTGAACCATTCCGATTCCATGTGCAATGGCGTCGTTCGGGTTTTTAATGGTGACTTTCTCGCCATTTAAGTAAATTTCTCCTGCTTCGGCCTGGTAAAGACCATAAAGCACATTCATAAGAGTGCTTTTGCCGGCGCCGTTCTCGCCCAATATAGCGTGAATAGAGCCTTTTTTTACGTCCAAATGTACCTGATCAAGGGCACAAAAGGAGCCGAACATTTTTACAATACCGTGCATCTGTACTGCATATTCCGGGCTGTATTCCATAGTAACTCTCCCCTAACCTTCCGTTTTCTTTTCTATGGGAAAGGCGCCCGAAGGGCGCCCCTCCATAAAAAAGTGTCTAGTCAGATGCAATTATTATTTCATGTCCTTAACGAAAGCGTTGTAGTCCTTCTCACTTGCGGGAGGAACCAGCTTGCCTTCTTTAATCTGGTCTTGCAGAGCAGCAGCAGCCTTATAGGTGTCTTCGCCCATCAGCTTGTGCTCAGCCGGGATACCAGCAGCATCTTCTTTTACGCCGAGGCTGATTGTGGTGCCGCCGGTCTTTTTGCCTTCTTTGATTTCTTTGGAAACTTCTTCAACAGCTTTGTCAACCTTCTTCAAAGCAGAAGTCAAAACATACTCGGGAGCAAGGTAAGCCTGGTCTTTATCCACACCGATTGCAAATTTCTTTGACTCTTTTGCAGCTTCAATAACGCCGGTACCAACGTTGCCCGCAGCGTGGAATACGATGTCGCATCCGCCGGAGAACATTTTGGAAGCAATTGCTTTACCCTTCGCAGAATCGCTGAAGCTCTCTGCATACTGAGCAACAACTTCAATCTTCTTGTTCATCTCTTTTGCGCCATAAGCAACGCCGGCTTTGTAGCCGTATTCAAACTGGTCGATAACGTCGCTCTTAATGCCGCCCACAAAGCCAACCTTGTTGGTTTTGGTGGTTTTTGCTGCAACGTATCCAACAAGGAAGGAGGGCTCCTGTGCACGGAACACAACCGCAGTTACGTTAGCGGGAGTTTCTTTGCCATAATCGTTGTCAACAATAGCAAACTGAACATCCTTATTTGCTGTAGCAGCTGTTTTGATTGCATCACCCATTGCAAAGCCAACGCCCCAAATCAGGTTGTTGTTGTCATCCACTGCTTTGTCAAGGTTGGTTGCATAGTCTGCATCCTGCTTGGATTCGGTGTAGCTTACTTCTGCACCGGTGTCGGTCTTCAGTCTCTGCAGGCCTTCCCAAGAAAGCTGGTTGAAGGACTGGTCGTTTACACCGCCGGTATCAGTAACCATGGTGACCTTAAAATCAGCTTTTGCTGTGCTGGATGTTTCAGCACCAGAGGGGGCTGCACTGGGTGTTGTGCTTGAGGACGGCTTCGAGCCGCTTGAGCATGCTGTGGCAGAAAGAGCCATAGATGCTGCGAGTAAAATTGCAAGTACCTTTTTCATACATTTTCCTCCTGATAATTTTGAAATATGATACACCGCTGTAAAGCGGTATTTCTGGCTTTGAGGACGGGGGATGAGAATAACCGGAAGCTTACACACTCCCTATTCTGGCAATGTATTCAGCTTTAAAAACCAAAGAAATAATTAGGCGAGTGCGAGAGCAATCTCCATCATTTGCGTAAAGCCTGTTTGGCGCTCCTCCGCCGGAAGGGATTCGCCTGCAAGCGGGCGATCTGAAATCGTAAGCAGACATAGAGCATTTTTCCCCGCACGAGCGGCATTCATGTATAACGCCGCCGCTTCCATTTCTACAGCGAGAATTCCCATTCTCTTCCAAGCGGGAAGAAAATCTTCATTATCGTCGTAAAAGGTATCGCTGGAAAGAACATTACCTACCTTCATAGAAATCCCTAATTCTTCCGCAGCCTTTACCGCACGGCTTAATAGGCCAAAATCGGCAATAGGTGCGTAGGTACCGGGAAGACGATACTGGTCTGCAAAGCTGGAGTTGGTGCAAGCGCCCATACCGGCTACCACATCGCGAAGCTGAACCGAATCATCCAACCCGCCAGCGGAACCAATACGAATTATATTTTCTACTCCATAGAAGTTAAATAGCTCATAGGTGTAAATACCCACGGAGGGAATACCCATGCCACCACCCATTACAGAAACGGGGCGGCCTTTATAGGTACCGGTAAAACCAAGCATATTGCGAATGGTGTTAAAGCAGGTTACGTTTTCCAAATACGTTTCTGCAATAAACTTTGCGCGTAGCGGGTCGCCCGGCATGAGAACGGTTTTGGCAATTTCGCCTTCCTTGGCGGCATTATGGGGCGTTGGTATGCTAGACATATTTCGTTACCTCCTGTTTTTTATCTTACAATATCGTTAAGGCAGGATTCACCTGTAATGCGCGGCTCAATGCCGAAATACTCAAGGATTGTTGCACCAATGTTCGCAAATGTAGGTCTTGTTCCCAAATTTGCGCCCGCCTTTACCTGCTTGCCTGTAATCACCCACGGAATGTACTCACGGGAGTGATCCGTTGACGGTGTGGCAGGGTCGCAGCCGTGGTCTGCAGTAATCATGAGTAGATCATCGTCGCGCAGCCCAGCTAACAGCTCGGGTACTTTTTCATCAAAGTAAGCGAGTGCCTTTGCGTAGCCGTCCACATCGTTGCGGTGGCCATACAGCATATCAAAATCTACTAAATTGACAAAGCATAAGCCGTTAAAATCTTTTTGCAGGTAACCAAGTGTACGTTCAATGCCGTCTGCATTGTTTTTTGTACCAATCGATTCCGTAATGCCTTTGCCAACAAAAATATCGTTGATTTTGCCCACGGCAATTACATCAAAACCTTTTTCACTAAGCTGGTCAAGCATGGTTACGGCAGGCGGCTCCATAGAGAAATCATGCCGGTTTGAAGTACGCGAGAAGTTCGGGAACTCACCGATAAACGGGCGGGCAATCACACGGCCTACCCCATGCTCCCCTTGAAGCATTTCTCTCGCGATTTTGCAATAACGATAGAGTTCTTCCAGTGGTACAACGGATTCATGAGCCGCAATTTGAAATACACTGTCTGCGGAAGTATACACGATTAAAGCGCCGGTTTCCACATGCTCTTTCCCGTAATCACAGATGACATCGGTGCCGGAATACGGCTTGTTGCATATAACGCGGCGGCCTGTTTTTTCTTCAAATTCCTGAATCACATCCGCCGGGAAGCCATTGGGATACGTGGGCAGTGGCTTGGGGGAATAAATGCCAGAAATCTCCCAGTGGCCGATTGTGGTATCTTTTCCCTTTGAAGCCTCCTGCAATCGAGCAAATGCTCCGGCAGGTGTGCTTTCCTTTGGCCAGCAGTCTACTCCATCAATATTGAACAGGCCAAGCTTTTGCATATTGGGCATATGAAAATACGAGCTGGTAGCGCAAGCTGCCAGTGTATTGCTGCCCTCATCGCCGTATTCTGCGGCGTCCGGTTCTTCGCCAATACCACAGCTATCTAATACAATCAAAAACACTCGTTTGTTCATGATGATTATCCTTCTTTCCGTTTCGTTGTCTCCCGAATTTTCAGTGTAACCGGCAGCATGTTTTCACGCTGTCTTATCGTACCATACTTTGTTTGCTCAACGATTAACTGTACACACAGCCGCCCGATATCTTCAATGGGCTGAGCTACCGTGGTGAGTGTGGGAATCATCTGACGGCTCAAAAATACGTCATCGTAACCTACAATCATCACATCGTCCGGCACCTTGCGTTTTTGCTCACAAATTACTTTATAAAGTGCAAACGCTACTATGTCAGTGGAGGCCAGAATCCCGTCCGTATCCGGATACCGCTCAAACAGCTCCCTCGCACTTTGAATCCCTTCATCGTAGCTGTACCGGCTGCTCACAAATAGCGGCTCAATTCCGTGCTCTGTGCAAACATCCACAAACCCTCGGGTACGCTGGAGACTACTAGAGTATTGCAGCTGCCCGCGCATAAGCACAAGCTTTCTGCACCCGCATTCAATCAAGTGCTGTGTAGCGAGCCGGGCACCGTTGTAATTGTCAGACTGAACGGAGGCAGTATATACCGAATCTGCGTTTTTATCCATCACCACAATTGGAATAGGGCAACTGCGAATCTCTTCATCCAAATGCTCGTTGTTTGCGGTAATAATGATACCGTCTGCATTCATCCCAATCAGCATTTTAATATAAGATAATTCTTTCTCTGGGTTTTCATCGGAATTGCAGAGAATCATTTTATAGCCGTTTCGGTAAGCCTCATCTTCAATGGCACGGCCTATTTCACTCAAAAATATATTTAATATGCTTGGAACAATATAGCCGATTAACCGGGAGGATTTTTTATAAAGAGAACGTGCGATTTCATTGGGATTATATCCTGTTTTGCGAATGGCTTCCTCCACCCGCCTTGTTTTTTCTTTGCTCACATTAGCCGTACCGTTAATCACACGCGACACCGTTGCATTTGAAACACCGGCCATGCGGGCAATATCGCTGATATGAATCAAATTGCTCACCCAAAACCTTTTATGTAGTCAACTTTGATTTCTGTACGCTAAATTATGATTGCCAATTTCACAACTCTGAGACAATCGCTTTTCTCAAATGCCATGTTTTGAAACCGGTTTCAATTTGTGGCCGCAAAAAACCTTTTGTCCATATTATAAACTAAACTTACCGATTCGTAAATTAAAAATAGAATAATTTATATATTTTTTCTAAAAAACTGCAATTTTTTCATAATAATTTAAATAAATGGCATTTATTTCCGTATGCGGACCCGCCCGCTCAGTAAGGGCGGATCCTGCCCAACGGATCAAATTGCTATAAAACCATCCTTAGGAATGGACATACACTTTTATTTTACAATAATATTTCGAAACCCAACGGAAGCAGCCAAACCAGCAAGCTGCTGCATTCGCTCTGGCGTTGGCGATGGAAGCGCTGCAAAGGAACCTCTTACACCATTGTTGCGGAACGAAATTAACAATAAACGCGTACTGCCGGTTAAAGGACCAAGCAGTTCTGCAATACCGCGAATTGCTGCTTCGGCATCCACATGACCCTCTACGTTAACAATGCGAACCTCCTCAAGCTTCCCACAAGAAGAAAGGAACATTAAATTTTCTTTTACGGCCGCATTGTCGCCGCGCGTAAGCGCCCGGAATACGCTTGGTGACCAAGCCTTTACATCCAGCATTACACCATCGCAAACCTTCATCAGCTCCGGGTACTGCGAAAAACGCACCGTTCCATTGCTGTCACATAAGCAGGTCAGCCCCCTTGCCCGAGCCAAAGTAAATAGCTCCTGCAAAAATTCAGGGTACAGCCCACACTCCCCGCCCGATACCGTAATGCCACGAATAAATGGAATGTTCTTCTCTACTTCTATCATGACTGCGGGGGCATCCATCCAACGGATTTTAGGGGACGCGTTGCGCGGACAAACACGAATGCAGGTATTGCAGTTCACACACTTTTCCGGATCCCACTCGACTACACCGTTCACAATAGAGAGCGCTCCCTCTGGACACTGCGGCACACAAACACCGCAGCTGTTGCATAGATTCTGCGTCTCCGGGTTATGGCAGTAGCCGCACGCGATATTGCATTTCTGCAAAAAGATAGAGGTTCGGCTTCCGGGGCCATCCACCGTACTTATGGGAATGATTTGGTTCACAGGCACCTTTGTCATGCCATTCGAACCTTTCTTTCTGCTAAGCGGTTCGTGGTGTAGCTTGGTGCGCCAAGCTGAGTGGTGTTTTGCAGAACCGCCTCATGCTTGTTGAACTTCTCCATTTCGCTACGTTTAACAAGGTAGCCGGTAATACGAACGAGGTCTGTATCGGCTGAATAGAAGCTCATATAATGAACACCTAGAGAGAACGCACCCTTTACTGCATCCAGCAGTGCAGCGGGGTTTTGGTGAACATTGCTCGCAATCGGGAAAATATCACCTACACCCGAGGGGAAATAGTGGTGGTAAAGCGAACTATGGCGCAGATGGTCCGCAAAGGATTCTGGCTCGTCTCCCACCGGTATACGAACGCCGGAGGTAATGCCGAGGTCTGTATCAAGCCCCACCTGTGCATGCAGCAGGAATTCATTGTTTGTAATGGGGGAATATAAGGCTTTATGCTGTGAAACAATCTCGTTAATGCGATCCATAATGCGAACGCCGAGTTCGTCAGCCTCTTTGTCGTGCCCATACTTTTTGCCTTTTGCCTGCATCAACGCATTGACCGATTCTGCAAGACCAGTAACACCGAACATTGGGAGGAAACGGTCTTTGGAGAGCAGCCCCTCTTTGACTAGGAAGTTGGACTCAAAAAACCCGGATTCTTCCACTATAAAGCGAATGCGCTCGTTGAGGTAATCTGCAATAAGGCCAAGGCACTCGGGCAAAAGCTCATTCATAAAGTGTTCTTCATCTCTCGCCTCTTTCACTAGTTCCGTAAGAGTTACGCGGGTAAGCGAATAGGCACCGCCCTGTGTTGGCAGAATATTGTAGCAGCTTGCCACACCGTAACGGTCACCAAACGGAGCCTTATTTGCCACATGATTGCAAATAGCCGGATTGGAACACGCCAATGAGCACTGAATTGCATATTCCATAAAGGAATCTGGTGTAATGGCAGGGTCATATTTAATTGTAAAGTTCGGTACGGTATTTTTAAGCTCTGACTCCACCTGAAGAATAAGGCGGCCTGCACGGGTTTCTTCCGGCCCTAAGTTAGCATGGCAGAAGGAGTCTGTAATGGTGCGATCCAAATACGTAAAGAACAAACGGAGCTTATCGCAGATTTGTTCATCCGTAAGGTCACCGAGGAACGGTTCCATCATTTTATCAAGGCTGCCCAAATAGACCGGGAAGTTTGTAATGGACGGAACATGTCGATACAAAATCATCAAAGAGAAAATTAGCTCATCCAGCGTTTTGGGAGGACTCAGCTTTAAAAACTCGCTGCCCTGCTCTACAAACTTTTCATAGTCCGGCAAAATATAGCGAGGACGATACGGCGCAGCGCCTTCAAATAAATCGTTTATCGCTCCGGTCGCAAAAAAATGCTTGGTACGCTCTGGAATGTTCAGTACATCCAGCGCGTTTTCAGCGGCTTTGGCAAGACCCATCATCTTTTGTTCATGGGTCAGTTCGCGAGAGGTAAGGGTTTTGTAGGTGCTTTCCAGATTCATCATAAATAATTCTCCTTTCCGATCTTCCATGCGGAAACGGTGCGCTTTTGCGAAAAATCGCTTGGCGCAGGGTTATTTCATAAGAAATGATTCCATTTCTTTTTTCAATGCCTCGTATTGTGAGGCAGTAATTTGCAGTTTTCCATTTTTCACGCTTACTAAATGCTTGCCTGCCAGCCTTGAGACAGCTCGATTAACCGTGCGAACACTGTTGCCAGTTGTTTCGGCAATCTCCATACGGGTATATGATAGGCGAATGGAGTCGGGCATATCCCCACTTTTTTCATAGGCGCGAATTAAAAATTGTACCACCTTGCCGTCTGAATCTAAAAAATGCAAATTCCGTTCATTGGCAGTTTGGTTAATGTAGCTGTTTAAAATCCACCGGACATGGAGAAAAAATAATTCCATGTCACATCGCATCCACAATAGATATACATCAGTTGGGAAAGCAACCAGCTTGCAGGGAGTTACCGCACGAACCTCGGCAATATAACGGGGAATTCCTCCCAATGCTTCATATTCACCAAAAAAGTCTGGTGCATCCGACTCGGTTAGCATGTAGCGTGAAATACGGGTTTGATTCGTAACGACGGACACGCGGCCTTTCATGAGGTAATACACCATGTTACTCGGGTCATCTTCATGAATCAGACTTTCACCTGGGGAAAGGGTAACGGGGTATACTTGCCCGTCTGTCGGGTATTTCGCCAATATTTTGCGCAGCTCTTTGCGATAAGGTTCGCTTTCTGCTTCTATATATTCGCCTACCTTCACCATTTCCCCTCCTTCCAAATACAAAAGACTGTTACTTGTAACTAAAATTTATTTTATATTTTCTTCATATTGAATGGTTGCTTTAATTGTATTTTATATCAATAGATCAGAGAAATAAAAGGACTCGTGTCCTCTTTTAAAAAATATAGCATAACTTCTATTGCAATTCATCTATTTTGTACATATTGACGGTAATAATGCTTTTTTTTGGATTTCTACGTTTTGTTCTTGACAGCAAACAGTTTTATTGTTACACTAAAACGCGTAAGATATAAGCATAAGATTAGAACACTAAACAATTGATTACTAAGTGAAGTGAAGTGATGAGATGATAACAGAAAGAGAACGCCAGATACTACTATGGATTGAAAAGAATCCCTCGATATCGCAGCAAGAGCTGGCAGATAAAGCGGGCATCTCTCGTTCCTCCGTTGCAGTGCACATCTCAAACCTAATGAAAAAGGGCAGAATTCTGGGCAAAAGCTATATTCTGCAAAAAACGCCCTATGTTGTAGTCATTGGCGGAGCAAATATCGACATTGCAGGAAAACCGTATTCCACTCTTGTACAGCGTGATTCAAATCCCGGGCGGGTTTCTCTCTCCCCCGGAGGAGTTGGAAGAAATATTGCACAAAATTTAGCGATGCTCGACGCCGAGGTAAAACTTATCACCGCCTTAGGTGAAGATGCGTATGCAACCGAGCTAGCTGGAAGCTGCCGCAGTGCAGGAATTGATATTACCGAATCCTTAACTGTTCCTGGTGGCACTACCTCCACCTATGTTTTCATCACCAATGAACATGGGGATATGGAGCTTGCAATCTCAGACATGAAGATTTACGAAAACCTGACCCCGCAGTATTTGGAAAAGCGTTCAGACCTAATTAGCAATGCAGCGTTGTGCATTATTGATACCAACCTGTCCGCGGAGACCATCCGCTATATTGCAGAAACATTCCATGTGCCACTATTCTGCGACCCGGTATCTACCGCAAAAGCGACAAAGCTTTCGGGTTTGCTGGGTAAATTCCACACACTGAAGCCGAACCTTTTGGAGGCAGAGCTGCTCAGCGGCGTGAAAATCCACGATGAACGCTCTTTGGAGCAAGCGGCAAACGCACTGCTGCAAACCGGATTATCGCAGGTGTTTATCTCAATGGGGCAAAACGGCGTTTATTGTGCAAACCAAGAGCTGCATGTAACCGTGCCGCCGATTCCCAGCGATATTGTAAACACCACAGGTGCAGGAGACAGCATGATGGCTGCGGTTGCTTGGGGCTGGCTGCAAAACTTCTCAATGGAAGACTGTGCCCGTGCTGGTATGGCTGCGGCATCCATTTGCATTGAAAGTACGGCAACCATCAGCCCACAGATGAGCTGTGAAAATGTATTACACAAAATGAAAAATAGATAAAACCGCTTTCGCTAATCTTTAAAAAGAGCGAAGCACTGCTGAAAGGAGTCAGATTATGAATCAACTGAAAAAATATCTTGAAATTTCTCCCGAGGTACAAGAGGCACTTGCAGCAAACAAACCGGTGGTTGCTCTTGAGTCAACCATTATTTCTCACGGTATGCCTTACCCCCAGAACGTAGAAACTGCACTGAAGGTAGAGCAGATTATTCGAGATAACGGCGCTGTTCCCGCAACGGTTGCAATCATTGGCGGCAAGTTGCGTGCTGGTCTTTCCAAAGATGAGATTGATTATCTTGGCAAAAAAGGCTTAAGCGTAACAAAAGCTAGCCGCAGAGATATTCCTGTATTGGTTGCGAAAGGCGAAGATGGAGCATCTACAGTTGCTACCACTATGATTGTTGCTGCACTGGCCGGTATCTCCGTATTCGCAACCGGCGGCATCGGCGGCGTACACCGCGGAGCCGAAACCACGATGGACATTTCTGCTGACTTGGATGAATTGGCAATGACTCCTGTGATGGTCGTATGCGCCGGTGCAAAATCCATTCTGGATATTGGCCTTACCTTAGAATATCTTGAGACCAAGGGTGTCTCTGTTCTCGGCTACCAAACCGAAGAAATGCCCGCATTCTATACCCGTAAAAGCGGCTTTAAAGTAGATTACCGTGTGGATACCCCCACAGAGCTCGCAAAAATCTTCCAGGCAAAGGAAGATTTGAACATGAAGGGCGGTTTGCTGGTAACAAACCCGATTCCGGAAGAATTTGCGATGGATCACGACTACATTTCCAAATCCATTGAAGATGCTTGTGAGGAAGCCAAAAAGCTTGGTATTCACGGAAAAGAAGCTACCCCCTTCCTGCTGGATAAACTTCAGAAAATCACCAGCGGCAAAAGCCTGGAAGCAAACATTCAGCTGGTATTTAATAACGCCGCACTCGGCGCAAAGGTTGCCGCTGAGCTTAGCAAATTAAAGTAAGCTTATTACACGCGTAAGCTATAGTAACAAACAGGGGCAGAGAAACGAATTCGTTTCTCTGCCCCTGTTTGTTACTATATAAATATTTTAATGTCTAAAATATACAACCTCAAAAACAAACTACCAATTGCCACTTTCAAAATCTTCATTATCAATTTCATTAATATATACGGAAATCCACAAGACCGTATGTTTTACAGGGTCAGTTTCGATATATATTCCTTTTGGACTGCAATAGACTTCTTCAAAATCGTCATATTCAAAACTTGGTTCTATTTTTAGAACTTCATCAATAGGCATTCCAATATATATATTCTCCATTAGTTTTCCAGTATAATTTTTCAGTGCAGTAATTTTAAATAACTTTCCATTTACTACATTGAACCATAAGTCTACTGAATCTTCTATCTCATACTTTAATAAAAACTTCCCGATTAATGAAGGTTCTTGTTTTGATTGTTGGATTGCATTGTATAACTCGTTTATATGACTATATAGTTTGATACCACCCATACCTTCCCAAGGGATAATAGGTGCATTTAAATCAACCATTTTATTTACCTCCTGCGAAAATAATTTTCGCTGTTTCTGTTCCATCCGTCTTATAAGTACTTTCTACTCCATCAACAACCTTAATTGTACCTTGGTCAGTTGTACTTATTTTCACATACGGATTTGCTCCATGTCTTCCTCCTCCTGGTGATACCTGTACTTGAGAAATATTCTTTCCAACTCCAGGGTTATTAATTTTAATAATTTGTGCACCCGAACGTGATTTAGTAGATGCTTGAATTGTAATATCGTATCCTTGAGCTTTTAACATATCCGCAATTTCATTAACAGATTTACCACTAAATACATCTGGATTAGATTCTATTGCTTCAACACTAATTTTGCCACTATTAAATACAGTCTTACTCGTTCCCTTAACAGCTCCACTAGCAACCTTCTCTGCATCCTTTACCTGCTCTGCGGCTCTAACTCCATCCGTTACTGCTCCGGCGGCTTTCATGCCCTTGGCTGCGGCGGAGGCATCCGCTACTGCTCCAATTCCTTTTGCCGCCAGGCGGGTACCTGTACCTGCCGAACCGATAACTGGTACGAATGCTGCTCCAGAGATTGCTGCATTACTTATATCACCTTGCACTAAATAAATCAAGGCATTTGCAGCGTCGGCTACCTCTCCATACACGGGTACAAATCCTGCTACATCTAGCCCCGTGTGGATTTTCTCCACATTCTCTGCTGCCACAGCTTTTGCTTTTGTTACTGCTTCCGTTACTTGGCTCACTGCACTGGTGACGGCTTGTCCCACAGTTACGGCCGTAGACTGTATTGTTTTTCCGGCATCCGAGAATGAACTTTTTACCGTATCTACCACTTTACCTGCGGATGCCATTGCAGAGCTAACCGTATTTTTCACACCAGAAACGACTTTGCCTGCCGTAGTCGAAACATTTCGCTTTACCTCTGAAATGGTATTCCGCACCTTCGTCTCTACATGCTTTACCGTATCCTTTACCTGGCGGCTTACCTGTACAGCAGTAGAGCGAACATTGTTCGCAGTCGCTTTTGCAGTGGATTTCACAGAGCTGATTACTTTCGATGCCTTAGACGAGATGGCAGACGTTACTTGCTTTACGGAACTTGCGGTATGCGCTGCGGAGGATGCAATTTTTTTCACCGTAGAGACCGCCGCAGCAGACACATTCTTTTTCACATCCGCCACGGTATTTCTTGCTGATGTAGAAACATTCTTTACTGCGGTGCTAACCGAGCGGCTTACGCTTACAGAAGCAGCCGCTACCTGTTTTGCCGCAGACTTGACCGAACTTTTTACACTCGCTGCTGCCTGAGATGCCTTTGCCACGGCAGAAGATGCCGCCCGCTTTACGGAGCTCGCCGTATTTTTTACAGACGAAGTCACTTTTTTGCTCGCGGTAGAAATTGCAGCGGTAGCACTCTTTTTAGCGGAAGAAACTGCCGCTGAGGCTGACTTTACCACATTTTTTACGGTACTTGTTACGGAACGACTTACACTTGCGGCGGTTGATTTTACGGATTTCACCGCAGATTTCACCGAGCTTTTCACAGATGATACCATGCTGGAAAAACTAAAAGAGGATTTGCTGGAGGAGCTTTTGGTATTGCTTTTTGTGGAACTAACCCGGCTCGTTGAAGCGGACGCTCGTGAGGACGTTGCCTTTGCGGTGCTTTTTGTACTAACGGAGGATTGCACACGAGAGGTACTGCTGCGTGAAGAAGACGCGGCAGGCTTTGCGGAAGCCTTGCTTGTGCTTGTGTTCGTTCTTCTCGAGGAGTAGGACGAACTGGATGATCTCGTTATTCTTGCCATAAACTTACAGACTCCTGATTATTTATTTCATTACATTATGTTTATGTAATGATTGCAAATTAATAAGAGCCCCCAAACACTCTGCCGTTTGCAGCATATGTGGACGAACAGGACAAGGTATATTGATCCTCTAATACATAACCTCCGTTTACAAACAGCTTTAGCGTCCACTGCCCCTCCGGGTAAACCTTATCCTGTTCTTGCAACGGCAGCCAAAACCATAGGTACACTGGGTCATCTGGCGAGTACTCGTCCTCAAATAGAATATTTTCAGAATAATCAAAAAAATGGCCTTGGGCATCAAACCAAAGGGCACTAATGCAATGCAGACCTTTAATATTGGTAAAGCTAAAACGCGTTACCAGTTGTTTATCCATTCCCAAGTGGAATGTTTTTTTGTTTATAGCCACCGGAAGCTCCGTTTGAACCGAGGTTACTGCATAGCTTTCTATATTTAAAGAATACTGCTCGTTACTAAACAGCTGCTCGTCTTGCTCATTAATAACGATTACCGACCAAAGCTCATCATACAAATGTGGCAGGAATACATTGTTTTGCGGATCATTGAGCATAAACTTCTCGTTAATTAGAAATTTATAATAATGTTCACCGGGAGGCAGCTCTGCTTCGGTAACCCATCCATCTTGCTCCCACTTCATCTCTCCCGCTTTTTCATCATAATCATTAAATGAACCTAACACAGAGATACTTTGCACGCACAGATAGGGGCTTTCGTGTAACGTAAACTTGATTTTCATAAAATCCCTTCTTCCATGTTTTTAAGGTAGCACTACTGTTTTGCGATTCTTATTATTTATCTCCTCCAAATACGACTTTTTTCACTAGCTTTCATGTATGTATTGAGTTATTTCTAAGGTATTAATATTATAATTCTAGTTAATATATCGAAAAAACAAGAAAAATAATTAGAATTTCATGAGATAAAATAAAGAAATATAATATATTAAATATAGATAAGGGTTATCAGCAATACCGATAACCCTTATCTTCTTAATTTTAAGTACTCAGTTGAATAAAATTGTAATTGTTGTTTTTACTAGAAACACAAAAAACTGCTAAGAAAAATTCTTAGCAGTTTTTTCATATAGAAAACATGCGATATTTTTATTTCTGCGCTTCATATCTGTGGTAAATCATTCATACAGTCGTTAGTCTAGACAAACTTTCAATCCTGTTTCTACTCACTCTCAAGCATCGTTCTGCACTAAGTGCATTTGGGACCAAACAGCTTTTTGAATGAAATCTCTGTTATTTAGAAATAATTCTGATAGAACAGGGTCAAACTGCGTACCAGCACACCGTTCAATTTCATTAAACGCCTCATCTATGGAACGTTTAAGGCGGTATGGTCTACCGCTTATAATTGCATCAAATGCATCGCATAGAGAGGTAATACGGGCAACAATTGGAATTTCTCTTCCTTGCAGACCAAATGGGTACCCTTGTCCATCCCAATGCTCGTGGTGGCTCAGAGTAGCCTCCACCGTTAGCTTAAAAAATTGTTCATCCTGAAAGCATGTTGCATTTTGCTTTAGGCAGCTCAAAATATTCTTTCCATACATCGGGTGCTGCTGTACAATCAATATCTCGTCTGGAGTAAGCTTACCCGGTTTCTCTAAAATTGAGCTGTCTACCCAAAGCTTACCAATATCGTGATAAAAGGCTGCGCGACCAAACATAAGGCAGTCTTCCAGTTCCACTTCCGGATACTTGTTCAATGTAATGCAAAAGCAAAATACTCTCGTAAAAAGCTCTACACGACTCATGTGTGTAAACAAGCTATGGGGCATTTTTTGTAGTAAATGGTCAAGGGTTAACTGCGATGCTGGCGAATCATTCATTCTTGTCATCTCCATACTCAAGTTTACCGTCGCCGTTCCGGAATAATAATTATTAGTTATTAACTATTTAGTCTAACTGCCTTTTTAGACCATTATAGCATGGTCAAACTGCACATACAATACAAGTAACAAATATTTTGGAGGTAAAGAGATTATGGTGGACTACCTTGATATTGGAAAGCGAATTCGTAAAACCCGAACCGCAAAAGGCATAACCCAAGAGAAATTAGCCGAGCTTATCTGCACCGGTACAACTCACGTCAGCCATATTGAAACAGGCAATACCATCCCCAGCCTTAAAACCTTTATTGCCATTGTAAATGCACTTGAGGTTTCACCAGATGAACTGCTTTGCGGGAATATTGACCAATCAACTCACGTTTTTCAAAATGAAATAACGCTCATTACCAACGACTGCTCCCCAAAAGAGATTCGTGTGATTGCAGAAACGATTTCATCGTTAAAATCCTCCATGCGAAACACCTTTGGAAATTCTTAATAGATGTTTATGAAAAGAAGATTTCGTTGAATTCTTCTTTTCATTTTATAACCAGAATTGATACTCCTAACACTTTAATGCGATAAAACAATTGCAATAATCACTTTCCTCAATTGCATTTTCACTGTTTTATTCATTTGTGATTTGCACAATAACTTTTTCAATAACTCAAAAAAATTCAATTTCTATCACAAATATGAAGTATTTTCTTTGATTTATTTCATTTTCGCCTTGACAAGTAATTCCTTATGGAATATGATGAGGTTGCTAATTTTGCAGGATTCATTATTAAATCATGCAATCTTCAATACTTTCCCATTACAAACCATAGGGGTTGATAACATGTTAAAAGAGGGTCAAATCCGGATTCCATCCGGCTGTGCAATTTCCGGAATTTTTTCACGGAATGGAACTAGAATTGCCGGAGATGAAATTATTCGCTCCATTGAAACCATGCGTGTGCGAAGCAACGGACTGGGCGGTGGGTATGCAGCATATGGTATTTACCCGGAACGTAAAGACTGCTATGCTCTCCATGTTTTCTTTGAAAATGAAGCTGCAAAAGAAGAAGCAGAAAAGCTTCTGTTACAATATTTCGAAATCGTGGAATCAGAAAAAATCCCAACACGGCCTATTCCAGAGATTATAGACGCACCCATTATCTGGCGTTATTTTGCAGTTCCCTCTCCCCACTTCCTTCAAGATAAGGTGTTAGAAGAGAAGGAGCTTGTTGTAGAATGCGTGTTTCTAATGAATGCCAATATTGCAGGAGCGTATGTTTTCTCCTGCGGGAAGAACATGGGAGTTTTTAAAGCCGTAGGTTACCCGGAGGATGTAGGGAGATATTACAAGCTGGAGGAATACCAAGGCTATTCTTGGACTGCTCACGGACGTTACCCCACAAATACTCCCGGCTGGTGGGGCGGAGCTCATCCCTTTGCATTGCTGGACTACACCATTGTACATAATGGTGAAATTTCAAGCTACGACGCAAATCGGCGCTTTATTGAAATGTATGGCTACAAATGCTCCTTGCTGACTGACACTGAGGTCATCACTTACATGATTGATTACCTGCACCGCCGAAAGGGCCTTACTTTGCCTGAAGTAGCCAGCGTAATTGCCGCCCCTTTTTGGGAAGAAATAGACCGTATGCCGGAGGAACGCAAACGCTACCACACATCCCTACGCAACATTTTTTCAGATTTATTAATTACCGGGCCTTTTTCGATTCTGCTTGGCTTTGAAGGCGGGATTATGGCATTGAACGACCGCCTAAAGCTCCGCTCCCTTGTGGCGGCAGAAAAAGAGGATATGGTTTACATAGCCAGCGAGGAATGTGCCATCCGTGCGATTGAGCCAAATCTGGACCGCATTTTTGCTCCCAAATACGGTGAACCAGTAATTTACACACTCAATAAGGAGGTGCAGTTGTAATGTCCGTCGATTTTATTTACCCAGATTATACCGTTGTACGAGATAAGGACTTATGCACCAATTGCCAAATTTGTGTAAAACAATGCGGACTGGGAGTACATACCTATGATGCGAAAAACAAGAGAATGAAAACCGACAGTACTAAGTGTATTAACTGCCAGCGGTGTGTGGCGTTCTGTCCTGTTCTGGCGTTAAAGGTGGTAAAGTCGGATAACACCTATAAACTCAACGACAACTGGACTCCCTCCGCAATTAATGAGGTCATTCAACAGGCTAGCACCGGCGGAATGCTGCTTTCCTCTATGGGGAACCCAAGGCACTTTCCCATTTACTGGGATAAAATACTCATTAATGCTTCTCAGGTTACAAACCCATCCATCGATCCGCTAAGAGAGCCAATGGAAACGCGTACCTTTTTGGGCAAGAGGCCTAACAAGCTGGAGCGCGATGAACAAGGCCAGCTAAATTTTGAAAAAGCCCCGCCTCACCTTACGTTAGATGTTCCGATTCTATTTGCGGGCATGAGCTACGGTGCAGTTAGCTACAACGTTCACCAAAGCTTGGCAAGAGCTGCCGAGCAGCTGGGTACGTATTATAACACTGGCGAGGGCGGCCTGCACGAAAGCCTGTACAAGTATGGCAGCAACACCATTGTTCAGGTGGCATCCGGACGCTTTGGCGTTCACAAGGATTACCTAGAAGCCGGAGCCGCGATTGAAATAAAGATTGGTCAAGGAGCAAAACCGGGAATCGGCGGGCATCTACCAGGATTTAAGGTGGGAAGCGAGGTTTCAAAAACCCGCATGATTCCCGAAGGCAGTGATGCAATTTCGCCTGCACCTCATCATGATATTTACTCCATCGAAGACCTACGCCAGCTTGTTTATTCTTTAAAAGAGGCTACCGCCTACACAAAGCCCATCATTGTAAAAATCGCAGCGGTTCATAACGTAGCCGCTATCGCAAGTGGCATTGCTCGAAGCGGTGCAGACATTATTGCAATTGATGGATTCCGGGGAGGCACCGGTGCCGCTCCCACACGTATACGCGATAATGTGGGCATCCCCATCGAGCTGGCAGTCGCCGCGGTAGATGACCGCCTGCGGGAAGAGCAGATTCGCAATAATGTTTCGCTGGTTGTTTCCGGCGGTATTCGCAACTCTACCGATGTGCTCAAAGCCATCGCACTAGGGGCAGATGCGGTGTATATTGCAACCCCTGCACTCATTGCACTTGGCTGCCACATGTGCCGCAGCTGCCAAACGGGCAAATGCAACTGGGGTATTACGACCCAACAGCCAGATTTAGTAGAACGGCTTAACCCCGATGTAGGAACGCAGCGATTGGTAAATCTGGTATCTGCCTGGCAGCACGAAATTATGGAGATGATGGGCGGTATGGGCATTAACTCCATTGAAGCACTCAAAGGCAACCGACTAATGCTCCGCGGTATTGGCCTAAGCCAGAAAGAACTCGATATTCTGGGGATTAAGCATGCCGGAGAATAATTAAGTATACGAAAATATTGGTATCTCTCCTCCATAGGAGAGTTCCTCAACTATTATGAAATACAATCAAACGTGATTTTACAGGAGGTGCAGGTTATGAGAATTAATGCAACCAACAACTTGAACTTTCGGGTGCTGAATGAGCAGATTCGAAACACCCAAGACAAAAACGTAGTCATTGACAACTGCCTTGGGCAACGATTCATTGGCAGTGGATTGGGGCAACGTAAGCTCACCATTAATGGCACACCCGGGAATGCGCTTGGTGCTTACCTCAACGGTGCCGATATTGAGGTAAACGGCAATGCACAAGATGCAACCGGAGACACCATGAACAACGGCTGCATCGTCATTCATGGTAACTGCGGAGACGCAACCGGCTACGGCATGCGTGGTGGTGAAATTTACATTAAAGGCGACGTTGGCTTTCGAGCCGGTATTCATATGAAGGCTTACCAAGAAAATTGCCCTGTTATGGTGGTCGGCGGCAAAGCCGGAAGCTTTTTGGGCGAGTATCAAGCGGGCGGCACCATCATTGTGCTCGGCCTAAATGAGGAAGAACAGGCACCGGTGGGCGCGCAATGCTGTACCGGAATGCACGGCGGCAGCATTTTTCTGCGTTGTGATTCACTGCCGGAAGATCTTCCCGCTCAGGTAGTTACCCGAAAAGCGAACGCAATCGACCTAGACCACATCGATGAATACATTGAAAGCTTCTGTGAGCATTTCGGTGTAGAGAAAGAGCAAATTTTAGAAAAGCCCTTTTATGTTTTAGAGCCCAATACAAACAACCCCTACCGCTCCATTTACACCACTTACTTGTCGTAATGCTGTTCCTCCTATTTTACCGCCCCCCAACTCCTATATAATTTGATATGAAAAGCAAGGAAACCGCCCCTTTACGCTAAATGGCCAAGGGGCGGTTTTCTATTGCAATAATAAATTTTAAACCATCTAATATTATTATTTTTTATTTTATTAAACGCTCTAGAATTTCAACATCTGCCGGGCAAAACTCGTACTGCGGTATTTCATCGATTGTAATCCAGCGTAGGTCGTTGTGCTCGAGCCGCTTTGGCACTCCGGATGCAATTGCTGCATGAAACAGTGTTAAATGAATTTGAATATCTGGGTATTCGTACGTTACCTCACAGAATACATTGCCTGTTTGTATCGTAATATCCAGTTCTTCCTTGCATTCCCGAATTAAAGCTTGCTCTTTTATTTCACCCTCTTCTACCTTGCCCCCAACAAATTCCCACAGCAGAGGCCGTGTTTTATTTGTAGGGCGCTGGCAAATTAAAAAACGATCCCCTTGCCAAATCAGGGCGGCTACCACCTCTATCAATCCTTTTCGCCTCCATATAAGTGTTTTGTCATTCTCGCCCTATTTTCTTACGAAAGACTTTATTTGTCAATTTTGAAGAGCATGAATCGCTTTTTTCTCTTTAAAACGGAACTTAAATTAGCTTCTTTCTTATTTTGTTAAAAAAGCTTGAAGTGTAAAAAAGCTCTGCTATACTGGTAATCACGGTACCGTAAAAATCAAATCAGATGAGGAGATTCTTTATGGATTTATTTACAGTAAAACAAATTGGTGTTGCTCGTTCCGACGATAAACAAAACTTTTGGATTGAGTTAGACCCGGAATATAAAAAAGCGATGACTGGGCTCGAGGGCTTTGAATGCCTAAACATTCTATGGTGGTTTAACCGCTGCGATACCCCCGATTGCCGGGCTGTTTTAACAGAAGAGCAGCCTTACTCAAAAGGCCCTGCTGTGCTTGGCTCCTTTGCCACCCGCTCTCCGGAACGCCCAAACCCCATTGCGCTCACCTGCGCACAGGTAACGTATTTGGATATGGAAAAAGGAATCATTGGCCTTGCTTATTTTGACGCACTCGACCAAAGCCCCATTTTAGACATTAAGCCCTATACCCCCAGCCTGGACCGGGTCGAGAATCCCGGTGTACCAGATTGGTGCGCACACTGGCCTAAAAATGTAGAAACCAGCGGCGATTTTGATTGGTCTGCTGAATTTAATTTTTAGTCTGCTTCCATTTTAAAAACGGGATAAGATTCAACCGTTTTTCTAAATTCAGTTGAAAACATTTGCAAATTCAACGCTTTTACTCAACCCACTGCAAATAGTTCTAAAAATTACAAGCTTTTTATAAGCACACAAAAGTAAAAGACCCGCGACATTTTCGCGGGTCTTTTACTTTTATTGTTGTATAGGAAGATACATAATACGCGCACTAATATTACTGGAAGCTCTACCTGTTGCCAAATCGGCATACCAGAAAAAGAGACCAGGCCACGTTTTTTGGCACCACCGCCCACCAAACATGGAGCTTTGCCAACCCTCAAACGTATTGTTCTGCTTGAAATAGTCCCCAACGGGGCCTTCCTCGGTACCCTTCACCTCGGAGGTAAGGAACATAAAATCACATTCCTCACTGTATGCAAACGCAGAGGTAAATCCATTTTCCTTGCAAAGGGTAAAGCCGGTGTTGCGGTAGGGCGCTCCCTTATAGTCGTCTTGGTATTCCCCGTCACTCCACCAAACCGCATTGATTCCACTGCATTCAAAGTTCAGACCGTCAACCAGCTTCCAAATATTTCCCCATAGGTTTTCTTCCCCACGGTATGTAACTGAAGAAAAACCATCGTCAGGTCCGCCGGAGCCGGAGGTATTCCCAAGGTGCGCTGTGCGCCCTGTTTTTTCTGCACCACTGCCGCCTTCGCCTACTTCTTTATTTACCACACCTTTGCCAATTACCTTTTTTGAGTCGAAGCTTGCATATTCCACCAGCATCAATAATTCCGTGGCGTTGAGTGAAAGACAGTCGATAAGCTGCCAGCCCTCCCCACGATTTGCTGCTAAAACACGCGCGTTCGCGCGATTGAGCATTTGGCCGTTTGCACCGCTTGCCGGCTTTGTACCTGCAATGGAGGACAACGTAAGCGTCGAACTCGGGGTTGCAGTAAAAACGTTTTCATCTTCATAATAATAGGCTGCTTTTTTCTTGTCATAGATACTGGCTTCATACGCGCTGGCGTAAATGAAGTCGTATTCTACACCACGACGCAAGAAGCTTGGGTACACCCGAAAGCCAGGCTGTGCATACTCGCTCACCCACCAGCGCGCCCTGCGAATATGATGCCCCTGACCGCCCTCTATCGGCTCTAAATCAACAGGTTCTACTTTATAGTAAAACTTAGGCTGTTCCACCATAACCTGAACAGGTGTGCCTGCCGCGTAGGTTTTGCCGTTCTTTACAAGGGTCGTATTCAGTGCTCCGGTTTCGGAATATCCCTCTTCACCGTAGTATGCAACAACCGTACCGTCGTCGGTCAGGTTGCAGCGCTTCCTGCCACCATACATGCGTGCATGGTCAAAATCTGCTCCCGGTGCTTTCCCAATAGAAGCCCCTAAGCGCTGTGCTTTCCCTGTTGTAAAATCAAAATCCACACCAAATGCAATACTTTGATTCATAAGAACAAACTCCTCCATCTACTCTATTTGTTTTTGTTAAGGCCCTGCGGAGCTTCCGCAGGGCCTCAACTGTTAGCATAAACGAAACGGTTACCGAATTGTAAGGAGAGGATCACCGGCACCGACGGAATTATTTTTTTCAACACTGATTTTTTCTACCACACCGCTTGCGGGAGCAAGCAGCTCGTTCTCCATTTTCATAACTTCCAGCAGAATGACCGGCTGGCCTGCGGTAATGGAGTCACCCTCATGTACCATAATATCTAAAACTTTACCGGGGAAGTCTGCCTTCATAATTGTTGCTTCTGCACTCATTGTAAAATCTCCTTTTGTAATTAAATTTATTATTTTAAGCTCTTATAATTGAGAGTTCTTCATATCGGTAATGAACATATGTCCCGGCGCATGTGTAATCACAAATGGCGGCTTTACATTCATAACTACCGCTTGAGGGGTAACACCGCACGCCCAGAAAACCGGAACCTCTCCCTCTTTAATGGTAACCGGGTCGCCAAAATCAGGATGGTGAATATCGCGAATTCCAATGTGCGCGGGGTTGCCAATATGAATTGGTGTACCATGCACCTGCGGCATCCGCTCAGTCACCGTAACGGCTTTTACCACTTGTTCGTAGGGAATTGGCCGCATACTGACCACAACAGGACCACTGAATATACCTGCCGGGCGGCAGGGGATATTGGTGATGTACATAGGAACATTGCAGTTTTCCGTAATGTGCCGTACCTCTATTCCTTCTTCTATCATTGGTGCCTCAAAGCTGAAGCTGCACCCCAGCAAAAAGCTAACCAAATCATCGCGCCAGAAGGAGGAGACATCTTCGTACTCTCCCTCCAACGCCCCGTCGCGGTAGACTCGGTATTTGGGAATATCTCTGGCAATATCGCTTCCCTTTGCGGTAATGGAGAATTCACGCGAACCAACGTCGCTGACCTCCAAAACAGGGCAAGGCTTAGGATTACGCTGTGTAAACAGAAGAAAATCGTATGCAAATTCCTTGGGCAACACAACCAGATTCCCTTGTGCATACCCGGCACACATCCCACTTGTGGGAGAGGTGATTTTTCCTTCCCGGATCATTTGACGGACTACTTTGGATTCCTGATGATACAAATTCATAACAATCCTCCATTCGTCTGTTTGGAAACGAGTAAAAAAACAAAACAGTTTCTGTAAAACCACAATACCTCTCTACATTAAAGGGGCTCTATATAAGCGCGGCAATATTGTCTTCCGACTCTAGCGTGCAAATATCGTACTGTGCGCTTAAAAAAGCCTTGCTTTGCAGCAGCTTCATTTGAAATGCCGCATTGGTGTCTACACCGGTAACCGAAAACTCCCGAATTGCCTGCTGCATTTTTGCTCTTGCCTGTTCTCTGGTTGGGGCATAGGCAATGAGCTTTAAAAGCAGGTTATCGTAATGAGGGGGAATGGAATACCCCTCATACACTGCGGTATCAAGCCGGATTCCGCCACCGCCCGGCAGCCGAAGATTGGTTAGCGTACCCACAGAGGGCGCAAAGTTTTTTTCCGGAGTTTCTGCGTTAATTCGGCACTCAATTGCATGTCCCTTTGGGTGCAAATCGCTTTGCTCAAAGGGCAGCCGTTCTCCCTGCGCCACACGAATTTGCCACTCCACCAAATCCACACCCCACACCAGCTCTGTAATAGGATGCTCTACCTGAATACGGGTGTTCATCTCCATAAAATAAAAGCTACCGTCGTGGTCGAGGAGGAATTCTACGGTTCCCACACCGGTGTAGCCTACCTGTTGGGCTACACGAACAGCGGCTTTTCCCATTTTTTCACGAATCTCATCCGTTAGCACCGTACTAGGGGAGGGGCATTCCTCGAGAACTTTTTGGTGCCGCCGCTGCAAAGAGCAGTCGCGTTCTCCCAAATACACCACATTGCCAAACGAATCCGCCAGAATCTGCACCTCAACATGGCGAGGGTTCAATAGCTTTTTTTCGAGATAAACATCTCCACAACCAAAAAAGCGTAGGGCTTCTTCCTTCGTAATGGCAAGAGCCTCCGGCAGTTGACCCACACAATCCACCTGCCGAATTCCCCGGCCACCACCACCGGCACACGCCTTGATTAAAACTGGGAAGCCTATGCTTTGTGCACACGCCTCTGCCTGCTTTTGATCCCCCACCACACCAGAGGAACCAGGAATTGTAGGCACACCCGCAGCCGTAGCCGCACGTTTGGCGTTCGCCTTGTCACCCAAGCTGCGAATTACTTCTGCCCTAGGGCCTATAAAGCAGATTCCCTGCTCAGCGCACCGTTCGGCAAACTCCGCATTTTCACTTAGAAAGCCTACACCGGGGTGTACTGCTTCGGCTCCGGTAATTTTGCAGGCAGACAAAATCGCATCCATATTCAAATAGCTTTTTGCAGATGGTGCCGGCCCCACACAAACCGACTTGTCTGCCAATTGAACATGCAGAGCGTTTTTATCTGCCTGCGAGAAGATTGCCACCGTGCCAAGCCCAAGCTCTGCGCATGCGCGTACCATTCGAACCGCAATTTCGCCCCGGTTCGCAATCAATACCTTTTTGAACATTCTTATCCCCCGCCACGCTGCCTGAAACAGCTCTTATTTCATCCGCAGAATTGGCTGACCAAATTCCACCGCCTGCTCGTTTTGCACTATGATTTCTGTAATTACGCCGTCGCGTTCGCTGACAATCTCATTCATATTTTTCATGGATTCAATGACAAACAGCGGGTCGCCTTTTTTCACGGCTGTTCCAACCTGAACAAAAGGCGGCTGGTCCGGCGAGGCAGACTCGTAAAACAGTCCAACCAATGGCGAGGTCACTACACTGTCCTGTACAGGCACGCTAGACTCTTCCTGCGGTTTAGCGGCGGTCTCCGTCCCGCCGCTTTTCACCGTGCTGCTTTTCTCTAAATACAGCTCGCCCTGCTGGTTCGATACGCGCAGTACGCCAATTTGAGTGTTCTGGAACTCTTGCATTACCCTAAGTACATCCTTTAGGGACATCTGCATTTCTGCATTCTGCACTGGCAGCATGGTTACTTCTATATCCTTTAATTTTTCCTCATAGGTTCTCAATTCTTCCTGTGCCTCCTCCACACCAACTGCACAAAAGCAGATGGCATCTCCGGGTCTCGCCTGCGCCAGCCGGGGCAAATCTGCCGTGATAACTGTCGCGATTTTTGTGTATCCTCCGGTGGTCTGCCGGTCCGCCATCATAATAATCGGCTGACCGGAAGCAGGCACCTGAACCGCACCCATCACAATACCGTCAGAGATAATGTCTGCTCCCGCGCTCTGTTCAATTTGTGGTCCTTCCAGTCGGTACCCCATGCGGTCACTTACAGGGGTAACCATATAGCTTTCACTGAGAAAGGTTTGAATCCCCTCTGGAGTAAACGCATTCTCCTGCGGCCCCAGAACCACACGCAGCAAAACCTGCTTAGGGTAATTCGGCACCAGTTCTGCGCGCATTGCAAGCGCAGAGGTGTTTTTACATCCCCCAAATGGCAGCTCATCACCCACACGCAAAGGCCGTCCCTCCAGACCACCAATTTGCGCTTTGCAACAGGTTGATTTGCTCCCCAGAACACTGGGAACCGCAATTCCGCCTGCAAAGGCGATATACAGCCGACAGCCCCGCCGCATCGGCTCAAAAGAGAGAATATCTCCCTCACTCACCAGAACGGATTGCCACATAGAAGTGGACTGCCCGTTGATTTTCATTTCTGCCTCACCGCCGGTCACGGCAATTAGGCAGTTACTCTCAAACCGCAGGCTGGGAGCAAGGAGTGTTGCCTCCAGCACCGCTTCGCCTGGCTCGTTACCCACCAGAAGATTCGCCACCCGAAAGCTGAAATCATCCATTGCACCGGCGGGGGAAATCCCCGATTCTAGAAAGCCAAGCCGCCCGGAATCCTGCACGGTGGTAAAAAGCCCCGGGGAAAGTACGACTGCGCTGTTCATGCTTTGTTCCTCCTTCCCGCACTGCGGGAGAACTCGTCAGCCGTTGATTTGGCGGCGGGTTCTGGCAAGTGCCTGGAGTTTTTCATGGAACACACGCAGAAGCTGCTGCGCTTCTTCTACACTGACCTGCTGGAAACGAATTTTCGTTCCGGCCTGTGCCTGCGCCAGCAAGGGCAGGTCTGCCGTAACCACGGTGGCGATTTTTGTGTAACCGCCGGTGGTCTGCCGGTCCGCCATTAAAATAATGGGCTGGCCACTGCTAGGAACCTGAACCGCACCCATCACAATGCCGTCAGACACAATATCCGCTCCCGCCTTGTGAGTGATTTCTTCTCCCTCCAAACGGTAACCCATACGGTCGTTCGCAGGTGTGACAAGGTACTCTGTATTCAAAAAGCTGGCGATGCCATCTGCCGTGAACAAGTTATCCTGCGGGCCAAGCACAACCCGCAGCGTAATTTGTGTGGAGAAATTCGGAATAAATTCCTCACTGGCGGCCCACACCTTTTCTTGCTCCGATGGCGCTTTGAGCGGTACCATATCATCCCTTTTAAGCATACGGCCTTCAAAACCACCCATTTGCGCTTTCATATTGGTGGATTTACTGCCCATAATCACGGGTACATCCAGCCCGCCGGCAAAGGCAATGTAAGCACGGCACCCGCCCTGAATCATTGCAAATGATAGGCGGTCACCCTCTTTTACCGGAATCGTTTGCCACATAGGAACCGGCTGGTCGTTCAGCTTCGGCTGCATTGCGGCGCCTGTTACAGCGATTCGTGTGCTGCACTGGAACTCCAGTATCGGCCCCATGAGGGTTACCTCGAGCACCGCTTCCTCCTGCGGGTTGTCTACCAAAATATTGGCCGCACGATGGCTGTAGCTGTCCATTACGCCGGAAACAGAAATGCCCGACTGCAAAAATCCAAACCGGCCTGCATCCTGAACCGTAGTGAGGGCACCCGGTGAAATCACTTTTACTGCGTTCATGCTTTCGCCTCCTTTTTGGGGTACAGGCGATACTGGTACTTGCCCTCTGCCACCTGCTGCTCAATCTCGCCATATTCCTGTTCACTGACGGGAACAAATTTCAGGTAATCTCCGGTACGGTACAAAATGGGGGGATTGCGTTGTGGGTCGTACAAAAGAACCGGCGTACGGCCAATCAGCTGCCAACCGCCGGGGCTTGCCAGCGGGTAAATACCTGTTTGCTGCCCGGCAATACCAACCGAGCCGCTGTTGATTTTGGTACGGGGGGTTTTCAGGCGGGGGGTTGCAATGCGCTCATCCATACCGCCCAAATAGGGGAAGCCCGGGGCAAAACCCAGCATGTAAATTAAATACTCCCGTGAGGAGTGAATGCGAATCACTTCGTCGCGGCTAAGTCCGCTGTGTTGGCATACAAAATCCAAATCGGGACCGCATTCTCCGCCGTAAAGAGTGGGAATCTCCATCACGTTCGGCATTGGCAGCTCCATTTTCTCAAGACTGCCCTCCAGCTTTTGCAGCGCCTCCAGCATTTTGCCGTAAGGGACGGTTAGCGAATCATACTGCACCAAAAGAGAACGGTAGGTAGGAGTTAGAGATACAATTCCAGGAAGCGCGGCCTTTTCAATTGCCAAATACATTCCGCGAACCCGTTCATTGATCTGCGGGGAGATTTCATTGCCGAATTCCACAACCAGCGCCGAATCCCCCGCGATGAGATATTTCGTCTGCGAATACATAAAAATCCTCCTGACGATTAAAATAGGCTGCCCAGCCCGACAACAGCAAAGTACGCAAATAGAATTGCAGAAACAATACCGGTCACGGTGAGCCAGATGGGATGACGATACTCTTCGCCCACAATGTCTTTGCGGTAAGCGGCAACCAAACTGATTACCAGCGCCAGTGGCAGCACAAGTGCGTTCAAGGCTCCTGCAATAATCAGCAGTGTAGCCGGCTTACCGAGCAACAGCATAATCAGCATGGAGCAGGCAATAAATGCAATGGTTACTGCTTTGTTGTGATTCGCCACTGTTTTGCTCAGCGATTTCACAAAGGAAAGAGAGGTATACGACGCGCCGATAATCGAGGTGATACCGGCAAAGAACAGCAGCAGACCGAAGAGACGGTAGCAGAACTCACCGCCGCCCTGCAAGAAGGCATCCGCTGCCGGATTGGATGGGTCGAGTGAAACGCCCTTGGTTACTACACCCAGTACCAACAGGAATAGGAAGAATCGGCTGAATGCCGCAATTCCCAACCCGCCGCAGGCACTGTTTACAATCCGTTTTTCATTCTCCATACCTACCACACCGCCGTCAATGAGTCGGTGCGCGCCCGCAAAGGTGATGTAACCGCCAACCGTACCACCCACCAGAGTAAGAATGGAGGGGAACAGCGCCGGCACACCCGTACTGGGGGCAAAGGTTTCTTTCAGCGCCATACCTACGGGAGGCTGAACAATAATCATTACAACCAGAATAATAATAATCTTCAAAATGCTAAGTATTTTTGCAATATTATCTACCGCAAGCTGCGCATTTTTTACGGAAAATACAATGATGGCTATAATACCTGCGGTTATGTAACCGGCACGCAAATCTAAGCCAACCATGGCATTTAGGCCAAGTGCCGCACCACCAACGTTACCGATGTTGAACACCAGGCCGCCGGCAAATACCAACAGAGCCAGAAAATAGCCAAGGCCCGGGAGCAGCTTGTTCGCTACATCCTGCGCACGCATATTGGCTACGCACAAAACACGCCACACATTAATCTGAACGACAATTGACAGAAGCAGCGATGTAACAATGACAAATCCAAAGCTCCCATGAAAGTCGTTGACAAATTTCGCGGTTTGGGTTAAAAATCCCGGCCCCATGGCCGATGCCGCCATTAAGAATACGCCGCCAATGGCTTGACTGCGTTTACTTTTGGTTTTGGTTTCCGCTTCCATTACAAGTCCTCCTAAACCCCTTTATTACTTTGTACAGGCACGCAGGTCAGCAATCTCAACGCCCTCTTTGGTCAAGCTTTCACGAATGTGTTTTACAAACTCAACGGCCTCTGCATTGTCACCGTGTACGCAAATGGACTGCGGTTTCAGTGAAATCTGCTCGCCGGTGATTGCCGTTACCACATTGTCTTTCACCATGCCAACAATGCGTCGCACACACTCATCTACATCGTGAATTACCGCACCGGGAGTTCCTCTAGCAACAAGGCTGCCATCTGCATTGTAGGCACGGTCCGCAAATACTTCACTGGCACAGGTAAGGCCTACCTGCTGTGCTGCTTCGAGCATTTTACTGCCGGAAAGACCCAAGAAAATCAGCTTCGGATCTACCTCATAAACCGCTTCTGCCAGCGCCATTGCCAGCTTCATATCTTTGGCTGCCATATTATAAAGCGCGCCATGGGGCTTAACGTGTGCAAGCTGCACCTCGTTTGAAACACAAAACGCATTGAGAGCGCCAATCTGGTATTTCATGTATGCTTTCGCCTCTGCGGGAGTTATGTTCATGTTGCGGCGCCCAAAGCCCATTAAATCTGGGAAACCGGGGTGAGCACCTACGCTGACACCCTTTTCTTTTGCCATATGTACTGTTTTTTCCATCACGCAGGGGTCACCCGCATGAAAACCGCACCCCACATTTGCGGAAGAGATATAGGCAATTACCTCTTCGTCACGGCCGATGGTATATGCTCCAAAGCTTTCTCCCAAATCGCAGTTTAAATCAATTCTGCTCATTTTCCTTTTCTCCTTTTCCAATATTTGATGTGATAAAAACATCTGCCGCTAAAGTGTTATAGCAATTAGCGTGCCAACCTGTTATTTTGCGTATTTTCCTGTATTTCTCTACTAATTCGTTATTGATTTAATAGGCAAAACAAAAAAGACCGTGCGAAACCGCACGGTCCACCTGTTCAATTTCGCACAATGTGCGCTTTTGAACTGTTATCATTAATTTACTTGATATTAAATTACGAGAAAAACAGAAATGCTTCTCCCGCCTTTGGCAAGAGAAGCATTAAACCGTTTTTATAAAGTGCATTTACTACATACCCATTTTATTGAACCACAGCCCCCTGCTCTTCCTCAACCTGTAACAGAAAAAAACGCTGCTCTTCAATGCTGCCCTCTTTCAGGAAAGGGTTCTACTGCTCCAACCGGCGGCGCAAAGAAAAGCGACTGTAACCCAACAGCTTTGCTGCCTGCGAATAATTATCTCCCGTTTTGTTAAGCGCTTTTTCGATATAAGCCATTTCAAGCTTTTCAAGCTCTTTCTGTAAATCGATAGGGTGGGTTAAATCCTGCATGGGCCAGAACTCCCCGGGCGGAGGCTGCGGTACCTGTGACGAACCACTTTCCTCCAGAAGCTGGCCAGTATGCTCCAGTACATCCCCATTGCAAAACAGCACGGCACGCTCGAGCACATTGCGCAGCTCACGCACATTGCCCTTCCAAGAATAGCCCATCAGCGTTTGCAAAAAGGAGGGAGAGATTTGCCGAATGTTTTTCCCAAGCTTCTGGTTGAAGAAATCGAGATAATAATGGCACAGTGGTTCAATGTCCTCCGGTCGCTCTCGCAGCGGGGCCAAATAAAGCTGTACCACATTTAGGCGAAAAAACAGGTCTGCACGAAAAGCCTTTTCTTCAATGGCTTGTTCAAGCGGACGATTGGTTGCGGCAATCACCCGAACATTTACTTCTACATCGCTCAAACCGCCTACCCGGCGGAACTTGCGATCCTCTAAAAAGGTGAGAAGCTTTGCTTGCATTGCCAAAGGCATATCTCCAATTTCATCCAAAAAGACCGTACCTTCGTTGGCAAGCTCGAACAGCCCCTTTTTGCGAGCCAAAGCCCCGGTAAAGGCGCCTTTTTCGTGCCCAAACAATTCACTTTCAAATAAATTTTCAGGCACGGCACTGCAATTGATTTTTACCAGCGGAAAATTCCGACGTGCACTCTTTTGGTGAATCTGCGCCACTACCACGCCCTTACCGCTCCCGGTTTCGCCACGCACCAAAAGGTCTACATTGTCTTGTTTACCAAGCAGCTCAACCTGCTTTTTCATCTGCTGCATTTGTGGGCTGATTCCTATGAAATCCGGCGGCCCCCCGGTGGAGAGCAATTCGAGCTTGCGTCGGCTTTTGAGCTGCTCTAATGCACGGCGAATTACAATGTCTATGGCGTCAATATCAAACGGCTTTTGCACATAATCGTAGGCACCGCGACGGATTGCCTGCACCGCTTGTGAAATGGAGCTGTAAGCTGTAATGATGATAATCTGAATGTCTTCATCGAGCTTTTTAATTGCTTCAATGTATTCAATGCCCAGTACATCTCCCAGCCGGTTGTCTAGCATAACAACATCCGGCCGGAATTGCTCCGCCAGCTTTAGGCCCTCTTCTATACTGCCGGCTTCCTGCGTGAGGTACCCAAGGTCCGTCAACCCCTCTCGCAGGGATATTCGAATGAGGTATTCGTCATCTATAATCAAAATTTTGCTTTGCATGGCTTGTTACTTCCTCTCTTTGGGCTACCTGCGAAAGGTAATCTTTGCCTTTGTGCCTTGGCCTGGAATGCTAGTTATCTCAAAAGCGGCATCGTTTTGCCGAAGGAGCCGCGATACTATAGATAGCCCCATCCCGCCGCCACGGTTATTATCTAGCTGAAAACCGGAAGAAATACCCGGCCCGTCGTCAATGACCCAAAGGCATATCAGTTCCTCCAGCACTTCGGCTCTCATTTGAATCTCTCCCCCGTTTTTCATCGCCTTAATGCTGTTATTTATCAGGTTAATCAGAACCTGCTTCATTGCGCTCTTATCCGCATATAAAACAACGTCTTTGGGTGACTCGCAACGCAAAGTGATATGGCTGTTCTCTGCAATTTTAGAGTAGAGTAACAAAATTTCTTCAAACAATTCCTCAATGGGGAGTAAATCTTTTTTCAGTTCTCTTTTTCTACCCAGACTGCACAAATTTTCTACCAACAGGTTAATACGGTCTACCTCACCAACAATTGTTTCACACAGAAGCCGGTCCGTCTCTTGCGTTACATGGCGCTCCACCACCTGCACCCCTACACGAATTCCCGCCAAAGGATTCCGAATTTCGTGTGCAAGCTCTGCGGCAAGCTTCCCCGTATAAATCAGCCTTTCGTCCTGCACCGCCTGCTCTTCCATCATCTTTCGGTAGGTAATATCATCCACTGTGCAGAGCACGCCCCACGAATTTTGATCCTCATCCATAAGCCGCCAAACGCCAAGCTCTACATCGAGCCTCCGGTTTTCATCGTCCGTTAGCTGAATGGGGTCGTAAAAAACCTTCTGGCTGTCCAACGATTCCTCTAAAATAGCGGAAAGTGGTTTGCCATCCTTACGGAATTCCGTTTTTGCGAGTAAATTTTGTGCGCGGCTGTTGCTCAGCAAAATATTCTGGTTCTGGTCATATGCAATAACGGCAAGTGGTAAATTCTCCACAATGGTTTGGGTAAGCTTTTTCTCCCGCCGTAAATCTGCCATGTAATGCTGAAGATTGCCTAGCATTCCCTGAAATGCGCGGGCTAGCTGCCCCAGTTCATCGCCGCGATTGGTAAATTCCACATCCACATCCCACAGCTCTTGCGGCTGCTCGCTTATCGTGCGGCAGGCATAGCTCAGCCTGCGTATGGGAGTTGAAATATTATCGGCTATTAAAATACTGGCCTGCAGAACCAAAATCAGTTGCGCTATGATTGCCAAAACGGTGTATTTTTGTTCATGCAGCAATTCGCTGTCAAAAAGCTGTTGGTCAACCATGTATGTGATGCTCCAGCCAAGTTGGTTTTGCTTACTGGAGTATAGTACGGCACCGGTGCCTGCTTTTGCCCCGCCAATATAGTTGCCGTGTTGATCCTCCAGCAAAATGTGAATAGGCGGCAGATTTTTGTACTTTTCTCGAAGCTTGCTTTCCTGCCCCAAGCGCACGGAAGAATCAATATCGAACTCAATGAAAGAGATACTGCTCTCCGCCAGCTTTTGTTCCTTTGCCAGCTTTGTGCTTCGGCTTGTATCGTACAAAATCATACCAAAGAGAGCAGTAGAAAGCACTCCCAAAAGGAGAAACGGAATCAATATTTTACGCTCAATATCAATCATTGGCTTTCGAAGCATCAGCCTTTCCCCCTTTCCACGTAATACGAGATACAAGGAAAAAGCCTAGCGAAGACAAAATCGTTCCCGGGAATGCCGGGTGTACCGGCAAAACCTGACGGTAATAGAGCGGGTAAAAAGCTGCAATTGCAGCCAGACCCACGAGTAGCGCCGCCCAAGCCCCCTCCCGTGTTGCTTTGGGGTACAAAAATGCGCCGTATAGTGTGGGGAAAAAGATGACTCCGAAAATCCCCCAAATATCGCCCCCGTAGGAAAGCAGACTGGCGGGAGGATGTGTGGAAAACAGCAGCGACAAGGTACCACCGAGCAGCACCCCAAGACGTGTAAGCAGAATGGTTGTATATTCCCTTGGCGGTTTTGGGCACAAAGGGCGTATTACATCGTAAGCAAAGGAGGTTGAGAACAGCAAAAGCTGCGAGTTTGCGGTGGAAACACATGCGCCAAGCACGGCGAATAAAAAGAATGTGTTTAGGGGTGTAAATAGGCTGTCGTTGAGTATATATACAACGACGTCATCTGCATTTGCTACCTCTAGCAGTGACGGAAACAACACCCGCATTCCCAAACCGATGGTCAATAAGAAAAAATAAAACAGTGCAAGGTAACACAACGCACTTTTCACTGTTTTGCGGGCAGTGGGCTTGTCCTTTGCCGAAAGCATCCGTACCATATACTGCGGATTGCTGGCAAGCCCCAGCCCCCAGCCGAAGAACATGGTTGTACTCATTCGTGGAGTAAAGCGTTCTCCATCAAAAAGCTGAAATAAATCACCCGGTTCGTTTGCCGCGGTACTGCCGCTGTGCGCAAAACCGGATATTTCACCGGCTTTGTTAAAAAGCTCTAGAATACCGCCGGATTTGTCTACCACCAAATAATACACACAAGCCGTGCCTACCGTAAGCAAAAGAACGTGCGCTACATCGATTCGCGTTACCGCACGGTAGCCGCCAAAGGTAGAGTACAAAATAAAAAGATAAATCATTAAGGTTGCCACATGATAGGGAATATGAAAAAGACCAGCTGCGACTAACCCGAATCCTTTAATATGTATGATGATATACAGCGTATAGGTTACCATCATCACCAGTGCAAAAAAGAACTGAAGCCACTTGGAGCCATATTTTTTGCCAATAAGCTCCGGAATGGTCAATACATCGTATTCGTACAACCGGTCACTGATTTTAAGCAAAAGAAAAGCTCCCAAAAACCAAGGAACTACGGAATAAAACAGCGGTGCCATGCCGCTTTCAAACACATTGCCCGTAAATCCCAGCACCGTGGCGGCAGAAACCCATGTTCCAATAAACGTAAGCGTTGTGCGAAACAGGCTAAGCTGCCGATTCCCCAAGTAGAAATGCCGCAGTGTATCTTTTTGCTGCGTTCTGCTTTTCCCCACAATTAATAAAATAATCGAATAAAAAGCAAAACATCCCAAAAATAGTATCTCTTTATCCCAAATCACCGCTTGAACCCCCTCTGCTTTTGGTCTCCCTCGATTGCCGTACTCCCAATTATTGCATTTTCAGCGAATAAAATCCTCATTTTAAACAAAAAACAAATAAAATAAAGGGTTTAATATGGCTTTATATTAGCACACCAAGCAAAAAAAGCAATCAAAAATCGTTTAACCAACGTAACAGCAGATCTGTAAATTCAATTTAAAACCGCCCGTAATTAAGCTTCCTTTGATTAATAAAAAATAAGAAGCAATCCAAAAGTTGCACCAGAAGAGAATTGACTTATTTTCAAACTAATGTATAATAAAATAACAAAAATAAATGCTAGAAATCGGTCGAATTTTGTAAATTAAAACAACGAAAGGGGGGAGCGGTTTATGAACTTTGGCAATGAGCTCTCGATGGAGCAACGACAAATTTTAACCCAAAGGCAAATGCAATCGCTGCAAATCTTAGCCTGTAACAATCAGGAGCTGGATGATTTGCTTTCCAACGAGTACGCCGAAAATCCAATGCTGGAGCATACCGCTCCCCAGCGAGACGATTTTTTTACAAGCATAGATGCACTTTATGAAACTAGCTCTTCCTTTCCACAAGGCACACCCTATGGGGAGGAAGAGGAAGAAACCCGCAAAAACGATATTCCCTGCGAGCCGTCGGACATCTTACAAAAAGAGCTGATGATGCAGCTTAAACGAAGCTGCTACACAGAAGAGGAATGGCGGCTGTTCCCACTTCTGATTGATTGCCTTGACGATTCTGGCTTTTTCCCTTGGGATACGGGCGAGATTTCTCTTTTAGCTCGCTGCCCCGAACACATGGTGAAAAAATGTCTGCATTCCTTAAAGCAGTTAGAACCAATTGGGATTTTCTCAAAAGACCTTTCAGAATGCCTACTTCGGCAGCTGGAGCAACAGGGCTGTGAAGACACCGTTTTGCTCGAGATGATTCGGGACTATCTTCCAGATATTTTAAAGGGACAATTGAGCAATGTATCTCGTGCGCTGCATTTGAGCACTGCCACAGTGCGAAAGTATTTACTGCAAATCGGCAAGCTGAATCCCCGACCAATTATGAATGCACAGAAAACGCAAACCGAATACATTGTTCCAGACATCGTTGTGACCCGCAGGGGTGAGGAATGGCAGATTGCACTCAACGACAAATGGATGGGACGCTATCAACTAAACCAGTATTACATACATATGATGAAAAAGTCAGCGGACAGTGAACTCAACGCATACTTTCGCAACCATTTGGAGCGTGCGCGCTTTCTGCTGCGCTGTGTGGAGCAACGCAAAACAACCATTCTAAACATTACAAAGGAAATTATTGCACGACAGCAGCCTTATTTTCTAAAACAAGGTGGGCTTACCGCCATGACCATGCAGCAAATTGCGGAAACACTGCAAATTCACCCCTCCACCGTTAGCCGAGCCATTCGGGGAAAGTACCTGCAATTTCAGTACGGTTCCGTGCGCGTAAAGGATTTATTCACTTCCAGCGGTATTGAACCTCAAACAAACAATGGCTCTTGTTTGGATGCTGTTCACGAGCAAATTCGAGATTTAATTGCAAGTGAAGATAAATCTGCCCCTTACAGTGACCATACACTGGTAGCCGAGCTGGAAAAGCGGGGCATTCATATCTCGCGCAGAACCATTGCAAAATACCGCGGAGAAATGGGCATCCCCAACTCCGACCAACGCCGCTATTTTACATGAACAAAGCAAACTTTTTATGGGCTTCTACCCGCAGTGGGTGGGAGCCTTTTTGTGTTGTAAATTCTTATTCTGCAAACTGTACCCCTTGACATCCCAGTCATTTGCGACTATGCTTTTGTTAGATATAACTAACTAGCGAAAGGAGAAGATTTCAAATGGATATTATGCTCTGCAAGGCTCGTGTAAAGCCTGGAAAAGAAGAGCTTACAAAAGAATGGATTGCGTTTCTTCTTGCCAATAAGGAAGAGGGTGAAAAAACGTTAAAAAACGAAAAAGAACACCTTGAAATTTATTTTATGCAAAAAGAAAACGAAGACACTTATTTGTACTTTTTTGTGCTTGCCGATGATTTGGAGCATGCGAGTGAGGTGGCACAGTCCAGTGGGAACCCATTGGACGCAAAGCATTTTGAGTACATGGCAGCTTGCATTGACCCAGAGAATTACTCGATTATGAAGCCAGAGCTGGTGTTTGGTGATATGAGTGTTTTCTCTTAATACTATTATTTTGGTTAGCATAAATTTGCTTTTTGGTAAGAAAATAGTCTTTGTGCGCATTTTCTAAAACATTCATATATTTGTATAAACTGCACATTTTTTGTTGTTATTTGTTTTTTGTTGACATCAATAACTAACGAGGTTACAATAATAAAAAGCAGTTTGATATTTTTCTGGCAAAATAAAATGAAGGAGGCTTTTTTATGGCTAATATTATCGGCAGTCCGGAGCGCTACATTCAAGGCAGAGGAGTTCTGAAAGAGCTATGTCAGCATGTGGAGCGTATTGGGAAAGCACCATTTATACTCGTGAGTGCCTCTGGCAAAAAGCGTGTGGAAGAACCCATTGCCGAAAGTGCAAAGGAACACAACACTCCCCTTACGTACGAAATATTCAATGGGGAATGCAGCCGTACCGAAATCAACCGCTTAATCAAGGCGTTTGAAGCATCAGGCAGTGATGTTGTTGTTGGCATTGGCGGCGGTAAAATTCACGACACGGCCAAGGCGGTTGCCCACTACACCGGCACACCGGTTGTGATCGTTCCTACCATTGCCGCAACGGATGCACCGTGCAGTGCCCTTTCTGTCATCTACACCGATGACGGTGTGTTTGAAGAATATTTGTTCCTGCCAAAGAGCCCCAACATTGTGCTGGTTGACATTGATATTATTAGTAAATCCCCTGCAAGGCTGCTGGTCTCCGGTATGGGTGACGCACTGGCAACTTATTTTGAGGCGCGTGCCTGCAAACAGTCGGACAGCCAGAACTTCCTTGGCGGAAAATGCACCGTTACCTCTATGGCAATTGCAAGGCTTTGCTACGACACGCTTCAGGCAGACGGTTTAAAAGCGCTTCTTTCTGTACAAGCTGGTTCTTGCAGCAAATCGCTTGAAAATATTGTAGAGGCAAACACCTACCTTTCTGGTATTGGCTTTGAGAGCTGTGGTATTGCCGCTGCTCATGCCATTCATAACGGCTTTACCGCGATTGAGGAAACGCACCATTTTTACCACGGCGAAAAGGTTGCCATCGGCACACTTTCCCAGCTGATGCTAGAGAACGCCACGAAAGAAGAGCTAGATGAGGTTTATGGCTTCTGCATGGATGTAGGCCTGCCTACCACCCTCTCTGACCTTGGCATTACTGAGGTAAACCGTGAGCAACTCTTAAAAGTGGCGGAGCTTGCTTGTGCACCGAACGACACTATGGGCAATATGCCGTTTGCAGTCACTCCGCAAATGGTTTGCGATGCAATTATTGCAGCGGATGCGATGGGTCATTACTACAAAAGTAAACGCGCATAAGACCACTCTCTGCGCAAATTAACAGCAAAGAGGATGCTCTCTATTTTAGTTATAGAGAACATCCTCTTTCTTTATACTTAATTACAGCATTACTGCTCTTCTTCAAGCTTGCGAATTTCTTCCTCATAGATTTGTGCGGCACATTCTAGGTAATACTTGAGGCTTTGCTTGCTTTTGTCTGCCAAGCGAATGTTGCACTGGTGGGAGGGAATCAGAATTTTAACTGCATCGCTCAATCCGATTGCCTCTGCCATTTTGGGAGTAAGCTCCCCTAACAGCCCGTTGGGCATTAAAACACCAATTGGCCCTGCCAATATATGCGTCTTTGCAATGTTTACGGCAACCGCATTTTCGCCGGTTGCTCCATCTGCCGCACCGCCTTTCATCATATTGGCGGTAGCAACCGCATTGGTTCCCAAAGCCAAAATAGCAACCTCCGGGCAAACCTGCCGAAAACGTTCAATTAAGGCTTTTCCAACTCCTCCACCCTGCCCATCTACCACGGCTACCCGTATTCTCTCCCGTTTCATGTTTTTTCCCCACCTTGCCCATTCTTTATATCTTCAAGCAATTCTCACTTTACCTTATACAGTTACGGTGTATTTGTCAATCCCCCTGAGAAAAACGTTGCTGTACTTTACTTGACCACACGGCTACTCAACGGTATAATCAATTTAGATAACAGTACCGTGCTTTGCAGCTTCGTTTCTACTATAAATAGTGTCTGGAAGACTCCGTTCCGGTTCTGAAGAGCCGGATTTCTGTATTGTAAGCTGCGAAACATATGAAACAACAAAGCACTTTGATTTTCTAAAGGTAGTACCAATAGACACTTAACAGGACAACAGCTCTTTAAAAAAGCTTCCGTTTGGGCGATGTTTTTTTAGACTAGCCCTCTACTTTCTTCCCGCACCAGAAGGAGATGCCTTTTATGGATACAGCAAGAGATGTACTCTCCCTATTGCAGCACGTTGCGGACAAAACCATCCGCCCGGAAGATGCCTTACTAAAGCTTAAGCTTTCCCCCTTTGAAGATTTAGGCTATGCCAAGGTAGACCACCACCGCGGCCTACGCCAAGGGGTACCAGAAGTGATTTACGGACAGTCGAAAACACCGGAGCAAATTGCCGGCATACTGGAGGCGCTCGAGGCTCGAGGCTGCAAAAATATTCTTGTAACCCGTATCTCGCAAGAAACCGCAGATTTTATTGCGAAGAAAGCGGAGGTTACCTACCACCCCCTGGCAAGGCTCGCAGTCGTATTCCCGCAGGTTACGGAACAGTATGGCTCCATTGTGGTTGCCACCGGCGGCACAAGCGATATGGGCGTTGCGGAGGAAGCTGCCATTACAGCAGAGGCGCTGGGAAATTCTGTTACGCGCATTTATGATGTAGGCGTGGCAGGGCTGCACCGACTGCTGGGTAATTTAGAGCCATTTATGACAGCACGTGCCGTCATAGCCGTTGCTGGAATGGAAGGTGCTCTTGCCAGTGTTATTGGCGGTCTGGTGGATTGCCCGGTCATTGCCGTGCCAACCAGTGTGGGCTACGGCGCCAGCTTTGGAGGGATGGCGGCATTGCTCTCTATGCTGAATTCGTGCGCTTCCGGCGTAAGTGTAGTGAATATAGACAATGGCTTTGGCGCTGGGTACCTCGCAAGCCAAATTAACCATATGGGCAATTGGCACGAACCTGAAAAATTATAAATTAAACTGATTGCAGAAGCAATTGAAATGAAGAGAACAACGAATACAAACAAAAATATGTGACCAGAGGGTCGCTATAACACCAGCAGGTGTTTTAGCGGCTTTTCTTTTTTGAAATACTGCAAGGAGTACCTTTTATGTACGAAAATTTGGCGCTGACTATCCTGAAAAAAATCTTTTTCCGCCTGTTCAGCTTTGTGCTCACCATGTTGATTCTTTCTATCGTCGTCTTTGTTTTCTCAAGATGTGCACCGGGCGACCCGCTGCAATCCTTTTACGGCGACGCGGTGGAATCTATGAGCACGCAGGAGCTAACCGCAGCTCGCACCCGCCTAGGGCTGGACGCTCCCCTTACCACACAGTACATACGGTGGGGGGGCAATGCGCTTCGGGGTGACTTTGGCCTTTCCCTAAAATACAAAACCCCCGCTATGTCGGTTGTATCTCCACTTTTGGGCAACACGCTGCTGCTGGGTGGCACTGCATATCTGCTGGTATTTTTGCTGGCAACCCTACTGGCAGTTGCCAGCGCTCTGCATGAGGATTCCTTTGTTGACCACCTTATTTGCAAAATCGGCACCGCCGTTTACAATCTTCCTGCTTTCTGGCTGGGTGTGGTGTTCATTCTACTCTTTAGCGTACAGCTCAAATGGCTCCCCAGCAGTGGTGCTTATGACATTGGCAAAGCGGGAGACATCCTCAACCGCATACAGCACATGATTCTGCCCGTATCCGTTTTAATCATCAGCCACCTTTGGTACTATGCTTATATGATACGAAACAAGCTGCTCGATGAGCTTCGGCAAGATTATGTGCTTTTGGCAAAGGCAAAGGGTCTTACCAATCGACAAATTATGTGGAAGCACTGTCTTCGTAATGTAGCACCTACCATTGTAAGCATCATGGCAATTTCTATCCCCCACGTCTTGGGCGGCACTTATATTGTGGAAGCGGTTTTTCACTACCCCGGCATCGGCGCACTTTCCATTGAAAGTGCGAAATACCACGATTATAACCTGCTGATGCTCTTGGTGCTGATTACCGGCGCTCTGGTCTTTCTTAGCAGCATGGCGGCACAAGCAGTCAATGAGAGAATCGACCCCCGCATAAAAGAAACGGGGGTGTCCACATGGCAAAGGTAGATAAATCCGCTTTTCGGGTGGTTGGTGCAAACTACAAACCATACTCTCCGCAAAGGCAAAAACCTACACTGCAAAGCAGGCTCCGCGGCAAACCAATGATTGCAGCGATGCTCCTGCTGCTGATTACCACAGGGTGCTTATTCGCAGGCACTCTTGCAAATCATGACCCCTCCGGCTTTTATTTGCAAAGCCTGAACCAGCCCCCCAATGCAGATTTTTATTTTGGCACGGATTCTTTGGGGCGCGATATTTACTCTATGATCTGGTACGGAGGGCGTGTGTCGCTCTCCATTGGCTTAATGAGCATGTGCATCATCTGCGCTATTGGTATTCCTTATGGCTGCATCAGCGGCTTAGCAAACACAAAAGTGGATGCCATTCTCATGCGGATTGTAGAAACCGCTAGTAGCATCCCCAATTTATTGATTGTGCTTTTATTGGTATCAGTAACCGGCAAGCAGAACGCCTTTACCCTCTCTGTCACGATTGGCATTACGGGGTGGTTCCCTCTGGCAAGAATTGTACGCAGTGAGGTTCGGCAGATTCGCAGCAGTGAATATGTACTTGCCGCACGGTGTATGGGAGTACGATTCCCTCAAATGATGACACGGCATCTCATCCCGAACTTTGTATCATCCATTCTATTTGTCGTTATTTCGAGCATTAGCTCGAGTATGTCGATGGAATCTACCCTGAGCTTTCTTGGCCTTGGTCTGCCGGTAGATGTAATTTCGTGGGGCAGTATGCTTTCTTTGGCGAACCGTGCGTTGTTGCTTGGCACATGGTGGGTAATTGTAATACCCGGTGTTTTTCTAATTGTTACCTTAAACTGTATTACAAGCCTAGGCAACTACTACCGGAAAGAAATCAACAAGAAACACAGTAACCTTTAACTACCTTTTACATTTTCTACCCCAAAATATGTAGTGGGAAAAGAATGACCAATAAAATTCAGGAGGCAAGCAATGAACTTTACTCATCCCAAACGAGGAATTTCCTTACTTATCGCATTTTCTCTGCTCTTTTCACTCGTCGCCTGTTCCGGCTCACAAAACAACTCAAGCTCCGCTTCCACTCCAGCGGCAAACGAATCGCAGGTTTTAACCAACACTTTGGTGTATGCGGGGGAATCGGAAAGCACCATTAATCCACTTCTCAATAACCACGACGAGCTGCCAGACCTTATTTTTTCCGGACTAATGAAATACGATGGGAAGGGCTCCCCTATTCCAGATTTAGCAAAAAGCGTTGACTATGATGAAGCAACTCTTACCTATACCTTCCACCTGCCCAATAACATAAAGTGGCACGACGGCAAAACGTTTTCGGCTGAAGATGTTGTATACACCTATAATTTACTCACGAAAGACAAATCCCTCTCTTCGAGCCTAACCAGTAACTACGAAGATATTAATAGCGTAACTGCACCGGATGCGACCACCGTTGTGATTCGCCTTAACAAATACAATGCCGCCATGCTCGACTATTTTACAATCGGCATTCTGCCAAAACACCTGACAGAAGGCAAGGACATCAATACCATGTCCTTTAACCAGTCTCCCGTAGGAACTGGCCGCTACAAATTCGTGCAATGGGATACCGCCGGAGGAAGAATCATTTTACAGCGAAATGAAAACTACTATGCAAAAGTCCCGAACATTGAGCGGATTGTTTATAAGACCGTTTCTGTAGAAAGCACGAAAGCGACCATGCTGCAATCCGGCGAAGCTGATTTGGCTTGGCTCAACGCAAAATATGCCGACACCTTCCGGGGGAAAGAGCATTTTAAAAATATCGATTTTAAAACCGCCGATTACCGCGGCATTTCTATGGATTTTAGTTCGAAATTCTGGCAAGAGAACGAAGACTCCGTCGGCGTGCTCAATTATGCCATCGATAAAAACGCTATTGTACAAGGTGTGCTCGCAGGACACGGCACCGCCGCCTACAGCCCCATTCAGCAAAGTCGGTTTGGCGGCAATAAAGCCGCAGACCTTTACCCTTACGACCTTTCTGAGTTTGCAAAGCAAATGCAAGCGCTTGGCTGGGTAAAGGGCAGCAGTGGTATTTACGAACGCCACGGCCAAAAATTCCACTTTACGGTTCAGGTGCGCGATTACGAAGAAGAGCGAGTGGATATTGCCAACCTGTGTTCCAGCCAGCTCAAGGCCGCCGGAGTAGAGATGGAGGTTGTGCTGGTTACAAGGTTTGACTGGAAAGCCGGGTACAACGGCTTTTTGTCCGGCTATGCTGCACAGTTTGACCCCGATATGTTCTACAAAAACTATGTAACGGGTGCCAGCGACAACACGATGAATTATTCAAATCCGGTGGTGGATGAGCTATTAACACAGGGGCGCCACACCAAAGAGGAAGAAAAGCGAAAGAAAATATACCAAGAATTTGAAGCCGCTTACGCGCAACAGCCCGGTGTTGTTTTAGTTGCATTTTTGGACGGCTGTTATGTTGGCATTGAAGGGCTAAATGGTCTCGACACAACGCGCACCTTGGGTCACCACGCCGTGGGTGTAATGTGGAATATTGAGGAATGGACTCTGAAAAAGTAAGCAAAGAGGGCTACCAATGGAAACCGTACTGGAAGTAACCAATTATTCTCTCCATTTTCAAACACCGGAGGGAGACATCCATGCCGTAAGAAACACCGGGTTTTCCCTGCTAAAAGGCGAGATACTTGCCATTGTAGGGGAATCTGGCTGTGGAAAAACGGTTTTGTGCAAATCACTGCTCAAACTGCTGCCCAAAAACGCGTATGTAAAGAGCGGGCAGGTACTACTTTGCGGGGAGGACATTACGGCGTACTCCGACCGCAGAATGCGCCCCTTGCGCGGGCGGCAGATTGCCATGGTATTTCAGGACCCCATGACAACTCTCAATCCTACGATTCCGGTTGGCAAACAAATCGTGGAAGCGATCTTGGTGCACGAAAAGATAAGCAAAAAGGTCGCAGAAGAAAAGGCAATCGCACTATTAAAACAGCTGGATATGGACCACCCTGAGGAACGCTTTCACATGCAGCCACATTTTCTTTCCGGCGGAATGCGCCAGCGGTGTGTACTAGCTATCGCGCTTGCCTCCCGCCCTCAGGTTCTGATTGCGGATGAACCCACCACTGCACTGGATGCCACGATACAAACCAAAATACTAGACTTATTAAAAACCGTGTGCAAACAGAATGATATTGCCTTACTGCTTATTTCACATGACCTAAGCGTTTCCGCACGAATTGCAGACCGGGTTGCCGTCATGTATGCCGGTAAAATCGTAGAAATCGGCACCGCCGAAGAGGTATTTTATGACCCGCGCCATCCATACACATGGGGGCTGTTAGGCTCACAGCCTGCTCTGGCAATGGACAGCAAACAGCTTTACAGCATCCCCGGCTCTCCCCCCTCCTTGCTCAATCCACCTCCCGGAGATTTATTTGCACCGCGCAATGAATATGCTTTGGCAATTGATTACGAGGAAATGCCGCCGCTGTTTCCCATTAGCGCCACCCATTTTGCAGCTACTTGGCTGCTTCACCCAGAGGCGCCAAGCATTGAGCCGCCCGCATTTATAAAAAGGAGGGAGCAGATATGAGCAACGCCCCTCTTTTAGAACTGCGGCATGTAACACAGCATTTTCCAATCAGCCGAAGTCTTACGATTCAGGCAGTGAAAAACGTTAGCTTTCAAATCAATGCAAGGGAAATCGTCGGTCTTGTGGGTGAAAGCGGTGCGGGGAAATCCACTCTCGCCCGCTCCATTATGGGGTTATACCGTTTAACTCACGGTGAGGTTTGGTTTCAGGGGGAAAAGATATCGGACTCAAATATATACCGGAAAAGCAAACGAAGCATCAAAAAAAACATGCAGATGATTTTTCAGGATTCCGCTGCCGCACTAAATCCCAGAATGACGATTCGTCGTATTATTGCCGAACCAATAACCTCCTGCGGTGCTTGCTCCGGCAAAGAGCTTTCCACCCGAATCATTACTTTACTGGAGCAAGTAGGGCTCGATGAAAGCTTTTGTAACAAGCGACCAAGCGAAATATCTGGTGGGCAGAGGCAGAGGGTTGCAATTGCACGTGCCATTAGCACAAATCCAAGGCTTCTGGTGGCGGATGAGCCCGTCGCTTCGCTCGATGTTTCCATTCAGGCGCAAATACTCACTCTTTTTCAAGAGCTTCAACGAGAATATGGGTTTGCTTTTTTGTTGATTGCCCACGACCTTTCCGTGATTCGCCTGCTTTGCAATACCGTTGGAGTCATGCGGCAGGGGCATTTATTGGAATTTGCCGAATGTGAGGAGCTATTCCAAAACCCACTGCACCCCTATACCAAAACTCTACTCACTGCCATACCAACCGCAGACCCCATTCGAGAAAGAAGCCGCCGTGTGCTGGAGTTTGATTCTGGCTGCATTCCCGAAGCTGGCACATTTCGCGAGGTAAGTCAAGGGCATTTTTTATACGAATAGTTTTATCTTAATTAGAGTAGAGAACAATAACAGATGAGCAAGAGAGCCGCAGATAAACATCTGCGGCTCTCTCTTTATAAAAATTATAATGCTAGCTTTTTCGCCTGTGTCATAATCGCCTTTGCGATTGGCCCTGCGGAGGTTCGGCCATAGTTTCCCTCTTCGACCACCACAGCGAACGCATATGGCGTTTTCGGGTCTGAAGAGAAGCCAATCATCCAGCCATTCGGCTTTTTGCCTCCCCCAACCTCCGCCGTGCCAGTTTTAGCACACACACTCATGCCGGGGAACATATCATCGCCATAATCGTTTGTTACATTATAGCGCATCAACTGCTGAAGCGTTTGTGCCGTTGAAGAATTGACAAGTGCAGTGCCAAGCTGGGTTTTCCCTTGCTGCTGTGTCATTCCTAAGCTGTTTTTCACCTGCTGAATAAGATAGGGCTGTGTTGGCGTACCGCCGTTCGCTATGGCACCCATCAACAGCATCATGTGGTAAGGGTTTGTCATGTCGGTATGCTGGCCAATGCCAGACCATGCCAGTGCCTGCTTTTCGGCCCCCTTTACCTCATATTTGCTCTTTGAGGTATCCACTCCATCCACAGAAAAACTGCGGTTGAAGCCCATGGTGTTGGCCTCGGCGGTCATTTTATCCTCACCAAGCTCCACAGCAAGCTGTGCGAACGCCACATTGCAGGATTTTGCCAGTGCCTGCTTCACATTTACGGTTCCATGCACACCGTCACAAGTAATCTTATTGCCGTTAATCGTGACACTGCCCTTGCACTGGAACGTTCTCGTATCCCAATCGGAGAGATTCTCAATCGCGGCGGCAGTGGTTATCACTTTAAAAATAGAACCGGGCGTATAACTAGCGGAAAGAACCTTATTGAGATATGCACCATTGTACTTTGTATTCGTGTCAATGTCCTTCGGTACATTGGCAGGGTCAAAATCTGGTTTACTTACCATTACCAGCATTTCACCGGTCTTATAATTGTACATTGCCACAGCACCGTTGCGGTCTCCCAGCTTATTGTACGCTATTTTCGATAGCTCACTGGAAAGCGTAAGCGAAATATCACTGCCCTGCTTTTTCCCAGTGGGTGAGGTAAGCCCAGTAATTGGGTTATAGCCCCCTATTTCAGTACGGAAGCGATACTGTACTCCGGTAGAAATATACCCGTTTGTATCCCCAACAGCATGCAGCATTGAGCGGCGAATGGTTTCATCACTGCTGTACACACGTTTCCCGTTTTCACTTTTTGCAAGGACAACACCTTTTCGATCCAGCACATCACCTGCGGTGGTTAATTGACTATTACCGGAAGCATATTTGTTAAACGGCTGCATGGCCCAAGAGCCACCATCCAGTACAAAACCGTATAAGAATACACCAAGCCCAACAAAGAAGCCAATTATCATTAAATAGAGAATTCCGGCTCTTCCTCCGGTCGTTTTCATGTGCTTCTCCTCCTTGCGGCATACGTCCGTTCATCCGATGCTTTGATGAACGCCAGCATACCCCATACAGAAACCATACTCGAACCACCCGCACTCAAAAATGGCAGAGTAACACCGGTAAGCGGAAGAACATCGGTTGCGCCAAAAATATTGAGAGCGGTTTGGAAGAGCAGCATACCGGCTGCCGAACATGCCGCAATGGAGTAAAAGGAAGAGCGGCTACGGGTTGCTTCCAGTTTTGTATAGAGCGCAAGCATCACAATGCAGAATGTAATCACAACGGCCAGCACTAATCCGAGCTCTTCACTAATCATTCCAAAGATAAGGTCGCTCGTACCGGCAAACACTTTTTTCAAGTGGCCTTGTCCCATTCCGGCACCGAATAAGCCGCCGCTGGCAGTATAAGAGAGTACACGCGTTTGCTGATAACCCGTGCCATCGGAATACTCCCACACATGCCGCCAAGCTGCAAAGCGGTCTGCAATATAAGGTTTAAACTGCAAAATCATAAATGCGCCAAGTGCCGCAGCAGAGCAGGCCAAAATAATGGTTCTTAAACTGCCGGAGCGCATAAAAGAAATGAGTAAAAAGGTAATAAAAAAGATGGATGCGGTACCAAAATCCCGCATTAAAAATAAAGAGCCAATGCAAATGCCGGAAAACACCAGGAATTCTGTCAGGTTCTTTGCGGTTTGTAAGCGGTCAAGTGTCGAAGCACCCGCAAATACAAAGGCTATCTTAATGAACTCGGAGGGCTGTATGGTAACCGGCCCTATGCTAATCCAATTCTTTGCACCATGGGCGGCAATACCAAATGCCAAGTTAACGGCGAACAAAGCCACGGCAAACAGACCAATGGCAAGGCGCCACTTGGTAACACGATCCAAATCCCCCATAAAGGAAATCATAATGCAGAACAGAATCACACCACCCGCCAACGCTGCAAGCTGAGTGTATGCCAGCTTTATATCGGCTCCGGAAAGCAGCATAATTCCAATTCCACTGAGCAGAAAGCCAATGGTCTCCAGTTCAAAGCTCACATGGTGCCTTACTCGCATAAAATAAAAGTACAAGCTCCATTCCAACACCGCCAGTAAACCAAATGGAATCAGCGGCTCAAAGGTATATGCTGCACCGCCAAAGCATAGCTGTGCTACCAGAAAGATTTGAATGAGAAATACGGTGCTCATCAGACCAAACGGAGATGGAAGACTGCGGTTCCATTCCATTAGCTTGTTTTTCTTTTTTATATCGCTTTCCGTTACCCGCTTGAGCATTAACGCGGTGGAACCCATTGCGATGACATCTCCTGGCATTACCGACAAGGTAGGTGCCGCCTTGGTTCCATTTACAAAGGTGCCTGCTTTTGAGTTTGTATCGGTAACCAGCCAGCCAGCCTCCCGGCGCATGAGTACCGCGTGGTCACGGCTTGCCGTATTATCTGGCAAAACAATATCGCAGCTTCGGCTGCGGCCAATCGAATTCTCCCAATATAACACCGGTATTTTCGCATGTGTTGTCATTTCTTCTAATACAATTACCGGGTCTTCCCGCCGGCGGCCGCGCCGCAGTGACACAAAGCAGCGCCAAAGCACAATAAGAGACAGCAACGGTATCAGCACTCGCAAAGCAAATAAAATTACAGTTAGCGCAGTTACTAAAAATGAAAAAAATTGAGCCAGCAAACGAATCCCCCTTTCTTTACAGCCGTATCGGCAGCAATAAGCTAGTTATGAAAATCGAACAGGTTCAGCCCAACCTCTTCCGAAAAGGTTCGGTCTACCCTGCCATCGATTATATTTATTACCAATTCGCAGGTAGCGCTAACCATAGCCTGGTTGAGGTGTCCACCCACTACACTGCCGTCCTCACCGCCTGCACTCATGTGAAGGTGGCAGTAGAATTCGTCGTTCATGGTATTTATGGTTCCCGTTAACGATACAATTTCGTAGTTGCCGCAAAATTGATTTGAATCGTACTGCTTTTCGGCTGTTCGAAAAACACCCACTGTAAAGTCATTCACAGCTCCAAGCCCTTGAACGGTTGCCAGCTTAATATTTTCTTTTAATGCAAGCTCACGAATGACCGCTAGTATTTCTTCCCCACGGTCGATTCTTGCCACAATTGCATCTTTGAATCTTTTATACTCCATTTTGTATGTCCTTTCACGGTCGTTTTGCAGAATTATAATTAACCTGCTTGCCGCAAACTCCATGTATACGGCTATTTCTCACATATTATACCCGGAAAATATGCGAAAGTAAATGAACAAAGCTTTTACAAAAAATAACGATTTTGAAAGAATTGTGGACTTCGGTATTGTAATTGTGCTGTCTTTAAAACCTTTTTGCAGTATTTTTACAATGCAAACATGCCAAAAACAGATTTGATTTTACAGAAATATTTGTTATAATATCCATGTGGAATCAAGATAAACAAGAGAGTAAAAACCTACCGGACAAAGGAGGACATATGCAGAGAAAACCTGTGCATGTGCACAAAGCTACCAACTTCCCGGATGCCATGAACACAACCGACGCCCTAATTGCCATTCTGGAAAGCTCCTTTGATGGAATTTACATTACCGACGGACAGGCAAAAACCATATGGATTAATCATTCTTACGAAGTAATTTCTGGATTACTGGAAGAGGATGTGCTCGGTAAAAATATGCTGGAGCTAGAAAAATACGGTATTATTTCGCGCTCCGCTTCCCTCATTGCTCTAAAGAGCAAGAACACCATTACCATCGACCAAACCTTTCGAACCGGTAAGCGCGCTATCGTAACAAGCACTCCTGTTTTTAACGAGCAGAATGAAGTAATTATGGTAGTTACCAATGTACGCGATATATCGGAGCTGTACAATTTAAAGGAACAGCTCGCACAAAAACAGGAGCAGGCACAGCGCTATGAGGGTGAAATTGAAGTAATACGCAGGCAGCTGATGCAGACCAGCAACATGGTAGTAGGTGATGCAAAAATGCTAAACCTGCTGCGCATGGTTGGCCGCGCCGCCCTACTCGATACCCCTGTGTTGCTGCTGGGTGAAACCGGAGTTGGCAAAGAGATGGTTGCCTCTTACCTACATAAAAAAAGCCCGCGGCGAGACGGCCCATTTATTAAAGTGAACTGCGGTGCAATCCCCGAGTCACTTGCTGAAAGCGAACTGTTCGGATATGAACGCGGTGCTTTTACCGGTGCGAACCGTGAAGGAAAAGCCGGCCTCTTTGAAATAGCCCATAAAGGAACCATCTTTTTAGATGAAGTAGGTGAATTGCCTGCAAACCTGCAGGTAAAGCTTTTGCGCGTATTGCAGGAGCAAGAAATCATCCGCATTGGCAGCGGCAAACCCATGAAAGTAGATGTACGGGTAGTAGCTGCAACCAATCGAGATGTAGAAGAAATGGTAAAAAGCGGGAAGCTGCGGGAAGACCTGTATTACCGCCTCAATGTGTTCCCGGTAAAAATCCCCCCTCTGCGTGAACGGCAGGATGATATTCCAAAGCTGGCACAAAATATGCTGGAAAATCTCAACAAAAAATACAACGACACAAAATCACTAACCCAGAGTGCAGTAATCAGCTTATTGGGCTACCATTGGCCGGGTAATGTGCGTGAGCTAAAAAATGTGATGGAACGCTCGTTTATTATAAGCGAGGCAGATGAAATAGACAGCGCACACCTTATGCTGCAAAACACCCGCTTGTGTTCCGAATCACTGGAGGGGGACCAAAGCTTCGATTTAAAGGCCTACCTGCAAACCATTGAAAAAGAGTATATTGAAAAGGCTTACGAAAACAAAAAGAATGTGCGGGCAGCGGCGCAAAGCCTGCATATGGACCCCGCCACCTATGTTCGCAAGCGCCAAAAGTACCAAGATATAACTTAATTTCCTATTTATTGATAAAATTATTTTATAAAAGCAATTACATAAATTACGTCATGATTGGCTCATGTAGCCTTTCATGGCGTAATTTTTTATCATCATAACAGGGAGTTCTATACATTAAAAAAAATAATACCTGCCTGTCCCATTTTGTTTCATAACTGAAATTTAGTTTTAAAAATGAAACTAAAAACTCTCTACATTTTTATGTTTTTGTCAAATAATAAATTTACAACGTTTTACTTTTTGTTTTATTTAATAAAAATTTACCTAGTTTAAAACTTGTCCCTTTAGTTAGAGTGTTGTTTTCTATTGTGAGATTGCCAAAAGGAAGTTGTCGAAATTGTTCGATTTAGAAAATTAAAAAGCAAGTGGTACATTCTGTACCATCTGGCATCGTAATTGCTTCCATATTATAACAGATGGATTCTTGCAATACGATTCAAACAATCATGAGGGAGGTTAGAGGGTAGAGTTCGATTAGGGTGCAAGGAGGGAAAGCATCGTGAAAGAAAGTGTATTTTCATTTCTTAAGAAAAGGAATGCGAAAGCCTGCGGGACAATTGAATTCACTTTGCAAACAAAGAATCAGTAAAGGAGAATATTCATGGCATTAGAAAGAGAATATGGCAAAGAGTGTCCTTACATACCGGCGGGTCCATTTAAAATCCGCTTACCAGGTGTACATTATAGGTTTGAAGTTGCGGATTATATTCAGGGTCTTTTAATGTGCGCTGTCTGTCTTGGTGCAGTTCCCATTCTCCAGCAGTATTTGGGAATGCCGTTTGGCGTTGCTCTGGCTATTGTTACCTTGAATGGTATTTTATACTGCACTCATGTTTTGTTGGGTGACCCGGTTGTACCCGGTTGGGTTACGCCAGCAATACCGCTTCTGCTGCTATACATCAGTCAGTTCCCCATGGGGCCGGAACGCGTTCAGGCATTGATTGCATTTGAGCTGAGCTTGGGTGTTTTTGCCGCATTCCTCGGTATTACAGGGCTTGGCAAAAAAATCATTACTCTCATTCCCAACTGCGTGCAGGCCGGTATTATTATTGGCGCTGGTATTGCGGCTGTGAATACCGTATTTGGCCAAACGGGTTATTTTTCAAAATATCCTATTTCTATCGTAATCTGCATTGGTCTTGCATTTTGGATGCTCTTTTCTAACTTTTTTAAGAGCTTACGGCATAAAAACAAGTTCTTTCAAACCCTCTCTAATTTAGGTGTTCTGCCCTGCATTTTACTGGCAGTGGTGGTAGCTCCGCTCGTAGGTGAAACCGCTTGGCCCTCCATTCAGTGGGGATTTTCAGCTCCATCTTTCGGGGAGCTATGGGGTCACTGGACCTTTTGGTCCATCGGCTTCCCTCCTGCAAAAATGTTTATTCAGGCCATTCCAATGGTTTTCTCTGCCTATGTCATTTTGTTTGGTGAGATGATTCAGGCACAAGCGTTGCTGCAAGACGCATCAAAAGCTCGCCCGGATGAACTGATCGACTATAACCCCAACCGTTCGCATTTAATCTTTGGCTTGCGTAACTGCCTGATGGCAATTATCGGCCCCGATATTACCATGTGCGGTCCTCTGTGGGCTGCTATGCAGGTAGTGGTATGCGACCGTTATACCCATGGTAAAAAATCCATGGATTCCATCTACGGCGGCACAGGTTCTTTCCGGTTTGGTACATTGACCGGTTACTTCCTTTTGCCCATTGTTACTTTAGTTACACCCATTTTAAATATTGCTCTGGCTTTGACCATGATGGTTCAGGGATATGTCTCGGTAAGAATCGGAATTCTCAAAGCCCGTACCATGAACGATCTAGGTATCGCAGGCGTTATGGCGGCTGTTATTGTTGCCAGAGGTGCCGCATGGGGCCTTGCAGTAGGCATTGTACTTAGCTTATTGGTACTGCTCGGTAATAAAAAAGAGTATGATGTTGACGTTTTTGTCCGCGAAGATGAAACAGAAAAAGTCGAAATTAGCCAAGAAGCAGAACCCGAGCTGGTAGCTGCAAAATAATCTTTCTTATTCTTTTTAACCAAGCATTTCACTAGTTTCACAATACTCCAATAACAAGGATTTCATAAAAACTTTATTTCACAAAATCAGTTTCACAACCATTTGTCAGGAATCAATTCACATAATCATTTATTTTAGAAAGAAGGACTTTATCATGGCACTTATGACTGGAGAACAGTACATTGAAAGTATTCGCAAGCTGAATATGCAGATTTATATGTTTGGTGAGAAAATAGAGAATCCGGTGGATAACCCGATTCTGCGCCCCTCGCTGAACTCGGTTCGTATGACCTACGATTTGGCTCAGGACCCGCAGTATGCCGATTTAATGACCGCAACATCGGTCATTACCGGTAATAAAATCAACCGTTTCTGTAATATCCACCACAGCACAGAAGACTTAATTAAAAAAGTAAAAATGCAGCGTCTGCTTGGGCAGAAAACCGCTTCCTGCTTCCAGCGCTGTGTTGGTATGGATGCGTTTAACGCTCTTTACTCCACTACATACGAAACCGACCAACAATACAAAACAAACTACTTTGAGAACTTTAAAAACTTCGTTGCCTATGTAGAAGAGCACGACTGGACCGTTGACGGCGCAATGACTGACCCCAAGGGGGATCGTGCTCTTGCTCCTCACGCACAGCCGGATGCCGACATGTACCTGCACGTCGTTGAACGCCGCCCGGATGGTATTGTGGTTCGCGGTGCAAAAGCGCACCAAACGGGTATCATTAACTCCCAAGAGGTTATTGTTATGCCCACCATTGCTATGGGGCCGGACGATAAGGACTATGCCGTATCCTTTGCTGTACCAACCGATGCAGAAGGCATCCTCATGATTATTGGCCGCCAGAGCTGCGACACCCGCAAGCTGGAAGGCAGTGAGATGGATGTAGGAAACAGCGAATTTGGCGGTGTAGAAGCTCTCGTGGTATTCGACAACGTATTTGTACCGAATGACCGCATCTTCCTCAACGGTGAGGTTGAGTTTGCCGGAATGCTCGTAGAGCGCTTTGCCGGTTACCACAGACAGAGCTACGGCGGCTGTAAGGTAGGCGTGGGCGACGTTCTGATTGGCGCTGCCGCTTTGGCCGCTGAATACAACGGCGTAGAGCGTGCTTCTGCCGTAAAGGATAAGCTCATTGAGATGGTACACCTCAATGAAACACTGTTTGCCTGCGGCATTGCTTGTTCCGCCGAGGGTAAGGCCACTCTTTCCGGCAACTACCTAATCGACCTGCTGCTCGCTAACGTATGTAAGCAGAACGTTACCCGTTTCCCCTATGAGATTGTAAGACTTGCAGAAGACATAGCCGGCGGCTTGATGGTGACCGCTCCGTCTGAAAAAGACCTGCGCGACCCGGTTGTTGGCCCCTATGTAGACAAATACCTGCGCGGCACCGCAGCCGTTTCTACCGAAACCCGCCTGCGTGTTCTGCGCCTGATTGAAAACCTCGCTCTCGGCACGGCGGCTGTTGGCTACCGTACCGAATCGATGCACGGTGCTGGTTCTCCGCAGGCACAGCGCATTATGATTGCCCGCCAGGGGAACATTGGCGCGAAAAAGAAACTTGCCAAAGCCATTGCTCACATCGACTAATTACAAAAGTATGCCGGTTACATTCCGCTGCTCACTCCACTGGGCAGCGGGAACCGGTTCTGCTTTATGAGGTGTTTTTTTATGACCTTACTTTCCAAAATAGAACGCCTGCTGGATGAAGAAGTTCGGCCTCAGCTTGCCCTACACCAAGGGAACATCTCCATTGTCAGCCTTTCAAACGATGTGCTGACAGTTCGCCTACTGGGCACCTGTGCGAACTGCCCCTCTGCCACCCTTACCACTGAAGAATTCATTGCCTCTGCCGTGCAATCCCATTTCCCGCAGGTACGGCGTGTTGTACTGGATGCCGGGGTGAGTGATTCTCTGCTAAATCAGGCACGGGAGTTTTTAAGCATTCGGCATGCCAGTGCAACAAATCAATAAGGAGTGACGTAACATGTCCTGGCAGGAACTGTACCAACAAAAGAAAATGACGGCAGAACAGGCCGTCTCTCATATTAAATCCGGCAACCGCGTGGTTGTAGCTCACGCTACTGGTGAACCCAGCGTATTAATTGACGCCATGGTGAAAAATGCTGCCGCTTATAAAAATGTGGAAATTGTTCACATGGTAGCCATGGGAAAAGGCGAATACTGCCTGCCCGAATACCAAAAGAATTTTCGCCATAACAGCTTATTCTTAGGTGCTTCAACGCGCGATGCCATTGCAAAAGGGCGCGGCGATTTTACCCCTGTTTACTTTTCACAAATCCCCGACCTACTGCGCGAGGAACTGCACCCCAATGTGGCGTTACTTCACCTTTCTCCGCCAGATGAGCATGGCTATTGCAGCTATGGTGTATCGGTGGACTACACAAAGCCCGCCGCTGAAATTGCAGACATCCGAATTGCGCAAATCAACCCCAAGATGCCTCGAACCCTTGGCGACAGCTTCATTCATGTAAGTGAACTGGACTGCATTGTTGAGGTAGACACCCCCATTATTGAACTGGGGCAGGCTAAAATCGGCGATACCGAGCGTGCCATTGGCGAGCACTGTGCCTCCCTCATTCAGGATGGTGACTGCTTGCAGCTTGGCATTGGCGCAATTCCCGATGCCGTTTTGCTCTTCCTAAAAGAAAAGAAAGATTTGGGAATCCACTCAGAGATGTTCTCGGATGGAGTGGTGGAGCTAGTAGAAGCCGGTGTTATCACCAATCGCTGCAAAACGCTGCACAAAGGCCAATGCGTGGTCACTTTCCTAATGGGCAGTAAACGCCTGTATGATTATGTAAACAACAATCCCTCCGTCGCTATGTACTCGGTGGATTACGTAAATAACCCCACTGTAATTGCACAAAACGATAATTTAATCTCTATTAACTCCTGCATTCAGGTAGATCTAATGGGTCAGGTTGTATCAGACACCATTGGTCCTCGCCAGTTTTCCGGTGTAGGGGGTCAAGTTGATTTTGTGCGTGGGGCAAACCTCAGCCGCGGCGGAAAAAGCATTATGGCGATGCCGTCGTCACTCGTAAAAAAGGACGGCACGCGTGTATCTAAAATCGTGCCGCAGATTGACGCCGGAGCAGCCGTTACCACCTCCCGTTACGATGTAAACTACATCATAACCGAATATGGTGTTGCTAAGCTCAAGGGCAAAACCTTACGGGAACGTGCACTGGCTTTAATTGAAATTGCGCACCCTGATTTTCGTGAGGAATTGATGGAAGATTTCCGTCAACGATTTGGAGTATAACTTTTTTAGATAACGATACACTCTCCTACAACAGGTACACCGGAGGGGCTACGGCCCCTCCGGTGTGCTACTCAAAGAAAAAGCGCCATAAAAAGGCGGCACGCACTTACTACTGTTCTCTGGAGGAAAATAACCATGACTCACTTGCAACAATACAACCACGTTTTTATCGAGCTGTTCGGCGTTGCCGAAGAAGAGCTTAGCTCTCTGATTTACCTGCGCGGTAAATGGGATTCTCTGCAACACATTGAAATGATTACCATGATGGAAGATACCTTTGATATCTCTGTCAATTCGACCGACGTAATTCTATTTAACAGCTACGAAAAAGGGAAAGAAATTCTAAGGAAATACGGCGTGGAGGTCTAACCATGTTTTTTCCATTGGAACAACACCCAAAAGAGCAGCCTGCTTTGGTAGAACCGAGCGGCCACATACATACTTATTCCCAGTTAATTGCGGACGTAAAGCATATTGCCGAATGGTCGGTACAACACTCCCTTGTTTTATGTCTTACCAGCAACACCATTGCATTTACTGCGGGCTATGTTGGCCTTTTGTCTGCACAGGCTGTGCCTCTTCTTTTGGACGGCGAGCTCAACCCAGTGCTATTACAGAACTTGCTTTCGCTTTACCAACCCGCCTATCTGTGGGTTCCGCAAAGTAAGGCAAAAGCCTTTCCTGCCTGCAAACCGATAGACACGCTCTATGAATACACTCTGCTAAAAACAGATTTTAACCCCTGCCAAGAGCTTCACCCTGAGCTTTCTCTTCTTCTCACAACCTCAGGCTCAACAGGAAGCCCGAAGCTAGTACGCCAAAGCGCAAGCAATATCCTCTCAAATGCACAGGCAATCGCGCAGTATTTGGAGCTCGACTCCACCTCGGAACGTCCAATTCTAACATTACCGCTGTATTACACCTTTGGCCTTTCTATTTTGCACAGCCACCTGCTCACAGGCGGTACCATATTGCTTAGTGATTATAGTGTGATTCAACAGGAGTTTTGGGATTATTTAGAGCGTGAAAAAGCCACCAGTATCAGCGGTGTTCCCATGACCTACGCGCTGCTGGAACGTGCCGGCTTTTTTGAGCGTGAGCTGCCAAGTATTCACTACTTTACGCAGGCTGGTGGTAAACTACCGCACCGCCTGCACCAAAAATGTGCGGTGTATGCCCGAGAGCACGGTAAGCGCTTTTATGCCATGTATGGCCAAACTGAGGCCACAGCACGCATGAGTTACTTGCCTTGGGAGCGAGCTGAAGAAAAATGCGGCAGTATTGGAATCGCCATTCCCGGCGGTACTTTCCGCCTGCTTCAAGAAAACGGGGAAGAAATCACGCAGACAAACCAAGAGGGCGAGCTTGTATACAAAGGGCCGAACGTGACACTCGGTTACGCAGAGTGCCCGCAGGATTTGGCTCGCGAGGATGACTTTGGCGGTGTACTGCACACTGGTGACCTCGCAATGCGGGACGCAGATGGCTACTATTACGTTACCGGCCGCAAAAAGCGGATGGTTAAGCTATTCGGCAGTCGTGTAAGCTTAGATGAATGCGAAAGATTGCTTCGTGAAAGATTCAGTGGAGCAGATTTTGCATGCGTTGGGAAAGACGACCATATTACGATATTCGTAGAAAAAACAGCGGATTGCGACACCCAGCCAATTCTTATGTATTTATCCGATACTCTTCGCTTCCCAACCCGTGCATTCAAAGCAATAGAAATTGAACAAATCCCACGCACAGAGGCGGGCAAAATCCAATATACCCGTTTGGAGGAGCAGCTATGACAAAGGATGTGGAGCGCTTGCTCGAATTTCCACCTTTTACGCTTCCGCAGGCGGTAAAGGAATCCTTGTTTTTCCCAGCGGCATTGGAGCTCACTCGTTACCACAGTGCCCACTGCAAGCCATATGCCAATATGCTTCGGGCACTCAATTTTCATCCGGACGCTGCAACCCGAACTGAAGAACTGCCCTTTCTACCCTCCGGACTTTTTAAATCCATGGAATTAAAAAGTCTAGAAGGGCAAGATTACAGCCGTTCGATTACCTCCTCCGGTACAACGGGTAGCCAGCAGGTACATGTGGAGTTAGACCGAGAAACTGCCGCGGACCAACAACGGGCTTTAGCACACATTGCATCCGATTTTATTGGTGGAGCACGCTTGCCTATGCTCATTATTGACCGCCCATCCATTCTAAGTAAGGATGGTGGGCTTTCTGCCCGTGCAGCCGGAGTTCTTGGTTTTTCTATGTTTGCGCGGCGGCGCGTATTTGCCTTAGAGGATGATTACACACTAAACCTGCCGCTTATTCGCTCTTTTTTGGAGCAGGTAAACGGCGGGCCTTTTCTGCTATTTGGGTTCACTTTTATGGTGTGGAAGTATTTTTGTCAGGCGCTTCGTGAGAATAGAGAGTATGTGGATTTTTCATCCGGAACCCTCATTCATGGCGGTGGTTGGAAAAAGCTTCAGGACGAAGCCGTACCTCCCGAAGAATTCCACCGGGCGCTCGAAGAATGCTGTGGGCTGCACCACATTTATAATTATTACGGAATGGCAGAACAGGCTGGCTCCATTTTCTTTCAGTGCGAAGCCGGGCGTTTTCATGCCAGTGAGCTTTCAGAGGTGTTTGTTCGCAGAGGAGACGATTTCTCTTTGTGCAGTGTAGGGGAACCGGGCATTATTCAAGTACTTTCTCTGTTGCCTCGCTCCTACCCCGGCCACAGCATCTTAACGGAAGATTCTGCAACATTCCTTGGAATCGATAATTGCCCCTGCGGCAGACTTGGTCGCAGCTTTCGTATTCATGGGCGCCTTTTACAGGCACAGCTTAGGGGGTGCAGCGATGTTTACGCAAGATAAAACACTCCTTACTGGGGATTTTACCAGCTTAACGAATGAAGTATCTCCATTCCCTATTTTTGACGAGAGCATTCTTTCATTTTTTCAAGCGCTGAGTCATCGCCTGCGTCAGAATCCAGAGATAAAATCGCACCCAGATCTAACCGCATTTGCATTTTGGTGCCGCCTTAAAAACCTGAAGCGCCTAAAAACTAAATGGAATACCGAGGAGCTTCGCTTTGGGCGAGGACTGGCTTTTCATGTATGCCCCGGCAATGTTCCCCTAAACTTCGCCTATTCACTGGCGGCAGGTCTGCTCGCGGGGTGCCCCTGCGCCGTTCGGCTATCATCACGAAATTTCCCGCAGGCCGACCTATTGTGCCGTGAAATGGATTCCCTGCTCCGCTCCGATTTTCGTTCTCTCATTCCCTTTATTACCTGTTTTCAATGTGAGCACGACCACCCGATTCTGGCTCAGCTTTCCGAACAGTGCCGTGTACGTGTGTTATGGGGTGGGGATCAGGCCATTCGGCAAATTCGGCTTTTGCCACTCTCCCCTCGCGCTTTGGAGCTTACCTTTGCCAGCCGGTATTCTGTTTGTGCCATCGACGCAGCCGCTTTTATGTGCGACTCACACCCCGAACAGCTCGCAGAACGGTTTTATGCAGATGCCTTTTTTGCAGGCCAATGGGCTTGCACCTCTCCCCGCGTCTTGCTTTGGCTGGGAGAACCCGCCCAAATAAAAGCGGCACAAACCATGTTATGGGAGAGAATAGAACAGCTCTGCCGACAAAATGGAGAGTTCCTACCCGTTCATGCAGTAAAAAAGCGAGAGCATTTTTGCCGCATGGCTGCACAAAATCCAGAAATAAGACTGGCTGGAAAAAGCAATTATGCAGTACGGGTCATCACCCAAGAGCTAACACCGGAGCTTCTGGATTTATGGACGGGTGACGGCATGTTCTTGGAGGCCTCTTCCCATTCACTGGATGCACTCCTACCCATATTAGGGGAACGCTGCCAAACCTTGTGCTACTATGGGATTGCGCCAAAAGAGCTGCGCGAATTTTTGCTTTGCACTCGCCCAAGGGGTTGTGACCGTATTGTACCATTGGGAAACAGCATGCAGTTCTCTCTTCTTTGGGATGGCATCGACCTCATTTGTTCCATGAGCCGTAGCATTGAAATTCAAAACGAATGAAACCCTTCTTAAAATAATGACAGCCTAACTCATTAACGGAAAGGAGGGTTTATTCTTGACAACTCTAACTGTTGGGGATTCCGCACAGCGCAGTAAATGCTTTACACAACAAGATTTAATCGAGTACATGCGCCTTACCGGCGATCAAAACCCTTTGCACGAAATGGAGTCCGGAGAATCCCGATTCGATGCTCCGATTGTTCATGGAATGTTGCTTGCAGGAATTGTCTCTGCCCTAATTGGAACACAGCTTCCCGGGCCGGGCAGTGTTTACGTTAGCCAAGAGATACGATTTATACGCCCGGTCTTTTGTGGAGACACCGTCACCGTATCCTGCCGTGTAACCGAGCTCTACCCGGAAACAAAGCTTGCTCGCCTGCGAATTTTAATGCGTAACCAACACAATAAATTGGTGCTATCTGGCTACGCTATTGTATTGCCACCCGCATAAAGGCTTCAAAGAAGGCATTCATTATTTACCGCAGGTAAACGATGAATGCCTTTTTAAGTTAATATGCAATTTAATATAGATACCCTGTCTTCTGCATCATTTATGATTCCAATACCGGATTCTTTGGTCCTCCGTTAACGACTGCGCAAAAGTACTTTTCAAGAGCAGAAAATGCTCCAATTCATTAAAAATATGGAGCAAGGCGGCACGGTCTTCAAATTCTTCTCTTGTACGAGGCAGCTCACTTGCACGAAATTCTGCCCGAATTTCATTTGCATCCGTCAATAAAGCTGCCGCATTATTGGATTCCCCAAACGAAGAGGAAATGCGGCGCAAGAACAACGAGACTCGTTCTGCCTGCGCGGGTGCACCGTTTAAGCGGAGCAAAGCGATTTGAATGCGGCGAAGCACCATACATTGGTTGGTGCGCATATCAAGGTATTCCACGTAATAATTTAAATCCAAAGTTAAGGCGTTGTCTGCCGCACGGTTTGCCTGCAAACGAGCTTTCTCCAACAATTGCTCCAATAGCAGAAGCCTTGGCAGCTGGGTTATGGATTGTTTTTCAATCGCTTCGGCAATGTCATCAAGCACTCGACAAATTGCAGAATCAATTTCCTCCTGGGTTTTTCGTACGGAATGAATCCCAACCGGTAAAAACAGGTTTAGCAAAATGCCAATGCCCGCTCCAATAACCAAAAGCAAGAATTCGTTCCCGATTAGCCAAGGGTTCATAGAGCGCTCTACCCAATAGTGGGTGACCAATACCGAACACATTGCAATATCTGCCGCGGCAGAAACACTATGGCATAACGTAACAAAAGCCAGAAGATACACACCAAGCCCTGTTACGGTATAGCCGAATAAACGAAAGCTTACATACGCAATTGCAGTTGCCGCTACAAAAATAGGAATGCGCCGCCCGGCTGTTTTTAGCGTTTCTTTTTTCGTTTCTTGTAGACTGAGCAGAGTAATAATACCTGCCGCTGTGGGGTATTGCAGCCCTAGAATAAGAGCTAGCCCAATGGCGGCGCAGGCACCAGCAGTTGCTTTTACCGCCTTAGCTGCCGCTGATTTAACAATTGCCTTCAAGCGCATTTCCTCCCGTATTCACATCTATCTTCAGTATATCGTATTAAGCTTTGATAAAAGTATTATGGAATAATAAGTTCTATTATATAAGGGAAAAATCAAATTACAAGAGACTTACTGAACTTTTGGTGTACTCTTCATTTACAGTCAAAAACGTACAAGCCCCACTCTATACAGTGTGAAAAAACAGCACTGCATGGAGTGGGGCCTTTAAAATGTGATAAAATAGAATAGAAAGCTTTGGGGTAATATTACTTCAGGATTATCTCCGGCGTATCATTTATCAACTTCCCGGGGTGAACGAGCAGCACCACTTTTTCCGTATTCTTTTCTTGTGACCCCATTCGGGCAATTCCGGTCAGATAACAGCTAACTTTATCCTTACCCATTTGTGGCGGTGGCGAAATGCGGTCGCTCACAATTTTGGTAACCTCATCCACTTCATCCACAATTAGTCCAAAGTCTTTCTCATTTATACGGGTAATGATAATGCAGGTTCGTTCCGTATACTCCGCTTCCGGTTTGCCTAACCGAAGCCTTATGTCTATTACCGGAATAATCTGCCCACGTAGGTTAATGATCCCTTTGGCATAAGCCGGCTGTTCTGGCAACTCCGTAATTTCCTGCATTCCAACAATCTGAACCACTTTATCAATAGAAATACCAAACAATTGCTTTTGAACCCAAAACGTTAGATAACGCCCTTCCAGCTCATCTTTGTTTTGGTATTCTTGTTCAAACTGTTCTTCTGTCATAAGAACAACTCTCCGTTCTGCATGGGCATCCAATCTTTGACACCTGCCAGCTTGAACTTAACCACTTCACTCTGAAGTGCCTGCGCCTGCGTTGCCAGTTCTTCACTGGAGGCTGAACTCTCTTCTGCAGTAGCCGCATTGGTTTGAATAACGGCTGATACCTGTGAGAGCCCGCTGTTAATTTGCTCAATGGCAGCCGCCTGTGCGGAGGAAGATGCCTCTACCTCACGAATGGATTGGTCTACCATCTGCGCTTTTTCTTCAACCGTAATTAATATTTTCAGCGTTTCTTCTGCAAGCTGCTCTCCCTGCGAAACGGTAGAAACGGACTTTTGAATTAATTGGGTTGTTTGATTTGCTGCCTGAGCCGATTTTGCCGCGAGATTGCGAACCTCATCCGCAACAACCGCAAAGCCTTTTCCAGCACTACCTGCACGTGCAGCTTCCACTGCGGCATTGAGTGCGAGAATATTGGTTTGGAAGGCGATGTCCTCCACAAGCTTTGTAATTCTAGAAATCTCATGTGAGGAATCACCAATCTCACGCATAGCCTGATTCAATTCCTGCATGCACTTGTTTCCTTCTAGAATCCCTTTCCCGGCTTCATTCACATAATCCATTGCCTTTTTCACGCTAATGGCATTTTGCTCTGCCTGCTGTGCTACACTCACAATAGAAGCATTCAACTCCTCTACGGAAGCCGCCTGCTCGGTTGCACCGGATGATAAAGCCTGAGCCGCTGCGGACACCTGCTCGGACCCGGTATTGACCTGATCGGCAGCCGCGCGAATAGTATGAAGAGTTGAGCTAAGGTCATCTTCAATTTTCTGCAATGAAAGCCCAAGCACGTCTTCATTGGAACGAAGCGGCACCGGCTGGGTGAAATCACCATTACTAATCAGCTCAGCTACCGTTACCTGCTTGCGGATACCTTCGAGCATTTCAATAAATGCGGTGGCCAGCATACCAGTTTCATCCTTAGAATTCACATCGCTCAGGTCAACATCTATACGACCCAAAGCAATATCACCGGCGGCGTCTGCCACTCGGCCAATTGGCACACAAATACTTTGGGAGATTTTGCGGCCGAGAAAAATGGCGCCGATTGCACCAACCACATTAACGGCAATAAGAACCGCTAACAATATCATTGCAACAAAGGTGTTGGAATCACTGGTACGTTTTGCTTCTTCCATACGAGCTTCTACCATTTTTTCGTGATTCCCATAAATGGTGTTCATATCGTCTGTAATATCTACTATTGCACTAACTGCCGCATCCCGGTCTCCCGCCTTTGCACTTGCAAAGGATTTCTCTAAAGCCGGAACAAACACCGTTTCAATCATCTTTGATGTTTCTTCATACATTTTAACAGACTCGGGCAAATACATCGTTTTTCTATATCTTGCAATTGCTTCATCATAATCTTTCTTTTCTTTCAAATACTTTTGGTAGTATTCGTCCACCTTTTGGGGATCGCCTGCATAAATCATTCCGCCTCGAGCCTCAGAACGAATTAATGCCAAACTGCTGTTTGCATCGTAAATATCCTCGATGGGGGCAGTCTGACTTTCATACAAGTAGGTGTCCATATTGTTGATTTGGATCATGCCATAGGCACCAACTACGCCAACAATAACCATAAATACCACCATACTAAGAAAACCCAAAAGTAACTTTTGGGAAATATTCCTATCTCTAAACCGTTTCATAAATACAAGACCCTCCTGTAATGTTATTCTAATTTCTTTCCTTGCTCCTCCAGAGAAGATTTTCTGACTTGCCTCCCTCCTATAAATCGTCACCCTGCTGGGGAAAAGCTGCTCGCAAAAAATATCTATCTCTTGCAGTAGCAAATACTCTGCAAATAAAAACAACTACTCGATTTATCGCTGTCTACGAAAAATGACTAAATCTTCTACAGAAGAGCTACCATTGTAAAACGTATTCGATTATGATAAATTGAAGGACTTCTACAAAGTCCAATTTTATTTATTTGAATAAAAAAATGCAGCAAGAATATAATAATAATTAGTATAATGATTTGCATGTTTTAGTCGCAGTTTATCTTAAACGGTGACTTTGTTTCCCATTCCCTTGATTCAACCTACTGCAGGAGCGGGAATGACGGTAGAATCGACGGCGAATACGTTGGAACGAATGAGCATACACATTTAATGTGATATTTACATTGGAGTGACCCAAAATTTCACTAAGTGTTTTAATATCAACTCCTAGTTCTAAAGCTCTTGTGGCAAAGGTATGGCGTATCGTATGAAATTTACGGTCATTTACGTTTGCTTCAGCTAGAACCTTTTTATAAAGCCTTTGGTAAATACGAGGGTCAAAAGGAACTGTTTTACTACTTAAAACATAACAGTCTTCGTGTTTTAAAAGGGCATTGTATTCTTTTAAGCTATCAATTAAAAAAGCTGGTAGGGGTATTTTCCTTATTGAAGTTTCACTCTTGGGCGTTCCCACATGAAGGATTGTTTTTTCATCACTCATCTCTCGATTTTTAACACGAGTCACTGTGCGTGAAATGGAGACAACACCTGCCTCAAAATCGAAATCTCCCCACTTAAGACCGCATAGCTCACCAAGTCGAATACCTGAGTAAAAACTCAACGTAATACCCAAAAGACGCTTGTCTCTCGATTGATATACTATGTGTTCAATCAATCTTTGCTCTCTCATAGTGAATACCTCAACTTTTTTACTGCTTTTTACTCTTGGTAGCGTAACGAATTCTGCAACAGCAGGCACATGGGGAAACTCTTTATTAATTTCTTTTAGTGCAGTCTTAAGAATGGATAGAATCTTCTTTCGGTACGTTGCAGAAAGAGCGGTATTACAGTTGATTTCTTCTACTAATCGTTTTATAGATTCTTCTGTTATTTGAGAGTTAGCGTTATGCATAAAAAAAGGAATTACATATCTGTTTATGCAGTAGTAATAATTTTCGTACGTTGATGGTTTTAACCGGGTTGTAATTTCTCCTGTAAGCCAATTTTCAAACAAATCTTTTGCAGATTTGGTATTTATTTCCTTATCTATTTTCTTCGTTTTATTCAGTTCACGAGTGTCTTTCATTTTTAAACGAACCTCTTTATAGGATTTAGCGTATAAATAGCGGTACTTTCCATCCGGTAAAATGACTCTTCCTTCCCACCTACCATCTTTACGCTTATAAATATTTTCTCCTTTTCGCGGCATTTAAAATGCTCCTTTCAAATATGACGTTTCTTGCTGACGGCGATTTTTTTTGCTTTTATCAAAAAAGGGCAACATATTCATTAAAAATTATCTACAAATGAACGCGAAGGCTGTGTTTTTCGTCACATTGACAAGCAAAATAAGATAATATATAATAAAATTTGTCGTAGTATGTCAAAACATGGAAGTCACCGTTTAAGATAAACTGCGACATTTTCGTGTCATATTTACAATATTCACGGCCGCAGTAGGGGAATGTTTTTAAGATGCATTGAAATTATCTGTATCGGAACGCTTTTCACTTTATTAATGCTTTTAACCGTACATATTAAATTAAAGCTCCGATTGAACATAGCGGAATCCGCGGTAATTCGTGTTGGGCATTGTAATTTGTACGGTGTCACTTTTACCGAAGGGCGCGAACGGCTCCGCAGAAAAAACAGTTTTCGCATAGCCGTCGTCCCACTGGGCAAGCCCCTGCGGGAAAGAGAACACATTGCACGGGTCATACTTTTTCTTAATCATTTTTAGCTCTGCGACATGCGGTCCATAATATTCGGTAAGGTAACAGCATAGGTCGGAATATGGGAAATTCACATACGAGCCTACCGTAAGGGGCTCCAAAATTGGCAGTCGGGCACGTATCCATTCCCTATTAACGAAAGCGTAGCGTTTCTCTTCCCAAATGGTTTGAAGCCACACAATATATTTGGCGTTCCGGTAGTAAAATGCCGTATCGTCTTCTCCCACTCTGGCTACTTGGCCACCCAAGGCATACATAGAGAACCCTGCGAAAACAGAACCCTGCGCTGGCTGCTGAATCAGGCTAACCAATCTGCAAATTTCTTCCGGTGAATAAGAGCGATACACAAACCGACTTACGGACTGAAATACCTCAAAGCTAGGGTAAGCTTCTCCTATAATGGTAACCGCCTCTAAAAAGGTCATATATTGAATATTAAAGACAGCACCCGGAATGGCCAGAAAATTTTGAACAAGCCGTGTCGCATCCGCGGCTTCTCCATAAAAAATCCCTCGTACCAACATAGAAAGGCCATCCGCCTTTGAATTGTATATTCGGGCGATGAGTGTTAACCGAGCGTCAGCACCATCAATCCAATTCTGCCAAGTTTCTAAAAGCAGCGCCTGCGTATTGGCATTTACACCAAGATAATCGATTTCGATGAGTGTTACAAACTGCACTGGGGGAGGCAATCGAAACGTAACGGAAACCACGACCCCAAAATTCCCTCCGCCAGCACCGCGCAGTGCCCAGAATAGATCTTGATTTGTTTGGGCATTTGCGGTAATAATTTCTCCCTGCGCATCCACGAGCTGTACTTCTACAATACTATCGCAGCCCAAGCCAAAAATGCGGCAAGAAAGCCCCCAGCCGCCCCCCAGTGAATAACCGCACACACCAACCGTGGGGCAAGTACCACCGGGGAAGGGATAGCCTCTGGATGCAACAAAATTGTATAGCTGCCCGTTTGTTACACCACCCTGAACCGTCACCGTTTGCTGCTGTTCATTCAAAGTGATTCCGCTCATTTCACTTACATCGATAACGAGTACACAATCCCCGTTGGAGTACCCTTCGTAATTGTGACCGCCATTTCGCATTCGAAGCGGAATCGAATTTTCTCTAGCCCACAGTACAGCACGAGATACATCCTGTGCGGTACTGCAATAGTTGATTATGACTGGGAACTGCTGTATCGCACGGTTCCAGTCTTGCCTAGCGGCAGAATAAGAAGGATCACAAGGCGTAACAACACGGCCGCCTAACCCTTGAAAACTTTCACTATTCATAGAACCCCTCCTTTTCTTTTGTATTTCGATAAGCTGAAAAGGGTATTCTATACTATGTTGAAAAAGGGCGCCGCGCCTAAATGCGTATTTCAATAAAACAACGGCCAAAAATGCCCGGCGGGGGAGTAAGCTTTTTACTCCCCCGCCGGGCGTTTTATTATTACCTTGTAATTTTAATTGTACACGCAACTAGGCATTTAAAGCCTGTGGCGAATTTGAAGTGCGTATTCCTGCAGCAACTTAGCATATTCTACAATCTGCTGCTCGTTAAATCGAAGAGACGGCCCTGTAAGACTAATTGCCGCAATCACCTGATTGCGCTCATTGCAAATCGGTACACCAACGCATTTTATGCCATACTCATGCTCCATGTTGTCTACGGAGTAACCAACGGCACGAATCTGATTGATTTCTTCACGAAAGCGCTGGGGGTCTGTAATGGTGTACGGGGTAAACTCCTGTAAACCAGCCGAAATCACCTGCTCGGTCACAAACGGCTCCATACAGGAAAGAATCGCCTTACCCAAACTAGTGCAGTACATAGGTGCTACCACACCCTTAATGGTACGAACCGACATTGCCCCTTTGGGGAATGCGGCACCAAGGTAGATGATGTTTGTTCCATAAGGAGTCGCCAAGAAAACGGTTTCGCCGGTTCGGTCCGTCAATTCCTCCATAAACGGGCGAATCACACGGCCAAAAATATCCTCTTGGCTCAGTGCATTGCCCCATTCTAAAATCTTCAGCCCAAGGCGATATTGGCTGGTTTTCGGGTTCTTTTCCACCACTCCACAGGATTCAAACGTACTCATAATATTGTACACGCTGCTCTTGAGCATTCCGCTCAACTCAGCTAGCTCGCTAATTCCCCGTTCCGGATGGGCAGAACTGAAATAATCCAGCAGATTTACCGCCTTATACAGCGAACGTACCTTTACGCCATCGGGGTAAACATCTTCTTTTGGCATTTCATCATTCCTCCCAAATCATTCTAAACATTTCAACAACTCGCTTGTTCTCTATTATAAAACTATATTCATTTATTATAAACAAACTTTTTAAAATGTCAATTCTATCTCTAAAAGAATAAAAAGGATCTCTTTATGAAATAATTTAGTAAAACATTTATTAGATAAGTTAACTATTTTTACGAATTAATTCTAAAAATATCTTGACACATATGTAAAATTCGAGTAAAATCAAAAATAAGAGAACATCGTTCATCATTAATGAACACACTTATCTTTTTATCTAAACAAAACTTAACTCATATTTCAGCTTGGAGGGACTATTGTCTATGAATGCGAGCTTTGCATGCGGAGCATGGCCAACCATGATTACTCCGTTTCACCAAAATAATGAAATTGACTATGAAGCGCTTGGCGCTCTGGTCGACTGGTATATTGAGAACGGCGCAGCCGGATTATTTTCCACTTGCCAATCGAGCGAAATTTTTTACCTTTCTCTGGAAGAACGGGTAAAGCTTACCCAATTTGTAAAAGAGAGAGCCGCCGGCAGAGTACCTGTTATTGCTTCCGGGCACGTATCGTACGACTTGAACGACCAAGCTATTGAACTCAACCGCATTGCAGAAACAGGCGTAGACGCTGTTATTCTTATCAGCAATCGCCTCGCTGCGGAAAATGAAAGCGACGACATTTTTATAGAACGCCTAGGTAAGTTGCTTGAGCAGCTCCCAAAAGACGTAAAGCTCGGCTTTTACGAATGCCCGTTCCCGTACAAACGATTGCTCACCCCCAAGGTTTTAAAATACTGCATTTCCACAGGGCGTTTTGCATTTCTAAAAGACACCTGCTGCGATATGGAGCAGATTCGCGAGAAGCTAGCAATTATAAAAGACAGTGGCATTTACTTGTTTAACGCCAACACCGCTACCTTAGTAGACAGTATAAAGGCAGGCGGAACCGGGTACAGCGGCGTAATGGCAAACTTTCAAATGAAGCTGTATTCTTGGCTGGTAAAGCATTGGCAGGATGACCCCGAAACCACCGACTATGTGCAGGACATTTTAACGGTATGTTCCTACATCGAGATGAAAAATTACCCTGCAAACGCAAAATGCTACCTAAATATGATTGGCGTACCAATGGGAGAAGCCGCACGTAAGGGCAGGCAAAGTGTTCAGAATGCAACCGAGCGTTTAGAGCTTTCTCAACTGGCTCACCTTACCAAAAGGCTGGAGAAAAAACTTGGAATTTAGTTATTTGCAGTTGCTTTTAAAGAACTATGGGAGGAAAAATCAACTGTAAAAAATATTTGGGAGGAAAAAGAAATGAAAAAAATCGTTGCCGTTTTGGCAAGCATCGCAATGGTTTCTTCTGTGTTTACCGGATGCTCAGGTGGCGGACAATCGTCCTCTGCTGCTGCATCGGGAGAAGCCAGCAAACCCGCTTCTACCGTAAGCATCAACTACTATGGCGGCTGGACTGGTGGAGACCTCGACAAAATGGGTGCTTTGGTTAAGAAATTTAACGAAAGCCAAAAAGAAGTTCAGGTTAACTTTACCTCTTTGCAGTGGTCACAAATGTTTACGAAGTTCTTGGCAGATTACCAGGCAGGTTCTACACCCGATGTTGTGGCTCTGCACTCCTTTGAGCTCGGCCAGTTTGTAGATATGGGCGTTTTCGATGCTGACGCGATTAAGGGACTGAACCTCAATTCCAGCGATTACATTAAAACCGGCTGGGATGGCACCATTCTAAACGACGTGCAGTACGGCGTACCGCTCGATATTAACATGCACGCACTGTACTACAACAAGGATCTGTTTAAGAAGGCTGGCATTGAAAAAGCTCCCACCAACAAGGAAGAGCTGATTGCAGCCGCACAGAAACTCACCATTGACGCAAATGGTAAAAATGCAACCGAAAGCGGATTTGATGCTGCAAACATTAAGCAGTTCGGCTTTGGCTTCTTACAGAATCACCATGCGTTCTATCAGGCATTTGCTCTTATGAACCAGCAAGGTTACAACCCCTTCACCGCAGATATGAGCAAGGTTTCGCTTGACAGCACAAAGACCTCCGCAGCGTTCCAATTCCTTGAGGATTTGGTTTACAAGTATAAGGTTACCCCCGCCGGTGAGAAATCTCCCATCGACGATTTTAAAGCAGGTACCGTTGCCATGGTTGTTGACGGCAACTGGCAGCTTTCCGGCGTAAACAGCGCTGCGAAATTCGATTGGGATACCGCCGCTTACCCGCAGATTTTTGGTGAGAAGGCTGTTTGGGGCGCTTCCGAGCTGCTCGCTATTCCCAAAAACAAAGATGCAGATAAAGTGAAAGCGGCTCAAACCTTTGTAAAATGGCTCTCCGATAACTCCGCAGAGTGGGCACTCTCCGGTCAGATTCCATCTAATGTAAAAGCCCAGCAGGCCGCTACAAAAATTAAAGGTATTGATGCCTTTAACAGCGAGCTGGATTATGTAAAATTCCTGCCTGCACACAAGAAATCCGTTAAGGTATTCTCCAGTGCTGCTCCTAGCCCGATTCTCACCGCGGCTCAAAACGCGATGTTGAACCACAAGGACCCGGCAGAGATTACAAAACAGCTTGAAAGCGACATTAATAAAGTTCTGGCAGGCTAACCTGGTTTTATCGGCGGGCATCCTCCAATCGGGCTGCCCGCCCTTTCATTAGAATGTTGTTCCTCATCTAAGGAGTGATAAGCGTATGTCCAACAGACAAGCGAATACGGGCGTAATCGCCCCGAACCTAAATCGCCCTAAGAAACAAAAGCCGCTCAAAGCCTCACAGGGCAAAATTGCGGCGCTGTTTCTGCTGCCATATTTAATCGTTTTTACGGTGTTCCGCCTTGGCCCCAGTATTGCTGGTATCTTCATCAGCTTCTGTAAGTGGGATCTCGCCGGCTCATTGTCCTTTATTGGTCTTGACAATTTCAAGCGTATGATTACCGACGATAACTTTCATACCTCCATTATTAACACTCTCGTTTTTTTTGTTCTCACATTGCCACCCCTCATCATCCTAAGCCTTTTGCTGGCCTCATTTTTTAATAAGAAAATGCGCGGGCGCAATGTTGGCCGCGTTGTCGCTATTATTCCCTATGTTCTGATTCCGGCGGTCGTCGGTATTATTTGGAACTGGATGTACGACAACAATTTTGGTATTCTCAACTTTTACTTAAAGAAAATGGGAGGATCTGCGGTACACTGGCTAACGGATGAGCGCGTGGCACTTATTTCGGTTGCCGTTGTAATCATCTGGTCCTTTTTAGGATATAACACCATCTTGTTCCTGGCAGGTCTCCAGGGCATCCCTAAGGAGCTTTATGAAGCTTCATTAATCGATGGAGCAACGCGTTTTCAAACCTTTCTAAAAATCACACTCCCCCTTTTAAAACCAACTACCTCCATGGTGGTTACACTCACCATGGTAAATACCGTTCAGCTTTTTGACCAAATATATGTGATGACCAATGGTGGGCCGGGAACCTCAACCCTTACCATGGTACAGTACCTGTACACCTCTGCATTCCAGAACTACGAAATGGGTTATGGCTCTGCTATTGAGGTTGCGGTGCTTGTCATCCTTGTCATTATGATTTTCATTCAGAATAAACTGCTAAAAGTTGAGGAAGGAGTGTAAGGAATGGAAAAAGGACTTAAACAACTGCCAAAATACGTTTTACTACTAATCATCTGCATTGTGTTTCTATTCCCACTCGCGTGGGCATTGGCATGTTCCATAAAGCCTGAAGCGGAAATCCTCAGCTACCCGCCCAAGTGGATTCCCGACACACTTACTTTCTCAAACTATTCTACGGTGCTGGAAAAATACCCCTACCTCTCTTGGGGCATGAACAGCCTGATTACCGCCATTTTAGGAACTTTAATGATTCTTTTTCTCTCCTCTCTGGCGGCATATGCGCTTGGTCGTTTTGAGTTCCGCGGGCGGAAGTTCATTTTTGGTACAATTGTAACCATGCTTTTAATTCCCATTCAGGCTTACATGATTCCTCTGTATTTAATGTGCGCAAAAATCCATTTACTCAACACGTATGCTGCTATTATTTTTCCATCGGCGGCAAACGTGACCAGTATCTTTATTCTAACCAGCTTCTTCCGGGGTCTTCCACGTGAGCTGGAGGAAGCCGCACGAATTGACGGATGCGGTGAATTCACAATCTTCTTAAAGATTATGCTGCCGCTGTCAAAGCCAGCGCTTTCTACCGTGACCATATTAACTTTTATTGCAAACTGGAACAGCTTCTTGTGGCCGATGATTGCCATCCGCTCCGATAAAATGCTCACACTTCCCGTTGGTATTGCGCAGTTCATGGGCTCGGTAAACTCGAATGCCCAGTTCCAGTATGGCACCGCGCTCGCGGCCTGCTGTATGGCAATTATTCCAACGATGATTGTGTTCCTGCTGTTGCAGCGTTATTTTGTAGAGGGAATTGCAACGTCAGGCATTAAGGGGTAATAAATCATGAATACAGCAACCGCCGGGTTTTTCCGGCATATTGAGAAAGAGAGTATATTAGGCGAGAAGCCCCCTTTTGAGGCCTGCCATTCCTCTACTCTGGCTGTATTGCCAAACGGCGATTTGTTCTGCGTTTGGTTTGCCGGCAGCCACGAGGGTGAGGACGACGTAGCCATTTGGGGTGCACGGCGCACCGGTGGAAAATGGCTTGCGCCGCAGGTTCTTCAGCAGAACGGGTTACCTCACTGGAATCCGGTTCTATTTGTAAAAAAAGATGGCAGCGTGCTTTTATTCTTTAAGGTAGGGCGCGAAATCGCCTCTTGGCAAACTTGGGTATGCGAATCGAACGACAACTGCCTTACGTGGTCTCCGGCACGGGAGCTTGTTCCCGGAGATGTAGGAGGCCGAGGCCCGGTACGCAATAAGCTGATTGTACTTTCCAGTGGGCGGTGGCTTGCCCCGGCATCCCTGGAAAATGGGGTTTGGCGCAGCTTTGCCGATTATTCGGATGATAACGGAATAACATGGGCAAAAAGTAGTGAGGTTTTTATTCCGCTAGAAAAAGCAGCAACCAAAAGCGAAACATACCAAGAGATTCCGGTATCGGTACAGTCCTTTGGTGGTCGGGGAGCCATACAGCCTACGCTGTGGGAATCTCAAAATGGAAATGTGCATATGCTCATGCGTACCTCCGAAGGCTACATTGCTCGAAGCGATTCGCTGGATAGCGGCAAAACGTGGTGCGAGGGCTACCCCACCAGCCTGCCGAATAACAACAGTGGGATTGACCTTGTAAAAGCGGATGATGGGCGGCTCTTCCTTGTTTACAACCCAGTGGGCGAAAACTGGGGGCCACGATTCCCACTACGCCTTGCCTGCTCGCTGGATGACGGAGAAACGTGGGAAGACATTTACACGCTCGAAGAAACAGAAGGCGAGTATTCTTACCCTTCCATTAATTGCAGCGGTGATACTCTGTATGTTACTTATACGAATTGCCGTAAGGATATTTCTTTTTGGAGCTTTCAGCTCAACAAATCCGAGTAAGGAAGCGAAACTATGATTTTTGATACATGCAGCAATTTATCACTATATCGCGGGTATTCCACGCTCTTTGACCTTGCACTGCACTATTTAGAGACTACGAATCTAAATGCGCTGGAACCGGGCAAATATCCCATCCAAGGGGATTCTGTTTTTGCTTTGATTCAGGCTCCCGAAACCGCAAAGCGAGAAGAACGACTTTGGGAATCACACAAGCGTTACATTGACATTCAGTATCTAATTACCGGTAACGAATGGATTGGCTTTCAAAACACGGATTCACTTACCATAAAGGAGCCGTATCACACCGAGAGGGATATTGCGTTTTACCACGATAACGGCAAAGGCTTTTTTGTACCGCTGGTACCCGAAAGCTTTGTTGTTTGCTTCCCGCAGGATGCACACATGCCTTTGGTTTGTGAAAACACACCGGGAGCGATTAAAAAAGTTGTAATTAAAATATTAATACCGTAATCTGGCGAACTTTCGCGATTACAAAATTCCGCTTTCTTCCTTCACTTTTTGCGAGGGAAGAAAGCATATTTTGCAAAGAACCAATTTTATAATAATTGTAAAATTTCTTAAGAAAGAAGAGATCCATATGTCACGAAAACCGAAAATACTAGTCGTTGGCAGTTTTGTGATGGACCTTATCGTAAAAACGGAGCGTTTCCCCAATGCAGGAGAAACCGTTCTGGGGCTGGACTACCAAACAGCACCCGGCGGCAAGGGCGCAAATCAGGCCGTGCAGGCCGCTCTACTTGGCGCCGATGTAACCATGGTCGGCAAGGTTGGCAATGATGACTTTGGCCGCCGTTTAATCGCCTCATGCCAAGAGGCGGGCGTGAATACCGATTATGTTGGGGTACACAGCACCGCTTGCTCTGCCATTGGGAATGTACAGCTTGAGGTTCAAAACGGAACCACACGAAACCGAATTATTGTTGTTTCCGGAGCAAATATGGAAATAACACCCGAGGACGTTGCCTTTTTACAGGACATTATTGATAAATACGATATGGTCATTTTACAGCATGAAATTCCCATGCAAATCAATGAGCTGGTGGCCAAATACGCATATGACAAACAAGTTCCCGTTATGCTCAATTCCGCTCCCTCTGCCCCGCTTACGGATGAGATGTTATCCCGCTTAACATTCATCTCGCCAAACGAGCATGAAGCGGCAGATTTAACGGGAGTTCCCATTCGCAAAGATGGCAAGCAGGTAAATATGGAGGATGTAAAAAAAGCCGTAAATGCCCTGCTGGCAAAAGGCATTCAAAACGTTGTGATAACCCTTGGCAACGCGGGGGCCGTAGTAGCAAACAAAGAGGAATTTATATATGAGCCTTGCATTGATGTTGTTGAAGTAAAAGACCCGACTGCGGCAGGTGATTCGTTTGTAGGCGCGTTTACTACCTCTTACTGCGCAGGGTTAAGCCTGAAGGATTCTCTGCATTTTGCGAACTATACCGCAACGCTCACCGTTTCGCGGATGGGCGCACAGCCCTCCTTGCCGCGGCTGGAGGAAGTAGTCGCGCTCATGCAGAGAGAAAACGATTTGACCTTCCCCCTATCCGCTTTGGATGGCCTGAAATAGAAAGGAGAAATCTTCGATGATATCACAAGAAGCTCGCGAGGTGTTAAGCCAGTTCCAGCAAATCTCTACAGAAGAGATTGACCGTTTTATTCAGTCGGTAACTCCTGAAAGTCTAGAATCATCCGCAGATTTGATCATCAAGGCGAAAGAAAATGGTGGCCGCATGCACATTACCGGCATTGGCAAGCCCTCTCATGTGGCGGCTTACATGGCATCGCTTTTCTCCTCTACCGGCTGCCCCACCTATTACCTGCATGGCACCGAGGCCGTTCACGGCTCTTGCGGCCAGCTTGTTGCCGGAGATGTTGTCATCTGCATTTCAAACAGCGGTGAAACAGCCGAGCTGAAATCGACTGTAACTGCTATTAAAAACAACGGCTGCCATGTAATTGCCGTAACCGGTAATCCAGAATCATGGCTCGCAAAACAAGCCGACGCAACGCTTCTGGCTGGAGTAGCACAAGAGGGCGGCCCGCTTAACCGTGCACCCCGTGCCTCCATTCTCGCTGAGATCTACGTGCTTCAGGCACTTAGCGTTTATTTGCAGGCTGTGCGTGGCCTGACCCCACAGGAATATGTGAAGTGGCACCCGGGTGGAACATTGGGTAATCTTCGCGAAAACGAGAAATAAGGGAGGGCTTTCGGCATGTTAAAATCTGGCTGTATTCACCCTGAGATTATGAGTGCTCTTTCTCTTTGCGGGCATGGAGATAAAATTTTGATTGCCGACGGCAATTACCCTCTGAATGCCAAAAGCGGGGATGCAAAAAAAGTATACCTCGGCCTTACTGATGGTATTCCAACCGTTACGGATGTTTTGAAGACCTTACTAACCTGCATCAATATTGAAAAAGCGGAAGTTATGCTTCCCGGCTCCGGGGAACCGGAAATCTTTGGCGAATTTCGTACCATCCTCAACGGGATGGAGCTCGAGGGCATTGACCGCTTCGGCTTTTATGAGGCCTGCAAGGAGCCTGTGGTGCGCCTCGCAATCTCTACTGGAGAAAAGCGTACCTTTGCCAACATTCTTATTACCGTAGGCGTTGCGTAAATTCACCTCACTATTTATTAAAGACAAAATTAGCACAGGCCCTACATCAAAAGACGTAGGGGCCTGTGCTCGTTTTTTTGACAGGTTTATTGAGTGAGGGATAAGCTTAGACAATCTTTAAGATTTGGATAGAAGTACCCATGGGCTGATCACCAAATACGTCTAATGAAGTATTTGCTTGATTTACTACAAGTTGAGTATTCGCAGTAGTAACCTGAATGATTCTTATACCCGTAGACCATACAGCAGAAGCTGTAGCGGAATGGTTGACTATAAGACCACCTCCTTCATTTAACACAACGCCGTTTAGTCTAAAATAAGGACCGGTAGCTGCGTTCGCTTCAATCTGATTATTCAGGATAGCAATCACCTGATAGGTTCCAGGCTGAAGAGTGATAACTCCGGTTGCGGTGTTGAGCTGAATATCCGGTGTTGTGCTGGGTACCACAACCGTATTGAAGGGGATAGCCGCATTATTGGATAGGGGACCTATATTAGCATTAAGTCCGGCCATAAAGTAGTCCAGTGTCGGCGTTACACCGGTGGGACCTGTGGGGCCTGTCGGACCGGTATCACCCGTTAGACCAGTTGGGCCAGTGGGACCTGTCGGACCAGTATCGCCTGTTAAGCCGGTTGGACCCGTGGGGCCTGTCGGACCGGTATCACCCGTTAGACCAGTTGGACCCGTGGGGCCTGTCGGACCAGTGGGGCCTGTCGGACCGGTATCGCCTGTTATACCAGTTGGGCCTGTGGGGCCTGTCGGACCAGTATCACCCGTTAGACCAGTTGGGCCCGTGGGGCCTGTCGGACCGGTATCGCCAGTTAGACCAGTTGGGCCCGTGGGGCCTGTAGGACCGGTATCACCTGTTAGACCAGTTGGACCTGTCGGGCCTGTCGGACCAGTATCGCCCGTTAGTCCGGTTGGACCCGTGGGGCCTGTAGGACCAGTATCGCCCGTTAGTCCGGTTGGGCCTGTGGGACCTGTAGGACCGGTATCACCCGTTAGACCAGTTGGGCCCGTGGGGCCTGTAGGACCCGTTGCACCCGTTAGACCAGTTGGACCTGTGGGGCCTGTAGGACCAGTATCACCCGTTAGACCAGTTGGGCCAGTGGGGCCTGTAGGACCAGTATCGCCTGTTAGACCAGTTGGACCCGTGGGACCGGTGGGACCTGTAGCTCCGGTTACACCCGCCGCTCCCGTAGGACCGGTTGGGCCAGTAGCCCCGGTTACACCCGCCGCTCCTGTAGGACCGGTGGGACCTGTGGCTCCGGTTACACCTGCTGCTCCCGTAGGACCGGTAGGGCCAGTGGCTCCGGTTACACCTGCTGCTCCCGTAGGACCGGTAGGACCAGTGGCTCCGGTTACACCTGCCGCTCCCGTAGGACCGGTTGGGCCAGTGGGACCGGTTGGACCAGTTGCACCCTCCGTCCCCACTCCACTAAAAATTGTGATGGATGATTTCACCTGCACAGTGGAGGATAAGAAAATAGTGGAAGAGCTACTATTTACTAAGCGCACTTGTGCTGGTACAGTATCGAACTCTAGAATTGTAAACCCTACTGCTTCACCAGTTTTGATTGGGGAGTTTCCTATTACGGAACCTTGGGGGGCCTGAATAGCAAAAGCGACATTGTTCGCTGATGTAAATTGAGTTGCCACCCACCAATCAAATTTATACCTACCAACCTCAAGAATGGTAATAACACCTGTAGCATTGTTATACAGAATACTCCCTGATGAATATAGAGTAGTATCAAAAACTACAGGTGCTCCGCTAGAAATAGAACCCGCTGCCAAAAGACTTAATTGCATAGAAGCCATTAAAGAAACCTCTCTTTTAAAAAACATACGTGTGATGCTATAAAGAAATTTATATACAATCACCGTAGTACAAACTATGCACGCTTGTACAGGTAGGTTCATTTTTCGCTTGTGAACAAGCTCCCAATTCACCTTATTTATATGCTATCTTCTAGTGTAAATAAATCGGCGCTTATGTTGCAATTCAATGAGCACTTCAATTGGATTCCATCTTTTTTTATGTTACACTTAAAATAAATTAAACAACTTTCCTTATTTAATACAAACATACCTTTTGTTTTTCTCATTAATAGAGAGGATATAATTCCTTTCATTTAACGAGAGGTGAGAACTATGTATGTAAAAAAAGCATTTGGGTATGTATTGCCACAGGATTATGTTTCAGGTTTTTTCAAAGGACTTCTAGATACTTACGCCCCACCTACAATCCAAAGTAATACTTGGAAGCATTGGGAAACTAAACCTGATGAAAAAAGATGTATTCCCTGCAAAAAAATGCACGGTAAAATATTCGATATAAATGATACCCCCTTACTGGAGCCACCATTACACAGGAACTGCCGCTGTACCATTCAAGCAATGCAAGCTGTATTAGCTGGAATACGGAACAAAGGATGGAGAAAACGGGGCAGATTGGTGGGTAAAAAATTATAATATTTTGCCCGACTATTATATCTCCACAAAAGAGATATCAGTTTTAGGTTGGAAAAAAGGGAAAGCCCCTGCTAAATTTGCTCCAGGACAAATGATTACAGGGGGAATTTATTCTAATCGCAATGGTCACTTACCACAAGCTCCCGGACGTATCTGGTGGGAAGCAGATATTAATTATTATAGCGGTAGACGAAACACGCACCGCTTGCTCTGGTCAAACGACGGCCTACTGTTTGTTACCTACGACCACTATGAAACTTTTTTTGAGATTATTTAAAGGAGGATTTATTCATGAGCGAGAAAAAAACAATTGTACTAGACCTAACCGGCTGTAAAAATTTATGGGAACTGCACGAACGGATTCGCATCGCTTTTGATTTCCCGGAGTGGTACGGCAAAAACTGGGATGCTTTTTGGGATTTTATGCGCACTGAATCCGATGCAGAAATGGTCGAAGTTGTAGGTGAGTATACATTACACGAAGAGTTTCAACCTGAATTAGAATTAATGCACACTGTTTTATCGGATCTCAAAATAGAAAATGCGAAATACGGTTGGAGTTTTGATTATAGAATTATTAGCTAATTATTAATAATCCATCTGTCAATTACGTTATTTTGATTTTAAGAGGTGGTTTTTTGTGAATGTAGATAAAACTATTGTATTGGATTTAACCGATTGCAAAAATTGGTGGGAATTACACGAAAAAATTCGCATTGCCTTTGATTTTCCAGAATGGTACGGCAAAAACTGGAGTGCTTTCTGGGATTTCCTTAGGACTGAATGTGATGCAGAAATGGTTGAAATTGTTGGGGAATATACTCTATCAAAAGAATTTGAACCACATATACAGAAAATGCATGAGATACTACAAAGAAATAAAATGGAATGCCAAGAGTTCGGTTGGAATTTCGACTATAAAATTATCAGTTAATTTACCATTGATTTTTCTAATTATAACGTTCTTATTATTGAAAGAGGAGGATGTATTCATGAGCGAAAAAACAACAATTGTACTAGATCTAACCGGCTGTAAATATTTAGATGAGCTACATGAACGGATTCGCATCGCTTTTGATTTCCCGGAGTGGTACGGCAAAAACTGGGATGCTTTTTGGGATCTTATGTGGAGTGATTGTGAAGCAGAAATGGTTGAAATTGTTGGAGAACATACTTTGCCTAAAGAATTTTTACCCCAGTTAGAACTAATGCACACAGTATTATCAGATGTTAAAAAAGAACGGAAAGAATTCGGTTGTAACTTTGACTATAGAATTATCAGCTAATTTCCTATAGCTTTTTATAATTATAACGTTCTTATTATTAAAAGAAGAGGATATCATGAACGAACACAAAACCGTCACTCTAGATCTAACTGACTGCAAAAATTTATGGGAACTGCACGAACGGATTCGCATCGCTTTTGATTTCCCGGAGTGGTACGGCAAAAACTGGGATGCTTTTTGGGATCTTATGTGCACTGAATCCGATGCAGAAATAGTCGAAGTTATAGGTGAGTATACATTACATAAAGAGTTTTTACCTGAATTAGAATTAATGCACACTGTTTTATCGGATCTCAAAATAGAAAATGCGAAATACGGTTGGAGTTTTGATTATAAAATTATTAGCTGATTGTTTCCAAGCTTACCTATCCAAATTTCTCTTTCTTTGGATACCGATGGATTTTCCTTATTTTCTTCTGTTTCGCCCAGCATGAATTAATTTTGTGGAATGGATGATGGAGCAAAAGCCTCGCGTTCTAAGACGAATTTCATACAATACAATACTATTTCGGGGTATTTGAACGCATAGAAAAAAGCTGCATGGTTGTTAACAACCATGCAGCTTTTTTCTATATCATTTGCTCAATTCGGACGCAGACTTCGAATTATGCTCATAATGATACTTGTAATTGATTGGTAATCCTTAGTTACATTACTCAATATAAGTAGTCCACTTTCCGCACTTATTACACAAGTATATTGCGAAGTCTAAAATATCATCAGATGCATCTAAGTCGAAAGTAAATATTTCTTTGTCTTTTATGAAGCCTATATTTCTTCGCCAAATGCTGAAGCTTTCCGCTTCACAATTTGGGCACTCGGAATCACACTTTCCAACATACTGAAAATCATCAATTGTTATTCCATTATCTTGTAAGAGTTTAACGACTGCTTCTTCGTAGCCGGTATCTGAGAAGTCTATTAAATCTTCCAATTGCAAGAATTCGCTCATAAAAGTCTCCTGTTGTTTTAAATTCGTCTGCCCGCGTGTTTTATAAATAATCTGAACTGAGTATACCATAAAAAATAAGATAATAAAAGGACTTGAATCACGAGGATTCAAATCCTTTTATTATCTTCATAAATTGGTGGAGGAGGGTGGATTCGAACCACCGAAACGAAACGTAACAGATTTACAGTCTGCCCCCTTTGGCCACTCGGGAACTCCTCCATATTTAACTTTCAAAAACAAGTCGCGGTAACTTGTCCGCTCTTGCTGAAACGCCGAAGCGTGGAGCTGGTGGACGGATTTGAACCCCCGACCTGCTGATTACAAATCAGCTGCTCTACCAACTGAGCTACACCAGCGTTTCAGAAATAGAATGCTTGAATAATATATCACTTTAATGTAATTTTGTCAACATATTTTTTGAAAAAACCGTTCTTTTTTAGAGAAAGGCGCAGAAAGTTAAGTGAAAACCCTGTTTAACAAGGCTTGAAAGAAGATTTCTCATAATCACTGAATACAGTATTCCTTTGATGCAATGGCTGTTTCGTGCTGTGAGGTGGATACCTTTGGATACCAGTGGATACCAAGATTCTCACATCTGTGCAGTTCGCACACTTACTTGATATTATATTCTATCATGAAAATGTATAAAATGCTCTGTTTTAGTTGATTTATAATTTGTAAAAAAGTAAAATAGAATTAGTTATAACATCTTGCATATTAAACAACTAGTTATAGTTAGTGACTGTAAAAATGAGGTGTGAATGTATGAGTTTATTTTGTGAAAAAGCTGATCTTCTTAATGAAAGTGATGTGGAACAGAAATTCTTATATAATTTTTTAAGTTCTGGCTATCCTATGGGATGTGGTTATTCTCCTTCAGAAATATTAACAAAGCATAGCATTATCCCCTATACAATTGGAAAAACTGCAAAGAAAGTATACATACCAGATTACATTATTTCATTGTATGGAATCCCATTAATAGTTTTAGAAGCCAAGCATCCAAATATTTCTTTAGAACAAGCATATAATGAAGCTCGTCTTTATGCTCATGAAATTAATTCACAATGGCAACATGGAGAAAATCCTTGCAAACGTATCATAGTTAGTAATGGACTAAACACACTTGCAGGATTTTATGATGAAAGCACACCCCAAATTGAAATCTCATTTGATGAATATGTCGTGGGTAATATAAATTTTAATAAATTGTGTGAATTTGCTTCAAAAACACAAATAGTCAAATTTTACCAAGAATTAATTAAAAAGAAAAGAAAAAACTCTCGCTTCGAACGTCCTGTTGGGCGTATTGGCCTCAAAAGAGCTGTAGATGCAGAAATTAAAAGTAACACTTTTGGACAAGCATTATCTATTGAGTACAGAAGCATATTAAGTCCCGACAGTGAAAGTGAGTATAAAAATATCGTCCAAAACGCATTTGTACATTCCAAGCGTAAAGATACGCATGTAGAACCAATACTCAAGGTTATAAAACGTGTGCGATTACCGTCAATAGATGAATCCAAACCAATAAGTTCTAATGATAATGATATTTTAAATTTATTCGATAGTATAAGTGAGCAATTAAATACTATAAAGTCAGAAAACTCTTTGCTTCTGTTAATTGGTAATGTAGGAAGTGGAAAATCCACCTTTATTCGTTATATACAAAATGTTGCAATACCTCAAAAAACAGATTTAGTTGATAATCTTTACTGGAATATTATTAATATGAACTATGCACCTATGTCTAAAGATAAAATATATGGATGGACAGTTGAGTGTTGTATAGAAAATATTATTAATAATTTTGGTGGTTGTAATTTCTCCAATGTAGATTTTTTGAATACCTTGTATAAAGAAGAAATCAAAGAATTTGAACAGGGAGTTGGAAGTTATCTTATTGGAACAACTGAGTACAAAATTCAGCTATTCAATCTTATAAAGCAATCTAAAGATGATAAAGAATTAACTTTAAAACGCCTAATGGATTATGTGAAAATAAAATATTCTAAATCTATTATTTTTGTATATGACAATGTTGATCAAGGCGTAGCAGATCGACAACTTTTAATCTTTCAAGTTGCCGAATGGTTTAGAAATAAATACAACTCATTAGTAATGATGTCCTTAAGAGACTCAACTTATAATGAGTATCGTGCTGTTCCTCCTTTAGATACCATAATCAAGAATCATGTATTTAGAATTGATCCACCAGATTTGTTAGCCGTACTGCAAGAGCGATTAAAATATATATGTCGTATAGAACAGCATGATATTCAAACAGATAGAGATTATGTAATTGAAAATGGCATGAAAGTAATTCTAAAAGAAAATGAATATTTGGAATATTTTAAATATATTCTTCATTCTATTCGTCAAGATGGTTTGATTCGCAGTGTTTTTTATTCTATAGCCGGAAGAGACGTTCGATCTGGTATAGAATTGTTTATTGAGTTTTGTAAAAGCGGTCATTTGCTGGCTTCAGATATTTTTGCTGTGAAAGCAAGTGGCGGCACATATACAGTCCCACACTATAGAATGATGGAAGCTGTACTTCGGGGAACACGCTTATATTATTCCAGCCAAAATTCAAAAATCAAAAATGTATTTTCCTCAGATTTCAGTGACGAATGGGTAGACCCATTCGTTAGAGTCGATGTATTGATTTGGCTTAATGATAGAAGAGATATTAAGGGTGATAGCGGCACAAAAGGATTTTTCACGGTTAAAACGATTTTTCAGGATATGGAATTGATTGGGCATGAACGGTTTAGATTGATGCAAGAATTAGAAACGATGATACAGGATCGTTTAATTCTTTCTGGAAACTTAGAAAATGTTACCTCATGCGAAAACTTAATCCGTATATCCCCATATGGAAGCTTACACCTACAACTTCTTGGAAATATAAATTATCTTTCTGCATGTTCTGAAGATGTTTTATATCGAAATCTGGAAATTGCACAGAATATTTCTGATAGAATAACAGGAAAAACTGGAGATGGATATTTATCAAAAACTACAATGTTATCTAACGTGGAAGATATGATCAACTATTTGCAGCAATATAGAAAAGATTATATTTCCCAACCACAAAATATCATCCGAGATGTTAATATTAAAATATTTGACTTAGCACCATGCGTTGAAGCAATTAGTTCTATGAAAATAAAGTGGGATAACGAAGTTAGTATGGCAGAAAAAAAAGAGAAATTCCCCCCTAACACAATTGTTGATTGCCTTGTAACAAGCATTCAATCTTACGGTTTATTTGTGACAATGGAATGTATTGAAGATGGCTTTATTTCAATGCGTAGTTTAGGAACTAATAATCCTTATGATTTTAACATCGCAGATATTATAACAGCAAAAGTTATTCAGTTTCGCAAAGATCATGGACGATTTGAATTACTTTATATATCTAGAGTTACTAATCAATAAACAACGTATTTATTTATGAGAAAATTTATCCATTATTATAAGCAGTCTCAAGCACATTTAGCCGTTAAATATGATTTAATAAAAAGGAGCAACCACATGATTCGTGATCCAAAAAACCACAACACAGATATTCTTATCTCCACACAGCTTCAGTTTCTAATTCTTCTATTTTTCAATGAAGAAAAGAATTTCAATCGTAAAGATATTAATATCAATGAAATTGTGGACTACATATCCAATAATAAAGAGCTTTGGATTAGTCAGCAGGACGATCAATCAGACCGAGAGAAGTTAGAAAAAAGCTTTCAAAAACGTGTTCAGGATAATTTGTTCCAAATGAAATCTTTTAAGCTTGAAGCCAAGAATACGGATGGAAGAATTGTAAATATAGAAGAAATTGAACCCATTGAAAGAGATCCAGACTGCTATAAGTGGCAACGAGGGAAAGACTTTGATAGATTCCTCGTATATATCCTGTCTAAGCTAGGAGAACAGTTTGACATTGAAATTGGTATTTACTCTGGGGAGGATACGATTGACCCCTATTCTAACCGCTGTATTCTAACAACAGAAAACCAATTGAAAATTCTAGAATTGTATCGAAAGCATGGCTTAACCCCCTGAGTTAAAAAGCAATAGAATCTAAAAAGGCATGTACAAAAAAGGAAATTCTTCTTTTTTGTACATGCCTTTATTGTATTTAAGTGAATTGCGCAAAACAAAAAAGAAGAATTGCGTTAAGAAACACAGGTTTTATGCGGTTATCGGAGTTTTGGCATCTCCATTTTAGCCTTACACACAAAAACGAAGATAATGAAAAGGGAGCCTTTCCCGTGATACCATAAGGATGTCGACAGGGGAACACACAAAATGTTCCAAACCATTGCAATGGTGCTTAACATTAAATAACGAAAGGTGTTAATCACTATGACAAACTTAAATAATAACGCAAACCCCGAGGTCTTGGAAGAAATGAAGGGTTCTCTCACTGAGATTGAAAGTGTAGAATGCAATAGCAAAGTAAAACTGGACAGTCAACTTTGGGACATCGAATTAAAATACGGGAAGCTAAAGGCACAAAAGCATTTTACCTACGCTATTAAAGTGATTTGCAAAACTGGAAAACAGGAAGAAGATTGCTTCTTGTATTCTGCTTTTACCGGGAAAGAGGCTGAGTCCATTCGTAAGGAAATGGATAATTGGGGTTCTTGTGATCTGGAGGAATTTGAAAAATTGAAAAGGTATGCCGAATATTTAAAGCTAAAAGATATCTACTCAGAATCAGACTTGCTGGACGATCTTCTGGAAAACTGTGAAGAAGAGGAGAATAGTATTAATATTGAGGAATATAAAAAGCAGATTTGCTCTTATATTGAAAACAACTATGAGAGCATTGCCTTTAAATCTGAGAACACGTTTCAAATGGAGGCGTATACCGGAGCTTGGCTTGATACACCCAGACTGATGAAAAAATATGATGGAGAAATTGTACTGGCACTCCTGAATTCAAAGGTGGACGAGCTTTTGGAAATTACCGATACAAAGAAGCTGGGATTGGTCAAAGGGCAAATGGAAAAAGAAGGTTTCTTAGTTTTTAAAAAGCCACAGGATGTTACTCTGTCTACCGGAAACGAAAAGAAATGCAGCATATTCCGCATTTCTCCAGATAAAGAATAAGGGAGAAAACTCATGAAAATAAAACGAATGCTCGGTCTGCCCTGCAAGGGTGGAAAAAAGGATCTTCTGGTATTTCTGCTGCCCTTGATTAAATACCTCGCATTGGAATCCCCCAAAAGAGCCTTTCTGGATGTCTGCGGTGGTGGTGGGAAACTGGCCTGTAATGTTGCAACTGAGTTTCTGTATGATAAAGTCCTATATAACGAATACGAGCGAGGAATGGCGGCTCTCATGGCTTGCCTAACCGATGAGGCTCGTACCCGGAAGGTAGTTCAATTGGTGGACAGGCTGGTACAGCTTTGTTTATCCCATGACCCCAAAGATGTTTTTAATCATGCGAAAAGTCAACGTGACCAACCCGGTTTAGATCTCACTTTGGCTGCAGCTTACACCTTTTACTGTATCTATGCAAGCTATGCGAATAACCGAACCACATATAATGAAAATAAAGCAATTCAGTATTTTCAGGATCAGAGTATGCAAAAGGGTCTTTTGAAATATCCTACTCGAATCCAAAGAATGCTTGTAACCTGCGGTAGCTGCTTTGATGTGTTGGAGCGTTACATAGACTACGATGATATTACTTCTTTTATCGACCCGCCCTATTACAATACGAAGACTTACAAAAATGACTGGAGTCTGGAAGATTATGAGCGACTGAATGATATCTTATCCAAAACAAAGAATAAGATTATTTTATGTGGACGAGAAGAAGACAGATTGGTTTATGATGGGATGCTCGCAAAAGGATGGACACGAACTTCATTGGGGTATATTTCTAAAAGCAGTGACTCAAAAGATAAGCTCGCACAAGAGTTCATTTGGACAAACTTTCCGGTTCCCTCGTTTATTGCTGATCTTGTCCATGAAAGAAGCATCAAAAGAGCGAGAAAAAAAGAGCTAGCAAAGCAGAAAAAGTATCATCTTGTGAAATGGTCTGCCTAAAGCTCCGGGATATACCTCGGAGCTTTTCCATTCCCTCTGTTCCCTCTACTCCCTCTGTTCCCTCTACTCCCTCTGCTCCCTCTGTTCCCTCTGCTCCCTCTATTCCCCCTGTTCCCTCTATTCCCCCTGTTCCCTCTATTCCCCCTGTTCCCTCTGCTCATAATTCCACACATGGCTTTTGTTTTGTTCAGAACTAGGCACAAGCAACACAAAGAAGTCCACACAAACGTCACTTTGCATCTGGAACAAAAAGCACAACAGAGTTAACATACACACAGTTCCAGAGAAGAAATAAAAAGCTGTGTGGAGGTTACGAAAATGGACTTGCGGAATCAGCGTTTCGGGATTGAAATTGAGTTTACTGGTATCACCCGGTCTCAGGCTGCTGCGGTTGTAGCAACGCATTTTGGGGTATCGGCTCAGCATGTTGGCGGCTCGTATGACAAATACACCATCTATGAATCCGGTCGAGAATGGGAAATCCTGAGAGACAGCTCCATTCGTACTCAACGAAAAAGCGGAGCTATTGCCAGTGACGAGTACCGGGTCGAATTTGTATCCCCCATCTGTATCTATGAAGATATTGAAACCATTCAAGCGATTGTCCGAAAGATACGAGCTGCCGAGGCAATCACCAATTCCAGCTGCGGAATACATGTTCATGTGGATGGATCCGCACACACCGTGACCAGTCTGAAAAATCTGCTCAGCATCGTACACGCCCGGCAGGATATGATTTATCGGGCTTTAGATGTAGATTCTAGGCGCACTACCTACTGTAAAAAGCTGCCCTCTCCCATGGTGGACAAAGCGAAAGCCACAAAGAAAATGGAACGGCTGGCGGATGTGTGGTATGTAGACGATGGCAGACGCAGCGTTCACTATAACGACAGTCGCTATCATGTGGTGAATCTGCACAGCTACTTTCTGAACCATAATATCGAGTTCCGCTGCTTTAATGCCACGCTGCACGCAGGGGAGGTCAAAAGCTACATCCAGTTTTCGCTGGCAATCTCCGCACAGGCCATTAATCAGAAATTTGCAAGCAGCAAGGCAGTACAAACAGACAATGAAAAATACAGCTTTCGATGCTGGCTGCTTCGCTTGGGGCTGATTGGGAAAGAGTTCAAAACTTGCCGACATCACCTGCTCAAGCACCTGACCGGAAATTCTGCTTGGAGATATGGGGAACCGATTTCGGCATAAGCCGGGATTCTCCCCATCTAAAATATTTCAAAGGAGTTCTTACTATGAAAAAGAAGATTTATATCGCATACGGTTCCAACATGAACAAACAACAGATGAAAAACCGCTGCCCCGATGCGGAAATAGTTGGGGTAGCCCAATTACCAAATTACCAATTGCAATTTCGCAGAGTACTTACGATCGTTCCCTGCCCCGGCTCCAGTGTACCGGTCGCAGTCTGGCACATTTCTTCGAAAGACGAAGAAAAATTGGATGTATATGAGGGCTACCCCAGTTTCTATCGGAAGGAACAACTTTCTATCCCTTTTTCTGATGGTTCTACGCACAGTGGCATGATTTATCTAATGAAAGGTGGCTTTATCGCACCGCCATCTGTCCACTACTACAACATAGTGGAGCAGGGGTATCGGGATTTTGACCTGAATATCAGTCCACTGCAAGAAGCGTTACAGTCCAGTTTGCTGGAAAAGAAAAGTTCTCTCCAGTGTGGCTTTCAATACGGAGTGTAAAAACCATTTAGAATATAGGCATAGAAGAGTTCTGAGCAAATCGAGCGATTACCAAATTACCAGAGTTCAAATTGAGGAATGGCATCAGCTTTCATTCTCAGTTTGCTTATCGATCAGGAGCTGGGGTATAGAGGTATTACCAAATTACTAAACTCCATTTTGGATAGTATTCAATTACAAGGAGCTGCAGCATAGAGGTATTACCAAATTACCAAACTTCATTTTGGACTGTATTCAATTACAAGGAGCTGGGGTATATGGGTATTACCAAATTAC
>NZ_JAWFXC010000002.1:0-375276 GCF_032576335.1 Clostridium sp.
AAAACAATTAGAAGAGGATAAGTTACAAGACCAATTGACATTTAGAGAATACGAAGACCCTTTCAAGGGTAGCAAGTAACAAGCTATTGCAAGTGTCAGGCCGTAATATGCCCTTGCAAGGGCGGCCAGTAATGGAGCCTTATAGGCGACTAAGAAAAACCGCCGGCTTAGCCGGCGGATATTTATTTCCTTGGATATAAGTATACATTGCATTTAGTCTACAAAAACACTCGGCTTTTCAAACCACTATGCAGAAGATTTCTCAGTGGCTTTGCTTTTACGTGCGAAGTGAGGCTGTTAAAGTTTATATTCATAGCTGATTATTAAAGAACATCCCCGATTTTCCTGCCTTGGAGTGGAAAATCAGGGATGTTTTACTTACAGTAGCTTTTGCTAGAGATTAAATCTCAGCGTAGCCCGGCTGTTATGAGGTTCTGGTTGTGCTCTTCCAGCGTTTCAGCGTAGTACCCCACGCCAGCAGCCGAGTGGCAGAAATAATAATAGTTTGAGCTAGTTGGGTGAAGTGCAGCGTCAATGGCGTTGGCACCAGGGTTGTTAATCGGCCCTGCAGGCAGACCAGTTATACTGTATGTGTCATAGGTGCTGGTAAAACCCGCGGGGGCATCCGACTTTACACGGTAAGGGTAAAATACCGTAGAATCAAACTGAAGCTTCGGTGTACCGTTGGCTTGCCCGTTCGCAAGGCGATTGTGCAAAACAGAGGATACAAGGTACATATCGCTGGTGCTGGATGCCTCAGCTTGAATGAGAGACGCCATTGTGAGAACCTGGTCGACGGTCATTCCCTGTGCGGCTGCTTGTGTTTGTATGTTAGTAAGCTTATTCTGCATGTTGTTAAGCATGCGCTTTAAAGCATTGGAGGCACTGTCTCCCTTATAAAAATTATAGGTGTCTGGAAAGAGATACCCCTCAAGTGGGTAATAGCGGGAAGATGGGTTTGAGAGTGAAGCAATAAAGCTGTAATTATTAAATTGTGTACTTTTCGCCGCCAAAAGCACGTCGCTTGCGCTACAAACCTTGTTTTTCTCAAGAAGCGCCGCGATCCCCATCAGGTTTGTTCCTTCCGGGAAAGTAATGTTCACCGTAGCCGATAAATCAGACTGATGAATCAGTGAGGTGGTCCAGCTTGTTACTCCGTGTGGTTTCGCTCCCTTCTCCACCATTACCTTTATGGAGGCGTGAACTCCCTTTATTTCAGACGTTATGTAGGTCACTCCTGCTTTTAGCCCGGTAATACGGTATTTCCCGGTTCCGGCAATGCGGGTTACTTTTGCAATACCATCTCGTGAGGACCAAACCTTTACATCCTCCTGTTTTAAAACAGAGCTGCTAACAGAGGCTTTAAAATCATAAATTCCACCGGGAGCCATGGTATAGCTGCTGGTGTCCATACTCAGTTTCCCTACTACTGCATCGGCCTCTGCGGCATAAGCTACAGAAGAAGACATTATCATTAAGGCAGATAACAAAACAGCAATTCGCTTTTTTGCTTTTCTCAAGCTATTTCGCCCCTTTTTTCTTTTTATTTTCATTATATTCTTTTTCTTTTAGAAAGCAAGTAGCTATAAGGAAAACAGCAATCCTATGCAGGTAAACGTTTTTTGTTACGAATACACTTTTTAAATCTCACTGTCAATTGGCGGGTAAGCTAATATTATGTAGAGAGGCGCAAACCCCTATAAAGAGATAAAAAAGAAAAAAATTTAAATTATTGAATGAAAGTTTTTATAAGAGGCAAAAATAGGATTGGGCCCAAACATTAAATTATTCGGAGCGTGAAAAACGTGAATGTCAGAAGAGGCGAAATTTATTATGCTGATCTCAGCCCGGTAATCGGGTCTGAACAAGGCGGGGTAAGGCCGGTACTGATAGTCCAGAATGATGTCGGTAACCGATTCAGCCCCACCGTAATTGCAGCAGCGATCACTAGCCAAAGGGCGAAAGCTAAATTGCCGACACACATTATGTTGGATGCAGAAACCACAGGATTAGCGAGAGATTCCATTGTGCTTCTGGAGCAAATCCGCACCATAGATAAACACAGATTAAAGGAACGTATGGGGCGACTAGACCATGGGTCAATGTCGTTGATTGATCAGGCGTTGTCTATCAGCTTTGGCTTAGAACCTGAAGCAGAGGTCAGGCAGGCTACATAGAAATGCCTGAAAACATCAACCTGAAGAATATTCTTTACCGGATTCGCAAAGAATAAGGATATAAAGCGAATAATAAGGAGGTAAAGAAAATGGCATCATTAACCACAAAGGAGCTTTCTGCAATTGAAGACCAGCTGAGCGGAGAAAAACTTTTAATTACAAAGCTGAAGGCTTACTCTCAGGGATGCACAGACCAGCAGCTCAAGCAGCAATACGATGATTTGGCCTGCAAGCATCAGCAACATTACGATAAGCTTCTCGGATTTTTGAATTAAAAGGAGAGATGAAAATGGATCAGAATCAAAGCCAGAATCAAACGCAATCCTGCATGCAGGATAAAGAGGTTCTTCAAGACGTACTGTCTTCGCAAAAAGCGATTACCAGTACCTATAATACGTTTACCAATGAGTGCGCAACTCCAAATGTGCGTAATGAGTTCATGAACATCCTCAATGAAGAGCACCAACTTCAAGCGCAGATTTTTGATGAGTTGCACAAGCGCGGTTGGTACCCCACTCCGGCAGCGGAGCAGCAGAAAATTGACCAAGCAAAGCAAAAATTCCAAAATATGAATCAGAACGGCTGATTCCTAGCGAACTGCAAAAAGGCCTCAGGCACGGGTTTAATCCCATGTCTGAGGTCTTTTGCAAGAAAAAGAGTGGAATAAAAAAGTAGGTAGAATTGTATCCATTCGCCGGCCATACACACCAAATACTTATGCTTCCACCAAAACAGGCACCTTCACAATTTGCCCCTTTGTGTTTTGCCTGCGCACTATGGTGGAGAGAGTAAAATTAATGATGAAATACATGCCAGCCATGAAAGCAAATAAAATAAACACTTGCGTGGAGGAAGCGAAACGACCCATTAAAATCATACCCTTGCCGGTGAACTCCTCGATCGCGACCGCCCATAAAAAGGAAGTGTCTTTTACTGTTGTAATCATCTGCGAGAGCAGAGAGGGCACAATGTTTTTAAAACACTGCGGAATAATAATAAACCAAAGCGTCTGAAAGAAACCAAAGCCCTGAGAATACGCCGCTTCAAACTGCCCCTTTTCTATGGAATTCAGTCCGCCACGCACAACTTCAGCCATTATCGCTGTTGTAAAGATAGACATAGAGAGAATACCGGAGTAAAGAGCGGGGATAGGGACCAGAAAGCGGATGGCCAATATCCAAAGAATTAGCGGAGTATTGCGAAAGGTTTCAATATAAACCGCCGCGAGCTTGCCGAAAATACCTCGATCGTAGTTTCGAATCAGCCCCAGAATGGTACCAAAGAACAGCGCAATTGCTATGGTAGTGGTTGCAATAAAGACGGTTGTTCCTATCCCGTTTAGTAGAAAAAAAACATTATCCCTTGAGAAGATGCTGCTTAGTAGTTCCATTACGCTGCTCCTTTCTTAGAAAGCTCGGGCAGGCTGCCCCAAAACACTTTTTTGCTTTTTGCGGGTAATGCAGTTGCCTGAATATCGTGGCTCTTTAGCTTCTGCTCGTAATTGCGCGCCCAAGTAGCAAGCGGGAAGCAAAGGGCAAAGTATAACAGGCCGGTAATGGCATAAGCTGGGCCGTAAAGCAGCTGGCTGCTTGCCCAAGAGTCTGCACGGTACATCAAGTCGCCACCGGCGATCATAGCGAGCACAGAGGTGTTTTTAATTAGGTTTACGGCTTGGTTCGTCAGCGGCGGTAGCACGATTTTTACTGTTTGCGGTAATATGATAAACCGCATCGCCTGCACATGGGTAAAGCCTTGGCTTTTCGCCGCCTCCATTTGTCCTGCCGGAATTGACTGAATTCCAGTTCGAACAACCTCGCTAATATATGCACCGGTGTAAACTCCGATTCCAAGTACGCCAATCGTGAATTTATCCAGCATTACACCAACAAGCGGAAGACCGTTGTATAAAAAGAATACCTGAATCACCAATGGAATGTTCTGAATGAACTCTACATAAACACGGCTGATTCCTTTTAGACCGCGGTGGTGCGAGGAAGAAAATATACCAAAGACTATCCCCAAAAGCAAGGCAAGCGCCAATGCGAGTGTTGCAATCAGTAGTGTGGTTAAAAAACCTTCCGCAAATGTTTGCCAGTCGAGAAATAACCTTCCCCATTTATCCAAAGAAAAAGGTGAATTGTTCATCCCTTATCCCTGCCTTTCTAAAAGATGAGTCTGAGGGTGCGACCCTCGCAAAACTTAATGAGTTGTTGGAATTAACTTAGGTGCCATTTGGCAATCATCTTATCCAGCTCTCCGTTGGACTTCAGCTTGCTGATTTGTGCGTTCACGTATTCAGCAAGGTCTTTGTTATCGAGCTTGCTGGCAACACCATACTGCTGGGGTGCATATTTTTCACCTAAGATAGTAGTGGTATCATCTACATATCCACTTAAAATAGAGCCGTCCACCGCGAAGCACTGTACCCGTCCGGAATCCAACGCGGCTTTAATTTCGGGGTAGGTGGCGTATTCATCAAACTTTACGTTTAATTTATCTTTTTCAGCCGCTGCCTGAATGGCTTTCATGCTGGTCGAGCTCTGTGCAACACCAATGGTCTTACCTACCAAATCCTTTAGGCCGGAAATACCGGAATCCTTTTTCACCATCAGTTTTACAGCATCCGAAAAATAAGGGTCGGAGAAGTTGTAAACCTTTTTACGCTCATCGGTAATGGTAAAGGTTGCGATCACCAAATCGACTTCGCCGTTATCCAGTAAAGGGCCGCGTGTTTTGGCGGTAACTCCTTGTGTGTTTACTTTCTTCTCATCGCCGAGAAGGTCTTTGGCAATGGCTTTGGCCAAGTCTATTTCAAACCCCTCAATTTCGCCGGTTTTAGTATTTTTAAGCCCAAAGTTTGGAACGTCTACCTTTACGCCGACCTTCAACACACCGGCAGATTTAATTTTATCTAATGTAGGAGTAGCAGTTGCTGCAGAAGCAGCAGCTCCGCTGCTTTCTGCTTTGCTGCCGCCAGCCGGAGCAGAGCCCGCACACGCGGTTGTCATCGCCAGCATAGAAACCGCCATAAGTGCCGCACAAGCTTTTTTGAATGTTGTCATGTAAAATCTCTCCTTTATTTCTGTGTGTATTAATACCCCCTTCTATTAAGAACGGGAAGAAATTAAATCAAAGCTACTTTAAAATTTTGCTTAGGAATGCTTTTGTTCTTTCATTTGTGGGGTTTTCAAAAAAATGTTCCGGCTTCCCCTCCTCAAGAATGACACCATGATCCATAAAGATGATACGGTCTGCTACCTGTCGAGCGAAGCCCATCTCGTGTGTAACCACCACCATCGTAATGTTGATACGGGAGAGCTGAATCATTACATCTAAAACCTCTTGTACGGTTTCGGGGTCGAGCGCACTGGTTGGTTCATCGAATAAAATGATTTTTTGTTTGGTAGCTAAAGCACGTGCGATAGCAACTCTTTGCTGTTGGCCACCGCTTAAGGTGGTGGGGTATACGTGCGCCTTGTCACGCAGTCCAACTACATCCAAATATTCGTAAGCACTTTTTTCTGCTTCCTCTTTGCTCATATGCTGTAATTTGATGGGCGCTAAGGTAACGTTTTGCAGTACTGTCATGTGTGGGTAGAGGTTAAATTGCTGGAATACCATTGCAATGTTATTGCGAACAATATCGTTTTTGTTCTTTGTGTTGAGCTCTTCACCGTCAATAAAAACCTCGCCGGTGGTTGGTTCCTCTAAAAAATTCATGCAGCGTACCATTGTGCTTTTGCCGGAACCGGACGGCCCGATAATAACGAGCTTTTCACCTTCTTCTACGGTAAGGTTTATATCCTTTAGCACATCCAAGTTGCCAAAGCTTTTATAAACATGGTTTAGCTTTATCATCGCTCATTTCCCTCCTGTATGAAAAAGTGCCAAAACACTCGCGAGTAATCGTCGAGACTGCTTTTTGAAGTTTTAAATATTAAATCCTGCATTTGCGGTTTTTGTTATCATACTCTTGCAAATAAAAAATGTCAAATTGGTTTTTCAAAGGAGTTGATTAAAAATGACATAAAACAACGATAAAACGAGTGTTCAGCAGAGAAACGAGGTCGATATTTAGAGGATTAAACTAAAATGCTTCTCTCTTGTTAATTTTATTTCTACCTATTTTGCAATTAAAAAACAATAAAAATAATACGTTTTTGAAAGTTTATATAATTGAAAATTCAAAAACGTATTATTTACGCTTTAAGCTTATAAAAAATCTATACTTCTTTATTCATAGAATAACTCTCGTCAGAATATAAAAGGAGTATACATTAAGAATATACTTTTAACATATCTAAAAATTGGTAAAGCGTTTTTTTTATTAAAATCAAAAGCAATTTTTGAAGATAATAAAAATTAATGTTTTATACATCATTTCTAATTTTTTAATAATTAAAGAATAGTAAAATTTTATAAAATAACGATGTTTGTTCAATTGAATGCTAAAAGAATCGAAAAATATAACTGTATAATTATGCGTTGGTGAAACTTGTTAACAGCAACAAACTTGTATTTTTGTAAATTAATTTGTAGTTTTATAGAGTGAAGATTGATAATAAACCAAAAAATATTTTACTTTTTTTGATTTTTTAGATGTTTTTTCGACAAAATAGGTGTATAATACAGAAAAGTAAAAAGAAGAGTCTTTAATATCGCGGCTCAAAGATGTCGCGATCCTCTTTTCACTTTTTCAGTTTCGCACGCTAATGTATTACCTTAAAATGCAGGCGCTGTGAAACAAGGTTGTCCCTATCATTAAAGCAGTAACCCATCCGGCCTTATTGTAGGCTGAGAATCTTAAATAAGGAGAAAAGTGATATGAAGCTGACACAAGAACAGCAAGATATGCTGGACGGTAAATACGGCAAAGGAACCGCATACGCAATGAAAATTCAGGTTGCAATTGGTGAATCCTTTGACGCAGAACGAATGGTTCCTATTACAAGAGCGCACGTTGCGCTGAGCAATCAGGAGGCAGACCTTTGGTTTGCAGAAAAGCTACTGAGTGCTGGTGCAAAATGTAGGGTATCACCAACGGTAAACCCCGGGTTCTGTCTTTCTTTCTTTAAGAGCCGCGACATGGTTCCCCCAGAATTCGCAGATTTAATGCAGAGGACACATAACGCTTATAAGGCATTGGGCGCAGTACTTAGCTACAACTGTACCCCTTACATTGATACGAATGTTCCCAATTACCAGGAGGTAATCGCCTTTTCCGAATCCAGCGCTACACCATATGTAAACTCGGTTTGGGGAGCCAGAACAAACCGTGAAGGTGCAAACAGTGCGTTTTGTGCTGCGGTAACCGGCTTTGTACCAGAATATGGCCTGCTGTTAGATGAAAACAGGAAAGGTAATATTCTCGTTGAAGTTCAGGCAGACATGAAAAACGATTATGATTACCATATGCTTGGCATGATGGGTAAAAAAATCGGCAATGGCATTCCGGTGTTTGTAGGCCTACCCAAGCATATCAGCAAAGAAGCACTTCGTAATCTAGGTGCTGAGCTCAATACCTCCGGTGCTTATGGCATGTACCATATTGTTGGCTTTACACCGGAAGCTCCAACGCTCGAAGCGGCATTCGGTGGCAAAGAGCCGGAACGTAAAGTTGTGATTACCAATGAAGACCTTCAGGCAGAGTTGGAGAAAATCTCGCTGGAGGGGAATCGAAAAATCGATTTTGCCATGTTTGGCTGCCCTCACTTTACATTAGAAGAAGTAAAGCACATTGCAGAGCGAATTGACGGCAAGAAACTGGAAAAAGAAATGTGGATTCTCACCTCCAGCCATGTAAAAGAGATGGCAGTTCGCATGGGCCTTGATGACATTATTACGCAGGCGGGAGGCTTTATTGTGCCGGACACCTGCCCAGACCAACCCTGCTGGGGTCATCTAAATGGCAAAGTGGGGATTACCGAATCGCCCAAGTGTGCCTATTACCCACAGCGCAGAGGAATTCATTTTGTAATACGAGATTTGGATACCTGCATTGAAGCAGCATTAACTGGTGAGGTGAGATAAAATGGAGAAAAAAGTATTTCATTGCCATAAAATTTCTGAGGGTGTCGTAGAGGGAGAAGCAATCGTATCAAAAGATAACATCATGTTTTACCTGATTGACCCCAAAACTGGTACGGTAATTGAACCTGCCCATGATTTAGAAGGAAAGAGCGTCGCCCAAAAGATTTTAATTTTCCCGAGTGGAAAGGGCAGCTCGGTTGTGCAGGCGGATGGGATTTATCAGCTTAATATGCAGGGCAATGCACCCAAAGCGATGATTTTGCAGCACCCAGAAACTGTTTTAGTCTCCAGTGCAATCATTATGGAGGTTCCGATGGTAGACAAGGTTGACCCGGAATTTTACAATGTGGTAAAGGATGGAGACCGTATCCGTGTAGACGCAGACCATGGTACGATTGAAATTTTAGCAGAGTAAGGGATAGACCTTATTCGTTTAGGAGGAATACAGAATGAATCGCCCCTTGTTTTGGTTTATTGATGAAGAGTGGAAAGACTACGATTTAGAAGTGAGTGTTTTAAAAGAGCAGTATCCCGATTGTGAACTGCGTTTTTCCACTTATGATTATGAAAAGGATTTAGAGGAGTTCGGCTGGAAAGCCGACGCCATTATTGCACAGGTTTATGCACATATTCCCTCCGCTGTGATTGAGCGGCTGCAAAACTGCAAAGGAATTGCCGTGCTCGGCGGCGGTTACGACCGTATTGATACAGCAGCGGCTCGTGCTAAGGGAATTAGCGTTACAAATGTGCAGGGCTACTGTGCGGAAGACTTGGCGGATTATGTGCTCGCTTCCATCTTCCATTTCTATAAGGGCTTAACCCAATACAACAACAATTTAAAAAACGGGGAGTGGGGAGCGCAGGCAGTTACGCACACGCCGCACCGTATTTCACAATCTACACTGTTTGTTATTGGGTGCGGCAGAATTGGCAGTACGGTAGCTAGTCACTGCCAGAGCCTTGGTATGAAAGTAGTTGCTTATGATCCTTTCCAAGAGGATGAAGCACTTTTAAAGCAAGGCATTGAACCAGTTACCATGGAGGAAGGGCTCCGGCAGGCGGATTATGTAAGCGTAAATGTGAAGCTTGAGGAAAGTACCACCGGCTTAATTGGCGAGAAAGAATTCTCAATGATGAAGCCCAGTGCCTATTTTATTAATACTGCACGCGGTGCAATTGTAAAAGAAGAAGATTTAATTAGGGCACTAGAAAACCGTGTCATTGCGGGAGCGGCATTGGATGTCATTACGCATGAGCCGCCAAGAGAGAACGAGCCGATTTTTGACGCTCTCAATTGCATTGTTACCCCTCACATTTCTTACATTTCTCAAGAGTCTTTTGAGGAACTGCGCACCCGAGCCGCATGGAATGCCATTCGCATGCTGCGTGGAGAAATTCCGAAAGATTTAGTGAACTAGGCTAGGGGCTGTTTGTTTGATTAACAAGCCCGAATAGAAACGGAGAATTTAGAATCTGTTTCGAAAAATCATCATCAGGGCTATTAGGGTGAGCCGCTGTAAGGAAGGAGATGGGAGATTGCCCATAGCTGTGTTCTGAAAAAAGATAGGGCAAAGAATATTTAGGGGATAAAAAAGAATCGCGGCTTTCCTGACGGTTTCGTGTGGTGTGGGAAAACAGGTCGGGGAAGGAACCTCAACAGAAGAAGAGTAGAGAAAAGAAACAGAATATTGGAGGGTGTTATATGATCGCATTGTTGACGAATCCTATACTTATTGCGGTTGTGGTCATGCTGGTTTTGTGTTTTGTTAAAGTCAACGTTATTTTCGCACTCATCATTTCTTCACTTGTTGGCGGTCTTTTATCTGGAATGACTATTCCAGAAACAATGACGCTGTTTACAGACGGCATGGTGGGAAACTGTGAAGCGGGACTAAGCTATGTAATGCTAGGTGCTGTGGCAGTTATCATTGAGCGCTGCGGACTTACAAGCAGGCTGTCTGGTAAGTTGGGAGGTATTATCAAAGGCAGCAAAATAAAGCTGCTCTTAATTTTCATATTCCTGTCTTTCTTATCGCAGACCTTTATTCCAATCCATATCGCATTCATGCCAATGATTATTCCGGGCTTGCTGGTATTAATGAATGAGATGAAGCTTGACAGACGCCTTGCCTCCTGTGCTTTGGCGTTTGGTCTAAAGGGGACCTGGGTCACATTTCCGCTTGGATTTGGTTTAATCTTCCATACCATTGTATCTCAAAACATGACGAAGTTCGGTATGCCAATTGCCGTTATGGATGTTTGGCACTATACCTGGTTTCTCGGCTTTGGTACACTCGTTGGATTCATCGTTGCGTATTTCCTTTACAAAAAACCCAGAGAGTACGCAATGGGAGACAACAGCTTTGTACAGGAAGAAATCGTTGCGGAAAACAATGTGGGCGGAAATGGCAAAGCACTTATGAAAACACAGTGGGCTGCGCTCTTCAGTGTGCTTACCATTGTAATAGTGCAGCTTATTTTTGACACCATGATTTTAGGTGCTTTGTCTGGCCTGCTGCTGTTCCTACTGCTGGGCGTAGTAAAGCTAAACGATATGCAGAGTGCAGTAGAAGAAGGTATTGGCATCATGGGCTTCATGGCTTTTGTAATGCTTACTGCCGCTGGTTTCAGCAACGTGCTGAGCAATAGCGGACAGATTGATCCCTTGATTCATTCCACGATCGCCGTACTCGGTACCAACAAGGTTGTTATTGTGGTAGTGTTGATTCTTCTGGGTCTTATTCTTACCATTGGTACCGGTTCATCGTTTGGTACGGTTCCGATTTTGGCAGCGCTGTATGTTCCGTTTGCACAGGTTATGGGCTTCAGCGTTGGAGCAACCGTCATTCTTATTACCGGTGCCGCAACAATGGGCGAGTGTGGCTCTCCTGCTTCTGACTCCACCTTGGGGCCAACGGCTGGTTTAAATGCCGATGGGCAGCACGATCATATTTGGGATAGCTGCGTACCGCAGATTATTACTCTTGTATTAAGCGCACTCATCTTTGGAATTGTTGGAGCCTTGATTTTCTAAAATAAACATAAGGGGCAAATTCTCTAAACAAGAGAATTTGCCCCACTATTTTCCGTTCCAAAGCTCAATGAGAATTGTTTGAAGAGAGTGTTATGAAAAAAGCCCGCTTCCGCTTTTATACAAGGCAGAAGAGGGCTCATCTATTATTTATTTGGCTGTTAGCGATAAGGTTTCATTCATACTACCGGTACGGTAGCCAGTAATATCAATCGAAACATATACGAACCCAAGCTCCTTGAGTTTGGTCGATATGGTATGGCGAATCTCTTTCTCAATCAGCTTCGGGTACTGCTCTTCCTCCACCTCAATGCGTGCTAAATTGCCATGGTGACGAACCCGTACTTGGCGAAAGCCTAAATCCAACAGAATCTGTTCGGCTTTATCGATTTGGCTGAGCTTTTCTTCCGAAATGGTTTCTCCATAAGGGAAGCGAGAAGAAAGGCATGCAAACGAGGGTTTGCTCCAAGTAGGCAGGTTTAACTCTTTAGATAACATACGTATTTCAGACTTAGACAGATTGCAATGCCGTAAGGGGCTTTTGGCATTTTGCTCGGCTACGGCAATCAGGCCGGGGCGGTAATCGCCGTTGTCGTCTAAATTGGAGCCCTCCACAATTTCTTTTAGCCCGAGTTTATTTGCAACACTTCGTATTTTTTGGAAGAGCTCGGTTTTGCACAGGTAGCAACGGTTTACCGGATTTTGTGAAAAGCCGGTAATGTCGAGTTCTTCGGAATCAACAATGATATGCTGAATGCCATTGCGCTCACAAAAGAGTTTGGCTTCGTTAAGCTCCCTTTGGGGGAAACTGCATGAGCGTGCGGTAACGGCAACTGCTTTCTCTCCCAATACGTTATGTGCTACGGTAAGCAGAAACGTAGAATCCACCCCGCCGGAGAACGCTACGGCAACACTTTCTAAGGAACGCAGGTATTCCTCGAGCTGTTCCTTTTTCTTTTGAAGTTCATTCATGCGTATTCCTCCATTATTTGTTTTCATCAGCATTAAGGGCCTGATAGATGGTTTGGATGGGTACACCGTTCTGTTGCGCCGCGGCTTTTATATCCTCAAACTCTCCGCTTGTCTTTGTAATGCTGCCATAGGTCGATTTTTTGACCCGAATTGCGCCATAGCGTGTATTAACCGTTTCGGTTTTTCGGTTCATCACTGTTCTTTGCACCGGAATGGTGCGAATCCCGATGGTTGAAGTTTCTTCAAATACAATTTTCTCAAGCTCTGGCAGTAAAGCTTCTTCACATAAGAAAGAAAGTGTAACCGCTGGGCGGCACTTTTTCATGTAGATGGGCGTAAAGAAAACATCCAGTGCTCCGGCATCCAACAAACGGCTCATCACATAGCCGAGCACCTCTCCGGTGGTGTCGTCCACATTTGTTTCGGCAAGTATAATACCTGGCTGCGATTTTTTCTTTCTCTTAACAGGAAGAACCTCACCGACGATTAAGCGCAGTGTGTTGGGAATCTCTAAATCGTATAGGCCGGCACCGTAGCCGATTGCCTGTATTTCCATTTCTGGCTGGGAGCCATACTCCTGTGCCAAGGCAGCTAAAATAGCAGCACCAGTGGGGGTAGCCAGTTCTTTTTGAATTCCGTTTGAATAAGTTGGAATACCGCCTTTACGAATAATCTCGAGTGTTGCCGGAGCGGGAACGGGGATAAGCCCGTGCTGGCAGCGTACAAAACCGGAGCCAACTGGAAGATGGGAGGCGACAATGCGGTCAGGCTTTATAAAATCGATACAGATAGCGGTACCCACAATATCGATAATGGAGTCGATGGCGCCAACCTCATGAAAATGGACTTCTTCGATTGGTTTTCCGTGAACTTTCGCTTCCGCTTCTGCTACAAAAGTGAACATCTTTTTTGAGAGCTGCTTAACTTGGTCGGATAGTTCACTGGTATCAATAATTGTGGTAATGTCTTGTAAATTGCGGTGAGGGGCATGCTTGTGCTCGCCATGATCATGATGATGGTGATGGCCGGGATGCTCATCGTGGTGGTGTTCATCATGTGCTTTATGTGAATGAAAACCGGAGTCTGCATGAAAATGAATTGCATGTTCGGCATATTTTTTGTTTTTATTTTTATGCTTTTTCTTTTTACTGCCAGGTTCTTTGGGCAGCTTATTTTTCCCGCATACGCAGTAAGTGCGGTGGCGCTTGCAGGTGCAGGGGGGGAGAGCCTTTTCTTTTTTCTCTTCCTGCAAATGATCGATTTCGGAGGAATTTTCGTGGTGGTGGGAATGTTTGATTTCCTCCTCTAGAATAACATCAAAATAAGTGCCAGTAATACCGTTTTTCTGTTTTTTACTGATTTGAATTTCGTAGCCATCCACTTGCAGCTTGCGAAGTTCTTGCAGTAAATACTCTTGGTCAACGCCTAAATCCAGAAATGCACCAATTGTCATGTTACCGCTAATACCGGAAAAGCAGTCCATGTATAAGGTTTTCATTCGATTCCCTCCATTTTGTATTCGCCTGCCACAAAACTTAGGCAGGGTATCATTTTAATAATATAACGATTTAAAACAAAAACCATGAAAGGTAAGCTGCGAACGGCAACTAAAACCTTCATGGTTTTGATTCATCTTCCAGTTCCTTCTTCTTTATGCCGCAAGTTATTGCGCGTACTCTCGAACAAAATGTTGAGGAGGGTACATCCTCTGTAATGATCTCGAATCATAATTATAAGGGGAAAAAGGTGTTTTGCAGGAAGTTTCTTTATAATGGTTGCGACCAGGCCTGTAAGCCGAGTTCTGTCGTGAACAGTCATCTATCTTGGCTGGGCGTTACCGCCGCAGCTCAGTGCCACCTGTTCGGGACGCGCCGGGCCGACGCATTTGTCCCATTCCGGTGTTGCTCCGAATAGGGTTTACATAGCCGCGCGGTCTCCCGCGCGCTGGTGGGCTCTTACCCCGCCTTTCCAGCCTTACCTGCACAAAAGTACAGGCGGTATCTCTCTGTTGCACTATCCCTGGGGTCACCCCCGGCGGCCGTTAGCCGTTATTCTTGCCCTGTGGAGCTCGGACTTTCCTCGGATAGGCCCTTTCGGGCGGTTACCCGCGACTGCTCAGCCTGCTCGCATCGTTCATTTTAACGAATTTTTATTTTCTTGTCAAGTAACGCTCTTATTCAAAGCGCTCAACCATAGTGTCTGAATACTTTACCGCACGAGAAGCGCTTTTTTCAAAATTGTGGTTGGTAATCAGCTTGTCCTTCATTTGCCACAACTGTTGTGAAAGGTCTACATAATAGCGGTGTGGGTTTTCAAAACGAGTAACCTCTTCCCAAAGCGTATCTACTTGTGCAGTACAGTATTCACGAATTTCGTGAACACTGCGCGGCTCCATAATACATTTCCCTTTTTTGAAAATCTGGGTCATAAGAGGAACCGCACGGAAGTTCTCGACTCTCTTACGCTTCCAAATATATTCGGGGTCAAAAATAACATAGGGAATCTCATCATCAATGAGCTCATCGTGCATGGTAATTACATCGGCAATTGCTTTCCCACTGTAACGGTCAAACAAACGCCATAGGCGTTTAAAGCCGGGGGTAGTAATTTTAGCAACATTTTCGCTAATTTTGATTTTGGGCTGAATGCTGCCGTCTTCGTTTTCAACGCCAACGAGTTTATATACGCCGCCGAACACAGGTTCAGACGCAGAGGTAATCATGCGCTCGCCAACGCCGAAGCTGTCTACCTGAGCACCCTGCATCAGCATATCGCGTATGATGTACTCATCGAGCGAGTTTGAGGCGCAGATGCTGCAATCCTCAAAGCCAGCAGCATCCAGCATCTCACGCGCTTTGCGGGAGAGATAGGTAATGTCGCCGCTGTCGATTCGAATGCCCCCGGGACGAAAACCCTTCGGAACCAATTCTTCATTAAAAATACGAATGGCATTTGGGATGCCAGACTGCAAAACATTATAAGTGTCTACCAGCAACACGCATTGGTTGGGGTATTCACGAGCATATGCACGAAACGCATCAAGCTCTGTGTCGAATAGCTGCACCCAACTGTGCGCCATTGTTCCCAAAGCGGGAATGCCAAAATCACGCTCGCAGATTGTGCAGGCTGTTCCCGTACAACCTCCAATATAGGAGGCTCTCGCACCGTAAACTGCACCGTCGAAACCTTGTGCGCGCCGTGAGCCAAATTCCATTACAGAACGACCGCTTGCTGCACGAACAATTCGGTTTGCCTTTGTTGCAATTAAGGTTTGATGGTTTATGCAGAGAAGCACCATAGTTTCAATAAATTGTGCCTGAATAACAGGGCCGCGTACCGTTACAATCGGTTCGCCCGGGAAAATTGGGGTTCCCTCCGGAATTGCCCAAACATCGCACTCAAAATGAAAATTAGCTAGATAATCAATAAAAGCATGATTAAACGTTTTGGTGGTACGCAGGTAATCTAAATCCTGCTGAGTAAATGAAAGGTTTTGTAAATATTCCACCATTTGCTGTACGCCAGCCATAATAGCAAATCCGCCGCCATCGGGTATTTTTCGAAAAAACATATCGAAATAAACAATCTTATCTTGGAAGCCGTTAGCAAAATAGCCGTTTGCCATGCTTATTTCGTAAAAATCGGTGAGCATTGTCAGGTTTTTTCCAAACGGAGTCTGAACTGTTTCCTCCAAATCCATACACCTCATTAAAAGCAATTATTATAGCATAATCTCTTTGCCGTGTTAGTGCATATTATAAATCAGAAAGCAAAGAGAAAACGTTGACGAATCAGGGTGTTTTACCCGAATTCGGGGCAAGCCTCAAAAAATATGCCGGTCACTTTGTTGAATAGTATTATAACAAGAAACCCTCTAAATAACAATGTTTTTTTGACATTCGACAAAGACGGAGTCGTTCCATTTGAAACCAGCAAATTAAACGGATTGAATCTAAAATTTTTGTATGATTTTTGTTGCGTTTTTGGATTTTATCTACTATAATGGAATGTATTCCGGATAGTGGTATTTTTATTTCTTTTAAAATACTTTGCTTTCTGAAAAGCGACAGCAATTTAGTGCCTTTTTTATTGAAGAGGGAAATCTTATTATTATTTGTCTGGCCGGCTTTAATACGGCCTGAGCAACGGGGAGATGAAAGAATGAGATTACGCAAGCAAGCCCTGGGTAATCGTAATTTGGTAGGTGCCCATGTAGAAATGGCCCGCAAGAATTTGGGTATGAAACAAAAAGAACTTTTGGCTCAGCTGCAGGTGAATGGAATTGATATGAATGCTTCCGGCCTTTCGAAGTTAGAAGGGCAAATTCGTTACGTAACGGATTTTGAATTGGTGGCTTTATCGAATATTCTAAACGTATCTGTTGATTGGCTGCTCGGTCGCGAAGACTGATTACGGCACATTATTCCAGCGCTTTATAGAAAAGAACAGCATCCCGTAAAGTGGATGCTGTTCTTTTTTTTTGCCTTGAGATAATTTCAATATTTAAAAGGAAATAACCAATCGTTCTATTTTGAAATAAAAAAAAGCATGAGCAATTATTTTAATATCTGTCAGTAAAAAACCAATCTAATAAATGATAATGAATCACAAATTTAAGATATTATTTATTATTTATATTACATGAAATTATATATTACATATCGGTATTTAGTTATATGAAATGTTAAAAATAAATTTTTTTCTGAAAAAGAGTTGACTATTCTAGCTCTGCAACGTATTCTTTATTAAACCAACTCTTGTAAACGTATAAGATTAGTATGTTTTAACGATTCAAATTGGTAAAATGATCGGCAGCAAAAGGAGGGCAACAATGATCACACTACAAAACATTCGCAAATCTTTCGCCTCCAAAGAAATATTAACAGGTATTAACCTTACGGTAGAGCAGGGAGATGTTGCGGTGATTATCGGACCCAGTGGAACGGGAAAAACCACGCTTCTGCGCTGTATGAATGGTCTGGAGAAGGCCGATGAAGGAAATATCACCATTGACCAGGTTTTCTACGATTATAAAAAATCTTCAAAAAAACAACTACTAGCGCTTCGAAGAAAAACAGCAATGGTGTTTCAAAATTACAACCTATTTAAAAATAAAACGGCTCTTGAAAATATTACGGAGGGGCTAATTACCGTACAGAAAATTCCCAAAACAGACGCAGTAATTACAGCAAAACAGCAGCTTAAAGGCGTTGGACTCGAGGGCAAGGAAGATTTTTACCCTAACCAGCTTTCTGGCGGTCAACAGCAGCGGGTGGGCATTGCAAGAGCACTTGCCTTAAATCCTTCGGTAATTCTGTTTGATGAGCCTACATCATCGCTTGACCCTGAGCTGGTTGGCGAAGTTCTTTCCGTAATGAAGCAGGTGGCAAACAGAGGAATCACAATGGTGGTTGTTACCCATGAAATGAGCTTTGCACAAAATATTGCAAACAAGGTGATTTTTATGGAGGGTGGTAACGTAGTGGAGCAAGGTTCTCCCAAAGAGGTATTTTCATCACCAAAAGAAGCGGCGACAAAACGGTTTTTAGACTGTATCTATCAGCCTTTTGTTTATCAAATATAACAGCAAACGATACACCAATTATTACTTTATGAGGGTGTCAACAAAATAAGGAGGAAATAACATGAAAACAAAACGCATTCAATTGTTCATCACAGCGGCTATACTTACGGGGCTTTTGTCGGGTTGTGCGGCAAACACCAGTGCAGGCGCAAACGCTTCTGCTGTGCAGAGTGAGAGCTCCTCTGCCGCTTCAGTCAAAACTGTGAACGTGGCTTTGGAAGCAGCTTCCCGCCCGTTAAGCTTTGAAAATGAAAAAGGCGAAATAGTTGGTTATGAGGTTGAAATACTAAAAGCCGTAGATGATCTAATTCCAGATTATCAGTTTAATGTGGAGTTAGTCGAAAGCGATGCAACTCAAATTGGTTTAGAAACCGGTAAATATGTTCTTATTGGCGGAGGGCTTTATAAAACAGCCGAACGTGAGAAAAAGTATCTGCTGCCAAATGCCATTACCGGAGTGAGCCTAATTAACATTTATGTAAGCGAAGACAATAACTCTATTCAGAAATTGGATGATTTGGTCGGTAAAAAGCTAGTACCATCCACTCCAAATGGGGGCATTTTTAATTTGCTTACTGCCTATAACAAAGAACATCCCGATAAACAGATTACCATTTCTACCGGCGATGGCATTTCGGTGGCAGATCGCTTTAAATCGGTGAGCGATAAACAGTATGATGCCTTGGTACTTCCGAACAATTTGGGATTCTCTGAAATTAAGGAACAATTGGGACTCAAAGTAAAAGCGGTAACACCTCCAGTAAAAATAAACGGAACTTATTTTGCGCTGGCAAAAGACCAAGCGGATTTATCTGCAAAGGTAGAGCAGGCATTAAAAACACTGAGAGAAAACGGTACGCTTTCCAAACTATCTGAAAAATGGTATGGGGAAGACACTATAAAATACGCTACCAATTCGTAAAAATGCTTGGTAGCAGAGGGAGCGGTACCCACAATGAATGTTGATTTTTCTTATGTATTTTATGTGGTAGGGCGAATTAGCGTTGCAATCCCTTATACACTGTTGGTCATACTCATATCTGGCAGCTTGGGCATTCTTTTGGCGTCGGGTATCGCGGCAGTGCGAATTCAAAAATGGAAGCTACTTTCGCCTTTATCAGACCTATATGTTTCGTTTTTTCGCAGCACCCCCTGCCTGATTCACATTTTTTTGGTGTATTACGGGCTGCCGCTGATTCTACGGGAATTTGGGATTGATGCGGATGGATGGAGCAAAACCTTCTATGCCTCTCTAGCTTTGATTTTATACAATGGTGCCTATATGTCGGAGTACCTTCGCCCTGCCTATTTGGCGGTGGAAAAAGGCCAACACGATGCCGCAGACAGCATTGGCATGAATGGCTTTACGAAATTTAGAAGAATTCTACTGCCTCAAATGCTGCCAATTGCTTGGCCAAACCTTGAAAATGCTTTTGTAGAGCTTGTAAAAGATACATCCGTGCTATTTGTGATTGGTTTAACCGATATTATGGGGTTGGCTAAGAAAATCATCTCCAATGATTTTGGAGTGAAGAAGCTGGAGGTCTTTCTGGCTGCGGCAATCATTTATTGGTGCATTACGTTCGCAGTGGGTAGGCTGTGCCAGATATTTGAAAAGAAAGTAATATTGGGTCATCAAACAGAAAAGCAGGTGGGATAATGCTGAGTGGTTCTATCATTTTAGAAGATATGCGCTTTATCCTTACGGTTGTTCCGTTTACCTTGGGAACGGCATTTATTGTATTGTTCTTTGGTGTTCTGCTCGGTTTGCTGGTCGCGGTCATCCGCATTTGCCAAATACCGGTGGCAAAACAGATTGCACGGGTATTCATCGACTACACCAGGGGGGTTCCGTTGGTGATTCACTTATACCTCGCTTATTTTATTCTGCCCATGGTTATCGATAGCCTTAGCCTGCTGCTTGGGCTGGGCAATGGTACTCAAGTTTCACCACTTGTGGTTCTTGTGGTAGCATATGCGTTCTATATCTCGGTTGGGCAGTCTGAAAATATTCGCGGTGCCTTTTATTCCATTGAGCCTGGGCAGTGGGAAGCGGCTTTTGCAAGCGGGATGACCGGGTATCAGGCGCTGCATCGAATTGTGGCACCGCAGGGAGTTGCGGTAGTAGTACCAGTACTTTTTAATACTTTTCTAGGGGTAATTAAGGGGCTTTCCCTTGCTTTTACCATAGGTGTAGCAGATATTTTATCTCAAGCAAAACTGGCATCAGCTCAAAATGCGCATTACCTTGAGGCGTACATTGCAGCCGCACTCATCTATTGGGTACTTTGTGGATTGCTGGATGTTGTATTTCGTCGGATTGAGCTGGCATTTAAGAAATGGTAGGTGTATTATGAATAAGTTTGAGCGAATTCAGGCGGCACTTAATGGGCAAGAGGTGGATAAAGTTCCGCTAAATGTCTGGATGCACTTTTCAGCGGTAGATCAAGACCCAAGAAGCTTAGCAGAGGCACAAGTGGCCTTTGCTCAAAAATACGACTTCGATTTTATAAAGCTCATGCCGTTTGGGCTGTATGGCGTTCAGGATTATGGCGTAAAAGTGAAAATCTTTAATCGGGTGAATGAGCCGCCAATTGTAGACGACTATGGGATACACCAAATGAAGGATTGGGAGCGGATTGAACCGCTGCCTGCTATTTATGGAACCTATGGCAAACAGCTTCAGGCTGCTCGTCATACCATTGCGTTGGCAAATGGGCAATTACCGATTATTCAAACCATTTTTAGTCCCTTAACTACGGCGAGAAAGCTTGCGGGTGAACGGATTTTGCTCGATATGAAGGATAACCCGCGTCTATTCAAGCAAGCTTTGCAGGCTATAACCGAAACAACCATTAACTTCGTAAAAGCGAATATTGAAATGGGTGTGAATGGCTTTTTCTTTGCGACGCAATGTGCCAACCACGATTTTTTAACCGAAGAACAGTACCGCGAATTTGGAGAATATTATGACCGCCAGGTTATTGCTGCGTATCAAGATGAAACGTTTTTTAATGTAGCTCATTTACATGGTGATAATGGGATGTTCGGGTTAATAGCCGATTACCCTGTAAACTGCATCAATTGGCACGACCGGTGGAGCAGCCCAACTCTAGAAGAAGCGCGTTCCATAACAGATAAATGCCTGCTGGGGGGAATTCGCGAAGCTCCTTTTTATGATGCAAACGGAGAAAAGATACGAGAGAGCATTTTGGTTTCTGGCTCGGTGGCAGAGGTGGAGCAGCATGTGCAGGAAGCAATTGTTGCTGCAGGGGATAGAGGGCTGATTATTGGCCCCGGCTGTGTGGCAAACCAAAACCTGCCTGAAAAAAATATGTATGCGCTTTGCCGCGCTGTTTACCGAGTTTCGGCTTTGGCAGTATAAAAAGAACCGTACCTGCACAAACAGGTACGGTTCTTTTCTGTAGAACAATCATCAGCACAGCCGGAGATTATTCTCAAGAAAAGTGTGCCGCGTTGGCACTGGCGCAATGCCGTCACTCCATGCAATTTTTTATTCTACTTATAATATTGCTCTGCTTTTTTATACATAGTATAATTAATTATTTAATCCTATTGTTTGGTGATGTATTCACGGAGCAAGACATGAGCCCTTTCATTTGTAAATTCGGCCAGGTATTCAATTAGATGTGGGAAATATTCAATCCCAATTTCATCCTTATGTGTTTCTATGACTACAAGCGCAGTAAAAATCGCCATAATCATTTCAGCGTATATATCCTGACGCATCCATCCCTCAGTTTGCCATTTTCTCACAATCTCGATAAAGCCGCTATAGAGAAAATCCACGCGATCTAATCCGTTTTCTTCTCGGAACTTTTTTCAATTTTATTAAACGACTCTCTATTTTACCATTCCCGTAATATTGGGTTTTCGTTCATTCCCTCTAAGTTCGACTGGAGCATCTTGCATGGGTTCGGCAGCAATGTCTATCTTCTTCATAATGCTTTCTTTCAGGGCAATATTTTCATCGTTGTAAATATACTGAAACAGTGCTTCCTCTGAAGAATAGTAATTATAAAATGTGCCCGCCGCCATTCCTGTCATTTTCATGATTTGGGCAACATTGGTATCCTTAAAGCCCTTTAAACAAAACAAATGCTTCCCTCAGCGATAGATTTCTGCTTTTTTGTCCATTTTTATCCTCCCGTTGCGCTTTGATTCCTATTTTAATATTTCATTCTATTTGCAAAAAAATCGAAAAAGTATCCCATGGCCTTTTTGAAAAGTCCTAACGAAGTAGGGTAATAATAATCGGACTCAAACCACCCGAGTTCTTTAAAATAACAGTAATCCCGGTATCCCTTGTGTTGCATCTTGCCTATCATAGTTCTGGTCATACGGAACATCATAAGTCTGAAAAGAGAAGGAGAGGAGGTACCGTTCATCATTGCTTTATAAAAGGCCTCTGCTGCCTTTTTTATTTTCTTGTCATTTTTTATGCACATAGCTTCCGAGGTGGGCTCCAGTGTCTGCAGAACACAGCCTCTTGATGTGTAAAACCCTAAATTTTCCCCCATGCTGTTCAAATACTTGACAATATTGTTACCACCAAAAATGCCTTGCGTGACAATTGCCATACTAGCCTTGCCCCAAAATCGTGGTCTATGAAAGAGAAAGGCCAGCCTGTCGAACAGATTCTTCATCCGTGCAGACACATGGAATGCATAATTCGGGGAGGCAAAGACTACACCGTCCGAACGACTTATTTTTTCCAACAGGAGATCTCGATCGTCCTTTAAGGGGCAATATTCCTCTCCCTTGTCAAAGCACAGCTTGCATCCCGTACAAAATTTCAGCTTATAATCATGTAAAAAAATGGTTTCGAATTCAATCTCCCCATACGATTTTAGATATTCTTCAAATTTGAGGACGGCGCTGTACGTTTCTTTCTTCCGCTGACTTCCGATGAGTGCGAGTATCTTTTTCATATCCGACCTCCATATTGTTGTGTTGTAATATTTGAGCAATGAATGAATAATTTATTATTCATTCATTGCTCAAATATTAGTATAAGACGATTCGTAAGTCAATAGATGAAAATCTTAAATTGGTTTGGCCGTTTCGGAATGATGCAGTTATCTGTTCAGACCAGCCTTGTACAATATCTTCTAAATTATTATGAAAAGCGATACCGTGTGAAGCATGTGGCATTTTAAAATATCTGTATTGTAAATGGTATATTATAATAGAAAGAAAAGCCTTGTATTCTACCAAGGCTTTCGATATAATCAGAGTAAATTAGAAAAGGAACCATGACATGGGACAACGGGCTTTTTCAGAACAGGTATACGAATGGGTTGCGAAAATTCCGTATGGCAAAGTCGTAACCTATGGTCAAATCGCTTTTTACATAGGTAAGCCACGCAGTGCAAGACAGGTAGGGTATGTGTTAAGTCATACCCCTTCTTTTTTATCACTTCCCTGTCATCGGGTGGTAAACCGATTGGGCGCTACTGCACCGGGATGGCAGGAGCAGCGAAGCTTATTGCAAGCGGAAGGCGTTTCTTTTCGCGAAAATGGAACGGTTAACTTAGCATGCAGTATTTGGAGACCGACTAAAGATGAAAAATGAGGTGGAATTATGTTCCCGGAAGTTAGAAGAAAAGACCGTCTCCTCCCTGAGGAAAAGGTAGAGAAGCTGCTTAAGGAAGGGGAATACGGAGTGCTGTGTACCATAGGGGAAGAATACCCGTATGGTGTACCGATAAGCTATGTTTACGACGGTAGCTCTATTTACATTCATTGTGCAACGGTTGGCACAAAGCTTGATAATTTGTTCAAAAATTCAAAAGTGTCTTTTTGTGTTGTAGGCAAAACACAGGTTCTGCCGGGAGATTTCACTACCAATTATGAAAGTATCGTTATATTTGGAATTGCGGAAGAGGTCTTTGTGCAAGAAAAACAAAAGGCTTTGGAGCTATTGCTAGAAAAATATTCATCCGAATTTATACCAAAGGGGCTCGACTATATTGAAAAAGCGCAAAGCAGAATAAAAGTGATTAAAATTACCCCGAATTATATTACGGGAAAAGGCAGAAAATAATCATATTTATAAGAGAAACACATACAGTTATTAACGTAGTTTTAAAAATCTTTACATTTGATTATGGAAATTACTAATTGATGTTTTACTTATTTAGTGGTAAACTAGAATATATCAGTATCATGTCCTGTGTCAGGCAAGGAAAGGTAGGAAAGCCCAGTGGAGTATCAGATCATTGTAGACAGTTGTGTAGATTTTAATGAAGAGGTGTTTGGTGATCCCAGTGAAATGAAGCGGATTCCCTTTCAGCTTTTAATAGATGATGAGGCTTTAACAGACGAAGGTCTGGATTCCGACGAATTAATTCGTAAAATGAAAGCCAGCAAACGTAAAATCTCTACCGCTTGCCCCTCTTTGCATGATTATTTGGAAGCGTATAAAACTTGTGCAGTTAATTATGTGGTTACAATCTCCTCTCGCCTAAGCGGTTCCTTTCAAAGTGCAATGGCAGCCAAGCAAATGCTGGAGGAATCGGGTAGCGACAGTAAGGTGTATGTAATAGACAGCAAAACTGCTGCGGCTGGACAAACGCTGGTTGCGCTCCAGCTCAAGCGTATGCTGGAACAGCAGATGGAAAGCACCCAGATACTACTTCGCATGAACCAGTACATTGCAAACTTGCAAACCTTATTTGTGCCTGTATCCTTAAATAACCTAGAGAAGAACGGCAGAATTAAAGGCATTCAGGTTATTATGAGCAAAGTGCTGCACATAATCCCAATCCTCGGTGCGAATAAAGAAGGTACTCTCGAGCTGAAAGATAAGGCTCGCGGTGAAGCGCAGGCAATGGAAAAGCTAATGAATCTCATTCGGCGCGATGCAGTTAATATGACAGAAACTGTTTTAGCGATTACACATGTAGATGCAAGAGCGAAAGCAGAGGAACTGTGTGAGAAAATTAAAAGCCTGTTTACATTTAAAGAGGTAATCATCTTTCAGGCAAGCGGCCTGAGCACGGTTTACGCGGATGATGGTGGAATTGTACTTTCTTTCTAAAATAATATAAAATAAAAGGCTCCGTTCCATTGGAACAGAGCCTTTTTTATAATAGAAAGCCTTATGAATGCGATTCTTTTACTTCTTTCCAAGATGCGAATTTTAAAATAAATCCACTAATCCATTGCACGATAATAATAAGTGCAACAAAAATAAGAAATGAAACTGGGAGTGTAAACCCGTAGATTGGTATAGCAACAGAGTCTGCAATACAATAGGATAAAATATAACCAATTATATTTACTGCAATAAATAAAATGCGCCAAGGCCAAGTAAGAGTGATGCTATGGCCGCAGTGGTCGCAAGGAACACTGCGAAAAAAGATGTTGGGAAAACGAAAGGAGTACCCAACTTCGTAACGGTGTTTACAATACTGTTGATTCGAATTCAATGGACACAAGTCCTTTCTTTTCAAAAAAAGGAACTGCAGACGTAGATACCGCTGTGAAGGCATTCTTTAGTCAAATGCGCTTACATGCTTTTTGAAGAAAATACTCTAGTATACGCGTATTGTCTGTCAGTTCAGGGTGATAGGCTGTCACTAGAATTGTATCATTTTCCGCAGCAGTTATTTTTCCGTTAAAGAATGATAGAGGGGTGACCCCCTTGCCAATGGATTCAATAAAAGGAGCACGAATAAAGGTCATTGGCAAAATACCAATCCCGCGGAATTCTTCCTGTGCCTCAAAGCTTCCCAATTGGCGGCCATAGGCATTTCGGCATGCCGTAATATCGATTCCTTTTAAATAAGGGTGTTCCTCATTTGAAATTCGATTGGCTAATAAAATTAACCCGGCACACGTTCCCCATACCGGCATTCCATTTTGAATTCTTTCTTGAATGGGTGCAAATAGTCCGGTTTGGTGCAGCAGTTTGCCAATCACCGTGCTTTCCCCGCCAGGAAGAATCAGTGCCTCCACAGTATCGTCAAAATCCTCTTTCTTTCGAATCTCTACATAGGGAACGTTCAGCTTGTTCAAAGCAGCAATGTGCTCCGCAAACCCACCTTGCAGAGCTAGAACTCCAACCTTCATATGCCGCGCTCCGCCATAAGCAGTTCAATCTCCTGCTCGTTAATGCCAACCATTGCTTCTCCCAAATCTTCCGAAAGTTCTGCTAAAAGCTTGGGGTCGTTGTAATTGGTAACTGCCTGCACAATCGCGCGTGCACGTTTGGCGGGGTTGCCAGATTTAAAAATGCCCGAGCCAACAAACACGCCCTCTGCGCCAAGCTGCATCATAAGTGCTGCATCAGCTGGCGTTGCAATGCCGCCGGCGGCAAAGTTCACGACCGGCAAACGCCCGGTTTCAAACACGCTGCGAACAAGGTCATAGGGTACCTGCAGCTCCTTCGCTGCATGGAATAGCTCATCCTCACGGGTGTTTTGAATCTCGCGAATCTGCCGGTGAATAAGGCGCATGTGGCGCACTGCCTGCACAACATCACCTGTTCCGGGTTCACCCTTTGTACGAATCATAGAGGCGCCTTCGGCAATACGGCGTAAGGCTTCCCCCAAGTTTTTCGCTCCGCAAACAAATGGAACTTCAAATTTAGTTTTATCAATATGGTAAAGGTCATCGGCAGGGGAGAGTACTTCGCTTTCATCAATGTAATCTATCTCAATTGCCTGCAAAATTTGAGCCTCGGCAAAATGCCCGATACGAACCTTTGCCATAACTGGAATGCTAACTGCATGTTGAATGCCGCGAATCATGGTAGGGTCACTCATGCGGGATACGCCACCTGCTGCACGAATATCCGCAGGAATTCGCTCCAGCGCCATAACGGCGCACGCACCGGCTTCTTCGGCTATTTTGGCCTGTTCGGGTGTTGTTACATCCATAATAACGCCGCCCTTTAGCATTTGGGCTAAGTTTTTGTTTAAGGTATATCGGTTGTTCATGAACTCTGCCTCCTTTATTCCTTTTCGTCTAGTAAATCGAAAACTTGCAAGATTTGTAAGTTTGCTCTATTATAAAAGGAAATTGATTGTGTAAAAAGAGTCAGATATGGAAAATTTAATGGTACCAGATGGGAGGCGGTCTTATGAATGAAATCAATTTGCAGCTCAACAAACAATCGGAGCTTCCGTTATTTCAGCAGCTATACGATTATTTTAAACAGGAAATTATTAGCGGTAATTGCAAGAAAAATGAGAAAATGCCATCCAAACGGCAGCTTTCTTCCTATTTGCATTGCAGCCAAAATACCATTCAGGCGGCTTACTATCAACTGGTGGCCGAGGGGTACCTTATTTCCCGGGAAAAAAGCGGTTACTATGTAGCCGATTTAGGGAACATTTTGCACATGAAAGAAGTGCCCCAAAAAGAGCATCTACATGCTCGTGAAAGAGGGAGTATCCGGTACGACTTCTCGTACCAAGGGGTAGACCACGACAGCTTTCCTTTTTCTATTTGGCGAAAACTGACCAAAGAAGTAATTAACGAATATGATCGTGACTTACTCAAGGCGGGTGACCCTAAGGGTGACCGTAGTTTAAGGGAAAGCATTGCTCATTACCTGCATTATTCGCGTGGGGTAAATTGCAGTGCCGAGCAAATTATTATTAGCTCGGGAACTGAGTTCTTACTGCAGTTGCTGATTCAGCTATTTGATACCAATTTTGTATATGGAATTGAAAACCCCGGTTATGAGAAGCTGAATATGATATTTAAGAGCAACCGTGCAAATTGCCAGCCAGTTGAATTGGATGATAGTGGAATGCGACCAGACTCCCTGCGGGAAAGCCTTGCGAATGTGGCCTGCGTAACACCGTCACACCAATTTCCAACTGGTATGGTTATGCCAGTTAGCCGGAGGATTCAACTGCTCAACTGGGCAAACGAAGCACCGAAACGATACTTGATTGAGGATGACTACGACAGTGAATTTCGGTACTCCGGCAAGCCGATTCCCTCTTTGCAGGGGATGGATGAGACCGGGCGGGTTATCTATATGGGTGCCTTCTCCAAATCACTTTCACCTGCTTTACGTGTAAGCTATATGGTTTTACCACTTCACTTGCTCAGTGAGTATGAGAAAAATCTTCGTTTCTATATTTGTCCTGTTCCCAAAATAGACCAAAAAACCTTATGCCGGTTTATGGATGAGGGTTATTTTGAGCGCCACTTAAACCGTATGCGAAACCTGTATAAGCAAAAGAGAGAGGCAATTGTTGCCACAATACATGAAAAGCTTCCACAAGCTGAAATACGGGGAGACTCCGCTGGGCTGCACTTCCTTCTGCGTGTGAATAACGGTTGGGAAGAAGCAGATTTGATTAAAGCTGCATTGAAGCAGGGAGTAAGAGTATTTGGCGTAACGCAATACTATTTTGCGTTGCCACAACAGTACCAAGATAGTTTACTGCTGCTCGGCTTTGCCAGCCTGAAAACAGAAGAAATGGAGATTGCGGTTAATTTGCTGAAAGAAGCATGGCATAAAACGCAATAAAAAAATGGTAGAAACAGTAAACGAAATAGGAGAGCGAGTTTGTCACTGCGTTTCTACGAAACTCATCACATCTTGACGCAGGCTTTGCGGAATTGGCTTAGTAGGAATGCCAACACGAATCAACATTTGAACGGTACCATTGTTCGGAGCATATGCCTGACGAAATTTGTCGTAGGGGACTTGCATTTCGGGGTATTCCTCCAGAACCTGACTCAATGGCTGCACAGTCAGACCCAATGTGTGTGCGGTAAGCACCATCCTACTATACAGCATTCCGCTTTTTACCTGCTCTTTGCGGGTGTTCCCATCTGATACAATCAGTGCATAAGCAGGAGTATTATCAATGGAGGTTTTGGTGGAACGAATCATATTTTGTGAAGCGGATTTTCCTGTATTCATGGAAGGAAAGAGCGTTACCAAACCTTGAATAATGTGTTTTGTGAAACCGGAGATGCCCTGACCTTCTACTGAGTAACCATAGCGATATTGATTTTTTTGATATTCATTGGAACGGAATATTAGACTGGATTCTTCCATTACGCGATTGGTTTCGGCTTCGATTAATGCACTTTGTAGCGCAAATTCTCCGATTCGATTTCTATTTTCGGCATCCTCATATATTTGAATGGCAATAGGTTCTGTATTGCACAAAGCGATAAGGGCATTTTTTTGCGTTACAGATAGTTTATCGGGGAGATACTCATTTCGGTTTGTATCTGGCAGAAAAATAGAATCATAGAGTGAATCGGTAGCAAAAGAAGATTTTGTGAGTGTAATTTTAGCTACCGGAAGTTGATCTATGCTATTTTTGAGTTTTGTTTCGTCGTAATCCCCATAGGGGAATAGCTGAATCTCCGTTTGAAAGCCTTGATTTTTTCCGGCGACAGCAACATATTCCATAAATGTACCCTGAGAAATCATGAATTGGCGTGCGTACGGATCGACTGCGGGCGTTAGACGAGAGCTGTCTGCATATAGATAAAACACCATCGCGTTCGTGCTGTCGAGCTTTATTTTCCAAGGCTGCATATTATGGTTACTCGCTGCAAGCAGACCATTTGCGGCAAGGCGTACTCTGGGGTCATCAAACTGTGCGGCATAGTCTTTTGACCAAGGCTCCAAATAAGACTGTTTCATAAAACCTCCGCTTACAAAGAATAGTATGGTTATTAGAAGAACGCATAGGCTGGTAATTCCTGCTATTGTTGCTTTCCATATTTTGCGTACGTTCCATTTTTTTCTCATTCTGTTTTACTCCGTTCTTAAAATTAAGTGTAAAAATAAATGAAAGGATTCGGTTACAAAGCTCTGTGTATCAATTTGGTGATACTTTTTCAAGTAAGCGCCTTTTTTATCTGCTGTGTTATAAATTCCAATTGTGCATGCCCATAGAGATAGAGCTGTTATCTCCTTATCCAGTCCATCCTTTATGGTACCCTCCTCCGTTCCTTTTTGAAGAGCCTTGTACAAATACCCAAAAAGCTGTTCTCCTAGCTGGTAGCACTCTGCTTCGGATTGTTGTTCGCTGCCAGGTTGCTCAATGGATTCTTTTGTTTCGTATTCCATTATGGCTTTGAAATAAGCTGGTTCCTCTTGATGAAACTCGAAAAAGGTGAAAAAAATAGAGCGCAAATCGTCCAGAGCATTTTGTGGCGGATTATTAGCAAGGACTTTTTCAATCTTATCGATTAGCAGGTGATAGCCTCTTATCATAATCTCAAAGTATATTTGCTCTTTACTGTTAAAATAGACGTAGATAGTTCGTTTACTGTATTCCGCCTCTTTAGCTACCTCATCCATGGTTGCTTGTTCGTAGCCCTTTGAGAAAAAAACGCGTTCTGCTGCATCAATAATATCGTTCCGCTTGATTTCTTTTTCCTGTTCTTTACGTTTGGTATAACCCAAAATAATCACCTCTTACATAGCTGTGTTGTTAAGTAAACTGATAGTTTACTTTTATTATATACACTCTAAATGTTTTGTCAATTATTAATTTCTTATATATACATAATTTACGTTCATTGAAATGTTGGAAGAAATTGCAACGATCCCGATGAGCCATGAACAAAGTAAAAGCCAGCGTCTTTAAGACGCTGGCTTTTCTTACGGCCTTATAGGCTTGTTTTTCATGCCACTCCACTTAAGACATAATGACAACTTAAGTTATTTTTACTGCTTATTTCCTTTTCTTTTTGAGATCAATTTGTAGGATTGAATTAATAAAAGTGGTAAGAGTGATACCCCTAAGATAACTGCGTATTGCATTCCGGTAAGCGGTGTGATTTCGAATAGTCCCATAAGCGGCTGAAATGTCAATACAGCAAACAACATCAAGAAGCCAACTGCAGTAGCGAGCCAGATAAATCTGTTCGAGAAAACACCTAAGCGGAATACGGAATCTTTGCCTCTACAGTTAAATCCATGAAGAAGCCTAGAAAGGCAAAGTATGGCAAACGCCATCGTACGTGCGGTATCCGCTCCGCCGGCTGACAAGCCGACATAGTATGCGAGCATGGTTCCAATTGCAATGAGCAGACCCTCCAGCAATACCTCAAAACCAAAGTGTTTATCTAAGATGGGAGTGTTGCGGTCACGAGGGCGTTCTTTCATCACGGTTTCATTGTGTGGTTCAAGTCCAATTGCAATGGCAGGGAGACTGTCCGTTACCAAATTGATAAATAGCAAGTGTACGGGAGCAAAGGGGTTAGGAAGTGCCAGTAGGGAAGCGTAAAGCACAGAAAGAATTCCTGCGGTATTGCCGGAGAGCAAAAACTGAATGGCATTCTTAATGTTTGCATAAATGCTTCTGCCGTTAGAAATCGCTCGAACGATGGTAGAGAAGTTATCGTCGGTGAGCACCATAGCGGCTGCATCTTTTGCAACCTCCGTGCCGGTGATGCCCATGGCAATCCCAATATCTGCCTGCTTTAAGGCGGGTGCATCATTCACTCCGTCACCGGTCATGGCTACCACCTTGCCTTTTTCCTGCCAAGCCCTCACAATTCGAATTTTATGCTCGGGGGATACTCTGGCATAAACGGAGATATTTTCTACGCGCTGTTTCAAAACTTCATCCGACATATGTTCCAGTTCACAGCCTTCGATTGCCTGTGCATCGTCGGTTAATATTCCAATCTGTTTTGCAATAGCGGAAGCAGTTATCTTGTGGTCACCGGTAATCATAACAGGCTTAATACCTGCACGCAGGCAGTCTGCCACCGCCTGTGCAGATTCCGCTCTGGGTGGGTCCATCATTGCGATGAGCCCTACAAATGTTAGGCTATTTTCATCCTCCACTACAAGCTCTCGGTTAAATGAAAACTCCTTACAGGCGAAAGCAAGCACTCTCAGCCCATTTTGGGAAAACTCCCGATTCATGGCTTCAATACTTTGCTTGTGTTCCTCTGTGAGTGGCTGAACTCCGTCGGAGGTTAGCAGGTTAACAGACCTTGCAAGAAGTACATCCAAAGCGCCCTTTGTAATCATGAGCGGGTTACCGTCCCACGTGTTTAACGTACTCATTAGCTTGCGCTCCGAGTCGAAGGGCAGCTCGGCAACGCGCGGGTACCTTTTTCGTGCCAGCAGTTCATCCAGATGATATAAGTCGCCGAGATTCACAAGGGCAATTTCCGTTGGGTCGCCAATTTCTTTTTTCTCTATGGTGACTGCGTCGTTGCATAGCAGAGACATGAGTACCAGCTTTTTCTCCAAATCATGTTCCGGGTTCAGCTGATTGTGCTCTGTTACTTTGTTATCTACATACAGCTTTTGTACGGTCATTTTGTTCTGTGTTAGGGTTCCTGTCTTATCGGAACAGATTACCGAGATACTCCCGAGGCTTTCCACAGCTTGCAGCTTGCGGATAATTGCATTTGCCTTTGTCATTTTCTGTGTTCCGAGAGCAAGCACGATGGTCACAATGGAGCTAAGTGCCTCCGGGATAGCCGCTACCGCAAGAGAGACGGCAAACAGAAATGCGTTCATAAGGTCATTGCCTCGAAAGACATCCAGTGAAAACACAAAGGCAGAAAGGATAAGGATAAGCAGGGCAAGCTTCTTGCCAAAGTTGTCGAGACTCTCTTGAAGAGGCGTTTTCTTTTCTTTGGCACTTTCGAGCAAATGAGCAATCTTACCAATTTCGGTATTCATGCCAACGTTGGTGATGAGAACCACTGCCCGGCCATAGGTAACAAAGCTGCCGGAAAACACCATGTTCTTTCTATCGCCGATGGCGATTTCCTCTTTGTCAATTACATCCGTTGTTTTGATCACGCTTTCGGATTCACCAGTCAGGGAGCTTTCATTCACTTGCAGATTGTAGGATTCGAGTATCCGCCCGTCTGCGCTGATAGAATCGCCTGCATCCAAATAGCAGATGTCCCCAACGACTAGCTCACGGGATGGAATCTCCGTTTTCTTTTCGTTTCGCAACACCTTGGCGGTGGGGGAGGAAAGCGCTTTCAGGCTTTTTAAGGACTGCTCCGCCTTTCGATGCTGAACCGTACCGAGGATGGCGTTAATCATCACAACTGCCAGAATGACCAGTGTGCTTTCCAGCTTACCGAGGAATGCAGAAATGGTTGCGGCGGCAAGTAGGATTAAAACAAGAAAATCCTTGAATTGCTCAAAGAAAATTTGAAAAGCACTTTTTGTGGCGGCTTCTTCTAACTCATTAAACCCGTATTTATCACGTTGAATTTTCACTTTCGCATCGTGCAGGCCTTTTGTATCCACTTTAAGCGAATCCATGATTTGTTGTGGCATCTTTGCGTGAAAGTTGTTCATTCGTCATTCTCCTTATTTCTTTATTTTGGTGCGGAATTAATTTTCGTGATATCAGGATGATTAGAGGGAATTAGTCGTACAATTTGAGTTCACAGAAGGGGAAAGCAGTTGTTGAAAAACAGTTATTATTCGGGTGCACAAAGCGGTTTTTTCCTCCTTTTCCCTAAAAATGGGTAATAAAAAAGACCCCACGGCTAGATTAAAAAATCTAACTGTAGAGTCTCACTAAACGAAACGCTGTCAAAGCCGGGATTTCTCCGAAATGACGACTTTGAGCCCCGTATAAATACGGGAAGCTACTCCCTCTAATATTCGATTACAAGTATCATATCATTCTATTCTGGAAATTGTCAATAGCGAATTTTAAATTCAGGTTTCGTTTCTTTAAGGTTATGATTATAGTCAAGCGTACATTGGCAAAGGATTATGCAAGGAATCTGATTGAGGTATCAATTGGATTCTTTCTTTTTCTGTGCTACACTCAAAATAAATCCTATCACTTGCTCTTTCCAATACAAGTTTTACTGTTTTTGAGCTTTATAAAAAGAGGATATTTTCCTTTATTTTATGAAGAGGTGAGAACCATGTATGTAAAAAAGCGTTTGGGTATGTATTACCACAGGAACACATTTCTACTTTTTTGAAAGGGCTTCTAGACACTTACAACCCACCAACAATTCTTAGTAAAACTTGGAAGCACTGGGTTGCAAAGCTGGATTTAAAAACCTGCTTTACCTGCCGTGATATGCACGGTAAAATATATGATATGATCGACACTCCCTCAGAGGAGCTTCCTGTCCACCTGCGCTGCCGATGTACTGTTCAAGCAATGCAAGCTGTGCTAGCGGGAAACGCAACAAAAGATGGAGAAAACGGAATAGATTGGTGGATAAAATACTATGTCACTTTACCCGATCATTATAATTCAAAAGAAGAAATATGATTTTTAGGTTGGAAAAAAGGGAAAGCCCCTGCTAAATTTGCACCTGGAAAAATGATTACAGGGGGAATATATAGAAATGACGATGGTCATCTACCTCCCTCCTCTGGGCGCATTTGGTGGGAAGCAGATATTAATTATTATAGTGGAAAACGGAACATGCACCGCTTGCTCTGGTCAAACGACGGTCTACTGTTTGTAACCTATGACCATTATGAGACCTTTTTAGAAATTATTTAGAGGAGGAAGCCGCTGTGAATGAAGTGAAAACTATTGTGTTGGATTTAACAGACTGTAAATATTTAGGGGAGCTACAGGAACGGATTCGTATTGCTTTTAACTTCCCAGAGTGGTATGGAAAAAATTGGGATGCCTTTTGGGATCTTCTTTGGAGTGATTGCGAAGCAGAAATGGTTGAAATTGTGGGTGAACATACTTTATCAAAAGAGTTTCAACCGCATATCCAAAAAATGCATGAAATATTGCAAAGAAATAAAACCGAATGCCAACAGTACGGTTGGAATTTTGATTATAAAATCATCAGCTGATTGTTCCCAAGTTTACCTTACCCAAGAATTTCTTTTAAGTGGATACCTTTCGATAACTCATTTTCTTCTGTTTCGCAACACCTTGGAAATGGGGGAGGAAGGAGCCTTTAGACTTTTTAAGGCCTGCTCCGCCTTTCGATGCTGAACCGTACCGAGGTTGGTGTTGATTACCACAACGGCGAGAATGACCAGAGTGCTTTCCAGCTTACGTTGAATTTTTACTTTTGCATCGTGCAGGCCTTAGGTATCTACTTTAAGCGAATCCATGATTTGTTGGTGAAAGTTGTTCATTCGTCATTCTCCTTATTTCTTTATTTTGGTGCGGAATTAATTTTCGTGATATCAGGATGATTAGAGGGAAATAGTCGTACAAATTGAGTTCACAGAAGGGGATAGCAGTTGTTGAAAAACAGTTATTATTCGGGTGAACAAAGTGGTTTTCCCCTCCTTTTCCCTAAAAATGGGTAATAAAAAAGACCCCACGGCTAGATTAAAAAATCTAACTGTAGAGTCTCACGAAACGAAACGCTGTCAAAGCCGGGATTTCTCCGAAATGACGACTTTGAGCCCCGTATAAATACGGGAAGCTACTCCCTCTAAGATTCGATTACAAGCATCACATCATTCTATTCTGGAAATTGGCAATAGCGAATTTTACTAATTTAGATTTCATTTCATTAAGCTTATACTCTTAGCAAAGCGGACAATTGGTTTTTATTTGCTGCTCGTTGAACTAGGGGTCTTTTGTATAATTTCATTTATTTCCGTATCGCTAAAACCCTGAGACTGCAAATAACTAATTCTTTGAAGCATCAATTTTTTAAAAGAATTGTAAATGTTTAAGTCATTTTGCTTCATTTCAGATAAGTACTTTACTTCGTTTTTATCCAGATATTTCATCATATTTTCTGCCTTAAATTTTCCATTTATAAGGAACTCCTGCGCGACACCAATATACGCACCAGTTTTACTGTTTCTTATGTCCCAGATTGTCTTATTTAAAGTATTCATAAGTTCTTTGGTGTTTTTTGCTGCTTCATATGCTTCTAAAGCACTGATTTTATTCTCTGAATATGCGTTAATATAATTATCTAAGTCTTCTAATGCCTCATTAGAACCTAAAATTGTGTTCATGATAAATTCATCAAATTGAATTGCATAGGCCTTCTCTTCACTCATTTGGCTTGATGTTGCTGCTGAATTCAATGAAGTAGAACTAGGAATAGAATTAGAGCTTGCATTAGCCTGATTTGCTGGTATAGTTGAATCAGGTGTAATTATTGCAGTAATAATATTCACTAAGAGTGCAATTCCAATACAAATTAAAAATGGGGTGAAAAATAAGAAGAATAGACTGGAAGTACAACCCTTTTCTTCTTTTCCTTCATTTATAACTGGGTCTACTAGGTCGTCAGGTTTTTGTGTTTCAACTTCTTCCGGTTTCGTTATTTCGATGGGGGTACCACAATTAAAACAAAACTTACTGTCGTCTGTAATTTGATTTCCGCAATTTTTACAATACATTACATCCCTCCCAATGATAATATTACCATAATTTAGATTAATTAGGAATAAAAATATCTAATATTGTAAAATATACACGAATAAACGCTATAATTACGTAAATGAAATAAAATTTTTTTAATAATGGATTCAAAGTGTACAAGTGTAATTCTAAGTTCAAAAAACAAAGTAAAATAAAAAACCGAACCTGTTTTTAACAGGTTCGGTTTTTCTTGATTTGGTGGACCCAAGGGGGATCGAACCCCTGACCTCTGCATTGCGAACGCAGCACTCTCCCAGCTGAGCTATGGGCCCATAAATGCTATAAAACAAGATGAAATCACTGGTAATTTCAACGCTGTTAATTATAGCACGGGGGTTTTTGTTTTTCAAGTTTATTTTGCAAAATGCCTTATTTATTTTTCTTTTTTTCTTCGGCTAAACCGGTTTTGCAAAATTTGTTCATACAGCAAATTTCGCAATGTGCCGTTCGTGCCTGACACACCGCTCTGCCGTGTAAAACCAGCCGGTGGCAAAAATCATTCGATTCCTCCGGTGGCAATACTGCCCGAAGGTCTTTTTCAACCTGAAGCGGAACCTTACTTTTGGTCAGCCCAAGCCGCCCGGTGATGCGTATAAAGTGAGTGTCGGTCACTACGGCGGGCTTGTGGTAAACATCCCCCACGACCAAATTTGCGGTTTTTCTGCCTACACCCGGTAGCTTTGTTAGCTCCTCTACCGTGTCGGGGATAATGCCGTCGTAATCCTCTGCCAGCTTCTGGCACATGGCAAGAATATCGCGCGCCTTGGTTTTATACAGCCCGCAAGAGCGAATCAGCTCTTCAATCTCCTTCACGCGAGCCTGCGTAAAGGCTTCTAATGAGGGGAAGCGCGCAAACAATGCAGGGGTAACGAGGTTCACTCGTGCATCGGTGCATTGCGCGGAAAGCCGGGTTGCAATCAGTAGCTGGAGAGGGTCACGGTATTCCAGCGAACAGATGGCATCCGGGTATTCCTTTTTCATCGCTTCCACGGCACAAACGGCTAATTGCTTCTTTGTCATTTTCGGCGTATCCTTTCACGGCGGTTTTCTACATTTTAATACAAAACTGGAGAAAAGGAAAGGTCATTTTCTGGGAATGACCGGATTGCCTTTTACAAAAATCGCGTGTATAATATCCTTAAGAAAACAGGAGAGAAGGTTGCCAATGTTCAGTGAAATGATGGATACCATCGGATTTGTTTCCCGCTTTGACCATGAGGTTGGAGCAGCTATGGAGCAGGAGCTGGGCCGCCAGCAAAGAAATCTGGAATTAATTGCTTCTGAAAACATGGTTTCTCCCGCGGTTTTAGCCGCAATGGGGAGCATCCTGACCAATAAGTATGCGGAGGGTTACCCGGGCAAACGCTACTATGGCGGATGCCAGTATGTAGACGTAGTGGAAGACATTGCGCGTGACCGTGCATGCCGTATCTTTGGTGCAGAGCATGCCAATGTGCAGCCCCACTCCGGTGCACAGGCAAACCTTGCCGTGTACTTTTCATTGCTGCAGCCCGGCGATACCGTAATGGGTATGAACTTGGCTGAGGGCGGGCATTTAACTCATGGCTCGCCTGTGAATATGTCTGGCAGTTACTACAAATTTGTAGCTTATGGCGTAGACGCCGTAACGCACCAAATTGATTACGATAAGCTGTACGAGCAGGCAATGCAGGTTAAACCGAAGATGATTGTTGCGGGTGCATCGGCATACCCCCGTGCACTCGATTTTAAGCGTTTTCGTGAAATCTGCGACGCATGCGGTGCTTACCTAATGGTAGACATGGCGCACATTGCCGGTTTGGTTGCGGCAGGGCTGCACGCTAGTCCGGTAGAGTGGGCAGATGTGGTTACCACCACAACCCATAAAACCTTGCGCGGCCCTCGAGGTGGCATGATTTTATGCAAAGAGCAGTATGCCAAAGCGATTGATAAAGCGATTTTCCCCGGCACGCAGGGCGGCCCGTTAATGCACATTATTGCTGCAAAGGCAGTGTGCTTCGGCGAAGCACTCCAGCCGGAATTCAAAGTCTACCAGCAGCAGATTATCGACAATGCGCAGGCTTTGGCAAATGGCCTTATGAAGCGCGGAATCAAGCTGGTCTCCGGCGGAACGGACAACCACTTGATGCTCGTTGACCTCACCGGCGAAGAGCTTACCGGTAAAGAGCTGGAGCACCGTTTGGACGAAGTGTATATTACCGCCAATAAAAATACGGTTCCCAACGAGCAGAGAAGCCCCTTTGTTACCAGCGGCCTGCGCTTGGGTACTCCCGCAGTTACCACTCGTGGCCTCAACACACAGGACATGGACTTGGTTGCGGAGTGCATTGCAATGACGGCACAAAGTTTCGAGGGCAACGAAGATGCCATCCGCGCGAAAGTGGATAGCATTTGCAGTCGTTATCCGCTTTACCACTAATTTTAGAAAGCTTTTGCTTTCTGTATAGGAAAGTACAATGTTTTCTTTTGCTTTGGTGCAGGGAAAGAACGAAATTCGATTTATACTAGACTTGCTATCATTTGTGTGCGGCGCAGCTTCAGCTGCGCCGCTTTTTGAAAGGATGGATTCCATTGTCAGTGCCTTTGGCGGAACGCCTGCGCCCGCAGACGCTTGATGAAGTAGTGGGGCAGCGCCATCTGCTTACCCCGGAGAAAGCGCTGCGCCGCATTATTGATTCCGGCGAAATACCGAATATGATTTTCTATGGGCCTTCCGGTGTGGGGAAAACCACCGTTGCCTCCATTATTGCCCGTAAAACACAGCGCAAGCTGGTAAAAATGAACGGTACTACCGCTTCTACGGCAGATATTCGTGCGGTAGTGGAATCACTCGGTACACTGGAAACGCTCAATGGAGTTTTATTGTATCTGGATGAAATTCAGTATTTTAATAAAAAGCAGCAGCAAACCCTACTAGAATTCATAGAGAACGGGCAGATTACGCTGATTGCCTCCACTACGGAGAACCCGTACTTTTATGTTTATAATGCGATTTTAAGCCGCTGTACTGTTTTTGAGTTTAAAGCAGTGGACACTGACGAAATTTTAAGTGCGGTAGAGCGTGCCTTTCAGCTTCTCGAGCAGGAGCGAGGGGAGACGATTACACGGGCAGACGGGGTGGATTTACACATAGCGCAGTCGTGTGGTGGAGATGTTCGCAAGGCGATGAATGCCGTAGAGCTTTGCACGCTTTCTGCCAGACGTGAGGAAAAGGGTCTTTATATCGAGCGGGAATCTGCACAAGAATTAACGCAGAAAAGCGCTGTGCGCTATGATAAGGATGGCGACGAGCACTACGATTTGCTCTCTGCTTACCAAAAGTCGATGCGCGGCTCTGACCCCAACGCCGCGGTGCATTACCTCGCAAGGCTGCTCGAAGCCGGGGATTTGCCATCGGTATGCCGCAGGCTGCTTGTTTGCGCGAATGAAGATGTTGGCCTTGCGTGGCCGCAGATTATTCCCATTGTAAAAGCTGCGGTAGATACCGCTCTTCAGGTCGGTTTGCCAGAAGCCCGAATTCCGCTCGCGAATGCAGTAATTTTGGTATGTATGGCGCCCAAATCGAATTCGGCTTATTTAGCGGTAGACGCAGCGCTTGCTGATATTCGTGCAGGGAAAGCTGGACCAATTCCGCGCAATCTGCAAAATAAGCATTTTGATGGGGAAGACCAAGAACGAAAAGGGCAGTTTTATCTTTACCCCCATAATTACCCCGGCCACTGGGTAGAGCAGCAGTATTTGCCGGATGTACTGAGTGGAACAGAGTATTATACGGCCGGGCTGAATAAGAACGAACAGGCATTTCTTCAGTACTGGAGAAAAATCATGGATGAAAAATAAAAAAAGACCCTTGTATCTTTGTCCGCACAGTGCTATTATATATATAATTTTGGACTCATGTAGAATCCGTGGGGAGGGATATTGATTGGATAGTAATGTGTTAGCAAGCTTATCTTATGGAATGTATGCTGTTGGTGTAAAGGGTGAACACGATCCTTCCGCTTGTATTGTAAATACGGTGATTCAGGTAACAAATTCAAATCCTCCCGTAATTGCTGTTAGTATGCATCACAATAATTACAGTCATGAATGCATCCGGGAGACCGGAATTTTTTCTGTTTCTGTTTTGTCGGAAGAAACACCGGGTACCGTAATTGGTGCGCTGGGGTTTAACTCTGGCAGAAGTGCCAACAAATTAAAGAACATTCGGCACCGCGTTTTGGTGGAAGGTGTTCCCGTTATTAAAGAAAACGCCTGCTGTTGGTTTTTGTGTAAGGTGATTAATCGGGTAGAAACCGCCACTCATACTGTATTTTTGGCAGAAGTTGTTGCCGGTAGTGAAAAAGTGGTTGGTACACCAATGACCTATAATTATTACCACCAAGTACTCAAAGGTTCCGCTCCCGAATATGCGCCAACGTATCGCCCCGTAGCCGTAAATAATACAGGTTCAGACGGTGGCAAGTTCATTTGTAAGGTTTGCGGTTATATTTATAATGACCCCGATGTTCCGTTTGAAGAATTGCCGGAAGATTGGCTTTGCCCCATTTGTGCGGCACCCAAATCTGCATTCATACGAAAATAGAAGACCAAAGAGCTCAATCCGATATGCTTTGCATACCGGGTGGGCTTTTCTTTTGGTCTGTTTACAACATTCACCGCTGTAACGGCTCGTAGTTAGGCTTTTGACTTCACTTTTTCAAAGGCCTATTTTTTTAGAGCCGTTTTCAGATAGAGATTTCAGATGAAAGAAAAGGATGATTCAATCTATGTCAAAACACATCATTCAAACCCATGAAAAACCACCGCTAAAACAGGCGATTCCGCTGAGCATTCAACATATGTTTGCCATGTTCGGTGCTTCTGTTTTGGTTCCGACTTTATTTGGAATCAACCCTGCGGTTGTGCTGTTAATGAACGGCGTAGGCACACTGTTTTTCTTTTGGATAACACAGGGCAAATGCCCAGCGTACTTAGGCTCTAGCTTTGCGTTCATTGGCCCGGCGCTTATTGTAATTAACCGGTATAAGGATGCACCCGGCGGCGGCTTTTCTTACGCACAGGGCGGCTTTGTAGCGGTTGGTCTGCTCGTTGTGGTTTTGGCACTGATCATCAAGCGCTTTGGCACCGATTGGATTGACAAGCTTCTGCCGCCTGCTGCAATGGGACCGGTAGTTGCTCTTATCGGTCTTGAGCTTTCGGGAACAGCGGCCTCTACCGCTAAAATATTGCCCCAAACCAGCTATGTAGCGGTAAAAGGTGCAGAGGGATTGTTCCAGCAGGTTGTATCAACGGTAGAACCCAAAAATGTGGCGGTGTTCTTGGTTACACTGGGCATTGCGGTATTTGGCTCTATTTTGTTCCGTAATTTTCTTTCGGTTATTCCGATTCTGATTGCAATTATTGGTGGTTACGTTACGGCTGCGATTCTCGGTGTGGTAGATTTCACACCGGTAGAAGAAGCAAGTCTATTTTCACTACCGCATTTTCAGTTGGCACAGTTCCGGCTGGATGCAATCATTACCATGCTTCCGGTTGCCTTGGTTTTAATTTCGGAGCATATTGGTCACCAGATTGTTACCGGCAAGGTAATTGAGAAAGATTTAATCAAGGATCCCGGCTTGCACCGCTCTTTAATGGGTGATGGCTTCTCCACTATGGCATCTGGTATGGTAGGTGCCGTTCCCACTACTACTTACGGGGAGAACATTGGCGTAATGGCGATGACCCGTGTGTATAGTGTGTGGGTTATTGGCGGTGCGGCAGTTCTTTCTATCATTAGCTCTTTCATTGGTAAATTTTCTGAACTCATTGCAACGATACCCGGCCCGGTAATCGGGGGCATTTCGTTCCTGCTTTATGGCATGATTGGCGCTTCCGGCTTGCGTATTCTGGTAGATTCCCGTGTGGATTTTGCAAAGAACCGCAATATCATCATGACTTCTGTCATTTTCGTTACCGGTCTTTCGGGAGTATCGCTTCATTTGGGAAGCGTTGAGCTGAAGGGAATGGTACTTGCTTGTGTCGTTGGCATGGCTTTGGGTTTGATTTTCTATGTACTTGATTGTCTCAACCTTACGAACGACAGAGATGACGATGCGGTACAGGTTACGGCGGAATAAAACCTTGTTCGATTCAGAGATGAATAATGGGAGATAAGAAAAGTGAAAAAAGTAATATGCTTCCATAATCCCGATGAAGCAAACGGATATTTGAGTAATTGGTTTTTGTCTGATTTTGAAAAGGACGGCGTACATTTTTCTTCGATGGAGCAGTATATGATGTACCAAAAAGCCGTTCTTTTTAAAGATAGTGAAATTGCATTGCAAATAATGAGCACCACAGATGTTGGGAAGATTAAGGCATTCGGGCGCTCGGTTCGAAATTATGAGGAAACCGTTTGGAATGGAGTTCGGCAAATTATTATATATGAGGGATTAATTGAAAAATTTGCCCAGAACAATGAACTTCGAAAGCTTCTGCTTGCAACCCAGCAACATATTTTAGCAGAATGTGCGGTGCAGGATAGAATATGGGGAATTGGCCTATCCATGAAAGATGAAAATCGCTTTGATATGAGCAAATGGAATGGACAAAATCTGTTGGGCTTCTCTTTAATGAAGGTTCGGGAACAAATGCAAGCTCGGCAATGAAGCTTCCATTGCTACCCAGCATATTTTTAATCCTTTCAATAGAATAGCATAAAGCAAAAGCCCCCATTCTCTTCGGCAGGAGCCAAAAGGAATGGGGGACATTTTTATTTGTAGTTATTTAGCCTAGTTCCGCAACAAATTCATCCAGTGAAGCTTCATCGTCCATCTTCGGTGATTGGTCAATGCGTTGTAAGGTGAGGTTTTCAACATGCCGTACCGTATTGCCCGGTTCAATGTGGCAGAGCGGGCTTAGGGATTCCATCTCTAAGAAATCACCGTTCGTGTACGTTTCATAGGAAGCGCCAAAGTCTGGGTACACCGCATGATTGTTGTGAACAAAGCGCTTTATCATCACTACATTTTTTCTTACATAGGCGGCCCAGCCAGCACGGTTGTTCATTCCTACCTTAAAAGCGGTGGAGGCGGTTGGGTCTTGCCGAAGAGTGATGAAACGGTTGCCCCAGAAGATTCGGGGATCACGCAGGTCGGCGTACGGCCATAGAATCACCGAACGGTCGGGCTGAAGTGGATCTTCCCCTTGATTCTGCGGAATTATTTCAAACCCGCCCGGTGCCATCATCGTAACAGACCATAGAGCAAGGGTTTTGGGGTCTTTTGAACAATTTTTCGCGCTGTGAACCACCATAATATCTGAGGTGTTTTCGTTCATCATTACTTCAAAGCCGAGCTGCATTTCGTTATGCTTTTGCCTTGCAGGAGTAAAGCTTACCCCTTCGGTAAGAATGCCATACACAACTGGCTCATTGTCTGGGTAGTAGGTGTCTGGTGTGCTTTCTGGGCTAAGCCAAAGCCGGTGTCCGCCATAATTATAGAAGACAGCGCCCTCTCCGTAAAGTTGGTCAAATTCCTCACCGAATGCACGGTATTTTCTCTCTTGGTCGGTATACAGCATGTTCTCGCCATTGACTAAACCAAAGTGGATGATTCGGGGGCCAATATCAATTGTGACCATTACTTCGATAATGCCGTTGCTCATATGTACGCACCGGCCATAGTTCAGGTACTCTGTTTCTTTGATTTCAATTGCCAAAAAAATCCTTCCTTTCCCAATAGGAGCAGGTCATTTCCAGTCCGCAGGGGCCTTTCTCTGGTGTACACAGAGAGTAAAGGTCCGTTGTTCTGCATTCGGTTTCAAACATTGCTTTTGCATCGTTGCTAAGCGGTGCAAAATCGGCGGCATTTGTAACAATCGGCAGGGTTGCGGTACGCCGTATGTCCCGCAGCATATTTCTGCCTGTCTCATTAAACGCCAGTATTCGAATGTATGCAGGGGTTTCTGGAAGCTCCTGCTGATTTAGACCCAAAAAAGCGGATAATAGGATTCTACGGATACGAGCATGAGAATAACGCTTTGATTTTATAGAAATAAGAAGCTGTTCAAGAGAGGCACAAGCACGAATGCTGCTGTAAATTCGGTTCTCCAAGCCCTCGCTGATGTCCGGCAATTGGGAAAGCTCCTCTCGGCTCATGGTGCGAAGCTTTGAGAGGATTGCGTTTTCCAACGGCGCAAGAGATGCGGGTGCACGCCCAGCCAAAAGTTCCCTTTCAAAAATGGGGTAAACTGTTTTGGGAACAAAGGCCGAAAAAGATTCTTTTTGCTGAATGTGTTTTCGAATAAGCGATGCGGAGGCAATTCTCGTTTCGCCAGTGAGAAGCGGTGCGTCGTGAGCGGAACCAATGCGCTGAATGGTTTTTGGTTGCATGGTAGATTGCGTGCTAAGCAGTGCCTTGCAGTATTCAATGCCAAGAATGTTGTTCGGTTCGCTTAAGAGCGCGGCAGAATCACCAAGAAGCTCCTGTGCCGCTGCTTGCCTTGCCGCAGCAAAGGGCAAACCCAAAGAAAGGTGGCTCTTGACAGCCGATTCAAATGCCGGGCTTTGCAGAGCTTTAGCAATGGAATATAGTGCGGGAACATTCCCGCTTTCGCTGCCGAAAGCAAGTTGATCTACACAGCCAAGCGCATTGAGTATAGAAACGGCGCCAAAAGCAAAGCGCTCTGCACCGGCAACCGAAAAACTAACGGGAAGCTCCAGCACTAAATCGGCACCGCAAGAAAGCGCTGCAAGCGCACGCGGCCATTTATAAAAAGCAGCTGGTTCGCCTCTTTGCACATAATTACCACTCATCACAACGGCAAGCCCGCCGGGTGAGAATTGTTTAATTTTTTGTATTAGGTATTCATGCCCAAGGTGTAACGGGTTGAATTCGGCAACAATACCCGTTATCAAGGGTTTCTCTATCATTGGGTAAAAAACTCCTTGAAATAATTGTGAAAATGTACTATGATAGTGTACGGTTCTATAGTACAGTATTGTAATAACACTTTCAAGCTGTTTTTGCAATATTTAGAAAGTTTAGGAGGGAATCCGATGAAGATTCTGGTCATTAATGCAGGGAGTTCATCTCTGAAATATCAGTTGATTGATATGACCAAAGAGGAAGTACTCGCGAAAGGAAACTGCGAGAGAATTGGGCTTGGTGACGGTATTTTCGGCCACAAAACGGCAGATGGTCGAGAGAAGAAGTTAACCGTGGACATGCCTGATCACATTGCAGCTTTCATGCAGGTTAAAAATGCTTTGGTAGACGCAGAGGTTGGCGTAATTAAAGATTTGTCTGAAGTTTCTGCAGTTGGTCACCGTGTAGTGCAGGGCGGCATGAAGTTCATGAACTCCGTTCTGATTAACCAAGAGGTTATTGACACCATTGAGGAGCTTATTCCGCTGGCTCCCTTACACAACAGTGTTAACCTGCAGGGCATTCGTGCCTGCCAGGAGGTATTTGGTGATAAGGTGCCGCAGGTTGCTGTATTTGATACTGCGTTCCATTCCACCATGCCGGCTGAGGCTTATATTTACCCCATTCCTTACGAGTATTTTGAGAAATACCAAATTCGCCGCTATGGCTTCCATGGTACCTCTCACCGTTTTGTCAGCGAGCGCTGCGCAGAGCTGGTAGGTAAGCCGATGTCTGAGCTGAAAATTATTACTTGCCACCTTGGCAATGGCTCTTCCATCGCTGCTGTGGACCACGGCAAAGTAATTGATACCAGCATGGGCCTCACTCCCTTGGATGGCTTTATGATGGGTACTCGCTGCGGCTCTTTGGATCCCTCCGTTGTTACCTTTATTGAAGAGAAAGAAAACCTCACTGCAGAGCAGATGAGTGACATCCTGAATAAGAAATCCGGTCTTTTAGGTATTTCCGGTATTTCCAGTGATGACCGTGATGTAACAAAGGCAGTTGAAGAAGGCCAGCCGAGAGCAATTCTTGCTCATAAAATTCTGGTGTACCAGATTAAGAAATTCGTTGGCAGCTACGCTGCTGCAATGAATGGCTGCGATGCAATTGTGTTTACAGCCGGTCTGGGTGAGAACCAGGTTGACCACCGCCAGAACGTGTGCGATGGCCTGACCTACCTTGGTGTAGAAGTGTCGAGAGAGCTCAATGAGCAGATGATCCGCGGCAAGGGCGGTAAAATCTCAACTCCCAATTCAAAGGTGCAGGTATTCGTTATCCCCACCAATGAAGAGCTTGTTATCGCACGCGATACCAAAGAGATTGTAAATAAGCTGTAATGAAATATAAAAAAAGCGGCGGAGAATTTTTTCTCTGCCGCTTTTTTGCTATTTTCTATCTGTAATCTCGTTGTCACGGAACAGCAGAGAAATGCACCATACTCCGGCTAGGCCAACAAGGGTATATATAATTCGACTTATGACTGCGGTTTGCCCTTGAAATAACCAAGCGACAATATCGAATTGAAAAATACCAATGGACCCCCAGTTAATTCCTCCAATAATCAGAAGAATCAGAGCAATCATGTCAATCATGTTCTTACCACCTTTCTTATGATTAATAAATTATAGATTTTAGTGTAAGCTGAAATAACAAAAATATGCAAATTGTTCAGCATCGCACTGATTCAGTACAAAATAAATTCAAAAATTGATCAATTTTTTAAATTTAACGAGGTATAGGGTAAGCTACTTTAAAAACGAGGGCTTTTATTGTAAAATAGAAAAAGAAAAGAAATGGTAGAAATAGTGGAGGTAAGAAATGAAGACGAGAGAAATTGGTGAATCTGGTTTGGTAACTGGAGTTTTGTCTTTGGGCGCATGGGCCATTGGTGGAGGAAGCTGGTGGGGTGAAAACGACGATTCGCAATCCATACGCACCATTCACAGTGCGCTGGATCAAGGTTTGAATTGGATTGACACAGCACCCGTTTACGGTTTTGGACATAGCGAAGAGGTGGTGGGGCAAGCTCTAAAAGGCCGTAGAGAAAGAGCTGTTCTTTCTACTAAGTGTGGGTTACAGTGGCGCAATGAGATTGGCAGTCATCCTTTTACTAAGGATGGTCATTCGGTTTATCGCAATCTTTCTGCGCAATCCATCCGCAAGGATTTAGAAGACAGCTTGCAGCGCCTGCAAACCGATTACATCGATATTTATTACACGCATTGGCAAGCAGAGAAAGATGGAGCTTCCATTCAAGAAACAATGGAAGAACTGCTTAAAATGAAGCAGGAAGGGAAAATACGTGTGATAGGTGCATCAAATGTTACAACTGAGCATCTGGATGAATACCTTAAATACGGTAAGATAGATGTAATACAAGAAAAATTCAGCTTGCTTGACCGCCGCGTAGAGCCATCTCTGCTGCCTTACTGTGAAGAGCATAAAATAACCCTTCAGGCCTATTCGCCTTTGGAGCAAGGGCTTCTCACTGGGAAAATTACGATGGATTATAAGATTGAATCTGGTTCCGTTCACGAGAACAAATTCTGGTGGATGCCTGAAAACCGCCAATTTGCTATAGAAATGCTTAGAGGATGGCGTGATTTAACCCAAAAATATAGTTGCTCTCTAGGCAACCTCGCAATTGCTTGGATGGTGGCTCGCAGTGAGTACCTGAATGTGCTAGGTGGCGCCAGAACCATAGAGCAAGCACAGGAGAATGCCAAGGCAGGTGAGTTGGTACTGGATTTAGCGGATTTTGAGAGAATGACGTACGACGCAGACATGGCGATTACTAACACAAAAGTTTAAAATGTAAAAGCATCATTTTTTTACTACGGTAAAAGAGGATGCTTTTTTTATTTTAATATTCGTTTTTCAATAAAAATATATAATAATATCAATAAGAATATTTTTTAATCCCATATAATCAAAAAAATAAAAAATATCATACTGTATTGGTAGGTTATTTCCTTAATATTTTTAAATTTAGGTGATTAAAGATGAAAAGTGAAAATTGCGATTTTAGTCCAGAAATGAAGATATATAAGCATTGCGAAAGTGCTTGTTGTTGCCCACGCCCTCCAATATGCTGTCCTGGTCCAACCGGTCCGACAGGACAAACTGGACCCACAGGGGCAATCGGTGCTACCGGGGCAACCGGCCCAACCGGACCCACAGGAGCAGTAGGTGCTACTGGGGCAACCGGCCCAACTGGACCCACAGGGGCAACCGGTGCTACCGGGGCAACCGGCCCAACTGGACCCACAGGGGCAATCGGTGCCACCGGGGCAACCGGCCCAACTGGACCCACAGGGGCAACCGGCCCAACCGGACCCACAGGAGCAGTAGGTGCTACTGGGGCGATCGGACCGACGGGACCCACAGGGGCTACTGGTGTTACCGGACCAACTGGTCCAACCGGACAGGAGCAGTAGGTGCTACTGGGGCAATCGGACCGACGGGACCCACAGGAGCTACTGGTGTTACCGGACCAACTGGTCCAACCGGACCCACGGGAGCAGTAGGTGCTACTGGGGCAATCGGACCGACGGGACCCACAGGAGCTACTGGTGTTACCGGCCCAACTGGTCCAACCGGACCCACGGGAGCAGTTGGTGCTACCGGGGCAACTGGCCCAACTGGCCCAACTGGTGCAATCGGTCCAGGAGCAACCACAATTTATTTGGCAACAGACCAGTCTATAAGCGATGGCGGATGGGTTGGTCTTGGAACTTCTTCATCCGGACCATTATTTGTTACTAGTACGGTCACGATACCTGTAAATGCTACTATAGTAGGACTTGTATTAAATATTAGAGATAATACAATACCAGCTGGAGATACCGTAACGGCAGAAATTTTTACAAGCCCATGTGGAAATACAGATCCGACAACCACTGGTATTACTGCTACTGTTACCGGTCCTAATCCAACCAACTGCCTTGCATCTGGTGTAGGGAGTGTTCCGGTTCTTCTAGGCGATTTGTTATCCGTTCAAATTACTACAGGCGCAGGAGTAGGTGCGCTAAGTCGAGGGGTCGCAGTTACGGTATTTTTAACAATTTAATTGAATGCCATTCACTCAAATATTATAAATGTTGTTTTCATCTTTTGTAACATGAATTAAATGATTTTATAAAAAAAGAAGGCTTTTCCTTTCGGAAGAGCCTTCTTTTTGTTCGAGTTATTCGTGGCTTTTCTGCCGCTTGATTACCTTCAAGCGAGAGAATTCCTCTCTGTCCTTTTCTTCCAGCGCGTCTGTAATAAACTTTACAGTTTCCTCAAAACGGGGAATCATAATGTTCTTCAATGCGTTTGCGCGCTTTTGGGTCTTCTTTACGTTGTCAGCTAAGCGGTAAACACTGTTCTCTACTTCGGCAAGCTCTGCAGTAAGATATTTAACCTCCCGGAATTTCAGGTAGGCATTATCCATCATAGAGTTTGTCTCCATCAGACCATAGCTGAGACTAGGTGGGGTACGCTCTAGCGAGACCATGGGAATTTCCACTCCCATAACGCTGCGGTACGCCACGTTCAGATTATCGTCGTATGGAACAGTTTCTGCAATTTTATCGCACATACCCAGCGTAACGCTGGCCATTTGCAAAGCCGCATAAGCTTCTTCATACGTACTGTCAATCTTATCTTGAATTTCATTGGCTCTCTCAATAAGAGCCATCATTTCACGAATAAGAATGTTGCGCTTACGGTCCATCAGCTCAAAGCCGGTGCGGGCCAGACTAAGCGATTTCTTTGTGGCAAGAAGATTGCCCTTGGTTGGTACAATTTGAATCGCCAATGCCGCTCACCTCGCTTAGTTATTGGTTCCGTCTGTATCTTCTTCCAGCTCGCTCTGTTCTTTTGCAGCGGTTTCTGGCTTATAGAACTGGTTGAGAACCGCATCATCCACACGGTCCAGCTCAGAGCGGGGCAGGGTAGAGAGAAGTCTCCAGCCCAAATCCAGACTCTGGTCAATGGTTCTATTTTCATTATGCCGCTGAGTTAAGAACAACTGCTCAAACAGCTTACCAAAGTGCAGGTACTGTTTGTCCACAGGGGATAATTCTTCCTCGCCAATAACGGAAGCTAGGGAACGAGCATCCATAACTTTGGCGTAGGAAGCGAAAAGCTGGTTGGAAAGTGCGGAGTGATCCGCACGGGTAAAGCCATCGCCAATACCATCCTTCATCAAACGAGAGAGGGAAGGCAGAACGCCGACAGGTGGGTAAATGCCCATGCTGTCGAGTGTGCGATCCAGAACAATCTGGCCCTCGGTGATGTAACCAGTAAGGTCAGGTACGGGGTGGGTAACGTCATCATTGGGCATGGTTAGAATCGGAATCTGTGTCACCGAACCTGTTTTTCCTTCCACCATGCCGGCGCGCTCATACAAGGAGGCAAAATCCGAATACAAGTAACCGGGGAAGCCCTTTCTGCCAGGGATTTCACCCTTAGAGGAGCTGAACTCACGCAATGCTTCTGCATAGGAGGTCATGTCTGTCATGATGACCAAAATATGCATGTTCAGTTCAAAAGCAAGGTATTCCGCGGTAGTCAGTGCGCAGCGGGGGGTCAGGGTACGCTCAATAATCGGGTCGTTTGCTAGGTTAACGAACATAACAACCTTTTGCAAAACGCCGGATTCATCGAACGAGCGGCGGAAGTATTCCGCAACGTCATTCTTAACACCCATGGCGGCGAATACGATAGCGAAGTTGTCGCCATCTGCACCGGTGATTTTTGCCTGACGTGCAATCTGCACGGCCAGCTCATTGTGAGACATACCGGAGCCGGAGAAAATCGGCAGCTTCTGCCCACGAATCAGGGTCATCAGTGTATCGATACTAGAAACACCGGTATTGATATAGTTAACCGGGTATACACGGGATACCGGGTTAATCGGGGTACCGTTAATATTCATGCGCTTTTGCGGGAAGATATTGCCCAAACCGTCAATGGGACGACCGGAGCCATCAAAAACTCGGCCGAGGATTTCAGGGGAAAGGGGCATCTCCATAGGGCGGCCGCGCAGACGTGTGCGGGTATTGTTCAAAGAAATACCACGGGTGCCATCAAAAACCTGAATAACCACGCGTTTGCCGTCCATCTGTACAACTCGGCCTTGGCGCATGGTGCCGTTGTCCAGACGAATGTCCACAATTTCTTCAAAAGAGGCATTTTCCACATCGTCCAGCACAATCAGCGACCCGTTTATTTCTTTGACGCCAATATAATCAAGAATCATAAAAAAACCGCCTTCTTTCCGTGTGGTTCATCAATTATTGATGATTTCCGCCACGGTGTTATCAATTTCTGCAATATAGTCATCAAACAAGTCCAGCTTGTCGTTCGGTACATCGTACTTAATCTTTACCAGCTTGTCAAACAGACCGGACTGCATAATACTGGAAATGGGAACGGATGCTGCAATGAGCTGCCGTGATTTTTGGTACAGGTGCAAGATAACCTTCATCATCAGCTTCTGCTTCTCCAGAGGTACGAACGTATCTTCCGCATGGAACGCATTCTGCTGCAAGAAACCAACACGAATCAGACGTGCAATTTCAATAACAAGCTTCTGGTCATCCGGCAAAACGTCGGAGCCAATCAGCTTAACAATCTCCATGAGTTTGCTTTCTTCCTGAAGTAGATTGTTGGTTTGTCTGCGGTACTCAAGGAATTCCTCGCCCACGTTTTCTTTAAACCAATCCTGCAAATCAGCATTGTATTCGCTGTAGCTGGTCATCCAGTTTATAGCCGGGTAATGTCTTGCATAAGCGAGGTTTTTATCTAGCGCCCAGAAGCAGCGGGTAAAACGCTTGGTATTTTGTGTAACAGGCTCGGAGAAGTCCGCACCTGCAGGGGAAACCGCACCGATGATGGTGATAGAGCCATCGGTTCCGTTTAGGTTTTTCGTGTAGCTGGCACGCTCGTAGAATTCCGCCAGACGAGAGGGCAGATACGCCGGGAAGCCTTCTTCTGCGGGCATTTCTTCCAAACGGCCAGAAATTTCACGCAGTGCTTCCGCCCAGCGGGAGGTGGAGTCAGCCATCATGGCTACGTGGTAGCCCATGTCGCGGTAATACTCCGCTAAGGTAATGCCGGTGTAAATAGACGCTTCACGCGCCGCAACAGGCATGTTCGAGGTGTTCGCAATCAAAGTGGTTCGGTCGGTCATAGGTCTGCCGGATTTCGGGTCAATTAACTCGGTGAATTCCTGCAAAACCTGTGCCATTTCGTTACCACGCTCACCGCAGCCAACGTAGATAATAATATCTGCATCGCACCATTTGGCAAGCTGGTGCTGTGTCATGGTTTTACCGCTACCAAAGCCACCAGGGATGGCCGCAGTACCGCCCTTGGCTACTGGGAACAGGGTGTCAATAACACGCTGACCGGTAACCAGCGGAATTCTGGGCTGCATACGTTCCGCAACCGGGCGTGGTGTACGGATGGGCCACCTTTGGCAAAGAGAAAGCTCATGCTTGTTTCCCTTTGCATCGGTAAGTTCAACAACGGTGTCGTTCACACGGTATTTGCCATTTGCATTCACCTTTGTGACGGTACCGCTCAGTGTGGGCGGTACTAGGCATTTATGGCGAATGATCTTTGTTTCGGGGCATTCCGCGTAAATGTCGCCACCTGTAAGGGTATCGCCTACCTGAACGGTGACAGTAACCTCCCAGAGCTGTTCGGTGTCTAATGCGGGCACGTTACTGCCGCGCGAAATAAATACAGAGCCGGAATCGTCCGCTATTTTCTTCAGCGGGCGCTCAATTCCGTCGAAAATATTATCTAGAATACCTGGGCCTAACGTAACATTCATGGGGCTGCCGGTACCGTATACCGGCTCACCCGGGCGCAGTCCGGTGGTTTCTTCATAGACCTGTATGGTGGTAAGCTTATCGGTAATACCGATGATTTCACCAACCAAACGCTCCTTGCCCACGAATACCATTTCCATCATGGAAAAGCTGCGTGAATTTTTAATCGTTACAACTGGCCCGTTAATACCATGAATTACATCTTGGTTCTCCATCTTCAAATCATCTCCGTTATCGTTGGTATTACGGCTCAGACCACAGACATTCCAGAGGTTTCTTCAAACCACTCCTGCTGTGATTCCAGCATCGTGTCCAGTGTTTCATCCGCCATTATGCCGCGCTCGGCATGATAGGCACGAACACCGCCGATCAAAATATCTTGGTCCGCCTGAACAGTGCATTCCTTTTTGAATGCCTGACGAAGCAGATCCTCATATTGCAGATCCTCTTTCTTCACGCAGAGAACAGTGCCGGTTTCCGGGAACAGCTCAGAAAGGCCGGTAGCGTATTTTTGCAGCAGAGAAGGGTATTGAGCCGATTTTGAGTAATCTAAAAGACGCTCTTTCGCCTTAGCAAACACATCATTTTCAATGTTTTTTCTCTTCTCCAAAAGCTCTTTGCGGGCATTCATTTCACGGTGAGCAATGTCACGCACAATTCCATCCCGCATGGCAGTCATTTCGCCTTGAATAAGCTGGTATGCTTCATGCAGTACCTGGCGTTCTGCCTCTTCAAGCTGATTCTGTTTGAACTCAGAAATTTCTTGTTCAATTTTTTCCCGCTGTTCCTGCGCGTAATGATTGATCGCAGTACTAAACTTACTTAATTTTTCTTCACTAGAAGTCATAGTAACCCCCCGTTCCGCCGCCTTGGCGGTTTAAATTTTTACTCCGATTGCCTCGCGGACATAGCGGGTAATAGAATCCTTGGTACGGCCATTGCCGTGACGGTCGGGTATTTCAACGATTAAAGGGCGTTTTAGGTTCAGCTTTAAATCGTAAACCAGCTCGGGGCACATGGAAATCAAGCGTTCGGTCATTAGAATCACCGCAACGTCCTTCATTTCAATTGCATCGTTTAAAGCTTTGCGAACCTCACCGACATCGTGCGCCATAGTCCCCGGAATACCGGCAAGGCGCATTCCCACCAGCGTGTCTGAATTATCGCTGATTAAGTAAAATCGCATGTCAGCACCTGCTTTCCTTTTGTCTCATACTCTGAAAAGACTGCTTAAATCTTGTTCAGAATCAGAATGGAAATGAGCAGGCCATACAGTGCAATACCTTCACCAAGTGCAACGAAAATCAGAGATTTACCAAAGGACTTGGGGTCTTCTGCAGTAGCACCGATTGCAGCAGGGGAAGCAGCACCAACGGCAATACCGCCACCAATGCCAGCCAAACCAGTTACGAGACCAGCAGCCAGCAGGCCAAGGCCTTCTTTGCCGGCGTTTGTGCCGTCATTAGAGGAAGTGGTGGTAGCTGTGGGCTGTTCCGTAGCAGCGCTAGCAACCATGGGAACAGCAATAGTAACGGCGCAAACAATCATGAATGCTGCGATTTGGGATACAAGAGCTGTTTTTGCCTTTTTGCCATTTTTGACTGCACGAACAGCCAGTAAAATAGAGAGAATCAATGCTGCAACAGGGATAGTAAACAGTACGTAGTTCATAAGATTTGCCTCCAAAATATAATCATTTTAAATTTACCGCTAAGAGCAAGAATGAGGTTTACGCCTCATTCTGCTCCTTGCGAGCGGATACAGGATGGAAGGGACGACCGTTGCCGTCGAAGAAGCGACTAAACATTTCATAGAATTCCAGCCTCAAGACCTGGATTCCAGCAAGAAGTGCTTCCAGTGCCATAACAAAGATATTGCCCAAAATAACAACTAGAATATATCCGATTCCAGAAGACATGTTCGCCAGAGTGAATACCACCATCATCATGCCTGCGTGTACCAAAACGAACGCACCAACACGAAGGAAGGACATGGTATTGCTCATGTAGCTGAGCAAATACTCAAATACTTCAAAAAAGTTCTGAGTAATATACTCGCCCCAATTTTCTGGTCTCCAGCCCTTGTTGCCTTCCATAAGCTCACTCAAAAGCTCTTGGAAGAACATTAAAAGCAACGGGAAAATCATGAAGCAGAGTATATACGGTGTAGTAACAATCTGCCATCCCATTACAATTTGTCCGCCGAAACCGAATACGATTGAGCCATAAAACAAAAGTCCGGCTAAGCCGTTTGGACTAAATAAAGCGTTACCAAACTTCTTTTTCTTAACGCTAGAGTAAATGTTGATTAGCATTGCAATCATTACGAGAGATACACCAATGCCAACAGCCGAATAAATGATAATGTTGGTTGTGGCAGGGTGCATAACCTCAACCGGCTTTTCTTCTAAGCCAAACAATGCGTGGTAAATAGGGTCGAGCGCATGCTCAAAGCCAAACACCGAACCAAAGAGAAAACCAAATGCCATGGAAGACATACCGCATGGAATCAAGATTTTGCCGAGGCGCATACGCAGTTTGTTCCACATATAAAGGCCAATGAGAGAAACGCACAGCCCCTGCCCAAGGTCGGCAAACATAATACCAAACATAATAATGTAGGTAATGCCAACGAAAATGGTGGGATCCACCTCGTTATAAGAGGGGAGACCAAACATTTCTACAAAGAACTCAAACGGTCGGAACAGTTTGGGGTTCTTCAGCTTGACAGGCGGGGAATGGCTGAGCTGAGCATCCGCATTTTCAAACGAATATTCAACGGATTCCAGCGGCTCAAGAGATTCACGGAATTTTTCTTCGTTCTTGGCGGGAATCCATCCGGTTAGAACAAAGCTTTCGTGGTAACGTGCTCCGTAATGACGAATTCCAAAATAGATGCTCTTTTCTCTTAAATGATTGAACATCAGCTGGCAATTATCACTTTCCTGCTTCCAGAAAGCGCTCAGCTTATCGTCCATATCTTTTACGATGGCCGTTGTTTCTGCATGTTGCAGGCGAAGTGATTCTATCATTTCTTCCGGTGTACCCTCGTACCCGGTAAGACTAACGCGATTGAAAAACAGGCTCGAAAAAATTCGATCTACTTCATCAATTTGGTCAATAGGCGCAAAATAAGCACCCCAATAGTTTTCTTCATCACTGGAATTTGGGAAAAAAACCAGATAAGGGTTGTCACTGTAAAGCGGAAGCTTTTCGTAGTTCTCTTTAGACAAAGCACCGAAACGAACCTGAACATATTTGCATTCCAATACTTTTTTCAGGTTTAAATCCATGCCTGTAAAATGAGATAAATCACGAAGGGAATTGTTGAGCTCACGAATTTTTTCTTCTGCTTCGATTTTTTGCTTTAAGCAAGCTTCTACGTATGCAGTAAATTTGTCCACATACTCCAATAGCTTACGGTCTTCTTCTTCTGCACTGCAATCGGGTGCTCCCTCAAATTCGAGAGGATGACCGATTTTTTTGCAGGCGTCAGAAAGCTTTTGCAAAGGAGTTGTGTAGGGGTTATCCTCCCCTATGGGAACAAAGGGCGTTGTATCAGCATAGAAAGAAAGAACATTGTCGGGGTGGAAAACCTCAGATTGACCGCAGCGAAGCGTTACCTCATCCAGTTCGTTCATTCGGCCGATGATACTGGCCATTTTAAGTTTTTGTACAGCCAAACAGCACCACTCCTCTCGTTAAAAATCTGAAAAAGCCAGCAGCTTTTTTATTTCTTCCGGCGGGAGATTATAGCGGATTCCCTCAACAATATTAATAATATCCAGCAATTCAATCTGCATATAAAAAATATAAGACAGTAAAACAACGGATGCAGATACTGAAAAATGAACACCGCGACGGCATACACCGTATAAGGCGCGCTCTGCAAGCTGGTCAGCAAAGTTGTACTCAATTTTACTGGTTTTCTTACCAATTCTGGTTTGAACCAGCAACTTGCGCACCTCGTCCGCATCCCGTGCTTGTATCATTTTTTCAATCTGCTGCCTGTTAAGAGACCCAAAAGGAAGAAGGTTGCTGCGAATGTAATCCGGACCAGCCTGAAAATACGTTTTGAAACGCAGTATTCTGGCAAAGTTATTAAGGTCAAGATAAAGATCAATGATTTGTTTTAAATCCTGTTTCACACTTTTAGAATTCTGACGCTCTATGGTTTCGTATAGTTGACTGTATAAATAGGTATACAGTGCGTTTTCAGCCGCCGTAAAGTCTACGGTATTGTCGTAGGTGGGGCGAAACGGCTCAATCAACATTTGATAAGGCGTGTGAGACAAAGCTGCAATAATATCATCGAATTGTTCTGCGCCAGAGAGGCGAACCAAATCGATATGCGAATGCGCAGCCAAAGGAGTGGGCATAGAAAAAAAGTATTCCTTTGTCATGTCTGCATTCAAGTGTAAAAGAGCATTTAAAATCTGCTCCACCTCGCTGCGCTGCAGCAAGTACGAAGCCAGAGCATCACCAATGGAGATTTCATAGCGGCATAGTGCGGCTGAGTCTGCCAGTAGCTTTTTTTTCAGCCGATTTTCCAACTGGCCACGGTGAACTTCTCTGTCGTTGATTCCTGCTAAAACCTTATCGTAGTCCGTATTAGAAGCAAGATACCGCGCAATGTCAGAAACGCTTTTGCATGCCAGCATATCCTGGTAATTCTGCGCATTCAGTCTGCGTCCATACATCGCACGGGCTTTTGCCGAAACTACATTGGAAGAGAGACTGGAAAGCATGAAATCACTCTCCTATCACTTTTTGGAAGATCGTATCGATCCATTTTTCACCGCTGGCTGCATAAAGCTGATCCAGCTTTTCGGTTAAAGCCTTATAATGCAGCTCTTTTACCTGCCAGGTTTTTTCTGCAGCAGCTTGTTCCAAGGGCCTGTTCTTCTCTATACGGGCTCTTGCTCTTGCCAAATAGCTGTTACGAATGTCTTCCCGAGTTCTTGATATTTCTTTTTCCGTGTCTATTTTTTGTTTTTGGGCGGCGTCCGTGATCTGCCTGGCTTTTTCGTCCATTTCAATGATTTGCTTCAGCATATCGTTCATAATGACCGCACCTCCTTGATAAATAAAATCTAAGTTTCACAAAACATTCAGAAATCACATGCACAATTATAGCTCGCTCGTCACAAATATACAACTCATAAATTTACAAAATTTACTATTGTGACATTTTACCTCAACAAATGACAAATAATTTTTTATTATTTGATATTTTTTAGACTTATTTAGTTTTTAAGACTTTGCAAGGGTGCCGGAATACGACCACCACGATGAATAAACCGCGCAGGAGAGTAAGGATTTACCTCCATAACGGGCCCTCCACCCAACAAACCACCGAAATTCAGCTCTTCACCAACCTTTTTGCCAATTGCAGGAATCAAGCGAACGGCTGTGGTTTTGCTGTTGACCATTCCGATTGCAGCTTCGTCTGCAATAATGCCAGAGATTACTTCCGCCGGGGTATCACCAGGAATGACAATCATATCAAGCCCTACCGAGCAAACGGCGGTCATGGCCTCCAGCTTATTGAGGGTTAACGAACCGCGGCGAGCCGCTTCAATCATACCGGCATCTTCCGTAACCGGAATAAATGCACCGGAAAGACCACCAACATGAGAAGAAGCCATAATGCCGCCCTTCTTCACTGCGTCGTTGAGCAGTGCCAGAGCAGCCGTTGTGCCGTGGGCTCCGCACGCCTCCAAACCCATTTCCTCCAGAATGTAGGCAACCGAATCACCAACAGCAGGGGTAGGAGCAAGGGAAAGGTCTACAATGCCGAAAGGAACGAACAAACGGCGAGAAGCCTCTTGTGCAACGAGCTGACCCATACGAGTAATTTTGAATGCTGTTTTCTTAATCAAATCGGCAATGCCGGTAATGTCGCAGTCATCGGCCTTTGCTAGTGCCGCGCGAACTACACCGGGGCCAGATACACCAACGTTAATGACGCAGTCCGGCTCACCGGGGCCATGAAACGCACCTGCCATAAAGGGGTTGTCTTCCGGTGCATTGCAAAAAACGACCAGCTTGGCGGCACCAATGCAGTCGCGGTCAGCTGTAAGTTCCGCGCATTCGCGAATAACGCGTCCCATTTTGCCAACAGCGTCCATGTTGATTCCGGCTTTTGTAGTGCCCACGTTAACAGAGGAGCAGACAAAGCTGGTTGTGCTGAGTACTTCGGGAATACTCTCAATTAAAGCGTAATCTCCCGGCCCAAAACCCTTGTGTACCAAAGCGGAATAACCGCCAATAAAATTGACGCCCACCTCTTTGGCTGCTCGGTCCAAAGCCTGTGCAAAATGCGCCGGACTTTTTGATGGACACGCTGCTGCAATCATAGAGATGGGTGTAACAGATATGCGTTTGTTAATAATCGGAATGCCGTATTCTTTGCTGATATCTTCGCCGGTTTTTACCAGGTTACTGGCATAGCGGCAAATTTTATCGTACACCTTGTCACAGGCAGCATTTTGGTCGGAATCAACGCAGTCAAGCAGAGAAATGCCCATTGTAATAGTGCGTACATCTAGGTCTTCGTTATCAATCATATTGATTGTTTCCAGAATATCGCGGGAATTAATCATGAAAGCGTTCCTTTCTATATATAATGTGCTTTCAGGTAGAGTTTGCTTAATACAGCATTCTTCCCTAGAGCTTAGATCCGGTGCATAGAATTAAAAATGTCTTCGTGCATGGTATGAATCGTGAGATTCATGCTGGTTCCCAGTTCGGTAAGCTTATCAGACAAATCATTAAAGGGAATCGTGCTTTTTGAAATATCCACCATCATAATCATGGCAAACATGTCCTGCAGAACAGACTGGGTAACTTCGATTACGTTCACTTGGTTTTCAGCGCAAATAGCAGAAACACGGGCGAGTATTCCTACCATATCTTTGCCGAGCACAGTAATTACAGCACGCATAGGGCAGCCTCCTAAAAAGAAATATTCCAATTTTTACTGGGTCTTATTGCACTTTATTATGGATTAGAAAGAGGAGGATGTCAAGTCGTTTAGGTTATGATTTGTTTTGGAAAAAAGCAAATTAAGATATAATATTACAAACGAAAAAAAATAGTGGAAAAGATGTCTTTTTTTCCTTATTTATGTTAATATAATAAAAATCAGTAAGGAAGACCGATAGAAAACCGATAAATAATGAAAAACATAGAAGGAATATCTTTCTTTATTGTAGTTTAAAATAAAGTGTTGCTATATACGTATCCCAAACCAGTTTGGTTTATGATAGAATGAACGGCATTTTTAAGAATGGAGGCAGCCAGGCGTTGAGATATCGATTTTTTTCCGATTGCCATATGCACAGTGATTGTTCCCGAGATGCAGAAGACCCGGCTATGATGATGTGTGAGGCAGCAGAGCGCCAAGGGCTGTATGCGATTACTCTTACCGACCACTGTGAGTGTGATGTTTATGAAAAAGAGGATTATGACCGCTCTGTAAGACAGTCTTACTTCGAAGCAAAAAAAGCATCCGCCGTATTCCAAGGGAAGCTACGGGTGTATGCAGGCGTTGAGCTAGGCCAACCCTTGCATAATTTGAATGCAACGCAGGATGTTTTTTCTACCTGCGATTTTGATTTTGTTCTCGGCTCCCTCCATAATCTTAGGGGCATGGAGGATTTTTATTATTTAGATTATAATCAACTAAATGTAACTACTCTGCTTACCCGTTATTTTGATGAGATTCTTGAGATGGTTCGTTGGAATGGTTTTGATTCCTTGGCGCACCTTACGTACCCGTACCGCTATATTGTTGGCGAAAAGGGTATTCCGGCTCCGCTTTATCCCGAGTTTAGCGAGCGAATAGACGAAATATTAAGTCTATTGGCTCAAAACCACAAGGCGCTTGAGCTAAACACCTCTGGGCTTCGGCAAAAGCTGGGGCAAACCTTACCGCCGCTTGAGATTCTGCGACGTTTCCGCCAATTGGGTGGAACGTATGTGACCATTGGTTCCGATGCGCACCGTTGGGGCGACATTGGCGCCGGTGTTGAAACCGGGCTTTCTATGCTGCTACAAGCTGGGTTCGACCGTTTTACTATTTATGTTGGGCGCGAACCGGTTTTGTTGCCTATTGAATAAACAGCGCAGGGTCAATTCCCGCGAACTGTTCAGTTATTTTAAGGAGGAACTATTCATGGAAAAATTGTTAGCTCTTTTAAGTGAAAATGCCAGACTGACCCCTGCGCAGCTCGCAGCAATGCTCGACACAACGCAGGAAAAGGTCAACGAAGCAATCGAACAGTATGAAAAACAGGGTGTAATTAAAGGCTACCGTGCGCTAATTGATTGGGAAAAGGTAGACCAAAATAAGGTTACGGCTCTGATTGAGCTGAAAGTAGTACCGAAGCCCGACCGTGGTTTTGATGAAGTAGCAGACCGCGTGATGAGCTTTGATGAGGTTGAAAGCGTGTATTTAATGTCTGGCGGGTACGACCTTGCTGTGATTGTACACGGCAAATCCATGCAAGAAGTGGCATTGTTTGTTATGAACCGCCTTGCTGCTCTGGATTCGGTTGTTTCTACGGCTACCCACTTTATTTTGACTCGCTATAAAGATGGAGGAGTCGTTCTGCACTCCGGAGAAGAAAAAGACCAAAGAACGGGGTGTGTATGGTGATTGATTATCAGGGTGTTATGAATCAGCAGTTACAATCGCTGAAGCCTTCGGGAATTCGAAAGTTTTTTGATATTGCAAGTGAGATGGACGATGTGATTTCACTTTCCATAGGTGAACCGGATTTTTCAACCCCTTGGCATGTACGCCAAGCCGGTATTCAAACACTGGAAAAGGGGAAAACCTGGTATAGCCCAAACCGTGGCTTTATGGAGCTTCGGCAAGAAATCTGTAAGTGGATGGCGCGCAAGTACGAAGTAGAATATGACCCCGCAACAGACGTGGTTGTGACGGTTGGCGGTTCTGAGGCAATCGATGCTGCTCTTCGTACGCTTGTAAACCCGGGTGACGAAGTTCTTATCCCCGAACCGAGCTTTGTTTGCTATGTGCCTCTTGCTCAAATGGCGGGCGGCGTGCCGGTTATTCTAGAGACAACGGCAGAAAATGATTTCCGCTTAACGGCAGAAGAGTTGCGCTCAAAGATTACTCCGAAATCAAAAATTTTGGTTCTTCCGTTCCCCAATAACCCAACCGGTGCCGTAATGCGCCGTGAGCATTTGGAGGAAATTGCCGCCGTTGTAAAAGAACATAACCTCATGGTAATCTCCGATGAAATTTACAGTGAGCTTACCTATGGCAGTACACCTCATGTTAGCTTTGCTTCCATTGAGGGAATGAAGGAACGCACCATTTTAATCAATGGTTTTTCAAAGGCATATGCCATGACTGGCTGGCGTCTTGGTTTTGCAATGGGGCCAACCCCCATTATTGCTGAAATGACAAAGCTGCACCAGTACGGTATTATGAGTGCACCTACTATGGCGCAGTATGCTGCCATTGAAGCACTCAAAAATGGTGACGATGACATTGAAGAGATGCGTACGCAATACGATATGCGTCGCCGCCTGATTGTAGATAGTTTCAATTCGCTTGGCCTGAGCTGCTTTGAGCCTGAAGGTGCGTTTTACGTGTTTCCGTGTATTAAAAGCAGTGGGTTAAGCTCGCAAGAGTTCTGTGAACGCCTCATTTACGCAGAAAAGGTTGCAATTGTACCTGGCGATGCGTTTGGCGATTGCGGCGAAGGGTTTGCACGCGTTGCTTACTCGAATTCGATTGCCAATATTACAGAGGCCCTCAAACGAATTGAGCGTTTTTTAGGCACTCTGAAATAATTTGTTACAGGAATGTTGAAACGGTTTTGCTCGCTGCTCCTGCGTTTGCGGGTATGGTGGGCAAAGCCGTCTTTTTGCTGGGAAGAATGGAGGAACGTGCATGCACACAGCGAAGCCGATGATTGTTTATGCGGCGGCAAAGCTGAATTTAACCCTCGATATACTTGGCCGCAGGCCAGACGGCTACCACTTGCTGGATATGGTGATGCAGACGGTTTCAATCTACGATACCTTAATGCTCACGCCAACTCAGCACTTAGGGATTGAATTGTTCTGCGACCGAGACGGGATTCCTTGCGGGAAAGATAATACGGTGCAGAAAGCCGCACGCCTGTTTTACCAGCAAGCCGGTATTACAAGCGCGGGCATTCGCATTCAAATGCTTAAGCGCATTCCCGATCAAGCGGGCATGGGTGGGGGCAGTGCAGATGCTGCCGCCATTTTGCGGGCAATGAACCGGATATACAAAACAGGCTTTACTTTAGAACAGCTGTGTGAGCTAGGGCTTCAAATTGGAGCAGATGTTCCGTTTTGCCTTCGTGGGGGAACCATGCGTGCGGAGGGGATTGGAGAGGTGTTAACCCCTCTCCCGTCTATGCCAAGCTGCTATTTTGTCGTGTGCAAGCCAGAGGTAAGCGTCAGCACAGCTGCGGCATTTGCGCAGGCAGACCGTGATGGTGCTGCCTACCCGCACTTTACGCCCGCAATGCTGGCGGCGCTAAAAATTGGAGAATTACCCCGGATTGCAGATTGCCTCGGCAATTCGTTTACTTTGGCACTCCCGCTCCCGCAGATTGAACAGCTGCGGCAAGCATTTTTAACAATGGGGGCTCTTGGTGCTTGTATGACGGGGAGTGGATCGGCTGTGTTTGGCATTTTTTCTGAGCGGATTTCTTCGGAACATTGCAGAGAAGAATTACGCAAAACCTACCAGCATGTGTTTGTTTGTGAACCGGCTGGTGCGGAATAAATGAGTTAAGGCAAAGCTGTTTTTCTCTGCTTTTCGTGGGGGAAAATAGCTTTTCTTTTATAATTTTTATTTTTAATATTTGTGTTCGTATAAATGGTAGAAAAATGGACAATCCTTTGGTTAACATAACGAAGGAGATGACCTTTTTGAATACCAAACATACCTCCATGAAATTAAAGAACATAGAAAAAGCGCTGTTAATCGCTTTTGTACTTACAGTAGCCTGCTCTTTTACCTCTTTCTTTTCTTTTGCAGAGCAATGCGAAGATATTTCGAACCGCGTTCTGCGCCTGCATGTTTTGGCGAATTCAGATACTGCGCAGGATCAAGAACTCAAGCTTTATGTACGCAATCGCATTTTAAAGGAGTCTGCCGGAATGCTCGACGGAGTAACCAATCAGCAGGAAGCAGAAAAGGTAGTAAAACAGAATATCCCTCATTTAAAAGCCGCCGCCGCAGATGAGATTGCACAGCGCGGCTACCAATACCCAGTAAATGTGGAGCTGGAGAACATCTATTTTACAACCCGGCATTACAAGCAGGTTACCATGCCTGCCGGTACTTACGACGCATTGCGCGTAACCATTGGTGAGGCGCAGGGAAAAAACTGGTGGTGTGTCATGTTCCCGCCCATGTGCCTGCCGGCAGCAGAAGAAAAAGAAGAACTGGACGATGTTTTAAATCCACAGCAAATGGAAATTGTATCTGGACAGTATGAAATCCGGTTTAAGTCGCTAGAGCTTTACGAGCAGTTTAAGCATTGGGCTGCTGGCAATCAAACGAAGTAAAACAAAGCTATAATCAAATAAATGCTATAAATTAAAGAAAAGCCATCGTTCCAACACGATGGCTTTTCTTTCTGTATCACTATCAATAAATCTATTTTTTGCAGGTAAAGCACCCCATGGAGCCAATGGCGGTAACCGTTACCTCTGCATACCGTTGTTTTAGTTTTTGTTCTAAGCTGGTTGCTGTTTCAAATGGGTGGGTAAAGTAGCCCTTTGGCACGTAGAGTTTTTCAATTAGCCAATCGGTTCGGCTTTGTTCGCCTTTTATGTAAAAGCAACCGCAAAAAGTTCCGCCCGGCTTTAAAACGCGGCAAGTTTCGTTGTAAGCGGCTTCCTTATCTGGGAACGCGTGAAATCCATTTAAGGAAAGCACCAAATCAAAGCTTTCGTCGGCAAAAGGCAACTTTCCCACATCCCCTTGCTGGAATTGTACATTTTTAAGTCCGACTGCGGCAGCACGGCGCTGTGCGGACTGCATCATGTCGGCAGAATAATCGAGGCAGGTTACCTCTGCTTGGGGTAGGGTTTGGTAGATTGGCATTGTTAAAACACCGGTTCCAACTGGAACCTCCAGCATCTTACCTGAAAAATCCTCTGGAATGCCAGAAAGAGCCACTTCTAAATAGTGGTCATTCTTTACTTTGTTCATATTCCATACAAGCCCGCAAACAAATTTGCCGGGCAGGGTGGAGCAGGTAATCATTCCATCGTAGAAGGTGGCTTCTTTCCCTAAGGTTTGATACGCAGTTTGAATGGCTTCGTGTCTCATATGGCACTCCTTTTTCAAATGATTTGTATAGAGAAGCTGTCTCTTTGTTAGTGGATACTTACTTTACAGTGCTAAAGCTTTTCCAAAAATAGGAATCTATAGAAAACCATACTCCGTTTTAATATCGATGTCAAGGTAAAATACAGTGGGAACAAGGAAGATTAACCTCATATAGCTATGCCGATTTTAGAACGCTTTTTTTCATTGTCCCTCTATGGTATAATATTTAAATCGTTAAAAATGTATCTGTGCTGCCAAAGTGGTGGTGCGTTTTGAAATGAGGGATTACCATGCTGCACCTGCTGTTCGGGCGTTCCGGAAGCGGAAAAACACATTTTGTTCGGCAAGAACTGCACCGGTTAGCCGGGCAGGGAGAGCAGAAGCTGATGCTTCTGGTTCCGGAGCAGTTTTCATTTGAAAGTGAGCGCGCCATGCTTCGCCTTTTGGGGCCTCGTCATGCTGCGGAGGTAGAGGTCGTAAGCTTTACCCGTTTGGCAGATGCGGCGTTCCGGCGTTTTGGCGGGTGCTGTGGCAAGCGGCTAGATGACGGTGGGCGCAGTATTCTCATGAGCCTTGCATTAGAGCAAACGGCAGACCATCTTCCGCTGTACCAAAAACACACGCAAACACCAGAGCTTGTGAGTATGATGCTTACGGCATCGGCGGAAATGAAAATGTGTGCCGTAGCTCCGCAGGAGCTTTCTCGCGCGGCAGAGGAGATGGAAGACGGAACTCTGCGCGAAAAAATGAAGGAGCTTTCGTTGATTTTAGCAGCGTATGAGGCGTTGGTAGCGCAAAGCTACCTTGACCCGCAGGATGATTTGACCCGCTTAAAGGAAGTGCTGTTAACGCACCGTTTTTTTGAGGGCTATACCGTATTTGTAGATTCCTTCAAAAGCTTTACGGCACAGGAGCTGGGCATATTAGAGCTTGCATTCTGCCATGCGAAAGAGGTTACCGTGGCACTGTGTGCGGATGGTCTCGGCAAAGCGGATGCGGAAATGAGCCTGTTTACACCGGTATACCAAACGGCGCGCAGCTTAATGCGCCTCGCACGGCAGAACTCGGTTGCGGTGGCGGCTCCTGTTGTGCTGGAGCCAGGTGTTCGTTTTCAAAATGCCGGAGTACAGGCTGTGGAAAACAGCGCATACCGCGGCAGACATACTCCGGTGCGAGGAGATGCGGGAGATGTAGTGCTTTATTCTGCCCGCAGTACCTACGATGAGGCGGCGTATGTCGCAATGTCGATTCGCCGTATGGTAATGGAGCAAGGCTATCGTTACCGTGATTTTACCATTCTTGCCCGCTCTCCGGAAGCGTACCGCAGTAATTTAGATGCGGCTCTCGAGCGGTGGGAGATTCCCTATTTTATGGATGATCCCCGTGCAATTGATACGGAACCGCTCATGCGCCTTGTGCTGTGTGCTTTTGCAGCGGCACGCTCGGGCTACCGGTCTGACGATATGTTTGCCTGTCTGAAAACGGGGCTATGCGGCTATTCTCCTGAAGAGATTTCTCTTTTGGAAAACTACACGTTTTTATGGAAGCTCTCTGGCCGAGAATGGCTTGAGCCTTGGTCTCGCCACCCGCGTGGCTTTGCTGGTGAGTTAACACAGGAAGATGCAGAACTTCTTGTTTTATTAAACGAGCTGCGGCAGCGTATTGTGTTGCCACTGCGTGAATTTGCGGACGCTGTTCACTTAGCGGACGGAGAAACGGCTTCTCGCGCAATTTACCATTTTCTACTGGCACTCAATGTGCCGGAGAATGTAAAGCAAATGTGCCGCAAGATGAAAGCGGTGGAGGAAACGGAGCTGGCAGACCGCCAATACCGACTTTGGGAGCTTTTAATGCAGATACTCGATCAAATGGCTCTGGTACTGCGTGAAAAGGTGCTTACCGCACAGCGGTTTGGCGAGCTTTTGCGGCTGGTAATTGCATCTGCAACGATTGGCAGTATTCCGCAGGGGCTCGACGAGGTAACGGTAGGTGCGGCGGATCGTTCGCGCCCGGCTGATCCCAAGGTGGTATTCCTTTTAGGAGCGGTGCAGGGGGAGTTCCCCCGAAACCCATCGCCGGACGGTGTATTCAGCGACGAAGAGCGGCGCGCGTTAATTCAAATGGGTTTACCACTCAACGGCACCATGGAGGATTCCTCTATGGATGAGCGGCTGATGGCTTATACCGTTATGGCGGCTCCTTCGGAACGCTTGATTGTGACTTACCCAGCGGCGGATATGGACGGAGCGGCAAAGGCACCTTCCTCCATTGTGGGTGAAATTCGCGCTATCCTGCCGGATATAGCCATTCAAAGCCGCTATCTTCTGCCGGAAGAGAGCTTTGCCAATAGTGAACAATCTGCATTTGAAATAACCGCGCGGCTCTGGGGGCAGTCCTCTGTGCTATCTTCCACATTAAAGGAGTTGTTTTCTGGCAGAGAGGGTTATCCTGAAAGAATATCTGCTTTACGGCGGGTACATGAGCGAGCGCCCGCCGCCTTTGAAAATCCCGCTCGGGCAAGAATGCTGTTTGAAAAGCTGCGTCATATCTCGGCTACACAGCTCGAATCATACCACTTGTGCCGGTTCCAATATTTTTGCCGCTATGGCCTTAGTGCAAAAGAACGCCGTCCCGCAGAGCTCAATGCACTCGAATACGGCAGCCTGATTCATTATCTTCTCGAGCATTTGCTCAAGGAGCAGGGCGCAAAAGTTCTGTCAGAATTGGAAGAGGATGCACTCAAGAAACTCATTCTCTCTTGCATTGAGCGCTATGTGGAAGAACAGCTAGGCGGTGCGGAGAACAAAAGCCCCCGCTTCCGCTTTCTGGTCAACCGCATTGCGGATTCTGCCCAAGTGGTAGTGGCACACATTGCAAAAGAATTGGCGCAGAGTAAATTTCAGCCTGCGGCGTTTGAGCTGGAGCTCAAAGAAGGCGGGGAGTTCCCGCCACTTAAAATTACGCTTCCAAACGGAGAAACCGCAACGGTTGAGGGAAAGATTGACCGTGTGGACGTAATGGAGCTGGATGGCGTACCATATGTACGCGTTGTGGACTATAAAACCGGGAAAAAGGAGTTCCGCCTTTCGGATGTGCTGTATGGAGTAAATATGCAAATGCTGATTTACTTAGCGGCGCTCATTCAAAACGGGCGCTTCTCTCCAGCTGGTATTTTGTACATGCCCTCCGTTCGTCCGGTAATCTCTGCCGCGAGAGGGGAATCACCCGATTCACTCGAAGCGGCGGTAGAAAAGAAGCTTCGCATGAACGGTTTGCTGCTGGATGATTCCCGGGTGATACAGGGGATGGAGGAGCAAGCTGCGGGCAAGTATATCCCTGTTGCACTCAAGGACGGGAAACCCGCGAAAACAGAATCTGTTGTAAGCGAGCCTCAATTGAATAAAGTAATGGACTATATCAAGGACCTTGCGGGGAAGATGGTGCAAACGCTGCATGAGGGAGACGTTGCCGCTCAGCCTCTTACTGGGGAACACAATGCCTGCCTGTATTGCCCTTATACCGCTGTATGCGGGCATGAAACTGCGGATGGCGGGCGCGATTGCCAGAGGTTTGATAAAAACGACACACTGCGCCAGATATTAGGGGAACCAACAGAAAAGGAGGGGGACGCGAATGTCTGAACGGAAATGGACGCCCGCACAAGCGGATGCGATTCATGCAAGAGGTGGCACGCTATTGGTTTCAGCCGCTGCCGGTTCCGGTAAAACAGCGGTTTTAGTTCAACGTGTGCTGGAACGCATGACAGATGAGCAGAACCCCAGTGATGCAGACCGCCTTTTGGTTGTTACCTTTACCAAAGCCGCTGCCGCAGAAATGCGGGAGCGAATTGCTCAGCAGCTTTCGCGTATGCTGGCGGAGGACCCCTCTAATACAGCGCTTCAGCGGCAGCAAATACTGCTTGGCGGTGCGCATATCAGTACGGTACATAGCTTTTGCAGTGAGCTGGTTCGTGAGAACTTTTATAAGCTGAATATATCTCATGATTTTCGAATTGCAGATGACGGTGAAATGTCCATCCTGCGGGGAGAAGCCATCACGCAGGTGTTAGAGGAATGTTATGCCACCGCAAATCCCGATTTTTATGAGTTGGTAGAAGCGTTCAGCTCTGACCGAGATGATAACCGGCTCATTCTTTCGGTGAATCAGCTCTATAACTTTATCCGTTCCCATCCGTTCCCGGAGCGTTGGCTGCGGGAAAAATCGGAGATGTATTCCGGTTCTGTTCCGGTAGAAGAAACCCCATGGGGGCTATGCCTGCTGCACTTTGCTAGAGAGGCCTGCGATTACAGCCTTTCTCTTATTCGCGATTCGCTTGAATCCATGCAGGCAGACGAAAAGCTTTGTGCGGCGTATACCGAAGCGTACCAGTCAGACCTTGCAGGGCTAACGGCGTTGCAGAGTGCAGCACAGCGAGGGGAATGGGATGCTGTGGGCGAGCTTGCCGCCAATTTTGTGTTTGTTCGCCTAAAAGCGGTGCGCGGCTATGCGGAAGACCCTTTAAAGCTTCGCCTAACGGCTTGCCGAGATGAAGTGAAAAGCACGGTAAAAAAGCTTGCGGCTCTGTTTTCCACCACTGCGCAGGATTGTACGGAGGACCTGCGAGTGTTGTCGCCCATCGTAGAGCAATTATTTTATGTGGTAACGACATTTTCACATACGCTTGACCAAATGAAAGCAGAGCGCCGACTTGCCGATTTTGGAGACTTAGAGCATTGGGCGCTGCGGCTTTTGGTGCGTGAAACAGGGAGCGGTTATGAACGCACCGAAGAGGCGATTGAGCTTTCGCGGCGATTCGATGAAATCATGGTAGACGAATACCAAGATACAAACGAAGCGCAGGATTTGCTGTTTCGTGCAATCTCGCAAAACGAAGAAAACCTCTTTATGGTAGGCGATGTAAAGCAGAGCATTTACAGCTTTCGCCAAGCGATGCCGCGCATCTTTTTACAGAGGCGCTCGGAGTTTGCGGAATATGATCGTGAAGATAGCCATTATCCGGCGTGCATTGTGCTTGACCAGAATTTTCGTTCCCGTTCTACGGTAACGGATTCGGTAAATTTTGTGTTTGGGCAGCTAATGTCCTCACAAGCGGGAGACGTAGAGTACAGCGGTAAAGAGCTACTTGCCGCCGGTGCAGCCTACCCGCCACAGGAAAACTGCGAAACTCGGCTCGATATACTCGACCTTTCGATGGGACAGGGTTCAGAAGATGCAATGGAGCTGCTGGAAAGCCGCCATATTGCAGAAACGATTCTGCAACTCATAGCACAGGATTTTCAGGTAACAGAAAATGGGGTGCAAAGAAAAGCAGTGTTCCGTGATTTCTGCATTCTTTTGCGAAGTGCAAATCAGTATGCCGCCAAATATGCGAAAGAGCTTCAGCTGTGTGGGGTGCCTGCGTGGGCAGATTCCTCCAGTGGCTTTTTTGAAGCGCCGGAAATAGCCACCATTTTATCTTTACTCCGTGTGGTAGATAATCCAGTGCAGGATATTCCGTTGTTATCGGTACTCATGAGCCCAATCTACGGTTTTACACCAGATGAATTAAGTGTGGTTCGCTTGCACCTGCCAAAGTCACCACTCTATTTGGCGCTGAGCGAAACAGCAAAGCAAGGGGATGCCCGTGCTGCCAAAGTAATGGAGGAGCTGGATTCCCTGCGTTCTCTTGCGGCAACGCTTCCCTCTGACCGTCTACTCCACTCCATCTACCAAAAAACCGGGTATCTTACCTTGGTGCAAGCAATGACGAATGGCGAACAGCGCCTTTCGAATTTGCAGCTATTCATGGAATACGCAAAAAAATATGAAGTATCCGGCTATAACGGCCTTTCAGGTTTTATTCGGTTTATAGACCGCTTGCAGGAGCAGAACAGTGACCTGCCGGGGGCCTCTACCATATCAGAAGCATCAAACGTTGTACGTATTATGAGTATTCATAAATCAAAGGGATTAGAGTTCCCCGTTTGCATTCTGGCTGGCTGTGCGCGCCGTTTTAATAAGGAACGCGGTGACGCTTTGCTGCACCCGGAGCTTGGCCTCGGCATTAAGCGTAAGGAGCAGGGCGGGCTTGCCCGAGTAACGACTCTGCCAAGAGAAGCAATTGCGTTGGAGCAGGAGCGGCAGTCAATGTCTGAAGAACTGCGTGTGCTGTATGTTGCGATGACCCGGGCGAGAGAAAAACTGATACTGCTCACTACGGTACGAGATTTAAACAGCTCGCTCGCCTCGATTGCACCAAAGCTTACGGCAGACGAACGAATCTCTCCATACGTGGTGCGCTCGGCATCCAGTATTTCAGACTGGCTTCTTTCCTGCGCTTTGCGCCATCCGAGCGGAGGTGCTCTTCGCGACCGTGCTCTGTGCAGCGGCGAACTGATTGCCGATTGCGGCGGTGCACCGTGGGAGATACGTGTTCTTCCTGCTCCGCTTGTAGAAGAAGAATGGGAGCAGGCGGATTCTGTTGTGGCTATGCCACCGCCAGATGAAGAGTTACTTTCTCGTATTGCCGGGGAAATCGGTTTTGTTTACCCGGATGCTTCTTTGTTTGGAGTGCCGGCTAAGGTGTCTGCCTCCGAGCTTGCCGCGGAGAGTGCGGGGGAGGATTACGAAATTATGTCTCGCCCCGCGTTCTTGGGCAAATCGGGCCTTACTCCAGCGGAGAGAGGCACGGCGCTGCACCAGTATATGCAGTTTGCCAATTATGCTTCGGCGGCAGAACACCCGGAAAAGGAGCTGGAACGACTGCAAACCGGCGGATTTTTATCAGAAGAAGAGGCGGCAGCGGTAAAGCTGAACCGTGTGTCAGCGTTCTTTCAAAGTTCAATTGCAAAGCGAATGCTTGCGGCAGAAATATGCCATAGAGAATTTCGTTTTACAGTAGAAATTCCTGCATCTTTATTGAAAGAGGAAGTACCCGAAGAACAGCAGGTGATTTTGCAGGGTGCGGTAGACTGTGTGTTTGTTGAGCCGGACGGTGCGGTGATTATAGACTATAAAACAGACCGGGCATCCTCTCCGGAGGAGCTTTGGAGCCGTTACCGTGTGCAGGTTGCCCTTTACAAAATGGCAATCGAGCGTGTGTTGGAGGTTCCCGTAAAGGAGTGTGCCTTGTACTCCTTTGCGTTGGGTCAAGTGGTTACCGGTGAACTTCCTTTTGTGGGCGAGGGAGCTTCCCGTTTATAAAATTATTTTCTTGACAAAAGAAAATGAGGTTGCTATAATGTTATCTGTAAACAAAGCAGGACATAATTTTGTTCTCACCTATGGGGTTTCGTCCGTCATGGGTCAATACAACGGTGTTTTTAACATAGTTAAGGGCATGTGATTTGGTATTGATGCGCGGATGGAGTAATTCTGTCCGCGCTTTTTGTTAGCTTGAAACGTATTTTGGAGGTGCTTACCAATTAGCAACAAGGAACTGCAGATCAACGAAGAAATTCGGGATAAAGAAGTGCGCGTCGTAGATAAAGACGGCGGTCAGCTAGGCGTTATGCCGATTGCGCAGGCCATGGCAAAGGCGGCGGAAAGCAATATGGATTTGGTGAAGATTGCACCGCAGGCGAAGCCTCCGGTTTGCAAAATCATCGATTACGGCAAATACCGCTTTGAACTAGCCAAGCGTGAAAAAGAAGCAAGAAAAAATCAGCATGTTGTAGATATTAAAGAGATTCGTCTTTCTCTGAATATCGATACCCATGACTTTAATACAAAGGTGGGTCATGCAACCCGCTTTTTACAGGATGGGGACAAGGTAAAAGTGTCGATCCGCTTCCGTGGCCGTGAAATGGGTCACCCGGAACAGGGACACCAAATCATGCAGAAATTTGCGCAGGCGTGTTCCGAAATCGCGAACGTAGAGAAATCCTCAAAGCTTGAGGGGCGCAATATGCTCATGTTCCTTGCTCCAAAACCCACGAAGTAATTATTTTAAGGAGGGGCAACTGTTATGCCTAAAATGAAGACACATTCCGGCGCGAAAAAGCGCTTCAAAATTTCGAAGAACGGCAAAGTTATTCGCGGTCACGCGTTCAAATCTCATATTCTGAACAAAAAGTCCACTAAGCGCAAGAGAGTACTGCGCCAGACCACTGTGACCGACGTTACCAATGTGGCGAAGGTTAAGAAAATGCTGCCCTACAGCTAAGGCTAGCAACTTAAAAAAAGAAATCTTATTTTGACCATATATTTGGAGGTAACAGATCATGGCTCGTGTGAAAGGTGCGTTGGCAACACGCAAAAGAAGAAAAAAGGTACTAAAGCTTGCTAAGGGCTACTGGGGTGCAAAGAGCAAGCATTTTAAAATGGCCAAACAGGCCGTAATGAAATCCGGCAATTACGCTTACATCGGCCGTAGACACAGAAAGAGAGATTTCCGCCGCTTGTGGATTACCCGTATTTCCGCAGCATGCAAAATGAACGGCGTGAACTATTCTACTTTTATGAATGGCCTCAAAAAAGCAAACATTACCCTCAACCGTAAGATGCTCTCCGAAATCGCTGTTTCTGATGAAGCAGCTTTCAAGGCTCTGGTAGAGAAGGCGAAAGCGGCCTTATAATAAGCTGTGATTGCGCCCGGGTCGTTGCCCGGGCGCATAATTTTTGCTATGCAGGGCTAAAGCCCGGGCATTATTTAAAACTATAATTTGTCTGGAGAATAAAAAATGATACCCTGCCAAGTAATTACCAGCCGTAAAAATGAAATAGTAAAAGCCGCCGCAAAATTGCGGGAATCCGCTTCACAGCGGCGGGAAGAAAACACTTTCCTTGCGGAAGGTGCGCGCCTATGCGCCGATGCTACCGAAAGTGGGCTTGTAATACACAGTGTGTTCTATACCGAACGGGCAGGGGAGAAATACGCTGCCTATTTGGAGAAGATTTTCCCCAAAGCGGAGCAGATTTATCAGGTTGCCGATTCTGTGGCAGAGCTACTCAGCGATACCCGCCAGCCGCAAGGGGTGTACTGCACGGCAGAGCTGCCGAAGCGTGCAACTACTGCTGAAATAGGGCAGAATGGCTGTTATTTGGCTTTGGAGGAAATTCAGGACCCATCGAATCTAGGGGCAGTTCTCCGTACAGCGGAGGCTCTCGGTATTTCTGGCGTGGTTCTTGCGGGTTCATGTTGTGACCCCTTTGGTGCAAAAGCGCTGCGGGCAGGTATGGGTGCGGTGTTTCGCTTACCCCTTTATTATGAACAGGAACTTGCTCCTTGTGTAAGCCGCTTGCGCGAAAAAGGCTATTATACCGCTGCCGCTGTTCCAGCGGAGGATGCGGCTCCCATTACCGGCGTTACCTTTCCCAGTGCGGTATTACTGGCTGTGGGGAACGAAGGTGCCGGCCTTTCGAGTGCCGCCATTTCTGCTTGTGAAGCACGCGTGACCATCCCAATGCTCGGAAGAGCCGAATCCCTGAATGCGGCATCGAGTGCGGCTATATTAATGTGGGAGATTATGAGGACGCGGGGGAATTTAAGATGAGCTGTGAAAACGCTTATTGGGTGTGGCTTCAGCACGGGATTGGTGCAGGCAGCGGCAAGCTGCGGGATGTTCTATCCTGTTGTACCGGCCTGCGTGAATTTTGGGAGGCGGGCCCGCAGTTTTGGAAACAGCAAGAGCTTTTTACCGTTCGCGAGTTAAGCGCTTTGCGTTCCTTTTCATTACAGGATGCACAGAAAGTAATCGAACGCTGTGAAGAATTGGGGATAAGCCTTGTGACTCCAGAGTCGGAGAATTACCCTCGTTCTTTGTGGGAAATTGCAAATCCTCCTTGTGTACTGTATGTAAAAGGAAAACTGCCCAAAGTGGATGAAATGCCATCCATTGCGATGGTCGGTACACGGGACGCCACAATTTCGGGCAAAAAAATAGCATTTTCACTCTCGTATCAATTGGCTCGAGCAGGTGCGGTTATTATCAGCGGAGGTGCGCGCGGAATCGATACAGCCGCCCACAAGGGCGCCATGCAAGCACAGGGCAAAACCGTGTGTGTGCTCGGCTGTGGAGTGAATTACCCGTACTTAATGGAAAACGCCAGTCTGCGGGAATGTGTGGCTGAATTTGGCGCCTTGGTTTCGGAATATCCTCCCGATGCTCCGGCTTCTAGAGGGGCATTTCCCATTCGTAACCGCATTATATCCGGCCTTTCCTGCGGCGTTCTGGTGGTAGAAGCCGCGGCAAAAAGCGGTTCTCTTATCACAGCAGATTTGGCTTTGGAGCAGGGAAGAGATGTTTTTGCCGTTCCCTGTGGGATTGATAATCCAGTTTCTCGCGGAGTCAATACACTCATTCGAAATGGTGCGATTCCAATCAGCAGTGCTGAAGAGCTGTTGGAGCAATACCTTGACCGTTTTCCAGATAAGATTCGCATCATAAATCAGGACAACCCGAATGTTCCGTTTGCCGTGATTCCTGAGCGACGTTCTGTACCGGGCACTGGTAATCCGATTAAAAAAAGAGTGCCACAGAAAAAGGCGGTTGTTTTTGATGAGTTGGAGTCCGAAACTCTTCCTAGCTTTCTCGCAGGCACACCGGTAACAGTTACATTGCATGAGCCGCAGCAAAAAGCTACCCTTACAACAGAGCAAGCTTCGCAGGATGCAGTTTTAATTGATTCTCTACTTACAGAAGATGCGATTCATCTTTCGGTGCTGGTACAAAAAAGTAGTTTTGCACCGCAAAGGGTATTGGCAGCATTAACTGAGCTAGAACTACTAGATCGAGTGCGCCCACTCGGCGGCGGAAGATACCGCTGCTCGTGACAAATTGATATTTTTATGGTAAGCTTTGTGAAAATCGCCTGAATTCAGTCGGTTTTCACAGCGCTTAGATTTGGTTTTGTTTTTTACTAAGATTCATTTTTATATATTTGGGAATAATTTAATTTCTCAGATTCTGTTAAAACAAATCTTGTATGGTAAAACGAGCCTTTGTCTGGAATGATAAGTGTTGTATCATCCATGATTGGCAGAAGGATTACAGCTCATTTACATTCATGAATTTTATAATTTAAGCTAATAATTTGCAAAAGGTGGCAGTTTTTTCCAATTATTTTCTGCTACCTCTTGCGTTCTACACGTTGAGTGGATACAATCTTAAGAGAAAGAGGTGGTTTGTATATGTCAAAACTGGTGATTGTTGAGTCACCTGCCAAGGCAAAAACAATCAAAAAGTATTTAGGCTCCGGTTACGAGGTCGTAGCGTCCATGGGACATGTTCGCGACCTGCAAGAAAACCGTTTGAGCGTGGATATAAAGCACGACTTTAAACCCAAGTATGAAATTATTAAAGGGAAGGAAAAGCTGGTTCAGGAGCTAAAAAGTGCGGCAGAAAAAAGTGAAGAAGTTTTGCTCGCAACTGACCCTGATCGTGAGGGAGAGGCAATCTCTTGGCACCTTGCCTATATTCTTGACCTTGATATATCGAAGCAAAATCGAATTACCTTTAATGAAATTACCAAAACTGGAATCACAAACGGTATGGAGCACCCTCGCTCAATCGATATTGATTTAGTAAATGCACAGCAGGCGCGCCGAATTTTGGATCGCCTGGTGGGCTATAAGCTGAGTCCGTTTTTATCGCAGAAAATTCGCCGCGGCCTTTCTGCCGGGCGTGTGCAATCTGTTGCGGTTCGCCTTGTGGTAGACCGTGAGGAAGAAATCCGTGCTTTTGTACCAGAAGAGTACTGGAGCATTGATGCAAAGCTGATTCCCAAAGGGGAAAGAAAGGCTTTTGCGGCTTCTTTCTACGGAGATGCGAACGGAAAAATCAAAATTACAAATCAAGAGCAGGCGGATGGAATCCTGAAAAGCTTGGAAGAAGCAGATTTCTTTGTTTCTAAAGTGAAAAAGGGGTCCCGCAAAAAGTCGCCCGCACCACCGTTTATTACCTCTACCTTACAGCAGGAGGCCTCCCGTAAGTTGGGCTTTCAGGCTCGCCGTACCATGAAAGCGGCGCAAGAGCTGTATGAGGGCGTTGAGATTGAGGGCATGGGTGCAATCGGTTTGATTACCTATATGAGAACCGACTCTTTGCGTATTTCAGAAGACGCGCTTCATGATGCAACCACGTATATAGAAGAGCGCTGGGGTAAAAAGTATTTGCCAGATGCTCCCCGCCACTTTAAAACAAAAGCGAATGCACAGGATGGACATGAGGCGATTCGCCCATCTACACCCAGCATTACGCCAGAGCAGGTAAAAAGCAGCCTTACCAATGACCAGTTTCGATTGTATAAGTTAATCTGGGAGCGCTTTATTGCGTGCCAGATGGCGAATTGTATGCAAAGTACCACACAAGCCGATATTACTGCTGGAGAGTACCTGTTTAAGGCTTCCGGCTATACCGTCACGTTTGATGGCTTTACCGTACTGTACGAAGAGGGCAAAGACGAAGAGACTGAGCAGGGCGGTGCGCTGCCAGTATTAACACAGGATATGCCCCTGAAAAAGAAAGAGCTGGCGGGTAACCAGCACTTTACTCAGCCGCCACCGCGCTTTACAGAAGCCTCACTCATCAAGGCTCTGGAAGAAAACGGAATCGGCCGTCCGTCTACCTACGCCGCCACTATTTCTACCATCACAAGCCGTGAATATGTGGTTCGTGACGGAAAAGCCCTGCACCCCACGGAGCTGGGAGAGGTTACTACACAATTAATACGAGAGCGTTTCCCCAAAATAGTAAATGTAAAGTTTACGGCTCAGGTTGAAAAGGATTTGGATACCGTTCAAAACGGAGAAACCGATTGGGTGCAAACTCTCCACAACTTCTATGGTGATTTTGAAAAGACTTTGAAAAAAGCCAAGGAAGACATGGAAGGCATTAAAATTCAGCTCAAAGAAGACGAAACGGATGTCATCTGTGAAAAATGCGGACGCAACATGGTCGTTAAAGTTGGGCGTTATGGCAAGTTCTTGGCTTGCCCAGGCTACCCAGACTGTAAAAACGTAAAGAAGCTTGTTATTGAAAACGGAGCAGAATGCCCCAAATGCGGCGGCAAGGTGGTTGTGAAGAAAACCAAAAAAGGCCGTGTTTTCTATGGATGCAACGAATACCCCAATTGCGATTTTGTCTCTTGGGATGAGCCTACCATGGAGAAATGCCCCCGTTGTGGTAAAACCTTGCTGCGTAAAAAGGGGAAAAGTCCCAAGTTGTATTGTGTAACACCCGATTGCGGCTATGAGAAAGTGGAGGAACAATGAGAATATCTGTCATAGGGGCCGGTCTGGCCGGCTGTGAAGCAGCTTGGCAGATTGCATCACGGGGAATTTCGGTAGATTTATTTGAAATGAAACCCAATCATTATACTCCTGCTCATAAAAATTCCGGGTTTGCCGAATTGGTTTGCTCCAATTCATTAAAAGCAGAGCGGGTAGCCAGTGCGGCTGGTCTTTTGAAAGAAGAAATGCGGCGTTTGGGCTCTCTTCTCATGCAGTGTGCAGACAAGGCTCGTGTTCCGGCAGGCGGTGCGCTTGCCGTTGATCGTGATGTATTCTCTTCACTTGTTACAGAGCAAATTCGTAATCACCCTCTCATTACCGTTCACACAGAGCAGGTAAAGTGTATTCCGGATGATGGCATTCGCATTATTGCATCTGGCCCTTTAACGGCACAGGAGCTAGCGGATGATATTGCGATTATCTGTGCAGGCAGCCTCAGCTTTTACGATGCTGCTGCGCCCATTGTTACCGCAGAAAGCCTCGATATGGACGCCTGCTTTACCGCATCTCGTTACGATAAGGGCGGTGATAACGCATATATCAATTGTCCCATGAACAAAGAGGAATACGAGCGTTTTTACGATGCTTTAGTTACCGCAGAGCGAGCACCGGTGCATGGGTTCGATGTAGCCGACCCCAAGGTATACGAGGGCTGTATGCCGGTTGAAGTCATGGCAGGCCGTGGGCACGATACCCTGCGCTTTGGGCCACTTAAGCCGGTTGGCCTGCGAGACCCGAAAACTGGGCACCGCCCATGGGCGGTGGTTCAGCTTCGGCAAGAAAATGCCGCCGCTACACTCTATAATTTGGTAGGTTTTCAAACAAACCTCAAATTTCCAGAACAAAAACGAGTGTTTGGGATGATTCCGGCACTGAAAAATGCCGACTTTGTTCGCTACGGTGTCATGCACCGCAATACATTTATTAATTCGCCCAAAGTTCTGCACTCCGATTTTAGCCTAAAGGCAGACCCCACGCTCTTTTTTGCTGGTCAGCTCACCGGTGTGGAGGGCTACATGGAGTCCGCCGCCTCAGGCTTGATTGCAGGCTGGAATGCGGCAAGGCTATTGAACGAACAAGAAACCGTCGTTCTCCCGCGCGAGACGATGATTGGTGCATTGAGCCGTTATTTGGTGGAATGCGATTCGGCTCATTTTCAGCCAATGGGAGCGAATTTTGGTATTCTTCCGCCCCTTGAGGAACACATTCGAGATAAAAGAGAACGGTATGAGGCATTGGCGCAGCGTTCTTTGGACATGCTTCTACCATATACTCAAAAAGATGTAGTTGGAATGGGAGGCTAATCTGATGAAAATCATTGTGGATGCGTTTGGTGGCGACAATGCGCCGCTCGAAATTCTAAAAGGCTGCGAAGCCGCCATAAAGAGTCTGGATATTGATATTATTCTTACGGGCCGTGAAGATGAAATCCGAAAGGTCGCGGAAGAAAATCAAGTCTCTTTGGAGCGAATGGAAATTGTGGATGCACCCGAGGTGCTCACAATGGAAGACCACGCTGGCGCTATCATGAAAGAAAAGCAGGATTCCTCCATGGCAGAGGGCTTGCGTCTTGTTGCTGAGGGAAAAGGTGATGCCTTTGTTTCTGCGGGCAATAGCGGCGCCTTAGTGGTTGGTGCAACCATGATTGTAAAGCGCATTAAAGGAATTAAGCGTGTTTCATTTGCGCCAATGGTGCCGAACAGCAACGGTTTCTTTATGTTGATTGACGGCGGTGCTAATGTGGACTGCCGCCCTGAAATGCTTTTGCAGTTTGGCATAATGGGTTCTATTTACCTAGAGAAGGTAATCGGAGTCGAAAAACCCCGAATAGGTCTTGCAAATGTGGGAACCGAAGATCACAAAGGCGGTGAACTGCAGCGCCAAGCGTTTGCCATGCTTAAAGAATCGAAATTGAACTTTATTGGCAATATTGAAGCACGCGATATTTCAAACGATGGGGCAGATGTTGTGGTGACAGATGGCTTTACCGGTAACATCATCCTAAAGATGTTTGAAGGTGTTGTCACAATGGTCATGGGTAAGTTTAAAGAGGTATTTACCAAAAACACCAAGAACAAAATGGCGACCGCCATACTCCTGAAAGATATGACGGAGCTGAAGAAAACCATGGACTATAATGAGTACGGCGGTGCGCCGGTCATGGGTGCCTCGAAACCGGTATTTAAAGTGCATGGCAGTGCCAAGGCACGCACGCTCGAAAGTGCGTTGCGCCTTACCAAAGCTTATGTAGAGAAAAACGTTACCGAAGAAATTAGCCGTGCCATCACCCAGCAGGAGTAACCTGGCACCTCATGGAATAAGGGAAGGAGTGTGCGTATGCTTAAACCGAATTTAAAAGATTTAGAAGAAAAATTGCAGTATCATTTTAATAATCAGCAGTATTTGATTACCGCCATGACCCATTCCTCTTATGCGAATGAGGTGAAGTCGGCGGGGCACAGCAACGAGCGTTTGGAGTTTTTGGGCGATTCCGTTCTGAGCATTGTAGTGGCAGATTACCTTTTTAAGCACTGTCCGAATTTGCCGGAAGGGGATTTAACCAAAAATCGTGCTGCGCTTGTGTGCGAAAAGGCGCTTTGCGGTTTTTCTCGCCAACTAGGCCTAGGGGATTACCTCCTGCTCAGCCGTGGCGAGCAGAACTCCGGTGGGCGCCAAAGGCCGTCCATCCTTGCGGATGCGTTTGAAGCCCTCATCGCAGCCATTTATCTGGATGCCGGAATGGAAAAGGCAAGAGAGTTTATTTTGCGCTTTGTTCTGCCCGTGCTGCAAACCTCGCGGCCGAAGGCATTTAAGGATTATAAAACTGCTTTGCAGGAAATCATTCAGCAAAACCCGGAAGAGCAACTGGAATATGTGCTCATTGGGGAAAGTGGCCCCGATCACGACAAGCACTTTACCGTGGAGGTTTGCCTCAATAGCAACGTGATTGGCAAAGGCGGCGGACGCAGTAAAAAGGAAGCCGAACAGCAAGCGGCTAGAGAAGCACTGGAGCTGATGGGCTATTGAAGCACGCAAATGTAGCCATATTCGTACCACACGCAGGCTGCCCGCAGCATTGTTCCTTTTGCAGCCAGAACAGCATTACTGGCAAAGATCGATTGCCTACGCCCAATGAGGTTCGAAGTACACTCGAAATAGCAAAAGAAAATTTGAAAGAAAAAAGTCGTTTCGCTGAAATCGCTTTTTTCGGCGGCAGCTTCACAGCAATCAATCGCGGCGATATGCTCGCACTGCTGGAAGCCGCCGCTCCTTCTGTATGGGATGGAGTTTTCTCGGGTATTCGAATTTCTACCCGGCCGGACGCAATTGATGACGAGGTGCTCGCACTGCTCAAGCATTATGGCGTGAAAATGATTGAGCTTGGCGCACAGAGCATGGATGACACCGTGCTGCAAATGAACCGGAGAGGCCATACCGCCGAGCAGGTATGTGCGGCATCCCGTATGATACACAGCGCAGGCTTTTCTCTTGGCCTGCAAATGATGACCGGGCTTTGGGGGGATACTGCCGCCGGTGCACTGCAAACAGCGCAGGCATTTGCAGCACTAAAACCGGATTGTGTTCGCATTTACCCAACGATTGTAATGAACGGTACGGAGCTGGCAAAACGCTACCGCTCCGGTGAGTATCATCCAATGAATTTGGAGGATACGGTGGAGCTATGCTGTGAGCTGCTCGAGTTATTTCATGAGCACTCTATTCCGGTGATTCGCCTAGGGCTTCACAGCTCGCCTGAAATGCAGCAAAATCAAATTGCAGGGCCGTGGCACCCAGCGTTTCGTGAGCTTTGCGAAAGCAGGCTCTTTTTACGCCGACTCCTTGTTTTTCTAGAGCAGAAGCGAATTTTGCCGGGCTGTGTCGAAATTCATGTATCACCGCAGTGGGTTTCCAAAGCAGTGGGGCAGAGCCGGTGTAATTTACAGGAGCTTGCCAGGCTAGGCTACATAGCAAAAATTGCACCGGATGCTTCGGTACTCCCCTCAGAGTTTATCGTACATTCCTTACTTCAAAGTGAAAGCAGGTGAACACGAGTGCTGTTAAAGTCTTTGGAGCTGCAAGGCTTTAAAACCTTTCCCGATAAAACCGTATTGCAGTTTGACCGCGGTATTACTGCGGTTGTAGGGCCGAACGGAAGTGGAAAAAGCAATGTTAGCGATTCCATTCGCTGGGTATTGGGGGAACAGTCAGCCCGTGTGCTCCGTTGCTCCAAAATGGAGGATGTTATTTTTGGCGGTACTCATGCGCGCAAAGCGCAAGGCTATGCTGAAGTAACCCTCACCTTTGACAATACCGACCGTCAGCTTGCGTTCGACAGTGACCAGGTTGCGGTTACCCGCCGGTATTACCGTTCCGGTGAGAGCGAATATATGCTCAATAAAAACACGGTTCGCCTGCGCGATATTCATGAGCTTTTTATGGATACCGGCATGGGGCGAGATGGTTATTCGATGATTGGGCAGGGCAAAATCGATAGTATTGTTGCAGCCCGCAGTGAAGACCGGCGCGAAATCTTTGAGGAAGCCGCGGGAATTTCCCGCTTCCGTTACCGCAAGGGGGAGTCCGAAAGGCGCCTCCAGCAGGCACAAGAGAATTTGGTGCGCTTGCACGATATTTTCTCAGAACTGGAAGCTCGAGTTGGCCCTCTGCGAGAGCAGGCGGAAAAAGCAAAGCAGTTTTTAGAGTATTCCGAGGAAAAGCGCACGCTTGAAATTGGGCTATGGCTTAACACTTTGGGGCGTTCCGGCCAGATTTTGCGGGACTATGAGGATAAGCTCTTACTGGCGCGCAGCCAGCAGGAAGAGATCGATAAAAAGGCTACTGAAATTGAACGGCAGATAGAAGAAAATTATCAGGCAGTGAATGCCTGTACCTCCCGTATGGATGAGGCGAGAGCCCTCGCTTCCGCCAAGGAGGAGGAAGCTGCCCGAAAGGACGGCGAGGCGGCCGTATTAGAAAACGACCGAGAACATAATCGGCAGAATCAGGAGCGTATTGTAAAGGAGCTGGAGCAATCCTCTCTCTCCGATGAAGATTTGCGCAAAGAAATGGATGACAAACAAAGCGAGATGCTGGAAAAAGACCGCTTTGTACAGGCGCAGCAAGAAGAAGTAGAGGCTGTTTCAAAACGGCTGGAGGAACTAAAAGGCTCTATGGAGCAGTATTCCGGCCAAATGGAGGAGCAGACCCGCTTACTTGCGCAGCTTACCGCAGACGTTTCACAGGTAAAAATACGCGAAATGACGGCAGTTACGGCAGTTACCGAAATTGAATTGCGCCGCACCACTGTGCAGCAGGCACTGGAAAACAGGGAAAAGCTGAAGCAGGAGCTTGAAGCAAAGGAGCAGGAGTGCAGTGCATTTTTGCAAAAAGCAGAGGATGCCATTGCAGCCTTGACCAATACGACACGCGGCTTCGAAATGCGCCTCGATTCCCGGCAAAAGCGCTTGGAAGAAGCTAGGCGAAACAGTGAGCAGCTTCGGCTGGATGCCGGAGAGCAAGCAAGGCGAGTTAAACTCCTTGAAGAGATGGAGCGAAATCTGGAGGGCTTTGCTCACAGCGTAAAAACGGTGATGAAAGAAGTTGGCCATGGTAGCCTCAGTGGTGTTCATGGTCCAGTCTCCCGCTTGTTGCAGGTGCCTGCCGAATATGCCGTAGCGGTTGAAACAGCGCTGGGTGCCTCCATGCAAAACATTGTAGTGGAAACAGAGCAGGATGCCAAGCGAGCCATTGAGCTGCTCAAGAAAAAGGATTCTGGCCGTGCGACCTTTCTGCCAATCTCCACAATCCACGGGAATCTGTTGCAGGAGCAAGGACTTGCCGATTGCCTTGGGTTTGTGGGTGTTGCGTTTTCCGTTTGCGGCTGCGATGCAAAATACGCGGGAATCATGCGTTCTTTACTGGGTAGAATTGTCATAGCGGAAGATCTCGACAGTGCCGTTGCCATTGCTAAGCGTTATTCCTACCGCTTCCGTGTGGTAACACTGGATGGTCAGGTAGTAAACGCAGGTGGTTCACTCACCGGCGGCTCGCTTGCAAAAAATGCAGGGCTTTTAAGCCGTGCCGCACAGATGGAGAAAGCAAAAAAGCAAGCTTTGCTGCTTTCTCAAAAGGCGGAGGAAGCGGAAGCCGCACTCAAAGCCGCACAGGCAGAGTATTCTTCCGCACAGGCATCGCTCGTTGCCGCACAGGCAGAGCTGAGCACCGCAAAGGAAGACCGTGTGCATTTGCAGGCCGAGCATGGCCGCATTAAAGCGGAGCGGCAGTCTTTGGAGAACGGCGCGAATGAGCTTGTAAAAGAACAAAAGCAAGCCGAACAAAGGCTAACGCAGCTTCAGGAACAAAAAGAGCAGGCTCTTCGTGAAGCCAAAGCGCTAGAAGAGCAAATTCTTACTCTGAAAGAGAGCGTAAGCCAAATCACCGGTGACCGTGAAGAGCTGGAGAAACGTTACCAAGCACTGACGGATGCGTTGCAGGAAGCTCGCATGACGGTGCTTTCAGCCCAAAAAGAAAAAGAAGCACTTGCCGCCGCTGCGGTGGAGCTTGAGAACCGCCGCCAAAACTTTTCTGGTGTGGTACAGCGCTTAAATGAAGAACTTTCACAGCTTGGTGATAAAGACTGTGAAATAAAGGAGCAGGCAGAACAGCTTCGCCTGCAAGCCAAAGAACTGCGAAATACCGCCGTAGTCTCTCGTGAAAGCGTGGAAGGAATCGCGAAGCAGCGGGCAGAATATGAAACAAAGGCGTCGCAGCTTCGTTCGCTAGAGCGGGAGCAATCTTCCTCGCGCGATACCATTGGGCAAGAAATGGCTCGGTTGGAGGAACGGCGTGCCAATGTGCAAAAGGAATACGATGAAATTATTTCTCGCTTATGGGAAGAATACGAATTAACCCGGCGTGAAGCAGAAGAAATTTGCCCGCGTTTAGAAGATGTTTCTGTTGCTAAGCGCCGCCTCAATGAGCTCAAAGGCAAAATAAAGGCGTTGGGTACGGTGAATGTGGCGGCCATGGAAGAATACAAAGAGGTTGCCGAGCGCTATGAGTTTATGAAGGAACAAATCGGCGACGTAGAGAAATCTCGCGATGAACTCCGAAAACTCATCAGTGAGCTGACTCAAAAAATGCAGGAGCTGTTCCTTCAACGGTTTGAGAAGATTCGGCAGCATTTTTCAGAGACGTTCCGTTCGCTGTTTGGGGGAGGCTCTGCCGAGCTCACACTTAGCCAGCCGGAGGATGTGCTTACGTCTGGAATCGAAATTGCAGTTCAGCCGCCGGGCAAAATTGTTGCACATTTAGAGTCCCTTTCCGGCGGTGAGAAAGCACTCGTTGCCATCGCACTCTATTTTGCGATTATGAAGGTCAATCCACCTCCGTTTTGTGTGCTCGATGAAATTGAGGCTGCTCTTGATGACGTAAATGTTGACCGTTTCGCGGGCTACCTGCGTGGAATGAATCAAAACACACAGTTCATAGTAATTACACACCGCCGTGGTACAATGGAAGAAGCAGATGTGCTGTATGGGGTTACCATGCAGGACGAAGGCGTTTCCAAATTGCTTGAGCTTCGTGCATCTGAAATGGAGCAGAAGCTTGGTATCGGATAATGGCACACAAGATGCTGTAAGTTTGAAACAGCTATTTTACCGTGTGTTGACTACAAACTAAGAAATACAAGACCAATACCAAAGTGCATGTAAAAGGAGTTTGCGATGGGATTTTTTGATAAAATCAAAGAGGGACTAAAGAAAACGCGAGACAGCATTACCGGGCAAATCGACACCATGCTCAACAGCTTTACCAAAATTGACGAAGAGCTGTTTGAAGAGCTGGAAGAGCTGCTGATTATGGGGGATGTTGGTGCCGCAACTTCTGCTAAGATTTGTGAAGAGCTGCGCGTTCGCGTTAAAAAGAACGGCGTTACCAACCCGGCAGAGGTGCACGGCCTGCTGCGTGAAATCGTTTCTGAAATGCTTAGCGGTGGGGAAGAACTGCAGCTTAACACAAGGCCGTCGGTTATTCTTATCATCGGTGTGAACGGCGTAGGTAAAACAACTACCATCGGCAAGCTTGCCGCTAAGCTTTCGCGTGAGGGGAAGAAGGTCATCCTCGGTGCGGCAGATACATTCCGTGCGGCGGCAATCGACCAGCTTCAGGTGTGGGCAGACCGTGCCGATGTGCCGATGGTAAAGCACGCAGAGGGCTCTGACCCTGCGGCTGTGGTATTTGATACCATTGCGGCTGCCAAGGCGCGCGGCATGGATGTGGTGATTTGCGATACCGCCGGCCGTCTGCACAACAAAAAGCATTTGATGGATGAGCTTTCTAAAATCAGCCGAATCATTGACCGTGAATTGCCGGAGTGCGACAAAGAGGTTCTCTTGGTGCTCGACGCAACAACCGGGCAAAACGCTGTGAATCAGGCAAGGGAGTTCCAGAATGCAGCGGGTCTTACGGGTATTGTGCTCACAAAGCTAGACGGTACCGCTCGCGGCGGTGTGGTGCTGCCTATTCGGCAGGAGCTGGGTTTGCCGGTAAAGCTCATTGGTCTTGGTGAAAAAATAGATGATTTGCAGCCGTTTGAGGCGGATGATTTCGCGGCGGCATTGTTTGAGAGGGAAGAAGAATGACATTTGTAATTGCAACACACAATGCAAAAAAGCTAAAAGAGCTAAAGCGTATTTTAGAGCCCCTGGGCTTTGAGGCGATGATTCGCGAGGATTTGCCGGAGGTAGAAGAAACCGGCACTACCTTTGCGGAAAACGCTCTGCTCAAAGCGGAATCTGCCTGCAAAGAAACCGGTATGCCTGCCATTGCAGACGATTCCGGCCTTATGGTAGACGCACTTGACGGCGCACCCGGTGTGTATTCTGCACGCTATGCGGGCGAGGGTGCAACCGACAAACAGCGTTATGAAAAGCTGTTAAACGAGCTTGAGGCAGTTCCTGAAGAAAAAAGGACTGCACGTTTCGCAAGTGCCGTTTGCTGTGTGTTCCCGGATGGTAAGGTAATTACCGCTGAGGGAACCTGTGAGGGCAAAATCGCTTACGGGCCAACAGGTGAGGGCGGTTTTGGATACGACCCCGTTTTCCTTGTAGGGGATCGTTCCTATGCGGAAATGACGGCAGAAGAAAAAGACAGCATCAGCCATCGCGGACTTGCGCTATCAAAATTAGCGCAGGAACTGGAAAATTGGAAGAAAAACGGTTAAAATAAAGGAGTATATAGAATGATTACTAGTAAGCAGCGGGCGCATCTTCGTTCTTTGGCAAACTCGATTGACACGATTTTAATGATTGGCAAGGACGGAATGAGCAGCGATATTGAAAAGCAGGCAGACGATGCGCTCACCGCTCGTGAACTGATTAAGGGCAAGGTGCTGGAAAGCGCCGGTATGACCGCCCGCCAGGCAGCGGATGAGCTTGCGGGTCCCCTTTCCGCAGAAGTGGTACAGGTGATTGGCAGCAAGTTTGTTCTCTACCGTAAAAACCACAAGGAGCCCAAAATTGTTCTGCCAAGAGCTCCTAGAAAATAATGGGTCACAGAATACTTGATTTTATCTTTAGAACTGAATTTTTCCCATTCATTACAGGGAAAAGTAAAGGAGCGGAATCGAGTTGTGTTTAAAAACAGAAGTACCCATGAAAAAGCTGGCGATTTTTGGCGGTACCTTTAACCCAATTCATAACGGGCATTTGCATTTGGTGCAGGGGTTTCGCGAACGATTGGGGATTGATAGTGTAATGCTGGTGCCGTCTCTTGTGCCGCCACACAAGGCCGCAGAAGATTTGGCAAACGCAAACGACCGCCTTGCCATGTGCCGTTTGGCAGCACAGCCACATGGGCTTGAGGTGTCAGACATAGAGCTGCACCGCAAGGGGCCAAGCTATACGGTAGACACACTCCGCCAGCTTCACCTTGCTTATCCAGATACCGAGCTTTACCTTTTGATGGGGGCCGATATGTTTTTAACCTTGGAACAATGGCGGGAGTACAAAGACCTCTTCCGTTTGGCACGAATGTGTGCGGTTCCACGGGATGAAAACGGTAGAAATGAGCTTTTGTCGTATGCTGAAAAGCTGAATGCTCTGGGTGCAAAAACACATGTGGAGGAGTTATCGCTTTTGCCGATTTCATCTACATTGGTGCGGGAGCGTGTCAAGCAGGGTCTACCGATTGCTAATTTGGTACCAACGGCTGTGGAGGACTATATTTTGCAGCATCATTTATACGGGGGGAATTCCAATGGATGAAAAACAGTATGAAGAAATGGTTCGCAGCCGTCTGTCGGAGAAGCGCTTTGTACACAGCATGAATGTTGCAAAGGCGGCAGAGGAGCTTGCAGTACAAAACGGTGCTGACCCGCAAAAGGCTAGATTAGCCGGTATTCTTCACGATATTATGAAGGAATCCCCACCCGAGGAGCAGTTGAAAATCATGGAAAGCTCTGGTATAATGCTCACAGATGTGGAGCGCTCTGCACCAAAGCTTTGGCATGCGATGGCTGGCGCAGCGTACCTTCAAAACGTTCTGGGTATTGAGGATGCAGAGGTGGTCAACGCGGTGCGTTACCACACCACCGGTCGAGCCAATATGTCTGCTCTTGAAAAAATCGTGTTTGTGGCAGATTTTATTTCGGATGAACGTGATTACGAAGGTGTGCAAGAGCTGCGTGAGGCAGCACACCACGGCTTACAGGACGCCGTAATGGCAGGGCTTATTTTTACCATACAAGATTTATCACAGAATCAAAAACCGATTCATCCCGATAGTTTAGCCGCATATAACGCAGAGATTGTTGCACGCGGCAAGTAATACAAATTTGATTATAGAAATGGTGGTTACCAGATGACGGCATTAGAGCTGGCCCAAAAGGCCGCAGTTATTTTAGACAACAAAAAAGCCGATGAACTTAAGGTGCTTGGTATTCAAGAGCTTTCTGTTCTGGCAGATTATTTTGTGTTGGCAACAGGTACGAGCAGCACGCATGTAAAGGCTTTGGCGGACGAAGTGGAGTTCCAGCTTAAAGAGAATGGAATTATGGCAGACCACGTAGAGGGCTACCGCTCCAATGCTTGGATTCTTCTGGACTACGGCCATGTTGTAATTCATGTATTTACTGGCGAAGCACGCCAGTTTTATGATTTAGACCGCCTGTGGAAAGACGCAGAATCGATCGATTTGGATTTTTTGAACCAAGCGGAATAAGGGGGAGCACCAAGTGAAATACGAACATAAGCCGGTTGAGGCACGGTGGCAGAAAAAGTGGGAAGAAGCAGGGATTTTTCATGCTTCATCCACTACGGAGAAGCCGAAGTTTTACGCGTTGATTGAGTTCCCGTATCCTTCAGGGCAGGGGCTGCATGTTGGGCACCCGCGCTCTTATACAGCGCTTGATATTGTGTCGCGACGCCGCAGAATGATGGGCTATAATGTACTGTACCCAATTGGCTGGGACGCGTTCGGCTTGCCAACCGAAAACTTTGCGATTAAAAACCATGTTCACCCGGCAATTGTAACCGAGAAAAATATTGCCCGCTTTAAGCAGCAGCTTCAAGCACTGGGCATTTCGTTCGATTGGTCCAGAGAAATCAACACAACGGACCCATCCTATTATAAATGGACCCAGTGGATTTTCTTGCAGATGTTTCACCGTGGTTTAGCGTATAAAAAAGAGATGTCTGTTAACTGGTGCACCTCCTGTAAATGTGTTTTGGCAAACGAAGAGGTTGTAAACGGCGTTTGTGAGCGTTGCAGCAGTGAGGTTGTTCACAAGGTGAAATCGCAGTGGATGCTCAAAATTACCGAGTATGCACAGCGTTTGGTAGACGATTTGGATTTGGTGGATTACCCCGACCGTGTAAAGGCACAGCAAAGGAACTGGATTGGCCGTTCCACCGGTGCTGAGGTTCGCTTTGGTACCAGCCATGGAGAAGAGTTGACCATTTATACCACTCGACCAGACACACTTTATGGTGCTACCTATATGGTGCTTTCTCCCGAACATCCTTTCTTGGAAACATGGGCAGAGAGCCTGCAAAATCTGGACGAAATTCACGCTTACCAGCAGGCAGCGGCGAAGAAATCCGACTTTGAGCGAACCGAAGTAGCAAAAGAGAAAACCGGCGTTCGTTTGCAGGGCGTAACGGCAACGAACCCGCTTACGGGGAAAGAAATTCCCATATTTATTTCCGATTATGTTCTGGTTTCTTATGGTACCGGCGCCATTATGGCGGTTCCCGGCCACGATACCCGCGACTGGGAATTTGCAAAGAAGTTTGACCTTCCCATTGTTGAAGTCGTAAAAGGCGGCAATGTAGAGGAAGAAGCGTTCACGGATTGTGATACCGGCATTATGGTGAATTCCGGCATTTTGGACGGTTTGTCAGTAGATGAAGCCAAAAAGAAAATCATCGAGTATCTTGCTGAAAAGGGCATTGGCGAGCAGAAGGTGAACTTTAAGCTGCGCGACTGGGTATTCTCCCGCCAGCGTTATTGGGGCGAGCCTATCCCGATTGTGCATTGCGATAAATGCGGCTATGTTGGTCTGCCGGAAAGCGAGCTTCCCTTAACTCTGCCGGAAGTAAAATCCTATGAGCCAACGGACAACGGAGAATCACCGCTGGCACATATGACAGACTGGGTAAACACGACCTGCCCGCACTGCGGCGGCCCCGCCAAGCGCGAAACAGATACCATGCCCCAGTGGGCAGGCTCTTCCTGGTATTTCCTGCGCTATATGGACCCCCACAACGCAGAGACTTTGGCCAGCAAAGAGGCACTGGAGTATTGGTCACCGGTTGATTGGTACAACGGTGGTATGGAGCACACAACGCTTCACTTGCTGTACAGCCGTTTCTGGCATAAATTCTTATATGACATTGGTGTGGTTCCCACTGCTGAGCCTTATGCCAAGCGCACGAGCCACGGTATGATTTTGGGCGAAAACGGCGAGAAAATGAGCAAATCCCGCGGCAACGTTGTGAATCCGGATGTGATTGTGGACGAGTATGGTGCTGACACCATGCGTCTATATGAAATGTTCATTGGTGACTTTGAAAAAGCCGCACCATGGAATACCGCCAGTATTAAAGGCAGCCGTCGCTTCTTAGAGCGTTATTATGCCTTAGCTGAGCGCATGGTTCCGGGAGATAAAATCACTCCTGCGTTGGAGCATGCGTTCCATAAAACGATCAAAAAGGTCGGCGAAGATGTTGAGGGCCTCAAGTTTAATACCGCAATCGCTGCTTTAATGGCTCTGATTAACGAGATTTACGACGCAGGTTCGATTAACCACGAAGAGCTGCGTGTATTTACCTTGCTTTTGAATCCCTTTGCGCCGCATATTACCGAAGAAGTTTGGGAGCAGGCAAAGCTTGGTTCTGGTTTTGCCTCAGAGCAAAGCTGGCCCAAGTACGATGAAGCAAAATGCCAAGAGAGCACGGTCGAAATTGCTTTGCAGGTGAGCGGCAAGGTTCGCGCCCGCATTGAAATTCCCGTAGATTATACAAAAGAGCAGGCAATTCAGGCAGCAAAAGAGCAAGAAAAAATTGCGGCGGAACTTGCCGGCAAGCAGATTGTAAAAGAAATTTATGTACCGGGTAAGTTGGTAAATATTGTAGCAAAATAATTTCTTTTGGGAACTGAAATAATAACACCGCTCGTTATAAAGAAATAAAAGTGAATAAAATTTATTGGTAAATCGGTGGTTCATTGATACTGTCGATGAAAAACATAAATTTTTACTTTTTAGAATTTTCTTTCAGCAGCACAACAGCCGTTTTTTGGCCGAAGTGCTGCTGTTTCTTTGTAGGAACGAGATTAGTATATGAGAGAAAAAATGCTTTTCTATTCTTTCAGCAGCGTGTATAATAGTACAGAATCGCAGGATAGTGAGGTTGTAGCGCAGAAGGAACCTGATTATGTTCTGCTCTAGGTTAGCAAAATTGGAGAATAGTAAGGATTGTGGAACATCTATGGAAAAAAACACATTAAAAAAATCAATAACGATTGTAGAAGCAATGGCAATCGTTGTGGGTATGATCATCGGTTCCGGCATATTTTTAAAACCTGGCATTGTTCTTAACAATGCAGGCAGCCCAGCTATGAGTATTGCTGCTTGGGTAGTGGGTGGTATCATCACGCTGGCTTCGGCACTTTCGGTTGCCGAGATTGCATCGGCGATTCCCAAATCGGGTGGGCTTTATACTTATTTGGAAGAGCTCTACGATGAAAGAGCCGGGTTTATGCTTGGCTGGGTTCAAACGGTCATTTCGTACCCGGCATCGGTTGCGGCACAGGCAATTGCGTTTTCCATTTATGCTGCTTATTTTATTCCGATCAGCGGCGTACAGCAAAAGCTTTTGGCGGCAGGTGTTTTGGTCTTTATTTTGGTTATGAATATTTTATCTACCAAATGCGGTGGCATTATTCAGACTCTTGCAACGGTCGGTAAGTTGATTCCCATTGTTGCCATTATTGGGGTAGGTCTGCTTTCTCCCAGTATTCCGGGATTTGCAGGTTCTACCCAGCAGGCGCTGCAAGGCGCAGGCTTTGGCGCCGCCATTTTAGGTACCTTATGGGCTTACGATGGCTGGATTGGTGTAACCAATATGGCTGGGGAGCTGAAAAATCCATCCAAAACTCTACCAAAGGTCATTTCCATTGGAGTGCTGTTTGTTATTGTAGTGTATGCTCTATTTAATTTAGCAATTTTTCGTGCACTGCCACTCGAGCAGATTGTATCTTCTCCCACGCCGGGAGCCGATGCGGCAGATGTTCTGTTTGGAGAAGGTGGAGCCTCATTTATTACCGCAGGCATTATGATTTCGGTTTTCGGTGCGCTCAATGGCTATTTGATGACAGCGGCTCGAGTACCTCAGGCAATGGGCGAGAGAGGACAGCTCCCATTTTCAAGAATCCTGGGAGAAGTTCACCCCAAGCTGCGTACCCCTGCAAACGCCCTGATATTCCAGAGTGTACTGGCACTGGTTTATATTCTTTCGGGAACGTTTAATACTCTCACTGATTTATTGGTGTTCGTGTTGTGGATATTCTTTACTATGGGCGTATTGGGTGTATTTGTTTTGCGTAAAAAACAGCAGCCCAAGGAGGGGAATTATCGAGTTCCCCTGTATCCCGTTACCCCGATTATCGGTGCAGTAGGCGGCATTTATATTTTAATCAGCACACTAATGGATGCCCCGTTGCGTTCAATCATCGGGTTAGGCATTACCCTCTTGGGTTTGCCCGTTTACCAATGGATGAAAAAGAAAAAAGAGAATTAATTAGAGATTTGTTCGGGTATGTGCAATTTATCTCTTGTACAAATCGTGGAAAAAGGGGGGGTATCTTTGGATGGAGCTCTTCTGGGCGATATCGCAGGTTCCCGTTATGAATTCAGCAAACCCAAAGGGTTTAATCACAAGAAAATCTCTCTGTTTGAAAATGGCTGTTTTTATACGGATGATACTGTAATGACGGTGGCAACCAAGTACGCTATTTTAAATAAAATCTCCTATCGCGATGCGTATGTATTATTTGGCAAGCGTTACCCTTATGCGGGGTATGGGCCTATGTTTAAAGAATGGATATGTGATCACCTGCATTCCCCTTACCAAAGCCATGGCAATGGTTCTGCAATGAGGGTAAGCTTTGTGGGAGAGTATTTTAATACGCTGGAGGAAGTGGAGCTTGAGGCAAAAAAGAGCGCTGAGTGCAGCCACAACCACCCGAGGGGAATTGCCGGAGCGCAGGCGGTGGCAGTTAGTGTCTTTTTAGCGAGAAATGGTTTTTCTAAAAGGGAGATAAAAAAACAGATTTCTTCCCGATACGGGTATTCTTTGAACCGTCGGTTGTTTATGTACAGACCATTTTCTAAATTTGACATGAGCTGTGAAGGCTCGGTACCGCTAGCCATCCGCTGTTTCATGGAAAGTGATTCATGGGAAAGCAGCATTCGCAATGTGCTTAGCATTACATGCGATACCGATACGGTGGCGTGTATTACCGGCGCTATTGCAGAAGCATATTATAAAGATACTGGCTTCGAAAACGACCAGCTGCTTCATAAATTCTTGTATGACCCGGCTGTTTCAGAAAGTGAACAGTTGTTATACCGATGGGCTACTGAACCATATTGTAAGGAGGATCGTGAGTGATTATATACACTTACCAATCTGTAAGAGTGCTTCGAATACTAAAGTCCGGCGAAGTGCACCGTGCCCACCGCAGCCAAAAGTACGGGCATGCATATGATTGTTTAGTCGACATGCTAAACCTGAACTGCGAATGCCCCATTTTTGGGAATTTAAGGTTCCACCGTAAAAATACCGGGGGAAGTACCTCAAATAGCGTTAAATTAATTTTAAAAGTTCCCAAAGAAAATGTTTGGCTCACGGAGTATTCTGAGTGGGCAGATTTTATGTATATGCTTCAGTTTACCTCTCCCAAAGATTACCACGATTTAATTGCAGGTGAGGTAGATAATATTACCAAAGAAAAGCTGCACCGAACCATTGAATCGTTAAAGCTTCAGCGCAACCCTTGGGCATACCGTGTACCCCAGGCGATTCTGGAAGAAATTCGGCCGGAGTGGTTGGCAGAGTATAAAGTTAAATTGTAACAGGACGAAATAAAATAAAGGGTGCTTAATTGCTGATTTGCACTTATAAGAGATTTAATATTGAGGGGAAGAGTTAATAACATGGATAAAAAGTTGTCTTTTTCATCCTATCTGTTGGTAGGCTCTATGCTGTTTGGTTTATTTTTTGGAGCCGGTAATCTCATTTTTCCAGTTCATATGGGGCAGCTTGCTGGAGCATCCACACCGCTGGCTACCATTGGCTTTTTGGCTACGGCAATCGGTTTGCCCTTTCTTGGCGTCATTGCAATTGGAATTTCCGGCAGTTCAGGTTTGTTTGATCTTGCCGGGCGGGTTCACCCGGTTTACGGCTATGTAATGACAATACTGCTGTACTTAACCATTGGCCCGTTCTTTGCGTTGCCACGTACTGCTACGGTGTCTTATGAAATTGGTCTGGTTCCATTTTTACCGCAGGAAGTACACCAACTGGGCCTGGCTGTGTTTACCTTCGTGTTTTTTGCTGTGGCTCTGGCGTTTTCTATGCGTCCCAACAAGCTTTTAATGTGGGTAGGCAAGGTGCTAAATCCATTGTTTTTAGCAGTTCTAGCTATTTTAATTGTTTTGAGTGTTGTTTCCCCCATGGGCTCCGTAAGCCAAATCGCTGTTGCAGAGCCATACGCGGCGTCTCCCTTTTTTAAAGGATTTTTGGAAGGTTATAACACCATGGATGCACTTGCCTCTTTGGCGTTTGGTATTATTGTTGTGAACAGCCTGAAAGAGCTAGGTGTGAAAAGCCCACGCGGCATAGCGCTCGATACCATTCGTTCGGGTGCAGTCAGTGTGATTTTAATGGGCTTAATCTATGCCTTTTTGGCTTATATGGGTGCAACCAGTGCCAGTAAGTTTGCTGTGTCTGAAAACGGTGGAATTGCGTTGGCACAAATCGCAAACTATTACCTTGGTACCGCAGGCAGTGTGCTTTTGGCAATCATCGTAACCGTTGCCTGCCTAAAAACTGCCATTGGTCTTATTACGGCTTGCTCACAAACCTTCTGTGAGCTGTTCCCGAATCGCCTAAGCTACCGCACTTATACCATATTGTTTACGCTGGTATCGCTGCTTATTGCAAATATTGGTCTTACGCAGATTATCTCTTTGTCCATCCCCGTGCTGATGTTCCTGTATCCGCTTGCTATTTCGCTGATACTGCTTGGGATATTAAGCCCTCTGTTTCATAACCGGCGTTGTGTGTACCTCATTCCAACCATTTTCACGCTGTTTGCCGGTGTGGGGGATTTTCTTGCGGCATTGCCAAAGCAGCTTACAGAACAGCCTACCGTTAAGACGATTTTGGGCTTTTACCGTGAATCACTTCCATTCTTCTCGCTAGGCATGGGGTGGGTAATACCGCTTGCGGCTGGTCTTGTGGTTGGTTTTATTGTTTACTTTGTTACAAAACAGAAGAATGTAGGACAAAGAGCCTGAAGATAAAAAAAGAACCTGCTATTTGCAGGTTCTTTTTTTATCTTCTTATCATCTACGCGAAATGCTTAGCGGTGAATACCAAGGAAAAACAATGCGACGGTTCCGGGGCCAGAATGCGCTCCAATGACCGGACCAACATAATTAATGAGAATTTCTTTTACATGAAAACGCCTTAAAATCTCATCACGTACCCATTCGGCGTCTTCCAAGCAATCTCCGTGGCTTATGTAAATCATTTGCTTTTCGGGGTCAATAATGGTTTCTTCCATTTGGTCAACCAGAGCACTCAGCGAAGCCTTGCGACCGCGTGCTTTGCCTACATTAATGAGGTGTCCCTCATCATCTACGTGTAAAACCGGTTTGATTCCCAATACCGTACCAATTAAAGCGGTTGCCGAAGATACACGGCCACCTCTTTTTAAATGGTTGAGGTCATCCACCGTAAACCAATGGCACAGCTTGAGCTTATTTTCCTCTATCCAATCCCGTACCTGATCAATGCTTTTCCCGCTCTTTCTCAGTTTAACAGCATGGGCAATCAGCAGGCCTTGCCCCAAGGAAGCACAAAGGCTGTCTACCGTGTAGAGCTTGCGCTCGGGGTATTTCTCCACGAGCTCCTTTGCCGCGAGCTGCCCGGCATTGTAAGTATTGCTAAGCCCGGAAGAAAAAAGGATGCAAAGTACATCCTTTCCCTGTTTGAGCAGGGCTTCCATTTTCTGCTGGAAGGTTCCCATATTAACAGCGGCAGTCGTGCACAAAGCCTCTTGCCTTAATTGTTCGTAAAACTCATGAAAGCTAATACTTCTGCCATCCAAATCATTCAAAAATTCTTGTTCCCCTAAATGTACGGAGAGAGGTAACACCTCAAGCTCCCATTCTCGGGCTAAATCGGCAGGAAGATCACAGCAGGAATCTGTTAAAATTACAAAATCATTCATGGAAAAAATACCTCATTTCAAATTCTTTTCTTCCATAAAAACAATAAACTACATTGTTTTAAAATGTTTTAAGTTATCTAAATTAATTGTGTTAATGGTCTTACATCAGTAGATAAAATGTGTTCGAATTATCTCCTTAATATTAAAAAAGTTTAAAAAAAACACCCTGCTTGTGGTTTCACTAAGCCGATGCTTTTCTGCACAAAGTAAACCAAAGCCCACTCTCGCAATTTGTTATTATTATAGCATGTACTGCCAATATTTGCAAATTTAAAACAATGCCGAAAGAAGCGCTTGACAAACGAAAGAGATAGTTGTATTATTGTATTAATCCACTAGTACAATAATACAGACGGAGGTGAAATAAGAATGAATTGGGATCTGAAGTCTGACAGACCAATTTATTTTCAGTTGATAGAACAGATTGAACTGAGAATTGTTTCTGGTATATACCCACCAGGTTCTCGGCTACCGTCAGTAAGAGATATGGCAACGGAAGCGTCTGTAAACCCGAATACCATGCAAAGAGCGCTTGCGGAACTCGAAACACAGGGGTTGTTATATTCACAAAGAACAAGCGGTAGGTTTGTTACGGAAGATGAGGAGGCTATTAAAACCATGAAATATTCTTTAGCACAGAACATTATTAAGGAGTTCATGGAAAAAATGAGCTCTCTGGGGTACGACTTCCAGCAAACGATTACATTGCTTGAGCAGTTGAAGGAGGAGAGGTTGTAATGGAACCGATTTTACAGTGTAAAAACCTAACCAAGGTTTTTCCCGGTAAAGTTGCGCTGTCTGGTGTAAACCTAGAGATTGGGCGCGGCAGAATTGTTGGTCTACTTGGCCCGAACGGCAGCGGCAAAAGCACACTTATTAAAATGTGCAACGGGTTATTAACCCCTACAAATGGAGATTTGTTAATCGATGGAAATGCACCAGGTATTGAAACAAAGCGGATTGTTTCGTACCTACCGGAACGCACCTATTTAAACGATTGGATGACCGTTCGCAATTTGGTAGATTTCTTTGATGATTTTTATACTGATTTTGATAAGGCGAAGGCGTACGATATGTTCCAGCGGCTGGACATTAAGAGCGATGCCAAGCTGAAAACTATGTCTAAAGGTACAAAAGAAAAGGTGCAGCTCATATTAGTAATGAGCCGTAATGCTTCTCTTTATTTACTCGATGAGCCCATTGGCGGCGTAGACCCGGCAGCGAGAGACTATATTTTAAATACGATTATCTCAAATTACAGTGAAAATGCAACCGTTATTATATCGACTCATTTAATCAGTGATGTTGAGAAGATTCTGGATGATATTATTTTTATTAATCAGGGAACAATCGCGTTAACATCATCCGTAGAAGAGATTCGCGAGCAAAACAATAAATCGGTAGATGAGTTGTTCCGGGAGGTGTTCCGATGCTGAGTCGATTGCTAAAATTTGAGATTAAATCTACAGCACGCATTTATCTCCCATTATACCTTTTGCTGTTTTTAATGGCAGTGATTAATCGCGTGTTCATATCAATTAATTCTGAAACCCTTGAGACTCCCATGGTTATTTCTATGATGGCGTATGTGTCGATTATCGTAGCAATCTCCGTAATTACTCTGGTGGTAACCATTCAGCGTTTTTATAAGAACCTTTTAACAGATGAAGGCTACCTGATGTTTACACTGCCCGTAAGTGTGGATGCCAATATCCTTAGTAAGCTGCTGGTAGCAACTCTTTGGAATATTACTAGTGCGGTTGTTTCTGTATTTTCGGTGTTGGTATTGGCTCTTGATCAAGAATCATTGAGAGAGTTTACCAATATGTGGAACGAAATGCTCGAGGTTATGTCGAAGATGAATTCTTCGGTCTATATAATCATATTTCAGTCGATTGTACTCATTTTACTCTCCATACTGGTTGCTATTTTGAATATGTATGTTGCAATGGCAATTGGACATCTGGTGCAAAAGCATCGAGTAGCCGGTGCATTGGGAGCATTCTTCGTAATTGGGTTAGCCGAGCAGATTATTATGACAGTCTTTATTGAAGTTTCCTCGAAAAGTGGCTGGTTTAAATTTCTCAACGGAATGAACCCCGCGGGCCAAATACAGTGGGTGCTCTGGGTTATGATTATTGCAGTCATCGTTCTGGGTGCTATATTCTATTACGGTACAAAGTATATACTCAAAAACAAACTGAATCTGGAATAATAGTGTAAAGATAATCCCTCCCCTTACCGGGAGGGATTTTTGTTTTGCTGAAACTTCTGGTTAAGACTGGTAGAATTCTTAAGTTTTCTCATTTTGGTTGCGTAAGAAGAATGCATGCGGTATAATCGAAAAGAAAGCGGCTTTTTGCCGGAATCTGTATTTTATAATGTCGTTTATTGGAGCTAAATTACGTTGCATACAGAGAAGGACGAATGAATAAGGAAGAAGATTAATTAGGAATCAGAGAGGTATTTATAGAATGAAACGAATGAATACAGCGCTAACCAAACGCATTTTTTCAGTTGCACTATCGGCTGCGATCACTTCCGCAGCGTTTATTCATATGGTGCCGGTGGCAATGGCGGCGCAAGCCACAACGTTAGATAGCTTAAACGTTCGCTCTGGTCCGGGTACGAACTACCAAATTGTAAAAACCATTAGCAAAGGAACTACGGTAGAAACTCTGGATTCCGGATCCTCTGGCTGGTACAAAATCAAATTGCAGGACGGAACGCAGGGCTATTGCAGCTCACAATATATCTCTACTCTGTCTTCCGGTGGCTCCAGCAGCTCTGGTAGCAGCAGTTCAAGCTCAAGTGGATCCTCATCTTCATCTACCTATGGCACGTTAACACTTGATACACGCAGCTATACTATGGCTCCGGGCAATATCTATGATTTTCGGGCAAAGGTAGAGGGAATGGGACTTACGCAGGCAGATGTGAAAGTGTATTCCTCCCGAACTGGAATTGCGTCTATTTCCCGTGTTGCAGGTACGGACAAGTACCGTGTAACGGCAAAAGGGGAGGGCGTTTGCTATGTAATGGCAGAGGTTGCCGGAGTGCACGCCTCGATTAAGATCACCGTGAAAAAGGGCGTAAAGGCTTGGGGAGAATCCACCCGTTCTATTTCTTTATTGGGGAATCATCCAAACAAGCCGTCTGACGGCAATTCTTCCTCTGGTGGGAATTCCTCTTCCGGTGGTCAGACCGCAGCTATCACATTAGATACGAAAAGTTACCAGTTTCCTTCGGTTGGTAAGGTATATCAGTTTCTGGCAAAAGGAATTGCAAAGGGCAGCAGCCCCACCGTATCTTCTTCCAATTCCTCCGTGGTGAGTGTTTCGCTGAAGAACGCCAACGATTCCCGTGGGTATATTTATGAGATTAAGGCGGTTTCGGCGGGTACAGCGGTAATTACCGTAAGCAACGGCAATGCGTCTGCTCAAATGACTGCCACAGTACCAGGTTCCAATAACTCGGGTAATACGGGTGGGAACACCGGCCCATTAACGCTAGACACCTCGAGCTATTCGTTTCCATCGGTTGGTCAGGTCTATCAGTTTTTAGCGAAGGGAATTGCAAAAGGTAATAATCCTACTGCAACTTCCTCCGATTCTTCTGTGGTGAGTGTATCGCTAAAAAATGCAAATGACCCCAGAGGGTATCTGTATGAGATTAAAGCGGTTTCAGCTGGTTCAGCAGTGATTACCGTAACCAATGGAGGGTACACGGCATTTTTATCGGCCACCGTACCGGGTTCCGGTGGGAGTAATGGTAATAATTCAAATAGTGGGAACAACGGAACCGGCGGAAATGATTCCTCTACCATTACCGGTGCCAGAACGACCACCAGTGTAAATTTACGCAAAGAACCCAATACCAACTGCTCCATTTTAGCGTTACTGAGCTCAGGCGTGGTTGTTGATGTTTTAAATACGACTTCTTACCCGGGCTGGACGCAGGTGAAAACAAGCAGCGGTGTGGTTGGGTACTTATCAAATGATTACATTGAATATTTGTATGGGGGAGAAAGTACGGTATCCGGCCTGCGAATTTCTCATTCATCCGGTACGATACCTATGGGCAAAAGCTACTACGTGACGGCTTCGGTGAATCCCTCGGGTACTCCTGTTACTTGGACCTCGAGCAATACGAATGTGGCGACCGTGAGCAACGGCTTTATATACGGCAATCAGCCCGGCAGTGCGGTTATTACAGCCCGGGCAGGCTCAAGCACGGCCACCTGCAATGTAACTGTAACGGCAGCAGAGCCTGTAAAAACAGCCTATACTACGCCAAACTTAGCAAGTATTGGTCAGCAGGTGGAGTTGGTAGCAGTAACAGATAATACCCGTTCTTCGGTGCGATTTGTTGTAACAATGAATGATGGCTCAAAGAAAACGTATGATGTAAGCAGCTTTACCGCAGAGAACTCCAACAATGGAAACTTGGCACCAAACAATACCCGTGTTTGGAAGACCGCCGTTTCATTCTCTACACCCGGTACATACCAGGTAGCAGTTTATTCCGCAACTGGCGGATCTAATTACAGCAGCACGGGGGTTACAACCAGCAGCTATGTTGTAAGCACACAGGAAAAAACGACGTCATCACGTGAAAATAGACGCGTCAGCAATGAGATGTTAACGTTAATTGGAAAGTGGGAGGGTTATAGCGCAGCGGTCTACCCAGATACATTGGCCAATAATATTCCTACCATTGGCTACGGACAAACCTTCCCTGCGGGCACGCTGTTCTACAACAACCAAACCAAAACGGAGGCTTGGTCACAGCTTTTGAATTCAGTAAATGGTTCTTATACACAGGCGGTTAACACCTTCCTTGCCAATAATAACATAAAGGCAAATCAGCAGAATTTTGACGCTATGGTCAGCTTCTCTTATAACGTAGGAGCGGGCTATTGGAACGGCAACAGTGCGTTTGACATACGCGAAATCATGCTTAATTCCGTTGCACCGCCATCGGTTTACGGTTCGCTTTCCGCAACGGCTACATTAAACTTTGATTTGTATCCTTCCCCCAGTTCAGCAGGTGGAAGATTAACGGAGGTGGCAGCTTCTACCTCGCTGCAAGTGCTGCAAACGATGACAGAGGCTTCTACAAAATCCGTTTGGTACCAGGTTCAGGTACCGGATGGAACCGTGGGTTGGGCACGTTCTGGTTACGTCCGCTTTGACAATGCCGCAAGCATGCAGCGTGATTTAGCCTATACCGATGCTCACGCAATTGCTACCGAGTGGCTGCGCTGGAATCAGGCAGGAGGCAAGGTATATGCAGGCCTTGTTTACCGCCGTTTGGGCGAAGCAAAGGTGTTTACCTTTGGCAATTATGCAGAGGCGGACAGTGCCAGCTACAACTACAAAAAGAACACTTATGGGTTTAAATACCCTGTTTCTGCACAACCTTACGAACAATAATAAAAGATAAATCTGCCCTATCTGAGTAAACAGATGGGGCAGGTTTCTATTATTTAACAATGCAAAAAGACCCGTAAATGCAGTGTAGGCTGCTTACGGGTCTTTTTTAAGTAAAAGAAATTATCATTTCGTTTATTTATGATTCGACATCTTCATCTTCGTCGTCTTCACCATCATCAAAAATACAAAAATCAGTGATGAGGCGGCAGGGTTGGTTATTTTGATCCAGTCCCCAGAAGGAGGGGTAAACTCCGTCTCCGTATCCGGAGGAAAACGCAATCACATTCTTTTCGCTTTCCGGTAAGCAAATGTTTGCGGTGGAATAGGTATCCACATAGCTTTCTTCCAGCATATCATCCAGTTCTGACCACGAATAATCTTTACTCGCTTTCAGCTTCTTGTCGTATTCCATGCACGTTTCATAATCCATGAAACCGCCTGTTCCGCTATCGACTCCGTAGCCATAAAATTCATCTTCATTTAAACTGGTAATATCTTCTCCGGCATGTGTCGCTAATTCAAAAGACACCGGATCGGTATTGCTGAATTGAATTTCAGCATAAGCAACCCGTATATCGGTATCAATATGAAGCAAATGTAATTTCACTGGGTATTTCCCAGGTGCAACGGTTCTCTCAAAGGGTGTTGTTTCATAGAGACATAAGGGGTCGTTGGCAACGATTTTGCCAGTTGGCAAAAAGAGTTCACCTAAGGATTGAACGGTAAGCCATTTTTTTGATTTTTCTTGGCTGAGATATTGTTCTGCAGTACCGGAGCAGATTGCATGAAGCAGATTGTCATTTTTATACATGTATTTAGCCCTTTCCATCTGCCATAGCAGTTTCTTTCTTTTTCTTAGGCTTGCGATAGCGGTCTTCTTCGCTAAAGATACAACCACAGTATTTTTGCATATATAATTCCAATTCTCTTGCTTTTTGCTGGCCTTCCCGAAAATAGGGACGAAAATCACGGTACAAAAACTGTACTCCGTATTTTTCAGCACTTCTTTCCATTGTTTCTCGCAGCAGCTCATGGTTTTGATAAGGGCTAATCAGAAGAGTTGAGGTAAAGCTTTCATAGCCGTGCTCGGCAGCATAGGAGGCTGCGGCATCGGCACGAACAGAATAGCAATACCCACAGCGGTGGTCATAATCGGGAGATACGTTGTGCAAAAATTCTCGCAGACCATATTCTCCTTCTAAAATAAGTTCCATTTCAATGTTCTTTGCGTATTGAACCAAAGTCTCTTTGCGGCTTCGATATTCCGTATAGGGATGAATGTTCGGGTTAAACCAAAAAGCTACCGGTTCAATGTCTTCGCTGCGCAGTGTTTCAATACACATAATGGAACAGGGGGCACAGCAGGTATGCAGCAGTGTTTTCATAAAAGTCACCTTTTTAATAAGATAAGAGAGCAAAGCCATCTTCGCCAGCTCCGATGCTTCTATTATACACTGGCTTGTCGTTCGATTCAATCTCATTTCCAGTGAGAAATATCCTCCGGTACACAGTTTTGATTCTTTCTAATATTACGGTTATCATTGGCTGCGCCAATATTTTCTGTCCAGTGAACGGTATTGAACCGCTTCAGCTGCGTGGCGCGGTTCAATGGTATCGCTATTATCTAAATCTGCTATGGTACGAGAGATTTTTAGTACACGGTCAAATGCTCTTGCCGAAAGACTCATGCGCTCAAATGCGGTTTTCAGCAATGTTTGGGCACTGGGGCTCAGTTGGCACGCTTCATGCAGTAAATCTGGAGTAATACGTGCATTGCAGGTGATTCCTGTTCCTCGAAAACGTTGGTTTTGTCTTTCTCTTGCGGCGTTAACTCGTTCACGGATTCGAGCAGACGATTCTGCTTTTTCGCTGGAAGAAAGAACATCGAATTCCACTGGGGGGACCTCAACGTGCAAATCAAGACGGTCTAAAAGTGGGCCGGAGATTTTGCCAAGATAACGGTCTACAACCTTGGAGGAACAAACGCATGACCTTGTAGGGTGACCAAAGTAACCGCAAGGGCAAGGATTCATAGCCGCGACCAGCATAACGGAGCTGGGGTAGGTAACACTGCCGCTTACTCTTGAGATGGTTACGATTCCATCCTCGAGCGGCTGGCGGAGCACCTCCATTGTATCACGATGGAATTCCGGCAGCTCGTCCAAAAACAGTACGCCGTTATGCGCCAATGAGATTTCTCCGGGGCGTACGATGGTTCCCCCGCCCGAAAGCCCGGCAGGGGAAATGGTGTGGTGCGGCGAGCGGAAAGGGCGCTCCCAAATGAGCGTGCTTTCCTTTGGAAGTGTTCCAGCAACTGAATAAATCTGCGTGGTGGTAATGGCTTCGTTGAGGGTCATATCTGGTAAAATGGATGGCACACGCTTCGCGAGCATGCTCTTGCCAGAACCGGGAGGGCCGATTAATAGAACGTTATGGCTGCCGCTGGCTGCTATTTCTAAGGCACGTTTCGCTGCCTCCTGCCCACGTACCTCCGCAAAATCGGGGAGGAGAGAAGGGGCATTTCTGCCAGTAAAGGGGTCGGTAGTGCAGGGAGAGATAAGGTTTTGTCCCGTTAAGTGCATCACTAAGGAAGAAACATCCTTTACCGGGTATACACGCAGTCCCTCTACCACAGCACCCTCCGGCGCATTTTCAGAGGGAACGAACAGTTCTGTGATTCCGGCTTCCTTTGCGGCGAGAGCCATGGGTAAAACTCCCTTTATAGGGCGAACTTCACCGGAGAGCGATAGCTCACCAACCATGGCACAGTGCCCAACATTCCCCTCTAGTTGACCGGAAGCATACAGAAGAGCTGCCAATACCGGTAAATCATAAATTGGCCCTTCTTTTCGTTTGTCAGCGGGTGCTAAATTTACGGTAATTTTAGAAACCGGGTATGTAAATCCGCAGTTTTTTAGTGCGGAACGAACACGGTCGCGAGATTCTTTTACAGCGGCATCGGGAAGTCCTACCAATTCAAATGAGGGAAGCCCATTTGAAAGATCGGCCTCCACTTTTACTAAAAAAGCATTCATACCGTGCAGCCCAAGGCTGTATAAAAAAGAAACCACAAAAATCCCCCCTAATTATCATTACATTATATCTAGCATTTTAAGCTATTTCCATAATTGGGGAAAAATTTGCACATTAAAAATATCGTATTTTATCAAAAAAAGAAAAATTTTGTGCGTGTATTACTATTTTTACAATTAAATACAAATAATTTTGTAATTTTTATTGACTTTAATGAGAAAAGCGTGTAAAATAAAAACCATAAAGAATCACTGATACCTGAGGTGCTTATTTTGTATGATCAATTGCCGGAACTTTCCGACCAGCAAGTAGCAGAGCTTGTAAACGAAGGGAATATGGATGCTTTCGTTGAATTAACGGCGCGCTACATAGGGTTGATACGGGGGAAAGCCTCTGCGTTCCGAGGTGTACCAATTGATGCTGAAGATTTGTACCAGGAGGGGCTGTTAGGCCTGCTTCATGCGGCACACAGCTACCGTTCTAGTGGTTCTGCCAGTTTTAAAACGTATGCAGGAGTTTGTATTTATCATCAAATGGTAACGGCGTGCCGTTCGGCACTGAGCCGAAAGAATTTACCTTTACATAATTTTGTTTCTTTTCATGATGCGGAGCAGAATGACTGCTGGACAACTTCGCTTATGTCCGATCAAATTGCCAATCCGGAAACATTGTTGATTGACAGGGAAAACTTGGAAGGACTACGAGCCCGTATCAATCAAAGCTTGTCTAAAATGGAGCAGGAAGTGCTATTTTTATATTTAAATGGTTGCACGTACCAAGAGATTGCACAAAAACAAGTGGTAACTGTAAAAGCAGTGGATAATGCGATTCAGAGGGTGCGTAAAAAACTTAAAAATCCATTTTAGCTAGACTATGCCCGGGTAGCTTACGTAGAGCGTTGGTAATCAAAGGAGTCGGTGCGAATCCGTCTAAGGGCAAATATCTTTATTCAAAGCGAGGTATCATCAAATGTACGAGGACAAGACTCTCATATGCAAAGAGTGCGGTGCAGAATTTGTATTTACTGCCGGAGAGCAGGAGTTTTACGCTGCTAAGGGTTTCGTTAATGAGCCCCAGCGTTGCAAAAGCTGCCGCGATAATCGCAAAAACGCGGCGAAGCCAGAACGTGAAATGTTTATAGCAACCTGTGCGTCTTGTGGTAAAGAAGCAAAGGTTCCGTTTAAGCCCCGTGAAGATCGCCCGGTTTATTGCAGCGAATGCTTTGCAAAAATGAGAGAAGAAGACTAATAAATGCGAGCGATTAACACCCCTGCGTTTACGCGGGGGTGTTTTTTGTAGTATGACGCAGGGATTGATTTTTTTACTTTCGGGTATTATAATAAAATCAGTTTAAAAAACGGAGGATATTATGATGGCAGATGTGAAAATTACAAAGGATACCGTGATTGGCGATATTCTTGATTTAGATGAAACTACTGCACCTTTCTTTTTAGAAATGGGCATGCATTGCCTAGGCTGCCCCGCTTCTCGTGGTGAATCCATTGAACAGGCCTGCATGGTGCATGGTGTTGATCCTACTATTCTTTTGGACAAGCTGAACGCACACCTAGGTGCAAAATAAGCAAAAGGAATCCGCTATTTACGCCGCCCGGCAGTTTCTTTGCCCGGGCGGTTGTTTTGTATGGTGAGAGGGGATTTTTTGTGCTCCCTTGTCACTGAATAACGGGGAGGAATTGTGTGAGCAGACCTTTATTTCATCTGGATGCACGGCTTCAGCTATGTGCAAATTTTGTAAGGCCAGGCGCAAAATTGGCAGACATTGGTACCGACCATGCCTATTTGCCTGTTTGGCTGGAAAAGCAGGGCCTTATACGCTCGGCAGTGGCAGCAGATGTTCGCAGTGGGCCACTCGCAAATGCGGAAGAAAACTTAAGGCGGTATGAAACAGAACATATTTCGGTTCGTTTGTCAAACGGATTAGAAGCGATTTTACCAGAAGAAGCAGAAGATATTGTGATTGCCGGAATGGGCGGCGAATTAATTGCTCAAATCCTTTCGCACGCACCGTGGGTGAAACAGGAGGAACGTCGCCTGATTTTACAGCCGATGACCTGTGCTCCAGAGCTAAGGGAGTACCTACGAACGAATGGTTTCGTTGTGTTACGGGAAGAAGCGGTAGAGTCGCGCGGCCATGTATACAGTGTAATGCTGTTGCAATGGCAACTGGGACGAGCCGTTACCGGAGAACTATACCCTTATATCGGTATTCTTCAGCCAAATACTCCTGCGGCTTGTCAATATTTTAAAAAACAAATCACGTCCCTGCGTGTTCGTGGACAAGGCTTAAAGGAGAAAGAACCGGAGAAATCAGCACGACTTTTACAAATAGCAGATCAATTGGAACAGATTATACCAAAGGAGGATGTAAAATGAAAATGGTTACCTCTGGCGATATTTACGATTTTATCAATGTTTCTGCTCCATTCCATACCGCAATGGGTTTTGATAATGTGGGGCTTCTTGTAGGGGAACGGCAGACTCCGCTTTCAACTGTGTTGCTGGCTCTCGACATTACTCCAAAGATAGTACATGAAGCGGCACAGCTTGGTGCGGAGTTAATCATTAGCCACCATCCGGTTATTTTTCAGCCGCTTCGCCGCATGAGTCCTCAAGATGTTCCGTATCTGTTGGCTCAGTTTGGCATTGGCGCCATTTGCGCACACACTAATTTAGATTTTGCTCCGGGTGGAGTAAATACCTGCCTAGCGGAAGCGCTGGGACTTACCGATATAGAAGGGCTCAAGCCCTATGGGAATGACGGACTTTGGGAAGGCCTTGTTGGGAGACTCCCGCAAGAATATACTCCGGCAGAGTTTGCGGAGTATGTTAAACAGAGCCTGTTTTGTGCCGGGTTAAAATATGTTGACGGCGGCAAAGCAATTAAAAAGGTTGCTTTATGCGGAGGTGCTGGCGCAGATTTGCTTGAAGATGCGTTCAATGCCGGAGCAGATGCCTTTGTTACGGCAGATACCAAGCACCATCAATTGCTATTAGCCAAAGAGCTTTTTATCACACTCGTTGATGCAGGCCATTTTAACACGGAGGATGTTGTGATTCTGCCTTTAAAAAATAATTTGCAGGAGCAATTCCCAACCGTACATTTTCAAAAATCTAAGGTGCTGTGTGATCCTGCACAATACCTGTAAGGGGGTGCCCCAATGGCTTTAGACGGAGCTTTTTTAAGACATATATCGCAGGAATTAGAGCAATCGGCACAGGGTGCAAGGGTTGAAAAGATATACCAGCCCAACCGGGAAGAAATGGTCTTTGTTCTTCGTACCCGTGCAGAGCAATTTAAGCTTTTAATCTCAGCACGTGCGAATAGTGCACGAATCCATTTTACAAAGTTTGTACCGGAAAATCCAAAACAGCCACCCATGCTTTGCATGCTCATGCGGAAACGACTCTCTGGAGCGAAACTTGTGCAAATTCGTCAGCCGCAGCTAGAAAGACTCTTGTTTTTGGATTTCGATGCAGTTAATGAACTGGGAGATTTCGTACGCCTTACGGTAGTAACAGAGATTATGGGGCGTTACAGCAACATTATTTTAGTAGATGAAGACGGTCGCATTGTAGATGCGCTTAAAAGAGTAGACCCCGAAATGACCTCTGAACGCCTTGTGCTTCCGGGACTTCGGTACGAACTTCCTCCTGCTCAGGGGAAATTGTGCTTACTGGAAGTTGAACCAAAGCAGGTAATAGCAGCATTGCAATTGCAGTCAAAAGAGATGGAGCTCTCAAAGGCGCTCCTCTCCGTTTTGCAAGGAGTGTCACCGATTGTGTGCCGTGAAATACAGCACAGGGTAGGTAGGGGGGAGCAGCTATTGCTTCACCAAATGACAGATACACACGGGGAGCGGTTAGAGTTCTTTTTAGGCCGCTTGAAGCAAGAGGTAGAGCAGTGCTCTGGTACGCCGCACCTTGTGCTTGGGTCAGATAAAAAGCCGCTGGACTTTACTTTTTTGCGCCCAGAGCAATATGGTACCAGTGCAGTGGTACGAGAATACAGTAGCTCTTCTGAATTGCTGGATGCTTTCTATGAGGAACGAGATCACATTGACCGTATGAGAGTTCGTGAGCAGGATCTGTTACGCCACTTGACTACAATATCAGACCGTCTCAGCAGAAAAATCAATGCACAGCGGGCGGAACTGGTGCAATGTGCAGAACGCGAGCATCTGCGAATTTGCGGCGATTTGCTCAATGCAAATCTGTATCAAATTGAATCCGGCCTGTCTAGCGTTGAATTGGAAAACTACTACGAAGAATCTCTGCCTAAAATACGCATTCGGTTAGACCCTCGATTAACTCCAGCTCAAAATGCACAGAAATACTATAAAGATTACCGCAAAGCTCGCACAGCAGAAGAGAAGCTTACAGAGCAGATTGCCCACGCCCAGCATGAGCTGCTTTATTTAGATTCAGTTCTAGAGGAGTTAAGCCGTGCGGTAACAGAGCGAGATTTAATGGAGGTTCGTCAGGAGCTGCAAGAACAGGGCTATTTAAAAACACCAAAAGGTGGTAAGCAAAAGCCTGCAGCAGCAGCGGCGCCACTGGAATTTACCGTTTCAGACGGTTTTCAGGTTTTGGTCGGCCGGAACAACAAACAGAACGACCGCTTAACGCTGAAGCTGGCGAACAATAACGATATTTGGTTTCACACCAAAAACATTCCAGGTTCACATACGATTTTAATTACAGATGGAAGGGCTCCCACAGAAGCTGCGCTCTTGGATGCAGCACGCTTGGCTGCACTGCACAGTAAAGGGAAGTCTTCTTCTCAGGTTCCGGTGGATTACACACAGGTACGCCATGTGCACAAGCCAGCTGGAGCAAAACCCGGCATGGTAATATACGATAATTACCACACCATGTATGTGACGCCTCAGGAAGAATAAACGAGAAGCCTCCGAAAGAATTCGGAGGCTTTTTTAAAACGAGATTGTATTACGTGTTAAGGCCTGTAATGGTAAGGTTTGCCTGTACTGGTGATGTGCCATAGTTTACTGTTGCTCCAGAGTTGTTGAATAGCGAGAAAGTAGTGGGGGATCCCGTAACGGTTAACAGAACACTACCAGTCAGCTGTAATGTGGTTACTGGAGACGGCGAGCTGGAAAAGACAGATGGGAAAATACTGCCGCTTAATACACGAATTCCAAAGTTTACAACAGGTTGTGCACCTGCGCCATCTGTATTTACCCACCAATTGATAAGGTAATTGCCCGGCTGCTGGATGGTGAATATTCCGCCAACATAGGTGATACCTGCCGATGGAGCATTGATTATCGTATCAAATATCACATCGCTATTATCTGCTACCGTGTCTCCACTGCTTCCCTGAAGCTGAACCAGCAAGCCAGCAAGTGCGGCAGCTGGACCGGTAGGACCGGTTGGGCCTGTGGGGCCTGTAGGTCCAGTAGGACCAGTTACGCCAACAGCACCGGTTGGACCTGTAGGACCCGTTGGGCCGATTAGACCATCTGCTCCGGTTGGGCCTGTGGGGCCGGTCGCGCCAGTAGCACCAATTGCTCCTGTCGGGCCTGTGGGACCCGTTGGACCGATTAGACCATCTGCTCCGGTTGGGCCTGTGGGGCCAGTCGCGCCAGTAGCACCAATTGCTCCGGTCGGGCCTGTGGGACCCGTTGGACCGATTAGACCATCCGCTCCGGTTGGGCCTGTGGGACCAGTTGGGCCAGTAGCACCAATTGCCCCTGTTGGGCCAGTAGCACCAATTGCCCCTGTTGGGCCTGTGGGACCAGTTGGGCCGATTAGACCATCCGCTCCGGTTGGGCCTGTGGGACCTGTGGGACCTGTTGCACCAGTAGCTCCGGTTGCTCCGGTTGCTCCGGTGGGTCCGGTTAGACCAATTGCTCCGGTTGGGCCAGTTGGGCCTGTGGGACCTGTTGCACCAGTAGCTCCGGTTGCTCCAGTGGGACCGGTTAGACCAATTGCTCCGGTTGGGCCTGTGGGACCTGTTGGGCCGGTAGGACCGGTTGCACCGGTAAAACCAATTGCTCCGGTCGGGCCAGTAGGACCCGTGGGGCCTGTGGGACCAGTTGGGCCACCAGAAGGGCCTGTGGGACCCGTTGGACCTGTGGGACCAATTAGGTTACAACAGCATACAGGCTCGCATGAGCAGCAAGGGTCGCAGCTTTTATATATTCTCATTTCGGGTTCATAACATGCCATTCACTCTACCCTCATTTACTATAAAGTTACCTTCTTAATAAAAAGGTACATACCATCATATGTGATTTTTTGTATGGTGGACACATATACTGTACAACCTTTAAGGGTGTGGCTAAAGAAAAGAGCGAATTATCTTCAGGATAATAGGAAGATAATTTCTATAAAAATAAGAAAGATTCCTTGTGAAGCCCCCTCATTTCTGCTACAATATGGTAAGATAAGGCATTGATTCCAATAAATATGTATTGGAAATGAAAAAGTGCGGAGGAGAAGTATAGTGATTGATGAGTGTATTGAAAAATATAAAATCTTAATTATTGAAGATAGTTTATTTAATCAGACGCTGCTAAGAAAAATACTTCAAGAAAAGTATGCCGTAGAAACTGCATCCACCGTACAAAATGCAATGGAGAAAATAGCAACATTCAAACCACACCTGATTTTACTAGATATTATACTGCCGGAGGCAAATGGCTTTAATGTTTTAAAAGAGCTAAAGCAATTGGAACATACGCGCAATATTCCAGTCATTATTATTACTGGACTTGAAAGTGACGAGGATGAAGAAAAGGGCTTTTTATTAGGGGCCGTAGACTATATTAAACGCCCGTTTAGAAATGCGATTGTATTAGCCAGAGTGGATACTCAAATACATATTATTGAGCAAATACGAATGATTGAACAGCTAAGTTTAATGGACGGCTTAACAAAAATCCCAAATAGGCGTGCATTTGATATACAGCTTCAATACGAATGGAATCGAGCGGTGAGGGAGCAAAGCTGGTTGAGCATGATGATGCTGGATGTAGATAAGTTTAAAGAATATAACGATACTTATGGGCATCGCCACGGAGATTTCATGCTGCAAACGGTGGCGCAAACGCTCAAGCAGGATCTTCAGCACGTAACCGATTTTATTTACCGCTATGGCGGCGACGAATTTGCCGTGCTTCTTCCGGGTCTGGATGCTCCGAGAGCAAGAGCGATTGGGAAAAAACTAGTTACCAGTGTAGGGGATATGCTGTTTTCAGCTGTGGGCGAGCAAAATCTTTGTGCGCATACGATTAGTCTAGGAACCGCGACTATGCAGCCGCAAACCAATCAGGTGCCAGCAATGCTAGTAGAACGTGCAGACAAAAAGCTGTATTTAGCCAAGCAAAATGGAAGAAATCAAGCACAATGTGAATAAGGAGTGTATGAGGGGTAGCTGCTCTTATGCGCTTCTTTTTTCTATCAATTTATCATATTTAAGTGAATAGTTTTTAAGCATATTAAATAGTATATGCTTTGCATTGGACGGGTGCATGAATAAAAAAAGATAAGGCAGACAGCTTTCGCTGTCTGCCTTATCCAACCCCATTGCTGGGTAGCTAAATCAAGTTCAATAAGAAAATTATAAATTACTGGAGGAGCTTGAGAACGTTCTGGGGCTGCTGATTGGCCTGAGCCAGCATGGACTGAGCAGCCTGAGTAAGAACGTTGTTCTTAGTCATCTCCATCATTTCCTTCGCCATGTCGACGTCGCGTACGCGGCTCTCGGCACTGGTCAGGTTCTCACTGGTCACACCCAAGTTGTTCACGGTGTGCTCAAGGCGGTTCTGCAAAGCACCCAAGTCAGCACGAGTACCAGATACCTGGTTGATCGCATCTTCAATTGTCTGGATGGATTCCAGAGCATCATCCTGAGTCGCTACGCTGATGCCATTGATGCCAAGACCTTTGGAACTCATATCGCCAATGCTCAAAGAAACCTGCTGGTCTTTAGAAGCTGAAGCACCAATCTGTAGTTTCAATGCGCCAGATTCAGAAGTAGCAGTGCCAGCGAACAACTGAATACCTTTTCCAGTCTCTGCCTTCATCGTTAAACCAGTCTGCTTCTCTATTAGACTTAAATTTGCATGTTCAAGATCTGCGCCTGTTAAAACAGTTACATCTTTTCCAAATACAGAAGCATCAACAGTACCAGCGGTAACCAATGCAAACTTCTTGCCGTTAATGCTGAATGTTGCATCTTCAGCTTTAGTTGCAGATGTACCATCATAAGCACTTACTTCGCCATTTGCAATAGAAATACCAGCATCAGTGGCCACAGTGGAATTGTTTACACTAAGAGATTCTGCAGTGCCGTTGTTAACTTCAGCAACAGAAACAACTTTTGGTGCACTAGTTCCTGCAGTTTTTGCAGTTAAAGTAATAATATCACTGGGTGCTGCAATATTGAATTCATTAGCCAAGCCAGTTCCTTTCAAAGCTTCAACAATAGCCTTGGAAGCTTCTCCGGCGGTTACGCCCGCAGTAACATCGGCAACAGTTCCATACTCTTTGCCGTTGGCGTCAATCAACTTACCTGTTGTACCAGTTTGATCTTGAACCACCGTGAAATTAGTGGTATAAGATTTTCCATTGTCCAGACCAATGCTGAAACTCATAGATTCTCCGGCTTTTGCGCCACCCTGAAGAGCAGCAGAAGAGGCATAAACACCTGCTACAGCAGCTACATCGCCAGTTGCTGCGCCCTCAACCTTACCAATTGCAGATGCAGAAGCGGCACCCTTAGCACTCAAAGATCCATCCAACAGATTGATTTTGTTAAAGTTGGTAGAGGTAGAAATTCTGTCGATTTCGCTCTTCAGAGCTTCAACTTCCTTACCGATGTTCTCACGGTCAACATCATTCTGGTAGGTACCGTTGGAGGACTGGGTAGCCAACTCTTTCATTCTTTGAAGAATGGACTGTGTCTCGTTCAGAGCACCCTCAGCGGTCTGTACCAAAGAGATACCGTCGTTCGCATTGCTGGAAGCCTGGTCGAGGCCACGAATCTGGGAACGCATTTTCTCAGAAATAGCAAGACCAGCAGCGTCATCGCCTGCACGGTTGATTTTATAACCGGAAGAGAGCTTCTCCAAGTTCTTGGAAACACTGTTGTTGTTGATGCCGAGCTGTCTGTTTGCGTTAATCGCAGAAATGTTGTGTTGAATACGCATAATTTTTTCCTCCTGAATTTTGTTTTATTCCACAGGTGAAACCCTGCGGTATAGGGAAAGGGCGTCCATGCCCTAGCCTGTTTATTTATGCACCACTCCCACAAGGCGGGCCCTGCCGGTGGAAGAAGATACCAAAAGGACTGCGAACCGTTTTTGTTTTGGTTCTAATCTATATTTCGGTGTGATATAAGAAAAGTTTAGTACCTTTTCGCAAGAAAAATTTATTTTTTCTTTAATAAGCCTTTCAACTCGTTTAGAGTTTGCTCTTGCAGTCGTTCTCCCGCTTCGCGGTTGATGGAGGCTGTCTCCAGCAGTTCTTTACGAGTAATACGAATCTCTTTCGGCGCACTAATAGCCAGCTTGACGCGGTCGCCGCTAATTTCAGAGATGCGAATTTCAATTTGGTCGCCAATGAGGATGGATTCTGCTTCTTTTCTGCTAATTACCAGCAAATCAGTTCCCTTCCTTTCATTAGAGACTATCAAAAAGCCGGTAGCGCAAAGGATATGCCACATCCTCTAAAATAACCTGCTTTGCAAATTGAGTAGCGATGTTAATTACGATGGGGGCTTTTAAATTCACTACGGAGTCAGAGAGAGGGGTGCGAATCACCGCAATTACCAAAAAGCATAAATCTTCTGGCTGAGGGTTACCCAACTGTTCTAAGTCTTTTGGGGAGATATGAGGGTTATATTCTTCGAAAATTGTAAAGGGGTCCATCACAATAAAGGAAGGAATCTGGTCTTCGTTGGCGGCCGTAAGGCTCCAAAGCACATTTTCTTCATCCTCATGGAACAATCGGTATTCATGAATTTCCTCAAAGCCCAATAAGCCCTCGGGAAAGGTAATCACATTACGCGATTCCTGATTCGTTTCCATATCTGTTTACTCCTGTCAGCTCATATAGTCAATAAAAGATTTACTGAGGATTTTTGTTCCCATAGAAAGTGCTGCATTGTAAGCGTACTGCTGCATGTAATAGTCCATCATCGCGTCGCCGGGGTCTAAATATTCAATGTCTTGCGAGCGCTCTAGCAACGCATCTCCCATAGCAACCAAGTTTGTTTTCATCGTGCTTAAAAAGTTAGATTTTGAACCGGATTCCGTAATTTTACCAAGCAGCGCATCTGCTTGTTTTCCAAATTGATCCAAATAAGGCTGTATGCTCTCCATCGAAAAGCTGTCACTTTTTAGTTGGTCTGCAATTTGCCCCATAAGAGTAAACAAGTTATTAGATACTCCGGATTCCGATTGCCCATAGCCCATAAAAGAGAGGCCAGGAATCGCGGAATTAAACGCACTTTGCGAGTTGATAGTAGTACTGCCTGCATCTGATGTTGTTTTCAAACCCATTCCCAAATTGACCAGCACCTCTTCATTAGCAAGAGATTTCAGGCCATCCTCGCCAATGGAGCTGACCAATGGAGTTGCAACGAGTTCTTCGTATCCAGTACCATTTGGAATAGCGATGGAACGGTTCATATCACCAGTGATGCGAATGTTTGAAAAATCAATATCATCGTATCCTTTGATTAGATTCAGTAAATCCTGATTCGTTTTATATTTTGAAAGGTCAGCTTTTATTGTAATATATTGGTCCGAAATAGCAATGTTCGTATCGCTACCTGCACCACCATCAGCTACCTTTAAAACGGCACCATCCTTAAGCGTATAGGTAGTTGGGGGAGAAGTGCTTTTATCAGTAAATTCCGTACCGCCAAACTCAATGAGTGTTCCGTTAAAGTTAGCAGTTGGGCCATTCTCCAGCTTACCGTTATTTACATTAATGCCACGGTACAGCAATTCTCCGCTTTTGCCCACAGTAAAAGGCGCATCGGTCATTTCCGTTCCGCCAAATAAGTACTTTTCTGCAAATTTGGTATTCAAAGGAGAGAGGAAAGCTTGCTGCATCTGCTGCATTTTATCCGCTATAATTTTACGGTCACTTTCCGACATGGTGCCCGTAATTGCCTGTATTACATCGCCGCTCTCCGCACTGCTCACAATACTGTAAATAGACTGCATTGCACTTTGGGCGGTCATCAATTGGCTTTCTACATCTCCCAAAGTATCTTGGTAGGTTTCATTTTCGGCTGATTCTCTGCGAAGCCGATAGAGTTTAGTTGCATCGAACGGATTTTCAGAGGTTTTTTCAAAGCTGCGAAAATTCGTTGCCTTTCTAGCTGCAAGATTAAAATTGCTTAGCGACGTGTTTAGGTTTTTGGAATATTGACCGGCAATCATGCCCATGGTAATTCTCATGTTGCGTTACCCTCCGTTCGATTTAAAATTAGCGGCCAACAATACCCATTTTGTTAATGATAGTATCCATCGCTTCATCCATTGTGGTCATAAAGCGGGATGAGGCCGTAAGTGCCTGGTTGTACATAACCAGATTAATTCCTTCTTCGTTTAAATCAACGGAAGAAATAGATGCCCTCTGGGTGCTAATAGCATTTAGGTTCGAAACATACGTGTCGTTTGCATTCAACGCAGTTTTAATATCGAGACCAAGTGTGGTAGATACTTTTGAAACAAAAGAGTTCATGGATGAAGTAAACAGAGAAATGCCATCATCCGTTGAAAAGGTTCTCTCTTTTTGGAATTGGAGAACCATGTAAAGAATGTTTTTGCCGCTGCTCTCATTATTCACGCCTTCCAGCGTTTCTTCTTTTGATGCAGTAATGTAATTGCCGGTTGCCTTGCTCCATTCATCTGAAATGGCAATGTTAGCGGCAGTAATTGGTTTACCTGCACCGTCGCTAGATGAGAATAGTGGTTTTTCTGATTTAACTGTTTTTGTTTTTGTTGGGTCATCCGGGTCTGTAATGGTAGTCGTTACTGAATTTACATCGTTTAAAGTTTTTGATAAGTCCTGAGCAAACTGGTCAAGTATTTTCTCATAGTAACCAATGCCCCGGGTGGTGGTAGACAGCGAACTGGCAGTCACTTCTACCGCTGGGTCTCCGATCAAAACCTTTCCGCCCGCATGTGCGTCGTATTCACCGTTGTCATTTAGCATCGATAAATAACCGCCAAATACGCCACTCGTTAAATTATCATTAAATACATGAGAAGAGCCGTCAGTATTTTTAACGAGCTCTCCATTAAACCCACGCATGTACACAGAAACGTTCAATTCCTTTGTTTTGTACACTTGAGAATTTCCATCTTCGTCATCGCCGTAATATTCAATATTATCTTTGTTTTGAGCTGCCTCAAACTGTACGTATTGGTCATTGTCAATCAATTGAATCGTTTGATTACCGCTCACCAGGTGAACCTGCATTTCTTCTACCGTTCTTCCTGCGCCAATGGAAACTGAGTTGCTCGAAATTCGAATGTTAAACTGCTGGCTAAGCTCGTCCAAAAGCATGTTGCGTTGATCGCGCAGCTCCAAAGCGGGAACCTGCGAAATGTCGCAGCTTTTAATTTCGCGGTTTAGCTGTGCAATGTTTTTTAGCAAGCTGTTTGCTGAATCTACTCCAGAACTTAGAAAAGAATCTGTCTCCTGCTTGCGAACCTGCGAAAGCTGGGTTGAAGCATTGTGAAAAGCCTGCGTAAGAAGAAGCGCAGAGTTTTTTACAACGGTTTCTAAGTTTGTGTCAGCAGGGGAGCCTGCCAATGTATTTAATTGCTTGATTAAATCGGTGATTTGGCTGTTGATGCCATTTTTATTGATTTCATCGAATAGGTCTTCAACATTGCCCAGAGTATTAGCCTCGGTAGCAGATTGCGTTACTTTACCGCTTTCCAGGCGATAGCGAACATCGAGGTACGGGTCGCGAAGCTGCGAAACTCCTTTGGATTCTACTCCTCCTCCAATTGCTAAGTCCGATGAGTTTGCATACCGCATGTTGCTGCCGGAGGAACCAACCGCATAAGAGTCTAAACGCTGCCGGGTATAGCCACTTGTAGTGCTGTTAGAAGCGTTAGCCATATTCTGACCGGTAATCCTCAGATTGTATTGTGCATTTTGAATTCCGCTACGCGCCACATAATAAGAAGAAAAACTAGATGCCATATTTTTGCGCTCCTTAAACTTTTTTTGAGATAAAGCCGCTGGATTTCGTCTCTTCCTTGGCCTTTGCGTCATATTTTTTTTGCAGTTCCGGCTGCTTATTTATCTTTTTTAACGCCGCATCTACCTTGCGAAGTCGTAGCTCCGTTAAATAATTACAGCGCAAATTCATTTCTTTTAGTTCCATAGTTATATTAGATAGTTTTTCGAAAAGCTCTTCTGCTTCGTCTTTTACTTCTGGGTCAAAGTGGGGAAGGAGCTCGCGAAAGGTTGCCTCTGGAAAATCTGCACGTTTCATTAAGCGTTCGCGTTCCGCTTCCATTCCTTTTGAACGAAGCATGAATACCTCTTCTGCTTTTACGTGTTCATTTATCTTATCAATTTGCCCTTGGGCAATGTCTTGGTATTTCTGTGTTTCTAAAACAAAGAATTCCTGAAACAGTGCCAGATAACGATTTAGGAAGTCAACAAACTCCCACGATAATTGCCGGTTCATCTGATCGCTCCTTCTATATATAGGGATTGCGGCTAAAAAGCTGCAAATGGGAAAGGAAAGCAAACTAGTCAAATGCTATGGTCAAGCAAAAGACCAGCCAGCTCTAAAGAATCTATATTGTATTCGCCGGCTTCGATTCTAGCTTTAAGTTCCTCTAAAAACTCTTCGCTTTTTTCCTGGTGCAAGCTATTTACAATTTGCTCCTTTGCCTGCACAAGGGTGGGGCGCTCTGCCTGCGAGCGCTGAGAAATCTCAATGGTGTCGCGCCTTGCCGGAGCAGAAATTTTATCTAGCTTTGCTCCGTTTGATTGCTGCTGATTCAGCTCACTGCTTTGTGCCGCTTTATTTACATAGCTGCTTTTCGCTGTGTTAGACACGTATCCTTGATTCTCAATTCTCATATTACTCACCTCATACAAATAATATCGGCACAAATACATAACAGTTTAGTGGCTTTTTCTGGAACTTATAATATTATTTTTAATTTGTTTTCAGCGTATTTTTATAAACAAAATGGTGTATGATTAAACACGGCAATAAGAGTGGTTATTTTTTCCTTTTTCTATACATTAATAGATATTGTTTTAACAGTTCATTTGAAAGGAAAATAATGTAGTATAAATAGGATAAAGTTTGCAGAAATAAGTTGACTATTGTCGATTTGATGTATATAATTAGTTTAAATCCAGTCACAAAAACTTAACAGTTTATACAAAAAAGAAAGTCAGATAAGACTCAATTTGTTTTCCTGAAAATTTAAATTTTTTATTTGTTGATAAAAAATGATTTGGAAAGTGAGAGATGAAAGATGGATTGGCTGAATAGTGTTCCCATAACCCTCTTAACAAAGGATTTGGAAGGGCTTTGGACGCGGCAGCAGGCTATTTCCAGTAATTTAACAAACTGGGAGACTCCTGGGTATAAAAGCAAGGAGGTAAGCTTTGAAGAAGAACTGGAAAAGAGCTTATCTTCTCAGCAGAAGCGATCAGAACGGACACGAGCGATCGAAAACACGCAGCCTCAAATTACAGTTTCACAAGCATTGTCTCAAAGGATGGATGGCAACAATGTCGATGTCATTCAGCAAAACACGGAATTAACCCGAACACAGTTTAACTACATGTATTCAATGCGAGAACTTTCCGATTATTTTTCAAGGCTTCGTTATGTAATTACAGAGGGCAGAAGCTAAAAACAGAAAGGACTATATATTATTATGGCGTTTTTAAGTTCTTTGAATATTAGTGCTTCTGCTTTAACGGCGGAAAGCTTTCGAATGGATGTTATTTCAGAAAATATTGCAAATGCAAACAATACACGTACTGAAAATGGCGGTACCTACCGCAGAAAAATGGTCGTGTTACAGGCACAAGGCGAAGACCGAACTCGTTTTCGTCGTATTTTTAGCGACCAGCTTCAGGCTGCACAAGGGGTACAGGTAACTCAGGTAGCAGAAGATACCAGCGCTTTTACTCCGGTATACGACCCAACCCATCCGGATGCAAATGCCGAAGGGTATGTAATGATGCCAAATGTAGACCCGGTAAAAGAAACAATAGACATGATGGCGGCAACCCGCGCCTATGAGGCGAATCTTACAGCGTTTAATGCTGTGAAAAATATGGCTACGAAAGCTTTGGAGATGGGGAGATAAACCATAATGATAATTACACCGATTCAGCCGATTGGTTCATTGGATTTGGAGGCAGTTGGAAAAACTGCCTTAGCCGATAAAGCACAGCTTCCTTTTCAGTCTTTTTTTCAAGATGCGGTGAACAATGTAAAAGAAACGGACTATGCTGTTCAAGATGAGATTTACAAGCTGGCTACCGGTCAATCTGATGATTTACATAATATTGTAATTGCATCACAAAAAGCGACTATGTCCGTTCAGCTTTTGGTTCAATTAAGAAATAAGGCGTTAGACGCTTATAATGAAGTGATGAGGATGAGTGTTTAGTTTTCAGACTTCGTTACATTCATAACTACATTTGTTTTGGAAAGGCGTCTGTCAGGGTGAACCATGAATGAGCAAGTGAAAAAATATATAGACCCCATTAAAACGTTTTGGGTTAATTTAACTAAAAAAAGAAAAATAATAATTATTAGCGGCATGGCAGGAGTTATATTGATTGCTGTAATTGCCGCATATTTATTGAACCGCCAGCCTCTTGTTGTGCTTTATCCGGGCTTAGAGCACGAGGAAGCCGTAGCGGTAATGACGGAACTTGGCAATCGCGGCGTGGCCTATGAAGAAAAGAACGGTACCATTTCAGTTCCTAAAAACCAGGAAAATTCACTCCGTATGGATTTGGCGAATATGGGCTACCCAAAATCTGGCCCGAATTACGATTTCTTTACGAAGAATACCGATGTAATGACAACGGACTATGAGAAAAAAACAATTGAGAAATTCCAGCTGAACCAAAGGCTGGAAGATGTGATTGGAACGCTTGACGGTGTGAAAAAAGCCAATGTTACCATAAGCATTCCGGAAGAAAACACGTATGCTTGGAGCCAAGACTCCGCAAAGGCGACCGCTTCGGTATCGATTACGATGTATGGGGAAAATGCACTGAATACTAAGCAGGTAAACGGTATTAAGCAATTGGTATCAAAAAGTGTACCGAACCTTACTACGGAGAATGTAGTTGTTATTGATACAGCCAGTGGCGAAGAGCTCGGCTCTACTAGTGACGGCAGCAGCAGTCAAGTGGACATATCGCAGTTTAAAAGAACCATTGAAAAGGCATACGAAAACGATGTGGAAAGCAGTGTAATGAAGGTGCTTGGCCCTGTTTTTGGTGCCAATAATGTGGGGATTACTGCAAAGAGTGTGATGGATGTTGATAAAAAGGTTCAAGAGATTATCACCTATAAACCATCCGCTGAAGGTTCAAACACAGGGATTGTGAGCGAATCTTCTCAAACAACGCAGCAGGAACGTGCAAACGGTGGTGCCGGTGGAGCAGCCGGAGCAGAAACAAACTCCGATGTTACTACGTATCCTGGTGTAAAGGTGGATGGAAACACTATCTATGCAAAAGATGAAAAATCCTACAAATATTTGGTTAGTCAGGTAAAGGAGCAGGTTCAAGGGGACGCGGCAAGCATTAAAGATTTAACGATTTCCGTCGTAATAAATCAAGAGATGATGAACGATACCCAAAAAACACAGATTACCGATTTGGTTGCACATGCTGCCGCCATTGATTCCTCTAAGGTGGCTGTGTACAATGCTCCATTTGCTGAAAAACCAGCTACACCAGCGAATGCAAATGGTCTCATTACACCCGAAATGACCCGAATTCTGATTTTTGTCGGTATCGGCGCGGCAGCGTTGCTTCTGCTGATTATCATTCTGCTGGCTGTAACAAAGTCCAGAAAGAGAAAAATGGTGGAGGCAGAAGGCGAAGAAATCTCCGTGCCTGAAGAATTCTACGAGTTGACGCCGGTCAGCAGTCAGAATCCGGAGGAAGAAGCAGAGGAGGATCCGGAAGCCTTGGCCAGAGAAAAGGCAAGAAAGGAAGCCGAAGATGCTCTCCGCAGCAAACGAGAGGCTTTGGAGGCTCTTGAGAAATCCCGCGAAGTTCGGTCGGGCAAAGAGGAAGTTTTGCGTGGCAAGCTGAAAGATTTTGCCTCACAAAATCCGGAAATTGCAGCCCAGTTAATTAGAACATGGCTGAGGGGTGATGACTTTAATGAGTGATACAAAATTAGCAGGACCTCAGAAAGCCGCATCCGTAATTGTTGCGATCGGCGTAGAAAATGCTTCAAAACTCTATAAATACCTTAAAGAGGATGAGGTCGAACAATTAACGTTTGAAATAGCGAGGCTTGACCAGCTTTCTGCAGATGATGTTGAGAATACACTAGATAATTTTTACCAGGTGTGCTTAACACAGAAGGTTATTACAGAGGGTGGCGTAGAATACGCCCGCAATGTACTTGAAAAAGCGTATGGCTCACAAATGGCTGCTTCTTTGCTAGAGAGAGTAACTCGCAATTTAAGAACCAAGGTGTTCGAGTTCATTCGTAAGGCGGACTATAAGAATATTATTGCTATTATTCAAAATGAGCACCCACAAACAATTGCGCTGATTCTTTCTTATACCAGTGCTGACCAAGCGGCGAGCGTCATCGGGGAATTGCCAAAGGATATTCGGCTTGAGGTTGTAGAGCGAATTGCAATGATGGATCGAACCTCTCCAGAAGTGGTAAAGATTGTAGAGCAGAATCTGGAAAAGAAGTTCTCGTCTCTTATGTCTTTGGATTTCACCGAAATTGGCGGTGTCAATTACATTGCAGATATTATGAACAATATGGACAGAGCGAACGAAAAGTATATCTTCGACGAGCTTACCCGCAAGGATGCGGCATTGTGCGAAGAAATTCGCAAAAGAATGTTTGTGTTCGAAGATATTACCGCTTTGGACGATATGTCGATTCAGCGTTTCCTTCGCGAAGTGGATTCCAAAGACCTTGTTTTTGCGCTCAAGGGAGCCAACAAAGAGGTTGCCGAAACGATCTTCAAAAATATGTCTACCCGTTCCAGCGAAAGTGTTCGCTCCGACCTGGAGTACACCCACAATGTCAGACTGCGTGATGTGGAAGAAGCCCAGCAGCGCATTGTTGGTATCATCCGCCGGTTGGAGAGCGAAGGCGAGTTAGTGATTACGAAGGGCGGAAAGGATGAGTTCATTGCCTAACGTTATCAAGGCTTCGCAGTATTCCGATTCTCGTGTGCGCAATGCCAATCTTTCCGAACTTGTTTCCAGCCAAAGGCACAGTGAAGAAACGCAGCTTTCTGCGGTTCTTCAAGAAGCTGGGCATAGTCAGGAAGCGATTTTGCAGCAGGCTTTGGAGCAGGCGAAGAGCATTATGGAAAACGCTCGCAGCTTTACCATGAATCAGCTTCGTGAATCTGCCGCACAGATGAATGAAGAGGCTGCCCGTATGAAAACGGCCGGGTACCAGGAGGGATTCTCGAAGGGCAATGCCGAGGGGCTTGAACAAGGCCGTGCGCAAGGGTATGAGGCAGGCTACGCACAGGGTTTGCAAGACGGCCATGAAGCGGGGCTGCAAAATCTGCAAGAGCAGATTTTGCAAAACAGAGATGAAATTACCCGATTATTAGAAGAAATGGAACAGACCAAAGATAAGATAATCGAAGAGTTTCGTTCTGGTATTGAAGAGCTGTCAATGCAGATTGCCCGCAAGGTGCTGCACCAAGAGATTCGCAACCCAGAGGTTTTCCCTGAAGTAGTTTCTGCTGTGCTGGAAGAATATCGAGACCAAGAGTGGGCGTGTATTAATCTGTCTCCCGCTACTGCGGAGCTGCTGCAATCGGATGCAGAACTGATGGAGCGCCTTCAGGCTGTGTCTAAAAATCTTCGCATTGTTCCGTGCGACTCTATGAGTGATTCCGATTGCCAGATTGACCTGCCGGAACGTCAGTTGGATGCCGGTGTGGATTCACAGTTAGCGGAAATTTCTTATGAGCTTCATTTCTAATAATAAATGTATGAAAGGGGGAGAGTTAGTTGACGCTGGAAGAACGGCTGGAACGCCTTTCAGAGATAGACTCCGTGGTTTGCAAGGGAAAAGTGATTAATATAGTTGGTTCGATGATTGAGGCCAGCGGAATATCTGCCAATGTGGGCGATATTTGTACCATCGACGGGTTTCAAGGCTCTCCTCCGGTTTTGTCAGAAGCAGTTGGTTTTAAAAACGGCAATGTGCTGTTAGTTGCTTATGGCGATGTAAAAGGGGTGGGGTTAGGCAGTTTGGTTCGTTCCACTGGCCATAAACTGCAAATTCCTGTTGGAGATTTTCTCATTGGAAGAATTATTGATGCAACTGGCTGCCCAATCGATGGTAAGGGAGAATTCCCAGAGGGGGAACAATATGGTGTTGACTCAGGTTACATTAACCCCTTGGAACGGCCACGTATTAGTGAGCGTCTGAATTTTGGTATTAAGACCATTGATGGTATGTTAACCATTGGAAAAGGCCAGAGAATGGGAATATTTGCGGGAAGTGGTGTTGGCAAAAGTACTCTTATGGGTATGATTGCCCGCAATGTAACCGCAGATGTGAATGTAATTGCTCTTGTTGGAGAGCGCGGGCGTGAGGTTGCTGAGTTTATGGAAAAAGACCTTGGCCCAGAAGGCCTTGCGCGTTCCGTATTAGTGGTTGCTACTTCAGACCAACCCGCAATGTACCGCCTGAAATGTGCAATGGTGGCGACTGCCGTTGCGGAGTATTTTAAGGACCAAGGCAAAGACGTTCTGCTTATGATGGATTCTCTAACCCGCTTTGCGATGGCTCACCGAGAAATAGGACTAGCTGCCGGGGAACCACCGATTGCCCGCGGGTATACACCGGGCATTTATGCAGAGCTTCCAAAGCTTTTAGAGCGAAGCGGCAACTTTAGGCGGGGCTCTATAACTGGTATTTATACCGTTTTGGTAGAGGGTGACGATACCAATGAGCCAATCTCCGATACTGTTCGAGGAATTATAGATGGACATATCGTGCTGAGCAGAGCGCTGGCTCATAAAAACCATTACCCTGCAATCGATGTGAACGGCAGTGTTTCCCGTTTAATGAACGACATCGCATCAGAAGATCATAAACAGTCGGCGGCGAAAATTCGTAATTGGCTGTCTGTTTACAAGCAGAACGAAGATCTCATTTCCATCGGCGCTTATAAGCCGGGGCTGAACTTTCGCTTGGATGAGTCAGTAAAAAAGATGGAAGACATCAATCAGTTTTTATGCCAGCAAGTAAATGAAAGCTATTTATTTGAAGACACCCTTCAAATAATGAAAGAGATGTAAAAATGAAAAAATTCATATTTTCTTTGGAAAAGGTGCTTCGTTTTCATGAACAAGAGCTGGATGTAAAAAAGCAAGAGCTTGCCGCAATCAAAGTCAGCCTGCACGAGCTGGATTTACAAATCCAGCAAAAAAAGCTTGAATTGGTTCAGTTAAACCAAGAAATGTCTCGTGCAATTACGGTAGGTCTCAATGCTAGAGACCTGGCTGTATATAAAATGTATTTTCGAACGGCGGAGCATCAAATTCGCCAGTTAGAAGAACAGCGAGCCGACCTACAAATTAAAGCAGACGAAAAACAAGAAAGCGTCGTTCAAAGCAATCAAGAAATTTCTGGGCTAGAAAAGTTGAAAGATAAACAGCTCAACCAATACAATGACAGCACCCGTAAACAGCAGGAGCTGGAAATTGAGGAGTTTATTTCACAGGGTATCATGGTTTCTTGATTGTTTGAAGTTATTTAATAAGATATTTTATGAAAGGAGGTGAAAAGGATGGTACAGCAAATAAATATTCCAGTAGCAAATCCTCCCAAGGTGGAAGTAAAAGAGAAATGCAAAGCGGAAAGCGCCTCTTTTAAAGCTGCTTTGGAAAAAGCAGAAAACTTCAGCGAGGCGATTGTACCCAACGATTCTGTTGTGAAAGCAAGTGCAGAACAGGAAGAAAAACCAGCTGTACTTGTAGAGGATGAAAGCAAAGCAGACACGCAACAGCAAAACACGATTTTGTCTGCATTAATGCCTTGGCTTTTTACGCAGGATATGCTTTCTTCTCAGCAGGTGGTGCAAAACACAGAGCTTCTTCTACAAAGTGCTCCTATTGAAAAAGTTACGGGTTTTGCCGAAACACAGCCTATGGTTACTGCCCAAGGTGGCACTGTGCAAATGCAAACGGAAGTTGCCCCGCAAATGCTCTCGCAGCAGCAGGTAATGCCGCAAACAGCAGCTTCGGTAGAAAATGCCCCTGAAACCGCCTTGTCGGTTATGAATAACTCTGTGCAGGTGCAAAAGGCAGCTCTTCCTCTGGATGGCATGCCACTTCAGCCCGTTGTTCAAGAAGCGGTTGCCCCGCAATATGCAGCACAAATGCCGATTAAAACTTCTGTCCCAGTAGAGCAAAAACAAAATCATGTAGCTTCGGAAGTTTCTCCTGTTTCGCCGCAGGTTTCCGATACGAACATAGAATCCCCTGTGCTTCACGTGCTGCAAAACCAGCAAAATCATTTCGGTACAGCTTTGTCTGGTCAGCAACAGCAAACTGGCACGGATTCTTCAAAAGAAGCGACTGAGTCGCAGGGGGAATTTGCAGCATTATTTGCAAATCAAAATGAGTCAGTTCATTCTTCTGCTACGGTTCATTCTGCTCCCGCTAAATTGTCTGCCGGTACGGCTACGCATTTAACAGATCAAATTCTGAAGAATGTTCAAGCAAAGAACAATAACTTCCGCATGGAGCTTTTCCCGCATAACCTTGGGAAAGTATCGGTCTCTATGAAAATGGAGCAAGGAATGCTAGTTGTTGATATTCTGGCGGATAACCCTAGAACGCAGAGCATTTTGGCATCCGGTTCGGGGGAAATTCGTTCCTTATTGGAGTCGGCTATGGGCCAGCCTGTTCAGGTAACACAGCCCCAACAGGATGCTCCCGCTTATTACCAGCAGGAACAAGAATCATCCAACCAACAGCAAGAAAGCCGGCAGAATCAGCAAGAAAGCAAACAGGAAACAACCGAAGATTTTCTAACCGTTCTGGAGCAAATGAAAGAACAAAGCAGAGCTTTATAAAGGAGGTGTCTGATTTGGACGTCAGCCAAATCAACGGCTATAACTCTACTGCAAAGAAAAGCAGTAGCAGTGGAAAATCTGCGGCATCTCTCAGCATCGACCAATTTTTGAGTCTGCTTGCCGCTCAGCTTTCAAATCAGGATGTTCTAAACCCCACACAGGATACGGAATTTGTGGCCCAGATGGCTCAATTTACTTCTTTGCAGGCTCTCGAAAACTTGAACCAGTATGCTAGCTACCAATATGGCAGTTCGCTCATTGGTAAAAAAGTGAGTGTGGCAAAGTATGATACATCGGGTAAGTATATCTCTGACATAGGAATCGTCAGCCAAGCGGATTATTCTTCTGGAGATACCACCGTTATAGTAAATGGCAGGTCATATGACCTTACGAACATTATGGAAGTGATGAACGACTCCAGTTATCAGTCGTACCAATACGCTGCGTCCCTTGTAGGGAAAAAAGTAATGGTAAGTGGCTATGATAAAGATGGTAAAGTGGTTGAAAATACCGGCTTGGTATCTTCCTGTTCCTTCGCTTCGGGTGATGCAATGGTTGTTGTTGACGGTAAAAATTACACGCTTTCTGCTGTGAGAAAAGTAATTTCGCAAGATGCCAGCACAGAAAATGATACAAGCGAACCGGGTTCCGATTCATCTTCAGATTCCAATACGGATGGCGATAAAACGCCCGCTTCGGAATAATAGAAGCTTGAGTCTTTTTAAGAGGGATATCTCATGAACGATTTAGAGTTTAAGAAAAACTATTCTGCACTACTGCCGCCAAGCTATGGTGTAAAAAACACCCCACCTTCCGGCACACAAAAACCGCAGGGAAATCAACAAAACAGTGAGTTTGCAGCACTGGTACGCCAATCCATTCAAAAAGGCAGCCAACTTAATTTCTCAAAGCATGCTGTGCAAAGGTTAGAGTCGCGCTCCATAGAGCTATCTCCGGAACGCCTTACACAGTTAAGCGGAGCCGTAGAAAAGGCAAGGGAAAAGGGCGTGCGCGAAGCACTGATTATGGATGGAACAACAGCAACCGCATTTATTGTTAACATTCCAAGCAGTACCGTCATCACTATGATAAATGGCGGAGAAATGAAAGAAAACGTTTTTACAAATATTGATGGAGCCGTTATAATGTAACCGGACCTTAAAAGGAAGTTACCGGGCTTTGAATGACAGAGAAGCCCAACGGCTCACCGAATAGAAAGATTGGAGAGAATACTTCTATGTTAAGATCACTTTTTTCTGGCGTAGCAGGTTTGAAAGCGCATCAGACTAAAATGGACGTTATTGGTAATAACATTGCCAACGTCAATACCTACGGATACAAATCTTCACGCACCACTTTTCGTGATATGTACTATCAGACTATTTCCGCATCTTCCTCAGCCAGTGGAACCCGCAGCGGCAGAAATGCTTCTCAGGTTGGTTACGGTGCATCGGTTGCATCGGTAGATGTTTTGAATACTCGTACTGGATTTGCTTCGACTGGTAACTCAATGGATTTGTACATTGATGGCGAGGGCTACTTTGTAGTAAGGGACGGAGCTGGCAACGAACACCTCACGCAGGTGGGTACCTTTGGCTTTGACGGTGACGGAAATTTGACCGATGGTGCCGGCAATTTTGTTTGCGGATATTCTGTAAATAAATTGAAAAGTGCAGTTTCAGTTGGTGATGTCAAGATTGATTTCGGTTCCGTTTCTGATACTGATAATACAAAGAATGGTAGCTATACCGTAGATAAGAAGAACACCAGCTGCATTGAAGGGTATACTCTTCAAGTTGTTGATGGTGGTGCATCAGGGACAAATGGGGTGGAGTTGGATCCTACAAAAAAGACGATTACCGTTACTTTGAAGACTGATGATATGAACAAAGAAAAACTTGAGAGTACGTTGCAGACAGCTACATGGACGGTAGCTGGTGAGGCTGCTGGAAAAAATTCATTAAGTGATGTTTCAATTAAGGATTCGAGCGGAAATGCTTTAAAAAAAGAAAATGGTGATCCGCTCAAGTGGTCAGACGTATTGGTGCTAACCCAGATTACTGTTGACGGTGCTAAAGATGCTACTACAAAAGCAGATAAGGTCAAGGCCACAACCGGCAAAATTGCAGAAGAAGCTGAATTTCAAGGTCAAGGTGCTACGGACAAAGCTCAATATGTTAAAAAAATAATCAATGGCGAAGGCGAAATGAAAAATATTTCCGTCGGCACTGATGGTACGATTACTGGTGAGTCGATCGACGGCACAATCAAGATTATCGGCAAAATTGCCCTTGCAAACGTTCCGAACCCAGACGCTTTACAGCGCGAAGGTAACTCTTATTACAAAGCAGTGAATAACACTGGCGCAATCACCTATACCGCACCTGGTGAAAGCAATACGGGTGCTCTGAGAAGCGGCGGTTTGGAATCGTCCAACGTTGACCTGGCAAATGAATTCTCTGACATGATTATGACGCAGAGAGGCTTCCAGGCAAGCTCTAAAATGATTACCGTTAGTGATGAAATGCTGGAAACATTGGTAAACCTGAAACGTTAATAAATATCGGCTCCTGTTCCTGAACCGGAGAGCTGGTTTGGGAACAGGTGTTTGATTCAAAAGAGGGATGTGCATTATGGTAGAGCTAACAAATTTAAATGGAATCACATTTGTGCTCAACAGCAATCTGATTGAAACCATTGAGTTAATTCCAGAAACCAAGGTAATGACTACGACCGGTAAATATTTTTTAGTGCGAGAAAAGCCGGACGAAGTGGTTGAAAAAGTGATAGAATACAATCGGAAAATATTTCAGAATGTGATTCGCACAGTTTAGTGTGGCATATCCCGAGCTTTCCCGGTGGGAGGCCGTCCGGATTCTCTGGAACTGTCCTCGGGTGTTTTAAGGATCAGGACACATTTCTCAAGATTTTAACTTAACGAGGGATTGGTGGTACTATGGCGGAAATATTGTCGCAGCAGCAAATCGACGAGTTGCTGGGCAGTTTGCAAAGTGGAAATGTCGATTTTAAAGATGTTGAAACCCAATCAAGCGGCCCTAAAGTAAAAGAATATGACTTTATGTCGCCCAAAAAGTTCTCTCGTGAGCAGCTAAAGTTATTGGATAATATTTTCGATAACTTTGCAAGGATGCTCAGTTTGCAGCTTGCCAGTATGCTTCGCATTTCGTGCCAAATGGAAGTTTTGCAGGTAGAAGAAGAGGACTATAAAGAATTTAATAACGCATTGAATGACTCCGTATTGGTTGCGATGATTGGTATGCACAACGCAGACCACCGCATTGACGGAAAGCAAATTCTATTAGAAATGGCTCGCCCAATATCCTTTTCGGTAATAGACCGAATGCTGGGGGGGAGTGGCACTGGCTACAACATTGAACGGGATTATACCGATATAGAGCTTGCATTGGTAGAATACCTGTTTAAACAAATGCTCTCACTCCTTAAAAACTCTTGGTCCAATTATATTGAAATTGAGCACACACTGGATATGATTGAAACAAACTCCCGTCTAATTCAGTCCATTCAGCCGGATGAATCTGTGGCCATTGTGGTAATCGAGATGACGCTGGATGATAATTTAAAGGGAAATATGAATATATGCTTGCCCGCCGCTTCGCTGGAAGAGATTTTTAAAGTCTTCAATTCAAAATATGTGAGAATTCCGCGTAAAGACGACCCTGAGGTGGAGCAGGAACGCAAAGAGATCATCATGAAAGGCCTCAAAGCATCGCCGCTTTATGTTTCGGCAGTGCTTGGAAAAACGCAAATAACTCTGAAGGACTTTTTAGGCCTTCAGGTTGGGGATGTGATCACCCTAAATACACCGCTGGAAGAAAACCAAATCACGGTCTGTGTAGAAGACCTCCCCTGGTTCACCGGGGTTGTTGGTACCAAAAAGAAAAAATATGCGGTTAAAATCGATCAAATTTTATAATTTCTAAACGGAAAGGTGATTTCTATGGAGCCTAACGGGTCAAACCACGAGGAACTGATGTCGCCAATGGAAGTCGACAGCATTGGCGAAATCATGAATATCAGCCTGGGATCGTCTGCAACAACAGTTTCTACACTGCTCGATCAGCGTGTAAACATTACGACTCCCCGGGTAAATATCGTTACAGCACAGGAGTTTGAGTTTAAAGGCTTGGAGCCTGCTGTGGCAGTCGAAATTAATTATGTTAGCGGGTTGGACGGCAAGAATGTAATGGTTCTAAAAGAATCGGATGTTCGTACTATTGTTGGCCTGCTACTGCAAACAGAATACTCTGAGGAAGATTTTGTTTTAGATGAAATGAGCCTCGGTGCAATCTGCGAAGTAATGAATCAAATGATGGGTGCTTCGTCCACTGCACTCTCCCAGCTTTTAAATAGGCCGATTAACATATCTCCACCGGATTCCTTTAAAATTGACAATGCCGAGCAGTTTAAGAAAAAGTATTTTAGCGATGACGAACCAATTGTGACAATTCATTTTAATTTAATGATTGGGGAATTGACAAACAGCGAATTCATCAGTATTATGAGCCTTGACCTTGCTAAGGATTTAATTTCTAGCTTTGGGTTTGGCAGCTCTTCGCTGCAAGATGCTTCTTCTCAACCTGCTGAGGAGCCAAAGCAGGCAGTGGCTGAACCAGCGCCTGCACCGCCTGCTCCGCCACCGGTACCTGTGCAAGCACCCCCACAGCAGGCCCTTACGCCTCCGCCTGCCTATTACCCAGAGCAACCAGCTTATGCACAGCCAGCATATGGTACACCGCCAATGCAGCAGTCTGCGGTAATACGGGGTGGCAATACGCGTCAGGTTGAAAACCCTGTCTATGACGTACGAAGCGCATCTTACCAAAATTTTGATGAACAAGAAACCGTACTGACCAACGATCAGTCAAACAACTTAAACATGATTCTTTCTGTTCCGCTTGAGGTTACAGTTGAAATAGGCAGCACAAAAAGAAAAATCAAAGAAATTCTTGATTTTACTACTGGAACAATTTTAGAACTGGATAAACAAGCCGGTTCTCAGGTGGATATTTTTGTGAACGGACAGAAAATTGCCAAGGGCGATGTTGTTGTTGTGGATGATTACTACGGTGTTCGTATTACTGAAATATCAAGTAATGTTGATATTATCAATGCTTTAAAATAAAAACGAAGGATTTTACTTATAGGAGGAACTATCATGGGTAAGAAAATTATGCTGGTAGATGACGCTGCTTTTATGAGGATGATGATTAAAGACACCCTGCAAAAGAACGGCTATACCGAAATTGTTGAGGCTGGTAACGGCGAGCAGGCAATTGCTACATATACCGCTGAAAAACCGGATTTGGTTTTAATGGATATTACCATGCCGGTAATGGATGGACTAGAGGCTCTTCGCCAGATTCGTGAAATGGATAGTGGTGCAAAGGTCGTTATGTGCTCGGCCATGGGGCAAGAAACCATGGTTGTGGATGCTCTAAAGCTCGGTGCAAAGGATTTTATTGTAAAACCCTTTAAACCAGACCGTATTATGAAGACTGTAAATAGTATTTTAGGTTAATAAAACCAAAGGGGGAGAGCGCATGGGTGACGACTTTTTCTCTTTGCTGTTCTCTCTGTTTGGCATAGCAATTGTTCTGTTTGGCTGCTATGCGTTCAGCAAGTATGCCGCAAAGAAAATCAATACATTTTCGAACTCACAAAACATAAAAATACTCGAGAAAGTCCCTTTGTCGCAAGACAAAGGGCTGGCTTTGGCACAAATCTGCGGCAAGTATTACTTAATTGGCTTTTCCAACCAAAGCATTGAAATTTTGCAGGAACTTTCGGCCAGTGAGATGCAATTGGAAGAACCGGGCAGCTCAGCAGCGAGCTTTGTACAATTATTTCAGCAAGCTAGGAAAAACGGATGGAGCGTGAAATCGTTTGAAGAGTTCAGGGGAATTACCGATGCCAACAAAAAAGGCAGAGGCAAAGACAGGGAAGACTAAAAGCCGAAAAAGAGTTTTGGTAACGGCGCTGTTTTCACTGGTGCTTATGGCTATTCTCCCGGTTCAGGCGTCCGCAGCCTCCACCGGTATCCAAGTGAACGGAAATGGTGTAGATACGCTCGATTTGCTCCAGATGTTTTTAATTCTGGCTCTCGCGCCGTCTATTCTTATCATGACTACATGCTTTACTCGCCTTGTCATTGTGTTTTCGTTTTTACGAAATGCATTGGGATTGCAACAAACACCGCCAAATCAGGTGCTCATTGGAATGGCCTTGTTTTTGTCTTTGTTTATTATGACTCCAGTACTAACGCAAATTGATAAAGAAGCCTACCAGCCGTACAAGCAAGAAAAAATTACACAAGAGCAATTTGTTGAAAAAGCGTCGGTGCCATTGAAGGAATTTATGCTAAAGCAGACGAAAAAGGATGACTTGAATCTGTTTATAGATTTATCAAAAACAGAGATTAAGTCCGCTCAGGAGGCTCCCCTTACGGTGGTAATCCCTGCTTTTATGACAAGTGAGCTTCGCCGCGCCTTTTTAATTGGTTTTCTTATTTTTATCCCATTTTTAATTATCGACATTGTGGTCTCCAGTACATTAATGTCTATGGGTATGATTATGCTGCCGCCGGCAATTATCTCTATGCCGTTCAAACTGCTGTTGTTTGTACTGGTAGATGGCTGGGGTCTTCTCTTTAAGACTTTGGTTACCAGCTTTAACATGTAACGTACGCATCACACGATTTGGGAAGGTATTTATTTCATGTCAACATCGGAGATTATCGGGGTATTTCAAGCGGCGATACTTGCCACCATGAAGCTTGCAATGCCAATTCTGATTTCGAGTGTGCTAATTGGCCTTGTTATAGCGGTGCTACAGGCAGCAACGCAGATTCATGAGCAAACACTTTCGTTTGTTCCGAAGCTTATCATCATCGCCGTCGTGTTAATTCTGCTGGGGCCGTGGATGATGGAGGTCATGAGAGATTTTGTTTCTTACATTTTCAGCTTAATTGCGAATCTTAGTTAAAAGGAGCATAAGGGTTTGGAATGTTAGATTTGCTTACACTCAATTACAACGTTACTCTTTTGCTCCTTATTTTTATGCGTATGACAGGTTGTATAGTGTTCAGCCCTATTTTTGGGCGAACCAATATTCCCATTATCATACGTGTTGGTCTTACACTTATGCTCTCATTGTTTTCGTATCAGCTTGTGCCGGTACGAACGGTGGTTCTTCCTAGCATTCTTATCTTTTTTGTCACCATGATACGAGAGCTGTTTTTAGGTTTTCTAATCGGATTTATTATACAGCTTTTCGTGGCTGTGATTTTAATCAGCGGTGAGAATATGGACATGCAGATTGGTATCTCCATGTCCAAAATATACGACCCACAGAGCAATGTGTCTATGCCAATTACCGGCTCGTTCATTAATGCAATGTTTTTTCTTCTCTTTTTTTCCACGGGTGCGCACCGTACCTTAATTCAGGTTTTTGTACAGCTTTGTGTTATCGTACCTTATGGGGAACTTGCTATTCAATCGCAGGTTTTCTCTCATCTCGTGATGCTGTTTCGGTTGATTTTAATATACGCAGTTAAATTATCGCTGCCAGTTATGGCGTCACAGCTAATTACGGAATTCGCGGTTGGCTTGGTTATGAAAGCCGTACCAAAACTGAATATTTTTATGGTCAATATTCAGATTAAGGTTCTTTTAGGTTTAGGAATTCTTTTGTTAATGGCAGGGCCTTTGGCGTCCTTCCTCGAAAGACTGATTAGCCTGATGTTTGATCAGATTGATGGGCTTTACCGTATGCTAACCTAGCAAGGTTGGTTGCCCTCTGATATCAGAAATCGGTGTGTAAGGGGGGATGACAATGCCGGATAGCAGTAAAACCGAAAGGGCTACCCCGAAAAAACGACAAGATGAACGAAAGAAAGGTAACATTTTTCAAAGTACAGATATTGTTAGTGCAATAAGTCTTTTGTCTATTTTTCTCATTCTGCGAATGACCTTGCCAAACGCTTATGAGTTTATGCAGCAATTTATGTCCCGCTATTTTTCGTACACCTCGTCTATGGACTCTTTATCGCAGGCTGGTGTAATCGACATTGCCAAAGACTGCGTAGGAGCTATTTTAGCTCTCGCAGGGCCAGTGATGCTTACCTCTATTGCAGCAGCAATCATTGGTACTGCGCTTCAAACCAAATTAAAATTTTCCAAAGAAAAAATAAAATTTAAATTCTCTAATATAAGCCCGCTTCAGGGTATGAAGCGTATTTTTTCCATTCGCTCCATTGTGGAGTTGATTAAATCAGTCGTGAAAATATCCATTATGATTTATCTATTGTATACTTCACTACTGAGCATTTCACATGATTTTACCAAACTGATGTATGCAGATGTATACCAAGGCGTACTGTTCATTCTTCGTAATATCATGAGCATCGTTTTAAAGCTTTGTGCCGCTTTTATCGTGATTTCTGCACTGGACTACCTGTACCAGTGGTGGGAATACGAGCGGAACATTCGTATGTCGAAGCAAGACCTGAAAGAAGAATATAAGCAGATGGAGGGAGACCCGCACGTAAAGGGTCAGCAGCGTGAGCGCCGCAGAAAAATGTCGATGCAGCGCATGATGCAGCAGGTACCCACGGCAGATGTGATTGTAAGGAACCCCACACATTTTGCCGTTGCCCTTCGTTATGATATAGAAAATGATGCCGCCCCAATCGTAGTGGCAAAGGGGCAAGATTATTCAGCGCTGCGAATCATTGCTATTGCTGAAAAGCACAACATTCCTATGACAGAGAATAAACCCTTGGCTCAGGCGCTGTACCGCGAGGTAGAGGTGAACCGGCCCATCCCAGCGGAATATTATGTTGTTCTGGCAGAAATTATGGCTTGGGTGTATTCCATGAAAAGAGGTTCAGCAGATATTGAAGGTTCTAAATAACGCGATGACAATCTTTGTCATCATTATTATCGCTTTTATCATCATACCTCTTCCCACGTTCCTTTTGGATATGATGTTTGTGTTAAACATCACCTTATCAATCGTCATTTTACTTATGACCATGTACGTGAAAAATTCACTGCAATTTTCTATTTTTCCGTCCATGCTTTTAATTACTACCTTGTTTCGATTATCACTTAACATTTCATCTACACGCTTAATACTTACTCATGCCGGTCACGCTGGCCAAGTTATTTCAACGTTTGGTACCTTTGTTTTGGCAGGCAATATTGTGGTTGGCTTTATTATCTTCCTCATTATTGTTTTAGTTAACTTTCTTGTTATTACAAAAGGTGCGGAGCGCGTTTCTGAAGTATCTGCTCGTTTTAAGTTGGATGCAATGCCCGGTAAACAAATGGCGATTGATGCTGATTTGAGCTCCGGTCTTATCTCGGAGGAGGTAGCATTGACCCGCCGAAGTGACATTCAGCGCGAGGCCGAGTTTTACGGTGCTATGGATGGTGCCACCAAGTTTGTTAAGGGTGATGCAATTGCATCTATCGTCATTACGCTCATTAACTTTTTAGGCGGTACTGTGATTGGTATGGTACAGGGCGGGCAGGATTTTAGCTCTGTTCTTACCACCTACACCATTGCAACCGTTGGTGAAGGCCTTGTTTCTCAATTACCAGCTCTCTTAATTTCGACTGCTACTGGTATGATTGTAACGCGTGCGGCATCCGATTCGAGCCTGAGTATGGATGTCACCCGCCAGCTTTCCGCACAGCCTACCGTACTGTTGATTGCAGGTGTAGCAATTTCTTGCTTGTGCCTGGTTCCTGGCATGCCGCTGTTTCAGATTTTACTCATTGCAGGTACCATGATTGTTCTTGGGATTGTATTGCGCAAACACGCAATGGAAACTGAGCAAGAGCAGCAGCTTGCGGTTGAGGGTGTTGGCGCCGCTGCTATGGCCGGAACAGAAGTGGAAGACGAAACGGCGTATTACAAAAATATAGATAATATCTATGGCTTGCTGCAAATTGATTTAATTGAGATGGAATTCGGTTACAGCATTATCCCTCTCGTCGACGAAGGAAGCGGTAGCAGCTTTATTGACCGTTTGGTCACCTTCCGTAAGCAGTTTGCGGTTGAAATGGGTATGGTAATTCCGGCAGTACGCCTTAGAGATAATGGAATGCTCAATCCCAATCAATATGTAATCAAAATCAAGGGCGAGGTAGTGAGTGAGGGCGAGGTCTTAATCGATTATTACCTTGCGCTCGACCCCGGTAATTTGACCGGTACCATTGATGGTATTGAAACTATCGAACCGGCATATGGAATTCCCAGTAAGTGGATTACACCAGAGAAAAAAGAATTGGCAGAGATATACGGTTACACGGTTATCGACCCATTGTCTGTGGTGGTTACCCATTTGTCCGAAACCATACGAAAGCATGCGTACGAGGTACTTACTCGTCAGGATGCAATTCAACTTTTGGAGTCTGCTAAAAAGGCAGATCCGGCTTTGGTGGACGATGTGGTGCCAAACCTGGTTTCTTTCAGCCGTTTGCAAAAGGTGCTGTGTGCCTTGCTGAAAGAGGGCGTACCGATTCGCGATATGGAGACAATACTCAGCACGCTTTCCGATTATGCCTCTACAGTACGTGAAACAGAGATTCTAACGGAATACGTTCGCCAGGCTTTAAAACGTACCATCACTAGAAAATGGTCAGACGGCGGTCAAATCCGCGTTATCACGCTGGACAGCGAGGTGGAGCGTATTATTGCAAACTCCATTAATCGCAACGACCAAGGCTCGTTTTTGTCTATGGACCCGCAAACCACACAAACAATTATTACAAAGCTGCTTGACAGCATAAAGAAAGTAAAGGCCGTTATCAATGTGCCTATTATACTTACTTCACCGGTGGTACGTATATACTTTAGTAAATTGCTGGAGCAATTTTATCCCGGTGCAATTGTGCTTTCCTTTAGCGAACTGAATTCGGATGTACAAATTCAAGCTGTGGCAAACATTACTCTGGAACCGTAAATCGGTTTTTATTCGGACAAACCGCACAGGGAGGTGAAAACGCTGGATGGAACGTGTTATTAGCAAAGAAAGAACCATCGAAACCCTATGGGAGGAATACCTTGAATATAAAGAGGAGGATGTACGCAATTCGCTCGTCATTCATTATGCTTATATTGTAAAATGTATTGCTCTTAAAACCGTTGGAGCCTACCAGCATTTCACTTATATGGATGATTTGGTCAATGAAGGGCTGATTGCCTTGCTTGACGCAGTTGAAAAATTCGATCCGGAAAAAAGGGTCAAATTCGAAACTTATGCATCTATTAAGGTGCGCGGTGCTATGATTGACTACATACGAAAGCAAGATTGCTTCCCCCGCCGTTTAAAGCGGATTGCCAAGAATATTAGCGATGCGGAAAATACGTTGAGCTACGAGCTGGGTCGTTACCCCTTGGAACAGGAAATGGCGGAATATCTTAGCGTTTCAGTAGAAGAATTTCAAAAGATGCAAGCCGAAACCTGTGCGCTTAGCATGCTCTCCTTTGAAGAAATGATATACGAGAAGGGCGTAGAAGATATTCGCTTTAGCGGTTCGGCAGATACCATTCAAGGTCCCGAACAGGTAGTAGCAGAAAAAGAATTGCAAGTTGTACTTGCAGATTATATTGAGAAATTGAATGAGAAGGAAAAAATGGTCATTTCTCTTTATTACAAAGAGCAAATGAAAATTAAAGAAATATCTGCGGTAATGGGTATTAGTGATTCTCGTGTATCACAAATCCACTCCAATGGGTTAAAGAAGCTCAAACGATTTTTAACGGAGTACAATTCGTAAAGGAGAGATTCCAATGGTTAGAGGATTTTACATGCTAGGCTCTGGGATGCTGACTCAGACCAGAAAGCTAACAGCAACTAGTAATAACTTGGCAAATGTAGAAACAGCCGGGTATAAAAGAAACGTTGTTACCGCGACGAACTTTGGTAACATCATGATTCACCGCCTAAATAATCAGACGAATGAACCAATTGGTGAAGTTAGTATGATGACAGTAGCCGATAAGACAAGCGTGATTCATTCACAGGGCAACTTTAAAGAGACTGGCCGAACCATGGATTTTGCCATTGAAGGCGAGGGCTTCTTTGCGGTTCAAGGGCAAAATGGCATGGTATATACGCGCAATGGCAGCTTTAATTTGGATGAACAGGGCTATTTAGTCAGCAGTGACCTTGGCGGCCGCGTTATGGGGGCAAATGGCCCTATTCGTGTGGGAACCGACCAGTTTCAGGCAGATGCTCAGGGAAATATCACCGTTGGCAACACGGCAGTGGGTAAGCTAGCTGTGTTTGGCTTTGCTGATTACAATACGCTAAAGCCAGCGGGAAAAAATGCCTATACTGCCGCAGGTGGCGCTCAGCAAATACAAAATCCGCAGATGAAATGGAAGAACATTGAAGGTTCTAATATTGATGCTGCTCAAGAGATGACGGATGCCATTGCTATTCAAAGAGGTCTTCAAACCTGCTCACAGGCGCTGAAAATGTACGATCAAGTATTATCCCGCTCTGTAACGGAGATTGGGAAAATATAACTCACTTTTATAGAAATCCCAATCAAATATGCGGTATTAATTTGTTTACAAACTAGAATACTGGTGCTACATTTTATAATCATAAAGGGGAGGGTTACCATGATTCAATCATTTTACACGGCGGCCACTGGTACCATTCAGGTGCAAAAGGGGATGGATGTAACGTCTAACAACATTGCAAACATTTCTACCACTGGCTTTCAGGCTCAACGAGGAGCCTTTGCAGACTTAGTATATACAGGGATACATTCGGCAGAGGGAACAGATGCAGAGCTTGTTGCTGGCCATGGTACCAAGCTTGCAAAAACTGATACTCTATTTGCTTCCAGTTCGCTGAACAACACCTCGCGCCCTCTGGACTATGCCCTCCCGCAGTCCAACCAGTTTTTTGCCATTCGCAATGGTGATACGATTCGGTACACTCGCAACGGTAATTTTCATCTCTCTGTGCAAGGTGAAACCGATTATCTCGTCGCATCGGATGGTGGCTATGTGTTAGGGGCAAATGGGCAGCCAATTCAAGTGAAAAATGAAAAAGACCCCGCCGCAGTAGGCGTATTTACCTTTGCAAACTGCGACGGCCTGCTAAGAGAAGCCGGAACGTATTTTGTAGAAACACCGCTTTCCGGCAGAGCAAGCACCGTACAAAATGCCGAAGTGCAGCAGGGTTATTTAGAAAACTCTTCTGTTAGCCTACCTGATGAAATGGCTTCCATATTAGAAACACAGCGTGCTTTCCAATTCAACTCTAAAATAGTGCAAATCTCTGACGAAATTATGCAGACTGTGAATGGTCTGAGGTGATTTATATTGTCTGAAAAGGGTGATGATTATGTTTCCCAAGGGTTTGGCAAAGTTTTGGAACAAGAAGGAACAAAACCAAGACACGAATTCATCTTTAGACGGAGCAATTGAGCAGGATCCGAATCCGCCTGAAGAAGCAAAACCGGTAGTCGAGCAGGACAATACGGAGTTGTCCGTCGAAATGGAACAAGTTATCGAACCACAGCAAACGGTTGATTTAGAGCAAGTCGTTGAACCAGAGCAGAAAGTGCAGGTCTTGGAGAAAGAGCAGCAAGAGTCTTCACAAACGGAATCTTTCGAAGACTTACTCCCACCCGCTCCACCAATCCTTGATTTTAAGATCTCTTCCAACAATATGCGGGCAGTAATGGAAATTACTTTAAATGCGCCCGGACAAACCGTTACACCAGATGAGATTTTGAGTCTCATAAAAGCAAACAAGATTACATATGGGATTCTTGAAGATGAAATTCGCGACTTTTGTGCACAGGCAGATTTTTCGCAGCAGTTGGTTTGTGCGGTGGGCAAACAAGCTATAGACGAAAATGATGGCCGTATTGAGTACCACTTTGATACAGACAAGGCGCTTCGCCCCATACAACGGAAGGATGGCTCCCTTGACTACCGTGAGCTTGGCCTAGTAAAAAATATTTCGAAAGGGGACACCCTTTGCACCTTGCTGCCTCCAAGACCAGGCAGTGACGGTATGGATATTTTCGGTAAGGTTGTGCCATGCCGAAAGGGTGCTGTACCAAATTTGCCGGTGGGAGTTAATACAGTCATTTCTGAAGATGGGCTTATACTATCTTCAACAGTGGATGGCAGTATTGAAATTCTACCCAACTCCATCAATGTAAATGAAATCTTCATTGTAAAAGGGGATGTAGGGCGAGAATCTGGGAACGTAAGTGCAAAGTGCTCTGTATTAATTCAAGGTGACGTTCGCAGTGGCTATTCGGTTAGCGCAGGCGGAGACATTACAGTACGTGGAATCGTAGAGCACGCACACCTAGAAGCCGGCGGTAATATCGTTATTTCCCAAGGAATGAATGGTGGGGGAAGAGGCAGCCTAAAAGCCGGTGGTAATATTTCTGGAAAGTTCTTTGAGAACGCAATTTTGGATGCAAAGCACGATATTTATGCCAGTATCATTATGAGCAGCTTGGTTCATGCAGGTGATTCTTTAATATTAAATAAAGATTTAGCCACACTGGCAGGCGGCGATTGCAATGTTGGGTATGGCATTTACGCAAAGAATATCGGTAATACTTCCGGCAGCGTTACGCGTTTACGCATTGAGTCTCGCGAGTTAACTTCCCTTTTAACAGAGACATCTAAGAAACTAAAAAATCCCGAAGTACTTCTTGAAGAACTGGAAAAAGCTCGGCAAGAGTTGCAAGCATTTGAAGATAATTATGAACGCCTGCATCAGCAGTTTGTTCAGCAGCACCCTGCAGATGATGGCACTGGATTTGAACAGGTTCGCTTAGCGGCTGAAAAAAAGCGAGTTGTTTTTTCTAAAAAGATTGAAGAGCTTCAGGTACAGTATGAGCAATCACAGGAATCTTTGAAATCCTTTTTGAGTTATTGTGTTATTGCAAAAGGAATGGTTTACCCTGGGGTGAAAATGGAGATAGGCGGCTACACCTACAATGTAATTAAAGAAACAAGCTGTGCTAAGTTTCACCTATCTTACGGCAAGATAGAATGGCGGCCTGCTACGCCAACCGACACGCCAGACTCGGTGAAGCGTTAATTGATTATTTGGGTTCTATATTTGGAACAGCAGCGTTCCAGAGCGGAATAAGGAGTTGAAGTTATGTTGAGTATTGATGAATTAAATGATATACACCTTGACGTACTAAGAGAAATTGGAAACATAGGCGCAGGAAATGCGGCAACCTCTCTTTCTCAAATGTTGAATGCAGAAGTGAATATGTCTGTACCAAAGGTTCGCATTCTGGATATTAGCGATGCTGCCACCGCACTTGGCGGGCCAGAAAACCCGGTAATTGGAATCTTGGCAAAGATTTCAGGTGATATAGAAGGCCTTATGATGTTTATTGTGGGGCAATCTTTTGCGGGCTCTGTGTTAGAAGCTCTGCTAGGGGAAAAGCAAGTGAGCTATGCTGCTTTAACAGAGATGCAGCTTTCTGCTATTTCTGAAATAGGCAATATTATGATTTCAGCCTACCTCGGCTCAATTAGCACTTTGTCTCAAATGGTCATTAAGTCATCTGTTCCCGCAATTGCAGTAGATATGGCAGGTGCCCTTTTAAGTGTTCCTGCAATTGAAATGCGTACAGTTTCGGACAAGATTATTTTCATTCAAGAAGATTTTATTAGCTCTGCAAACGACATTACCTCAAATATGATGCTGATTCCAAGCATGGACTCGTTGAATAGATTAATGCAGAAATTAGGGATCCAATTATGAGCAATATGATAACCATCGGCATATCCGACATGAAGGTCGTGAAAGGCGGTGAGCAGCTTGTTACGTACGCGCTAGGTTCCTGCGTAGGAATTTGCCTGTACGATTCGATGCGTAAAATAGGCGGGTTAGGCCACATTATGCTGCCGAAATACCCTACTGCAAATCCGAAAGAGAATAAATACCGTTTTGCGGATACGTGTATCAATGAAATGCTGCGAGAGATGGAAAAGCTGGGTGCGGTGCGCGCCCAGCTTACCGCAAAAATTGCTGGTGGAGCGAAGATGTTTGAGGTTTCCGGAGACTCCGCTTTCGGAAATATTGGCCAGCGTAATGTAATGGCAGTACGAGCCATGCTGGCATATGAGAAAATACCGATTAAAGCACAAGATACTGGGCTGAATTACGGAAGAACCCTATACTTTACAACGGATGACGGTGTCATGACAATTAAATCCTTTGCAAATGGTGTAAAGGTATATTAATATGAAGAAAAAAGCTTTCTATAAAATCCTGGTACCCGGATTTTAAAGAAAGCTTTTTTAATAACAAGAGTGTATTCAGCTCTGAAAGAGCAAATTATTTACGCGTTTTGAACAAACTGCCAATTTGATTACAGGCCCTACAAGCCTGCCGTGTGCAGGCGCCCTGAAAAGTCTTATTTCAGGTGATTGTCAATTTCTCTCTGCTACGCTTTTAAAACAATAATGTATAAGAACAAGAATGCACCGATATAGCCGATGGTTTCTTGTATATTAAAAAAGAGGAAACGGTAAAATACCGTTTCCTCTTTTTATGTCTTGTCGAATCAGTCGCTGCTGAAAGGCAGCAATGCGATGTGACGAGAGCGTTTAATCGCAACCGTCAGCTCACGCTGATGATGTGCGCAAGTACCGGTGACTCTGCGGGGCAGAATCTTCGCACGCTCAGAAATAAAGCGGCGCAGTTTTGCTACATCCTTATAATCGATATTATCGATTCTCTCTACACAAAAGCTGCAAACCTTTTTGCGTCCTTTGCGTCCGCCGCGGCGATTATCGCGCTCGGGGCGATCGTTTCTATCAGCCATGCCAAAAGCCTCCTTTTCTCAATTCAAAAAATAAAGTAAATGCGAGAAAATTAGAACGGCAGATCATCGTCTGTCGGTATTTCCTCAAAGTCACCTGTGTTACCGCTGGTGTAAGCGGGAGCAGAGGGCATCGGTGCATCGGTACGGCTAAAAGAGCTGTACCCAGTACCACCGGTTGTTCCGCCTTCGCGTTTGGATTCCGCAAAATGTACGTTATCCGCCACGATTTCAAAAGCCTTACGCTTGTTTCCGTCCTTGTCCTGATAGCTGCGAGTTTGAATCGAGCCCTGAACTGCAATTAACTGTCCTTTGCGGAAGTACTTGCATACAAACTCCGCAGTGGAACGCCATGCGACGATATCGATAAAATCCGCCTGACGCTCAGCGCCGGACTTAACATAAGACCGATCCACCGCAATCGTAAAGCTGGTGACGGCAATGTCACTAGTAGTGTGACGAAGCTCAGGGTCAGCAACCAGCCTGCCCATTAATACAGTCACATTGAGCATATCGATCACTCTCTTTCAGCAGTTTCAGTTTTCTGGACTTCAACAGCCTTTTTCGGCTTCTCTTTCTTTACTTCTTTTTTGACAATGAGAGAACGAAGAACTCCGTCAGTAATCTTGTAGATACGATCCAGCTCTGCGATAAAATCGGGAGCGCTGGTGAAGTTAATCAGGGTGTAGTAACCCTCAGTCTGCTTCTCAATGGGATACGCAAAACGGCGTTTGCCCCACTCGTCTACAGAATCAATCACTGCATTCTTCTCGATCAGAGTCTTAAACTTCTGAACGTTTGTCTGAACTGCCTCTTCACCCTGTGCTGTAGACAGAATGAATACGGTTTCGTAAGCATTTTTTACATCTGGCATTTTAATTGCACCTCCTTCTGGACTTTGGCCCCAGTAAGAACTGGAGCAAGGAATATGAAAAGCACTACCCATAGGGCAGGCCTAACAGACTGATTATATCAGCTTGATTCAGGAGAGTCAAGCTGTTTTTTCCATTCTGATAGAAAATACTGGTTAAATTTGGCTTTTCCATCCAAATGAATCTTAACACAAGAAAATAAAAGATTGATTTAGATTATAAAGTGGTGGCAATTTCTTTTAAATATGCACGGAAGCCCTCTGCCAGTTCTGGGTGCTTTAAAGCAACCTCAACCGTGGCCTGAAGAATACCAAGCTTATTGCCCATATCGTACCGCTTGCCAGTAAACTCCACAGCAGTCATACCCTGCGTTTGTGCTAGAACCTTCATAGCATCGGTTAGCTGAATTTCACCGCCGCTGCCGGGAGGGGTTTCATCAAGAATATCAAATATTTCGGGAGGAAGAACACATCTACCCAAAATAGAATAGTTTGAAAATACTTTATCAGGGGACGGCTTTTCAATCATATCCGTACATTGGAAGAGACGTTCACGAAGAGGCTCTACCTTTAAAGAGCTGTAACGACCAATTACCTCGGGAGAAACCTCGTTCACTCCCAATACGCCCTTGCCAAACTCCTCATAAGCACGAATGAGCTGGCCACACGCCGGGTCTTCGCCAATAATAACATCATCACCATATAAAACAGCAAACGGTTCATTCCCAATAAAAGAACGGGCACAATTTACCGCGTGCCCAAGACCACGTGTCTCTTTTTGGCGTACAAAATAAATGTTGGCTAAACGAGAAATATCTATAATACTTTTTAGGGTAGGCTCTTTTTCTGAGCCACCTTTCATAAGGTGTGCCTCTAACTCCGGCGCACGGTCAAAATGGTCTTCAATTAAGCCTTTGCCACGGTTCGTGATAATTAAAATATCGGTTATGCCAGAACGAACAGCCTCTTCCACAATGTATTGGATGGCCGGTTTGTCTACAATAGGGAGCATTTCTTTTGGCATGGACTTAGAGACTGGAAGAACACGTGTGCCGAGCCCCGCAGCGGGGATAACAGCTTTCGTAATTTTCACAGAATTCCCTCCTACCGGTTATAATTTATGAAAAGAAACTTGGAAGATAAATAATAATAGAATAGCAAATGAGAAGGCATAAAGCCAACGAAACATTTACACCGCCCTTTTCTTGCAGTGCTTTGTCGTAATCTTCTGTGATAGGATACTCCTCTTTGATATGGCGTATACTCTCTACACTATGCTGGTAATACAAACGGTTGCCAGCAAAACCACAGTAAAGCATAATTACCCCCTGAATTGCTAACGTAAGCAAAGGAGTAAACAGCAAAAAGATACTTCCGGTATCCAGCTGGTAAACAAGCTGCGTTACCTTCATAAGTTCTTCATAAGATGGGTATACACTAGTACTTACTCCTGCCTGCTCATACAAACGGGTTAATAGGGGGGAGGAATAGTTTAGCGAAATAAATGTGCTGGTAACATATAATGCAGCCATCCACGCCGTAATAATGGAACCCAAACGGTACATTTTACGGTATAACAGCCAGCCGCCGGAAAATAAAAAAGCTGAAAAACTAAAATGAGTACGGTTTGTCCTTTTTTTATGGAAAAATACTGTTAAAAAGTAAGAAGAGTTGTTCTGTACAAACTTTGCAATTTCTCCTGCCGTAATATCTTCTTCCATGGGTTCATCTGCTCGAATGGTAACGGGAGAAAAGGGATTCGGTGCACTTTGGTATGGGGAATCACCTTTCGGTGGTTCAAAAGGTGAGGCTGGGGAAGCAGGGCTTCCGGGGTTTTGGTAACCCGTGCTTTGGTATGGGTTCTGGTAACCGGGTATATTGTTTTGCTGCGGCTTTTGGACCGATTTTGCTTCATTGCCGGGCTTTAAAGATGACCCGCAGCGGCTGCAAAACAGCGAATCTGGTGGGTTGTTTCTGCCGCAGGTAGAGCAAACAATATCTTCTTCATTGTGAGTGTGGGTGCTCTCCGAAGGAGGAGCCCAATATGTTCCGGTATTGTGTGTATCTGAAAACAGGCATTTGCCATCTTTTTCATAACAGTGCCTATGGTAGGGCGCTCCGCAATCTGGGCAGACAACAATATCGTCATCCTGCTGAAATGGGATGCCGCAACTCGGGCATTTGATGCCAGTATACTTCATGCTGAAAAGCCTCCTGTAATAAAACGCCGCTAGCCTAGCCACAGCGAGTGGACTTTTAAAAATCCTTAATACAATTATTGTACCTAATTCTACCGAAAACTGCAATCATTTCTTGCATAAGTTTTCATTACGTTCACACACTTAGTAGGGAGAGAAACATGGTTTTTCTTTACATTTCTCTAATAATATCTTATAATATTTTATTATTGTGCAAAAACAGAAACTTTAATTTCGCAAGAATTAAGATGAGAAAAGTATTCCAATAAAAATCTAATTTATCTTAATTCATCTTACTGCAAAGCAAAGTGTTTGTTTGAAATTTGTTTCTAACTTTGAATTTATAGAATTAAAAGGATGGTACGGATGCTGCAATTTGAAGAACTAAAGCTGGCTCTGGAAAAGTTCAGGCCTGAGATTATGGATCTGGCAGATGCGCTTGGGCTGCAGAGCATGAAAGAAGAAATTTCGCAGCTAGATGAACGAGCCGCTATGCCCGGCTTTTGGGATGACATGGAGCGTTCGCAGAAAATTCTTCAGCGTTCCAGTATGCTCAAGAATAAAATAAGCACGTATGAAAAGCTGTGTTCTTCTTTAGAAGATGCACTGGCTCTGGTAGAACTGGCTAATGAGGAAGAGGATCTTTCTTTACTGCCGGAAGCACAAGAGGAATATGATAAAATCCAAACAAATTTGGAGGCGATTCGCCTTACCACGCTTTTAAAGGGAGAATACGACGCCAAAAATGCAATTTTAACGTTCCATGCGGGTGCGGGCGGAACAGAAGCGCAGGATTGGGCTTCCATGTTGTACCGTATGTACTGCCGTTGGTCGGAGCGCCATGGTTTTCAGGTGAAAACACTGGATTATCTGGACGGAGAAGAAGCCGGGCTGAAAAGTGCCTCTATATTAATTGAGGGCATTAACGCATATGGCTTTTTAAAGAGTGAAGCGGGTGTTCACCGATTGGTTCGAGTTTCACCTTTCGATTCCTCCGGCCGCCGTCATACTTCCTTTGCTTCGCTCGAGGTTATGCCCGAAATAGACAGCGACACCTCTGTAGAGATTAGCCCGGATGATATTGAAATGCAAGTATACCGTGCCAGCGGCGCAGGTGGACAGAAGGTTAATAAAACCTCTTCGGCGGTACGCTTAACGCATAAACCTACCGGTATTGTAGTTTCCTGCCAAGTGGAGCGCAGCCAGTTTCAAAACCGAGATGTTGCAATGAAAATGCTCGTTTCTAAATTGGTAGAAATCAAAGAGCGTGAACATTTGGAAAAGATTGAAGACATTAAGGGTGACCAAAAAGAAATAGCTTGGGGCAGCCAAATCCGTTCTTATGTATTTATGCCCTATACCTTGGCAAAAGATCACCGTACAGGCTTTGAAATGGGTAATATTTCAGCTGTTATGGACGGCGATTTGGATGGCTTTATCAACGCATATCTCAAGGCGCAGAATTTGGGCACATTGGGAGAAAACATCGAGTAAACAGGGGGCTATGTCTTGTCTTTTGTGAAATCAAAGATGAATTCCCTGAAAAAGAATCGGTTTTTAAAGAACGTAGCGGTTCTTACAGGCGGCACAGCTGTGGCGCAGGTACTGCTGCCGTTCCTTTTTATGCCGATTTTAGGCCGAATTTATGGGCCGGATGTTCGGGGAGTTTATGGAATTTATGTCGTAATTACAAATATTACACAGCAGATCGCCTGCTTTCGTTATGATTATGCCATTGTCGTGGCTGATAATGACAAAGAAGCAGGCGGTGCCTTTGTTCTCAGTGCTTCACTTGCAGTGTTGTTTTCCCTTGCACTTAGCCTGTTTATGTGGCCGTTTCTTCCGCCGCTGGCTCAGTGTTTTAATTTGACAGGGGATGCCGCAAAAACACTATGGATGATTCCGCTCACTACCTTAATTTGTGGGTTAACGACCGCTCTAAATTACTTTAATGTAAGATTTGAAAAGTATAAAGTAATTTCTGCTTCCAATATTATTCGTGTATCCGTTATGTTAGCGACACAGATTGTGCTGGGCTACTTAGGTGCAAGCTATTGGGGGTTAATTGTTGGTCAATTCTTATCCTACTTCTTTGGTAACTTCCGCATGATGATGACCTTAAAGGGCAGAATTCGCCGTTCTATGTTTAGTTTACAATTTTTAAAGCGTGTTGCTTTAAAAAACAAGGCTTATCCCCAATATATGCTGCCAAGTGCAATTGTAAATAGCTTATCTCAAAGCATGATGGGGCTCTTTATTCCCATGCAGTATGGTAAAACGATGAATGGTTATTACAGCCAGATTAATACTTTGTTAGGCCAGCCACTCATACTGGTATCCAATGCGGTATCGCAGGTGTTTTTACGCGGTGCTTCTACGGACAAGCACGATGGGCAGAAGCTGAACAAGACTTTCACAACCGTTACAAAGTGGCTGGCGATTTTATCTATTTTCCCATTTGGGTTTTTGCTGTTGTGGGGCGACCCGATTATTCCATGGTTCTTGGGTCCGAAGTGGGGGCCGGTGCCAGACTACCTAAAATATTTAATTCCGCTGTTTATGGTGCGCTTTATCGTGAATCCAGTAACCAATAGCGCAATCGCTTTAGGGCGTCAGAAAGCGGTAATGGTGTGGCAGTTCTTCCTGCTCTTCACTGTTTTGGTACCGTCACTGCTTACCTTTGTAATACCCATGTCGTTTGAGCAGTATTTGTTGGCAGCGTCTCTGCCGATGGCGGGAGCTTATTATATTTTTTACCGTTTCTGCCGAACAATCGTTAAGAACGCAAAATAGTGATATCGAGAGGTAACTGAAATGCAACAAAAACAGAGTAAGCTGCGCCTAAGAGAGCGCGTGAAACAGATGTCCGGGTATATGAAGAGCAACAAGCCGTTCTCATATACGCTGGCTTTGTTGCTGGTTTCCTTATTTTTTCTGGGAATCAACACATATAATAATGTTTATAATGTTCTCATGAACGATGATGTGATTAATGAGGACGCCGTTAAAATCGAATTTCATGATAAAAACTTGGAGCGTGAGGTTCGCAATTTACTCGAGCGCCCCAAGGACGATGTGTATGATGTGGATGTTGAGAAAATCAGCATTTTAACAATTCAGAATGTTCCCATAAAAGATATTCAGGACTTAAAGTATTTTAAGGGCTTATCGAAGCTTTCAATTACTTCTGCGAAGATTACAGATGTAAGCGCATTGCAGGATATTCCTTATTTAAAAGAATTGGATCTTTCCAATAACCAAATTGCAGACATCACCCCAATTGGGAAGCTTCAAACATTGCAGCGGCTTACGCTTTCGGGCAACTATATTCGCAGTATGTCTCCATTATATACATTGAAAAATTTGACGGAGCTAAATCTTTCCGGCAACTCCATTATTGGGGTTACTACAGACATTACAAAGCTTACGAATTTAAAAAGCTTGAATTTATCTCGTAATCGAATCGCAGACAACAGTGTGTTCTCCGGAATGTCACAGCTTAATATTTTAAATTTAACGTCAAATCGAATCTCGGTCGCAAAGCCCATAACGGGGATGAGTGAGCTGTATGAGTATTCCCTGGAGGGTAACTCGCTTGCTACGATTGGTGACTTGGGTGATTTGCCCGTACTGGAGAAGCTCAGTGTTGCCTCTAACTGCTTAACGGAAATCAACTTTGCTTCGAAATATCCTTGGCTATTGGAGTTAACAATTAGCCTGAACAATATCTCTTCTTTGGAGCCCTTAAAAAACAATACCGAGCTTCAAGTATTGAAAATGCAATATACGGACATTAAAGACATCTCATTATTGAAAAAACTGCCAAATTTCAATTCAATCTTTTTGGATCCCGAATTTGACCGTTCGAAGGTTCGCTTTTTGGAAGGGCGCTTCCGCAATGGTGATTTGATTACAAAGCAATATCTACTCAACAAAAAATATGGCTTTAAGGAGACCAACGAATGATCTGGAAAGAACTGGTCGTTGTCCTTGGCCTTATCATTTCCCTTATTCTATTTCATAAGGCATCGGCAACGCTGAATGTTGGAAAAATAAATTTATTATCTTATATCATGTACCTGTTTTTACTGCAAACGTATATTGGTGCAGCGCTGGTTTATTTGGGTGACCGCAATCATTATACAATGAAGTATATTACAGTCAGCGACAGCTACGACCTGATGTTTTACAGCGTATTACTTTCAGCAATTTTATTCCCGCTTACTATCATTTTATTGTACCGTTGTTTTCATGTTGATATTCAGCAGCGGTATAAAAGCTATTTGAAAAAAACAGTGGAAGTAAAGCACGAACAGCTGGCATTTTACGTTTTATCTGGTATTGGATTTATTTGCTGCGTTTTGCTTTTACTTTACATTATTAAAATTGGATATTTTCCGCTATTGCGCCTTGTTCGTACACCTGCCGGTTTTGAGTTTGGTGTGGAACGCCAGCGTATTTCGCAAATTGTCATTATAAATAGCTATGTAAAAAATCTTTTGTTAGGGTTGTTTTTACCACTGCTTTCTTATATTTCGTTTGCTTATGCGGTGGTTCTCAAAAAGTTCTGGTGGTGGGCTCTTACGGCTGTTTTGGTAGGTTCTTCTATTGTTTCTGCAACCATCAACTTTGAAAAATCGCCTGTACTGTTCTATTTGTTTGTACTGCTTTTAATTTTAATGTACGAGCGCGGCGGTATCTCTCGCAGAACGGTATTTGGTTTTGGCGCTGTGATGGCACTGTTTGTTGTGTTCATCTATGGGCGCATGGGCTACAGCTTTACTTCTGGAGACAGCAATTTTTACAATGGACCAATTGGTCGCACAATCTTTACGCAGGTTGGTACGTTAACCATGCACTTTGATCTGTTCCCAACGATTTTTCCATTTTTGGGTGGCAGAAGCTTTTCTCCAACGGCAATGCAGCTATTGGGTATTGAGGGCGGTCATGTTCGTTCCGCCAAGCTGGTTATGGATTTTTACGGTTCCGAAAAGGTCTATGATGGCACTGGTGGAGTAATGAATGCGTTTTATATTGGGGAAGCCTACGCAAACTTCGGCTTTTGGGGTATGGTTCTCTCCATTGTTTACATGGGGGTATTACTGGGATTGCTGTTTTATGCATTTACCCGCCTACGCAAAACACCGTATCAATTGGCATTAACTGCAATGCTCACAAGCCGTTTGGCACTTACCACTCAGGGCGGCTTTGTTGATTTCATTTATAATTTTCAGGTTTACGTACTGCTGTTTTTACTTGTGGCCGGTCATTTTGCTCCTTATGTGTGGGAGCGCTTACTGCCCCGTATGCCTGCAGGAGTGGTTAAGCTCATAGATAAATTAGATGGTAAAGAAAAGAAAGCGGCGGTAAAATCATGAAGATTTTATACCTGACTTATATCGATTTTGGCGATTTTCAGTCTGGTTCTTCGGTACGCCCGCAAATGATGTACGAGGCGTTTCTTTCTCTTGGCTGTGAAGTAAAGTTGCTGCAGGCACAGCAAAACCAGCGTGAGCAGCGCCGCCACGCAGTGGAAGAAATCAACCAGTGGCTCGACCACAACCGTCCGGATTTCTGTTACGTAGAAAGCCCCTCCGGCCCAATTTTTCACGGTTTTGACCGAAAGCTGATTCGGCGTGTGCACCAAATGGGGATTCCAGTTGGTTACTTTTACCGCGATGCGGCATTCCGTTTTGATGAAATATTTATTTCTGGTAAAAAGAGCCTGAAGCAGCATGTAATCGCTTGGATGTCGGAATGGGATGTTCGCTTCTTAAAAAAGAATACTGACCTCATTTATTTACCCACGGAAAGCATGGCTGCATACTTTGATTTTCCCAGGGTTGCGTATCTTCCACCCGCTTGCATGGGCAGCCGTGGCAATAAGCTGGAGAAGCTACCGGGAATGCGCAGTATTTATGTGGGTGGTGTTTCGAAGCGCTATGGAACCGATACCCTGCTAAAAGCGTTTGATATTCTCAATGAGGATGGGGAAGCATTCCCTTTAACCCTAGTTTGCCGCCCGCAAGGAGCTGTGTATATTGGAGCGTATCTGAATAAGCCTTGGCTTAATTTGGTACATGCTTCCGGCGCAAAGGAATTAGCTCCATTGTATGAGCAGGCAGATTTGGCATTGTATCCCATTGAAAAAAATGCTTACAATGATTTTGCTTTTTCCGTAAAATTAATGGAGTATTTGGAATACGGTTTGCCCATGGTTGCGGTAAACTGTACCGAAACAGAAAAATTCGTGCGCAAGTATGATTTAGGACTTATTTGTAAAAACGACCCAGAGGATTTTGCGGCGAAAATATCTGAAATACTGAACAATACCGAGTTGTATGCTCATTGCGCTCAAAATGCTGCACAAGCCGTGCAAGGGAACCTTTGGGTAGACCGAGCAAAAACGGTAATAGCGGATTTGGGCGGCCGTTAGGGGGAGAAACAGGCATGAAAATAGCATTTGTTTCAGCAGCAAGCTCTAGTCACACTGTAAAGTGGGTAAATGCCCTTTGCAAAAAGGGGCATAAGGTGCGTCTTTATTCACTGCCGGAGCATGAGAACCGCCAGAAAAACCTGAACCCTGAGGTAGAAGTGGTGTATTTGGGGAAGAGCGGCTTTGCGGGGTATTTTCTAAATGGCAGTGAGCTTCGCCGTGATTTAGCGGATTTTGCTCCAGATGTTATCAATGCACACTATGCCAGTGGCTATGGTACGCTTGCCCGTATGGCCAAGGTGCACCCCTTGGTGCTCTCTGTTTGGGGGAGTGATGTATACGAGTTTCCGCTTAAAAGCCCTTTGCATAAGCTGTTGGTTGCAGGTAACCTGAAAGCAGCAGATATTGTGGCTTCTACCAGCCAAGTGATGGCAGAACAGGTTCGCCGTGTATTTGGAGAGAAACGGAAAATTTGGATTACTCCTTTTGGAGTGGATTGTTCCTTGTTTTCACCGCAGCCGCAGGAGCATGACGGCTTTTGTGTTGGTGCGGTCAAAGCGCTGGAAGACGTATATGGCATGGATGATTTGATTCGTGCATTTGCACTGTTTGTTAAGAAAGCGCCTCCGGGCTCCTATACACTGAACATTTATGGAAAAGGAAGCCGTGAGGGTGAGCTTCAGCGCCTGATTGATTCTCTAGGTATTTCACAGTGCGCCAATTTGTGTGGAGTGATTCCCAATACAAAAGTGCCGCAGGCACTTAGCGAAATGGATGTTGTATGTTTGCCAAGCCGTTCGGAAAGCTTTGGTGTTTCGGCAGTGGAAGCAATGGCCTGCTGTGTGCCTGTCATCGCCAGCAACGTAGACGGCTTCATCGAGACGGTAGAGGATGGCGTTACGGGCTATTTAGCTCCTTGTGGGGACGTAGAGGCACTTGCAGAGCATTTACTTACCATGAGCCAAGATGTAGAGCTGCGCCGCAATATGGGTACCGCTGGAAGAGAACGAGTTCTACGCCTGTTTGACTTCAAAAAGAATGTGGAGCAAATGGAGCAAGTGTACCAGGCAGCCATAGCAGAACATAAATAATGGAATAGAAAAATGCCGGTGTTTATCCCAATCAACGAGAGGGGAGACACCGGCTTTTATATTATTATTATTATTATAAGTAAAATTCAAATAGAGAAAAGTTTTTATTCTTCTGCTCTATGGCTCTGGAATTTACCAGAAATGGAAGCTTGCTGTAAAATATGCCCCTCCATTTGATTAAGTAAGGCTTGTTTTTTATTGCTTGGAGATAAATGAATCGTGCAATCTAAAACGTAGATTGTAAAAACATAAGTATGAATGGAACGCAATGGAGGTTTAGGGCCTTTATAACGATTTCGGCCGTAAGCAATACCCTGAACGGCACCGCCAAAGGAACTAAGAGTTTTGCCATGTGGAATGCCCTCTGGGATGCTTGTCTGCATTGGTATATTCCAAATTACCCAATGGTTGTAATTCGGGAAGATGGGGTGAGAGGCATCGTCAAGTGTTATAGCAAGCGTTACTGCGTTGGGGTGAAGGCCTTCCAGCTCAAAAGGCGGAGAAATGTCTTCCTGCCGCGCGGTATAACGGGCCGGAATCCAGCCACCATCTTCAAATGCACCGCTGCAAACTTTCAATTTATTCAAAGATGTACCTCTTATTCATAGATGAACCTCCTCGACTACTCTAAAATTTAGAAACTGGTTCGGGAAAGAGGAAGAACATTGATGACAGGTACCTCATACGGGTGAACTTTTTTAATAGCACTGATGGTTAAATCTATGTTTTCACGCAGGCAGATAAATTCAACTTTTAACTCACGCTCAGAGCTAATGGCGTTTTCACTGCCAATATAGGGAGTGCTGCCGGAAAGAGGCCTCCAACAGCCTGTAACCTCGCTATAAGAAAGGCAGCTGTCGTAATTCCCAATGTGGCCAGCGTCCACTTCTTGCAGGGCTTTTTGGAGTGCGGCAAGATGTGTTTCCGGCAAGAATACTTCCATTTTACAATAGGGATCACTTTGATTCTCTTTTGAGGGTAGATTTTGATTATCGGAATCGATTATAGAACAATTCGGCTCTAAGTGAAGTAACGCTCCATATCGTTGTGATGCTGAGATAAAACAAATAAGTGCAAGAAGTTCCGATATTTCTGCATCTGTAAAAATACGTTTTAATTCTTCTATGTGCTCATCGCTTAAATGAATCTCATTTACAGATAACAGTGCGGTTTTAACGGCTAATCCAATTTTTAAGTCTTCAATGTGGTCAGATGGCTTCCCTTTCGCCATGCAGTACTGGCACCCATTTTCTACTGCCAATGTGCGCCTCACTTCTTCTTTTAATTTTACGCTGAACGTTCTACTTGAAGAAAAAAATGCTTCCAATTCGTTCCATCTTTCCAATAATTGTGGCTGGTGCCCCAGCAACTGCTGGAATGGGGTGGTGCCTATTTGAGAATTAACAATGCTTGCCATATTCAATACCTCATAATTTAGCTAGATAAAAGAGGGGAAAGCGTTCAAAGACTGCTATCGTTTAACGACTGCCACCGCCGCCGCCGCCGGAAAAGCCACCGCCAGCCATTGTGCTTGCTGCACCGCCCATACCGTTACTATTGGGGGAAACACTGCTGGAGATATGATTGGTCATCGACATAAACAGGAGCATATGGGTGGTGTTATAGCCGTACATGGTTGAGAATTCTTCAAAATGCGAGGGGTCAAGTGCTTTCATGCTATTGAGCACTTGCTCGCCAATATCGAACAGTGTTGCGAAAACAAGAAAATCTCCCCACATCTCTTGAGGAGCAAGCCCTTCTTGCTCTTTCTTTTTCATATCGACTAGGTATTTTTCCAGCCCAATCAAACGAACCGCTTGTTGAAACCCGTTAGAGGTAAAGCGTACAACTTCTCGCTCATCCTTTGCGACTACACCTAAGCGGATTAATCCTTTTTCGCCTTCTTTTTTTACTTCTTCCGACCATAACGTTAGCTTATCGAAAATCTTATCTGCTTTCTTTTCAATGTTAGAACTCCAAAGAATTCCGTCCGTATCAGCAAAGCTACTTAATATAGCGTATAACGATTGTTCTACCTTTACGGTGGGGGTATTTTCGGGGTGGAAAACAATGATTTCTTCCGGTTCTTTCTTTTTCCGCTTATCTTCATTGACGCGTTTTTCTATTTGAATATAGCCCGCTCTTTGCCAGCGAATAAAATATGCACCCAAAAGCTTGTCGCAAGAAATACCTTTACGTAGCAATGTCAGAGCGGCATACGCAGCAGGAATATCCCCACCAAAGGGAATCAACCAGGATGGTTCGATTTTCTCTCGCGATTCCAGACGTACCGTAGAACCATCCGCTAATTTATAACGAGAATAAAAGAAAGCGAAGGAAACTGCCCCGCCGATGATAAGAACGCCCAATATGCCAAATACAATAATAAGTGCTGTATTTGAGGCGCTTTCTTCGTCATTTGCTTTATTCTGCAATTCCTCAAAAGTAATATCTGCCTTTAAGGCCTGTGGAAATATATCGTTATCAAAACGACACAGCAAATTCAGTTTATCGCTTTTATTTAGGCTACCTGCGGTAGATGCAAAAAGGGTACCGTTATTATTTACAAAAACCTCACCCTCAAAGCCATAGCCCCAAATCCTTGAATTACCTTCATTAAAGCTGGTATTTGGCATACGAACCGTAACCGCTACCGATTTTGGGGAGCTGGATAAGTCCGAAACAAATAGGTGATAGAAACCGGCATAGTCTCCATAATTTTTTACAAGACCATCCAGAACGTACTCAATGGTATATTGGTGGTCGCCATAATTGCCAATTCCCCAACAAAGCTCATAGCCATCAGACTTTTTTAATATTCCGCAGGTGCCGGCTTTTTCTTCCCTCGAACGGTTCGTATCCCATTCATTGAGGGTTTTGTATTGGGTTCCAGATTCATCTTTTACGGTAAAGGAATGAACGCTCATCCCATCGCTTAGGTTTTTTAATGCTTTATAGTATTCTGTGCCGCTGCTAACGCCGCGAACGGTCCATATCTCTGTAATAACTGCAGAGCCATCTTCGCGCAAAGCAGCATCAATTTGTATGGAGGGGATAGAATCCTCCTTTGCAAAAACTGGAGCAGCGGTAAACACAAACAATAAGACAAGGAATAGAGAAAGTAGAACCGACCGTTTTTTAGTAGATTTCATTTTTTCCTCCTGTCAGTTGCGCACGGAAGTTATTTTCAGCCGCGCTTCATTCTTTTTTGCTGACGTACATCCTTACCCAAAAAGGTAAGGCGAACATAGCTGCCTATAATACGAGAGACAAAACGCTCAGAGTATCTTTTTTGCAGTTCATATAAAGAGAGATTCGTACTTATTATGGTAGGTTTTGCCGCCATTAAACGCGTATTCACAATATTATAAACGGCTGCGTCAATAAACGAAGTGGAGAATTCAGTACCAAGGTCATCCAGTATCAACAGGTCACAGCTTAACAAAAGTGCATTGGTATCTTCATTATCTTCCGCTCTGCCAAACCGTTCACGCTCTAGGCTAGTTGCCATGTTCTGCGCTGAAAGATAAATCACGCCGTACCCTTTGCTTACCGCTTCATTGGCAATGGCAAGCGATAAATGGGTTTTCCCTAGACCGGTTCCTCCTTGTAAAATTAAGCTGCTCGATTTAAGAGAAAAATCCCTTGCATAGTTGCGTAAATAGAGAAAAATATTCTCCATCTGCTTTTTGGGGGCAATTTCACCTTCGTTTTGGGGTTCCTCGGGGTAATGCCCCAAATCAAAATCCTCAAAGGTGCAAAGGGCGAGAGGGGTCATTTCATTTAAACGCTGATAAGCAATTTTACGCAAAAGATTACGTAGGCAGCTGCACATTCTACCGTCTACATAACCGGTATCTTCACATTTTTGGCACTGGTACTGTGGCTTTAAGTAGTTTCGCTCCAAGCCTGCACGAGCAAGCATTTCATTTAGCTCCTGCTGCAAAGTAAGGTTCTTCTCTTTTAGGCGGGTCAACTCGGTAACAGTATCGCTGCCGTTAAGTACTGCCTTTGCCGCGGCAATTGCCGTAGAAGCAAGCAGGCGCTCAATCTCTTGTGCACGGGGATATATGGAATAAAATGCACGGCGGCGTTCTTCGGCGGCTTCCATTTCACGCATACGACGATCATTGAGCATACCAAGAGCTATTTGGTAAATATCCTTTCCATAGGCCATCGCTGCATCATTCCCTTCCTAATAAATCTGGTACTTCGGCACTCATGCGTTCATACTCTTCAATGTCGTATGTGGTATGCTGCGGTTTCGATTGTTTTTGCACCGCAGTTTTTTCTTTTTGTTCCATTGCCGCTTGCTGTGGTGAGGTAATCCCCTCTTTATGCCAGCGCTCTAAGATTTTATTCATATAGCTTAGGCTCAGTTTGCCAATGGCATCTACACTGCGGTCATAGGCTTCCCGTACCATTTGGGGAGAAAACTTCCATTCTAGCAGCCAACGGTCTGAGTAACGCTCTTCTCTAGAGCTGGGCGCACGGGGTGAAAGTCGTAGAGCCTGTTCAATTTTACGCCAAGCCTTATTAATTTCATCCAACCGGCGCAGCTTTTCTTCCGCTTGAAGGTGGGATGAAATCCCCTCCTCAGCCCAGTCGCGGGCTACTGCCTCTATGTAGCTGGTGTTGTCTTTGCCTTTGCTCTTTACAAATTGCAGGAGCATGAGGGTTACATCTACTGGTAGGCCGTAATCGTCGTGAATAGCAAGCAAGGTAGAAGATAAGCCGGGGGAAAGCGGGCGACCCAAAAGCTGTTGCGCCTCTTGCATTAAAAAGCGAATTTCAGCTGACTGATTAATTCGCTCCGCAATAAACAGGCCGTCTGGCTTGGGAATACGGCGAGCCGGTATGGGGGAGGTGTTTTCTGCAATGGGAGCGGCTGCCAATGGGAGCTCCGTTGGAATAGGCTGTTTCGGAACGGCGGGCGGCGCCACGGGCTTTGCAGCATCCTCTGCTACCAGCCCAACCTGAATCCAATACAGCATGGCATCCTGTACTTCTGAAACAGAAATGCCAAGTGCAGATGCAATCGCCTCATGCGAAAAGACCTCTTCTGCGTGGCGCAGTGCCCACAGAAGAACCTTTAGTTGATTCGGGCTTGCCATTTTGATATGCGAATCGACAAGTGAACTGGGAACGGCGAAAACCGATCTCCAAGCTCCCGGAAGAATAGAAAAAGACATGGTTAGGCTCCTTTATAAAGATTGACCTTACAAGCCAGTTGTTTTTTAACCGGGCGGCAGGTCAATAAAAAAAGACACGATATACTTTTAGGCTGATACAAAAAGGAATCATGTCATTGGACTATATAAAAATAAATGGTTTCGTAAACAGAATATCAATTTGAACGGACTGCCCCTCCGCCATTCAGTTGAGTTTTTAATATTATAACATATTTCGGCAATAGAAGGAATACAATGGCGAATAGGAGGTTTGAAAAATAATTTGAAAAAAATTGGAAAAAGTATTGACTTAAGGCGAATTTTGTCATATAATAACTCTCGCAGTCGCGGATGTAGCTCATCTGGTAGAGCGCCACCTTGCCAAGGTGGAGGTAGCGAGTTCGAGCCTCGTCATCCGCTCCAAGCATAAAAGATCGGTTCTGTTTTATGGAATCGGTCTTTTTTTATTTATTTTGTTCTTTCAAACACCCAAAATGGACTAAATAGAGTAAGATATTCTTTTTGTAAGCATGTTACTTCCATTAGGTGGTTTTAATGGATGAGAATACATAATAATCGGGAGGAAGCAGATGGAGAAAAAAGGAAACTCCTTTGTGGAGAAATGGAATTCCGTTTATTTTTTTATGCCTGTGTTTGAACAACCAATCAAAATGCCAGCTTTCAAAGAATTTGAGCAGGCGCTAACCCAAAAGTTCGGCGAGATAAACTTTTTGGCAGATAACCCTCAAATGCCCCAAAAATCTTCAAGTTTACTGGGGGTTGCTTTATTGGAGCATTCCGCACATTATCAAAAGGAAGATCGTACCCTTCCAAGTCAATTGATTATGTATGGGCCAGATCAGTTTGATCAAGAACTATGGGACGAACAGATTATCGCACAATTTTGGGACTGCCAGCCCGATCGGCAGAGCTTCGCTGCTCGTTGCCGATATTCTTTGATGGCAAGCAATATGATGGCGGCGAATCTGCCTCGAATGGAACAATACCAAATTATTGCCGATTATGCTGATTTGATTTTGGAGCTGTTCCCAGAGTGCATTGGCATCTACTGGCCGCATAGTCAGCGGCTGGTACCGCGCGAGGCTTTTGAGCATTCCGGGTGGAACTCGCCGGATTTGCATTTTTTGGACGGTGGATTGAATGTCCGTTTTTTCAATTTAGCAGATACCGAAGGTGAAATGCTGTTTGATACTCTTGGTTTTACAGCCATTGATTTACCGGATTTGCAATGCCACTGCAAAGATTTAGAACCGGGTGATGTCGTTCTATTTTTAAGAAATTTGGCGGCATATTTATACCGCCAAGGCAATGTAATTCAAGATGGCAATACGGTCGAAGGCATCGACGGCGGCAAATGGCTTTGCCAGCGTGAGAATTCTATGGTTAGCCCTAAGCGTATGGTTTTAGACATTTGCCCGGGGAAATATGTGGGTGGCGGTCGCGCATAATCGTCATAGTTTGAAAGAATCCCTCAAAGCAGTAATTGCTTTGAGGGATTCTTAAGGGTTGTTTTAATACTATACCTTAAAGGTTGGTGTTTCACATGGTACGACTTGCTGTGCGAGTTCTTCTGCATCTGGATTTATAATCATTTGCTTCTTGCCTTTTTGTATTGGAGAAAACTTCATTTGTGTAAGTAACAATGCAATAAACAAAAGGATGCAACCGATGATTTCACGAGTGCTCATTACCTCTTGGAACATGAGTGCACCAGCAAGTACTCCAAACAGTGATTCTGTGCTGAAAATGAGCCCTGCAATTGCAGGGGAAACCGTTTTTTGCCCGAGTGCTTGCAACGTATAGGCGACCCCCACTACCATAATTCCGGTATATAAAATAGGGCCAATACTGCTTGTTACTGCCTGAATGGTAGGTGCCTCCATTTGAAACGCACAAACCAGCGATAATATGCCGGCTACCGTAAACTCTACGAAAACCAATTCCAAGCTGTTTGTTTTCTTGGAATAATAATCAACTAAGGTGATTTGAACTGCCCAAAATACAGACCCAATAAAAACATAAAAATCGCCTTTTGAGATGCTGAAATTTTCGGAAATACACAAAAAGTATAAACCAACCGTCGCCAGCCCAATGCTAACCCAAGTGATTATTTCAGTTTTTCGGTGAAAAAACAGACCAATTAAGGGTATCATTACAATATACATGGAGGTTATAAAAGCGGTTTTTCCCACGGTGGTATCAGTAAGCCCTAATTGCTGAAAATAAGCGCCCAGGAACATAACTGTGCCACAAAGCCCTCCGCCAATGAGTAAATCTTTTCTCAAAAAGACTTCTTCTTTTTCTTTTATAAGGCGTTTTACAAGTAAACTCAAAGGTAAAAAAATAATTGCACCTGTTAAAAAGCGAGCGGCTCCAAATGAGAATGCCCCAAGATACTGCATTCCCAGCTTTTGAGGAACCAATGAGGTACCCCAAATGATTGCACATATAGCCAGCATAAAAGATCCTTTATATTGTTTCAGTGAGTGCATTGTTATTCATTCCTTTTCCTAATAAATCCTATTTTATTGTATCATTATTCATTGGGGAAGACAAGCCATACAATAATCAATGAAAAGGATATTTTATTTGAATTGATGGGAAAAGAAGATAAAATAGTTCTCTATCAAAAATAAATTTCTAAAAATTGGAGGCAACTATACAAATCGTTAGGTATATAAGGTGATTTTTTACTCAAATTTTGTAGGATTTTCACACGGCGCTTTCTATGAAAAAGAAAAAAAGTATGCTATACTATTTCATGTTTGTAAATTTTCAAAAGAGGTAATTGGATGGACACTAGAAACGATTTAAGAAATATCGCGATCATTGCGCACGTTGACCATGGTAAAACGACACTGGTTGACCAGCTCCTGCGCCAAAGCGGAATCTTCCGCGTAAACGAGGCTGTTGCCGAGCGAGTGATGGACTCGAACGATCTGGAGCGTGAGCGTGGTATCACGATTCTTTCTAAGAATACTGCGGTCATGTTTAATGGAACAAAAATCAATATTGTAGACACCCCCGGCCATGCTGATTTTGGCGGCGAGGTGGAACGTATCCTTATGATGGTGGACGGTGTTCTCCTTTTAGTGGATGCGTTTGAGGGTTGCATGCCCCAAACCCGTTTTGTTTTGAAGAAGGCGCTCGGTCTTGGCAAAAAGCCAGTGGTCGTCGTCAATAAAATTGACCGCCCCGGTGCACGCCCGATAGAGGTTGTGGACGAGGTGCTCGACCTGTTTATTGAGCTGGGTGCCGATGAAAGCCAGCTTGAATTCCCGGTGGTATATGCGTCAGGCAGAGATGGTTACGCTACTTTGGACCCAGACGTGCCCGGCGAGAACATGCAGCCCTTGTTTGATTCTATCTTAAAATTTGTTCCTGCTCCGCAGGGAGAATTGGAAGGTCCCGCACAGGTATTGTTCTCAAACATTGACTACGATGAGTATCTTGGCCGTATTGGTATTGGTCGAGTAGAGCGCGGCAGAATTCGTGATGGCCAGAGTATTGTGCTTTGCGGCCATGAGGATGGCAACCGCAATGCTCGCATTGTGAAGCTCTACCAGTTCGAAGGACTCAAGCGTGTAGAAGTAACCGAAGCCGCATTGGGCGACATTGTTGCAGTTTCGGGCATTACAGACCTGAACATTGGCGAAACAGCATGTTCACCGGAATGCGTAGAACCCCTGCCGTTCGTTAAAATAGACGAGCCTACGGTTTCTATGATGTTTATGGTCAATAACAGCCCATTTGCAGGTAAGGAAGGCAAATTTGTTACTTCCCGTAATTTGCGTGACCGCCTATTTAAAGAAGTGGAAACGAACGTAGCACTTCGAGTGGAGGAAACAGACTCTGCGGATACTTTTAAGGTATCTGGTCGTGGTGAGCTGCATTTATCCATTTTAATTGAAACAATGCGCCGCCAGAACTTTGAGTTTCAGGTTTCTCGCCCCAATGTAATTTATAAAACCATTCAGGGCAAGATGCATGAACCAATCGAGCTTCTCATGATTGAGGTGCCGGATCAATACGTTGGTGCGGTTATGGAAAAGCTTGGTTCCCGCAAAGCAGAAATTGTGAATATGGGTACTCGTGAGAGCGGCGTTACGCATATGGAATTTAAAATTCCTGCCCGTGGCCTGATGGGCTACCGTTCGGAGTTTTTGACTGATACCAACGGCAACGGAATTATGAACCACGTGTTTGATTCTTACGAGCCTTATCGCGGCGACATTGTACAGCGCTCACAGGGCTCTCTTGTTGCCCATGAAACCGGTCCTTCCACGGCGTATGGTTTGTTTGCCGCTCAAGACCGTGGAAGAATGTTTATTGGAGCCGGTGTTGAGGTTTACGAAGGTATGATTGTAGGCGCAAGCCCCAAGCAGGAAGATATTACCGTTAATATCTGCAAGAAAAAGCATGCTACCAATACACGTGCATCTGGTTCGGATGATGCGCTTAAGTTAACTCCTCACACCGTTCTCAGCCTAGAGCAGTCTTTGGAGTTCATTGCGGAGGACGAGCTGGTTGAAGTTACCCCGAAGTCCGTTCGCATGCGTAAAATGGTTCTAAACAAAGAAATGCGCATGAAGCAGACGAATCGAAAAAAATAAAGAAAGCGCCAGGGAATTGATGGATTGACATCCGCCCGCAGAGAAGCAATGAAGCTGATTATACTGGATTTGGAATGGAATGGAACTTATAGCCGCCGCCTGAAAGGCTATATCAATGAAATCATCGAATTTGGAGCCGTTAAAGTTGATGAAACATTAACGGTAATAGATACCTTTCACGCATTTGTTCGCCCTCAGGTAGGCAAAAAAATCAGCGGAAAAATTCGCAGCCTTACCCGGTTAAGCAATGAGGATTTGGTAGACGGCATGTTATATATGCAGGCGGTCAGCCGTTTTAAAAAATGGGCGGGCGACGCAGTGCTGATGACGTGGGGTACCTCCGATTTGTTGGCTTTAATTGAGAACTGCCGTTACTTCTGCGGCGACGGTCACATTCCATTTTTAAAGAAATATGTGGATTTGCAGCGCTACTGCGAATCACGTCTGCCAACCGTTGGGAATATGCAGATGGGGCTTTCTTCCTGCGCTCAGCTTTTAGGAATCGATGAGGAAGAATCGGAGCATCACCGTGCACTCAACGACAGCGTTCTCTCGTTGGATTGCTTTCGCATTTTGTACCAAAAGGAAGCCTTTGAAGCGATGGTGCAGGATGCAGATGATCCCGATTTTTACCCCCGGCTTACCTTTAAAACCGTTATTTTGTCAGACTGGGATAACCCTTTGGTACGAGATGCGGACATGAATATTTTTTGTGACCGCTGTGGGCTTAAAGCGAAACAGCTCGACGATTGGCTTGTTCGCAACAAAAGCTTCCGTGCCGATTTTTACTGTGAAAACTGCGATTATCGGTTTACTGGCCGCATCCAGTTTAAGCTGAAGTATGACGGCCTCGTTGTAAAAAAGAGAAATTTACCTTACCAAGAGGAAGTACAAGAAGAAGCAGACGAGAACGGGGAAGAGGTATCGGAGCTGCAAGAGATACAGGAGGAGTCCTGAATCAATAGGCAAAGCGCTCACAAGAACAATATGCATTCATTTCACCCCCGCCGCAGGCGGGGGTGAAATTACCTACTTTTTTGTGGTGATACAACAGGAGGAGCACGGTATGCTGAATCAAATGGAACTGCACGAAACAGACGGGGTTAAATATATTACCTTCCCAGCTTTGGACCAATACCCGCAGCTGTTGCATTCTTTCTCTACCCGGGTGGGTGGGGTGAGTGAAGGGAATTATGAAAGCCTGAACTTTCGCAATGGAGATACACCGGAAAATATTCTTGAGAATTACCGGCGCATTTGCCATGCAGTGGGGTACGAATTTGATGGTTTGGTGGCTTCCGCGCAGGATCATCACACCACTTTGCGTTATGTAACTGAGCTTGAGAGAGGCGTTGGTATTACAAAGCCACGTGACATGGAAAGCGTAGATGGTTTGTATACCGATGTTCCCGGAATCACGCTTGTTACCAGCTATGCCGATTGTGTTCCGCTGTATTTTTTTGACCCCACAAGGAACGTAATTGCTTTAGCACATGCTGGCTGGCGTGGTACGGTACAGCGCATCGGTGAAAAAATGACCGAAACCCTGTGCCGGCAGTTCGGCTGCTCTTCGCAGGATATTATAGCGGCGATTGGCCCTTCCATTGGCCCTTGCTGCTATGAGGTAGATGAAACGGTTCGTGAGCAGGTTATGAGACTGGATGATATTGTTCCCGAAGAAGTGCTCGAGGAACAAGGTGAGGGCAAGTACCTACTCGATTTGTGGGAATGCAATCGGCGTATTCTTGTTTTGGCAGGCATTCCAGATGAGAACATATCGGTAGGTGAGGTTTGCACCAAGTGCCACCCAGAGCTGTTCTTTTCGCACCGGCAGATGGGGGATAACCGCGGTGGTATGGTGGCGATGATGAGCCTGAAGGAGGCGCAGCCTCTTGATTCTTGAGGAATGTGAGCTGTGCCCCCGCCGCTGTAGCGTTCGTAGGGAGCCTTCCAATGGGAATGGCTTCTGCCGCATGGGCAGTCTCCCCGTGGTAGCACGCGCAGCACTTCATTTTTGGGAAGAACCCTGCATCAGTGGAACCAACGGATCTGGCACGGTGTTTTTTACCGGCTGCACACTAGGCTGTGTGTTTTGCCAAAATTACGAGATTAGCAGTTTGCGACAGGTTGGGAAAGAGCTTACCGTTGCTGAGCTTGCCGAGGTCTTTCAGAGCCTTGTTGAACAGGGCGCGCATAATATCAATCTGGTAAGCCCCACGCAGTTCGCCTTACCAATTGCACAGGCACTCAGGCTTAAAAAGCTCCCAGTTCCGGTGGTGTATAACAGCAGTGGCTATGAAACGCTGGAAACCCTCAAGCTACTGGAGGGTCTTATTGATGTTTACTTGCCGGACTTAAAATATGTAAATGCTGAAACAGCTCTTCGCTATTCCGGTGCAGCAAACTACCCCGAATATGCCAAACAGGCAATACTCGAGATGGTTCGCCAGACCGGTAAAGCGCAGTTTGACGAAGAGGGTATACTCATTCGCGGTACTGTGGTTCGCCACTTGATTCTGCCAAGTAATACACGAGAGTCTATCGCAGTTCTTGGTTGGCTGAAAGAGCATTTACCCGATGGAGTACCAGTAAGCTTAATGGCACAGTACATCCCTTGCGGTAAAGCAGAGCAGTACCCGGAAATAAACCGCCCCATTACCGCACGAGAATTCCATAAAGTAGAAGATTATTTAATAGAGTTGGGATTGGACGGCTTTGTGCAGGAGCGCTCCTCTGCTAAAAAAACGTATATTCCATCATTTAATCTTGAGGGACTACAATAACAAGTACAAAAAAGCCTGCCCTAAACATGTGTTAGAGGCAGGCTTTTTCTTATCATTTTTATTTTATAGCCGCAATCGTACTTTATCTGAGTCATGCTGGAACATATACACACTTTGTACGAGTCCGAAACCAAGGTATAAGCAGGCAGTTGAAGAACCACCCGCGCTGAAAAATGGAAGTGTAACACCCATAACAGGCAAAAGACTAAGGCACATACCAATGTTAAAAACAGCTTGGGATGCAATCATTCCAAAAAATCCAAAACAAACATAGGTGCCTAAGGAATCGCTGGATCTTCTCGCACAGTACAGGACGGTAATAAGCAGTGATAGAATGAGTAAAAGAATAAGGGTAGTTCCAATAAATCCTAACTCTTCCCCTGCAACAGAAAAAATAAAGTCACTTTGTTGGATTGGTACACTGTTGCGAGCAACACGAGGGCCTTCAAAAAGTCCACGGCCCCAAAACTGGCCAGAGCCAATCGAAATTTTACCTTGAATCTGCTGTAATCCTGCACCAAGAGGGTCGGCTTCGGGATTCATCATATTAATCAATCGCGTTTTCTGGTAATCTGCTAGAACATACTTCCAAGCCAGCGGTGCACCAATTAACATGGAACCAAAAACGAGGGCAAAATAACGAATCTGTATTCCTGCGGCAAAAGACATAGCGAGGAACATGCAGAAAAAGATAACAGCGGCACCGTCATCCCCTTGCATATGAGTGAGCATCATGGGAATGAGAGCATGTACACCTAAAGAAATCACATACAATGGGTTACGGAGTAGCCCACGTTCTTCCAAAACAGAAAGGTGCTTTGGAAAGGTAATCATAAAGCCGATTTTCGCTAATTCAGATGGCTGGAACGTGGTTCCTCCCGGCAGTTTAATCCAAGCCCTTGCATCTACGCCGGAAGAACCGGAGGCGGAATGACCGAATAGCAGTGTGTAAACAATCAAGAAAATACAAAAGCCCGCCACTAGGTACCAGTAATTAGAAATTTCCCGGTAGTTCAGACGGGTCAAAATGATGGCGGCAACATACCCTAATAATACGGCAACCAATTGAGTTTTAAAGTAGTTTACACTAAAGGCACGAGTTACGCTTGCTACTAAGAGAAGCCCATAAACAGAAATTGTTATCATAAACAGCCACAATGGCTTGTTCGTTTTTCGAAAATACATTTTAAATGATTCAAAAGCTCTCGACATAATTTCACCTCGAAATCTATTATAGAATGAACGCGTCGAAAGTTCAAGCAAATACTTTTATCCATATCTTATCTGTGGTATAATTCTTTGTAAATGTTTTTTAGCCAAGAGTACGATTCGTGATGCAGTTGATTTTTGTTTGGACATACTGTATTCGTATAGCTCTTTGGAATCGTTAAGGGAGGATTCTATTTTGCAGATTGTTACAGACTCACCCGTAGAAACAGAGGAGCTTGGCCGCCGAGTAGCTCAACAATTGAAGGGTGGGGAAGTACTGGCGCTGTTTGGTGGAATGGGCATGGGAAAAACAGCGTTTACAAGAGGATTGGCGGCTGGCCTTGGAATTACGTCGGGCATTAGCAGCCCTACGTTTTCTATTGTAAATGAATACCATGGTCGCCTGACGGTCTACCATTTTGATATGTTCCGGGTAGAAAGCTGGGAGGATTTAGAATCCACCGGTTTCTTTGATTATTTGGATACAAAAGCGGTTTTAGTCATTGAGTGGAGTGAAAATATTGAAGGAGCTCTTCCTCCCGATGCAGTCACGATTGAACTGGCCGCAGGAAAAACGGAGCAGGAGCGTATTTTCCGAATTGAGGGATTAGAGCTATGAAGATACTTGCGATAGACTCCACCGCCACCGCGGCGTCGGCCGCAGTGCTGGAGGACGACCAACTGCTGGGAGAATTCTTTATTCATACCAGCTTTACGCACAGCCAAACACTCATGCCAATGGTGCAAAATGTGTTAGATTGTGTAGGTGTTTCGGTAAATGAAATTGATTTATTTGCGGTTGCGGCTGGGCCAGGCTCGTTTACCGGTGTGCGCATTGGAGTTGCCAGCATAAAGGGCATGGCAATGGCCAGCGGCAAGCCTTGTGTTGGTGTTTCAGCCTTAGAGGCAATGGCCTATAATATCGCTTTGCCGGGGGCTACCGTGTGCGCGGTGATGGATGCACGCCGCGACCAAGTTTATAATGCGGTATTTCGATTGGAAAAAGATCAAATAAAGCGCATAACACCAGACCGCGCAATATCGATACAAGACCTTTTAGAAGAATGTAAAAATTATAGCCAGCCTTTATTTCTTGTTGGAGATGGAGCAAAATTGTGCTATAATACGAACGGGTTTCAAGAGCTTGCCGTTGTTTTACCGCCGGAGCCATCGCAATACCAGCGTGCATTCGGTGTGGGAAAAGCTGCTTTTGGTGCTTGGCAGCGAGGTGAAGCTGTAACGGCTTCCGAGCTGCTTCCCATATACCTGCGCTTGCCTCAGGCAGAGCGGGAACTTAAAAAAAGGCTGGAAAATCAAAAGGAGGGCTGAGTATGGTAGTACTGGGAGCTGATCATGGCGGATTCCGCCTGAAAGAAGCAGTAAAGGATTATTTGGAAAAAAACTCTATCCCGTATCACGATTATGGCTGTTACAGCGAGGAATCGGTTGATTATGCACCGTTTGCTTCAAAGGTTGCCTGCGATGTTGTTGACGGTAAAGCAGATAAAGGCATTTTGTGCTGTGGAACCGGAATTGGTATCTCAATTGCGGCGAATAAGGTTAAGGGGATTCGTGCAGCAGTTTGTACCAATGAATTTTGCGCCGATGCAACCCGCCGGCATAACGACGCCAACATTTTGTGCATGGGCGGCCGTGTAATCGATGAAGAAATGGCCGTAAAGCTAGCAAAGATTTTTCTAGAGACTCCGTTTGAAGGCGGACGCCACGCTAGAAGAATTGCACAGATAAAGGAAATTGAAGACGGAGAAAAGCTATAAAGGAGTAATTGGATGGAACATCAGGTATTTGAAATGACACACCCTCTCATTCAGCATAAGCTGACTTTTTTGAGAGATAAGAACACAGGCTCGAAGGAGTTCCGCAGTTTGGTAGGTGAAATTGCCCTGCTTATGTGCTATGAGGCAACACGCGATCTTCCTTTGGAAGAAACAACGGTAGAAACCCCAGTTGCTACGGCTACCACAAAGGTGCTTTCTGGCCGTAAGCTAGCTTTTGTACCAATTTTGCGCGCTGGCCTCGGTATGGTAGATGCTGTGCTGGAGATGGTGCCTGCGGCAAAGGTTGGCCACATTGGTTTATACCGCGACCACGAGACCTTGCAGCCGGTAGAATATTACAGCAAGCTTCCTCTCGATACCAACGAGCGCGATGTAATTGTACTTGACCCCATGCTGGCAACAGGCGGCTCTGCTGTAGATGCAATTAACATTATCAAACGCAGTCATCCGAAAAGCATTAAGTTTATGTGTGTAATCGCAGCCCCCGAGGGTGTGGAAGCACTGAGCAAGGCGCACCCGGATGTGCCGATTTACTGTGCTCATATCGACGACCGTCTGGATGAAGCTGGTTATATTATTCCTGGTCTTGGCGATGCGGGAGACCGTATTTTTGGTACCCAGTGATATCATATTTATTGCTTTTATAGAATGAAGAGGCCCTCCCTAAGGCATTGCAATTCGTTGCTTGCTTTAGGGAGGGTCTTTTTATTTTGATTCAATCGATTCTTATGTAATACAGGAGCAAAGAAAATATTGTTTGAAATTAGGAACAGAGCAGCGTTATAATACACAATAATAAATGCGAATAAGGAGGATTACAAATTGAAGGTAGAGATAAAAGATTGGGAACGAAAAGAAGTGTTCGATTTCTTTTCCGCAATGTCAAATCCATTTTATATGGTTACTTTTACTGTGGACGTCACACAATTATATCACTATGTGAAGAAGCACAATATTTCATTTTACTATTCTTTTATTTACCTATGTAGCAAAGCAATAAATTCAGTAAAGGCATTCCGTTATACGTTGTTAGAAGGCGAACTGCACCTTCTAGAGGAACGTATTCCAAGCTTTACAGATTTAAAAAAGGGGAGCGAGCAGTTCCACATCGTTACCATTCCCTGTACGGGAAGCTTAGAAGAGTTTTGCAGAACAGCGACAGAAACCAGCAAGGCACAAAACTGCTTTATTGATACGGATAACGACACCAATGATTATATTTATTATACCTGCTTGCCTTGGGTTGAGTTAACGGCTTTAACTAATGAGCGCAATATGAATCCCGATGATGCCGTACCACGTATTGCATGGGGAAAATATAAAGAGGAAAATGGTCGCAAGCGGCTGAATCTTTCCATCGAGCTAAATCATAGGTTTGTAGATGGCTTACATATCGGGCGCTTCTACGAGGAATTAAATCGATTGCTTTCTGAGCTGGATTCATAAATAAAGTCAATCGACCTTTATTTTTAAATTTCAATCTATCATAATAAAAAACCGGCGGTTCCTTTTCATTAATAAGGGAAACCGCCGGTTTATTTACTTGAAATTACAGAAAAGTCATTATAATCGTTTGATAAAGTTACCGCTTATGTCTAACCTATCGTTTATGATGATAAAGGCCTGGGGGTCAATGTCGCGTACAATACGTTTAATGCGATTAATCTCGAATTTAGAAACCACCGTCATAAAAATATACGACTGCTCATGGGTATAGGCACCATAGCCCTGCCAGCAAGTAACACCACGGTGCAGAAGCTGAACGATTGTGTCTGCAACCTCGGGGTGCTTGGTAAAAATCATAGCACTCGATTTGATATTCTGGTAATGGGTTCTGTCTACCACGAGAGAGGTTGCGGCAGAAAAAATAACGGAGTATACCACTATTGCTACTTCAAAACGGAATAGGCAGTATATGAATACGATACTGCTAACGGAAATACCAAGCTTGCCAACACTCATGTTGGGGTATTTTTTCGATAAATAAACTCCAATAATGTCAGTTCCACCGCCCGAACCGCCCGATCGAAGTGTAAGGCCAATGCCAGAGCCGGCAATCAGACCGCCCAAGATACAGGCAGTTAAGTAATCTTCAATGAGCGGAGTCGTCGGCACCGGAATAATGGTCATCGCCATAGACTGGGATGCTACCGTAAGCACTGTCTTTAAAAAGAACGTACGGCTTATCTCACGATAAGCAACTAGCATCAGCGGAATATTCAATATTAACATCATTACGCCGGCCAGATTAAAGGTTTGCGGAATATTCAGGTGCAATACATTAATAGCAAGGTCAGAGAGTACTTGAGAAATACCAACAAAGCCACCATTATACAATTTAAGAGGAACGATAATGGTGTTCAGGTTTGCAGCGCAGATGATTCCTCCCAATATGGAGAAAAAGAAGTTCGGAAGCATTTCTAGGTGTTCTTTGCGCAATATGTGCGATTTTTGCATGAATTATCCCCCTGATTTTATATCTAATTCCATTATATCGGCAACATAAAAGAAGTCAAGGGAAGAAATGTGTGACTAAAAAATAACTTATTTATCAAAATTATGTAAAGTAAGTTTTGGAATATCGAAAAAAATATTTTACTTTTGAAAAAAATATGGTATAGTGAGTGACAGTGTTCCTGATTTATAAAAAAAGGAGTGAATTCCCCGGGATGAATAGCCCGAATCATGTACTAATTGGGATGATTGTATATGAATATGTTTCTGCAAAATATGGTGTTCCGCTCAACAAAGCGAGTTTCTTAAAAGGAAATACCTGCCCGGATCATTCTCTTTCTTTCCTCAGGCCACACCGCATGCGTTATTGCAAAGATATGGTCAAACGTAAATTAGGCCGTACCTGCCGCTTGGAGTGGGAGGATGAAAACCGCCGACTTTCCAAAAAACTAGGGGTGTTGTGCCATTACTATTCGGACTTTTTCTGTTTGGCTCACAGCTCCAATTACAGTGGAACGTTAGCGGAGCATATTCAGTATGAACAGAATTTGTTATTTTACATGGGCGATCACATGGAGTATTTTAAGGGCATAGACTTCGTGCCTGAAATAGAAGTTCCTATGACCGCAGATGAAATTTATGAACATATGCACGAGCGCGTACAGCAAAAATACAGCCTCAGGCAAGATTTTGATACAGAACTGTATTTTGCGATTCGCTCTTGCATTGAAATGGTATTATTTGTGTATTACCAGGGGCGTTGTCTGGCAGAGTCGGTTGTACAGCCCTAATATCTTTTCGTATATAATCTAAGAAGAAAGGCACACGTTGTGATTACGTGTGCCTTTTATTGTTTTAGTAATTACACTGCTTTGTATTTGGGAAGAAAGAAATAAATATACAGTCTCATAATAAGGCAAACGACTTCGTTGGGCCGTGAATTTATGACTCTATTGATGACAAATTGCGACAATTATGCTATACTAATTATTAAGAAAAGTATATTGAGTGGTTAACAGAACTTTTTTAATTGTGAAGAAATTCCACTCAAAATAAAATAAAGCCAGAAAGAAAAGGAGTTATTTTATGCAAGATGAGAAAAATCAACAGCATAACAGCGAAACTGAGCCGAAGGACCCGTATGAATTCGTATTTATAGATCCGAATTTGATTCGTAGTGCGGCAGCAACTGTGAAGCAACAGCAGGAAGACTTGCAGGAGCTGATTGTTAGAGCGGAAGAAGAGGATGACATAGAAGCAAGAATGCAGCTTGCTCAATGCTATTATAGAGGGGTTAGCGGCGCTGAAAAAGACGGCGGCAAAGCCTTTTACTGGTTCCAGAAAGCCGCAGAGCAAGGCGATATTTCTGCTATATACTATATGGGCGCTTGCTATGAGAATGGTATTGGCGTAGAAAAAGACGAAAAAAAAGCGTTCGAGCTTTACACGGAAGCATCGGATGAAGGCTTACCGTCTGCAAAATGTGCTTTAGCACTTTGCTACGAAGTAGGCATTGGAGTTGAAGTAGATAAAGAAAAAGCACTGGAGCTTTACCAAATATCTGCAGATTTAGAGTACGCTCCGGCACAATGCAATCTTGGCTTTTTCTATTACCATGGCATCGCTGTGGAAGAGGATAATTACCAGGCTGTGGAACTGTTTGAAAAATCCGCAGAGCAAGGGTACCCTCGTGCACAGTTTTTGCTTGCAGAATGCTATGAAAACGGCTATGGCGTTGATGTGGATATTGAGAAAGCACTCAAATTGTATGCGGTTGCAGCTGAGGACGATTATCTTCCTGCACAAACACGTTTGGGTATGATTTACCTAAATGGAATCAATGTAGAGGTTGACGAAGACAAAGCATTTGAGTGGTTCACAAGAGCGTCAGATAGTGAGTACGCGCAGGCACAGTGCCTTTTGGGTGAATGCTATGAAAATGGCTGGGGTACTGAAGAAAATATGGAAAAGGCAATTGAGTTGTATCGCCTTTCCGCAGCTCAAGAGTATTCTCCCGCGCAATGTAATTTGGGCTACTTATATTATACCGGAGCCGGTGTAGAAGAAGATAATGTGGAAGCGGTTCGTTGGTTTAAAATGGCGGTAGAAAATAATAATATTCGTGCTCAATGCCTGCTTGGCTTGTGCTATGAGAATGGCTTTGGTATTGAAGAGGACAAAGAAAAGGCAGCAGAGCTGTACCGTGTTTCCGCAGAAGCAGGGTATGTTCCTGCCCAGTGCAACTTGGGTTACTTATATTACGTTGGCTCCGGAGTGGAAGAGAATAATGAAGAGGCTGTTCGCTGGTTTGCCAAAGCGGCAGAGCGAAATTACCCCCGTGCGCAGTATTTTCTTGGCATTTGCTATGAAAACGGTTATGGAGTTGAGAAAGACCAAGTCCGTGCAGCAGAGTTGTATCGTTCTGCTTCTGAAAATGAATACATGGAGGCTCAATGCGCACTTGGTGTTTTATACGAGTATGGCAACGGTGTAGAAGAAGACAAGGAAAAAGCGGTTGAATTGTATCGCGCTTCCGCTGAAAAGGGATACGCCCCTGCGCAGTGCAATCTAGCGTTCTGCTATTTAAATGGAATTGGTGTTGAAGAAGATAAAAAGCAGTCTCTTGTCTGGTTTAATAAAGCAGCAGAGCAAAACTTCCCCCGTGCACAGTGCCTGCTTGGTGAATTCTACGAAAATGGATTTGATGTAGAAGTCGATAAAGCAAAGGCAGTAGAATACTATACTCTGTCTGCAAATCAAGGGTATATTCCGTCACAATGCAATTTAGGTTTATGCTACTATCTTGGTATTGGCATTGAAGAAGATAACACAGAAGCATTCCGACTGTTTTCTCTTGCGGCAGAAAAAGGTTACCCCCGCGCACAGAATTTATTGGGTGAATGCTATGAAAATGGTTACGGTGTAGAACGAAATATTGAGGCTGCAAAAGAGCTATATGAAAAGTCTGCCGAGCAAAATTACCCGCCTGCACTCTATTCTTTAGCAAACTTGTATTACTACGGTTATTCTGTGGAAAAAGATCCTGCAAAGGCATTTGAGTTATATAGCAAAGCTGCCGAGTTTGACCATTCCCGCTCTCAGCGTATGCTAGGTGTGTGCTATGAATATGGTTACGGTGTGGAGAGAGACCTAGCAAAGGCAGTGGATTATTACCGCATCGCAGCCGACAAAAATGACTCCGATGCGCAGTGCGACCTTGGCCTTTGCTATGAGCTTGGAGATGGCGTTGAGGAAGATAAGGAAAAGGCAATGGAGCTGTACCGCCTTTCCGCAGAACAGGGAAATGCGCGTGCACAGTGCAATATAGGCTTTTTCTACTACCATGGTATTTTTGTAGACGAAGATAATGACAAAGCCGCTTATTGGTTTGCCAAATCGGCGGAACAAGGCTTTACCCGAGCACAGCATCTTTTGGGTGTTTGCTATGAACATGGCTGGGGCGTAGAGCGCAATCCGGAGCGAGCGGTAGAGCTTTATCAAATCGCAGCTGATAAAAATCATGCCGTAGCCCAGTGTGACCTTGGTTGGTGCTATGCAAGCGGTGTTGGCGTAGAAAAGGATGAAGCGAAGGCAGTGGAGCTGTATCGCCTTTCGGCGGAACAGGGTTACCCCCGTGCTCAGTCTAATTTAGGTAACAGCTACTACTACGGTGATGGAGTAGAGGAAGATAATGACCAGGCTTTTTACTGGTTCTCAAAAGCTGCCGAACAGAATCATCCTCGCGCGCTGTATTGGATGGGCGCATGCTGTGCAAATGGCTACGGCACCGAAAAGAATATTGAAAAAGCCTTGGAGTGGTACAACAAAGGTGCCGAGCAAAATGATAGTTTAGCTTTAAATGCTCTTGGATTCCGCTATCGAGATGGAAAAGATGTACAGAAGGATAGCAAAAAAGCAGTTGAGTTCTTTAATAGGGCGATTAAGGCAGGGCACGTTGGTGCGTTGGTGTCTCTTGGCCGCATGTATCGCTATGGTGATGGAATAGAAAAAGATTATGAAAAGGCAGTTTCTCTCTTTCGGCAGGCGGTAGAAAAAGAGAATGACGTTTCTTATGGTAATTTGGCAGACTGCTATAAAGACGGTGAAGGCGTTGAACAGGATTACGTTGAGGCTATGCGTTTATTCCGGCTTGGAGCAGAGCGAAATGATGAGACTGCAATGTTCAGCATTGGTCAGATATATGAGGACGGACTTGGTGTGCCGCGGGATTATGGTAAGGCCGCGGAATGGTATCGTAAAGCTGTGGAGCTAGGTGAATCCCAATCCTGCTGCCAGCTCGGCCTTTTCTATGAAAAGGGTTTGGGTGTTCAAAAGGATATGGAAAAGGCGAAGGAATATTATCATAAAGCAATTGAACTTGGAGACGATGATGATGCCGTAAAGGCACTAAAACGCCTAAAAGGCATAAAAGGCTTGTGGGGCAGTTTCCTCTCCATATTCAAAGGCGACAAATAATACATTAATTAAAATGGCTGGTAAGAGTGTGAAACCTCTTTCCGGCCTTTTTAATAGATGAAACGTACGTGAGATAACAAGATAAATGCTTACAGATAATTATTCTTTAAGATATGAGGAAAGCTAGAATAAAGCAACTTTTGAGGGTGTAAGATATCTTGATTTTACATGAATTTAGTCTGAATTTCGTTACCAGAAATCAAGCGAATAGTGTTATGATAAGGTAACGGTAAGTCCGCAATTAAGGAGGAGACGTTCTCATGAAAGATAAAATGAAAAACGAAGCTGCGTCACCACAAAAATTGGAAGAATTACGGTACTTGGAGCTCGAGAATTTCTACAAGCAGCCAGACGAAGAAGTAAAAAAGGAGCAGGCGGAGGATTGCCCTGACTGCTATTACCCGCAGGCGGAAGAGAGCGAGAAGAAAAAACTGAGCAAAGAATGTGCACAGTGTTTTTATCAGACAGAAGAAACGGAAGCAGACGGTAAAAATCGCTGAAAATCAGAAAAGGCTGCAACTTTCTATTCTTGCAGCCATTTTTTTGCTTATTTACATATAAGGGGGAGCTGGCGTGAAGCTGGAGGAACTGAAAGCACCGGGCGGCGAAGGCCTTACACGAATTGTTCAGGAGATTGTTCCTGGCAAACAAATCACCATGGCGCACGTAATATGCAGCCCTGACCCCGTTATTTATCAGAAGCTTGGGCTTGACCCAAGGGTGGATTATGAACATGCGGCGGTAGGGATTATTACCCTTTCCCCGAGTGAAACCGCAATTATTGCAGCAGATATCTGCATGAAAAAATCGGCAATTGAAATCGGCTTTATTGACCGCTTCAGTGGAACGCTAATAATAACCGGTAGAATGGCAGATGTTATTGTTGCATTGGAATCGGTACTGGAGTATACCGAAACGGTGATGGGCTTTACCGTGTGTAATTTGACAAAGGCATAGGTGTTAACTTTGAAAAGAATCATTTTAATTGGTAGAGCAGAATGCGGCAAAACAACGTTAACTCAAGCACTGCGAGGCCATAAATTACAATACCATAAAACACAGGCGGTGAATCGACACGACGTAGTGATAGACACTCCCGGTGAATATGCTGAAAATCGGGAGCTTGCAAGAGCTCTCATTTTGTACTCTTATGAGGCAGATGTGATTGCCTTAATGCTCAGTGCTACAGAGGACTATTCTCTTTTTAGCCCCAATATAGCTGCGGGTGCAACACGCCCGGTCATTGGAATCGTAACTCAAATCGATCAGGAAAATGCCAGACCAGACCGTGCGGAGGCCTGGCTGCGTTTGGCTGGTTGCAAAATGGTATTTCATGTAAGTGCGTTTACAGGTGATGGAATAGAGGAATTGCTCACCTATTTGGATGCTAACTCTGCAAGTGATGAAAATGTCTGAATTTTACCTGTGAAGGATTGAAATTCACCGGAGATTTAAACGGAAAGGAGCGGTTTTACTTGTCGAGAAATACCAAAGTGTTATTACTAACGGGCGATTTTACTGAAGATTATGAAATTATGGTTCCTTTTCAGATATTGCAAACGTTTGGTGTAACAGTGGATGCAGTTACACCGGGAAAGAAAGCCGGAGAATACATAAAAACAGCCGTTCATGATTTTGAGGGTGACCAAAGCTATACAGAAAAGCCTGGGCATCGATTTTTACTGAATGCCAGCTTTGATTCCTGTAATGTAGCTGAGTACGATGGGCTGTATCTTACTGGAGGCAGGTGCCCGGAATACCTGCGCTTGAACGCAAGAGTTCTTGCAATAGTAAGGGAGTTTTTTCAGCACGGAAAACCAGTGGCTGCCATTTGCCACGGAATACAAATACTAACGGCCGCCAAGGTGGTAACGGGGCTTCAATTGACTGCATACCCTGCAATAGAGCCGGAGATTGAAGCAGCAGGAGGCGTTTATCTTCCAATGGAAGCAAATCAGGCGTATCGTGATGGCAATCTAATTACCGCTCCGGCGTGGCCGGCACATCCGGCTATTTTACGTACTTTTTTAAAGGCGATGGGAGTTACGAGCTTTTAAAGCTAGGGTTTTGTAACCAAGAAACAAAATACAATATGAAGGGATAGTAGGCCAAAAGTAAGCCTGCTATCCCTTTTTTGTTATTCTTCAATAAAAAAACAAAATTAGTTCTGTACGTGCTCGATTTCTAGTTTGTATTTTACAATTTTATGTCTGGATTGTGTTAGTGTGCTGAAGGAAATATCCCTTATAATGAGAGCGAAACAAAACAGCATCAATATCCACGTTATGCGTGATTCAACGATTATAAGGGAGGTTGTAAAATGTTAGCAAAAGGTTTTTCACAGCCCACACAAAGGGTAGAGAAGCTGAAAAGAATGATTCTGGACGCGACACCTTATGTGGAGTCAGAAAGAGCAATGCTTGTCACCGAGTCTTTCAAAGAGACAGAAGGTCTTCCGGTTATTCTCAGAAGAGCGAAGGCGGTTGAGAAGATTTTTAACCAGCTGCCAATTACCATTCGGGATGATGAGCTCATTGTCGGTGCCATCACAAAGAATCCCCGGTCTACTGAAATTTGCCCCGAGTTCTCTTTTGATTGGGTGGAGAAGGAATTTGAATCGATGGGTAGTCGTATTGCCGATCCATTCCAAATTCCAAAGGAAACTGCTGCCGAGCTACACGAAGCGTTCCAATACTGGGAGGGGAAAACCACCAGTGCATTGGCAGACTCGTATATGTCACCAGAAACCAAAGCCGCTATTTCAGCTGGCGTATTTACGGTTGGTAACTATTTTTACGGTGGTGTAGGACACGTTTGTGTTGACTACGGTAAGGTTATGCAAATCGGATTCCGTGGCATTATTACAGAAGTAGTAGAAGCCATGGAGAAAATTGACCACACAGATCCGGAATATGTGCGTAAAGAGCAGTTTTATAAAGCGGTCATTATCTCGTACAATGCGGCAATCCGTTTTGCCCACCGTTACGCAGAAAAGGCTAGGGAGCTTGCAGCAACCGAAGCAAATGCAAACAGAAAAGCAGAGCTTTTGCAAATTGCAAAGAACTGTGAACGTGTTCCGGAATACGGCGCCTCCAATTTTTATGAGGCTTGCCAAGCGTTCTGGTTTGTGCAGATGATGTTGCAAATCGAATCGAGCGGCCACTCCATTTCTCCCGGCCGTTTTGACCAATACATGTATCCTTTCTATAAGGCAGATAAAGACATAACCCCCGAATACGCACAAGAATTGATTGATTGCATCTGGATTAAACTCAATGACGTGAATAAAACACGCGATGAAGTTTCAGCTCAGGCATTTGCCGGCTACGCTGTATTCCAGAATCTCTGCGTTGGTGGCCAAAATGAAGAAGGTCTCGATGCTACCAATGAGCTTTCTTATATGGCAATGGAAGCCTGTGCACACGTTCGTTTGCCTGCTCCTTCTTTCTCCATTCGTGTTTGGCAAGGCGCACCAGATGAATTCTTGTACAGAGCGTGCGAGCTTGCTCGTCTTGGCATGGGTGTTCCTGCAATGTACAACGATGAAGTAATTATCCCCGCACTGGTAAACCGTGGTGTTACCCTGCGTGACGCGAGAAATTACTGCATTATTGGCTGCGTAGAGCCTCAGTGCCCGCATAAGACAGAAGGCTGGCATGATGCTGCATTCTTTAATGTTGCGAAGGTGCTCGAGATTACGCTCAATAACGGCAAGGCTGGCGGTAAGCAGCTAGGGCCGGTTACTGGTGAAATGACCAACTGGAAGAGCATAGACGATTTCTTTGCTGCTTTTAAAAAGCAAATGGAATACTTTGTCCATTACTTAGCAGAAGCCGATAACTGCGTAGATATTGCTCACCGAGAGAGAGCTCCGCTGCCGTTCCTTTCCGCATTGGTGGATGATTGCATCGGCCGTGGCAAATCCTTGCAGGAGGGTGGAGCAATTTACAACTTTACCGGTCCGCAGGCATTTGGCGTGGCAGATACTGGCGACTCTGTATATGCCATTCAGAAACATGTCTTTGAAGAGAAAAGCATTACAATGGATCAGCTGAAAGAAGCTCTTGACGCTAACTTTGGATACCCAGTGAATGCTTCCTGTGCAAATGCTCCCTCTGGCAACGCCAGTCAGGAAACCGAGCTTAAGGTATACGAAGCAGTGAAAAAGATTTTGGGCAACTCCAGCTCCATTAATCTTGCAGATATTCAAAAGAAGATTTCTGCTATGGATTTCTCTGAGTCCGCCGGTGACCCCGGTAAATACGATCACCTTCGCCGCATGCTGGATGCTACACCGAGCTTCGGCAATGACGATGACAACGTAGATATGGTTGCCCGTAAGTGCGCGCAGATTTACTGCTTTGAAGTAGAAAAGTACCGCAATCCCCGTGGTGGCCAGTTCCAAGCGGGTGTTTACCCGGTTTCTGCTAACGTGCTCTTCGGTAAAGATGTTGCAGCTCTGCCGGACGGCAGATTGGCAAAGCAGCCTTTGGCAGATGGTGTATCTCCCCGTTCGGGCAAAGACTCCAAGGGCCCGACTGCCGCAGCTAATTCCGTTGCGAAGCTCGATCACTTTGTTGCTTCTAACGGCACACTGTACAACCAGAAGTTCCTGCCCTCCGCTGTTGCAGGAGATAACGGCCTGAAGAACTTTGCTTCCGTAGTCAGAAGCTATTTTGACCATAAGGGAATGCACGTACAGTTTAACGTTATTGATAAAGAAACCTTGCTCGCCGCACAGAAAGACCCCGATTCTTACAGGGACCTTGTTGTTCGTGTAGCCGGGTACAGTGCACAGTTTGTTGTTCTGGCAAAAGAAGTACAGGATGACATCATCAACCGCACGGCGCATACGTTCTAAACGGCAGCAGTCGGGTTTATTGAAAGAAGCGCTGCGCGGGAAAGCATCACTCAAGTGAAATAGAAACCGAAGGAGTTGTGAGAATGCCTTCACCAATCGATTATAGCGCCACCGGTACCGTGTTCAATATGCAGCGATACTCCATCCATGACGGACCGGGGATTCGTACAATCGTATTTTTAAAAGGCTGCCCGCTGTCTTGCCTTTGGTGCTGCAATCCTGAATCGCAGAACCCGAAGCCGGAAGTAATGTACCAAGCCTCTCTTTGTATACACTGTGGTAAATGTATTAAGGCTTGTAAATTTGGGGCGATAGACCCCCAAAATACAGAGCTAGTAAACCACACAAAATGCGTTGCCTGCGGGGAATGCGTAAATGTGTGCCCGGCCGGTGCGCTGACCATGAAAGGCCAGCGCCTGACCGTGGAGCAGGTAATACAGGAGTTAAAGCGCGATGAGATTAATTATCGCAGATCTGGCGGTGGAATTACACTTTCCGGTGGGGAACCCTTGCTGCAGAGCGGTTTTGCAGTTGAACTGCTAAAGGCTTGCCACGCAAAAGGGTGGAATACAGCCATTGAAACTACTGCATATGCTTCTGCCGAAGCGATTGAAACTGTATTTCCTTTTATCGATTTAGCTCTACTTGACATCAAATCGCTAAATAATGAAATACATAAAAAGGTTACCGGAGTTTCTAATGAAATTATTTTAAAGAATGCTAGGCGGATTTCAGAACTGACGGAGACCGTAGTGCGAGTGCCTACCATTCCAGGAGTAAATGCCAGCCCCGAAGGGATTGGCGCTATCTGCGAATTTGTACTCACACTGCATCAAGTGAAAACCCTCCATTTGCTGCCCTACCATACGTATGGAGAAAATAAATATGAGCTGTTGGGCAGAGAGTACTTAATGGAGGAGAAATTGTCGCTTTCAGAAGAAGACGTTGCGCATCTAAAAAAGATTGTAGAGAGCTACGGGTTAAACTGTGTTATCGGTGGATAGCAAATTTAAGAGAAACGGAGGATAGACAATGGATCAGCAATTAATTGAGAAAGTGATTAATCAGGTCGCTGAGGAGCTCAAGCAAAAGCCGGAGGAAGCTTCTGCAAATTCCACTCCTGCCTGCTGTGGAGCTTTGGGGGTGACGGAGTATGTTGGTACCGCAATTGGCGATACGATTGGTCTTGTAATTGCAAGTGTAGACCCAATGCTGGTTGAAAAACTGAATTTGGGCAAATACCGTTCCATCGGAATTATTGGCGGAAGAGTGGGTGCAGGCCCGCAGATTATGGCCGTTGATGATGCCGTAAAGGCAACCAATACGGAGGTTATCTCCATTGAGCTTGCAAGAGACACCAAAGGTGGCGCCGGTCACGGCAGTTTAATTTACATTGGTGCGGATGATGTTTCAGACGCAAGAAGAGCGGTAGAAATTGCACTTGGCAGTTTGGATAAGTATTTTGGCGATGTATATGGAAACGAAGCCGGACACCTTGAATTCCAGTATACAGCAAGAGCCAGCTACTGCCTTGAAAAAGCATTCGGCACCCCGCTTGGCAGAGCATTTGGCATGGTATGCGCCGGTCCTGCGGCAATCGCCACAGTTTTGGCCGATGTTGCCGTAAAAGCCGCAAACGTTGAGATTGTAAGCTACAGCTCACCCTCTCATGGCACCAGCTATTCAAACGAAGTAATCCTCACCTTTACCGGCGATTCCGGCGCAGTGCGTCAGGCAGTTCGTTCGGCTATTGAGGTGGGCAAAAAGCTGTTGGGCGCTTTGGGTGGTGAAGCAAAATCGAGCACACAGCCATACATTTAAAGTAAGCGCCGGCAAAATTGCCGGATGATAACAAAGGAGGATCCATATGAATTCAGATGCATTGGGCATGATTGAAACCAAAGGTCTGGTAGGAGCGATTGAAGCTGCCGATGCCATGGTAAAGGCCGCTAACGTTTCTTTGGTTGGGTACGAAAAAATCGGTTCCGGTTTGGTAACCGTGATGGTTCGTGGCGACGTTGGAGCAGTAAAAGCCGCAACAGATGCGGGTGCTGCTGCCGCCAGACAGGTTGGCGAGGTTGTTTCCATCCACGTTATTCCGCGTCCGCATTCCGATACGGAAAAAATTATCCCTACAGCAGCTTCTAAGTAATAGCGAGTTGATTGTTCCGGCAAGTGCGGGTAAAGTTTACCCCATATTTGTTTTACCCGCACCCATTGCCGGGTTCATAATCCAATTTAATACTATATTTTAATGCGGAAAGGGGTTGTAATCTTTGCTGGATCATGAGCTTCTCAAGCAAATGGTTTTAAAGGTAATCCAGCAGTTGGAAGAAGAACACCTTCTTCCGCCAACAAAGCAGAAAGCCTGTTACTTCATTTTACCGGAGAGCTGGCAAGAAGATTACTTTGCAAGGCTAGGCGCCCTTTCGGTTCCCTGTGATTATCAGGCGATTTTTGTACTACCGAAACTACGCTACAACGATTATTACATACAAAAGCTAAAAGAACTTTTCCCTGCCTGCCAAGTAATAGAGCAGGAGAGGGCGTTTAAAGAACAGTGGGAAGAATCCCTTACTATTTTTCCTTTCCCTAGTAGGGAATTGGTGGCTAAAACCGCACTTTGCATGGAGGATTCCTTTGAAACAAGGTGGATTGGCCATTGCTTTTCTCAAGGAATAAAGGTAGTAATGCTGCAAAGCGGTATGAAGCCATTGAGTGGGAAAGAGCCGAAAGCATACCGAATGAAACTAGAACATTATATCCGAACCTTATCGGAATTTGAGATAGAATTGAATAATCCATTTATTTTACCGGAACAACCAAAATTAGTGCCGGAAAAGACCAAAACAATAATCAAAGCTCAGCAGAAAAAACGAGTCATTACAGAAGCAGACCTCATCACCTGCCAAAAGGACGGCAGGTTAACTTTGCAAGAGGGCGATATTATTACCATGTTGGCAAAGGAAAAAGCAAGTGAGTTGGGTATCCAAATTAACAGGGTTTAAGCATAAAGAACAAGGAAACGAGGTGGCCAAATGAACGACGCATTGGGTCTGGTTGAAATCAAAGGGCTTGCCGGGGCAATCGCCGTAGCGGATGCAATGGTAAAAACCGCAAATGTGGGTCTCATCGGCATTGAAAAAGCAAAAGGCTTTGGTTGGATAACGATTAAAATATGTGGCGATGTAGGCGCCGTTACGGCTTCGGTGCAAACAGGCAGAGCTGTGGCAGAGCAAAATGGCCAGCTTGTATCTTATAAAGTGATTCCAAGGCCGGCAAAAAGCATTGGTGAGGTGTTCTGTAAAGTTATGCAGGAACCGCCTCCTGAAAACCCAGAGCCGACTTCGCCATCGCATAGTTTGTCAGAGCCAGATTTGCAATCGGAATCCATAGCGGTAATGGCGGAAACGGAAAGAATAGAAGAAATTGAGAAGCACGAATCGCCAGAAAAAGATGATATTTACTTGCAGCAGGAGTTTGAAATTCAAAACGACGCTGCGCCGATAGAACTTGAGAAAAGCCAAACAACGGAAGATAATCCCCCAATAGAACATGTGATAGGAACAGAAAACCGGCATTTAATTAACGAAGTGCAGGAAGAATTACAAGAGCAGGCAGTAGAGAAGAAAAAATCTGCTATTGAACCAGAAGTCACAACACACGCGAAAAAAGGCAGGTCGGCAAAATCGCCGGGGCGTCCATCAAAAAGCAAGAAAAAACAGGATGATAATCTTCCGCATTCAGAGGAGGGTAGTAGATGAATAAAGAACAGATAGAAGCCTTAGTCAATCAAATTTATCAGGAGCACTTAAGTGAAGAAACGCTGAGAAGTGGAGTTTTTTGCTCCGTGGATGATGCGGTTGCGGTTGCTTCCAGTGCATATCGGCAGTATTCTCTGCTCACCTTAAACCAGCGCCAGCAAATTATTGATGCTGTTAAAGCAGATTTATTGCCGCTCGTTGAGAAACTGGCAGAAATGACAGTAGAAGAAACCGGAATGGGGAATGCAGAAGATAAGAAAAAAAAGCTTCTTCTTGTACTTGAAAAAACTCCGGGAACTGAAGATTTAATTACAGAGGTGAAAACCGGAGACTGCGGGATGACGTTGTATGAGCTTTCTTCCTATGGAGTGGCTTGTGCAGTGCAGCCTTGTACCAATCCCTGCGAAACGCTGATTTGTAATACCATTGGTCTTCTTGCGGCTGGCAATGCAGTTATTCATGTTCCTCACCCAAGGGCGCTCCTTGTATCTCAATATGTAACGGAGCGGATCAGCCAAACCATTAGCCGCACCTGTGGAATCGATAATTTGGTTTCCACTCTTACTGAAACCTCTATGGCAGTTACCCGCGAATTAATGAGTCACCCGGATATTCCTTTGGTGATTGCCACTGGTGGAGCGGGAATGCTACGGCAGGCAATGTCCTGTGGAAAAAAGGTAATTGGAGCGGGACCCGCTAACCCGGTTGCCATTATTGATGAAACGGCAAATCTAGAAAACACAGCGCGTGATTTAGTTTTTAGTTGCTCATTTGATAACAACTTAACCTGTATTACTGAAAAAAGCATTGTAATTGTAGATTCGGTTGCAGACAAGTTTTTGCAAGAGCTAAAAAAGCAACATGCTTGTTGTATCAAAGATGAGCAAGAAATGTTGCAGCTTACACTTGCAACCATAACATCGGAAATGGCACCCAATAAAGCCATGGAAGGAAAATACGCTACTGAAATTCTTTCTGCCGCAGGGTTACAATGCGATAAAAGCGTAAAGCTGATTGTCGTAGATACAGTTCGCCAGCATCCCTTTGTAACAGAGGAAATGAGGATGCCTCTGGTTCCGCTGGTACGTGCAAAGGATTTTGAGCAGGCGGTTGAGTTTGCTTGCGAAATAGAACAAGGGATGCGCCATACGGCAACCATTCATTCGCAGATGATTGAACGCCTTAATTACGCCGCTCAAAAGCTGCAAACAGCGGTGTTTGTAAAAAATAGCTCTGCACTTGCTGGCATTGGATTTGATGGCGAAGGAGACACCAGCTTTACCATCGCCACCGCCACCGGTGAGGGAACAACTACGGCTCGTGATTTCTGCCGAAGAAGAAGGTGTACATTAGCCAACGCATTTTCGATTCGTTGATAGAACAGGAGGAACACCCTTGCACAGCATCTACTTAAAAACAAAGATACATAGCGGAATCGGTTCTTTACGGGTTCTATCTGAATATAAAAAGCAAAAAATATTTATTGTATGTGATGGGTTTTTATTGAAGAATGGGGGTGTCAATCCGCTTTTAGAAGCAATTGATTCCACCTGCGAGGTGAAAATATTTCATGAGGTTGTGCCCGACCCACCATTAGATATAGTGGCAAAAGCTTTGGCACAATTTCAGCGCTTTGCTCCACAGGTAATGGTTGCTTTAGGCGGTGGTTCTGCCATCGATACCGCAAAGGGCGTGCTGTATTTTTCAAGGCAAATGCCCGGCAATGTTCCCGTAAAGCTCATTGCAGTACCTACTACAAGCGGAACCGGGTCAGAAGTAACCTCTGTTACCGTGCTTACAGATACGCATTCCAAAAGGAAGCACATGGTGGTAGATGAAAGCATTATGCCAGATGAAGCGATTTTGGATGCCCGCCTAGTACTTTCCGTACCGCCGCAGATTACCGCCAACACTGGTATGGACGTATTAACCCATGCACTGGAGGCTTACGTGGCAACAGGGTCAAATCCTTTTTCGGATGCAATGGCTGAAAAGGCCGTAGAATTCGTACGTTCTTCTCTCTTTACTTGTTACAGCAAGGGAGGCAATCTACAGGCGAGAGGGCAAATGCACGAGGCTTCAACCTTTGCCGGTATCGCCTTTGATAAAGCGGGACTGGGGCTTTCGCACAGTCTGGCACATCAATTGGGTGGTGTTTTTCATATTCCTCACGGGTTAGCCAATGCCCTGGTGTTAAAGGATGTGGTGTTGCACAACAGTAAAAATCCGGAAGTACGCAGTAAATATGCAAAGCTGGCTCGTCATACCGGCATTTCATCTGTAAGTAAAAATGAGGAAGAAGCAGTGTTGGATTTGGTTCGCTGTATTGAAGATTTTAAATTCCGAATGAAAATGCCCGGCACTGTTAGAGACTGCGGTATCTCTCGGAGAGAGTATAACGAGGCAATGCCTATTTTGGCAATAAACACATTAAAAGATTGGTGCATGTCGTCAAATCCGACAAGAACCGAGCCGGAAGATGTTGTCAAATTATTAAATTCGATATATTAGTCTTTCCTTATTAAACAAGGGTATATATAATGAAGCTAAAGCTTCATTACTATATTCTTGAAGGAAGGGATGTTACCTATGGAAAATATAGATAAACCAAAACTTCAACCCGGCTTCCAAGCGGTTCCTGATGAAGATAGCTCCATGAGCAATTTCAGTATCGCACGTCTCTTTGGCGTCAAGGTTTTAGAGAATATTCAAGATAAAATTGCGAAAGCAACTGGCCTTGCCTTTGTAACGGTAGACTATCGGGGTGAGCCTATTACAGAAATGACTTCATTTACACCATTTTGCCAGCATGTTCGCAAAGAAGAAAACGCGAAACGAATCTGTATGTCGTCAGATGCTTTCGGGGCGATTCAGGCAGCGGTAACGCAGAAAACCTATGTCTATTTTTGCCCTTGCGGGCTGATTGAAATTGCCATTCCAATTATTGTTCGCGGGCATTATCTTGGCGGTTTCATTGGTGGTCAAATTCGCTGTGAGGATGCTCCAAAGGACATTTGCCGATTAGAGAATGTTCTTCACCACGACCGCGACTATAGAGAAGACCCGAAAATGGAAGCTCTGTTTCATTCTGTTGCAATTTACCCGTATGAGAAGTTCTTTCACATAGCCAATTTGGTTTCTTTAATTGTCAATCAGCTTGCGGAAAAGGAACTATCCCGCTTGGTCCTAAAGGAAGATCTCGATAAAGAGTTGGAAGTACTTAACGAGCAGAAAAAAGAGAAAGAGGCCGAGCTTGCCGCACTTAAAACACAGATGAATCCTTATTTTCTGTTTAAGAGTTTGAATGCGATTTCGAATCTTTCTGTAATAGAAGATGCTCCGCGTACCAATCGTGCCATCAATTTGTTTGCAGAATTCATGAAGTTTAATTTTTCTGAAACAAGGGATAACGTTTTCGTAAGTGAAGAAATAGAAAATCTGGAGCGTTATTTAAAAATTCAGAAGGAGCGTATGGGTGACCAACTGCAATATGTTCTTAACATAGCGGAAGATTTAAACATGCAGAAAATCCCGAGCCGCATATTGCTCCCATTTGTAGAGCGGGCCGTTTTTTATGGCATAGGCCAGAAGAAAGAATCTGGTACACTGCGAATCACAGCACAGTACCAAGGAGACGATGTCGTATTCCAAATGGAAGATGACGGCCCGGGCTTTAGCGACAGAAAAATCGCTCAGCTGTTTAAGCAGTATAAAGGTTCTTACGAGGGAACTTCCATTGAAGCAAGCATTGCTTTTTCGCGTCAAAGGCTAATAAGCTCCTTTGGCAGTGAGTACGATGCAGTAATTAAAAGTGTGGATGGAGTCGGAACTACCAGTATGGTTCGTTATCCAAAAAACTTTGATGAAAAGGCTAATTGAAATGTATAAGATATTAATTGCAGATGATGAACAGCTCATGCGGGACGCTTTGCGGATCATGATTGAAAAGGTATCCGGGTTTGAGGTTGCGTTTTCCGCTAGCAACGGGGAAGACGCCGTTGAGCTGTGCCGTAAGGAAAAGCCAGACATTGTTTTTATGGATATTATGATGCCAGGCATGTCAGGAATTGAGGCCAGCAAACGAATCTACGCCAATAACCCTGAAATCACAATTTACATATTGTCTTCGTACAACCATTTTGATTTTGCAATTGAAGCACTGCGAGCAAAGGTAAAGGAGTACATTTCCAAACCGGTATCTTGCGAAACAATACGTACTTTGCTTGAAAAGCACAGCCATAATACACAGCCAGAGCTAATCTGCTGGAATATGGCTCTTAAAGTTCTCAAAGAAAAAGACTTTAAGCAAATGTATTATCAGGTTCCCGAGATTGTGCAGGAGCTGTTCCGTAGCTGTGGCACAAAACGTGAGCAGGTAACTACCGCCGCAGAACAACTTGGGCAAAACATATTAAATCATGTTGGGCTTATTTCAGCTAGGCCGGTGAGTTGTGCAGAGTTGTTCCCGCTCAGCGAAGCGTTCCTTGTTTCTTCCGCAGGAATGGAAATTTGGCTCTTCCGGATTTTGGATTATGCTTTGCAGCAAGAGAGTATTCGCAAGTATGAACTACTGCAAAATGTATTCGCGTATATGAATGCACACATTCAGGAGGAAATTGGCCTAACACAGATCATTGAAAACTGTGCGGTGAGCCAAGGGTATCTCAGCCGTATTTTCAAAAACTGCCTGAATGTAAGTGTGATGGAATACCTGCATCTAAAAAAGCTGATGCTCGCGAAAGAGTTCTTCCAATACACAGACCTGAGTATTGCAGACGTTGCATTCCGGCTGGGGTATAACGAAAGCGGTTATTTTAGCAAGGTATTTAAAAAGTACGAAAATAAAACGGTGTACCAATATAAGAAAGCCGCCGGAGCAACCTCTGAGCGGTAGCTCTCAAGGGCAGGTGATAACGATGTGTGATTATTTAGTGACTTCCGAATCCGTTACAGAGGGGCATCCCGATAAGGTATGCGACCAAATTTCGGATGCGATTTTGGATGCTTACCTAACAAAAGACCCGCATGCCAGAGTAGCGGTAGAAACGATGGTATCCCCCGGTGTAGTGATGATTGCCGGAGAAGTAACCTCCTGTGAAAAAGTCAATGCAGAAGATGTAGCTCGCAGAGTTTTACAGAGCGTAGGCTATACCGAAGTGAAAAAAGGGATGGATTACCGCACTTGCATGGTGATTACCAATTTAAATACCCAGTCAAAAGATATTGCCAGAGGGGTAGACGGAGAAAACCAACCGGTTGGCACCGGTAGCTGCCTTGGAGCTGGTGATCAGGGCATTATGTACGGCTACGCGTGTAATGAAACACCCTCGTGTATGCCGCTTACGGCAGAGCTGGCACATAAGCTGACCAAACGGCTGGCGGATGTAAGGCACCAGGAGCTTTTGCCTTGGCTGTATCCGGATGGGAAATCCCAAATCACAATGCGGTATTCTCAGGATGGTAGGCCGCTCGAAATTACCAGTATCGTTGTTTCTGCCCAACACGATGAGGTAATTGGATACGAGTACCTGCAAGACGCTATTTTAAATGAAGTAATTCATGCGGCAATTGATTCCAGCCTCCTTAGCTACCATACCAAAATACATATTAACCCAACAGGGCGCTTTGTTACCGGAGGTCCGGCGGCGGATGTAGGCCTTACGGGAAGAAAAATCATGGTAGATACCTACGGCGGTACCGGGCGGCATGGCGGAGGTGCATTTTCAGGGAAAGACCCTACAAAGGTAGACCGTTCTGCGGCGTACATGGCTCGCTATGTGGCAAAGAATATTGTGGCGGCGGGCTTAGCGGAGCGCTGTGAGGTCTCTTTGGCATATGCCATTGGTCTGCCTGAGCCGGAAGCAGTAACGGTGAATCCCTTTGGTACACAGCGTATTCCTCTAGTTGATCTAAATCGTATTGTAAAAGAAGAGTTTTCGTTCTCGGTTTCCAGCATTCTGGAACAACTGGAGCTTCGTCGACCTCAGTTTTTAAAAACAGCGGTATACGGCCATTTTGGTCGGGAGAATCAAGGCTTCCGGTGGGAAGAAACCGACAAAAAGGAAGCCTTGCAAAATAAAGCGGTGAATTGTATTAGTGGTATGTTTCGTTAGTCAAAAAAGGAAGGGTTGAAGGGTATGGATTTATTTGCGTTAGTGGCGGCTTTTGGCGGCGGAGTTTTGGGTGCAATTCTAGGGGCACTGCCGGTATTTATTTTAACAGGCGTGTTTGCAGTTGTTGGTGGGTTAATGGGAATGGCAGGAATCGCCGAATTGTCCATCGGCAGTATCACATTTGGCTCTATGCTGGGGCCGCATATTGCGTTTGCCGGTGGTGTTGCTGCGGCAGCCTTTGCCGGTAAAAAAAAGCTCATTCCCAATGGAGCAGATATTTTGTATTCCCTAAATGGTACCGGTAATTCCGCAGTGATTTGTGTAGGCGGTATGTTTGGTGTAATGGGTTATCTCATTAAGTTTTTATATGGAGATATTCTGCACCTAAAAACCGATTTGCCTGCCATCACGGTAATTACCCTCGCAATTATTACACGCTTGGTATTTGGCAGCACCGGACTATTTGGTAAATACGAAGGAGAAGAGAAAAGAGCCTGGGTGCCTACAGGTAGCCCGCTTGTGTATAACATTTTGCTTGGATTAGGAATTGGTGTGGCCGTTAGCGGTGTCGCAGTTTCACTCTTGTCTTCAGGTGCTTCCAAAGAGGCGATGGCAATGTTCCCAATTGCCTGCTTTGGTCTGAGTGCCGTCAGCCTTATCTTTGTTCAAACGGGATTTGCCGCACCTGCAACTCACCATATTACCTTACCGGCGGCATCCGCAGCGGTAATGAGCGGGAATGTGTGGATTGGTGTTCTCGTGGCAATTTTCTGCACTGTATTGGGAGACACACTGGCCAAAACCTTTAATAGCCATTGTGATACTCACATTGACCCACCAGCCTTTACTATTTTTATTAGCATGTTTCTAGTCAACGGACTATTTGCATAATTAATCCGTTTTGAAAAAAGACCTTATTTGTAGGAGGAAAGCAATATGTCAAACGAAGCATTAGGTATGATTGAAACGAAAGGACTTGTTGGAGCAATTGAAGCTGCCGATGCCATGGTAAAAGCAGCGAATGTTGTATTAATCGGGTACGAGAAAATCGGCTCTGGTTTGGTAACCGTTATGGTGCGCGGAGACGTAGGCGCGGTAAAGGCATCCGTAGATGCCGGTGTAGCAGCGGCAACCGCTGTGGGAGAGGTTGTTTCCCGCCATGTAATTCCGAGACCACATTCAGACACAGAGAAAATATTGCCGTAACCTACGGCAAGGACGAAACGGCCCGACCGCACATTAGCGGCGGGCCAAAATCGAAAATAGGGAGGTGTGCAAGGGTTGAAGCACATAGATCAAACGGTAGAAACCATTGCAAAGCTTGTTGTGGAGCGGCTGCATGAAATGCAAAACTATATGGTTCCGGTTGGAGTATCGAACCGCCACATCCATGTTAGTCAGGCAGATTTAGAAGTATTATACGGTCCCGGTTATCAGCTTACCCCCATCAAAGACCTTGGCCAGCCCGGCCAATTCGCCGCCAAAGAGACGGTTACCATTCGCGGGCCAAAAGGCAGCTTTGAAAATGTTCGTATTCTGGGGCCGGTTCGCAGTAACAGTCAGGTAGAAATTTCTCTTTCAGACAGTTTTCGTTTGGGGGTAAAAGCACCTATTCGAGAATCGGGTCAGCTGGAGAATACGCCCGGCCTACAACTTTGCGGCCCAGTTGGAACACTGGAGCTGCCTTGCGGTGCCATTGTAGCACTGCGCCATATTCATGCTACTCCAGAAATTGCGGAGCGTATGGGAATTTGTGATAAAGAAATCGTTGAGGTAGAAACCTGCGGCGAAAGGCGCTGTGTATTGGGAAATGTGTTGGTTCGTGTTTCAGATCAATTTGCTCTGGAGATACATGTTGATACCGACGAAGCAAATGCGTGCGGATTAAAAAATAACGATTATGTGTTAGTTCGCAAATGTCGCTAATTTGAAAACAATATTGGTTTATTTGAAACGTAAGAGTTTTTCAATAAATTCAATTTCTTTTATTTTAAGGAGCTGAAAGCTATGACATTAGATGATAAGTTAATTGAACAGGTTACTCGGTTGGTATTGGAAGAAATGAAGAGTGGAGCTGCTGAGGGCTGCGAACAAAAGAGTAGCTGCGGTAACTGCGGGATTTTTAATTCTATGGATGACGCGGTAAACGCCAGTGAAGAAGCACAAAGAAAATTGTTGTTTTCTTCCATGGAGGATCGCCAAAAATATGTAGATACCATTCGCAAAACGGTGCTAGTGCCAGAAATGCTCGAAAAGATTTCTCGTTTGGCAGTGGAAGAAACTGGAATGGGTAACTATGAACATAAACTCATTAAAAACCGTGTAGCGGCAGAAAAATCCCCGGGTACGGAAGACCTTGTAACCGAGGCAATTACAGGAGACAAGGGCTTAACGCTCGTAGAATATTGCCCCTTTGGCGTGATTGGCGCAGTCACACCTGCAACAAACCCAACCGAAACCATTATTTGCAATTCCATCGCAATGCTTGCGGGAGGAAATACCGTGGTATTCAGCCCTCACCCCAGAGCAAAAAATGTAACTCATGTGCTGGTAACTGCTTTGAATCAGGCACTGCAAGAAGCGGGTGCTCCTGCAAATTTGATTGTAACCGTACGCGAGCCCTCCGTTGAAAACACCAACCTGATGATTCAGCATCCCAAAGTTCGGGTTTTAGTTGCTACCGGAGGCCCGGGCATCGTGAAAATGGTAATGTCCACCGGCAAGAAGGCAATCGGTGCGGGCGCGGGCAATCCTCCCGTAGTTGTAGATGAAACTGCAGATGCCGAAAAAGCCGCCAAAGACATCATTAACGGTTGCAGCTTCGATAATAACCTCCCTTGTATTGCTGAAAAAGAGGTCATCGTAGTTGATAGTATTGCAGATAGTTTGATCTGGCACATGAAAAATGCCAGTGCTTGCGAAATCAAAGAGGAGAGCACAATTAACCGATTGCTGCAAATGGTTACGAATGAAAAGGGCGGCCCTAAGGTAGAGTTTGTAGGGAAAAGCGCCCCCTATATTTTAAATAAGCTTGGTATCAGCGGTTGCGAGAACGCACGCGTGATTATTATGGAGACGAAGAAAGACCATCACTTCGTAATGGAAGAACTGATGATGCCGATTCTCCCCATTGTTCGGGCAAAGGATGTAGATGAGGCAATTGAAATTGCATTAGTAGCGGAGAGAGGCAATCGCCATACTGCCATCATGCACTCTAAGAATGTAGATAAGCTTACCAAAATGGCAAAGCTTCTGCAAACCACCATCTTTGTAAAGAATGCACCATCCTATGCCGGAATTGGCGTTGGCGGGGAAGGTTGTACGACCTTTACCATTGCAGGGCCAACCGGAGAGGGTCTAACAACCGCACGCTCCTTCTGCAGAAAGCGCCGCTGTGTTATGTCAGACGCATTTCATATCCGCTAAGGAGTATTAAAAGAAACGGAGGCGGCGTACTTGTTGGAATTGGAACGAATCAATGAATATATTGCGCAGGTAGAGCGCTCAGAAAAAGAAACCTTTGAGCCATGCCCTGGCAAGCTGAAGGTTGGGTTGGATCTTGGCACGGCGTATATTGTACTTGTTGTGCTAGATGCGGAAAATAACCCGGTGGCATGTGAAAAGCGAGCGGCAAGTGTGCTGCGTGACGGTGTAGTTGTAGATTACGTAGGTGCTTGCCGTATAGTAAGGGAGCTCAAAGAAAAACTGGAGGAGCGGTTAGGTCAGCAATTGGAGGAATGTGCGATTGCCATGCCTGCCGGAACCGACAGCAGCCTGAAAACACACATCTATGTAGCTGAGAGCGCAGGAATGCAGGTAATTCATGTTCTTGATGAACCAACCGCCGCCAATACCATTTACTGTGTTTCCGAGGGCGTGGTGGTTGATATTGGTGGAGGAACTACGGGTCTTGCCATATTAAAAGACGGCAAGGTAGTTCAAATTGAAGATGAGCCTACCGGCGGCACACATGTAACGCTTGTACTGGCGGGAAGCTATCAAATACCCATTGCAGAGGCAGAGGCCATTAAGCTCGATTCTTCACGACACACAGAAATTTTCCCGGTTGTAAAAGCAGTTATTGAGAAGATGGCTTCTATCGTAATGAAATATGTAAGCAAAGACTCCGTGAGTGCCATCTATCTTTGTGGAGGAACCTGCTGTTTGGCGGGAATTGAATCCATATTTGAAAAGGAGACCGGTATTCCTACTTATAAGCCGGCAAACCCATTTTTGGTTACTCCAACAGGAATCGCTATGAATTGTATACAAAAATAACCCCCTCAATGGGAGTGGAGGAGCTTTTTATGCTGGTAGGAAAAGTGATCGGAAATATCTGGTCAACTCGTAAGGAAGAAAGCCTGCGGGGACTCAAATTCTTGGTGGTTTGCCCACTCAATTTACTGGAGGGAGAAAAGCCCGGTACTCCCATCGTAGCGGTAGACAGCATTGGAGCGGGAATTGGCGAAACCGTTTTGATTGTTAGCGGAAGCTCCGCACGCACGGCGCTAGGGCGTTCCGATATTCCAGTAGACGCAACCGTGGTAGGTATTATCGACGATAAAGAAATCAACACAAATGTACTCTAGAAATACATAGAGTCTGTTTTTTCAGGTGAATGATGTGGTAAGGCGAATATAGCGACCGGAAGTAATGGCCGTATTTAGGATGGTGACGGTATGGATTTAATAGAAGCGGTGAAAGCCGCAGGCGTTGTTGGGGCAGGAGGAGCCGGATTCCCCACCCATGTGAAGCTGGCGGCAAAAGCAGAGTGCTTTATTGTAAATGGAGCGGAATGCGAGCCACTGATTGAAACCGACAAGTATTTCATGCGTACTTTTCCAATTCAAATTGTTCAGGCAGTCCATGCGGTAGCTTCCCATGTTGGTGCCAAAAGAGCCGTAATTGCCCTCAAGAAGAAATATACCAGAGAGATTGCAGCTCTCAAAAAGGCGATTGCAGAATCTGGTGAGCAAATTGAGCTGTTCGAAATGCCGTCCTTTTATCCCGCGGGGGATGAGCAGGTCTTGGTTCAGCAGGTGTGCGGTTCTTCGGTGCCGGAGCGTGGTATCCCGCTTGATGTTGGAGTTGTGGTAGACAATGTAGGCACTTTGCTCAGTGTTTATGATGCCCTGCAAGGAATTCCTGTCACCGAGAAGTACTTATCCGTTGTTGGTGAAGTCGAACGTCCTGTGATGCGTAAGGTTCCGATTGGAACGCCGGTACGGGAGTGCATCGATAGCGCAAAGCCTAAGCTTTCGGAATATGTTGTCATTGTTGGCGGTCCTATGATGGGGAAGGTGGTAGCAGACTCCTCTGAAATAGATCGTATAACTATCACCAAAACCACTGGCAATATCATCGTTTTGCCAAAGAATCATTATCTGGCGAGAAGAGCAGCGCTTCCACTCACACGAATGAAGCTGCAAGCCAAAAGTGCCTGTGTGCAGTGCCAAATGTGCACCAGCTTGTGTCCTCGCTATTTAATTGGGCACCAAATACAGCCACACCTTATGATGCGTAATTTGTTTCGAGAGGATCTCATCTCCGATGCGAACGAGTACCAAAAGGTGTTTGGTATGGCGGCTAATTGCTGCGACTGTGGTGTGTGCGAAATGTTTTCGTGCCCCATGGGGCTTTCTCCCCGAAAGGTGAATTCTTACTTAAAGGGCAGACTGCGTGAACAGGGGATGCAGGTTCCGCGTAATCTTTCCCCCAAGGCGAGGGAAGGTGCTTTGTATGGAAAAGTACCTACCGACCGTTTGGTAGCTCGTCTTGGGCTTTCTGACTATTATCACCAGCATGCGGAGGATGACTGCACGGAGCTTTTCCCGCAGCAGGTGCATATTTCGTTCCACCAGCATATTGGCAAGCCCGCTTTACCTGTGGTAAAGGCGGGGGAGGCCGTGCTGAAAGGTGATTTGCTGGCAGCGGCTGCGGAAGGGCTTTCTGCCAATATTCACGCAAGTATCAGCGGAGTTGTAACTGAGATTAATGCAGACGGCGCAGTGATTCGCCGTATTAGGGAGGCTTGAGAGCAATGAGAGAAGCAGTTGGTGTAATTGAGCTTTCCAGTATTGCCCGTGGAATAGACGTTAGCGATCAAATACTTAAAGTGAGCAATGCACAATTGGTAAAGGCTTCCACAGTTTGCCCCGGCAAATATATTGTAATTATTGGCGGCAGCACAAGCGACGTTGAGACCTCTATGAAAAAGGGGATGCAGGCCGCAGGGGAGTATTATGTAGATAGTCTCCTCATTCCCAATATCCACTCCCAATTGATTCCGGCAATTGGTCTTACAAACCCTGTGGAGTCTTTAAAGGCAATTGGGGTAATGGAATTTTACTCCGTAACTTCCGGTATTCGTGCGGCAGATATTGCTGCAAAAGCCGCCAACGTCACTTTAATCGAAGTGAAAATAGGGTATGCCATTGGAGGTAAGGGGGTAGTGCTCCTTACGGGAGACGTAGAGGCTGTAAAAACTGCGGTCGCGGCGGCAACTGCAGAGATAGAGCTTCTCCTCTCCACTACGGTGATTGCCAGACCCTCCGAAAAGATACTTCAAACCTTGCTATAAATTCCTCTAATATAAAATAAAAGGGTGCTTCTTTAGGCACCCTTGTGTTTTTGTAATTATAGGTGGACTTTTATTCCCACCGGAAGAAACGAATGGAGATCCCCGTACAAATTACTGCCAAACATATCATTATAATTGCGGGGAAGAGAATGGATTCGCTTGCCAAACCAAGGGAGGAAGATTTTAATAGCTTAATACCCTGAGTAAGTGGCAATAAATCCGCAGCTTTTTGCAGAACTGGCGGCATTACTTCATAGGGCAAAGTCGCGCCTGAAAATAGTAGCATGGGAAAATAGAGAAGACTAGCCGCAATACCGGCTACCTTTGTGTTGGGGGCAAGCCCGCCAACAAGAAGACCAATACTGAAAATAGACAGCATCACAAGCAGGTAAGCCGCTAAAAATTGGAGCCAAGAGCCTCGAAGCTTGTAACCAAAAAATAATGCACCAGTCATGTAGATGAGCGCGAGAGAGGCAAGGGAATAAAATGCGTAAATAACGACCTGCACGGCTAATAATAGAGCGGGGCTGGTTGGGGTAGTTTGGTATCTTTTTAATATTTTCTTGCTGCGGTAGTCAGAGATGACTAAGGGCAGCCCCATCACGCCTCCGGCGCAAATGGCAATGGTGGCTACCGCTCCAAAGGATTGCTCCAGAAAGCTGTATGGGGCACCGTCGAAAGCCGCTTTGCTGCCAAATATCGCTCCCAAAAGAAGAATGACAACCACCGGCATACAAATAGCAAAGATAAACATATCGATTCCGCGCAACGAGAGCTTGCACTCGGTTATAAGAATGGTCTTAAATGCTTTCATTTTTCGTTTCCTCCTCGTCGGTATACCAAAGGTACGCATCTTCCAATTTTTCGCAGGCGCTTTCCTCCATCGCTTGCGGTACCGTACCATAAAAGATGGTTTCTCCCTGTTTTAAAATCAGTATTTTATCGCAGAGAGCTTCTATTTCATCCATAAAGTGAGAGGTTAAAAAGATGGTGATTCCCTTTTTCTTTAGCTCGGAAAGTGTTTTCCACACATCTCTTCTGGCTCTTGCATCTAGCCCAGTGGTTAATTCGTCTAAAAAGACAACCTCTGGGTCAGGTATTAATGCGAGGACTATGAACAACCGCTGCTTTAGTCCGCCAGAAAGCTCACTTACGTAGCTTTTTCGTTTCTCCCAAAGGCCAAATTCTTTTAACAGAGATTCATATCCTAATGCTTTTTTGTAGAGTGATGTCGTAACTTCGCATAACTCCGCAACCCGAATTTTCTCTGGGTAGTTGGTTTCTTGAAATTGTACCCCCACCTTTTCAAAGAGGTTTTTGCGGTCGTGCTGTGGGTTCATGCCTAAAATAGAGATGCTTCCTGTGTCTGGCTTTTTTGTTCCCAGCACACACTCTATGGTTGTGCTTTTGCCGGCTCCATTTGCGCCAAGCAGTCCAAATACCTCGGCGCGCCCAACAGAAATATTCACATCTTTAACGGCGTGAATATGTTCAAAGGATTTGCTTAGATTTTTAACCTCAATTACCGTTTCCATGTGTATTTGTCCCTCCTGTTTTTATCTTAAAACAAGAATAACACCAGAGAAAACTCTGGTGTTAAAGTGTAGGGATTGATGTAAACTGTTTTTTCATTTGGTAAATATGAGCCAGCATTTCTTCTGCGTTGATTTCAGCATGTTGTAACGAGGTTAGCAGCTTATCGCATACCGAAACAATGTCTTCATTTTCGTTTGGGTTGTTAATGATATCTCTTATATTTACTTCAGAATCACTCGATAACGCGTTGAGCATACGCAAAATAGAGGCAAGAGAATAGTTTGCACAGCGCAAAGAGCGTATCATTTTTAGGCGCCGAATATCTGCCTCGGTGTAAACACGGTAGCCATTTTGCTTGCGTTTTACGGTCAGCAGGCCGTTCATCTCCCAATTTCTTAATGTGTCTATTGATATTTGAAGGAGCTCGGCGGTTTTTTTCCTTGTTAATAGGAGGGGAGAGTTATTCGGTAAATCCACATTTAGTATGCTTTGGGTAATCGCAATGGCTTCCTCTGCATTTTTTTGCTCGCTTTTCAGTTGTTGTATCAATTGTTTTGCGAGGGAGATAGCTTGGTCATAATCTTGTGACGCAAGTATTTTTATTAGCTGTACCGCTTGTTTTCGAATCCCGTTTTGCATCACTTCCACTTTTAATGCCATTCTTGCAAATCGGAATTGCTCCATGTGTAGCTCAGTATACACGCGGTACCCATTTGCTCTCCGTTCGGGTTTGGCGATTAAATTCAGCTCTTCATATAGGCGCACCGTATTCGGGTGGATTCCAATATTCCGTGCGATTTCAGATGTTTTGTATGTTTTCATTTGCATCACCCTTTTTATTGTATCACAATTAAAAGTCTGGTGTCTTAGTGTAGGGTTGTAGATGCTTTATTTTCTAAGTAAAGGATAAATCAAGTTATTATTTCCTCTTGAAATTTTAAAACATATGTTCTATAATATTGAAAAGAGAATATATGTTTGGTGGTGGGCTTTTGGAACGAATGATACTACATTCCGACTGTAATAGCTTTTATGCAAGTGTTGAGTGCTTGCATCGACCTGAAATTCAAGAAAAACCAGTGGCAGTAGGAGGGAATGTAGAAGAGCGCCATGGGATTATTCTAGCTAAAAATGAACAGGCAAAAAAATATGGAATTAAAACGGGAGAAGCCCTATGGCAGGCACGGCAGAAGTGTCCCGATTTAGTGATTGTTCCGCCAAGATTTGAGCTGTATAAGCGGTTTTCGAAGCTTTGCCACCAAATTTATTTGGATTACAGCAATCAGGTGGAGCCATTCGGCTTGGATGAGTGCTGGCTTGATGTAACCGCTCAGGGAGTAAATGGGGTGCAGCTTGCAGAAGAAATTCGGGTGCGTATTCAAAAAGAGCTGGGAATCACCGTAAGTATTGGCGTTTCTTATAATAAAATCTTTGCAAAGCTGGGGTCAGATTATAAAAAGCCAAATGCCGTTACCGAAATACACCGCGGTAATTTTAAAGAGATTGTTTGGCCGCTTCCGGTAGGGGATTTATTGTATGTTGGCAGAGCCACGCAGAGAAAGCTGCAATCTTATTGCAAGCATACTATAGGGGACTTGGCTCTAACGCCGGAAAAGACGCTCAAAGGTTGGTTTGGCAAATGGGGGAGTGTGCTGTATGTCTTTGCAAATGGCTTTGACAACACACCCGTAGCCCGCTATGTTGACCATGAAGAAGTAAAAAGCATTGGCAATAGTACTACAACCCCCCGCGACCTTGTAGATAATGAGGATGTGAAAATCATCCTGTATGTATTGGCAGACAGCGTTGCCCGCCGTTTGCGTGAGCATGGCTATAAAGGGAGAACCGTTAGCGTAAGTGTGCGAGACAATCAGCTAGATAGCTTTGTTCGCCAGCACACGATGAACCACTATACCAACAGTACGGCAGAAATCGCACAAGAGGGGTTGGAGTTGTTTTTAAAACATTACCATTGGCAGCAGTCTGTTCGCAGCCTTGGGATTAGCATTTCGGATTTAGTAAGTGACTCCACACCTCTGCAATTGGATTTGTTTGGAGCAGGAAAAGAGCAACTGCGCATGGAACAATTAGATATTGCTATGGATGGCCTGAAAAAACGATTTGGAACAAATGCAGTACGTCCCGCTGTATTGCTGCAAGACCCACAACTATCGGGGTTTGACCCAAAGCGTGACCATACGATTCATCCGGTGGGATTTTTTTAATCTTAATAAAAAACACAAGAAAATAAAAAGCAGGTGGCAGTCCAGCATATGCAGAGCGAATCATTTCACGGTTAGATTCGTTAGAAAATTCAATTAGAGGATTAAAAAAGTCCTCGTTGCAAATAGTTGTAAGATTGCAGAATCTGCAAACAATAGTTTGCTTGATCGCGCAAAGCATTCCATAGCAACCAACGTAATGATAATAAAAGCAGGAGAGATGTTACGCCTCTCCTGCTTTTCTAATCCTTATGACATTTATCATTTAAGGCGATTAAGAATTCGGACAATTCCGGTGTGTTTAAAGGAATGAATATTTCACTGCCGCCTGTTATTTCAATGTGTGCAAATTTAGTGTCTTTATGGATGTAAGCAATATTTTTAAAACTAATTTTAGAAACTGAAATGCTGGATGTTGAAATGATTTCTTTGTTAGACAAACAAAGAGTTTTATCAGTTGTGAAAAAATCATGTCCGAGCCTATTAATTTTTGCTTGTGCTTGCTTTGTAATAATGTAATTTTCTAATTTCGAATTGATAAAGATTACAAAAATAAAAATAAGAGCATAAATAACTGCAATCTTTATCGGCGAATGAGTAGAGACTAAAATCATGATAAAAAGCACAGCAAGAAGTGATGCTGCTATAGTTAGAGTTTTTTTATTTTCTTGTTTGGCCACAATCAAGCAAAAGTCAAGGTAATCACGCTCATTGTAATTATATTTTAGTTCCATATTATCGCCTCTTGTCAATATTTTACCATTTTGCCTTTATTTGTCAATAAATTTTACGAAAGCAAGTAATGTTATATAACTAGGAACTAATTGATCCTGCAGAGTTAACATGGAGCCTGCAGTATCTTTCCTCACCTGGCACAGGTAGAACACTGGACAAGTTGTGCTCAAGTGAAACGCAAAAGGTAAAATTGGAATGTAAGTGGGTGCCGATGTATTCTTCGGAAGCATTAATCTTAATTAAAAATAGTTAATCAAAAAGTTCCCCCGCTAAGAGAAATTAATTCTTAGCGGGGGACTCTTATTTATGCTAAATTATCAACAATTTAAAAATATGAGTAAATAACAAAAAAACCACTTAGTATAAACTAAGCGGTTTTATTTGGAGCTGCTAACGCGATTCGAACGCGTGACCTCGTCCTTACCAAGGACGTGCTCTGCCAACTGAGCCATAGCAGCAAACTGGCGACTCGGAACGGGTTCGAACCGTCGACCTCTAGCGTGACAGGCTAGCGTTCTAACCAACTGAACTACCGAGCCGTGTAATCACACGGAACAATTTGCTGGACAACGATAGTAATTATATCTGGTTTTCCTTCATATGTCAATACGTTTTTTTAAATTAATTTTAGTTTTTTTGAAAAAGTTTGGAAGGGGAAAAATGGCAGTTTTATAATTACTATAATGAAAAATGGAAAAATACGTCGAACCCGTTTAGTTGTCATTTAATCCGGTTTCAGGTATAATAAAAGCAATACAATTATTCAGAACTACATAGTGAGGATTCTAAAATGTTTGAGAGATTTTTTTCAATGCTAGGCAGAGAAATCGGCAATAGCGTTCGAGGTGTGGTTCATTCAGAAGAGTTCCGCGACTTAAAACAAGAAGTTAAAGATACAATACAAGATGCAGTAGGTGATGGTGGCTCTCGTAAGCGGCACCACCGTGCTCGCCCTCCAAAACGGCCGAAGATCCCCTACCCAGATTCGTCTTATCCGGCAGAGGCGCGCCCCCTGCGGTATTCAGATTCTCGCTTTCCCTGGAAGCAGGTGTCCAGCATACTGCTTCTTATATTCGGTGGGATTTTAGGTGTATTTTCAGCAATTATGTTGATGGGGTTAATTGTAGCATCGGTAAGCATGTCTGCTATGAATACGATTTTAGCGATTATAGTCGTATTACTGCCATCTAGTGGCCTTTCCACTTGGATGCTGACGCTAGGGTTTAAACTACGCGGCAGGCTGAACCGAATTGTACGCTATTTAAATGGAGTCGGCAGTGCGAATTTCTGTTCCATAGAGCAGTTGGCAAAGCTAGTTAATAAATCACCTAACTATGTCGTAAAAGATTTGGAGAAGATGATTCGAAGCAACATGCTGCCGGACGGTTATTTGGATGACCAGAGAACCTGCCTTATGATTGGAGAAGAAACATATCAGCAGTATCTTCAGGCGCAGCAGTCTATGCAAGACCGTGAGCGCACCAATCCTGATAAAAATGAGGATGCAAAAGAAACGAGTGAGCCCTCAAAAGGCCGTGACTTACTCAATCAAATTTCTCAGGCAAAGAATTTTATTACCGATGACGGGATTCTATTTAAAATTTCACGTATTGAAAATGTTACGGAAAAAATCCTGAGTTATGTGGAAGCTCACCCGGAAAAAGAATCGCAAATACGAAAATTCAATCAATACTATTTGCCTACCACATTAAAGCTGATTCATTCATACTGCCACTTTGATTGCCAGCCGGTACAAGGTGAAAACATCACTTCGGCAAAAAAACAGATTCGCGAAAGCCTTGATACCATTAATACCGCGTTTGAAAATCTGCTCGATAGTTTATTTGGCGATGCAACAATGGACATTTCTTCCGATATCTCTGTTCTTGAGGTTATGCTGGCTCGCGAAGGCTTAACCGGAGATGATTTTAAAATCAAATAAAACATAATTTTACTTCTTTATTTCCATGTAAATAATTGCATTTGAAAACAGGTTACAAAAGTGTTACACTTTAGCCACATTCAAAAACCGACTTGAATGAACTTGGTTAAAAGGAGGATGTGGACTATGAATTGCAAAGATTTATTGAACCTGTTGCTCCAGTATATGAATAAGTGCAGCAAATAATGGGATGTTTTTTATTGATATGATTATTTCGGATTAAAGGAGAGTTTGATTATGAATTGCAAAGATTTATTGAGCCTGCTTCTTCAGTATATGAATAAGTGCAATAAGTAATTTAGGATTTTGTAAACATTCGATATTTTAGAGGAGAATGACTATGAATTGCAAAGATTTACTTAATCTGTTGCTCCAGTATATGGGTAAATGCAACAAATAAAGAGTTTTAAACAGCCTTTGAATTGAAAGATTCAAAAGCTGTTTTTTTGTTTTTGATTTGTTTTATTTCAGTTCATAGTTTTCACATAACTTTCCTCTATACTAAAATACATCAACAAAAACACTGCATTAACCGCCTGCGGTTGGTCGGAATACCGGGCCGCAGGCTGGCAGACAAATTATAAGTGCCTTTTAAGGCTTACCATACAGAAACTCCTTTTGAAACATGCTAACGATTCCGCCGGATGGCGGAAAAAACCCTCCACAAATTCGGCTCTGAATTTGTGGAGGGTTTTATTTTGTTAAAAGGCCACCGTTTTTACTGGTGGCCTTTTAACATTAAAACTGGCGTGTGAAAATATCGCTGCGCTCAAGAAGATCTTCTACCGTATCAAATCCCAAACGATGTAACAGCTCAATTACATAAGGGTTATCGATGGGAGTGGGGTAGGTTGCTGTGTCGCCGTATTCAAACACATTTTTACGACCTTCTTCTTTGGGGATAAGAGCCTTTGGTCCGCCTACGCAGCCACCAATACAACCCATGCCTTCTATAAAGTTTGCTGTGAGCTTGCCTTCCAGTGCTTCGCTAAGCATATCTTTGCAAGCACGAACGCCATCAGCATGTGCCGCACGAACAGAAATCTCACGGTCAGGGTTGAGGCGTGCAACCGTGCTTTGAACGGCTTCGCTCACGCCGCCGGTACCTGCATAAATTCTGCCTGCACGAGAGGAGTGATCACGCTCATCTTCCGGCATGGATGCAAGGTCAATTCCGGCAAAATCAAATACATCTTTAATTTCTTGAAAAGTTAGAACGAAATCTGTGGAATCAGATACATCCGGCTCTTTTGCTTCTGCTTTTTTTGCAAGGCAAGGCCCAATAAAAATAGTAATTGCGCCGGGATAAAGCGTTTTAATGGAGCGCCCGCAAGCAACCATAGGAGATACAGCACCCGGAACATGGGGGATTAACTGCTTGTACACCTTGCGAATCATAGCAATCCACATGGGACAGCAGCAGCTCGTCAGCTGATAATCTTCTTCATTTTGAATGTTTTTATCAAATTCTAACGCTTCTTTTAATGTAAGAATGTCTGCAAATAATGCAACCTCCAGCATTCCGTCGAACCCAATTTTCTTAAAAGCACTACGCAGCTTACCGGGAGTCACATCGCTGCTGAACTGGTTAATGAATGCAGGTGCAACCATTGCATATACCGGATTTTTTGCCTCCTGAATAGCGGCCAATGCAGGTAGAATATCGCGGCTTTCTGTCAGCTTTTTAGCGTGGCAATTGGTAACGCACTCCGTACAACCGACACATAAATCTTTATTAATGGACATATTACCTTTCTCATCGCGGTACAGTGCATCAAACAGGCACTTCCCGGCACAAGAGGCATCTGATTTGTCCGTACACTCACAATCGCCAATTCGAATAACGGGCGCAAATTTAGAGGGATTCAATAAGCAATCTAAATGGTGAGGGTCAAATCCATCTTGACGAGCCTGCTCCAGCTCGTCCTCCAAGTGGTTTTCGACGGATGCTTTGACCAATCTGCGATAAAGCTCTTCAAAAGTTGTCATATTCATGCTCCTTCTGCCCGGGCGCAGAATCAATTACTAAAAGCGCCCTATTCCATATTATTTTGGGAATATATAGGTTTATTATACGATGATTTCTGTTAATATTCAATCAATTGACAATATTTAAACTGCCAAAATAGTAACAAAGAATTATTGCAGAATTACCTTTATTTGCTATATCATGTAGTTTTAATATAAATATCGATAGGTCAAGAGAGGACAAGTACAAAATGCATTTTGCGCAATATTGCAAAAGCCTCCTGCCACAGTTATAGTGCTGTTACAAGAGACTTTTAATGCTTTCAGTATAAGACGAATTAGGTAAAAGTGCTAAATATCCATTGCATTCATTAGGCTGCGCATCGCAAGAATGGTACGCTCAATCAGCTCATCCAAAGACCATCCCAACATATCTGCTCCTCTTGAGATAACTTCACGCGAACACCCTGCGGCAAAACTGGTGGATTTAAATTTCTTCTTAACGGATTTCAACTCTAAATCGGATACACTCTTAGATGGTCTCATCAGCGCTACTGCGCCAATCAGACCGGTAAGCTCGTCCGTAGCATACAAAATCTTCTCCATCATATGCTCCGGTGCAATATCAACCCGTAAAAGGTAACCGTGGCTTGCTACGGCGCGAATCAGCCGTTCATCCAAACCCCGCTCTCTCATAATCTCTTGGCATTTGATGCAGTGCTGCTCGGGATATTGTTCAAAATCCAAATCATGAAGCAGACCCACCACTTCCCAAAACTCTACATTCTCGGGGTCATATTCATTTGCAAAATACCCCATAACGCCAGATACAATTTTTGCATGGCGAAGATGAAACTCATCTTGATTGTATTCTTCTAACAAAGCCTGTGCTTGTTCCAGTGTGGGAACAAATCCCATAGTTGGTCACTCCTTTTCGATGTATTGAGGTTAGTATAGCGCAGAAAGTAGTACCTGTCCACATTGCTGTTAAAATTCAATCCAAAAAAGGAACCAAGAATTAGCTCTTGGTTCCTTTTTATAGCTCAAATCACATAGGCTCTTTCAAGCGATAATTCTTTGCCTTGTTTGTCGAAGATATGAATTGTTCCATCCTCCTTGTTATTGGGGTTAGAGGATAGCGTAACTACAAATGGTTCGCTGGAGTTAACTTCATAAACCTCCGGTGAAAGCTCTTTATTATCGTAAGTTCTTTGCACTTTGGCAACATTCTCTTGGTTCAATGACAAGATGGCGGTGCCATTATCAAAATCAAAGCTAATTAGTCCTTCAGCAAGCTCTTTTGCTCCGGAACTCCGCGGGAAATAGCCGAAAGAAAAACCTGGTTTTTTAGAGTATACAGAGTAGCGGTATTCCGTTAAATCGGAATTGTATAAGAGTACGGCAGCAACATTTTCGCTCACGGAAGAGGCAGCGTGCCAATTTTCGTCTACGTTTAGTGTTTTTCTGGCATTTGCTTCTAAACTGCCTTTGGTTAATCCGATAACTGGAGAGGGGAACGCCGCCAAAATGGCAATGAGAAGTAGGCACAGTACACCAATTGATAACAATACTCGCTTTTTCATTTTAAAATCCTCCCTTTCCATATGAAATGTGTATTACTCAATGCTTTAAAAAATAAACCAGAATACTGCTAATACCCATTACAATTGTAAATGCAAGGCCAACCTTTTCATTAAAAATATGAAGCATATTATAGATTTCTTCGGTTTGCAAAAGGTGAAAAATATCTTTTGCATATTGGCCGTCTTTGCGGATCTGGTGACGTAAGAAAAAATAAGAAAACACATAAAAAACAGATAATACAATGTAGAACATAATCATTCCAATAGAGGTGTCACGTCCCATAGAGAATTCCGCAAAAGCGTAAGCGAACATTAGCATTGTAAAAATCATCATTATATGTATCATGTAATATTTTATATACTTCAAGTGAAAATCCTTCCTTCATTTGAGATTGCCGAGTTTTTTATTCTTCCAGCGAGCCTTCTGTTTGATTTTGCCCATAAGAATCTAAGAAGCTGTGGGTTTGGCCGCCCTGCCGGTAGCCAAGAACGGTATCTAAATTCACGTTGTGCATACTGCGGAACAGATTAATGTCTACCTGAGGGTTATCTTTCCGAAGGTTTGCAATCAGCTCTTTTACCATTGCCCGCTTCGAGCCGTTATTCTCTTTTTCAGTACATACAGGCACTTGCTCCGAGAGGGGGCACCCGCAGCGTACGAACTCAAGGGAGTTATAACGTCTCCAAGCAAGAATATCGCGCTCACGTACTAAATAAAGTGGACGGATGATTTCCATTCCGGGGAAGTTGGTGCTCGGGAGTTTCGGCATCATGGTGCGAATTTCGGCTCCATACAGCATGCTCATCATAGTAGTTTCGATTACGTCGTCAAAATGATGCCCCAATGCTATTTTATTGCAGCCAAGCTCTTTTGCTTTCGCATAAAGGTGACCTCGGCGCATTCGTGCGCACAGGTAGCAGGGGTTTCCTCCCGAATTGCTCACAATCTCAAAGATACGGGAAGTGAAAACCGTTAGGGGAATTCCAAGTTTTTCAGCGTTTTGCGCAATGAGTTCTCGATTATACCCGTCGTATCCGGGGTCCATTGATAAAAACTCCACCTCAAACGGGATTTCGGTATGGCGTTTGAGCATTTGCAAACACTTTGCCAGAAGCATCGAGTCTTTTCCGCCAGATATACAAACCGCAATACGGTCACCGGGAAGAATGAGCTGATAGTCTTTTATTCCGCCTATCATACGGTTCCAAATTTCTTTTTTGTACTTCTTTAGAATACTTTGCTCTAACTTTTGGATCTCTTCCATCTTCTTCTGCCTTTAACAATTAGATTTCTCTCTAAAGCTTGCTTGCTTTAGAATGAGGTTTGATTGCGTTAGATTTCACAAATTTGATTTCTAGTATTTTAGATATTTAAATATTATAGCATGATATTCCGTTAGGGGCAATCACAAGCAAAAGAGAAGCAGCAAAAGCTGCTTCTCTTAAATAAATATTGTAATTAGTTGTTTTCCTCGAAAGGTTTTACGTCGTTTCTGCTAGGCAGAGGGACCTCCGGCATCAGCTCATCGTACATTACATTTAAAATGTAATCAAGCTGAGTGACATCCTCCGCGGTAAAGCGCTCTTTAATCCGGTCTATCACGGTTAAAATATAGCCGTGGTTTAGATTATAATACTCAAAGTACTTTGGGGTTACCTGTAAATAGTACTCTCGTTTATCCGTTTTGGAACGGTTTTTCTTTAAATAACCCTTTTGGATTAAATTGGTCACTTTATAAGCGGCATTCGGAGGTGAAATTTGAGCAAAGGAGGCAAATTCATTGACCGTGGGGTTCCCGAGTGCATGAATAATTTCAATGCAGTAGGTTTCCACAGTAGTCAGGCTCGCTTCGCGGTTATCGATACGTGAAAACACCTTACGATAAAAATGAAGTTTAAATTTCGTATATACGTCAGATAAGGATTGTTCCAGCATTCGTGCTCTCCTTTGCGGGTATGCGGGCTGCACAGAGCAGCCCGCTTTCTCTTTTCTTCTTTAAGTGGGTCAATCTCCAATTGCGAAAGTCAGCTCGGCGGTAGCCGCTACATTACCATTCACAGTAGCGGTTGCAGTGCCAAAGCCAACGGGGCCACGCTGGCGGGTGAGTTCGCAAGTGAGCTCCAGTACGTCGCCGGGCAGCACCTGCTGCCTAAAGCGGGCATTCTTTATGGCACCCATAAAACCGATTTTACCTCGATTTTCTTCAAGGGATAAAATCGCAACAGCACCAACCTGAGCAAGTGCCTCAATAATGAGAACACCGGGCATTACATGTTTTTGCGGGAAATGCCCGCAAAAAAACGGTTCATTTACGGTAACACATTTGATTCCTTTTGCCCACTTGCCGGGTTCGCCATCTATTATTTTATCAACGAGTAGGAACGGGTAGCGGTGGGGAAGGATTTCTTGTATTTGGTTCGAGTCAAGCTGCATGATCATTCCTCCCAGCGTTTGAGAATAAGGCTTGCGTTGTGTCCACCAAAGCCAAGGGAATTAGAGAGTGCATAGCGCAAATCTGCCTTGCGGCCGGTGTTCGGTACTACATCCAAATCGCAATCTTCATCTGGTTCACGGTAGTTAACGGTGGGGGGGACAAAGCCTTCTTTTAGCGCAAGCGTGGTCAAAAGCGCTTCTACTGCGCCGCTGGCTCCGAGCAGGTGACCGGTCATCGATTTTGTAGAGCTAATCATCAGCTTTTTGGAATGCTCTCCGAACACTGCTTTCACCGCGGCAGTTTCACTTTTATCGTTCAGTGGGGTAGAGGTTCCGTGCGCGTTAATATATGCAACCTCTTCCGGGTTGATTTTCGCATCTTCAATGGCTTGGCGCATACATTCCTGTGCGGCAGTTCCTTCCGGGTCAGGCGCAGTAATGTGGTAAGCATCACAGGTAGAACCATAGCCTACCACTTCTCCATAGATTTTTGCACCGCGCTCTTTTGCATGCTCCAGGCTTTCTAAAACCAGCATAGCGGCGCCCTCACCCATTACAAAGCCATCCCGCTCTTTATCAAAGGGGATAGATGCACGGTTGGGGTCTGTGGATTCAGAAAGTGCTTTCATTGAGGTAAAGCCACCCATGCCCAATGGGGTAATAGAAGACTCTGCACCACCGCAGATAGCAACATCCACATAGCCGGCACGAATCAGGCGCATAGCGTCGCCTACTGCATTCGTACCGCCGGCACACGCGGTAACCGGGCAGGTAACCATGCCACGAAAACCAGTGCGAATGGCAATGTGCGCTGCACCCATGTTCGCAATGCACATGGGAATAAAGTAAGGGGATACACGGTCAAAGCCTTTTTGTTCACCACGAGCATGCTCAGACTCAATTGTGCCAAGGCCGCCAATGCCACTGGAGACGATTACAGCACAGCGGTAAGCGTTCTCTTTCTCCATTACCAGACCGCTATCCTGAAACGCTTGGTCGGCAGCCGCAATTGCTAACTGTGTAAAGCGGTCAAGCTTTCTGGCTTCGCGCTTATCGATATAATTTTCCGGTTGAAAGTTTTTTACCTCTCCGGCGATTTTAACCTTTTGATTCGCTGTATCATACAGCGTGATTTCTCCAATTCCGCAGACTCCGTCTTTTGCGGAGCGCCAAGTTTCGTCTGCGGTAATTCCAATGGGAGTTAATGCACCAAGTCCGGTGATAACAACACGTCGTTCCGTCATAGTAACCTCCTGAAACTGCCCGCCACTGGCGGGAGTCTAAAAATAAAAGATTGTTAAACGGCCATTCCGCCGTCTACACAAAGTACCTGGCCAGTAATGTATGCAGCTTCTTCACTGGCAAAAAAGGCAATTGCCGCTGCAATTTCTTCAGGCTTGCCAGCACGCGCCATGGGGATACCCTGAACAAGCTGTTCTTTTACGGCGTCCGGAAGAACGCCGGTCATATCAGTTTCAATTAAGCCGGGGGCTACTGCATTTACCGTAACACTGCGCCCGGCAAGCTCTTTCGCCAATGATTTGGTCATACCGATGAGGCCAGCTTTACTGGCGGAATAATTAATTTGCCCTGCATTACCGCGTACACCGGCAACACTGCTTAGATTTATAATTCTACCCCAGCGCTGCTTCATCATAATACGGGAAGCCAGCTTCATGCAGAGAAATGCACCCTTTAAATTGGTATTGATAACATCATCAAAATTCTCTTCGCTCATACGAAGAATGAGGCCGTCTCGAGTAATACCAGCATTGTTTACAAGTATGTCAATCGATTTAAAGGATTCCTGCGCCTTTGCAAAGATTTCTTCGCAGCCTGCGGCAGAAGAAACATCGGCTTGTACCAGAATTGCTTCTGCACCAAGCTCACGGCATTCGGCGGCGGTTTCTTCCGCTGCCTGAAGATTACCGGCGTAGTTGATGACAATGTTCTTGCCCTCGGAAGCGAACTTTTTGCATACGGCGCGGCCAATGCCGCGGCTTCCACCGGTAACGATGGCGGTTCTTATAGTCTGGTTCATTGTGCGGCTCCTTTCAGTGCTTCAATTGTAGCGCGCAGGCTTTCCACGTCTTCCACAGAAAACGTTTTCAGATTCTTTGTGGTTTTGCGTACAAAACCCGCTAAGACCTTACCGGGGCCGATTTCCACTAGTGTATCAATACCTGCCTGCTCCATGTAACGGATGGAATCTTCAAAATAGGTACTGCTCTGCACTTGGCGTTCCATTAATGCAGGAATGCTCTCGTCCGGTTGAAGCGGCTTTGCGGTTACGTTAAAAATCACAGGGACTTTCATCTCGCCGAACGTAATTTTTTGAAAGTACTCGGCGAGTGCGTCACCCGCAGGGTGCATAAGCGAGCTGTGGAACGGGCCGGGTAAATGAAGCGGAATACAGCGGCGCGCACCAGCTGCAAGTGCAAGCTCACTGGCTTTTTCCACCGCAGACTTTTCGCCTGCAATTACCATTTGTCCGGGGCAGTTGTAGTTTGCAATCTCCACAATACCAAGTGAGGAAGCCTCGCTGCACACCTGTTTAAGAGCGTCTCGGTCAAGGTTCATAATGGCTGCCATTGCACAGGGCAGGTCACCTACGGCAGTTTCCATTACCTTGCCGCGAAAAGCAGTGAGAGCAATTGCGGTGTCGGCGTCAAATACACCCGCGGCAGTAAGAGCGGAATATTCCCCTAGGCTCAAGCCTGCTACCATCTCCGGGTGAATGCCCTCCTGCTCTAAAAGCGCAGTAATGCCGGTGCAAAAAGCTACCATGCAGGGCTGCGTGTTTCTTGTTTGATTAAGGTCTTCTTCGGGGCCGTTTTCCATCATTTCTTTGATGTTAAATCCTGCGGCATCCGTATCATAAAAACGACGGAACTCCGGGTATTGTTCGTATAAATCCATACCCATTCCAACGTGTTGACTGCCTTGGCCGGCATAGATAAAAGCCAATTTCATCAGGAATCCCTCCATCCTTGTTTCAGTTCTTCCAGTAGCTTTTGTACAGGCAGGATGCGATCAAGCCTCCAAGCATTGCTGCCGCAGAAAAATAAGCCTTCCTCCCAGTTGCCGCGCACCGCTTCCACCAGCGCCTTAGTAATGCAATATGGCGTAGTTGCCGGGTTACAGGGGTGCAGACAGTCGGCACACTTTTGTACAGGAATGCGAAGATCATTACGCAAACGCTGAATGAGGGGAGAGTTTAGAGCACGTCCCGGCATACCAACCGGGCTTTTAATAATGCAAATATCCTCTTTTTTGGCGTTTACTAATATTTCCTTATAGCGTAGAGACGCATCGCATTCCTCGGTAGCAATGAAACGGGTTCCGACTTGAACGCCTGCGGCACCTAGCTTTAAAAAGCCAGTAATATCGTCTGCGGTGTAAACACCGCCTGCAACAAACACCGGAATGCACTTTTGGTATTTCTCTTCATACGGCTTTATTTCTTCTAGAACCTCCGGCAAAATCTGTTCCGGAGTTTGAGCCGTTCCGTTTTCCAGTTCGTCTGCATGAAAGCCGAGATGCCCGCCTGCCATTGGCCCTTCGATTACAATAAAGTCCGGGCAAACCTTATGGCGTTTATCCCACATACGGCAAATGGTATGCGCTGCTCTTCCGCTTGAAACAATAGGGGCAATAGCCGTGTTGCTGCCTTTTACATAGGCAGGAAGATCAGAGGGGAGACCGGCTCCTGAAATGACCGCATCTGCACCTGCTTCTACAGCAGCCTGTATCGTTTCTGCATAATGAGTGGTGGCGACCATCGCGTTGATGGCAACCCAACCATTCCCTTGTGCGATTTGCTTCGCTTTTTGTATTTGTTGTTTTAAAGCAGAAATGTTGCACTGCAACGCGTTTTTCCAGAAATCCGGCTCGGCAAAGCCTGGGTTTGCCGCACTTATAACACCCATTGCACCGTGCTTTGCTACATGCCCTGCCAAATTTCCAAGGGAAACACCAATTCCCATCCCTCCTTGAATAATTGGCAGAAGCAAGGGTCTTTCTTTGACCAGAACCATAGTTAGCGCTCCTGTTCCAGCTTTGTTAGAGCATCAAGATACCCATTATAAAGCTCTTCAAAAATATAACGCAGTGGCTTTATCTCATGAAGCTGCCCTGCAACCTGCCCGGCCATGAGCGAACCGTTGTCTACGTCGCCCTCTAAAACCGCACGGCGCAGTGAGCCAAGAGTGTAATGCTCGAGCTCCATTTTATCTGCTCCTGCAATTTCCTTTTTCAGGTATTCACGTGCCATCTTGTTTTTTAGGAGGCGAACCGGAACACCAGCCGAACGGCCGGTAACGGTAGTACCATTGTCTTTTGCTTTTAAAATTGCTGTTTTATAATTGGCATGAATCGGGCATTCATCGCTCACAAGCAGGCAGGTGCCAAGCTGTGCACCAATCGCGCCTAAGGCAAAGGCAGCTAATAGCTGCCTACCGCTGGCAATACCACCCGCAGCAATCACAGGTATATTTACCGCGTCTGCAACCTGAGGCACAAGTGCCATAGTAGTAAGCTCACCAACATGGCCACCGCTTTCGGTTCCTTCCGCAATTACGGCGTCTGCGCCGTAATCAGCTACACGCTTCGCGAGAGCAACTCCCGGTACGACCGGAATGACTTTAGCACCTGCGTTTTTCCACATGGAAATATAGGCACTGGGGTTTCCTGCACCAGTTGTGATAACAGGAATTCTCTCTTGCGCCGCCAGTTCCGCCATTTCTTTGGCCTGCGGGTGCATGAGCATAATATTTACACCAAAGGGCTTATCGGTACTCTCTTTACAAATCTGGATATTTTCTGCAAAGGAATCCAGATTCATTCCACCTGCACCAATTAACCCAAGGCCGCCTGAGTTGGAAACCGCTGCGGCAAATGCACCTGTGGCAATATTGGCCATGCCGCCTTGAATAAACGGAAATTCAATTCCGAGCCAGTTGTTTAGTCTCATGTTGATTCCTCCTTTTTACCATTCCAGAATTGCGCCGCCCCAGGTAAGACCAGCACCAAAACCAACACATAGTGTGCGGGTTCCTGGGGTTAGCAAACCTTGCTCTGCCATTTCGTCCAGAGCAATTGGAATGCTAGCAGCAGAGGTATTGCCGTAGTTATGCACATTTAAGTAAAACTTTTCTTCTGGTAAATGTGTTTTACGAATCACACTGGATATAATGCGCTGATTTGCTTGATGGCAAACAAAATAATCTATTTGGTCAGCGGTAAGCTGCGCTTTTTGAAGCGTATCTTCAATGGAGCGTGGTACTGTTTCAACGGCAAAGCGGAATACATCGCTTCCATTCATAAAAATTCGATGTCGCTCTGCACCGTGAGCATTTGTACAGCCTAGAAGAGTATCATCTCCACGGCAGCCAAGTACGCTGGTAAACGAATGCTTGTCAGAAAGCTCAATGACTGCTGCACCTGCACCGTCGCCAAATAGAACGCAAGTGCTTCGATCTTCAAAATCCAGCACGCGGGAGATAACCTCGCTTCCAATTAATAAAGCGCGAGTATATCCGCTTTGCATCAAAAGTCCGCGGACAACGGTAAGACCATATAAAAAACCCGTGCATCCCACACTAATGTCAAAAGAGGGGCAGTCCTCCGGTAAAGAAAGCCGACGCTGAACCTGTGTTGCAACAGCGGGGGACATATGGTCTGGGGTAAAGGTGGCTACAACACACGCACCAATTTCTTCTGGGCGTGCACCAGCTTCTTCCATTGCCTTTTTTGCGGCTGCGGTTGCTAAATCTGCATTGCTTTCACCCTGCACAAAATGCCTTTGGCGAATTCCTGTGCGAGTGGAAATCCACTCATCGTTTGTGTCAGTCAGCTTGCTGATGTCGTCATTTGTGACTATTTTTTCCGGGATACAGCGCCCGGTTCCTAATATATGAATTCCAGTCATATGGCCTCCTTTGTCGTTCCGATCTTTCTAAATTTATCGTATCTTTGATTGGCCAAATCCTCGTCACTGAGAGGTAGAAGCTCTTTTAAATTGCGCAGTATGGCTTCATCCAGTGCAGAATAAATTGCATTATGGTTGCGGTGTGCGCCGCCGAGAGGTTCGGCAATAATTTCATCAGCTACGCCAAATTGCAGTAAATCTTGAGCGGTTAGCTTCATCATTCCGCTCGCTTCGGCGCTCCGGGTGGAATCCTTCCACAAAATAGATGCGAAGCCCTCCGGCGAAAGCACCGAGTATACGGCGTTTTCCAGCATGAGTAGGCGATTGGCAACACCAAGTGCCAAAGCGCCGCCGCTTCCGCCCTCACCGGTAACAATTGCAATTACGGGAACTGTAAGCTGGCTCATTGCCGCTAAATTGCGTGCGATGGCTTCGCTCTGGCCGTTTGTTTCTGCTTCCAGGCCGGGGAACGCGCCAGGAGTATCAATAAAAGTGATAATGGGGCGCCCGAACTTTTCAGCCTGCTTCATAAGTCGCAGGGATTTACGGTATCCTTCCGGGCCGGGCATGCCAAAATTATAGTACATGTTTTCCTCTAAATTTTTACCCTTGCAATGACCAATTACCGTAACGGGAATACCGTGGTAAAAGGCCACTCCGCCAAGAATACTTTTATCGTCCTTGTTCAGGCGGTCGCCCCTTAGCTCAAAGAAATCTTGAAATAAAGCCGCCGTAAAATCGCGGATACCCGGGCGCTTTGGCCGCCGGGCCAGGTAAACCTTATCGGCAGGGGTAAGATCAGCGTAAGCTTCCAACAGCTTTTTGCGTTCTCCCTCAAGCTGCCAAATGCGAAGCTGAGGGATTTTCGATTTTTCGCGCAGGGCCGCCAGCTCTTGGTCAATCTGGTCTAGCTTTAATTCCGTCTCTTTAATCATGCAGGCATTCCTCCTTTTTTGTGAATCTGGAGTAGAAAGCCTAAGGTAGACTTCATTTCTCCGCGGGGAACAATACGGTCTACAAAGCCGTGCTCCTCCTGAAATTCAGCGCGCTGAAAGCCCTCGGGCAGCTTTTGGCGGATGGTTTGCTCAATCACGCGTGGACCGGCAAAACCGATGAGCGCACCGGGTTCCGCAAGAGTAATATCGCCAAGGCCGGCAAAGCTAGCGCTTACACCGCCGGTTGTGGGGTGTGTTAGGTAAGAGATATATAAACCGCCCTCTTTTGCAAACCTTGCCAAGGCCGCACTGGTTTTTGCCATTTGCATTAAAGAAAGAATTCCCTCCTGCATACGGGCACCGCCGCTCGCACTGAAAATAACTAAGGGAACTCTTTTTGCAAGTGCATATTCTACGGCACTTGTAATAATTTCTCCCACTTGAACTCCCATGCTTCCCATAAAAAAGCGACTATCGAGTACTGCTACAACAGTGGGCTGCGATTGAATCTCTAACGAAGCAAACAAAGCGGCGTCTGCTAACCCTGTTTTTTGCCGATTTTCTTCGAGCTTTTCCGGGTAACCGGGGAAGTTCAAGGGATTCTCCGGGCAGGCGGGAAGGTCAAGTAAATTCAGTGTTCCGGGGTCAGCAAGCAAATTCAGGCGTTCCTGTGCGGAAATAGGTAGATGATGCCCGCAAAAGGGGCAAACCATTTGCCGTTCTACCAATTGTGCTCGTGAAATATCTTTTTTGCAGCTTGGGCAAGCCGTAAAGCCCAGCACCTCTTTGCCGCTAGACTCCTTGCGGGTCTTTTGCGTTGGCAGGCGAAGCATTGAAAATAATGTCATCTTAGGGTGTGAGGAAGGGTTATTCATGGCATATTCCTTTCTTTCCATAAAACAATGTCCATTTGATCATTTTTGTATAGTTTGATGTTCTATAAATGCAACAATATCGCTCACCGTTTGAAAGCGGACTAGTTGTTCGTCTAATATTGTTACTTCAAATGTGTCTTCTAATTCCATAGCCAGTTCTGCAAGGTCAAAAGAATCGAGACTAAGGTCGTCTTTTAATAAGGCCTGCATGGTAATTACATTTTTGCTTAGTGTTGTTCTACTTGCGATTAAATCTCGGATTTCTTCAAAAATCACGATTCTGAACCTCTTCTCTGTGCGCTTTGGTGAAAAATACTTAAAAATATTTAATTAAAAAATTTTAATCTCATCCTATTCCAATTCCATAAAAAAGTCAAGAAAAATTTATGTAAATAAATGGGTTTGAGAATGCTGAGTGCATGCTGTGCTTGACTTTTCCAATCGCTTCCAGTACAATCAAAATCAAGGTGATCCACTTCCAAAAGGGTTTTATTTGTCTTGCTTTTATCATAAAAACGTGCAAATAATGAGGATGGATTAAAACAAAATTGAGAGAGACCTCATAGGAAAAATGCGACTCGCGGGAAAGTACCTTGCGGGTGTTTTTTGTCTCTTTACTTTTTTAGCGATAATGTCAGCACTGTTTTAAGGTGAGGAAAATTAGCCAAGTATGAAAAGGTATTTAAAATAAACTGCAAAGATGGGAGGTTACAGATGGAAAGAATACGAATTGGTTGCCACGAAGATAAACTAGCAATCATTCACACAAGACGCATTATGCAAGATATAAAAAGAGCGGATTCAACATGCCAGCTCGATTTGATGCCTATCTCTGCGGCAGAGGAACCGGTGCAGGAGCAGACGGGGGAGCCTGCCGGAGAACAAAAGCCAATCAGCATATTGCAGCGTGCGCTTTTAGAAAAAAGGATCGACCAAGCAGTATATGATTTGGTAGAACTGAATCAAGGTGTTGCGCCGGGGTTAATGATTGCTGCATATTGCACTCGTTTAAATGTTAAGCACACTTTGGTTCTTCCAATTGGAGCTCAACAGCCGGAATTGGATAGACCAATTGGTGTATCCGGAATGCATAGAAGAGTTCAAGCGGGCTCATTCTATCCTCGTAACGACATTGCACCGATTCGCGGAGATGTACATAGTCGACTTAAACGATTAGACAGAGGGGATTATTCTGCTCTGATTTTACCATGTGACGCACTGTCTCTTTTAGGCTTACGCAACCGAAGCGGCCGAATTTTTACAGAGCAAGAGATTGTTCCTGCGGTGGGGCAAGGGATTTTTGCCATAGTAACAAGAATAGGGGAACCACACTACTGTCTGTCAGGAGTGGATGATTTCCCAAGCCGCTGCTGTGCAAAGGCGGAACTGGCGTTTTTGAAACAGTTTGACAATCCTGACGTGAACCCGATTGCAGCATTTGCAAAATTGGAAGAAGACGAAATTGTTTTAACTGGATTCTACAATAACGGCAAACATAGCGTTAAAAAGCAAATGAATGCACCAATTGCTGATGCAGCAAAGCTTGGCGAGCGCTTAGCAAACGAAATTTTGAATCAGCTTCACTAGAATGAAACGCAAAATAGAACAGTAAGGTGTAATAGTATTATAAGAAGTAAGTGGGGCGAGTAGTTTATGAAGAAAATAGGATTAATTTGTAAATTTTTTAAAAAACGATAATAATTCCTAAAAATCTATTGAAATTTAAAAAAGCTTCCTGTATAATAAGTGTTAGTAAAGGGTAACTGTTTCATACGGTTACAAAAATTTATGATACGTATTAGGAGGTAATTTAATATGACAAACTTAATTGGACGTGAACTACCGGATTTTAAACTGCAGGCGTATCATCAGGGTGAGCTAAAAGAGGTAACTCGTGAGGATATGGAGGGTAAGTGGAACATTCTGTTTTTCTACCCCGCTGATTTTTCTTTCGTTTGCCCCACTGAATTAGGCGACCTTGCAGATTATTATAGTGAATTTCAGAAAATTGGCGCAGAGATTTATTCCGTTTCTACCGACAGCCAGTTTGTTCATAAAGCTTGGGCAGATGCGTCTGAGACCATTCAAAAAATTAAGTACCCCATGCTGGCAGACCGTGCCGGTGTTCTCTCAAAAGAGCTAGGTATTTATGTAGAATCTGCTGGCTTGGCACTACGTGGTACCTTTATTGTAAATCCGCAGGGTAAAATCGTTGCCTATGAGGTAAACGATTTGGGGATTGGCCGTAATGCGGAAGAGCTGTTGCGTAAGGTGCATGCGGCTCAATTTGTAGACAAGCATGGCGATCAGGTTTGCCCGGCCAAATGGAAGCCCGGTGAGGAGACTCTTTCTCCTAGCTTGGACTTGGTAGGTAAGCTGTAATTTAGAACAATTTGGGCCGCTGCCGTATTGGCGGCGGTCCTTTTTAAAAGGGGAGTATTACAACATGAATCCGATTTATGATTTAATAATTATCGGGGCTGGCAGCGCCGGCTTAGCGGCAGGAGTTTATGCGGGCCGCGCAAAGCTCAAAACACTTATTTTAGAAAAGAGTAACCCGGGCGGTCAGGTAGGGAATACTGCCGAGGTTGTAAACTACCCCGGCATCCGCAAAACGGGAGGCCCCGAGCTTGTAGAAGAGATGAAGAACCATGTTCGTGATTTCGGTGTGAAGATTGAAACGGCAGAAATTGAGCGTGTGGATTTTTCTGGTGAGATTAAAGCACTCTACGCTTCATCCGGCACGTATCAAAGCCGTTCGGTCATCATCGCAACCGGTGCATCTCCCCGCCAAGGCGGATTCGAGGGGGAAGAGCAGTACAGCGGCCATGGAGTTGCGTATTGTGCCACTTGTGACGGTGAATTTTTTAGTGGGCTCGATATTTTTGTTATTGGCGGTGGATTTGCTGCGGCAGAAGAAGCCATTTACCTGACCCGCTTTGCAAAATCCGTCACCATTGTCATTCGTGGCAATGATTTTAGTTGCGCAAGAACAGTTGCAGATAAAGCAATCGCACACCCCAAAATTACGGTAAAATACAATACTTTGCTAGAGAAAGTAGAGGGCGATTCGCTTCTTCGCCGCGCCCACTTTAAAAACAAGCAAACCGGTGAAACAGAAGTGTACGATGCTGGGGAAAACGGAACATTTGGTGTGTTCGTTTTTGTGGGATATGACCCAGCTACCGAACTCTTTCAAGGCCATGTGGATATGGATAAGGATGGCTATATTCTTACAGACGAAGCCATGCACACCAATATTCCGGGTGTTTTTGCCGCAGGCGATTTGCGCCCTAAGCTTCTCCGCCAAATTGTAACGGCAGTAGCAGATGGCGCGGTTGCGGCTACCTCCGCAGAAAAGTATGTCACCAAAGAAAAAGAGCGCCTTGGCATCCCAATGTTTGAAGAGGATGGGGTAACCGCAGAAGACGTACCTGCACCACAGCAAAAAGAGAATTCTGCAAAGTCTGTGGCGCCCAATGGCGAATATTTGAGCGGTGAACTCAAGAGTCAGCTTTCTCAAGTATTCCAGCGCCTTAAAAAAGACATGACGATTGTTACAGTGGTGGATTCCTCAAATAAAAAGTCTCTAGAGCTAGAAGTTTTTCTGCGTGAGATTGAGCCGCTGAGCGACCATATTCACTTGCAAGTGTATCAAAAGGGTGAAAACCCCAATTTAGAGCAGGAACTGGGAATTGAACGTTACCCGGTGGCCGTTTTTCTAAATGAAGCAGGGCAATTCAGCGGTGTTAAGTTCAGTGCAGTTCCCGGCGGCCACGAGATAAACTCGTTTGTACTCGGAATCCTTCATTTGGCAGCGGAAGACAAGCTAACCCCGGAGCAGATTGAAAAAATCCGTCAGCTTCCACCCAACACGGTTTTAAAGGTTGGCGTAACCTTGGCGTGCCCCTATTGCCCAGATGTTGTTGCGGCGGCGCATTCCATAGCGATTGCCAGCGGCGGTAACGTAACGGCAGAAATGCTGGATGTTGCTCTGTTCCCAGATATTCGAGAGAAATATCGAATTATGAGTGTTCCAGCACTGATTGTAAATGAAAATGAGCAAGCTTTCTTTGGTTCTCAAACATTTGACCAAGTGCTTGAAAAAGCCATTGAGGGATAGTACTCATCTAAACTTTTTCTTGTAATAGCATAGAAATGCCTCCGGTTTTTCCGGAGGCATTTCTTATTGCTCTATTGTAAACTTTTTATTAATAAAATGGTTGACAATGCAAAATCTCCCTGATACAATAAAACAAACATGTTTTAGGCCGGTCTTGTAAATACGTTAAAAAGAGTAAAGAGTGGAAACGCAGTATCCGCTTTTATTAATAGGGTAACGAAAAGTGAAACATATTAGGAGGATATCTTGAAATGAGTATCGTTCAAATTTGGAAAGAAAAAATTCTTGCCGGAGGGCAAATTAATCGCTCTGGCGCAGAGGAATTGCTCACAGCACCCTTGGAGGAGTTATGTGAGGCGGCGAATCAAATTCGAGAAAACCTGAACGGCAATGTGCTAGACACCTGCTCTATATTAAATGGGAAAAGTGGCTTGTGTAGCGAAAACTGTAAGTACTGTTCACAAGCTCGCGGGCATAAAACCGGCGTTGATGAATACCCGCTCCTTACGGTAGACCGTATTGTGAAAGAGGGCTTGCAAACCGCTAAGCAGGGTGTTGACCGTTTTTCGGTCGTAACCTCCGGTGTGCGTGTATCGGATGCGGAAGTTGATATTTTATGCCGCGCTTATTCCAAAATTCGAGAGGAATCCGATATTCAGCTCTGTGCCTCTCACGGGTTAATCAATTACGAACAATTTTTAAAGCTGAAAGAGGCGGGCATTACCCGTACCCATAATAATTTAGAAACTTCCCGTCGCTATTTCCCACAGGTTTGCACGACCCATACATACGATGATAAAATTGAGACCATTCGTGCCGCACAAAAAGCAGGTCTTGAAATTTGCAGCGGTGGAATTATCGGAATGGGGGAAGAGATGAGTGACCGCTTAGATATGGCGTTTGAGCTGCGCGACTTAGGTGTTGAGTCCATACCTGTGAATGTGTTAATGGCAATACCGGGTACTCCCTTACAAGACCAACCCTTGCTGCCGGAAGAGGAGATACTGCGTACCATTGCATTGTTCCGCTTTATTAATCCTACGGCAAATATTCGCTTGGCAGGCGGCCGCAATTCCATGACCGACTGTGGCAGGTTGGCGTTGCATGCCGGTGCAAATGCCTCCATTACAGGCAACATGCTTACCACTTCTGGTAATACAGTAAAACAGGATTTTGAAATGTTTACTAAGGCTGGTTTTCAGCTGAAATGCCAAGTTCGAGCATAATCATATTATCAAAATAATAAGAGTTCTCTCACAACATACCAAAAGAGGAGATGGCGTAAGCCATCTCCTCTTTTGGTATGTAATCTAATCTTGTGAATCTTCGCGATATGGTTCTTCTTCCGTTAGAGATACCGTCTTTTTTCGACTTTTCACCCATTCTAGCCCGAAATGAAATAAGGGGAGAAGAAAAAGATAAAATGCAAATAGGATACTGGAAGTTGGTGCCCCAACTGTCATTAAAGGCATTCCACCCGCAATGCTCCAAGGAATGAGAGGGGCTATTACAATAACGGTGTCCTCTAATATAAGAGCGAGCTTTTTGCGGTCTGGCACAATGGAATCACACATTTGAAACGTGAGCATAGTAGCCAGTGTTTGATTGCAGCTAATGGCGCTCATTACCACAGACGTAAATAAAACTGAGCCAAACGGTGTAATTTTATAAGAGGATGCTTCCACTAGCTTTCGAATCTCCGTAAGCAGCTCTGTTTTTTTGAATATGCCGAAGTAGGAGGTGGAAATTAAAATGATTCCCGCTACCTTTGCCATGGAAAGAACTCCTCCGCCGTTAAGCAATGACCCAAGCTCAGTGTTTGAGGATTGGTAGCCTAGCAAAAGACTGGGCAACAGTTCAGTAATGGGTGTTTTTTGTACGGTAAGGCAAATCACGCACGCCAGTAAAATGCTGATTACCATTGTTTTTTTTACCGGTACACGAAACAATGATAATAGAATAATCAAAAGGGCAGGCAGAACTACAATGAAAGAAAGGTTAAAATTCTCGCGGAACAAATTCAGTGAAGCAAGATTACCGGTTTGGGCAGTTGTTCCTTTTGCAAAAAAATATAAAAGGCAGGAAAGCACAAATGGAACAACGGAGGTTTTGAACATCCGCCGAATATTGTCGTAAATATTGGTTCCGGTTAGCTCGCTAACCAGTAATGCACTCGAAGACATAGGAGAACAGCGGTCGCCAAAATAAGAGCCGGCTAAAATAGCACCACCGCAAAGAACCGGGTCTACTAGGAGCGAGCGCGAGATCATCATGCAAACAACGCCCATGGTGGCAGCTGTACCAAAAGAGGTACCCATCAAAAAAGACATCATACAACATAATAAGAAGGTGTACAAAACAAATAAAGTAGGGTTCAGTATTTGAATTGCATGGTAAATCAAGTACGGAATTGTACCGGAAGTACGCCAAACAGAGGTTAACATGCCTATTAATAAAAAGATAATTAGAATATTTTTTGCTCCGCGAATTCCGTCCAGCATCATAGCACCCATTTGCGTGAGTGTATTCTTCTTTACCAAACCATACACTAAAAAGCAAATTAGCCCGAATGTAAGAGCGAATAGAATGGGAAGTCCACTTAGAATACAGGCAATCAGCCCAAATAAAAAGAAAGAAAGCGTAATTCGTTCTGCCACGACAAAATCCCCCACATATCATCAATTGTAATACATTATAGCGAAATGAAATGTGTTTTCCAATCTTTTCTTAATATAAATAGGAAGGATATAATGCGTGCAGTTGATTTTGCATAAGTAAAACGGTATGATAACTTTAGAAAATACATACTTTTCTTATTGATAGAGAATTTGAGGTTAGGGAGTGAATCGTGTGACACTACGCCATTATAAAATCTTTCTTGCAGTATGCGAATATATGAATATGACTGTAGCGGCTGAAAATCTTTTTCTTTCTCAGTCTGCGGTAAGCCAAGCAATTGCAGAAATGGAGAAACACTATGGGGTGCGTCTGTTTGAAAGGATGTCTCGCAAATTATTCTTAACTACCGCCGGGAAAAAGCTGCTGCGCTATGCAAACCAAATTGTTCGTATGGATATGGAAGCGGAAGATAATATGAAAGCGCTTCAAAAGGATGGTTCCATACGGGTTGGTGCAAGCGTAACCATAGGCGCTTATATTCTTCCAAAGCTGGTATCTCATTTTCAGCAGAATCGGCCGGGAACAGATGTGTTTGTGGTGGAAGATAACACGGCAAATATTGAGGCAATGCTCTTGGGAGGCCAGCTAGACCTTGCTTTAGTTGAGGGAGATACCGCCTCCTCCGACCTGATTACTCTACCGTTTCTCAGTGATGAGTTGGTGTTAATTTGCGGGCCGGGGCATCCATTTGCTGGCAGAAAACAAATTGAACCGCAAGAGATGGAACAAGAGACCTTTATTATACGAGAAAAGGGCAGCGGAACCCGTAAAACCTTTGAAGATGAAATGGCAGCAAAATCTTTAACCTGGAGAGAAGGGTGGATTTGCAATAATGCAGATACCATTAAGCTTGCTGTGCAAGAAGGGCTTGGGGTCTCTGTAATTTCTCGCTTAGCCGTAAAAGAAGAATGCAAAATGGGGAAGCTCTGTGCGGTTGAGGTGAGAGGTATGCAGTTCCGCAGATTATTTAAAGCGGTATACCACAAAGGCAAATATCTTACGGATGCTATGACAGAGATGATTGATATTTGCAAAGAAGAACAAAGCTATTTAAAATTGCAATAAATACTGCAAATGATATAGACAAAAGTGGTGCTCTGCATTACACTGTTTAGGCAGAGAGTCCAGTCTGGCTGAACTGTTTTCCCCAGACTAAGAGAAAGCACAGCATGAAAAGAGAATAGGGGTTGAATAGAATACATATGAAAAAAGGTTATTTGTACATTTTAATTACCAGCATATTTTTTAGCACCATGGAGATTATGCTTAAAATTACGGCAGGTGGATTTCACCCGCTGCAAATTACGGTACTGCGGTTTTCCATTGGCGCTTTGGTTTTGTCGCCCTTTGCACTGCGGCATTTAAAGAAAAATAACTGCCAATTAAACGTGAGAGATTTGTGTTATTTAGCATTTACTGGTTTTTGCTGTGTTGTTATCAGCATGGTCTTGTACCAAATGGCAGTCATTTATTCCGATGCGTCTATTGTTGCAATACTATTTAGTTGTAACCCCGTATTCGTAATGATTTTGGCGGCGTTGCTCTTAAAAGAAAAGGTATATAAATACTCAATTGTTTCTATCATTGTAAGTATTTTAGGTATGGCGGTTACAATAGACCCTTTTCATGCAAAAGGCTCAGCAACAGGAACCATATTAACGATTTTGGCAGCGATTACCTTTGCTTTGTATAGTGTTTTAGGGAAAAAGCACGGCGCGCGTTACGGCAGTGTGGTAACCACCTGTTTTAGCTTTATTTTTGGTGCGGCAGAACTATTTATTTTAGTATTGCTTACAAAAACTGCGTGGTTCGGCGGAATTTTAACCAATGCCGGCTTGGGTTTGTTTGCAAATACTCCCATATTCAAAGGCATTACTCCCGAACTTTTGCCAAGCCTTTTGTACATTGGTGTTGGTGTTACCGGTCTCGGTTTTGCATTTTACTTTATGGCAATGGAGGCAACTTCGGCAATTACTACTTCATTGGTGTTTTTCATCAAACCGGCTCTTGCCCCTATACTTGCATTCATTATCCTACATGAACCGCTTACTTCTACAAAGATCACTGGTATTATTTTAATTCTAATCGGTTCTATGATTACGTTTATCCCCAGTTGGAAGCGGCAAAAAGCCGCTTTGGCGGCACAGGCAGAATCCATTTTAGAAAAAGAGGATAACAAAGCGCTGAAAAATTGAGATAATAATAAATCATGAAAAAAGGCTATGTAACATGAAAGTGTTCATAGCCTTTTCATATAAATACTTGATAATAAAACCGCAGGGAATGTCGAACGATTTTTCGTGTCTTTTTCTTTGCAAGCACGTTGAAGTACAGAAGCCAAAATGCTATAATAATGAATAACTACCTCACGATGCGAGGTAAAGAGTAATTATCTATCTTTAATTAATTGTGCGGAAAATTTACTTTGTTTGATACCATAAACAATTTTTGATTAAAATGGGAAATTCAAAAATGAATCGTGTATGAGAAGCCGCTCCTTACGGAACACTATTGTGTAGGAGGTGGCTGAAAAAATGGGTAAACAACGCTATCAGCAGATAGAAAACCCGTCCACGCGTGAGAACGAAAATGAAGAATTGGAGCCAGCACCGGTTGGTAGTGAAAAGCAAAACGATCAAATTACGGAAAATGGTTCTGTTTTGGCAGGTGACCCGGATCACATGATTCACTGCTTGACAATTATTGGTCAGGTAGAGGGTCATTATATTTTGCCATCACAAAATAAAACAACAAAATATGAGCACGTTATTCCACAGCTAGTGGCAATTGAGGAAGAACCAAAAATTCATGGTCTTCTTATGATTTTGAATACCGTTGGCGGCGATGTTGAGGCAGGTTTGGCAATAGCCGAACTCGTAGCAGGAATGAAAAAGCCAACCGTTTCGCTTGTTTTAGGTGGAGGACACTCCATTGGTGTTCCTCTGGCAGTTGCCGCAAAGCATTCTTTCATTGCACAGTCGGCATCAATGACCGTTCACCCTGTTCGCATGAGTGGGTTAGTGCTTGGCGTACCGCAAACACTGGAATATTTTCAGCGGATGCAAGAGCGCATTACTCGTTTTGTTACGCAGAATTCAAAAATGTCTCCCGAGCGTTTCTACGAGCTTTCCATGAACACGCAAGAATTGGTGATGGATGTAGGAACCGTACTCACTGGGTCCGATGCAGTGGAGGAAGGTTTAATTGATTCGGTAGGCACATTATCGGATGCAATTGATTGCCTGCGAGGTATGATAGACGAGAATCGAGCCAAAGAAAAAAAGACAAAACCACGGTCTTCTAAAAAATCGACAAAAGCTGCAAGAGAAACAAAATAAAATAACTCTTGCATAACTACGGCCGGCTCCGCATTGCGGTTGCCGCCGAATTACATATTATGGAGGTTCACATTGAGTATACTACAAGCAATTATTCAGGGAATCATTCAGGGTGCCACAGAGTTCTTGCCCGTCTCTAGCAGTGGTCACCTTTCTTTGGCACAGCATTTTATGGGAGTAAAGGTAGACAGCCTGTTATTTGATGTTATGCTGCACCTTGGTACCTTATTAGCCGTGTTGATTGTTTACCGTGATTTAATTCTGCGTTTGATTGTGGCATTTATCCGTTTGCTAAAAGATGTGTTTACAGGCAAATTCCAGTGGTCGCGCATGAGCGCTGATCGGCGTTTACTGATGATGCTGATGATTGGTCTGCTACCATTGTTTTTGCTGTTTCTCCCCGTTCCTGGTACCGGTCATAAAATCAAAGACTTTGCAGACCTTTGGGCAACTGATTCCGATATTGTGGTAGAAGGCTGTGCTTTGATTTTTACTTCCGTTCTTTTAACGCTCGGCATTCTTGCAACAAAAAGAAAGCAAGGGCGTGGGGGAGCCAGAGCAATTTCAGGAAGACGCAATTTTGATGTTCCAGATGCGTTAGCAGTTGGTTTTGCACAATGCGTTGCCGCTGTTTTCCCGGGGTTATCTCGTTCGGGTTCTACGCTTTCGGTTGGTTTAATGAGAGGAATCAGCCGCCAAACCGCTTTGGATTACTCCTTTGTCATTGGTATTCCGGCTATTGTTGCAGCCGCATTGCTAGAACTGAAAGACGCGATGAGCCAACCGATTACGATTGGCATAGCTCCTATTCTAGCCGGTGTAATCACAGCAGCGATTGTAGGCTTTTTAGCCATTAAGCTCCTGCGCTGGATGGTTGCATCCGATAAGCTGGCAGTATTTGTGTGGTATACCTTTATATTAGGTATTATTACCGTTGCTATCGGTGTTTACGAACACCAAACAGGGCAAATGATCACTTTCTTTGTTTCTTAAATGTGATTTTATTAATAGGTAAGAATGAGTACAGCGTTTGCGGCAGAGCATAAAAATCAGGTTGATAATACGAATGAATTGAAAAACAAGGTGAGAGTGCAGTGGCAAAACAAAAAACAGTTCAAAAGCAACCAACTCAAACAAAAAAACAAACAAAGCGACCTTCAACTGCGAATCGGCGTCAAGGCTCTTCCGCCGCCACATCGGCAAAACAGAAGCCCCGAACCGAACGGGAATTGGAGGCTTTGCGTCATCGCAATCAAATGACGGCTGTGGTTATTTTCGCTGTGGCGGTGCTGATGGCGTTTTTAGTCCTTGTAAAGGGCGACCATGTATGGAACTGGGCGCATAATGTTCTTCTTGGCTTGTTCGGTAATTGTGCAATTTTATGGCCCATTTTATTCCTTTACATATCAGTTATTACTGCCATAGAGCGCATAAATGATAACATGAATCTGAGGATTGGAATGATCTCGGGTATTATCATTATGGTATGCGCCACCGTCTATATTTTTGGGCCAGAAACAGGCGTCATTCAACCGGGCGGGTATATGAATCACCTAAAAGAGCTTTATATGCAGGGGGTTGCACAGCGCGGAGCTGGTTTGGTGAGCGGCATGGTTGGCGTTTTATTTGTATCAGTACTTGGCTCGGTGGGTTCGAAAATTGTAATCATACTATTACTTTTTGTTATGATTATGCTGCTCACAGGCACGAGTCTGATTCAATTATTTAAAACCGTTACAAAACCCGTGGACTTAGTTGCAGAAAATCTCGATGCAGTACGCGAGCGCCGCTTACTCGAGAAAGACAGAAAGCGTGACCCCAATATTGATATTGCGCTAGATGCGGATGAGCTACCTGCACACCCGGTTCGCTCGGAGCGAACTCCAGCAGATACGCCTGAAAAGAGCGAAAAGCTCGAACAGTTAGAAAAACTATTTCAGTTTACCGGAGCAGGAGCAAGCGCCACGCAGGAAAAAGCTGAGGAGGCACCGCAGGCAGAAGAACCGGTGGTTACGATTCCTCTTCCAGTTGTGACACCCGCTGCGACGAGTGCTGTAACAGCTTCCGTTGCTTCGCCAGCTGCTGTGCCGGTTACACCGGCTGGGCAGGATGCTTCCGGTTCTGCAGCAGCCGCAGCTGCTTTTCTTCAGAAAACCGCTATGCTGCAAAGTGCAGTGCGTGAAACAGCCGTAAGGGCGGCAGACCCTACTCCTCAGGCGGAGGGCTACCTGTTTCCGCCGCTTTCAATGCTGGAGTATTCCGCTGGTGCGAATCAGGAAGATATTACTGCCGAACTACAAAGCAATGGGAATATGCTGGTTGGTACTCTGAAAAGCTTTGGGGTACAAACTAAGATTGTAGATATTAGCCGCGGCCCTGCGGTTACTCGCTATGAGCTGCAGCCAGCCCCGGGTGTTAAGATTAGCAAGATTACTAACCTCAGTGACGATATTGCGATGAATCTGGCGGCGGCAGGTGTTCGTATTGAAGCGCCAATTCCCGGCAAGGCCGCTGTTGGGATTGAAGTTCCCAATAAAAATGTAAATGTGGTTCGCATGCGCGATTTGGTGGAATCCAATCCATTTGTTTCTGCAAAAAGCAAGCTGACAGTTGCCCTCGGGCGGGATATTGCTGGCGCGGTAGCAGTAACCGATTTAGCTAAAATGCCTCACCTACTTATTGCGGGTTCCACTGGTTCTGGTAAATCGGTCTGCATTAATTCTTTAATTGTGAGCTTGCTTTACAAGTCAACACCCGATGAAGTTCGATTTTTAATGATTGATCCGAAGGTGGTTGAGCTTGGTATTTATAACGGGATTCCACATTTGCTTGTACCGGTGGTAACAGACCCCCGCAAGGCAGCTGGTGCACTGGGGTGGGCCGTTACGGAAATGCTAAAGCGTTATAAAATCTTTGCGGAAAATAACGTAAGAGACTTAGCTTCCTATAATAAGCTCGCCAAAAGCAAGGGGAATCAAGATGATGAAGGCAATCCTATGCCGCATTTGCCGCAGATTGTCATTATTATTGATGAGTTGGCAGACTTAATGATGGCCGCCCCCAACGAGGTGGAAGATTCCATCTGCCGTTTGGCACAGATGGCTCGTGCGGCGGGTATGCACTTGGTTATTGCTACCCAGCGCCCCTCCGTAGATGTTATTACAGGTATTATTAAGGCAAATATTCCAAGCCGAATTGCATTTGCGGTTTCTTCGCAGATTGATTCTCGTACCATTTTAGACATGGGTGGTGCCGAAAAGCTGCTAGGCCGCGGCGACATGCTCTTTTCTCCAGTAGGTTCGCAAAAGCCGATTCGTATTCAGGGTTGTTTTGTAAGCGATAGTGAGATTGAGTCGGTGGTTACTTACGCGAAAAAGGTGCAGGAATCCGGCTATGACCAATCTGTAATCGAAGAGATTGAGCGTAATGCAATCGCAGAAAAGAGCTCTTCTAATGGAGACGCAAAGGATTCCGAGCTTACGGACCCGATGATGAATGAAGCCATTAAATGTGTAATAGAGGCGGGACAAGCGTCCACTTCCTTACTGCAAAGGCGACTTCGTCTTGGTTATGCCCGTGCAGGTCGTTTGATTGATGAAATGGAGCAGTTAGGAGTAATTGGCCCGCATGAGGGCTCAAAACCTCGCCAAGTATTGCTATCACGCCAACAGTACCTTGAAATGACCATGCAGCAAGACAACAGCGAACAGTCTTAAGCACTACCGCAGCTTAAAGGAGACGTTTTCGGTATGGAACAAGAGTACGCCGGGAAAAGCTTTCGCCATAAAAGGGCGGTATTCACTGTGCTGGCAGTATTGCTACTTGTGTTGGGTCTTTTGCCTGCTTTGTTTCCCTCCGGGTATTCCTCTTGGTGGCAGGCAGTCTATTCTTCGTTTGGTCTATCTGATTTTTCATCCATAGCGAAAGATTACCCAATGTCGTTACATGTACTCAACGTTGGAAAAGCGGATTCTATTTTAGTCGAGTGCAAGGGAAAATATCTTTTGGTGGATGGTGGTACACCGGATCAGGCCGAAACAGTGAATCGTTACTTAGCCCGCAGAGGGGTAACCGCTCTCGACTATATTATTAACACCCACCCAGATAGTGACCATGTTGGTGGGCTAAGCGGTGTAATTGAGGAATATAAGGTAGACCACTATTTTATGCCGCAATTGCCAGAAAACCTGCTGCCCTCTGATTCTGTGTATACCAATACAATTCAGTCTTTAAAAAGGAAAGGGCTTTCCCCAGAGTATCTGCGCGGGGGCAATACCCTAACATTGGGCGATGTAAGAATAGAGGTTCTGGCACCCCTGTCTATATTAAATTCAACAAATGAAAATTCAATTGTTCTGATGCTCACATATGGGCAAACTCGATTTTTGCTGATGGGTGATGCAGAAGCCGGGGAAGAGTCTGCAATTTTGGCCACACAAAAAGACTTGCATGCAGATGTGCTAAAGGTAGGTCACCACGGCAGTAAAACCTCTAGCACAGCGGCATTTTTAGCGGCGGTAAAACCAAAATATTCTGCAGTATCTGTTGCAGACAGCCAATATGAGCTCCCAAACCGTGAGGTAATGGATCGCCTCAATCGTTATTCTGCTACCGTAGGGCGTACTGATGTAAGCGGAACGTTGCTTTATTGTAGTGATGGAACAACGATTATCTACCAAACAGAAAGGTGATTATATGAAAAATTTGATTATTGATCGTTTTGAAGGCGTGTACGCTATTTGCGAAGGGGAAGATAAGAAGTTTTTTGCCATTGATTTATCGGAACTGCCAAAGAATGTTCACGAGGGAGATGTACTGGAAATCAGTGACGACGGTGCTTTAACTGTCAGTGAAGAGAAAACGGCGGCGCGCCGAAATTTGATTCGTAAAAAACAAAACTCCCTTTGGGAGCATTGAGGGATAAAACCAAGAGGGAGGATTAAGCATTTTAATCTATCCCTTTTTTTATCCTAAAGATGGAATATTTTAAGATAAACAGCTCAAACTTTTATCATAATAATAAAAAAATAATTTGAAAGAATTGACAAATGCTATCAATGGGTATAATATAATTATAACATCTAGTTTTAAAAACTACATAATGTAGAATGGAGGTGCCTTGAATTGGCAGAACAATCCGAACGAGCTTTGCATATGAATTCATATGCTCCTAGAGAAAAAGAAAAACAAGATAAAAATGAGTGGCGCAAAGGCAGACGAAATGAATTGGGGTTGCCAACGTATAGTGTGGGTGAAGAGATTGCAAATGCGGTTACGCATGGGTTAGGGGCAATTTTAGCTATTGCAGCGTTATTATCTTTGCAGGCGGCAGCGCCATACGAGATTTTCCCGCAGGCGGTTGTAACCATATATGCAGTAACGCTGTTCCTGTTGTATTTTGTTTCAACTATGTACCATGCGTTAGGCGTTTGTAAAGCGAAGCGTGTGTTTCAGGTGCTGGATCATTGCACCATATTTGTTTTAATTGCAGGTTCCTATACCCCAATCACTCTGCTTGCTTTGGCAGGGCAAACAGGTTTTGTTCTTTTTTCAATTGTATGGGCAGCTGCAATTGCAGGAATCCTTTTGAACATTATCGATATGGAGCGCTTCCGTAAAGTGTCGATGGTATGCTATATTGCAATGGGTTGGATTGTTGTATTTGCCTTCGGCCCTCTCATTCAAGCACTGGATTTACAGGATTTGATTTTACTGATTGCAGGTGGCGTTGCCTACACAGTAGGTGCGATTATCTACCAAAAAGGAAAGAAGATTCCTTACCTGCATGCAGTGTGGCATTTATTTGTTTTGGCAGGCAGCATTTTGCAATATGTTATGATATACCATGTGGTAGATAAACTTTGATTTACCGTTTCTCAAATAACCACCGATATTGTGTGGGTGGTTCGAAATAGAATAGAAGCCGCCGATGATGGGTTTATCCCTCTTCGGTGGCTTCTTTCTTTGTTTTACGTTTTGATTCAATTTGAGGTAGAAAGCTTTTTACTCATTAATTCTACATTGCTGCAATAGGTTAATGCACTATCTTTTGAGATGATTCCCCCACGGTACAAGCGCAGTAAATCATTATCCATTGAGAGCATTCCAATTGCAGCATTTGCACTGATCGCATTATCGATTTGGTGTGTTTTTGCTTCTCGAATCATATTGCGGATGGCATTATTAATAAGAAGAATTTCAAATGCAGGTACAAGAGTTCCATCAAGAGAGGGGATAAGCTGCTGCGAAACAATAGCCTGTAAAACCATAGAAAGCTGAACACGAATTTGGTATTGTTGGTTTTCAGGAAATACATCAATAATACGGTCTATGGCGTTCGAAGCCCCCAAGGTATGCAGGGTAGATAAAATAAGCTGCCCGGTCTCCGCTGCCGTTACTGCGGTAGAAATGGTTTCATAATCGCGCATTTCCCCAATTAGAATTACGTTTGGTGCTTGGCGTAGTGCAGCACGTAGAGCTTGTAAGTAACCTTTTGTGTCGTTTTTAATTTCGCGTTGACTTACAATGCTTTTATTATGAGGATGTAGAAACTCAATCGGGTCTTCAATCGTAATGATGTGGCTGTTACGTGTTCGATTAATCTGTTCAATCAGACACGCTAGGGTAGTGGTTTTACCGCTCCCTGCCGGGCCGGTAATGAGAACCAGCCCTCGCTCTTTAGTGGCAAGATCCATTACCGCTTGAGGGATATGGAGTGCATTGGGTTCAGGAAGCTCGAACCCCAATATGCGGAGTACAGCCGCACATGAATTTCGCTGTAAATACGCATTACAGCGAAAACGACCCAGTTTTGGAATCGAAAAAGAAAAGTCATCGTCCCCTTTTTTTAAAAAGGCTGGAAAATCTCTCTGCCCTGCAAGTTCAAAGATGGTAGAGATAATATGCCTAGCTGTGTCCGGCATCAGTTTTTCTTCATTCATCGGCTGAATCATATCGTGTATTTTATAAGAGGCAGGGCAGCCCGAAATAATAAAAATATCTGAGGCACCTTTTGATACAGCTGTTTGGAGCATTTCAAGTATATCCATAAGGAGAGTGCTTCCTTTCCGGTCGGTTAAGTATGAGGGCCTTGCCACACTGTTAGGGGCTGGTCGTTTCCATCCCATTCTTGTGATGCAGCTAGTTTATATTTTATAATTTCGTAACGCTTTTCTCCCTTTGTGGGCAGCAAAGTAACCTGTATTTCTTGAATGGAGCCGACGGGCACTGAAAAGGTAAAATAGCTGTCTGCAGTGCCTTCGGCGATCGCTAGAGTAATGTCATCAATAACAGAACCGTTCAGCTTTTTTGCCAGCTCTTCATCGGTAATAGATGGATTTTCTTTTCGCAGAAGAAGAATTTTCGAATCAATCTCACTGAGTATATATTGCGCTTTTGCGTCAGCGGAATAGTAGCTTTGGATGCTTTGTATGTGTTTGTTGGTTAGATTCCAGTCCGATTTCACAGCAGAAAAAGAAAGTATCGCGAAAGCAGTCAGGCACAAAATAACAAATACCATAAAGAGGGAAGTAAGACCTGCTCCTGAAAAAAACGGAAGCTTCTTTTGTTTCATCCGTTTACCCTCCCGTTATTAGTAGGAGTGGGAAAGTAGCGCTTTGCTGTCAAAGTATAAAGTTCACTATTATCTTTCTGAATGGTTATGCTTAAAGTTGCCATTGTTCCAGTTTCAGTGGGAGAAAACTCAAGACGTTTTTCAGCGATGTAAATTCCTCCTGATAAAACAGGTGTCCAATCTTTATTGTATTGGGTTCGAAATACATTTCCCTGCGCAACAGCACCGCCTTGCACAAAAGTGTGGCTTGCGTCTTCCGGTGTATTTACAGAATATAAAGTTTCCGCGGCCGTTTGCGCGGTGGCCATTGCATATTGTGTATCTATATTCTTATTTGAAATAGTTTTTGTTGCAAGGTGAATTTGCAAAACAGCAATGGAAGAAATCGCTAAAAATAAGATGACAAACAGTATTTCAATAAAATAAGGGTGAATCTTTGTGGTGTTTTTCATTTGTTTCCCCCTCGTTTTTTAAGAGGCTCTCGGGCATACAGAGACGGATATTTGATTACCATTTAATGCAGTTGCAGAGATAGCATACAATCTTCCGTTTTTATTGATAGAGAACTGTTTGACTTCTGTAATTTTTTCACCTTGTTCCGGCACAAATGGTTCTTCATCGCTTGCAAAAAGCTCCATTAAAAATCCTTTGTAAAAATAGAGATAAGTGTTGCCGGTTTTGGATTCTTCCTGTGAATGGATACGAAGTATCTGCTGACCATCCACTGTGTTTACCTCAATATTTTCTGCACGGTCTGCAGTGCGAATTTGGTTTGCAGTGTAAGAGAGTGTAGCACGGATTTGGTGGTTAACAGTTATCGCTTGTAAACTATTCCGGTATGCATCTGCTCCCAGCAGCACTAAAAATAGTGACACTCCGGTGAAAATACAGGCAATAAGTAAAGCAAACGGCGTTTGTGTAGATTGGTGCGTTCTCAAGTTCACGGTTTAACCTCCTCGGAATGCCTGCGCTCTACTAAACGAATCTCTGGTTTTATATTGGCGGCAAAAATCTGATAATCCACATAGTATTTTTGATTATCTATATGAATGCCGTAATTATTTTCCAAGTATTCAAAGCTGGGAGGATATGTGCCCTCAATTGCATAGCAGTTTACAATAGCACGGTCTATTTTTTGAAGAAGCAGCTTGCTCGAGTTCCGGTGGTTTACCTGTTCAATACGGGTAAAGCCAATGATAATTATAAAGAGAAGTGCCGCAAATAAGCCTAACGAGAATAAACGACGCATACGGTAAGAACACCCTCTCTAAGCAATACTGCTCATAATCCCAATAAGCGGGAGCATTACGGAAAGCAGCAAAGTTCCAATAATAACAGAGACCAAGCCAACTAATAACGGCTCAATAAAGGCAATTTTTCTGCTGATAAGCTCCATTACCTCATCATTAGTTTTATCCGCAATTTTGTTGAGCACTTTTTCAAGATTCCCTGTGCTCTCGCCAACTCGAAGCATGCTAAAACGCACTCCAGTAAATAGGCCCGTTTGCTGCAATGCTGTGGTTAAAGAGGTTCCTCCCTCAACTGCGAGTGCAGCTTTCTGCGCATTTGCCAGGTTACGTGGATTTTGCAGTATATTTGGCATAAGGTGCAGTGCTTCCGATATATCGTATCCGCTGCTCAGCAAAATGGATAAAGCCGATGCAAATTGAGCTGAATCTGCTAGATTTATAATTTTTGTAAGGAAGGGGAGACGAATCGCGATGGAAAGGGAGTAAGCGCGCCCCTTTGGAGTCCCAGATAGAAATAGGATGAATAAGATAATTAACCCTATAAGCAGCATAGTAACCACTGCAAAATGCCCGGCTGCAATACCAAGGTTTACTGCATGAAAAGAAACGGCCGAATAGTCATCGCCTAGGCCATCCAAAACCTGCAAAAACACAGGAAGAATTTTATTGGTAAGCACGCCTAGAATAACAGCAATCATAAAGATTAGCACAAGCGGGTAAGTGAGCGCACCCTTTACTTGGTGCAGTAATTGATCCTCACGTTCGTAGTAAATGGCCAGGCTGACCATAACTTCATCTAATTTCCCTGTTTTTTTCCCTATTTCAACCATATGTATCATATAAGGCGGGAAATAACCAGATTCATCCACAGATTGGCTGAAAGACCCATTCTGTGCAATTAAATCACACACATGTTGTAGCATCTGTTTTTGCTCCGGATTTTCTGTGTTTTCACAAATTACGGCAATTCCTTCTTCCAAAGGAATTGCCGATTCTAACATCCAAGAAATTTGTGAGCACATGTAAGACAACTCAGCGGCCGTAAATGCGGTTCTTTGTTTTAGTTGCATATAAATCCTCCGTGATGTCTTTTAATAGATACGAACAGTCGTATATCCCTTACCAACTGTATTCGAGGCACCTAAGGTGGGGTCCATTAGCTTCCACCCGGTATTGGAAACTTCAATTTTTATGGTAATCCATCCCGTACCTTTTAGATACACCTCGTTCCAGGCATGCGTTACGGCAAGCGTATCCACCGAGCCAACGACTACTTTAGATGGAACCCCCTGTGAACGGAGCATCGCCGCCATGAGGGAAGAGTAATCAAAGCAAATTCCCTTTTGAGTAGTGAGTATGGAATCCACATTTGGTACATAACCGGAGGTTACCTTTGCCGCTTTATCGAAATCATATTTAATATTTTTAATCATATAGTTGTAAATGAGCTTTAATTTCTCAACATCGGTACTGGCACCGGCACTCAATTCAGCCGCTTTTTTAGCAGCCAAAGAGGAGGAACTATAGCTTACATATTGGTTTGGGCATAAAAAAGGGGCAGTTTCGCTGGAAAGTGTGACTGCCAGCGGTATACTGTACAATTCTTTATAATAGTTACCAGAAACATTTTCTAAAACCCGAATCGAATATTGACCATTCCCCATTTGTAAAGAATATGTTTCGGTTATTCCTTTACCATTCAGGTCGTAATTATAGGTTGAGCTGTCTTTTTTTACCTGAACCTTCAGCTTTTTTTCGGCTCCGGTATATTTTATTTGCACATAACCATTTGCAGCTGCGCTTGTATCGATAACAACTCCGTTTTGAGAGTAAGCAGATGAAGCCAACGTTTGCAGCGGTGTTGTTTCATAAGAGAGTTGTTTTATAGCAATAGCTGAGCTTTCAGTAGATTGGTGATTTGTATTTTGAGCAGGCAAAGCATTTGCAAATATCATTACAGCAGATGCTGCCTTTTGTGATGCGAATCCTGCAGAAGAAACACTAGCGCAAGAACTTAATATACAGGTGCTTGCTAGAAGTAAAGAGCAGCAAACTCTTGTTTTCATATAAGAAAAGCTGAATACTTTCATAAATATCCCTCTCAAGATAAAAGCAAATTATTATAATAATGCTAAATGCCTACTACGTCAAAAAACTTCCCTTAATAGTTCGAATTTTAATACTTCACATCGTATTAATAGGGTTTTTCAGGAAGTATTATAGTTATTTTTAGTATATCATGGGTCATAAAAAAATACAAGAAAATAATCGAGTGCAAGCATTTCTAATTATGGGCTTGAATTGTTATAAAATATGAGACAACGAATACAGAAATATCCTGGCAAATCGAGTAAATCAAAGAAAAGGGGCCTAATTTTCATGTTTTTTACTGTGAGCATGCGAAGCAAAAAAAGCTTGATTGCACTTGCAATGGTTATGATTCTGCTCATTACTAGCGTGACCGGAGCAACCGTAGGAGCAATAAACAGCAAGCAAAAATTTGAGGGAATACCGCTAACGATTATCATGTACCATGGTGTAATAAAAGATAGCAAGCACCAGGGAACCTATATGATTTCACCGCAGCTTTTGGAAAGTGACATGAAGTATTTAAAGGATAACGGCTACAACGCAATTGTAATACAAGATCTGATTGATTATGTTGACGAGGGAAAGCCGTTACCGGAAAAACCGGTAATGCTGACGTTTGATGATGGGTACTATAACAATTATTTGTATGCCTATCCCTTGTCCTTAAAATATAATATGAAAATCGTGATCTCTCCGATAGGCTTTTTCTCGGAAAAGTACAGTGAATCTGGTGAAGAAAATGAACTGTACTCGCATATTACATGGAAAGAAATGAAGGAGATGATTGATTCCGGAATGGTAGAAATACAAAACCACAGCTACCACTTGCACGGAACAAAAGATACCGGCCGACTTGGGACGCAAAAAAATAAGCAGGAAAGTGCAGACGCCTATGAAAAACTGTTGGTCAACGACTTAACCGAGATGCAGGAGTTAATGCGAACTAAAACTGGCTGGACCCCAACAGCGTTTACGTATCCCTTTGGCATCATTAGCAAAGAATCCATCCCAGTAATACGTAACATGGGGTTCCGTGCTTCATTAAGCTGTGAGGAACGCATTAATGATATTACGCGTGATCCCGAAAGGCTGTACCAATTAGGGAGATTCTTGCGAGGACCCGGAAAATCAAGTGATAAATTCTTTGCAGGGTGTCTAAAATAATTCTTTTTTAATTACCGGTTTGATTATTCCTGCATATCATAAAACAAAAGGAGGAAGCTGTATATGCCCAATATCTATCTTAGCCCATCCCTGCAGCCGTATAATCAATACGTAAATGGCGGAAGCGAGCAATACCATATGAATATTCTCGCAGATGACATGGAGCCTTACCTGAGAGCTAACGGAATCCGTTTTACTCGAAATACGGTGGGAATGACTCTTGGTCAAGCAATTCGAGAATCAAACGAGGGGTATTACGATTTGCATTTGGCTCTACATTCCAATGCTGCACCTCCAGAACTTGCTGGACAACTGCGCGGTACCGATGTTTACTATTATCCATACAGTGCTGCTGGCAAACGAGCGGCAGAAATCATTGCAGAAAATTTTAAAGAGATTTCCCCTACACCGGATAAGGTAAGAATAATGCCCACAACCACGTTAGCCGAAATTACGAAAACAAATGCCCCCTCTGTGCTGATTGAAACGGCATACCACGATAACCCGGAAGATGCGGAATGGTTGGTAAATAACATGCCACTCATCGCAAAGAATCTGGTTAAATCGCTTACAGAGATTTTTGGAATCCCGTTTATCGACAATCCCCAGCCGGCTCGTTCCGCAAAAGTGGTTACACAAGGCGGTAATTTGAATATTCGCAGAAAGCCCAGTCTGGATGCAGCTGTAATTGGTCAGGCGCCAAATGGTGCTGTTATCACAGTGTTGGGCGAGTGGCAAGGTTGGTATGTTGTAAATTATAATGGTACGATTGGCTATGCAAGCAGTCAATTCATACGTTGAGTTATCTCTTTTTAATATGAAGAAAAAGATATGGATCAACAATAAAAAAAACCAAACAATAAAAGCAGGGAGGCACCAATTGGTGTCTCCCTGCTATACTACGTCTTCACTTTCACATTAATAGCAAAATTCTAAATTAGTTCTTTGCATAATATGCCGCTAACGTATCCATTTGCTCTTGTGTAATGCCGAAGTTCGCTAAAAGAGCGGTAAGTTCTGGGTCTTTTTTCATGGTCTCAGCTAGGTACTTAATTGTATTGATGGAAAGCTCATTTGCAGCTTCGTTCGATTCGATCTTTGTAAGGTCAACAACCTTACTTGCCTCCGGCTGGGCAGGAATTGTGTTTTCGCCCATAGTTCCATTAGATTTCTCCGAAGCGCTTACTGTCATAAGTTTTGGTACTGCAAATGTGATTGCGCTTTGTAATTCATCTCCATTGAGTGCAGTGTCTACTGTTAAGCTCATCTTGTGGAAATCCCTAAACCATGCAGGAATATCCGTACCCTTAAATGTATTCTCAATTTCTTTGTCGGGATCATTCAAGGTGATAGTATATTTACCAGTAAGAACTTCATAATCGAGGTAGGGCACGATTTTGGCAGCACTGTAATCTACATTTAATCCGGCTGTTTTGGTACCTTTCTCGGCTATCGCATTTAGCTGTAATCTACCAGTATCTTTCTCTGTCATTGTGTTTGAAAAACGGAGGGCAGACTTCTCATTTACCATAAGCTCAACCGCCTGTTTTTTCTCAGCAATCAAGTAAGTGAGATTTGTAGTATCATCTGTTTCTTTGATTGTGTAAGAATGTGCCAAAAGTGCTCCGTTTTGAGCAATGTAAGAGGTTGCAGAGAAAGCAGGCTTGTTTATGTCTAGATCTTTAATAAAGAACATTTTGTCTATCTCAGAGTCAAACTGCTCTTTCGTAAGTGTTTTCGACTTTGTATCGCCAAATAAGTTGGAGTACAGATTATAGTTATCTGAAATCATCGTAAATAGGTAATCGTCTTCTTTTACCGCTTTGGCAAGTGCGTTTACCAATTCCGCAGTTTGCTGTTCGGTTAAAGACGCAGTTAGCTTTTGCCCTTGCACAGTTTCGCCATCTACCGTAACGCTTGCATCATTTTGTGCGGTTACTTCTGCATTAGCGAGTGCGCCTGCATAAATGTTTGCAAGCTTATTTAGACTTGCTCTCAGTTTTGCAGAGTCATATTTCGTTTTTGCTAATGAATAAGGGGAGACGGTAGAATTACCGGGATCTAAGTACTTATCTAAAAGCTCAGGAAATTGAACGTACATTTTACCATCTTCATAAGACAATGTGTTGATGGAAAGCTTTAATGCCGAAGGATCTTTTAGTACAAAGCTTGACTGCATCCCTTTTTCATTCATTAATATCTTTGAGTCAACCTTCAGGCTGTTAATATAGTTTACCAATTGCTGCATTGTTGCAGAATCTTCTTTTGAAAGACCCGAATTCTTTATAAACTCATCTTCGAATTTGAAATTGAGCTGCATATTGGATTCAATTGTTTTCGGTTTTGTGTACGTTTGCAAAAGAGTGTGTCCCTTATCCAAACTGGTTACAATAAAGTTAGCGCTCTGTTTTGCTGTTGCCAGTTCCATTTTTTGTGCATACTTGGTTTTGCCTTCCAGTAACTGCGAAAAATCACGGTTAAAAAATAGTTTGCCTACGGCAAAAATACCAACTACCAATACAAGTACAGATATAACTGCAATAATAGCTGGATTCAGTTTCTTTTTAGGCTTCTGTGGCTCGATTTCGTTTTCCACAAATGAAGTGGATTGGTCATCGACAGGGGGCTGCTCAAATAAATTTTCTTCGTTTTCCGTAGTACTGCCGCCATTGGTGCTAAACATCCAGGAACACTCCTTCAATATAATATTTTTTATTGGAGGTTATCATTATAATATAAGAGAATTCCCGCTTATTTCTACAAAAGCATTATCTTACACTTTATTTCAAAATTCGACAATAATTATAAGCAATCTTATTTTGCTTTTATTTAAATGTGAGAGGGCTGCTAACACGATAAATTCTTTTCACGGTACGGTAAATAATTGTAATTACACAAGCAGAAAAAATCATCATAACAGCGGTAACGAGAAGCATAGATGGAGAGAGGCGAACCAGAGAGAAGAATTCGTGATACAGCAGCATTGCGGCGACGAATCCTCCAGACATTGTATAAAACAGCACTTTTCTTAAGGTATTGAAAGGCAAACAGATACTTAAAAGGTTTACCAATCCCGTAAATCCAATTAAAATAACGCTTACCGTAGAAATCTCATCTCCGGAAAGACCAAAATAACTACTGACCGGCATTAGAATGATAATCGTTAATGCCATCGCAAGCATTCCGGGGAGAGATTTGGTTAGAATGTTCACGATAAATTTACCGCGAATTCGATCTTTATTTGGTTCCATAGCTAAAATAAACGACGGAATTCCAATTGCAAACAAGTTTATTAACGAGAATTGAATTGGCTGTAAGGGATAATCGTAAGGTGCAAAAATAAAGAATACGGCAATGATTGCAGAGAAAAATGCTTTAACCAAAAACAAACAAGCAGAGCGCTGTAAATTATTGATAGAGCGCCGCCCTTCATGCACTACTTTTGGCAATGAGGCAAAATTTGAATCCAGTAATACTAGTTGTGAAACCGTTCTGGCTGCGTCGCTTCCTGAAGCCATTGCGATACTGCAATCGGCTTCTTTCAGAGCAAGAACGTCGTTAACGCCATCTCCTGTCATCGCTACGGTGTGGTTTTTCTGTTTGAGTATTTTTACAAGCTGCAGCTTTTGCTGGGGAGTAACACGCCCAAAAACAGAGTAGTGCTCTGCGGCTTCTGCAAGAGCTTCCTCCGTTTGCAAAGTGGTTGCATCCACATAGTTATCTGCATTTTGCATGCCAGCTTTTTTCGCAATATTAGAAACGGTAATTGGGTTATCGCCAGAAATTACTTTCAGGTCAACACCCTGTTCTGCAAAATAGAGAAGGGTTTGTGGGGCTTCCGGTCTTATTTTATCGCTAAACAGCAATAGCCCCACCGGCTGTAATTCTCTTGGCAGCCCTTTCTCCTGAAAATGCCCCGCGGCTTTCACAAGAAGAAGTACACGCTGTCCGCTTTCCGCGAAAGAATCCGCTTTTTGGCGAATTTCGGAAGACTTGTCCAACAGTAAAATTTCTGGGGCACCTAAAACATAACAGCCTTCCTTTTCAAAAAAGGCTCCGCTCCATTTGTTAGCAGAGGAAAAGGGAATCATCTCTTCGCAATTCCAGTTAGTAGTACAGCAGAAGTTTTTACGTACGGCATCCATCGTAGGGTTTGTATCGGGAAGAGTACTTGCCAGTGCACTGAGAGCCAGTTCCGCCGACTCTTGTGATGTATCACCGAGAAGAATCAGATCATCTAGTTGTAGAGTTCCTTCGGTAATGGTACCGGTTTTATCCAAACACAAAACATCCACTCGCGCCAGAGTTTCAATGCAATAGAGTTCTTGAACCAGTGTTTTGTGAGACGCGAGGCGTATAACACTAACAGCGAGTACTACACTCGTTAAAAGCACCAAGCCTTCGGGAATCATACCAACTAAAGCAGCAACGGTACTTACAATCGAACGGGTAAAAGATGCTTGTAATACGAAATGCTGCTTATAAAATAAGATAAGGCCAATTGGGACAATCGCAATACCAATTACTTTAATGATACGATTAATCCAGGTCATAATTTCTGAGTTGGGCTTTTTCAGGTATTTGGCATCCTGCGAAATTTTTGCCGCATAATTGTCTTTGCCAACATGTTCAACTTGTGCATGGCATGCTCCACTCACAATAAAACTGCCGGAAAGCAAGGAGTCGCCTGTTTTTTTGCAAATTGGGTCTGACTCACCGGTTAAAAGAGACTCGTTTACTTCACACTCACCGTTGCACACAATGCAATCTGTGCAAATTTGATTACCGGCTTCTAAATATAAAATATCATCGAGAACAACATCGTGAATCTCAATGGTTTGCTGTTCGCCATTTCTTATTACTTTTGCTTTTGGCTCAGCAATTAACGCCAAGCGGTCAATCGTCCGTTTGGCTCGTATCTCCTGAAAAATGCCAATCACTAAATTGCTGAGAATAACTCCCATAAAAAGCAAATTTTTATAAGAGCCAACCAGCAAAATCAACGAAGCTAAAATAGCGTTCAATATATTAAACGGTGTTATAATGTTTTGTAAAACAATTTCTTTTACCGACTTCGTTTTTATGTCCGATTCTCCATTACAGAGACCTTGCTGACGCCGTTGGTCAATTTGTTCCTGCGTCAATCCGGTTGTATAGTCGGGATGAAAGCGTTCAAAATAAGATTGTGGCGGTTCAGTCATTGCACTTCATCTACCTTATGTTTTTTAAACAGTATACCCTAAAGAGAAAAAAGGAATGGGTAAATAAGATGAAAATTAAAATTGAGGTCATAATTTTTGTATAGATACCCAAAAAACAATGGCGAGGCATTAACTCATTTAACAATTATGCGTCTTGTTGCAAAATCTATTTGTGGTATAATGAATGACTAGTGAAGGTGAACAGAAAATGCGTTGTAATTTCACGATTCTGTGCAGGGCATAAATCTGCTGCAGAAGGAAAGGAGATTGATACCATTTTTAAGCAAGACGCTTTCGATTTTATTTCTTTAAGATCGGGCAAAGATTTAAACGGTATGTTGGTGCTTTTTTTAACCATCTCTATATTTTTACCATTTTATGTTAGTATGGCAGCCGTTTCTATTATTGCATTTATGACGGTAATCAATTATGAAAGACGAGCAGAGGCTTTTGGAGATTTGTATTCGGTAGGAATTGTTTTATTCTTTCTGTTTACCGGCTTTGTCGGGCAAGTATACAATAACCATATTGGAACTGCTTATTCACTTTTTGCCGCAGCACTTTTAGTATGTGGCTTTTATATTCGCAGTTTTATGACAAAGCAGCTTTTTGACCAAGCGATGGATACGGCCTGTTTGAGCAGTGTGGCTTGTGCGGTAGTGGCAGTTTTCCAAAAAATAACCACGTACGCTACAAACCCTACGTTCCGCCCAATATCCACTTTTACAAATGCCAATTACTATGCAACGATAATTGAATTTGTTGTTTTAATTGCTTTGTATCGTATGATAACCAACGCACAGAATCGCCGTTTTTATTTGATCGTAATTGCAAGCAACCTTTTGGGGCTTTATCTTTCTGCCAGTATGTCCGCTATTTTTTCACTTGGGCTTGCTGTGCTTGTGTTCTTGTTCCTGAAAGGGAAGCGCAAGGTAGCTATGATAATCGGCCTTGGTGGTCTGGTTTTGGTGGCGGTAGGTCTTTTATTGCCGGAATTATTCCCTCGTGTAGAGGTAATTGACCAAACCTTTGATCAGCGTGTAAATATTTGGACGACTTCCATTAAGGGAATTACGCATCATCCCATCTTTGGCCAAGGTGCGGCAGCTTACCGTTTGGCCTGTGAAGAATATTTTGGTTATAAAACATATCACGCTCACAACTTGTATCTGGATACATTATTGAATTTTGGTCTAGTCGGTGCAGTGGTGATGACCGGATATTTGTACAGCCAGGCTAAAATTGTATTGATTCGTTTCCGCAGTAGAATTTGTGGTAATATGAATATTTTATTGGCTGCTTGTTCCTGTGCGATTATGGTGCACGGCTTTACCGATGTCACTATTTTTTGGGGACAGACAGCGATGCTCTTCCTTTTGATTTTCTCTTCTACGGGAATCAATGCTGTAAGTGCGAACGGAATACTTCGCGTTCGCCAGCGTTTGGCAGCAGCAACCGGGTTTATGGAGCACGCCAAGCAAGAAAATGCACCTGTGTATAAAAACAACTAATAATTTCAAGAGAAACCTCTGTAATTTACAGGGGTTTTTCTTTTTTCTCTTTTTATAACAATTGCCTCTATTCTAATGTTGTTCTAAAGTTCAAATGGCGGCATATCATTAAATAGTGGGAGGGATGAAAATGGGCGTGCCAGAAACGTGCTGCTATACCATGTGCTGCTTGGAAAAGAGTTTCAGCAGCGGTGGAACGGAAGTATTGACGGTAAAAATTGAATATCCGAAATTTGAACTTCCCAATTGTGGAAGAATGGAGAGCGTGATAAACCGCAGTATATGGGGGCAGGTGGAATGCTTTTTCCATGATGCCGCTACCATACTGTACCGTCAGGCATCTTGTGCATTACATAATTCTAACAATCAAAAGGATTATCCTTTTAACCCTTATGATGCAGTTATGAAGTACCAGGTCACTACCTGCAACTCCTGCTATGTTAGCTTATACCGAGACGCATATGAGTTCACCGGTGGTGCGCATGGCAATACCGTGCGTCGGTCTGATACATGGTCGCTGAACGCTTGCAGGGCTGTGCAGGCATGTGATTTCTTTCTTCCAAAAACAGTTTATCGGAGAGCCATCCTGCAAGAAATATTATTTCAAGCAGATGAAAATATGAGAAAATGCCCCGGTATTTATTTTGAAAATTACCAGAAGCTGATTACTCGCTATTTTAATCCCAACCGTTTTTATGTTACTGAAAATAGCGTAACATATTATTTTCAGTTATACGAAATCGCTCCCTATGTATCTGGGATTGTAACCTTTCCTATTCCATTTGATCAACTCGAATGCCCACCTATTTGCAATATATAAAAGTGTTAGTCCCCCTCCGCTAATCGGCGGAGGGGGACTTTTGTAAACAATGTGAAAGTGAAATTGCTTGTCAATATGCTTTATGTTATAATATTCTAACAAGCAATTGAGCTCCCGAAATATAATAAAATCTAAATTCATATTTTTAAATTTAAATACCTATCTAAAATGAAAAATGGTTTGGGATATTATAGAAATAATTAATTGTGTGCTTTGTAGTGCGGATATAAAGGAGTAGGAGAAATGAACGCAAAAGAAGAGTTTGAAGAGATTTTTACAACACATATCAACCGTGCTGGTAGCAGAGAGCTGTTAGATTGGCTCTCAACCACTGATTTTTTTACAGCGCCTGCAAGCACAAGGTTCCATTGTGCTTGCCTGAGCGGTCTGGTACAGCACAGTGTGAATGTTTACCGATTAATGCGTGAAAAACACTTTGAAGAGGGGAAAGATAGCGAAGAGAGCTTTGCCATCTGTGGGCTTTTGCACGACGTTTGTAAGGCACAGTATTATAAAACCTCTACCAAAAACGTAAAGAACGAAGAAACCGGTGCATGGGAAAAGAAGCCGTTTTATATGGTGGAAGACAGCTTCCCTTATGGGCATGGCGAAAAATCAGTCTTTTTAATTGAACGCTTTTTGCGTTTAAAACCCTCTGAGGCCGTTGCAATCCGCTGGCATATGGGTGGGTTTGACGATACGGCACGTTCCGGTAACTTTGCAATTAGCCACGCCTATCAAAAATACCCCATCGCTGTAAAGCTGCATTTGGCAGATTTGGAATCTACTTATTTGCGGGAAAAGGGAACTTCTTCGGCTCATTGACATAATAACCATGTTTTTTGCAAGGATGCTAGGGAATTTGTAGGACAAGCCTGTTTACATCGGTGTGAAATGTGACTATAATATTATCTAATTATATAAAATGAACAAATAGAAGTCTTAATGAAGAAGGAGTCGATTTATCCATGGCTTATTATTTTGAGGAGCCTTCCCGCACGTTTAACGAATATTTGCTGATTCCGGGGTATTCCTCCGCCGATTGTGTTCCGGCAAATGTCAGCCTGAAAACACCGGTAGTCAAATTTAACAAAGATGAAGAGCCTGCACTTTCGATGAACATTCCGATGGTATCGGCAATTATGCAGTCTGTTTCCGATGATAAAATGGCAATCGCCCTAGCGAAAGAGGGCGGTATTTCTTTTATTTATGGCTCTCAGTCCATTGAAGAAGAAGCCGCAATGATTCAACGAGTAAAAAGCTATAAAGCCGGATTTGTGGTAAGTGACTCCAACATAAAGCCGGACCAGACCTTGCAGGATATTTTGGATTTGAAAGAGAGAACCGGCCACTCTACCGTTGCGGTTACTGAAGACGGCACAGCAACCGGCAAGCTGTTGGGAATTGTAACAAGCCGCGACTACCGTGTTAGCCGTATGGAGACGGACACGAAGGTTTCGGAATTTATGACTCCGTTCTCAAAGCTGGTATATGCGGAAAAGGGTGTTACTCTCAAAGAAACAAACAATATTATTTGGGATCATAAGCTCAATGCTCTTCCGATTGTGGATGAAAACCAGCAGCTGGTTTATTTGGTATTCCGTAAAGACTACGCTTCTCATAAAGAGAATAAGCTTGAGTTATTGGATTCTCACAAGCGCTATGTGGTGGGTGCCGGTATTAATACCCGCGATTTTGCAGAGCGTGTTCCTGCTTTGGTTGAAGCAGGTGCCGATGTGCTTTGCATCGATTCTTCCGAAGGATTTTCGGAATGGCAGAAAAAGACCATAAGCTGGATTCGTGAAAACTACGGCGAAACCGTAAAGGTTGGCGCAGGTAACGTAGTAGACAGAGAAGGCTTTATGTATTTGGTGGAAAGCGGAGCCGACTTTGTGAAGGTTGGTATTGGCGGAGGTTCCATTTGTATTACCCGTGAGCAGAAGGGGATTGGCCGTGGTCAAGCAACTGCTCTTATCGATGTAGCAAAGGCTCGTGACGAATATTTTGAGAGAACAGGCGTTTATGTGCCAATTTGCTCTGACGGCGGTTTGGTTTATGATTACCACATGACGCTTGCACTTGCTATGGGCGCCGATTTCTTAATGATGGGTCGCTATTTTGCTCGTTTTGATGAGAGCCCCACAGGCAAGGTCGCCATTGGTGGCAGCTATATGAAAGAATATTGGGGCGAAGGCTCCAATCGTGCTAGAAACTGGCAGCGTTACGATTTGGGCGGTGCAAGCAAACTTTCTTTTGAAGAAGGTGTTGATTCGTATGTGCCTTATGCCGGAGCACTTAAAGATAACGTAAACCTGACTTTAAATAAGATTCGTTCCACCATGTGTAACTGTGGTTCGATAACCATTTCTGAGCTTCAGAAAAAAGCAAAGATTACACTCGTATCATCAACCTCTATTGTTGAGGGTGGTGCGCACGACGTTGTTCTTAAGGATGCTGGAAACAGTGTAGTTAAATAAGGGTATCAATCATTCATTGAAACGCAAAAACACTGTACCGAATTTGGTACAGTGTTTTTTATTACCATGTTTGGTCGGGACGATAAAAATCGTCTTTAAAAGGAAACGGAGTATATGAAGCTTCTTCCGTTGTTTGCGAAACAGGTTTTAGAGGATCATCGCAGATTTCTTCCTCTAAAAATGGCTGACTCCAAGGGGTATCTTGTGGTAGAATCATTGTTATCGATCCCCCTGCGTTAAGTTGTCAGCATAGCTCCAAAGGCTCTCAAACGAATTCACGCCGCCGGGGCGCTGGCTAATAGCGGAACGAACGTGCTCCGGTAGAGATTCAAAGTATTTTTTAGCCTTTGGGTCATCGTTCATTAAAGCATATAAATCTGGGTATTTTTTCTCCATGTTATTCACCTCTCGTATATTTTGCACTGATTTTCATAGAAATTTCAGGGAACGAGAGGAAAATTTAGAAAAATATACTTATATTAGTATTTTCGCACACCATCAATATGCAAATAACGTATTTGATCATACATATAAGAGCTTAGTGGTCTCATGAAAGCGTCAAAGGTATGTGCAGCTACATATATTTCATCTGGTTTTATTGCAACCACAACCGGGGAATGATAAAATCTACCGGTTTGGTCGCCAAATTGAATAATATCTCCGGGCATCATTTCTGAGGAATCTGTTTCAGTTGCAAATGGACCGGGGCCCTTGTTGTTGATAAGAAACTGATGCAGATAGACCACACCCGCCCAAGAGGGACTTCTATCGCTGCTGCTCCTGTAATACCAACCAAACGTAGGAGTATAATTCATTACTCCGCTTCCTGCATAAAGGCATTGGGAGGCAAAATTGGTGCAGTCTCCACCTAAGTTCTCAAAATTATAATAAGCAGGGTTTCTTTGAAAAGCCCATTTGCGGGCATACTCTACAGCAGCCGCTCTATTATAGTCTACAATACGCATTAACGCTACCTCCGTTTATCTGTAGGATACAAAAAATTGATGAAATGAAGAATTTGGCACAAATTTAATTTTGTGGCCAAGAATTTTAATATATCCTATGCAACAAAGGTTTTTATGTACGCTTTCACCGCCGAGCAGAGCTCAGTGGTGAAAACGCCTGACTTTGCAGATGATAAAAGATTATTTTACTTGGAAAGATTGGCAATCAGTGCACTGGTCCATAGAAGGGTTCTGTTCATGAGTACCTACCTGAATTTTTTCCAAAGAACAGAAATCCTGAGCCTGGCAATGAAAACGACACTGCTCCACGCTGCAACCGATAGACGGATTAGGGCGGCTATTCGAATTTGTCATTAGTACGCCTCCTTTCATTCAAAGGCTTCTTTTAGTATGTAAAAAAAAGAACAATTTATGAAGTGTAATTTTTGAGATTGCTTCAAATCGATATGAGTGGTAGTATAAGTAAGTATGGTGTCAGACAATGTCATATAATTTAGTTAGCTATAAATTAGGTCTTTATCATATTTTAAATAAAATTAGGTAACATAAGGGAAAGAATGGAAAAAGGAGCAAAACAATGAGCAGACGTAATAAAATGAAATCCACAGCTAAATTGCTGTTGCTTTGTCTTTTAATATTAATATCATCCATGTTATTTTTATTTTTAGCACAAAATGAACCCATGATTCATTGGGTAAAAACGTTCTCAACCAATACTTCATCATCCTATGTACAGCAATCGAAGAGTCCTGCCCCTGAGTCTGCCCCTGAGTCTTCCATTACTATTGAAAAAATTTCAAAAGTGTGGGAGAAAGACAGCGATTTAATTTTGGTGAATTGGGAATATGCACTTCCCGAACAGTATGCGCCCAAGTTGCTAAAGGCGTATGATATGGAAATGGACGAACGGCTAGTAGAGCCTTACCGCCAAATGAGTGAAGCAGCTTCCAAAGAAGGAATCACCTTTTGGATTTCCTCCGCGTACCGAGCCCCTCAGCTTCAAAAGGAGTTGCTTGAACGAGAAATTAAAGAAAATGAGAAAAAAGGCATGTCTTCAGAAGAAGCACGAGAAAAAGCTGCCGCGGCAGTTGCAAAGCCTGGCCATAGCGAGCATAATACCGGTTTAGCGATTGACTTAAATGGAGTTCGCGCCGATTTTGAACATGAAAAAGGGTACGCATGGCTCCAGCAACATGCTGCGGAATACGGTTTTATACTTCGGTATCCAAAAGAAGAAGAGAGCAATACTAAAATTATGTTTGAACCTTGGCATTACCGATATGTAGGGAAAGAAAATGCTATGAAAATGAAAGAACTCGGGATGTGCCTTGAAGAATACGTGAAATACTTGGCGTTAAAAGAAGAAAATAATTGAATAAATCCCAAATTTTGATATAATAACAAAAAGAGGCTTTACTTTCGAAAGAGGAACGCGAAGATTTCCCCCGCCCTCGGCGGGGGAAATCTTCAACCGTTATTCTTTTTCAGGGAAATGATACAAAGCAAGAAATGACTGAATCCTGAAGGGGTGTTGATATGCAAGAGAAAAAAATAAGAACCAGATTTGCGCCTAGTCCCACCGGATTTATGCACGTGGGCAATTTGCGTACCGCGTTGTATGAATACCTGATTGCAAAGCATGAGGGTGGAGATTTCATCCTTAGAATTGAAGATACAGATCAGGAGCGCCAAGTTGAGGGCGCTGTTGAGGTGATTTACGACACCCTGAAAACAGTTGGCTTACAGCACGACGAAGGTCCCGACATCGGCGGCAATTTTGGGCCATATATCCAGAGCGAGCGCATGGGAACCTATAAAAAATTTGCCGAACAGCTTGTACAGGAGGGGAAGGCATACTTTTGCTTCTGCACAAAGGAGCGCCTTGCCTCTTTGCATGAAGAGAATTCGTTTGGCGGGTACGACCGCCATTGCCGTACCCTGCCGCAAGAAGAAATTGACCGTCTGCTTGCTTCTGGTACGCCTTATGTCATTCGCCAGAAAATGCCGACAGAAGGCTCTACGACATTCCACGATGCTGTATACGGCGATATTTCGGTTGACAATAAAGAGCTTGAGGACCAGGTACTTTTAAAGTCTGATGGCTTTCCAACCTATAACTTTGCAAATGTAATTGACGATCACCTCATGGAAATTACCCATGTAGTACGCGGTAGCGAGTATTTATCGTCTACCCCAAAATACAATTTACTTTATCAGGCCTTTGGCTGGCAGATTCCTACTTATGTGCATTTGCCATTGATTAAGGGTAGAAATGCGGATGGTACCGCTTCGAAGCTTTCAAAGCGCCACGGCTCAACCGGTTTTGCCGATTTGCTTAAGGAGGGTTACTTGCCCGAGGCAATCATTAACTACATTGCGCTTTTGGGCTGGTGCCCGAAAGACAACGAAGAGAAAATGGACATGCAAGGGCTAACAGAGCGCTTCACTATTGAGGGAATTAGCAAGTCTCCCGCAATTTTTGATTATGATAAGCTTACTTGGCTCAATGGGGAATACCTGCGTGCTATGACACCAGAACAATTTACCGAGTTGGCAATGCCTTATTATCGTGAGGGATTTGGTGATACACAAGCTGATTGGTCTGTTCTTACACTCATTTTGCAGCCCCGTGTAACAAAACTGACTCAAATACCGGAAATGGTTGCTTTCTTAAAAGAACTGCCGGAGTATCCTGCAGATTTCTTTGTTAATAAAAAGAGTAAAACAACTCTTGAGAATTGTGTTCCTTTGCTAAAAGAAGCTATTGAGGTACTCAAAGAGTTAACTGAGTGGTCTGTACCTAGCCTTCATGCCGTTCTTTTGCAACTGGCAGAGCGCCTTGAGGTAAAGAACGGAACACTGCTCTGGCCGGTTCGCATTGCGGCAGCCGGACAAACCGTTACACCGGGTGGTGCTATGGAGATTCTGGCCATATTGGGTCAAGAAGAATCGTTGCGCCGACTGGAGCTTGGTTTGAAAAAATGTGAAGGGTAATGGGTAAATAATGATGAGCGAAGAAATCAAGGAACCTTTGAATCAGGAAATTACAGGACATTTTATCCACGAATTCGTGGCAGAGGATATTGCGCCGGGCGGGCGTTTTGAGGGTGAGCGTGTACACACTCGTTTTCCACCAGAGCCAAACGGCTACCTGCATATCGGCCATGCCAAAGCAATTTGCATTGACTTTGGAACCGCAGAAAAATTTGGCGGAATATGTAACCTGCGTATGGACGATACCAACCCCAGTAAAGAAGACACGGAATATGTAGATGCCATTAAGGAAGATATTCAGTGGCTTGGTTACGATTGGGAAGATCGGTTTTATTATGCCTCCGATTATTTTGAGACCATGTATCAGCTTGCAGAAAAGCTGATTGAAAAGGGATTAGCCTATGTTTGTCAGCTCACTCCCGAACAGATGAGAGAGAATCGCGGCGATTTAAAGAGCCCCGCCGTCAGCCCATTTCGTGACCGCCCAGTGGAAGAAAGCCTTGATTTATTCCATCGGATGCGTGCAGGGGAATTCCCGGATGGAACCATGACCCTGCGTGCCAAAATCGACTTGGAATCCGGCAACTTTAATATGAGAGATCCGGTGTTGTATCGTATTAGCCATACGAACCATCATAGAACCGGTGACAAGTGGTGTATTTACCCTATGTACGATTACGCGCACCCCATTGAGGATGCGATGGAGGGTATTACGCACTCACTGTGTTCCCTTGAGTTTGAAGACCACCGTCCGCTTTACGATTGGGTCATTCAGAATGTGGATTTGCCCTCAAAGCCACGTCAAATTGAGTTCGCGCGCCTCGGCATTAATAATACGGTAATGAGCAAGCGCCGCTTGCGTTTGTTGGTAGAAAAAGAGTTTGTTTCCGGTTGGGATGACCCCCGTATGCCCACCTTGTGCGGTCTGCGCCGTCGTGGTTATACACCGGCTTCCATTCGAAACTTTATTGAGCGCCTTGGTGTTTCGAAAGTTAACAGCACGGTAGAGTATTCGTTCTTAGAGCATTGCCTGAGAGAAGACCTCAACCTGAATGCGCAGCGCGTAATGTGTGTGCTAGACCCCATTAAGCTGATTATTACTAACTACCCGGAGAATCAGGTAGAAGAATTTGAAGTAGAAAACAATCCAAATCGGCCGGAAGATGGAACCCGTAAAGTTGATTTTTCACGTGAGGTATATATTGAACGCGATGACTTTACAGAAGCTCCACCCAAGGGCTACTTCCGGTTATTTCCCGGGAACGAAGTGCGCCTAAAAACAACGTACATCGTTCGTTGCACCGGCTGTAAAAAGGACGATGACGGAAATGTAATTGAAGTGTACGCCGAGTACGACCCTGCAACCCGTGGCGGTAATACGCCAGATGGGAGAAAGGTAAAGGGTACCATTCATTGGGTAGATGCAAAATCTGCGGTTACGGCTGAGGTTCGTGTCTACGATAATCTGTTTACCGTACCCGACCCAGAATCCGGTGAGTTCTTAGAGCTTTTAAATCCCGATTCCCTTAAGATTCTTAAGGATTGTAAGGTAGAGCCGGATGTGGCAAAAGCCTCGGCACCGGCATCCTTCCAATTCATGCGCCAGGGTTATTTCTGCCCGGATCTTGACAGTACGCCGGAGTACCCCATATTCAATCGCTCAGTCTCTCTGAAAGATAGCTTTAATAAAAAATAAAAACAGCTTGCCCCGGCCTGCATCACGCAAAGCCGGGGCATTTCTAACGCCGCAGATTCAGCTGGCGGCAAAATCGGCGTGCGCCGGTGTATTACCAGGCGCAACGCCCTCACTTTTTCTGAATAAACTCTGGGAAAAAGCTTTCTGGATTTTGCTTAAATTGCTGCACAAGATCTAATTCCAGACTGCCTTTCTCCGTTTTTCCGTAGTACCCCATCCAACGGGGTATTGGATTTTGTTCGGGATTCTTGCAGTCGTATATCTTTGTGCGAATTTCCATGTTTCCACCTCCGTACAGATGCTGGTATCCATATATTATGCAGTAGTATGTAGTTTCGCCAATGTAACAAAACTCATTTTTTCCTACAAGGCTTTCCCATCGAACTAGAAAATGGTATAATGTACAAAAGAACAGTAGGGCTTTTTTATAAGAGATGTACATGCTCTAAGCGAACTATCTAAATAAATAATGGAAGTATCATTCGATTTTTACTGTATAGTTAAAAATATAAAAATGAATGGGGTGAAATAAATGCAGAAGAGCTTAACTATCGCCAGCTTGGTATTAGGTATCGTTTCTACATTGGTTAGTGTAACAATTACCGTGCTCCAAATTGTCAGCCTGAAAAAGGGCCGCTAATGAGTGGAAAAGAGAGTTAGTACCGGCGCGGCAGGCTGAATATAGCCCCGGCGCCGGTTTTCTTTACAGAAATGGAGGATTGTATGAAACTGCTGCATTTGGCGGATTTGCACATTGGAAAGCGGGTCAACGAGTTTAGTATGTTGGAAGACCAGAGCGCCATATTAAAGCAGATTATAACGATTGCAAAAGAAGAAAAACCGGATGCGGTTTTAATTGCAGGAGACGTTTACGATAAAACCATACCACCGGGAGATGCGGTTTCGGTATTGGATGATTTTTTAACAGGGTTGGCTTTTCTTAATTTACCGGTATATATGATTTGCGGCAATCACGATTCTGCAGAGCGTTTAAGCTTTGGCAGCCGCATTCTTTGCAAGCAGGGAATTACTATTGCTTCGTCCTATAATGGTACGCTTGAGCCATTTTTGCTGGAGGATACATATGGAACCGTAGAGCTTTACTTGCTGCCGTTTATAAAGCCTGCGTTAGTTGCTTCTTTTTTCCCGGAAGAAGAGCTTTTAAGGACAGAAGATGCCGTTCGCAAGGTGCTAGAGCCAATTTCCCCTGATGCGGTTTGCCGAAGAGTGCTGGTAGCACATCAGTTTATTACAAATAGGGGAGAACTGCCCCAGCAATCAGATTCGGAAACAGCCTATGTAGGGGGATCAGATGCAGTGGATGCAGGAGTATTTCACGCTTTTGATTATGTTGCACTTGGGCACCTACATGGCCCTCAAAAAATGATGCGCGATACCATTCGATATGCAGGCTCTCCATTAAAATATTCCTTTTCCGAATGCCGCCAGAAAAAATCGGTAACGATTGTAGAGCTGCTGGAGAAAGGAAACACGCAGATTCGCCAAATACAACTGGTTCCCTTACGCGATATGCGAGAGATTCGTGGGTCAATCGAACAGCTTACCGACCCGCAGGTAGTCGCTTCTGCAAATGCGGAGGATTACATTCACGCTACCCTAACCAATACAGAGGAACTCATGGATCCCATTGGAAAATTAAGGCGCTTTTACCCCAATATTATGCGGCTGGAGTTTGAAAATCGCTCCAGCAGTGAAAGAGGACAAAAAAATGCCGCTTCGGGAGAGGATCTCTCAAAAAAAACAACATTTGAGTTGTTTGAAGATTTCTTTCAAATACAGAATCAAAAAGAAATGACGCAAGTACAGGCTGAATTTATGCGGTCACTGTTCCAGAGTATAGGGGAGGGAACACGATGAAACCAAAGCATTTAATTGTGAGTGCATTTGGCCCCTTTGCAGGTAGAGTGGAAGTTCCTTTTGAGAAGTTTGGTTCCATGGGTCTCTTTTTAATCACGGGTGATACGGGTGCCGGTAAAACGACACTGTTTGACGCAATTTCGTTTGCATTGTTTGGAGAATCTAGCGGTACGGTTCGTCCGGTAGAAAGCCTGCGCAGTGATTTTGCCAACCCGGAAGAAAAGACTTTTGTGGAGCTTCTTTTTTTGCACCGTGGGCAAGAATACTTGGTTCGTAGAAACCCAAAATATCGCCGTCCCAAAAAGAGCAGGGAGGGTTTTACAGATGAACCTGGGGATGCCTCGCTTACTTTCCCGGATGATAAAGTGATTACGGGAAATGTGCGGGTAACCGCCGCCATAGTAGAACTGCTTGGGATTGATTATAAACAATTTAAACAAATTGCCATGATTGCACAAGGTGAATTTTTAAAGCTCCTTTTGGCAGACCATCGGGAACGCGCGGAGATTTTTCGGCGTGTATTCGGTACCGCTCCGTTAGAAGCAGTGCAATTCGAACTAAAGAAACAAGAAAAGGCTGCTAGGTTAGTCTGGGAAGATTGCTGTAAAGCTATAATACAGTACACAGGTAATCTACTTTACAGTACAGATCAAGCGGAGAGCCCATTGCTGCAAGAGTGGAAAGCCGAAAAAAACCTTCATCGCCTCGACGAGATGCTCAACCATTGGAATAAAATGCAAAAGGAAGATGAAGCTTTGCTTTCTGCTCAAAAGCTTCAACAGGAGGTTTTATCTAAGTCAGAAGCATTGCTCATTGCAGAAATGACCCGTGCGGAACAGCTGAATCGAATGTTTCGTGAACTGGAGCAAGCACAAAAAAACAGAGAAAATATAACAATACAGGAACCCTTGGTACGGCAGACAGAATCGCTGGCAAAACGAGCAAGTGCAGCAGTAGAACGTGTAAGACCAATCGAAAAGATATATCTTTCTTCAAAGGAGAATGTGCTTGAATTAGAGAAAGGAATTCAGGTTTATAAGGAACGCGGATTACTTCTCGAAAAACAACTGGTTTCTCTTGAGCAAAGCTTTCTAAAAGAGCAAGAGGCAGAGCCGCAGAGAACAAAACTAGCAGAACAGCTTGCGGGGCTTCGCTCTGCATTGCCAGATTATCATCACTACAAAGTGCTTGTACTGCAGCAAAATAGTTTGGAAGGTGCTCTCAAGCAAAGTAGAATATCCTTAGAGAAAACTTTAAAGCAAAGAGATGCTTTTACCCAAAAGCAGAATGAGCTTCAAACTCAGCTGAATCAAACCGCTCAAGCACCGGTAGATATTGTAAAGTGCGAAAAGGAAAAAGAAGCGGCAGAAGCCTTACGCACCAGCTTGCTGCAGCTGCATGAAATGGCAAAAGGATTAGCCTCTTTGCAAGAAGAAAAAGAGCTGGCACAAAAGGCGTATGTAGCAAAAGAAGAGGAGTATCGGTCGATACATCGCTTTTGCGAAGAAAAGGAGCTGCTATATTTTCGTCAACAAGCAGGTGTATTAGCCGAAAGTTTGCAATCTGGAATGCCTTGTCCGGTTTGCGGCTCAAAAGAGCATCCTCAAAAAGCTCAGATTGTCTCAGGAGCGCCGAATGAGCAAGAGCTCCAACACATACGGGCTCAGCAGGAACAGGCTTCTGCGCGCTTGCGAGAAGCAAGCACGAATGCCCATGGGAAAGAAGTACGCATTCAATCCGCTAGTCAATCTCTAAACCAACAATGGCAGCAAGTTCTGCCGGGTGTGGCAATGCCGGAAGAGCTTTCTGCGCTCAAGAACAAGATTGTCATTTTGGGGAAAGAGAACACGGAGAGAAAAAAGGCACTTGAGACGAAATACAGTGAGCTAAAATTACTCTGCACCAACCGGGAGAACTGGGGTAAGCAACTTGAAGAAGTTCAAGTACGAGCAAAAGAAAACGAAGAGCTGGTGCAAAAAGAAACGGAAGAACAATCACGCCTCTCTTCACAGGTGAGTGCAAAGCAAGCCGAAACAGCGATGTTGTTGCAAAAACTGCCATGTAAAACAGAAGAAGAGTTGCAACAAAGGATAGCAGATGTTGAGAAGCAATTGCACGATAGCAAGCAGAGACTAATAAATAGTGAGTCTGCGTATACAAAATGCCGGAATGAGATTGAAAACGTGCGAGCCGTAATAAAAGAGAATATAAATCAACTCTCTGAGCAAAAAAAGAAGCTCGGGCAAACCGAACAAGAGTATTATAGCATCCTAAACGAAAATCAGTTTAGCGAAGAAGAATACCGGGAAGCACTTGCGAACCAGAGTCATATTGAAGACTGGCGCAAAGAGGTGCAAGCATTTTTGGAAAACCAACGGTTTAATCAAGAGACCATTCGGCGATTGATGGAAGAAACAAAGGGAAAAGAACCGGTAGACGCCGAAAAGCTATCTTTGCGGCAGGAAGCTTTAAAACAGGAGAAAGCAATCTACGAAGAAATTGTATCGCAAACATCGCAGCGTTATTTTGCAAATGATAGAACTCTTCATAAAATCCAGGCTTCTATTCAAGAGAAAGTGAAACTGGAGCAGCGTTATTTAATGCTTTCCTCCCTTTCTAAAACGGCAAACGGAGAACTACCGGAACGCCAAAAACTGGCATTTGAGCAATATGTGCAGGCCGCTTATTTTCAAAAGGTGATTGCGCAGGCAAATCAACGCATGAGCCGAATGACCAATGGGCGCTTTGAACTTTTACGCAAAGAAATTCCCGAAGATAACCGCAGTCAATCGGGTTTAGAGCTGGATGTAATGGATTATTATACCGGTAAGCTTCGCTCTGTACGTTCCCTCTCGGGCGGCGAATCCTTTAAAGCGTCTCTGTCTCTTGCGTTAGGGTTGTCCGATGTTATTCAGAGCTACGCCGGAGGGGTGCAAATCGACACCATGTTTATCGACGAGGGCTTTGGTACGCTTGATTCCGAATCCTTGGATCAGGCGATCACGGCACTTGCGGCACTCACTACCGGCGATCGCCTGGTCGGTATAATCTCTCACGTACCAGAGCTTAAAGAGAAAATCGATAAAAAAATCACCATACAAAAAAGTGTTACCGGGAGTAAGGTTGTTTTAACCAGCCGATAATTCACATGCCCATGGAGAAGAACCAGTGCTCTGCAAATATTTTTACACCAATCAAAATGAGGATAATTCCGCCAGCAATTTCTGCACGGCCTGAGAGTAAGCTGCCAAATCTTCTTCCAAGGTATACGCCTGCAAAGCAGAGAACAAGAGTGATGATTCCAATTAGAGACACAGAAAACACCATTTGCGGTATGCTGTGTATACCCACAGACGAGGGAAGAATAATTCCGGTTGCCAAAGCATCTATACTGGTTGCAATCGCCTGAAGAAGCAGAGCACGTTTGCCAACGGTGTGAAATCTTGCCTCCTCTGCTCGTTCCCCAAAACAAGATTCCCATACCATCTGTGAGCCCAAATACGTTAGCAGCAGAAGGGCAAGCCAGTGCTCAATATGTATTAGTAAACCCGCTCCTGCAGTTCCCAAAGCCCAGCCAAGGCAGGGCATAAATGCCTGAAAGATACCAAAGGTTAACCCTACTTTTAATGCGAATGCAGGCGTTACCTTTTTTACGGCAGTTCCGTTTGCTACTGAGGCCGCCAGAGCATCCATTGAAAGACCAACGGCAATTCCCACGAGGGAAAAATAATCCATATGCAGCTTCCCTTCAATTGAAATAGGTTTTTAAAATAAGTTGGGGCTCTTTATTGAATATATTGAATGCGAAGCAAAATTATGTAGTCATTTTTGTTTTTCATTGTTTAAATCGTGTGATATTTTTTAGATTAGAATCGACATCATTATCATTTTTTTAATTACCAAATGATATAAAAAGTGGAGAGAACCAGTTATTTTGTTCTCTCCACTTCCTCTTATTTTGTGTTAAAATCGACCCATTCTTTTGCGATTTCCACGTTTTGGTCAGATGGCATCGCAGCTTTTGTTTTGCGGTAACGTTTATCCGGGTAGGTAATGGGTATGGTTATTTTATCGGTGTCATCCCGTTCCGGCCCGGGGCCCGTTACTTTTGCAGCGGAATTTAGCGAACTATGACCTTCAAATTCATCTTTGTCTTTTTTGTGAAATAGCATCTGGTACACCTCCTGTTTTATTGTGCGACATCACATTGAAAAAATACGCACTTTTGTTTGCTACTACGCTAAAAACATGATAAAATAGATAAGAGTAAACTTGATTTATTTTAATCAATTTATGTTTACAATTGGGAAAATAAAGAGGGATGAAGGTTATGATCTGTATTTTAGATTACGGAGCAGGAAATTTAAAAAGTGTTGTAAATGCGTTTCGTTTTATTGGTGCAGAGGTGGAGGTGACCCATAATGCCGCGAAGCTGATTCAGTCGCAAGCGGTTGTTTTACCCGGTGTGGGCTCCTTTGGAGATGCCGCCGCCTCTTTAGAGCAAGCAAAGCTTTGCCAACCTTTACTGGATTTTATTGCGAGCGGACGCCCATTTTTAGGAATTTGCTTAGGAATGCAGCTTTTGTTTGAGGAAAGCGAAGAATCACCCGGTGTAAAGGGGCTTTCTGTATTTCCTGGGAAAATCAGCCGTATACCAAATGGTGATGGACTTAAGATTCCACATATGGGTTGGAACTCCTTGTCGTTAGACCAACCGTACGGTCTTTTTACCGATGTTGCGGAGCAATCTTACGTCTATTTTGTCCATTCCTTTTATCTTCAGTCCCCCAAACGTGAAATTGTATCATCGCATACGCAATATGGCGTAACGATTGATGCTTCTGTGCAATACGAGAATATTTTTGCCACTCAATTTCACCCGGAAAAAAGTGGTCAAGCGGGTTTGCTAATGCTGAAAAACTTTGCAAAAATTGCTCAAGCCGGCCAGAAAAAGAGGGGGAGATATTAATGTACGCCAAGCGGATTATTCCTTGTCTGGATGTAAATAACGGGCGTGTCGTGAAAGGAACAAACTTTGTTAATTTACGAGACGCAGGCGACCCTGTGGAAGCGGCGGTGCTGTACGACAAACAAGGTGCAGATGAACTGGTTTTTCTCGATATTACGGCGACTGTTCAGGAACGCGGTGCTATGGTAGATTTGGTACAGCGGGTAGCAGAACGAATTTTTATCCCATTTACAGTGGGAGGCGGTATTCGCTCGGTAGAAGATTTTACGCATATGCTGCGTGCTGGTGCTGATAAGGTTTCCGTTAATTCTGCAGCGGTACGAAACCCTTCGTTAATTCGTGAAGCTGCGCAAAAGTTTGGCAGTCAATGTGTTGTTTGTGCCATTGATGCGAAAAAATCCAACTCCGGCGGTTGGACGGTCTACCTGAATGGAGGCCGCATTGATACAGGGATAAATGCGGTTGAATGGGCAAAACAGGCAGTTTCGCTGGGGGCAGGAGAAATCCTCTTAACAAGTATGGATTGTGATGGAACAAAGGATGGATACGACCTAGAGCTAACCGCCTCTATTTCCAGCCAGGTTGGTGTACCGGTAATTGCATCTGGAGGAGCAGGCAGCCTAAAGGATTTTTATGATGCCTTTTCCGATGGAAAAGCAGATGCCGTTCTGGCAGCATCATTATTTCATTTTGGAGAAATTACCATTCCGGAGCTAAAAGAGTACCTCAATAAAAAGGGAATACCGGTTCGGTTATAACGAATTGCTTTTGGTGCGGTTCTTAAAATAGAGAGAAAGGATTCCGAAAAAACGGAATCCTTTCTCTTTTCTTGATTATTTACTGCTTTATGGATAGATTTGACGGACACGGCATAAGAATTACCAAGTTCTGTTTCTCTGCCCAAGGTGAATTGCAGAGAACAGGTGAAACTTTTATTCTAAAAAAACCGGAGTATACCGGTTTTCTATGCTGGAGGTGTAGGAAAGGTGAATTGGAAAAAACAAACGATCTCTGTGTTTTTGTCTGCCTGTGTCCTGATTTCCGCCGCGGCTCCTGCAATGGCGATTTCAGACGCAGAGGTAAAGGCTCCTGCGGCAGTTCTTGTGGAAGCAAATAGCGGCAAGGTGTTGTATGAAAAGAACTCCCACGAAAAACGCCCGGCAGCTTCTATCACAAAAGTAATGACCTTACTGCTTGTAATGGAGGCAATTGATTCCGGCAAGATCAAATTGACCGATATGGTATCAGCTAGTGCGCATGCCGCCTCTATGGGTGGGTCCGATATTTGGCTGCAACAAGGGGAAACCATGTCTGTTAACGACATGATTAAAGCAACCGTCATCATGAGCGCAAATGATGCTGCCGTAGCCTTGGCAGAGCATGTAGCTGGTACCGAGGATGATTTCTTGCGCATGATGAATGAGAAAGCAAAAGCATTGGGAATGGAGGATACGACATTTAAAAACTGCAACGGTTTAGATGAGGAAGGCCACCTTACCTCAGCAAATGATGTTGCCCTTATGTCTGCCGCACTGCTGAAGCATGAAAAAATCAAAGAATATACACTCACGTGGATTGACCATGTGAGAGACGGTAAAACGCAGCTTGTAAACACCAATAAGCTGATTAAAAGTTATAAAGGAATTACGGGCCTGAAAACAGGAACAACCGGGAAAGCCGGCAGCTGTATTAGCGCTTCTGCAACAAGAGGTCAGGTAAGCCTGATTGCAGTTGTTTTGGGCAGTTCTTCCACCGACGACCGTTTCTCATCCGCGGCAAAGCTGCTGGATTACGGGTTCGCAAACTGGTCGATGGCAAAGCCAGAAAAGCCCGAATTACAAAAGGTACCTGTAACAAACGGCATGCAGTCTTTTGTGGAGCCCGAAACAGCAGATAACCCTGCTTTGCTGGTTCCGAAAGGAAAAGAATCTGAGGTAGTAAGCCAAATTCTATTATCAGATTCTCTTGAGGCCCCCGTGGAGCCCGGTCAGGTTATAGGTAAAATTACGTATAAATTGGGAGATGAAACTCTTTTGGAGAACGATATACGAGCAAAATCTGCAGTTGAAAAGATGACGTTCTTTTCGGTATTCTGCAAGCTTTGTATGGGGATGATCTCCTTTTAAATCAGGTTCATAACGTAAATTATTCGTAAATTCTTGCGGCCGCCGCCTTGCAAATACTGCCAAGATATTGTAAAATAAACAAAAGGATTCAGAAAATGACAGGAGGTAGCATTCATGTCTGTAAAGCTTGACGCACAGCATCTGTCCGGTTTTATGAATTCAGGCGAACTGGAAGCGATTGAGCCCCAGGTAAAGCTTGCGCACGAGCAGCTTCATTCTAAAAGCGGCCTTGGCAACGATTTTCTTGGTTGGCTAGATTTACCCAGTGAGTATGATAAGGAAGAATTTTTACGTATTCAGTCAGCGGCAGCGAAAATCCGCTCCAATACCGATGTTTTTGTTGTAATTGGCATTGGCGGTTCCTATTTAGGCGCTCGTGCCGCGATCGAATTTTTAAAATCTCCGTACTATAATTCCATTTCAAAAGATACGCCGGATATTTATTTTGCCGGCAACAGCATCAGCTCTAGCGCCCTTACAGAGCTTCTTTCCATTTGCGAAGGGAAAGACGTTTCTATCAACATGATTTCGAAGTCTGGCACCACTACCGAACCGGCAATCGCGTTTCGTGTATTCCGTGAATTGCTGGAGAAAAAGTATGGCAAGGAAGGCGCCCGCGAAAGAATTTACTGTACAACAGACCATTCTCGCGGAACCCTGAAAAAGCTGGCTGATCAGGAAGGGTACGAAACCTTTGTAGTGCCTGACGATGTAGGTGGCCGGTATTCGGTGCTTACCGCTGTTGGTTTACTACCAATCGCGGTATGCGGGGCAAACCTCACGGAATTGATGCAGGGTGCTTTACAGGCAAGAGACGAGTATTTGAATCCTGATTTAAAACAAAATTCATGTTATCAATACGCAGCCATTCGCAACCTGTTTTACCGAAAGGGAAAAACAGTGGAATTACTTGCAAGCTACGAGCCGTGCTTTGCAATGATGTGTGAATGGTGGAAGCAGCTTTATGGCGAAAGCGAAGGAAAAGATCAAAAAGGTTTGTTCCCGGCTTCCGTTATATTCTCAACCGATTTGCATTCAATGGGTCAATACGTGCAGGACGGCCGCCGCCTTCTTTTAGAAACGGTGGTACTGTTTGAGCACGCAAAGCAAGAAATCACACTTGGCAACGACCCGGAAAATGTTGATGGACTGAATTTTCTTCAAGGGAAAACAATGTCTTATGTGAACGAAAAGGCCTTTGAAGGAACGGTTCTGGCTCATGTTGACGGCGGTGTTCCCAACATTGTGCTTCGTGTACCAGATTTTTCAGAGAAATCACTTGGCGCACTCATTTATTTCTTTGAAAAAGCATGTGCAATTTCAGGTTACCTGCTAGGGGTTAATCCATTTGACCAGCCTGGCGTGGAAAGCTATAAGAAAAATATGTTTGCTCTATTGGGCAAACCAGGGTATGAGGCTGAACAGGCTACGTTGGAGGCTCGTCTAAAACATTGAAAGAATCTTTTCTTTCAGGATTGAAATCCGCTCTTTGCGGAAATACTAAAAAATAGCAGGAGGAGTTTTGATATGGTCACTCTCATCATTGGTAAAAAAGGTTCCGGAAAGACAAAAAAACTCATTGAAATGGCAAATGCCGCTGTTAAAAAATCCGACGGTAACGTGGTAGTAATTGAAAAGGGGCTCAAGCTCACTTACGATATCTCCCACAGAGCCAGATTAGTTGACATTGATGCTTATGGAGTACAGGGCATGGATGGCTTGTACGGTTTCATTAGCGGTATTTGTGCAGGAAATTATGATGTGACCGACCTTTATATTGATTCCACATTGAAAATCATCGGTTCCGATACTGCGGCTCTGGCTTCTCTGGTTGAGAAGGCAAACGCATTGTCTGAACTGGCCAATACCAAAATCCTTCTTTCCGTATCTTTAAATCAGAACGAGCTTCCCGAAGGCATTAATGCAGAAATTGCTGAAATTTAATCTGTTCGAATCCGTTACTTTTTAAAATGTCAGTATTGTAAAAGTAGGGCTGCTGGCAGTGTTTGCTGCCGGCAGCGCTTTTGTGCAAAAAGACAGCGAGGAGATCATCTGTTATGTCGTTTAGAAATCTGCCGGAAGCCAAACGTGAGGAAAACGGAATTGCTTATTTCGTGCGTGACTCTGTTATGGTAAACGGTCAGGAATACCAGCGCTACGCGATTCAAACGCACTTTGTACAGCGCGGCGAGTCTTATGTGGAGCTGGTAAGAAAATACGTTCTGCCCTTATATCAGCCCGGAGATATTTTGTCTTTGAGCGAAAAGATTATTTCGATGTGCCAGAACAACGTGGTAGAAAAAAAAGATGTAAAAATCGGCTTTTGGGCACGGTTATTATCCCGCTTTGCTTCTTCCAATAATCATGGCATTGCAATGGACGAGCCTTATAAGCTTCAGCTTGCGATTAACCTGGCGGGCTTGCCACGCATTCTATTAGCATCTTTTTGTTCCGCAGTAACAAAGCTGTTTGGAGTTCGCGGTGTGTTCTATAAAATTGCAGGGCATGGTATAGATGGAATTGATGGCTTCTACATGGGGTCTTCCTTTGAGCTCTACCACGATTTGGCCTTGCTGAACCCCAAAGAACCCGTTAAAGTTTGTAACGATATTCAGCAAGAGCTGGGGATAGACTGCTTACTGGTGGATGCCAATGATTTAAGCGTTGTTATCTTTGGTAAATCAGATACGTTGGCAACGGTGCCGGATGAAGATTTAATCGCAATGATTAAGGACAACCCCGCAGGACAATCAGATGAGTTAACTCCGCTGATTTTGATAAAAAAAGCAGATTTATCCTGATTTCTTGTTGACAAAAGAGAAGCAAGTCGATATAATAGCATATTGTAGTGTCGAGGTAATTGATATGATTCTTGAGCTGAAAAAGATCATGCTAAGTGACGGTGAAAATCTACCGTTTTCTTACGAAATGTCTTTGTCCTCTACCACTGTAAACGGGTGTCATCCGTTTACTTCCCCCGTTGCGGTGACAGGAACGGTTCAAAGTCATGCGGGCGCCGCTAAGTTGGATGCCCGGGTAGTTTTTGATTTTGAAATTCCTTGTGACCGCTGTACAACAGAGTTCCGCACCCATTATGATATTTCTTTCTCGCATATTATTGTGTCATCCCTAACCAATGATGATAACGACGTATATGTTGTGGCAGAAGATAATCGTTTGGATTTGGATGCGCTGCTGAGGGAGGATATTTTGTTGGAGCTGCCCACCAGATTCTTGTGTTCTTCCGATTGTAAGGGCCTTTGCCCGCAATGTGGACAAAACTGGAATCAGGGGATGTGCCAATGTGTTTCCCGGCAGACAGACCCTCGTTTGGCGGTTCTGAAACAACTGATAGATTAATTTAAACATATAAGGAGGTGCTGGTAATGGCGGTACCAAAGAAAAAATTATCTAGCGCAAGACAGAATAAGAGACGTTCCAATGTTTGGAAGCTGAGCGCCCCCGCTCTAGCAAGATGTCCCAAATGCGGTGAGTACAAACTGTCTCACAGAGTATGCGGTAGCTGCGGTTCCTATAACGGCAGAGAAGTTTTGAAAAAAGAAGCTTGATTTCTTTTACATTTTCGCGGAAAACAGAGAAGGAGAGATCCTTCTCTGTTTTTTTCTGGCCGAAAATCCCTGTATTGTGCATGATTTATTGAGTATAGTAGTATTTATAAAAGTGTAATAATAAAAATTTCTAGCTATGACCATAAAAGTGCAGTGGTAAAACTGTTTTAAATGGGTGTAATACGACACAAAACAAGGGAAGTGTTTTCACGTTTTTATGGCAGAATTACTTGACGAATCGCCAATTAAATGCCATAATCAAACGTGTTAAAAGAATAATGTTTTTAGAATTATTCAGATAAGAGCCGCACTGTGCGGCATTAGGAGGAAGTGCAATTTGATCAAACCAATTGTGGCGGTTGTTGGCCGGCCGAATGTGGGAAAATCCACATTATTTAATAAGCTGATTGGCCAGCGCCTTTCTATAGTAGAGGATACTCCCGGCGTTACCAGAGACCGTATCTTTGGTGATTGCGAATGGATCAATCATAAATTTAGCCTAGTTGATACGGGCGGTATCGAGCCTGAATCGAAGGATATTATCTTATCGCAAATGCGTGCACAGGCACAGCTTGCGATTGATTCTGCGGATGTTATTATAATGGTTACCGATCTTCAGTCCGGTGTGGTTGCAACGGATATGGAGGTAGCGGCCATGCTGCAAAAAAGCGGAAGACCGGTTATTCTGTGTGTGAATAAATGCGACAGAATTGGTGAGCCCCCGCCAGAGTTTTATGAATTCTATAATTTAGGGCTTGGTGAGCCGGTTGGTGTTTCGTCCGTTCACGGCCATGGCACGGGTGATCTACTCGACCGTGTAGTGGAATTCTTCCCGCAGGATAATGGGGAAGAGGACGAGGAAGAGGTTATCCGTGTTGCGGTTATTGGTAAACCGAATGTGGGTAAATCTTCTCTAATTAACTATGTATCCGGTGAAAACCGCAGTATCGTATCCGATATTGCTGGTACCACGCGTGATGCGATTGATACTCGTATTGAAAATGAATCAGGAACTTTCATTTTAATTGATACTGCAGGTATCCGCCGCCAGAATAAGGTGGAGGACTCCATTGAGCGTTACAGCATTTTAAGAGCCGAAATGGCAATTGAGCGTTCCGATGTGTGCGTTATTATGATTGACGCTACTGTGGGCTTTACCGAGCAGGATTCTAAGGTAGCAGGCCGTGCGCATGAAGCGGGCAAGGGCTGTGTGATTGCGGTCAATAAGTGGGATGCGGTAGAAAAAGATGGCCATACCATGGCAGAATACCGTAAGCAATTGGAAAACGATTTTTCCTTTATGTCCTATGCGCCAATTATTTTTATTTCAGCTCATACAGGGCAAAGGGTAGATAAACTTTTTGAGACGATTCAGCACGTTGCCAGTATGAATGCCCTTCGTATTAGCACCGGTGTGCTGAACGATATTTTGGCTCAAGCTACGGCTCGTGTACAGCCTCCAACGGATAAGGGTAAACGCCTTAAGATTTATTACATTACCCAGGCTTCTGTTAAGCCACCGACGTTTATTTGTTTTGTTAATTCTGCTGACTTATTCCATTTTTCTTATCAGCGCTATTTAGAGAATCGAATTCGTGAAACCTTTGGGCTCGAAGGCACCCCGATTCGCATGATCGTTCGGGAGCGCGGAGACAAATAAGGGGGAGGGCTTTCTTTGGAGAATCTACAAAACATTTTTCTAGCAATTTTTTTAACCGCACTTGTAGCTTATCTTCTAGGCAGTGTGAACTCATCCATTTTAATTACTCGCTTATTTGGTCAAAAGACCGATATTCGGCAAATGGGCAGTGGGAATGCCGGTGCAACAAATGTACTCCGCTCTGTGGGCAGACTTGCAGCAGCATTGACTTTTCTATGTGATTTTCTAAAATGTGTTTTGGCTGTTGTTGCGGGCAGAGCTATTTTCAGCTACTTTTTTCAGATTCCTGCGATTGACCCAATGGTGATAGAGCAAACAGGTGCATATATTGCGGGCATTGTGTGTATTCTGGGTCATATTTACCCACTGTACTTTGGTTTTCGTGGCGGTAAGGGTGTAGTGACCTCCATTGCTATGATTATGATTATCGACTGGCGTGTATCCTTAATTGTTTGGGCAGCGTTCTTTATTGCGGTAATCTGTTCTAAAATGGTTTCTCTTGGTTCGTTGTGCGGTGCAGGAATTTATCCCTTCGCCACCTTCTTTCTTACTTATTTCTACGATTACCATTCCAGTGCTACGGTGCCGCTTTCTTATGTTGTAGTGGCAACCATTTCTTCCTTTATTATTGGTTGTATTATATTTGTAAAACACCGGGCGAATATAAAACGTATTTTAGACGGTTCAGAAAAGAAGGTAAGCCTTCGTTCTCGCAAAGCGTTACCTCCTGAATAATTTCGTTATCAGAAAACCCACCGGTTATGCCGGTGGGTTTTTACATGCGGGTGTAACTCTGATTAATTATTAGGTTTTATTAAAAATAAAACCTAATAATTAAGGTGAGTGTTTTTTTATCTTTGTATAATTGAATAATATAGTATTTAATTATTATAGAAAGAAAACACTCTTCTTGCGATACAGCAAAGAAGAGTGTTATAATTTGAATTCATTCGTAATAAAAAAAGAAAAAAGGAACCTGGTTTAGGCTCCTCTAAACTTCTCCGGTTTTACGTTATCAAACTGCACGAGTCACTTTGTTAGAACGTAAACAACGGGTGCAGGCGTAAATACGCTTCGGACTGCCGTTAACAACTGCCTTTACGCGTTTTACATTGGGCTTCCAAGTTCTGTTCGCACGTCTGTGAGAATGAGAAACTTTTATACCGAAAGCAATATCCTTGCCACAAACCTCACACTTCGCCATGTGTCTGCACCTCCTTTAAAGGGCTTTAAACTACGAAGAATATTCTAGCAAATCCACAAGGGAATTGCAAGCTTTTTTTCACTCATTTCCACATGAATTGCAAAAAACAACCAAAAAACGGGCTATTTAGGCGTTTGCAGCACATGACAGAAGGGAACATTCTCTTGTCTTTTATTGGAAAACGTATTATAATGCTAACAAATCATACACTTTTACGTATAGGCAGTAGCTTATGTTTTGCATTCTAAATTGGAAGCGTTTTTTCAGTTATTTATTCCAAAGCCTCGTACTCAGATTTCTGAATGTACAACAAAAGTGAAATTAGCTGCCATACTGCGAAAGGCGGTAACAATGCTTTATCAAGTAATTCAATCCATTTCCAGAGGCCAATCAATTAATATGATTAACCTGGTGATGCAGATTTTAGCGGTTCTAGTCATCATTTTTTGCGTGCTACCAATGCACGAATATGCCCATGCGTGGATGGCAAAAAAGCTTGGAGACAATACAGCGGCTTACCAAGGGCGTTTAACGATTAACCCCTTAGCAAGCATTGACCCTCTCGGTGCACTTGCCATACTGCTGTTTGGTTTTGGCTGGGCAAAGCCCGTGCCGGTAGATACTCGCAATTTTAGAAATCCTAAAAGAGACATGGCAATCACCGCTTTGGCGGGGCCAGTCTCCAATGTTCTTGCCGCTTTGGTGGGGGCTATTCTGCTGAACATTTGCTATTTGTTTATTGGTAGCATACCGCAAGCTCTTATGATTGGTATTGCGGTGTTCTTTCAGTATTACATTGCCATTAATGTCATGCTGGCGGTATTTAATTTGATTCCGCTTCCTCCGCTGGATGGCTCCAGAATTGTAACAGCATTTATGTCTGACCGTGCTACGTATCGCTATTACCAGAACCAGCAGTTTATTATGATTGCTTTGTTTGCGCTTTTGTTTCTTGGCGTGCTTGATTTGCCGCTGGGTATCATGCAGTCTGTTGTGCAATCGGCAATTCAGTGGTTGGCGGCTTTGCCGTTCCAATTGCTTGGTCTTTTTTAAACATGGAAAAGCTGTCCTATCATCTGGACGTATTTGATGGGCCTCTCGACCTTCTTTTGGCGCTCATTTCTAAAAATAAGGTTGAAATCTGCAATATTTCCATATCTGAGCTTCTCAGCCAGTATATGGAGCAAATTGAGCAAATGCAGGAAGAGCAGATGGAAGTCTCCAGTGAGTTTTTAGAGATGGCTGCGAGATTGGTCTATTTAAAAACCGTTTCGCTTCTTCCAAAAAATGAAGAGGCAGAAGAGCTGCGGCGAGAACTTGCCGGGCAATTAATGGAATACCAGGAATGGAAGCGCACCGCATTACAATTAGCGGAGCTCTTTACCCGCGATTCGTTTGTGCGTGAGCCGGCACCTTTGCCGCCGGAGCGTGCGTATAGCCGCTCTCACAATCCGGACGAGCTTGTTGCAGCATACCTTAGTGCAGCGGGGAGGGGCAAGCGCTTTTTGCCACCCCCGGCAAAATCCTTTGAGGGGATTGTTACACGTAAGCCGGTATCCGTTGCTTCACGGATTATCTTTGTGCTGCGCCACTTGTGGAAGAAACGCAGCATGCCGTTTTATGACCTTCTTAGCGAAAGTCGGCAGAAAACTGATTTAGTAGCAACCTTTTTAGCGGTACTTGAGCTGGTGAAAAACCACCGTGTTCAGGTGAAGGAGGAAGAAAACGGAACGACGATTACCTTGACTGGCGGTGGGGAACGATGGAAATAAAAAAATTACAGGGAGCAATTGAGGCGATCCTGTTTTCTAGCGGCGATGCTGTACCGCTGGACCGAATAGCAGAAGCGTTGGAACTAGACCGCAATACGGCTGCAAAATTAATGAAGAGTGTAATGGACACATTTAATCAGTCTGCAAAAGGCATTCAAATAATACAACTAGAAAATCAATACCAAATGTGCAGTGTGGATGAATATGGAGAAACCGTACGGCGCACACTGGATTTAAGGCGAAATGCTCCTCTTTCACAAGCTGCCATGGAGGTGCTAGCGGTAATTGCTTACCAACAGCCGGTTACCAAAGCGTTTGTGGAACAAGTACGCGGAGTGGATAGCTCCGGCGTTATTTCGAACCTGTGTGAAAAAGGGCTGGTAGAAGAGCGCGGCAGACTGGATTTGCCCGGGCGCCCGCTGCTCTATGGTACAACTTCCAACTTTTTGCGTTGTATGAATCTTTCTTCTTTACGTGATCTTCCTCCTTTGCCCCAAAACAATGAGGAAGAAACGGAAGAAGATTTAGAAGCCGCTGAAAATACGATGAAAGCATAAAAAGGGGGTGCGCCAATGGCTTGGGTTTGGGTAATACTAGGTCTTCTTGGTGTATTGGCGCTCTTACTTGCGGTTCGAGTGAAAATCAGTTTGCTTTTTGAAATGGAAAACGGTTTTTCAGGAGAAATAAAGTATTTATTTTTTCAATATCTCTTTCCAACAGAAGAAGTACCCGAACAAGAGGCCGACAAAAAGAAAAAAGATAAGAAAAAGAAAGACGAACCAGAGAAAAAGCAGTCTCTGCGGGATATAATAAAGGAACGAGGATTTGCGGGCTTCCTACATTTTCTTTCTGAGCTGGCTTCCATTGCCACTGGTGTGGCGAAGCGAATCTTTTCTCACTTCTATTTAAACGAGCTGAAAATTCACGTAAGACTTGGTGCGGAGGATGCTGCTGAGACGGCGGTGCTCTACGGCACGGTAAGCGGGCTTGTTTACCCTGCTGCGGGAACCTTGGTTACCGCTTTTCACTGCAAGCACTATGATGTGCGTATTACTCCCAATTTTAATGAGGAAGAGTTATCGGCACAAATGCACATGAATGGCAGCGTTCGATTGGTATTTATCGTTGCCGCAGGGTTGTATGCACTGTTGCGATATGTTAAAATGGTTCTCCGCCAAAAGAAAGAAAATAACCAGAATAAAATTGCCGGTAAAGCGGCAGAAAAGTTATAAAAAATAAGAACGACAACAGAAAGAGCGGTGTAATAAAATGAGCGAACATCCTATTCAAGGTATGATGGATACTACATTAGAAAAAATTAAGCAAATGGTAGACGTAAATTCGATTATTGGCGACCCGATTACCGCACCGGATGGAACCATCATTATTCCGGTCTCTAAAATTTCGTATGGCTTTGGCTCCGGCGGCTCCGACCTTCCGGTGAAAACCGTTGGGGAGAAGAATATGTTCGGCGGCGGTGCCGCTGCGGGTATTACCATTCAGCCGGTTGCTTTCCTTACAATCAGCGGCGGAGTTGTACGTATGATGCAGGTTGACCCTTACCATGGTTCTATAGACCGTGTAATTGGTATGGTGCCTGAAGTGTTTGATAAAGTGAACGATATGATAGGCCAGAAAAAAGCGAAAAAGGCTGCGTCGTCCACTTCGTCAACTAAACTGGACGATCCACAAATCTAACTACTAAACCGTAGCTCACCTGCATATGATTGCCACAGACAGGTTTTATTTATTTGTTCTTTCTGGTGGCTTTCTTTATAGATTAGCAGGTGGGTGATATGATTGGTAAAAAAGGTAATTGCGGTGCTGACCGCCTCTGTGTTCATGCTTTCGGTTTTCCCCTTAGTATCTGCAGAAACTCAAGAACAAAAAACTGGCATGCCTGTGGTTTCTGCCAAAGCAGCGGTGCTCATTGATGCAGACAGCGGTAAGGTATTGTATGCAAAGCAGGATTCCCTTCGGCTGCCTATGGCCAGCACTACAAAAATCATGACCGCTTTGCTGACTTTGGAGCGATCAGAAGTAAAAGATTCCGTTGTAACCGTTACAGATGAAATGGTTCGTGTGGAAGGCTCTTCAATGGGTCTAATGCCCGGCAATCGAATTCATTTGAGTGATCTTGCAGTTGGCATGATGATGGTCTCAGGCAATGATGCGGCGAACACAGCGGCAATTGCAATGGCGGGAACCTCTGCCGAATTTGCAAAGCTTATGAATGCTCGTGCGAAAGAAATTGGAATGAAGAACACCAATTTTGTAACGCCGTCGGGTCTGGATTCAGAGCTGCATTATTCTACGGCGTACGATATGGCTCTTTTGGGTGCGGAAGCGCTCAATAACAGTCGTTTTGCCAGTATTGTATCGCAAAAACAAATGACAGTTAAATTTGTGAATCCAGAGCAAACCATTCGCTATGGCAACCATAACCGGTTGCTCAGCCTGTACCCAGACAGTATTGGAATAAAGACTGGCTTTACCAAAAAAGCTGGTCGGTGCTTGGTCAGTGCAGCGCAGCGCGGAAGTGTGCGTCTTGTGGCGGTTACACTCAATGCTCCAAATGATTGGGATGACCATATCAAGCTCTATGATTATGGCTTTTCAAAACTGCAACCCTTTACACCGAATACAACGGATTTGCGTTATACAATACCGGTTGTGGGTGGTAAGGCAGAAAATGTTTTAGTCACTGCCGGTCTAGTAGAGGATGTTTCCGTTATGGAAGATGATATAAATAGGATTGAGCAGCGGGTTGAACTGCCTCACTTTGTATATGCTCCAGTACGTGAAGGGGAAATGCTCGGCTCCGTAAAGTATTTACTGGATGGAAAAGTGATAGCCGAAGCTCCGCTCTTAGCAGAGCAGGCGATAGAAATACACCAACCGGAAAAAACCAAGATGGAAAAAATATGGGACAGAATCAAATCGATTTTCTAATAAATAGGAAACTCAGAAGGAAGTAATTTATGGCAAAAGACGTAAGACTACAAAAAATGCTCGCTGACAGCGGCATTGCTTCTCGCAGAAAAGCGGAGGAAATGATTGCCGCTGGCGCTGTGCGTGTAAATGGAATGGTAGCGAAAATAGGCGATAAGGTAGATGTACACAAAGATAAAGTCTCGGTACATGGGCGCAATGTCGTTAAGCGTTCTAAAAACTTATATGTGATGCTCCATAAGCCCAGAGGGTTTATTACAACAATGAGTGACGAGATGGAGCGTAAATGTGTTGCAGAGCTGGTAAGTGAAATACCGGAGCGCGTTTACCCGGTAGGCCGACTCGACCGAGAGTCGGAAGGTTTGCTTCTTATGACGAATGATGGTGCATTTGCAAACGCAATTACGCACCCGTCAAAGCATGTTCCAAAAACATATCGTGTTACGGTTCGCCCGAGTGTAACAGAAGACCAGTTAACGCAGATTGCTATTGGTATTGTGATTGACGGACAGAAAACAGCACCCGCAAATGTTCGCATTGTATCGCAAGAGCCCGGCCGTGTTGTTCTTGAAATTGTTTTGTATGAAGGCCGTAACCGCGAAATTCGCAAAATGTGTGAAGCCTTAGGGCTGGATGTTGCCCGGCTCAAGCGCATTGCGATTGGCCCGGTAAAGCTTGGAATGCTTCAGCCGGGACAGTGGAGAAACCTGACTGGAGATGAGGTAAAACGGTTGTTGGCGGCAGCAAAAGAAGAGAAAGCACCAGAAATAGAGCTTGCGCATTCTAAAACTTCGGTAAAGCCCGCCGTTAAGCATAAACCAAGATATTCTTCTCATAAATAATAATAAAAACGGAATGGTTCTTCCTATGAACATTCCGTTTTTTCCTTATTGTAATTGAATTTTTTGTGTGTTTTGTCTTGTTATTCCCCTGGGAATACAGTATAATAATTACCAAGTATTGATTGCAGGATTGTGAATTCAATTTCGCTTTTTCGGAGAGGGAAGAACGATTTTGGGCGAAGTTCAAAGTCATCTGTATGATCAGTAACGTGAAAAATTTAGTATATTGCAAAGGAATGGAGGAACGAAAACATGAGTGTTGTCGGCAATAAAGAATTGCTACAAAGCGCTCGCGATGCTGCTGGGAGTAAGAAAGTATATCAGCGTATATCTCTCTTGGTAGACGAAGGCTCCTTTCAGGAACTGGATGCTTATGCAAAATCTGCAGACCATGCAGCGGAGGTCGTAACAGGCTTTGGCTGTGTCAGCGGAATGCCCGTCTATGTTTTTGCTCAAGACAGCGAAGTGGACGGAGGAGCAATGTCCAAAGCGCAAGCATACAAGATTCGTAAACTGTATGATCTGGCGCTGAAAACCGGTACACCGGTTGTAGGAATCTATGATTCCGTTGGTGGACATTTAAATGAAGGAGCAGAGCTGCTCGCAGCATATGGTGAGATTTTGCTGAAAAGCAACAACCTTTCTGGCGTGGTTCCTCAAATTTCTGTTGTGGTTGGTCCCTGCGTAGGAACTTCCGCACTCATTGCGGCAGGTGCTGATTTTGTAGTTATGGCGGAAAAGGCTACCTTTACCGTTGAAACAGCAGATGAAGATGGCTCGGCAAAGGCCGCCGCTAAACTAGGACTAGCCCACTGGGTAGAAAAGACAGAGGAAGAGGCAATTGAGCGCGCCCGCAAGCTGGTTAGCCGCCTGCCCTCCAATAACCTGTCTCTTGCCCCCGAAGCAGATACCCTCGGTGTTTGCAGTGGTTCTGAGTTGCAGGAAGGCGCAAAAGTTACCGATATTATCACTGCGGTAGTGGATGACGATAGCTTTATGGAGTTCAGCCCCGAGTATGGTACTTCTGCAATTACCGGCTTGGCTCTTATTAATGGTGCCTCTGTTGGTGTAATTTCTTATCGCGGAATCGTTGGCTCTTACTGCTGCTCAAAGGCTGCACGTTTTGTGCGCTTCTGCGATGCGTTTTCGTTGCCCCTTATCACGATTGTGGATGCAGACAAGTTTGCTTCTCTGCGTGAGGCTGCAAAGCTTTCCGCTGCGTATTCTGAGGCTACCACAATTAAAATCACAGTTATTTCTGGCCAGGCAGTAGGCGCTTTCTATATTGCTACTGCCGGTCGAGGCGCAAATGCAGATATTACAATGGCATGGACGAGTGCCGTAGTATCTCCCATTTCTCCTGCTGCTGCGGCTTTGTTCCAGTCTGGCAATGAGCTTGTTGGTTCTGAGAATCCAATTGAGCAGCGCAAAGAACTGATTGAAGACTATAAAACGACTCAGGCTTCACCGTTTGCTGCCGCAGCTGACGGTTATGTGGAAGATATTATTCTTCCGGAAGAAACCAGACAAAAACTGGTTTCTCACTTGGAAATGCTGGCTGGTAAGCGTGTTTCTACCTTGCCGAAAAAGCACAGCAACATTCCAATGTAAATTTAGAATCGTTTTATATTCATGAATAAAAAGGAGATTTAAAAATGAGAAATCTTGTAGTCACCGTTAATGGTGTAGCTTATAATGTTCAGGTTGAAGAAACTGGCGCAGCAGCTCCGGCTCCGGTAGTGGCTGCCCCGGCTCCTGTTGCCGCACCTGCTCCCGCTCCGGTAGTAGCAGCTCCGGCTCCTGTTGCTGCTCCTGCCCCGGCTCCTGCTCCTAAGGCAGAAAAACCGGCCGCAGGCGCGAAAACAGTTAGCGCTCCTATGCCCGGCACTATTTTAAATATTCTTGTTTCTGCTGGCGATTCTGTTAAAAAAGGTCAGCCTCTTATGATTTTGGAAGCGATGAAGATGGAAAATGAAATCATGGCTGCTGAAGACGGTGTTGTTGCAGGAATTCATGTATCAAAGGGTGACGTCGTTAATCCCGGCGAAGCTCTTGTATCCTTCCAGTAAGGGGAGGCTGAATTATGGTTAAAAAGATTGGAATTACAGAAACGGTTTTGCGCGATGCGCATCAGTCCTTGATTGCTACCAGAATGTCCACCGATGAGATGATTCCGATACTACCAAAGCTGGATGAAGTGGGCTTTCACTCGTTAGAGTGCTGGGGTGGAGCTACGTTTGACTCTTGCCTGCGCTTTATGAACGAAGACCCTTGGGACAGACTGCGTACCATTCGCCGTCTTTGCCCCAAAACTAAGCTGCAAATGCTGTTCCGCGGCCAAAACATGCTTGGTTACCGCCATTATGCAGATGATGTGGTAGATTATTTTGTGCAGCGCAGTGTAGCAAACGGAATTGATGTTATCCGTATATTCGACGCTCTTAACGACCTTCGCAACTTGGAACGTGCCATTAAGGCAGCAAAAAAAGAGGGCGCACACGCTCAGGTTGGTATTTCTTACACAACCGGCCCCGTGTTTACCAATGAGTATTATATCGACTACGCAAAACGGATTCAGGAGGCAGGTGCCGATTCAATCTGCATTAAAGATATGGCTGCGTTACTGACTCCCTATCGCACGGAAGAGCTTGTAAAGGCACTCAAATCTGCAGTGGATCTGCCGATTCAGCTTCATACGCACTACACCTCCGGTCTTGCCTCTATGTGCATGATAAAGGGTGTAGAAGCAGGTGTCGATTTGATTGATACCGCAATGTCTCCGCTGGCGCTGGGAACTTCTCATGCTCCAACAGAATCCATTGTTGCAGCGTTTGAGGGTACGGAGTACGACACTGGTTTGGATTTGGTATTGCTTAACGAAATCCGTGAGTACTTCATGGTACTGCGCGATAAGTATATCGCAAACGGTTTGCTCGATCCTTCTATGCTGGCTACCAATACAAAGGCTCTGCATTACCAGGTTCCCGGCGGAATGCTATCCAACCTGCTCTCTCAGCTCAAGCAAGCTGGCAAGGCTGACCAGTTGGAAGAAGTGCTCAAAGAGGTACCGCGTGTTCGTCAGGACTCCGGTTATCCGCCTCTGGTAACACCCACTTCGCAGATTGTTGGCACTCAGGCTGTGTTCAATGTAATCACGGGCGAGCGCTACAAAATGTGCACCAAGGAATTTAAGGATATGGTTGCCGGTAAGTACGGAAAAACTCCGGTAGAAATTGATCCTGCATTCCAGAAAAAGATTATTGGCGATGAAACCCCAATCACTTGCCGCCCTGCAGATCTTCTCTCTCCTGAGCTGGAAACACTCCGGAAAGAAGCCGCACAGTGGACAGAGCAGGAAGAGGATGTTCTCTCTTACGCTCAATTCCCGAAGGTAGCGGAAGACTTCTTCAAAAAGCGCCGTGATGCCAAATATGGCATTAACAGCAAGCTTGCCAATGAAGAAAAGCAGGTTCACCCGGTTTGATGAAATAACAGGTTATGAAATAACAGTCCCAGGGCCCATAAAGGCGCTGGGACTGTTCTTCCGTACTATAACCTTTTAAGGGATTCACTGAATTGCTTTTTGTAGAATCCTGCATCATGACGATGGTTGCAATTGTGTACTAAAACTGGTAAAATGAAGTGATAATACTTTAAAAGCGAATGCTTTTCTAAACTTACTAACGTTGGGATGATACGCCATGATAAAAAGTATGACGGGGTATGGCCGCGCAGAAGGAACCCTGGACGGGCGATATATCATAGTTGAAATCAAATCAGTCAATCACAGGTATTTTGAATTCAATTCAAAAACAACCAGAGGCTATTCTTTTCTGGATGAAAAGCTAAAAACTTTGCTGCAGCAGAGAATTTCTCGTGGTAAAGTAGACGTATTTGTTTCGGTTGAAACTTTGGAGGATGCTGACGCTCAGGTTCTTGTAAACCATTCTATGGCTGCGGGATATTTGAATGCACTCAAAGAAATTCGGGATAAATATGATTTGAGAGATGATATTTCTGTGATGGGGCTGGCTCGGTACAGCGATATTTTTACCGTACACCGCACGCCGGAAGACGAAGACCAAATTTGGGAATGTGTTTCTCAAATAGCACAGCAGGCGTTGGATCAACTTCTTCAAATGAGAGAACGAGAGGGAACGCGTCTAAGAGAAGATATTCAGGCTCGTGCCCAGGCAATTTTAACTTTGGTACAGGCGGTGGAGGAACGCTCTCCCATTACTGTGCAGGAGTACCAGCAAAAGCTGCTCAACAGATTACAGGATGTTCTGCACGATACTAACATTGAAGAACAGCGTATTCTAACTGAGGCCGCTATTTTTGCTGACAAAATTGCCGTGGCGGAAGAAACGGTTCGCCTACGTAGTCATTTTGACCAGTTAAAGTCAATGCTGGAATCCTCTGAAGCAATCGGCAGAAAATTGGATTTTCTGGTACAGGAGATGAACCGCGAAACCAATACTATCGGTTCAAAGGCATCCGATTCTCAAATTGCCTACATGGTGGTAAACATGAAAGCTGAAATTGAAAAGATTCGAGAACAGATTCAGAATATTGAATAGTTATTCTTAGGAGGAAATACGGCATGAGGCTAATAAATATTGGTTTTGGCAATATGGTGTCCGCCAATCGTCTGGTGGCAATTGTCAGCCCTGAATCCGCACCGATTAAGCGCATTATACAAGACGCCAAGGAGCGCGGTACTTTAATTGACGCTACTTATGGCAGGCGTACCCGTGCTGTAATCGTTACAGACAGCGATCATGTGATTCTGTCTGCAGTTCAGCCCGAGACAGTAGCCAATCGGCTAAATGACAGGGATGAAGATATTGCGGATGAGGAGCTGGAAGAGGATGACTAACGGCTTAATGCTGGTATTTTCGGGACCGTCTGGTGTAGGAAAGGATACGGTGCTGCATGAGCTGCTCCGCCAAAACGATTCCGTACGTTTGTCGGTTTCTGCTACCACCCGAGCGCCAAGACCCGGTGAGGTAGATGGGAAGGACTATTACTTTGTAACCCGCGAACGCTTTCAAGAAATGATTGCGCAAGGGGAGATGCTGGAATATGCCGAGTACTGCGGCAACTATTATGGTACACCCGCAGGCCCAGTACGCGAATGGCAGAAACAAGGGTATGACGTTATTTTAGAAATTGAGGTGCAGGGCGGCGCCCAAATTCAAGAGAAGAACCCCGATTGCGTGAGTGTTTTTCTGCTGCCGCCATCGCTGGAGGTTTTGGAATCTCGCCTAAGACACCGTGCTTCTGATTCCGAAGAAGTGATTCAAAAACGAATGGAATCTGCCTGCGGTGAAATATTAGAAGCAAACCACTATGATTATTTAATTGTAAATGACACGGTTGACCATGCAGTAGAGCAAATCTGTTCCATTTTATGTGCAGAGAAGCTTCGCTTTAGCCGTGCCGATGCTAACATTGAAAGGATGATGAATTATGCTAAGACCATCAAATGAAGCTTTTTCTACACCAAATTTGAGCCAATACTCCATAGTTGTTGCCGTTGCCAAACGTGCCCGCGAAATTGCGGAGGAAGCCGAAAAGGCCGGAGACATTCTTATTGAAAAGCCAGTTGATTTGGCTGTGCGCGATTTTATACAACACAAATATAAAATCATTGCTCCCAAAGAAGATGCTTCTTCAGATTCTTTTACGGCGGAGTGATTCCGGAAGGTGAATTAGCTTGATGGAACAAAATACTGCGGTAGGCGTTGCTGTTGAAAATACGGCATTTCACTTTGACAAAGAGTTTACCTATCTTCTGCCCTCAGGTATGCAGGCGGAAGTAGGCTGCAGGGTAATGGTGCCTTTTGGTAATGGCAACCGCAGAAGGCAGGGTATGGTTCTTTCTTTGCAGCCCTGTGAGCAGCCTGAGCTGCTAAAGCCTATTACAGCGGTGCTAGACAAATCACCCTTGCTTACCGCAGAGCAGGTTCTTTTGGTTCGCTGGCTGAAGGAACGCTATTTTTGCAGTTTTTTTGATGCAGTCAAACTTCTTCTTCCCACGGGTATTAATTTTAGAATTTCGACTCAATATGTATTGAATGCACCCTTATCAAAAGCAGCAGAGCTAGAGTTAACCGAAACGGAGCATATGCTTTTAAAACGGCTTTCCCAAAAGCCTGCTGTTGAGGATGAACTTTTACAATTGGTTGATTCCCCAAATACATCAATTCTAGAGCGTTTGTGTTCGAAAGGAATCATTCGTAAAGAAAATGCTGCAAATCGCAGAGTAGGCGATGCGACACGCAAAATGATTCGCCTCAGTGAGAAAGAAATCTCGGATTCCCTTTCCCCAAAACAGAAAGAGGTTTTCGATATTTTGCAATCTATTGGGAGTGTTTCGGTCAAAGAGCTGTGCTATTTTGCAGGGGTTACGGTGTCTGTACCGGATGCCTTGGTCAAAAAAGGGTTCGCCTCCTATTATGAGGAGGAACAATATCGCAACCCGTACGAAAAAGCACAGAAGTCGGAACAGGGGTGGGAGATTTCACTCTCCGACGAACAACAACAGGCGTACGAGGGACTTTTGAGCCGGTATCGTTCCGGTGCGGCGGCTTCATTGTTATATGGTGTTACTGGCAGCGGAAAAACACAAGTGTATATGCGCTTGATTGAAGATGTAATTGCAGACGGCCGGTGCGTTATTGTAATGGTGCCCGAAATCTCGCTAACACCACAGACGGTTGCTTTGTTTCACCAAAGATACGGCAAACAGGTTGCGGTATTTCACAGCGGACTTTCACTGGGAGAACGACTTGACGAATGGAAGCGCGCGAAAAACGGACAGGCAAAAATTGTTGTAGGTACCCGTTCGGCGGTATTTGCACCTTTTGAAAATTTGGGACTCATTGTCATGGATGAGGAGCAGGAGTCGACTTATAAATCGGAATCTACACCGCGCTATCACGCAAGAGATGTTGCTAAATTCCGCTGTGCGCACCACAAAGCACTTTTACTGCTTTGCTCTGCCACTCCAAGTGTAGAAACTTCTTATTTTGCGCAGATAGGCAGGTATTCCATGCACCCGCTGCCTAGTCGGTACGGTGCAGCACAGCTTCCGCAGGTGACCATTGCAGATATGAACCAAGAGGTTTTATCCGGCAATACGAGTGTATTCAGCGGGGCGTTAAAAGAAGCTCTAACAGAGAATCTTGCAAAAGGGGAACAATCCATTTTGCTGTTAAACCGGCGTGGCTACCACACTTTTGCGACCTGTAAATCGTGTGGCACAGCGGTAAGCTGCCCCAATTGCAGTATTTCTTTAACATACCACGCAGCAAACCATCGCTTAATGTGCCATTATTGCGGTTACTCTGTTCCAGCAACCCGCAAATGCCCAACCTGTGGGCAGGATGAGGTTCGCTTTTCTGGGGCGGGAACGCAAAGGGCAGAGGAACAATTATCGCAGTTATTCCCTCAGGCACGCGTTTTGCGGCTCGATACTGACAGCACAATGGGTCGCTTTTCTTATGAAAAAAAGCTTCGCTGTTTTGAAAATGGAGACTACGATATGATTGTTGGCACGCAAATGGTAGCCAAAGGGCTCGATTTTGCAAATGTCACGTTGGTTGGTGTTCTTTCTGCAGATCAATCTCTGTACGGAGATGATTTTCGTAGCTCCGAACGCTCATTTGATTTGTTGACGCAGGTGGTTGGCAGGTCTGGCCGAGGGGAACGTTGCGGTCGAGCGATTATTCAAACGTTTACACCTGAAAATCGGGTGATTCGCCTTGCTGCGGAACAGGATTACGCCACTTTCTATAAGGAAGAGATTCAGTTTCGTAGGGCAATGCTGTACCCACCTTTTGCAGATTTTGTATTAATCGGTTTTGTAGGGCTACGGGAAGAACAAGTGTGTAATGCCAGCCTGTATTTTATGAATTTACTTCGTAATCTAGCAGGTGCAGAGTATTCAAATCTCCCCATGCGCGTGCTTGATCCGTCCCCGGCTTTGGTAACCAAGCTTAGCAACAAATATCGGTATCAGTTGCTTATTAAGTGCAGAAACGACAAGAAATTACGCGAGTTGCTATCGCGCCTCATCATTCAATTTTCGGCTGACCGACGCTTTTCTCAGGTTACTGCTTTTGTAGATACAAATCCAATGTCTGCCTTATAAAGAAATATACAGAACAAAGCCTTTGGTGGGGTATATCGGGCTTTGTTTACTTTTAATTCATCGTGTAATGGAGGAATGTACAATGGCAATTCGTAATATTGTGCAGGACGGCGACCCTATTTTGAATAAAACTTGCCGTCCGGTTGAAAAATTTGATGAGAAGCTGGCAATACTTTTAGATGATATGACAGAAACTGTGCTTGCAGCCAATGGAGCCGGTCTGGCTGCCAATCAGGTGGGGATTCTGCGCCGTGCTATCATTGTAGTGAATATTGAGGATGACAGCATCATTGAGCTGGTTAATCCCGAAATCCTTGAAAGCGATGGCGAACAGGATGGCGCAGAGGGATGCTTATCGTTCCCGGGTCAATATGGTATGGTGAAGCGCCCCAATCACGTAAAAGTTCGCGCACAGGACAGAAAAGGAAACTTTTTTGAAATAGAGGGAACGGAGTTCTTGGCAAGAACCTTTTGCCATGAAACAGATCATCTAAATGGTATTGTATTTAAGCAGCGCGCCAGTCGCATCCTTTCTGAGGATGACATGGAATAACCCAAACAGGAGGAAGAATCCATGCGGATTGTTTTTATGGGAACACCAGATTTTGCTGTTCCCTGTTTGCAGGCTTTGCTTGATGAAGGCCATGAAGTTTGCGCCGTATTTACGCAGCCGGATAAACCAAGGGGCAGAGGCTACACGCTTGCACCGCCACCGGTAAAAGAGCTTGCGCTCAAATACGATATTCCCGTATATCAGCCTACAACGCTTCGTACACCAGAGGCCGCTGAGCTGGTGGCTTCTCTTCAGCCTGAGGTTATTATTGTAGTTGCATACGGCAAATTACTGCCAAAAGAAATATTGCAAATTGCACCACATGGGTGCATTAACGTTCATGCTTCTCTTTTGCCAAAGTACCGTGGCGCAGCTCCAATACAGTGGGCAGTGATAAACGGGGATGAAAAAACCGGAGTCGCTACCATGCAGATGGATGTAGGGTTGGATACCGGCGACATACTACTGATGGAAGAAACAAAGATTCTTGAAAATGAAACATCAGGAGAATTGTTTGACCGTTTACAGGTGCTAGGCTCAAAGGTATTGATACAAACGCTTCGCGAGCTTCAGGCAGGTACATTAAAGTGTAGGCCGCAAGGGGAAGAGGGTACTTGTTACGCTTCTATGTTGAGCCGCGATATATCTGATATTGACTGGAACCGCCCAGCAAGAGAGATTCACAATCTTGTACGCGGTCTATCTCCTTGGCCGGTTGCTTCCTCAGTGTATCAGGGAAAACGGATTAAAATTTATGAAACACAGGTATGTGAAAATGAGGCTGGTGAGCCGGGACAAGTGCTTCCAGGGAAGGACTTTCATGTTTGCTGCGGCCAAAATACCGTGTTAAAGCTTGTTACAGTTCAATACGAAGGCGGTAAACGCATGGGCGGCACCGATTTTCTGCGTGGTCACCCAGCACAGCCAGAAGCAAAAATGGGTTGTTGACGGAGGGATACGATGGATTATTTTTTCTATGATCGAACGTATTTTATCTTCATTTTACCTGCGCTGATTCTATCGATGATAGCTCAGTTACAGGTTCAATCTGCCTTTCGCAAATATTCTCAGATTCCAAATCGTCGAAACCTGACGGGAGCAGAGGCAGCCCGCCAGGTTTTGCGCTTTCATGACATTAGCGACGTGCCAATTCAGCCGATTGGTGGCCAGCTAACGGATCATTATGACCCAAGAAATAATAGCATTAGCTTAAGCCAGCCGGTTTACGGGAGCAATACCATTTCTGCGGTAGGTGTGGCAGCGCATGAAGCCGGGCATGCAGTTCAATATGCTCACGGCTATTTTCCTATTAATTTGCGCGCGGTTCTTGTTCCTGCCGTAAACTTTTCTTCTAAGTTGGCAATTCCGCTGATTTTAATCGGTATGTTTTTGCCCCTTCAATACGAATATGTAATATATGCAGGGATTGCACTGTACAGCTTGGCTGTCGTATTTTCTCTGCTTACTTTACCAGTTGAGTTCAATGCCAGCGCCCGGGCAATTAGTGCTCTGGAGCGTTCCGGTATTCTTTCTGAAGAAGAACTGTACGGTGCATCGAAGGTTCTTCGAGCTGCCGCTATGACCTATGTTGCTGCAGCGTTTGCCTCAATCCTATCTTTGCTTCGCCTATTGGCGATTGCAGGGAACCGAAGGAGATAATAAATGACACCAAATGCCAGAACAGCGGCACTGCAAGCCCTGCTTCATGTGGATGAAAACGAAGGCTATTCCAACATTGTAATTGATAAAACCTTGCGGCGCTTTTCGCTAGAACCGAGAGATGCCGCATTAGCGACTGCTCTTTTCTACGGCGTATTGGAACGGCGTATTACACTCGATTATGTCATCGAACGTTTTTCTCGAAATCCAGAGCAAGTTCTCTCTGCAACTGTACGTGAGATTTTACGGATTGGGGTATATCAAATCCTTTATATGGAAAAAATACCATCATCAGCTGCAGTAAATGAGGCCGTCATTTGTGCGAAAGAAAATGGAGCTGTAAAGGCATCGGGCTTTATAAATGGATTGCTGCGCTCCATACTGCGAGAAGAGAATCCTCTTCGCTTACCAAATGAGAAACGGCAACTGCAAAATGCACTTTCCATTAAATATTCATGCCCAGTATGGCTGATTGAATTATGGACAAAGGCATACGGAGAGCCAATTTGTCGTTCTATTTTAGACAGTCTTTTTCAAAAAGCACCGATTTATGCGCGAGTGAATACGGTTAAAACAACATCAAGTTCGTTAATTCGGGTTTTAGAAGAAGAAGCTGTAAAGGCAACTGCCATTACAGAACTGTCAGATACTCTTATTTTAGAAAATACGGGTTCTGTTGCTTCATTAAAGAGCTTTCAAGAAGGTTTATTCCATATACAAGATTTATCTTCGCAGCTATGCTGTGCTCTCGTAAACCCGCAACCGGGCGAACGTGTTTTGGATGTTTGTGCTGCACCCGGGGGAAAAACGTTTACTATGGCCCAACGAATGGAGAACCGTGGTGAACTGCTTGCCTTTGATAAGTATAAGGGAAAAGTGGGGCTCATTCGCCAAGGTGCCGAAAGACTAGGGCTTTCTATTGTAGATGCGGCCATTCGAGATGCTGCACAGCCCAGAGAAGAAATCCCTTGTGCGAACCGAGTTTTGTGTGATGCACCTTGCTCTGGTTTGGGCATTATTCGTAGAAAACCAGAGATTCGCTACAAGCCGCAGGAGTCTCTTGACAGCCTGCCTGATTTGCAGTACCTTATTCTTTGTAGATCTTCCGGGCTTGTTGAGCCAAACGGGCTATTATTTTATTCAACCTGCACGCTAAATCCCGCAGAAAATGGTGCGGTCGCAGCGCGCTTCTTACAAAATCATCCGGAATTTGAGCCAGAGCCGCTTTGTTTGCCAGGTTCTTTCCGAAGGGCTTTTGATGAGCCAGAAAATCAAGTTACTCTGTTGCCTCCCGTACATGGCACAGATGGCTTTTTTATAGCGGCTTTCCGCCGCCGACGGGAGTAGGATTATGGCACGGGAAGAAATCAATTCATTAACGGAAGAAGAAATAAAGAGGGAATTTACAGCAAATGGCTGGCCGGCCTTTCGGGCACGGCAGGTGTACCAGTGGCTACACCGTGGGGTAGAAGATTTTGACCAAATGACAGATCAGTCCAAACAAACCCGCCAGTTATTAGCAGAAAAATATTACATCTCTGTAGCAACTATTGAAAAGAAACTCGTTTCTCAATATGATAATACTATTAAATACCTTTTCCGCTTTGCAGACGGAGAAATGGTGGAAAGCGTTTTCATGCAGTACCACCATGGGTATACCATCTGCATCTCTACTCAGGTAGGGTGTAAAATGGGTTGTACTTTTTGCGCTACCGGTAAAAGCGGTTTTTCTCGCAATCTAACTGCGGCAGAAATGCTGGCACAGATTCAGGCTGCACAAAAAGACACCGGCAAGCGTATTTCAAACATTGTGCTTATGGGGATGGGAGAACCGCTTGATAACTATGAGAATGTGCTTCGTTTTTTGGAGCTTGTCTCTTCGGATCACGGTCTGAATATTGGTATGCGGCACATCTCTCTCTCTACTTGCGGTGTGGTAGATAAAATTTACGATTTAGCAGAACGCAAGCTCCAAATTACTCTCTCTGTTTCTTTGCATGCACCGAACGATACCATTCGTTCGCAGACCATGCCGGTAAACCGGAGGTGGGGAGTGGATGAACTGCTGAAAGCTTGCCGATACTATTCAGAACAAACACACCGGCGAATCTCATTTGAATATGCGATGATCAGCGGCGTAAACGACAGCGACGCTTGTGCTAGAGAGCTGGCGGCGAAATTAAGGGGAACGCTTTCGCATATTAATTTAATACCGGTGAATCAAGTGACAGGAACAGGGTACCACAGTGCATCTGTTGAAAGACAGCGGGCGTTTATCCGTATTTTAGAAAAAAGTGGCCTTACGGCTACGGTGCGGCGAACGCTCGGCTCAGATATTAACGCTTCCTGCGGACAGCTGAGACGCAGACAGCAAGAGGAGGTGACCGGTCTTTGAAACTTTATAGTAAAACCGACGTTGGCCTAGTAAGGCAATCGAATGAAGACGCCTGTGCCGGGGAGCTCTATGCGCAGGACCGGGCATGGGCCGTTGTGTGTGACGGAATGGGCGGTGCTGCCGGCGGTGACATAGCCAGTGGCCTTGCAGTACAAAAAATTGCAGAAATAATAACAGCAGAGACTTTAAACCAAACAAATGAGGCTCATTTAAAAGAGCTGCTGGCTCAGGCGGTGGGAGAGGCCAATACAGCGGTTTATCACCTTGCCAAAGAGCAGGAAGAGCTGCGTGGTATGGGCACCACTATAGTACTTGCTGTAGTTAGGGATGAAAAGTTTTATATTGTTCACGCGGGAGATAGCCGTGCATACCTCATTTTAAGCGATGGTTCCATACGCCAAATTACCGTAGACCACTCGATTGTGCAGGAGTTGGTGGATAAAGGGGACCTTACCGAACAGCAAGCGCAAACACACCCACAAAAAAATATTATTACAAGGGCGCTTGGCGTTTTGCCCGTGGTGGATGTTGATTATATGGAAGAGCCATTTCCCAAGGGGGCTAAGCTTTTAATATGTACAGACGGATTGTCTAACTACATTGAAACCCAGCAGATTTCTCAGTTGTCGCAAGAGCTGGATGCGAAAGGTTTTAGTGAACAGTTAATCGAATATGCAAACCGTGCAGGCGGCGGCGACAATATAACGGTTGTCGTAATCGAAAACTGACCATGTGATTGGAGTGATACTTGTTGGATAAGTATACCGGAAAAAGGCTTGACGGCCGTTATGAAATCCATGAATTGATCGGTGTTGGCGGAATGGCATTGGTTTACCGTGCTTATGATCAAATTGATGACCGGACCGTTGCTGTAAAAATTTTAAAAGATGAGTTTTTAGAGAACGAGGATTTCATTCGCCGTTTTAAAAATGAATCAAAGGCAATTGCGGTTCTGTCGCACCCGAATATTGTAAAAGTGTATGATGTAAGCTTTGGTGATCAAATACAGTACATTGTGATGGAATATATTGATGGAATCACGTTGCGCGAGTATTTGGATCAGCAAAAAGAAATCAAGTGGAAAGAAGCCATTCATTTTACGGTTCAAATTCTGCGAGCCTTACAGCATGCACATGAAAAAGGCATTATTCACCGTGATATAAAGCCTCAAAATATTATGCTGCTGCAAGATGGAACGATAAAGGTAACTGATTTTGGCATTGCGCGTTTCTCCAGAAATGAAACAAGAACAATGACAGATAAGGCCATTGGTTCCGTTCATTATATTGCTCCGGAGCAGGCCAGGGGTGACCTGACGGACGAAAAAGCGGACATCTACTCGGTTGGCGTTATGTTGTACGAGATGATAACTGGTCAGCTTCCATTCGAAGCCGATAATGCCGTTTCTGTTGCGATTATGCAGCTTCAGGCAGACCCGCGTCTTCCCAAAGATATAAATCCCGCTATTCCAGACGGACTAGAGGAGATTACCTTAAAGGCAATGCAAAAAGACCCCTCCCAGCGGTACCAATCCGCTGCGGAAATGCTGCGCGACATTGAGCAGTTCCGTCGTAACCCCAGCATTAGCTTTCAATATAAGTATTTTATTGATGAAAAGCCCACGAAGTATGTAGATGCAATCAATACGGTGCGCGGTACAGAAGTGGCGAATTATAACGATAATTATGCGTATGAGGAAGAATACTCTCGTGGTAAAAAGAAGAAAAAGTCTACTGCAACACTTATTGTGAGTGGTGTATTAACAGCTTTTTTACTCACGGCGGTAGTCTTTGGTATTATGGCTCTAACCCGTAGCTGTAGCTCGCAGGAAGTAGCCGATGTAGACCTACCCCAATTTATTGGTCAAAAGCTTACAGATATTCAATCGAATGAAAATTATAAAGACTTCCAATTTAAGATTGAATATTCCGAGGATTCCAGTAAAGATCCCGGAATCGTTTTAGACCAAAACCCAAAGGGAAACAAAAAAGTAAAAGCAAACGCTGAAATTACGCTTACGGTAAATGGAGAGAGCCAAACGGTTACCATTCCTACCGTGAAAGGCCTAACTCAGGCGGAGGCGGAAGATAAGCTTAAGAAGCTGAACCTAAAATATGAGGTTTATCAAGTTGAGGATGATCAGACGGCTGCCGGCTATGTAAAGGATGTTGTACCTGCTGAGGGCACAGAGGTTGTACTAAGCGGTTCTGTAATTAAGCTGTATGTGAGCAAAGGCCCGTCTTCCACTGAAGTAGGCGTACCTTCTGTTATAGGCAAGAACTTGGACGCAGCTAAAACAGATATTTTGGCGGTTGGCCTGACAGTGGATACTGAAATTACCTATGTGGATGACAGTGATAAAGCCGAGGGCGTTGTAATCGAAACCTCTCCGCTACCCGGCGTAAAGGTAGCGAAGGGAACTCCGATAAAACTTAGTGTAAGCTCTGGTAAGAAGAGCGAAAAGGTGATCGATATTTATGTGCAGCTGCCTTCACAGGTTACGCACGATATTGCACTAAAAGCTTATGTAGATGGCACCCTGTACTCTGAAAAGACGGTAAACCCCTCTTACAACAGTGTGTACCAAATGAGTTTTAAAGGTACTTCTGGACAAAAAACATTAATTATTCAGTTGGATGGTCAAAAATATAATACCTTCCTGCTGGATTTTGATACGGGCACTCCAAGACAAACAGAAAGCTATACCTACCAGGAACCAGGAGAAAACTCCGCAAGTGGAATTACGAGGGCACCCTGATGAAAATGGAACGTGGACTATTGCGAAAAGGAATCGGCGGCTTCTATTATGTAGAAGCCGCCGATACAATCTATGAAGCCAAAGCGCGTGGAATATTCCGCAAGCGGGGTATTACGCCGCTTGCAGGAGATATGGTTGACATCAGCATTGAAGACGATGGTACCTGTACAATCGAAGAAATAGGGGAGAGAAAGAACGCTTTGGTTCGCCCTCCTGTCGCCAATTTAGATCAGCTCTTTCTCGTTGTATCTGTGTTGCATCCGTCTCCCAATTTGCTGGTGCTCGATAAAATGCTCGCCGGTGCAGAGCAAAAGGGAATCTCTCCAGTTATTGTGTTTTCTAAAACAGATTTAGAGGATTGCAGCGAATATTTAGAGATTTACCGAAATACCGGAATTCCGGTGGTAACTGTTTCTTCTGTTACCGGAGATGGAGTCGAGCAGGTACGTAAAATGCTTAAAGGGAAGCTCTCTGCTTTCTCCGGAAATTCCGGCGTTGGCAAGTCCTCATTGTTAAATCGAATCGATGACCAATTAAGCCTGCCAACGGCAGAAATTAGTCAAAAATTAGGCCGTGGCCGCCATACCACCCGTCAGGTAGAGTTGTTAAAGCTGGGGCCAGATACTTATGTTGCAGATACTCCGGGCTTTTCGTCCGTAGATATGGTTCAAACGGATTTGATCCGTAAGGAAAATCTGGCACACGATTTTCGAGAATTTGCACCTTATTTGGATCAATGCCGGTTCCCATCGTGTTCCCACACAAAAGAGAAGGGGTGCGCTATTTTAGCAGCACTTCAGGAAGGGAAGATTTCTCCCTCCCGCCACCAAAGCTATGTAGCAATGTATGATGAAATTAAAAACATTAAGGAATGGGAACTCAAATGAAAACTTGCGTGATTATAGGAGCTGTGCCGGTCAAAAACCGGGAACAGATGAAAGAATACTGTGCAGATGCTTTTGTAATCTGTGCGGATGGCGGGCTGGATGTCGCTACTGAAAATGGGATTGTACCGAATTTGATTGTGGGTGATTTTGATTCTGTACAATCTTCTCTTCCGCAAGGAATAGAGTCGATTCAGCTTCCAGTGCATAAGGATGATACTGATACGATGTTTGCCATTCGCGAGGCAATCCGCCGTGGTTACCAGGAGTTTATACTGTTGGGTGTATTGGGCGGTGAGCGCTTTGACCACTCTTATGCGGCTCTCTGCGCACTTCAATTTATTGCGATGCAAAATTGTAGGGGAGTGCTGGTTGGTGATGGCACGCAAATCTTCGTGCTTTCCAGTGGTCGGCTTCGCCTGCGGGATATGTTGGGGCAAACCATTTCGGTATTCCCGTTTGGTACCCCTAGCTGTATGGTAACCTATCAGGGTTTAGAATACCCACTCAACCGCCATACCTTGTATTCGCAAGACCCGCTCGGGGTAAGCAACCGCATTACAGAGCCGGTTGCCGAAATCATCCTTCATGCAGGGATTGCTTTAATCATCATTCAGGAATAATGCGGTGCGTCTTCGCGAAAGCGAGGGCGCATTTTTGTTCTCAAAGCGTTTTGAATCCATCATCGCAGGAACCAAAATTCTAATTGCGTATATACTGTAGTAAGGCGAAAGCAAAAAAGACCTTACTCTGGATAGGCGGTGGAATGTATGCGAAAGGGTTGCAAATGCACTGGGGGTCTTGGAGCCTATTCCGTTGCCTTTGGATTGGGTTTGGTACTTTCCTGTTTTCTTCCGATCGGGCTAACCATGTTCATCATGGCTGTTCTACTGGTAGCGCTAGGTATTGCCTTGTTGAGACGCTGCTGAACATAATTAGGAGGTCTGTACGATGAAAGTAGTAGTAGTAAAAAGCTCCGGATTCTTTGGCTTTATTTTAAGGAAGATGTTTGGAATCCCCAAGTGCCGTGAAGAGTAAACTCTTCAAAAAATAGCTATCGTAGACTTCAGATTTTCATTCATAGTATGAATAATTACATGTAAGAAAAAGGAACAGGCAGCCAAAAGGCTGCCTGTTCCTTTTTTTACTTTTAAAAACTCGACTGACATTCGCTTAAAAACAATTAATTTTTATCGGAATATGATGGCCGCTCTGTATGGTCGTTTGCCATAGCAGTCAAAACCTGAGGCTGTAATAGTTGAATTTTTTTATTTCCCACTGAGCGTATGATTCCATCCTCTTCCAGTTGGTTTAGCTTTCGGCTTAGCGTCTCTCGGGCAATTCCCAAGTAATTGGCAATCCCCTCACGGCTAAGTGGCAGGGTTACCAAAGGGCCTTGTTCTCCCATTACTCCATATTTGCGATTAAATTCCAATAGCAAAAGAGCAATACGGTCCTCTATCTTTAAGTTGCCGGCTTCCTGCACCATTTGCTCCAATGCAATTACGCGGCGGCCAAGCTCCTCAATACAATGCTGTGCTAATAGGGGATGAGTGAGTATCATTTGCTGAAAATGTTCCCTTGAAAAAGAACAGGTTTCTACCTTTTGAAGCGCTTGTACATGGTAGTTTACACGTACATCTCCAAACAAAAACTGTTCCCCAAAAAAATCATTCTTTGAAAACAGATATAAAATCTTTTCTTGTCCGTCTGGAGCGATACGAAATGCCTTTGCACTGCCTTTTCGAATAATAGTAATACCGTGCGGCTTTGAGTCTTGCGTTATTATAATTTCACCTTTTTCATATTTACGGCAAATCATTCGCTCTGCAATCTCTTCAAAATCCTCATGTGCAAGAGCAGAGAATAAGGGAACCTTATGTACACACAATTCTTTCAGGCAATTCATACATTTTAAATTGCAGTTCAAGAAAAAATCCCCCTTAATTAGTGTTAGCTAACTTAAATTATATCTGACTGTTAACAAAATGTCAAAAAAACATTATAAAAACATCGTTATTCCAAATATTGTGATTTAGGTCACAGTTTAATGTATACCTTTTTAGTATAATATGGTTGCAAATCAAAATCGATTTGCCTTTGGAACTGTCGGAAAGAAGGGAGCTTAATTATGAATTTTACAAATGGTAAATGGAACAAAGAAATTGACGTGCGCGATTTTATTATCGCTAATTATACCCCTTACGAAGGTGACGAAAGCTTTTTGGCTTCACCAACAGAAAATACACAAAAGCTGTGGAAGCAGCTTTCCGACAAAATGAAAGAGGAGCGTAATCGCGGCGGGGTGTATGACATTGATGAGCATACCATCTCTACCATTACGTCTCATAAACCCGGTTATATTAATAAAGACTTAGAAGTTATTGTAGGTGTGCAAACGGACGAGCCATTAAAGCGAGCCATTATGCCCTTCGGTGGTATACGTTTGGTGCATACCGAGCTTGAAACGTACAACCGTGAGCTGCCAAAAGAAATTGACGAGGTCTTTAAGTACCGTAAAACACACAATGATGGTGTGTTCGACGTTTATACCGATGAAATTAAAAAAGCTCGTCACTGCGGAATTATTACCGGTCTGCCGGATGCGTACGGCCGTGGCCGTATTATTGGTGATTACCGCCGAGTAGCTCTTTATGGCACAGCTTTTTTAATTGATCAGAAGAAGAAAGCAAAGAGTGAAGCGATTGCCAATGCAATGGATAGTGACCTGATTCAGCTCAGAGAAGAGCTCAGCGAGCAGATTCGCGCTTTGGGTGAGCTAACTGAAATGGCTGCTTCTTACGGTTTCGATATTTCAAGGCCTGCTGAAAATACCAAGGAAGCCATTCAGTGGCTGTATTTTGCCTATTTGGCAGCGGTAAAAGAGCAAAACGGCGCGGCAATGAGTTTGGGTCGTGTATCCACGTTCCTTGATGTATACGCCGAGCAAGATATGAAAAACGGAGTCTTTACTGAAGCACAGGTTCAGGAGATGGTAGACCATTTTGTTATGAAGCTGCGCATTGTACGCTTCCTGCGTACTCCAGATTACGATGAGCTGTTCAGCGGTGACCCCACATGGGTAACGGAGTCCATTGCAGGTATTACACAGGACGGAAGACACATGGTAACGAAGATGAGCTACCGCTTCCTTCATACTCTTACGAACCTTGGTCCTGCACCAGAGCCGAACCTTACCGTGCTGTGGAGTGATCGCCTCCCGGAGGCATTCAAAGCGTATTGCGCTAAGGTTTCAATTGAGACTTCTTCCATTCAGTATGAGAACGATGATATTATGCGCCCGAAATACGGCGATGATTATGGAATTGCCTGCTGCGTTTCCGCAATGAGAATTGGCAAGCAAATGCAGTTCTTTGGGGCTCGCGCAAATTTGGCTAAGGCTTTGCTGTATGCAATTAACGGCGGTAAAGACGAGCGCTACGGCATGCAGGTTGGCCCAGAGCTGGCTCCCATCACATCGGAGTATTTGGATTATGAGGAAGTTGCTCGCAAATTCGATGCGATGACGGATTGGCTTGCGAATTTGTATATCAACACGCTGAACATCATCCACTACATGCACGACAAATACAGCTATGAGCGCATTGAGATGGCTCTTCATGATGAAGAGGTTCTGCGCACGATGGCAGGCGGCATTGCCGGTTTAAGCGTAGTTGCAGACAGCCTTTCCGCCATCAAGCACGCAAAGGTAAAGACGATTCGCAATGAGGCTGGTTTAGCAGTGGATTTTGAAATTGAAGGGGATTACCCCAAATACGGCAACAATGACGCTGTTGTGGACGATATAGCCACAGAGATTGTCAGCAGCTTTATGAAGAAGCTGCGCCGCCAGAAGACCTATCGCAACTCCCTGCAAACGCTGTCTGTGCTTACGATTACTTCAAATGTTGTTTATGGTAAAAAGACCGGTTCAACTCCGGACGGCCGCAAGGCTGGCGAGGCATTTGCTCCCGGAGCAAACCCCATGCATGGGCGCGATACCAACGGTTCGGTTGCCAGCATGAAGAGTGTAGCAAAGCTGCCTTATGACGACTCGGAAGATGGAATTTCTTATACTTTCAGCATTGTACCGGATGCACTCGGTAAAACCGGAGACCAGAAAAAACAAAATTTGGTTACCCTACTGGATGGTTACTTCCTTGAGACTGGCCATCATATCAATGTAAACGTACTCAACCGTGAAACCTTGCTGGACGCAATGGATCATCCGGAGAAATATCCGCAGTTGACCATCCGTGTTAGCGGCTATGCAGTTAATTTCATCAAGCTGACTCGTGAGCAGCAAAAGGAAGTACTGAGCCGTACCTTCCATGATAGATTTTAGTAAGTAATTCTTTAAGGAAAAGGCGGCTTATGCCGCCTTTTCTATTGGAAATAATTTATAATAAACTTATAGTACAAGGAAGCAAGTATAAAAGAGGTATGAAATTAAAAGCACCGGAGGAGATTATATGGGAAAGACAGGCTATGTTCACTCAATTGAAAGCTTTGGTACGGTAGACGGCCCTGGCGTTCGCTACGTTTTGTTTTTACAAGGCTGCGGTTTACGCTGCCTGTACTGTCATAACCCAGATACATGGAGGCCCTCCTGCGGCAAACTGGTGGATTCCGAACAGACTGCTGCCGATATTCTCAGCTACCGTAACTTTATTCGTACCGGGGGAGTAACGATTTCTGGTGGTGAACCGTTACTGCAACCGGAGTTTGTAACCGACCTTCTGGAGCGATGTAAGGGCAATGGCATTCACACAGCAGTTGATACAGCAGGAAGTGTTCCGTTATCTGTTTCAAAGCCTGTAATTGATGCTGCTGATATGCTTCTTTTGGATATTAAAAGCTTAGATGAAGAGCTATGCAAACGATTAACCGGGCAAGGACCGGAAAACACGCTCGCAACATTGGATTACTTCGAAAAAACGAAGAAAAGGGTATGGCTTCGCCATGTATTGGTACCGGGTCTAACCCTGAATAAAACCTTGTTGGAGGAAATGGCAGATTACCTGCAATCCTTTACTTGTATTGAGCTTACCGAACTTTTGCCATTCCATAAAATGGGGGAATTTAAATGGAAAGAACTTAATTTGGAGTATGAGTTAGGAAATACCCCTACGCCGTCAAAGGATGAGCTGCAAATGGTGAAGGAAATCTTTGAAAGTTATAACCTGCCATACTTACTAAAAGAATAAAGCATGACTGATATAAGAAAAACTTCCTGCTTCTGTAAATAGAGTAGGAAGTTTTTGGTACGCCTATTAAAATTCTTACCTGATATTTAGTTGACAAAGCAGAAATGCCTTGCTATAATTTTAGTTAGCTTAATCTAACTAACGCAAAGGTATGGTAAATAATGATTTTTGTTTGGTTAAATCCGGTATCAATCGCAATGTATGGGGGAGATTATCTTACTTCTCAATTAAAAGAGTGTGGATTAGAGCCGGTGGAGTGTAGGCTAGACCATATAGGTACAGTTCGTGAAAAATACAGTCAGATGGTAAATCGAACGAAGCGCTGTGTGGCAGATATGCGATGTCCCCTTGCAGTTGAATATGTAAAAAAGCGATATTCTCCTGATTTTTTGGAGTACCCGCCCATTGAGCCAATTCTTTTACATTGTGCTAGGGAGTTACAGCAGCGCCTTGTGGGGCAAGAGAAGCTAATTGTAACCACACCGTGTCGCTCTTTAAAAGAACTAGGGAACAATTTGCACCTGCCAAATGTGGAGTTCTTAACGTTTCTGGAGCTTGCACAGCACTATCAAATTACGCTGCAAAGAAAATCAATAGAAGCAAGTCCAATTCCTCCGGGTTTCTTTGCAGAATTGGGTGAACAGGTAAAAACACTAGACAGTCGAGATAAAATTGATGCTTATTTTTCAGCACCCGTTCCTAAAAACTCCCACGCTCTACTGGAAATGCTGTATTGTGAGTGTGGTTGCCATCACGGTGATGGGGTATTGGAGGGGGCAAAATGAAGAACACGCTAAAGGCTATATTGCCGTTGGCAATTGTGTTGGCACTTTGGCAGGCTGCGTCTTCAGCTAACATTTGGAGTGAATATGTACTGCCTAGTCCCGGTAGGGTACTTCAATCGATGAACACTATGGTACAGAGTGGTGTTCTTTTCGAGAATATTTGGGTTAGCTTCTGCCGTGTACTTACGGGCTTTTCCATTGCCTTTGCACTCGCGTTCCTTTTGGGACTTTTCGCTGGGCTTCGCCCAAGCTCCTCGGTTTATTACAATCATATTGTCGAGTTCTTTCGAAATGTACCGCCTTTAAGCCTAATTGCTCTATTGATTCTTTGGTTTGGTATTGGCGAAACCTCTAAGATTATCATTATTGTTTTGGCCTCATTTTTCCCAATGTTCCTTAATATCAAAAAGGGATTGGCATCCTGCGACCCTAAGCTAATTGAGGTGGGGCGTTCTCTAAACTTTACGCAGGGGCAGATTTTCGGGCGGATTTTACTTCCCAATGCTTTGCCAGATATTCTAATCGGTATGCGTGTAGGGATGGGGTATAGCTGGCGTGCGATAATCGGTGCCGAAATGATAGCGGCGGCAAGCGGGCTGGGCTACATGATTTTAGACGCACAGCAGATGTCACGCTCAGATAAGGTAATCGTGGGTATTTTTGTCATTGGAATCGTTGGCTATCTTTGTGACCGGCTGTTCTCACTGGCCATTAAAAAAGTACTGCATGGGGGTGTTGATAATAGCTGGAGCTAAAGTAAAGAACCTTTCGAAAAGCTTTGAGGTTGCAGGAAAAGAAATACCTGTTTTGCGAAATTTGTCGATTGAGTTTCCCGAACAAAGTATAACAGTGATATTGGGCAAAAGCGGCTGCGGAAAAACAACTCTGCTTCGTATTTTGGCAGGATTCGAGGAATGCAGCAGTGGTGAAGTCATTACCCCTGCGAAAGAAAAAATAGGGATGGTATTTCAGGAACCTAGGCTAATGCCTTGGCTCACGGTATGGAAGAACATTACCTTTGGTGTGCCAAAAGAGCGGCTGAATACAGCCGCCATAGAGCGCCTTATTGAATTAACGGGTCTGAAAGGGTTTGAAAAAGCCTACCCGTCGCAGCTATCGGGAGGAATGCAGCAAAGGGCAGCCCTTGCCCGTGCACTTGCCTATGATCCCGAACTGATTTTAATGGATGAGCCTTTTGCCGCACTCGATCATTTTACAAGAGAAACCATGCAAAATGAGTTAATTCATATCTTCTTAGAGCAAAAAAAGAGCATTCTGTTTGTCACACACAGTATAGACGAAGCTCTTTTAATCGGGCAAAAAATTTTGGTGCTGAACCCCAATGGTGCGGCACGAGAATTTGATTTGACCCAATACACCTATCCGAGAGATCTTCTTTCTCAAGACAGTATTGTAAAGAAAAAAGAGATACTCGGGGCAATCCAATCAAAAAAGGAGCAAATGCAATGAAACGAATTCTATCTATCTTAATGGCGGCAACAATTGCGGCGGCCTCTCTCTCAGGCTGTGGGGTTGCTGCATCCTTTGGTAAAACAGAAACCTCTCAAGCTACATCAACATCTTCTCCGGAGTTTACTGTAAATAAAATCGGGGTTACTTATGTGAAATCTCCACTTAACGTTCCCTCTATAGTAGAAAAGGAAAAGGGTATTTTTACAAAGGCATTTGAAGAATACAATCTGCCCGTAGAATATTCCAATTTAACCACTGGTCCGGAACAAACGCAGGCTCTGGCATCCGGCGATATTCAATTCTTATATGCAGTTGGTGCCACATCGGTCATTTTGTCGGCGTCCAATGGCGCAGATATAAAAATTCTGAATACTTACAGCCGTTCGCCGGAAGCATTCCGTATGTTTGCCGGGGAAGACAGCAAAATTGAATCTGCCGCTGATTTAAAGGGTAAGAAAATCGCCGGCCCGAAGGGTACCATTTTGCATGAGCTAATGGTTGCTTACCTGGCCACCGCGGGGCTCACTGAAAAAGACGTAGAGTTTGTCTCTATGGGTATTCCGGATGCACAGGCTGCTTTGGCGGGCGGTACCGTAGATTGCGCACTGTTGGCTGGCCCTACTGCTTATAATGTAGCAAAGGATGGCTTTAAAATCGTAACAACCGGAAAAGGCCTTGTAGATGCAACGATTGTTGTAGCAACTAGCCAGTCTTTCTATGATAAAAACCCGCTTTTGGTAAAGCGTTTCTTGCAGGCAGAAGAGCAAATTCAATCTTACATGAAAGAAAACATGGAAGATGTTCTGAAGATAACCGCCAAAGAAACCGAATTGAGCATGGATGCGGTAAAAGAAATGTACCCCATGTATGACTTTAAAACAGAGATTACCGATGCCGATATTGCTTCCATGAAAAAGACAGAGAAGTTCATGAAAGACAATAAGATGATTGAAAACGATGTGGATATTGACCAATTAATTTTACAAGTGAAATAAAACTTTTTTCACTCAAATTTAAATTGTATTTCAAAATACCCCCTTTTTTGCTGTTTGCGAAAAGGGGGTATTCTTTTTGCTACAAAAAACATATGTATAAAAGACATAACCGTTTTCTTTTTCTTTATGTTTAAGCATATCCGGGACAGGATGCGAATAGAAATTATGTAGAAACAGGAAAAGGAGAGAAACTCTATGGAGTATACACTCAACCGGCAGTCCATCTGCGCAAGTGAGATCATATTTGACGGTTGCCAGGAACAGCCGATCGACCTGGATTTCAGCCTTCCTGATTATTGCCCGGACATTCAACGTATCCTAAAATGCCAGGTATGCCCCCGCATTACCAATAGAAGTATTGCTGGAGATCACTTGGAGATTGAGGGCTCTGCCGCGATAAAGGTAATATATCTGGATTCCGGTGGTGGCTGTATTCGGTGCTGCGAAAACGTGAAACCGTTCTCTGCATCCATTCCGCTGAAAAAGCAAGCTGACAATGCAGTCATATTTACCAGCTCTCGAGTGGAATACATTAACTGCAGGGCAACCAGCCCGCGCCGTTTGGATATTCACGGCGCATTCTCCATCTGCGCTAAAGTTGCTGAAAAAGTCAACAATGAATTTGTAAGCAATATTGAAGGCGAAGATATTCAGCAAAAGCAAGAGCAAATTCCAGCCAGCCAAGTAACCTCCATTGCACAACAGCAGTTTTCTGTTGCAGAGGTACTTGAAATTAGCGACAGCAAGCCGCCTGCCAATGCGATTATCCGTTCCGGCGCTACGGCCAATATTTCAGACTACAAGGTTGTACCCGGTAAGCTGATTGTTAAGGGAGAGGTTAGCGTTAAGCTTTTGTATGCTCCTGAATCAGACGATATGCTGCCCGAGGCAATGGAATACGTAATTCCATATAGCCAAATGGTGGATGGTGATGGGCTGGATGAAGGCAACCTATGCGACGTAAGCGTTAACGTACTGAGTACGGATTTGCAAATCAAGAGCGATTCATCAGGAGAAAATACGCTATTTGAAGCAGAGGTACGCCTTGCCGCTAACCTGATGGCATATGAGGATACCGAAGTTGCCATTGTAACCGATGCCTACTCAACAAAATATGATCTAGAAACACAGGCACAATCAAAACCTGTCTTCCGCTTAGTTGAAATGATTAGCGATAATGTAACACAAAAGAACAGCTTCGACATTGGCGAAGGCGGAATCTCAAAGGTAATCGATGTTTGGAATGAAATCAGCAGTGTTTCTGCCGAAGAAGAAGAAAACCAAATTCGTTTTACCGGCAAACTGAATCTATGTATTCTTGCACTGAATGCACAGGAAAAGCCCTTCTACTTTGAACGGGTTATCGACTTTACTGGCGGCCACGAGTGGCGCAAAAAAGATGGTGGAGTGTTCTGTGCACCCCGGGTAGAAATCAGTAACATTAGCTTCCGAATCACTGGCGGTACGGGTGTTGAGGTAAAAACAGAACTCAAGCTCACCGCAGCGGTGTTCCAATCCAGTAGTCATAAAATGATTGCGGGTGCAAATGCAGATGAAAATAAAATGCGCCAAAAAGACGATTCTGCCGCACTGACCATTTATTTTGCAGACGCGGGAGAAAACCTGTGGGATATTGCACGGCGCTATTGCACTTCTGTCTCTGCAATCAAATTAGAAAATGAGCTGGAGGAAGATTTTGCTGAGAATAGGGGGATGCTTTTAATTCCTATGTGAGCAATCCTACAAAAATAAAATTCTCTGCCTGAGGGGGAGGTAAAATGGAAGAGCGCAATATTTATCAAGATATTTCGGAACGCACCAACGGTGATATTTATATTGGTGTGGTCGGCCCGGTTCGCACGGGTAAATCTACCTTTATTAAGAAATTTATGGATACCGTCGTTATTCCCAATATGGACGAAAACAGCCGGCGTGACCGCGCCATTGACGAAATGCCTCAGTCCGCCGCGGGCCGCACCATTATGACAACGGAACCCAAGTTTATTCCGGAGCAGGCAGTTACCGTACATATTGACGACAGTGCAACTTTCCGTGTGCGTATGATTGACTGCGTGGGCTATATAGTGCCCAGTGCTTTGGGGTATATTGAAAACGATTTGCCGCGTATGATTCGTACCCCTTGGTACGACGAACCCATTCCCTTTAATATGGCTGCGGAAATCGGCACGCAAAAGGTAATCACGGAGCATTCTACGATTGGTTTGCTCATTACAACAGATGGCAGTATCAGTGAAATTCCAAGAGAAGAATACGAAGAAGCTGAAGAGCGCGTCGTTTCCGAACTTAAAGAAATTAAGAAGCCCTTTATCATGCTGCTCAACAGCACCACTCCAAATGCACCGCAAACACTGGCACTGGCAGAAGATATGCAAAAGCGCTATAAGGTTCCGGTACAGCCGGTGAACTGCCTTGAACTGGAGGAAAACGAGATTCGAGAAATTTTAGCAAAGATTCTGTTCGAGTTCCCAGTAAAGGAAATTAAAGTGGAAATGCCGCATTGGCTTTCTACTCTCGACAAGAAACACTGGCTGCGTTCCTCCATTTTCCAAATCATTCAGCAATCTGCTATGAAAATCTCGCGGATACGTGAGGTTGGCGGTTTGGTTGATGATATGTCGAAGTGCGAAAATGTAAGCTCGGCTCAAACACTTTCTGTCGATTTGGGTACCGGCTGTGCCAGAGTGGGTGTTCAGCTAAAAACAGACTTGTTCTACCGCATTCTGGGTGAGCAGACGGGTCTGGAGCTGCACAATGAGGGAGAACTACTCTCTTCGGTTCTGGAGCTTGCAAAGATTAAGATGGAGTACGATAAGATTCGAGACGCCTACCAAGATGTTTTGGACACCGGCTATGGAATTATGATGCCAACAATTGATGAGATGAGCCTCGAAGAGCCTGAAATCATCAAACAAGGCGGCAAGTACGGTGTGCGCCTCAAAGCAGCTGCTCCCTCGGTTCATTTAATTCGTACCCGAATTACAACCGAGCTAACTCCCATTGTTGGTTCCGAGCAGCAATCGGAAGAGCTGGTTATGTCGATGATGAAAGAATTCGAGGAAAGTCCGCAAAAGATTTGGGAATCGAATATCTTTGGCAAATCTCTGCACGAACTAGTAAATGAGGGGATGCACAATAAATTGTACCGCATGCCGGGAGACGCTCGCGATAAGATGAAAGAGACAATTGAGCGTATTATCAACGACGGCTGCAACGGCCTTATTTGCATCATTTTGTAAGGCAAGTTGTAGAAAAACAAGTAAACCCATGGCATTTGGTGAAACCGGTGAGAGTATATAATTCCAAAATCCCCAAGCACTTTTTATAGTGCTTGGGGATTTTCATTTCATCCATTATTCCAAAGTTCCTTATTTCTTCCCGTTTCATAGCTTGGCTCTGGGGAATGGGGATATTGACTCGGGTCTTGTTGGTGCTTTTTTGCCCATGCCTTTGCCGGAATATACAATAGTGCCTCAAACTCCATATTTTTACGAAGCTTCTTTTTCTGGTTTAAGATCGCGTTATAATAAGCTTTGCCATTGATCAGCGCAGTACATCGGGCGTAAAGAAAGTCATCGCCTGAAAAACAATCAGATTTGTTTAACTCTTTAGCGATGATGGGATTATCAATTGCATAGAGTAGCTCTGACATCTTATTTTCGAAAGTAAAAATAACTTCATCTGGCCACTGAGCTAAATATTCGATTAATGGTTTAACCACAAGTTCGTCATTTCCTTTTTTAGACCAATCCAAAGTGTTGAGCATCGCAAAAAAATCGTAATCATGCATGGTATGTTCTTCAAATATTTTTTGTATAACAGGTGGAAGATTTATTCCCATCATGCACTCCTAATAAAAAGATAAGGAATCTAAATCTTAGAAATTGTGGTAAAATACCGTTTTTGAAATCTCAAAGCGATCGTCATGTAGTCTACTTGGTTTTGCATCCTCGCGGGGATAACCCATCATTAGAATAGCCGTGGGAAGAAGAGGTCCCGGAATTTGAAACTCCTTGCGAGCAATCTCTGCATCAAAGTGCATGACCCAAGTCGAACCAATACCCAATTCTTGGGCTTGCAGAATCATATGTGTACCAACAATACCCATATCAATATCACCGCTGTCGGCATTGTCAAATTCAGAGCGTTTCCAGCTTGTTTCTTTATCATAGCAAACCAAGAGTGCTAACGTTTGATGAAAACGGAACGGGCAGCACTTTGCCAGCTTTTCCATTTCCTCTGCGGTATTCAGCACCAAAATTCTTTGCGGTTGATTATTGTGGGCAGTAGGGGCAATTTGCCCTGCTTGTAAAATCAAATCTAGCTTATCCTGTTCCACAGGCTTATCACTGAATTTACGAACGGAATACCGGTCTTTTGCTAACTCCATAAAACTCATAATACATCCTCCACATTTAAATTTAAGAATTAAAAACCAATACTTATTGCTGTAAATGAATAATGAAATACTAATTATTCATCTGTATTATAACATGAATTGTCATTGTTTTCTATTTAATCAGTTATTTTCATCTAACAATTTATAGGCGAACAATAAAAAGTGAAGGATTAAGAATACAAAGTCTGAAAGAACGGAATCGAAAAAAGAGTTCATTCCCTTTTTTGGTGCTTCTGCCATATGACTTTTCTTGCATTTAAAGAACAAGGAGGATATAATAGAGTTGTAAAAAATGTCTTGTGCAACGGTTTTTAACCGCATTCCGCTTAGATTGCACGAGTTTAATAATTGATAAAGGAAGTGGCAGAATGTTCCCAATTTTAAAAAAGAGAAGACTCAATGATACTATGACGTTAATGGAGGTTGAGGCTCCTTTTATTGCAAAAAAGGCGAAAGCAGGGCAATTTATTATCCTGCGTGTGAATGAATTCGGTGAAAGAATACCGTTGACCATTGCCGATTATGATCGTGAGAATGGCTCCGTAACAATCATATACCAGAAGGTAGGGAAAACCACTCTGCTGCTCGACCAACTAGAAGAGGGGGAGGGCATTCTCGATTTTATCGGACCTCTCGGTACAGCTTCTCATTTGGAGGGCTACAAAAAAGCTGCGGTTATTGGTGGCGGTGCAGGCTGCGCCATTGCTTATCCTCAAGCAAAAGCTTTGCATGAGATGGGTGCTCACGTAGATATGATTGCTGGTTTCCGCAATAAAGACATTATCATTTTAGAAGATGAAATGAATGCAGTAAGCCAAAACCTGTTCCTGATGACCGACGATGGCTCTAATGGGAATAAAGGCTTTGTAACCGATGCTCTGAAGGCTCAAATCGAAGCCGGTGCAGAGTATGATTTAGTTGTTGCAATTGGCCCTCTGCCCATGATGCGTGCCGTCTGTAACCTTACAAAGCCCTACGGGATTAAGACCATTATCAGTATGAATCCCATTATGATAGATGGTACCGGTATGTGCGGTGGCTGCCGAGTTACAGTTGGCGGCGAAACAAAGTTTGCCTGTGTAGACGGCCCTGATTTTGACGGCCATCTCGTCGATTTTGATGAAGCGATTCTTCGTACCAGAACGTACCGTGAGGATGAAGAAAGAGCAACACGTGAATACAACTGTCATCTAATGGAGGGTGCAAAGAATGGCTAATATGAAACCCAATAAAACAGCAATGCCAGAGCAAGATCCTCTGGTACGCAATCAAAACTTTGAAGAGGTAACTCTAGGCTATACAGACGAAATGGCGCTGGAAGAGGCGCAGCGCTGCCTGCAGTGTAAGCACAAGCCCTGCGTTAATGGGTGTCCCGTAAATATTCGAATCCCTGAGTTTATTCGCTGTATTACAGAGGGAGATATAGAAGAGGCATACCACGTGATTACCTCTACAAGCTCACTGCCTGCGGTTTGCGGCCGTGTGTGCCCGCAAGAATCGCAATGTGAAGCAAAGTGCGTGCGTGGTATTAAAAATGAACCGGTTGGTATTGGCCGTTTAGAGCGTTATGTAGCCGATTGGTACATGAATAACCGTGAGAGAAAGCCCGTAGAAACAAACCGTAATGGCCATAAGGTGGCGGTAATTGGTGCAGGCCCCGCAGGCTTAACCTGCGCTGGCGATTTGAACGCACTTGGGTATTCCGTTACTATTTTTGAAGCCTTGCATACAGCTGGCGGCGTGCTCATGTATGGCATTCCCCAGTTCCGTCTTCCCAAAGAAATTGTGCAGAAAGAGATTGATTTACTTAAAACAAACGGGGTTACCATTCAAACAGATATGGTAATTGGCAAGGTTCTTTCTGTGGACGAGCTTTTCGAAATGGGCTTTGAGGCAGTATTCATTGGGTCTGGCGCAGGTTTGCCCAGCTTTATGAAAATTCCCGGAGAAGGGCTTGTTGGGGTTTATTCTGCCAATGAGTTTTTAACACGCATTAACTTGATGAAAGCATACAAAGAAGGGTACGATACGCCCATTATTCGCCCCAAGAATGTGGCAGTTTGCGGCGGCGGTAACGTTGCTATGGATGCTGCTCGCAGTGCAAAACGCCTTGGTGCGGAGAACGTTTACATTATCTACCGCCGTGCAGAAGAGCAAATGCCCGCGCGTGTGGAAGAAATTCACCATGCGAAGGAAGAAGAAATCGATTTCCGCCTGCTCACGAACCCCGTTGCGATTCACGGTGGTGAAAACGGAAGAGTGACTGAAATTGAGTGCATAAAAATGGAACTTGGTGAACCGGATGCCAGTGGCAGACGTAAGCCGGTAGAGGTGGAGGATTCCAACTTCCGCATCCCGGTAGATTGCGTTATCATGGCAATTGGCAATTCACCCAACCCACTGCTTCGCCAAACAACGGAAGGTCTGGAAGCGAACCGCCATGGATGCTTGGTTGTAAATGAAGAAACACTGCAAACCACGCGTGAGGGTGTGTTCGCGGGTGGAGACGCCGTGACAGGCGCCGCAACTGTTATTATGGCGATGGGTGAAGGTAAGCACGCCGCAAAATCAATTGACGAGTACATTCAATCTAAAAATAAATAGTCTTTCTAAGAACCGCTGTTCAGATAGAACGGCGGTTCTTTTTTCTTAACATATGAGTCAAAAAAATTCTTTTGTATAAAGGCATGGAGATTCTGCTATCCATTTTTGGAGGAAGGTGATTTGGCGTTCTCTTTTGGTACTTGCTGTCATATAAATAGAGTTGACGGGAGGGATACGAAAATGATGGGCAAGTATCATAGAAAAGATTATACGGAAGATGATTATAACCAACCCAATGATATTTACAGCGATTCTGAAAATGTAGATAGCCATTACAGCGGATCCGATAAAGTGGACGCAGATGGTTATGAGTATAATTACGACTACCACTACATAAAGCCGCAAGGCTACGAAGATGAGGAAGAGGACTACCTGCCAAGACCCAAGAAAAAGCCGAAAAAAATGCTCATTTTTATTCAATTGCTTGTCTGCATCACGGTTTTGGTTACGACTATGCTGCTAAAAGTAACGGGAGGCAATGCGTACCAAACCATACGGTCATTGTATATCAGCTATTCGAGTGATTCGATTATAGCACAGGAATCGTTTAATCAATTTACACGTACATGGGTGCAGTTTTTCTCTGCTTCTCCTGCCGATCATGGGAAGGGAACGGTTTCTTCTGCCCAAACACCAAATAATTCGGTGCCGCCGGCCTCTGCACCATCCTCTTCGTCTTCTGCTTCACAGCCATCTTCCTCCATGCCAGATATATCTTCCGCAGTATCGGGAGTTGCATATACCACCAGTGTTTCTTCTAAAACGCCGGTGTTTGTTTCTGTGTTTTTAGATACGCCGGTAAAAAACGGGGTGATTACCTCTGGTTTTGGCCCCAGAGATGGGTCTACCCATTTAGGGCTAGACCTTGCTGCTGATGCCGGTAGTAAAATTGTGCCTGCCATGCCGGGTAAAGTGGAGTTTAGCGGTGAGAATTCATCCTATGGAAAATATGTTGTTATAAACCATGGCTCTAATATAGAAACACGCTACGCTCATTGCGAGAAATTATTGGTCAAAAAAGGGGACTTAGTTACCTATTCCCAGCCGATAGCCCTGGTTGGCAGTACGGGAGATTCTACCGGCCCGCATGTACATTTTGAGCTTATTCTTTCCGGCGTCTGCTATGACCCTCAGCCGCTGCTGAAAAACAGGACGGTCTAATGCGGTTCCGCGTGTGGGGCTGTCAGGTTACGGTGCAGTTTTGGTTTATGGCATTTATAACATTGGGGCTGTTGCTAGACCGAAGCGGAATGGCCGGAATAGGGCTAATTGCGGTAATTCTTCACGAAAGTGGACACCTGATGATGATGTATTGGGTAGGTACTCCTCCAGAGCGCTTATCTATGAATCTGTTTGGACTTGAAATTTGCCAGAAGGTGGGTAGCTGCCGAACTTATCGTCAGGATGCCTGGATCGCCGTGGCTGGTCCTTTGGCAAACCTGATCTTTTTTGCGCTTTGCTGGCTGGCATACACGCTTACGCATTCGCTGTACCTTGCTAATTTGGGAGTGGCAAATCTAATGTTAGCACTTTTAAATGGGTTACCAGTTGGGCCTTTGGATGGCGGGCAAGCGCTGTATGCTTTGCTTTGTAAAAAGTATCCGGCCGAATCCTGCGAAAAAATAGTGGATATCGTTTCTTTTTTTATTATTCTTCCTATATCAATTGCAGGTTTTTTTGTGTTGCTCCAATCTCGTTATAATTTTTCATTGCTTGTTGTAAGCGGCTACCTTATGCTAATGCTATTATTAAAAAAGGGAAGGTACTTCTAAACTACTTGTAAGCCTGTATTTTTGAATTGATTCACAAAATATTTAGAATATTGTTGCTTTTATCTAAGCAGGCATTGTGATATAATAAACTCACGGCAAAATGTGCATAGAACAACCTTGTTTTTTCAAGAATTATAAAGGAAAGAATCCTTCGTTGCTGTTAAACAGCCATATTTATATGCTATTTCACTCTGTTTTGAGTAAACGAATTATTCAAGCGATCTGGATTTTTATAAACTTATGATTGGGATTTTATGTTATAATAGATGCAATCATACGATTGAAATTTAATATTATTTTTGAGCGCTGTAAGTTAAAAAATTCTTTTATAAAAGATATTTAATTAATGCTATTCATTTTGTGTCATTACGTAAATGATTAAAATTAGGGAATGATAAAGAAAAATGTTGTAAATAACAAGCAGGGTAATAGTTCTAAATGCTTTTATTTACGAATTAGGGAGATGAGTCACATGATAAAAATAGAGCAGTATCCCGTATCAGAGGGAATACAATTCCGGAGTATTCGAGATACCAGATTTAAGACTCTGCGTATTGCGGTGAATTTTATGCTGCCTTTGGAGAAAGACACGGTGGCTGCAAATGCACTGCTTCCTTTTTTATTGAGCCGTGCTAGCCGGGAATACCCGGATTTTACTCGCCTCAATGAGCGCCTTGCAGAATTATATGGCGCAGCGATTCATTGCGATGTACGTAAACTGGGAGAATCCCAGTTGCTTTCCATCGCGGTAGCTGGTCTGGCAGACCGTTACGCGTTGGATAACGAGAATATTTCTGCCGAGCTTTCACACCTTTTGTGCAGCATATTGTTTGACCCGCCATTTGTGGACGGGCTTTTCCCAGAGGATGGCTTTGAGCAGGAAAAAAGACAAACGATTGAAATGATTGAATCTGATTTTAACGACAAACGTGTTTATGCTCGTTTGCGTTGCGAACAGCTCATGTGTGACCGTGAAGCGTTTGGTGTTAGCCGCTATGGTAGCCGTGAAGATGTAACGGCATTACAGCGGGAAGAAATGACCAAGGTTTGGGACCGTGTTCTTCGCACAGCTCGCATTGAAATTATGGCGCTTGGTGATTGCGACCCAGTTCCGATTTACGACAGCTTCTTAAATGCATTTGAAAAGTTAGACCGTGAGCCTGTTGCCGAACTGAAAACGGAAGTAATCAAAGAGGTAACGAAGCCACGTGAATTTACCGATACCATGGACGTTGCGCAGTCTAAGCTGGTTTTGGGCTTCCGTGCAGGCGCTGCCGTTCCGCAAGATGCAGTGGCATCCACAAAGTTAATGACCGCGGTATTTGGCGGCTCGCCTAGTTCTAAGCTTTTCTTAAACGTTCGTGAAAAGCTTAGCCTTTGCTACTACTGCGCCGCTCGCTATGATTGGAACAAAGGTATTCTCATGGTGGAAAGCGGAGTAGAGACCGAAAACATTGATCGCGCTAAAACTGAGATTTTAGCTCAGCTCGATGAGATTCGGGCCGGCAAAGTAACGGAAGAAGAGCTGCTTGCTGCAAAGCTGAGCATGAGTAATAGTTTTCGTACAATTGGAGATTACCTTGGCGGTCTTGAAAACTGGTATGTTTCTCAGTCTTTCTGCGAAAAGATTCAATCTCCCGATGAAGCAGCGGAAGAAATCAACTCCGTTACTATGGAGCAGGTAGTTCAGGCTGCAAATCGTGTGGTTTTAGATACGGTCTACCGTATGGTAGGAAAGGGGGATACGGAAGAATGAAAATGGAAAAAATCACAAACGAGCGTGTCCACGACAGCTATTACAGCTTTAAGCACCCGAGTGGCCTGCGCATTTTTGTATACCCCAAAGAGGGCAGCAACTCAACCTATGCTATTTTTGGTACGCGTTACGGTTCGGTAGATACCAGCTTCCGCCGCTCAGACGAAAAGGAAGTTTGCACGGTTCCGGAGGGAATCGCACACTTTTTAGAGCATAAGCTTTTTGAAAGTGAAGACGGAGATGCGTTTACCCGTTTTGCAAAAACTGGTGCCTCTGCAAATGCGTATACCTCTTTTGATAAAACATGCTACTTGTTCTCTAGCACAGAGAATGTGTATGAGTCGCTTGAAATTCTACTTGATTTTGTTCAGTCCCCGTATTTTACGGAGCAAACCGTTCAAAAAGAGCAGGGTATCATTGGGCAGGAAATTCGCATGTACGACGATGACCCGCAGTGGAGAGTAATGTTCAATTTACTCAAGGCATTGTATCATCATCATCCGGTGAAAATTGATATTGCCGGCACCGTAGAAAGCATTGCTGAAATCACTCCGGATTATCTCTACCGCTGCTATAATACCTTTTATAATCTAAATAATATGGCGCTTTGCGTTGCGGGCAACATTGATCCGGAACGTGTATTGGAGCTATGCAATAAAATGCTGAAGTCTTCTGAAGCTGTTGAAGTGGAACGAATATTTGAGGAAGAACCTGCGGGTGTGGTAGAAAAACGTGTAGAACAAAAGCTTTCCGTTACGCTGCCTTTGTTCCAATTCGGTTTCAAAGAAGCCGCTGGCCACCGGAGTATTCAAGAGCTGGCGCAAATGGAAGTGTTATTGGAGCTTTTGGCGTCGGATGCTTCTCCGTTGTACCGCCGGTTGTTGGATGCAAACCTGATTAACACGGCATCCTTTGGCAGTGAATATTTTGAAGGGCCGGGCTATGCCGCCGTTATTTTCTCTGGGGAATCCAAGGACCCAGATGCCGTTGCAAAAGAAATTTGCAGCGAGGTAGAACGTTTGCGCAAAGAGGGCATTTCGCAAGAAGCGTTTGCTAGAGCCAGAAAAGCGCTGTACGGCAGAAATGTTGCTGCACTCAATAGTGCGGAAGCCATTGCAAACGCGATGATTACCCTAACATTTGATGAGCGCGAACTTTTCTCTTATATTGATGCGCTGGCCACCGTTGAGCTACAGGATGTTCAAGATTTGCTGGAAAAGCAGCTTCTTACCAAAAACTCTGCACTCTCGGTGATTACCCCTATCAAATAATTGGAGGCAACCTTTCATGTACCAAGTTCATACTGTCGAGTTCCCAAGATTGGGACTCGACTTCAACATAAACCCGACTGCCTTTTCCATTGGTAATTTTACAATTCAGTGGTATGGTGTGATTATTGCAATGGGATTTCTTCTGGCCTTTTTGTACCTGATGTTTAGTTGCAGAAAGTTCAATGTAGACCAAGATAGACTAATCGACGCCGTAATTGTTGGTATGATTGGCGGTATTATAGGTGCAAGACTGTATTATGTTATTTTTTATCCCGGTGACCAATATGTAAAAGACCCCATCAGCATTTTGTATATTTGGAATGGTGGGCTCGCAATTTATGGAGGCATTATCGGTGGCCTACTTTGTGGTGCACTTATGGCAAAGCTGCGCAAACTAAATATAGCGGCTGTGCTCGATTTAGCTGCGCTCGGCTTTTTAATTGGACAAACCGTGGGTCGTTGGGGCAACTATGTAAACCAAGAGGCATTTGGTACTGCTACCGATCTGCCCTGGGGCATGATCAGTGACCGAACACGCCTAATGGTTGACGGACCCGTTCACCCTTGCTTTTTATACGAATCAATTTGGTGCCTCATTGGCTTTGGTCTGCTGCATTTGTTTGCTACCAGAGTGCGCCGGTACGACGGGCAGGTTTTCCTGCTTTACCTGTTGTGGTATGGCCTTGGCCGCTTTTGGATTGAGGGCCTGCGTACCGACAGCCTGATTGCACCGGTAATTAACCTAAGAATATCTCAGCTTTTAGCGGCAGCAACAGTTCTGGTTGCTTTATCGCTTTTAATTGTTTTCCGCAATAAAACGAGCCTTTCGGGCATTGGATCCTCAAAGGTGATGGCACTAAATGGGATTACATTTGCGGTCGCGGAGAGTGAAGTTGGGGATGGTAAGAGTACCATTTTCAGTGATATTACTTCAAAACCCGAGATAAACGATGCAGTCAATGGTTCTGATATAGAAGAATCCGCTGACGATGATTCTCCTGTGATTGAGGATAATCTTACGGAAGATATGGCACAAAGCGAAGAAACAACACCTACAGAAATTGTAGCGCAAGAATCTGCATCAGACGATGCTGCGCAAAAAGAATAACCGAACCTTGGCTTGCAAGGATACGGCAATAAGGGAAATTATGGGAGGCTATTTATGGCTCAATTGATGAATGGAAAAGCGATCTCTGAAGCGGTTCGCAAACAGATTAAACAAGAAATAGACGCTTTACAAGAGGAGCAAGGGATTACCCCCGGCTTGGCCGTGGTTTTGGTAGGGGAAGACTCGGCATCGGAAGTATATGTAAAAAACAAAGAAAAGGCCTGCGAAGAGGTTGGGATTTCTTTTGAGTTGTTTCGTCTATCTGCTTCTATTACACAACAGGAGCTGGAAGAAACCATTTGCTCGTTAAACGATAGGGAAGATATAGACGGTATTCTGCTTCAACTCCCGCTTCCGGGCAAGCTGAATTCCGACCCGGTTGTCTCTCTCATTCGTCCGGACAAAGATGTGGATGCTTTCCACCCGGAGAATATAGGACATATCATGCGCGGAGATTTCATCTATTTGCCCTGCACTCCTGCGGGGATTATGCAGATGCTTCGTGAAGCTGGAATTAACCCTTCCGGTAAACGCTGTGTTGTGGTAGGCCGTAGCGATATTGTAGGCAAGCCAATGGCGATGCTGCTTCTGCATGCAGATGCTACCGTGACGATTTGCCACAGCAAAACAGAAAACTTAGCGCAAATTTGCCGTGAGGCAGATATTTTAGTCAGTGCCGTAGGTAAAGCCGGTTTTATTACCAGCGACATGGTCTGCCCCGGGGCAGTCGTAATCGATGTTGGTATGAACCGCAACGCGGAAGGAAAATTGTGTGGAGATGTGGATTTTGCATCGGTAGAGCCAATTGCATCCTACATTACTCCCGTTCCCGGCGGTGTTGGCCCCATGACGGTTGCTATGCTACTGCAAAACACGCTGGAGGCGGCGAAAAGGCATGGCGGTATTACCGTATGATTGCCTCATTACAATGAACCGAGGTTTCTTGGATGGGTAAATTTTTAAATGGCATCGAGTCTCCAAGGGATCTTAGATCCTTAACAATGGATGAACTGAACATATTATGCAGAGAAATCCGGCAGGAAATTATCCGCACGGTTGCAAAGAATGGCGGGCATTTGGCATCGAACTTGGGTGTGGTAGAGCTTACGGTTGCACTGCACTATGTTTTCGATGTTCCTTTTGATAATATTGTGTGGGATGTAGGGCACCAGTCTTACACCCACAAAATTCTAACAGGGCGTAGAAAACAGCTTTCCTCTATACGCACACAGGGTGGCCTTTCCGGTTACCCTAATCCCAAAGAGAGCGACTGCGATCCGTTCCATTCGGGGCACAGTAGTACCTCAATTTCAGTTGCATTAGGGCTTGCAAGTGCGAAAAAGCTGCATGATGACCCAAGCCACGTAGTGGCAGTGATTGGCGATGGCGCATTAACCGGCGGTCTTGCGTATGAGGGTTTGAATAACGCTGGTCGCTTCTCCAAAAATTTAATCGTTATCTTAAATGATAATAAAATGTCAATCTCGAAAAATGTTGGTTCTATCGCAAGGTATTTGGCACATATTCGTACCCAACCGGGGTACCTCAAAGCCAAGGGAACGGTTGAAGGGATTCTTGACCATCTGCCCGTGCTTGGCAGCCCTATCAGTAATGTTTTGCAAACCTCTAAAACTCTGCTAAAGCAGGCGCTTTATAAAGGAACTTTATTTGAAGACATGGGTTTTGCTTACTATGGCCCATACGATGGGCACGATGTAGAGCAATTAATAACCATACTACAAAGCGCAAAAGAAATTAACCGTCCTGTTTTATTGCATGTGATAACAGCAAAAGGCAAGGGATACACCTTTGCAGAGAAGAACCCCGACGCATTCCATGGCGTTTCGTGTTTTGATATTAAAACAGGTGAATCTCAAGCTTCCGGAGAAAATTTTTCGAAAGTATTTGGTAAAAGTCTTATGGCATTCGCTGAAAAAGATGAGCGAATTTGTGCCATTACTGCCGCAATGGAGAGTGGAACCGGGTTAGCAGGATTCCACAAAGCGTACCCCAATCGTTTTTTTGATGTAGGCATTGCGGAAGAACACGCAGTTACCTTTGCGGGTGGCCTTGCAGCCGGCGGAATGCTGCCGGTGTTTGCAGTATATTCCAGCTTTTTGCAGCGCAGTATTGATCAAGTGATTCATGACGCGGCCTTGCAAAATCTGAAAGTGACCCTTGCAATTGACCGTGCCGGAGTGGTAGGAGAGGATGGGGAAACCCACCAAGGCTTGTTTGATGTATCGCTGCTTAGTGCGATACCAAACATGACCATTTTCTCGCCCGCTTATCATGAAGAGCTAAAGCTTCTGCTGCACCAAGCGATATACGATTGCCCAGGCGTAACGGCTGTTCGTTATCCCCGTGGAGGCCAGCTATACCAGCCCGACGATTTTGTGGTAACGGGGAACGCCTACGACATTTACGGTGACCCACAAGCACCTGTTACACTTGTTACCTATGGAAGAATTTTTTCAATGGCTTGCCTTGCAGCAAATAAGCTGGAAAAAGAGGGCATTTCATTACAGATTATTAAACTCAACCGAATTCACCCGGTAGACCCGCAGGCAATCAATGCTTGCCTAGGAGCAAGCCACACTTTCTTTTTTGAAGAAGGAATTCGACAGGGTGGAGTAGGTGAGCATTTCTTTTACCAAATGTATCAGCAAAGCTATAAGGGCAAAACGACCTTGCGAGCGGTGGAAAGCCGCTTTGTAAAGCAAGCGACGATGCGCCAGTCATTGGCTGAGTTGGGGTTGGACAGCGAGGGAATGAAAAACTTGATTCAAACGGAGTACGTGAAGTGATAGAAAAAAAAAGACTCGACACCTTAGTGTTTGAAAAGGGATTTGCAGAAAGCCGAGAGAAAGCGAAAACTCTTGTTATGCTGGGGAATGTTTATGTAGATAACCAAAAATCAGACAAACCGGGTACGATGCTGCCAACAGATACAGCTATTGAGGTACGCGGTCAGGGGCTGCGCTATGTAAGCCGTGGTGGATTGAAGCTTGAAAAAGCCATTCAGCAATATGGGCTTAATCTTACAGGCCAAACCTGTATGGATATTGGCGCTTCTACTGGCGGGTTTACCGATTGCATGCTGCAAAACGGCGCCGAAAAAGTATACGCAGTAGATGTTGGCTACGGCCAGCTCGCTTGGAAGCTTCGCACAGACCCCCGCGTTGTAAATATGGAACGCACCAATGTTCGTTACCTTACCACCGAGCAAGTAAAGGATCCTATCGATTTTTTTAGTGTAGATGTTTCCTTTATTTCTTTAACCTTAGTGTTACCGGTAGCCAGAACCTTTTTATCAGAACATGCGCGGGCGCTGTGCCTGATTAAACCACAGTTTGAAGCCGGGCGTGAGAACGTAGGGAAAAAAGGTGTGGTGCGCGATAAAGCAGTTCATGAACAGGTGATAGAGAAAATTCGTGATTTTGTTCTTTCGCATGGTTTTACAGTACTTGGTCTTACGTTTTCTCCGGTCAAAGGGCCGGAGGGGAACATTGAATACCTCATCTATCTGCAAAAGGCAGAAGATGCGGAAGATTTAAGTGGTCAGTCTATTTCAGCTTTAGTAGAGCAATCTCATAATGAGTTAAGTGGTGGTGATACACATTGATTGCAGCAATCATACCAAATCTTACAAAAGCAAACGCGGAGCTTGTAACGCAAAACTTGCTTTGCGAACTTCGTCGTTTAGAAATACGTGTTTGTATGGAAGCGAGCCTTTACAGCACCTTTCCGTACCGCGATATTGAATTTTTTGAGGATTTTTTTGGCATGATATCTGCATGCGATGTTGTAATTGCCGTTGGTGGCGACGGTACCATTATTCACGCAGCCAAGCATGCTGCGTTGGCTGACAAGCCTGTTCTGGGTGTTAACGCTGGCAGAATTGGGTTTGTAGCAGGGCTCGAGCCAAACCAGCTTCACCGCTTACGCCAGCTTCTAGACGGCACCTACAAGGTGGAGCGCCGCCTGATGCTGGAAGCATCTTTAAAAAGCGAGCAATACCAAAAGGTGTATTACGCACTCAATGAAGGGGTTATTTCTCGAGGTTCCCAATCTCGAATCCTTGATTTTCAGGTTTCTTACAACGGGAATAATCTTTGCCATTACCGGGCAGATGGCCTAATTGTTGCAACTCCCACCGGTTCTACGGCATATTCTCTTTCTGCGGGTGGGCCGGTTATCGAGCCGTCAATGCGCTGTTTGCTGTTAACACCGATTTGCCCGCACTCTTTACTCACGCGCTCTGTGGTATTTGATGAGGATACCACGTTGCATATAAAAGCGGTGCCCAATGGTCAAAGCGAAATGTTCTTAACCCTTGATGGTGAACCGACAATTCCGGTAACGGAAGAGGATTGTGTACGTTTTCAAAAATCCAGCCGGTCGGTTAGCTTAATCGACTTAAAATACCAAACCTTTTATGAAATAGTGAATGAAAAACTTTCAGAACGGAGAGCGTGACATGAAAACAAGACGCCATACGAAAATTCTGGAACTCATCAGCGAATACCAGGTTGATACCCAGGAAGAGCTTCTGCGACGCCTAAAGGATGCCGGTTTTGATGTAACGCAGGCAACGGTATCCCGCGATATTAAGGAGCTGAGGCTAGTGAAAATTCTGTCTGCGGACGGAAAATACCGCTATGCCAACAACCAAGAGCCGTCGCGAGATATTTCCGGTATTTTTTATTCGCTGTTTGAAGATTCCGCCATTGAAGTTGATAACGCAATGAACCTTGTAGTCATTAAGTGTTTAACAGGCATGGCAAATGCAGTTTGTGCTGCGCTTGACGGCCTTCGTTGGGAGAAGGTTGTGGGTACGGTAGCGGGTGATGACACCGTGCTGGTAATTACCAAAACACCAGAGACGGCTCTCGAACTAAAAGAGGATCTTAAAAAACTGATTTCTGGCAGGTGAATACCGATGCTCTCACAGCTTTATATTGAAAATGTAGCTGTCATTGAAAAATGCTCACTGGATTTTGATGCAGGGTTTAATGTGCTTACCGGTGAAACCGGTGCCGGTAAATCGATTCTCATTGATTCCATCGGTGCGATTCTGGGAGAGAGAACCTCTCGCGAGCTCATTCGTACCGGAGCATCTTCTGCTTTTGTGAGTGCAGTTTTTTCCTCACCGAACAATCTTGTACTGCAAAAATTGGAGGAGCTTGGTTATTCTGCAGAAGAAGACGGTAGTATTTTGATTCAAAGAGAAATAACTCTTACCGGTAAAAATAGCTGCCGCTTAAACAGCAAACCTGCCACCGTGTCCGTGTTAAAAGAGTTAGCTCCCTTTTTGGTAAACATACACGGGCAGCATGAAAGCTACCAGCTTTTATCTCCGGATTTGCATATCCGCTACATAGACCGTGTGGGCGAGCTGCTGCCGCTATTGGCGGAATACCAGCATGCTTACCGTACTATGTGCAAGGTTCGAGATGAGTTACAAGCGTTCGATTTGGATGAATCCCAAAAGGAACGCCGAATGGACTTGCTCAAATACCAAATACAAGAGCTGGAAGAAGCCGCGCTTCGCCCGGGCGAGCAGGAAGAGCTAACGGGAAAACGTACGCTGTTTCGCAACAGTGAGCGCATGGCGCAGCAATTTCAGCTTGTAAAAGTGTTGTTGGACGGCGAGGAAGAGGGCGGCGTACTGTCTGCCATGGCCCAAATTAATATAGCAATGCTGGATGCAAAGCGCTTTTTATCCTCTCTGGATTCCTTAGCGGAGCGTTTTCAAAATCTGGAATATGAGCTGCAGGATTGCAGTGCAGAGCTTAGCCGTGCCGCAGAGCTTTTGGATTACGACCCCGCAGAGCTCGAACAAATGGAAGAGCGCTTGGATTTTCTCTATCGGCTTAGCCTGAAATACGGTGAAACAGAAGAGGAAATGCTAAGCTATCTTGAAAACTGCCGCACAGAGCTGCAAAACATTGCATTGTCAGAGGAACGCCTTGCAAAACTCAACGAAGAGTATGAGGGTGCAAAAGAGGAAGCCATTCGCCTTGCAAAGCTTCTCTCGGAACAGCGCAAAAAGGCATCGATAGGCTTTATTGAAAGCGTAAAAAACGAGCTGCAGTTTTTGAATATGCCTGGCGTTTCTTTTCAGGTTGAGCAGGAACGCTGTCCGCTCAATTCCAACGGCTGCGATAAAATCCAGTTTTTATTATCAACCAATCCCGGTGAACCACCGAAGCCGGTTGCAAAAATCGCATCCGGCGGTGAGCTTTCCCGAATTATGCTTGCGATTAAAACCGTGCTTGCGGGGAAAGATGAAGTAGATACCTTAATTTTTGATGAAGTGGATACCGGTATTAGCGGTAATGCCGCTCAAAAGGTTGGGCTAAAGCTTCGTGAGGCGGCCGCAGGGCACCAAGTGATTTGTGTAACTCACCTTGCGCAAATTGCCGCTTTGGCTCAAAATCACCTGCTGATTCAAAAACAGCAGCAAGAAAATCGTACCTTTACCGAAATTACTCCGCTTAATACGGATGGACGAGCCAACGAACTGGCTCGTATTATGGGGGGATTTCCCGTAACCGAGCTTATGCTTGAGAATGCTCGTGAAATGCTGCGTAATGCAGAACAGGCATAGGGAATTGAGCAGGGCTTGACAAGGTAAAAAACATTCGTTATAATGCAAATCAATGGCGAAGAAGGAAAAAAGTACGGGAAAACGGCCGGCACAGAGAACCTGCGGTTGGTGCAAGCAGGGGCGGAAGACTCCCAGAAATACGTTCCAGAGCCGTCGGGCTGAAAAAACAGCACAATGCTGGAGTTAGGCTCGCCCGGGTACGCCCGTTACAGCGTTTGGGTAAATTGAATTTTACCTGTGAGGCCGCTGCCGTGAGGCTGCGGTAAACTGAGGTGGTACCGCGGAATTTCCGCCCTCTGCAGAAGAAAATCGCAGGGGGCTTTTTCTTTTCCCTCTGCAAACTGAATTGGAGGAAATGAAAATGGGAGTTTACGAAGAACTTGAAGCAAGAGGCATGATTGCCCAAATCACAAACGAAGAAAAGGTAAAGAAGCTGCTTAACGAAGACAAGGTCACATTCTATATTGGTTTTGACCCAACTGCGGATAGCCTTCATGTAGGGCATTTTGTGCAGATTATGGTAATGGCACATATGCAGAAAGCGGGCCATACCCCCATAGCTTTGTTTGGCGGTGGAACGGGAATGGTTGGTGACCCTTCCGGAAAAACCGACATGCGCAAAATGCTGACGATGGAAGATATCAATCACAATATTTCTTGCTTCCAAAAGCAGATGTCTCGCCTCATTGACTTTTCAGATGGAAAAGCCATTATGGCGAATAACGGTGATTGGCTGCTAAACCTTAATTATATTGAATTTTTGCGCAAGGTTGGCGTACACTTTTCTGTTAATCGTATGCTTGCTGCGGAATGCTATAAGCAGCGTTTGGAGAAGGGGTTGTCTTTCTTTGAGCTGAATTATATGATTATGCAAAGCTACGACTTCTTAGAGCTCAATGAGCGCCATAATTGTGTTTTGGAGCTGGGAGGAGACGACCAGTGGAGCAATATTATTGGCGGTGTGGAACTGCTGCGCCGTATGAAGAGCAAAGAGGTATACGGTATGACCTTTACTCTGCTCACTACGAGTGAAGGTAAAAAGATGGGAAAAACAGAAAACGGTGCAGTTTGGCTTGACCCAGAAAAAACCTCTCCCTTTGATTTTTACCAGTATTGGCGCAATGTGGACGATGCCGATGTCATCCGCTGCATGAAGCTATTGACTTTCCTGCCGCTGACTAAAATTGCAGAATATGAGGCAATGGAGGGTAGTGAGCTGAATCAGGCTAAAGAAGTGCTGGCTTATGAGGTTACCAAACTAATTCATGGGGAAGAAGAGGCAAATAAAGCACAAGAAGCTGCACGTGCTCTGTTTGGTGGCGGCAGAAACTCTGATAATATGCCAAGCTCTGAAATTCTCTCATCTGATCTGACGGACGGTTCCATAGGGATTTTAGACGTTATGATAAAGGCAGGCCTCATTCCCTCTAAGGGCGAGGGTCGCAGGCTGATTCAGCAGGGTGGCGTATCGGTAGATGACGAAAAAATTACCACAGTTGACCATATGCTCACTGCGGCAAATTTTGAAAAGGGTTATGCCATCATTAAAAAGGGCAAGAAGGTATTTCATAAAATCATTCTAAAATAAAGAGATTTCTCTCTTTAAATCAACAATTTACCGTATCTTCCCCTGTGTTTTCCAGGGGAAGATACCAGGTGGTAAAGAATGAGCATTTATTTTAATAAAGAGAGGGAAGAATCTATGAAACAACGCTGCTGGCCTGCTCCAATAGCAACGGCCTTGCTTACATTGTTGGTATTCTTCCTCTTTCATTTGTACCCATTCGAAAATCAAACGTTGGCCTGGTGTGATATGAAGCAGCAGGTCATTCCCTTTTTGCTTGATTTTCAAAACATTCTAAAGGGCAATGCAGATTTTCTATTAAACACACAGAATGCCGGCGGAATGAGCTTTTTGGGCGTTTTCTTCTTTTTTGTATCAAGCCCGTTTACGTTCTTAGTTCTGCTTGTTCCCGCAGAGCAAATGTATTTATTCGCCAACATTTTAGTTTTGCTAAAGATGGCGTTCTGCTCTTATACCGCCGCGCTGTTTTTAAGGCACCGGTTTCATAATTTGGGCACCATCCAGATTCTTTCTTTATCGATTATGTATGCCTTTGGCGGGTACAGCATGCTGTATTTTCAAAATATGGTGTGGCTGGATGTAATGGGCATCTTTCCCCTTTTAATGATTGGTCTTAACCGGCTGATTGAGCAGAAAAAACCGCTTTGTTATGCACTAAGCTTAACCGCCATTATTTTTCTAAATTTTTATTTAACGTATATGGTGGTTGTTTTTGTTATTTTGGCCTTTGCCATTTACCTACATCTTACTCTTAACAGGGAAGAGAGAAAGCAGCCCATCGTTTTATTAGGGATTTCAACCTTTTTAGCACTGCTCACTACCAGCGTTGTGTGGCTGCCGTCGTTGTTCCAGTATTTATCATCCGCTAGAACAGTAGGTATTATAGAAAGCATTTCTTCGGGCTCTTTTTTCACTAGCTTTTATACAACTCTGCCAATACTGCTTTGCAGTTCCGGTGTATTTGCGGCGCTGGTGATTCTAAACCCGGTAAAGTTCTGGCACCAGAGAAAAATGCGTAGTCTTTTCATTTTATGGGTACTGTTGGTCATCCCACTGTTTATTGAACCCATTAATAAAATGTGGCATACCGGCAGCTACCAGGCATTTCCTGCACGTTATGGATATATGACTGCATTTTTAGGACTGCTGTTTCTTGCCAAGGTTATTTCTGTTTTAAATAATGATGAGAGGCGTTTGCAGCGGCAGGATTGGCCAGGAATTTGCATTGGTATCTTTTTAATTATTTGTATGTCCTTAGTAGCCTATTTGCTTCTCTATTACCGTTATCGGGAGCTAAGTATCTATACAAGAACGCTCTGGCTTGATCAGAATGCGGTTTTATATTATCTTCTTTTTTCCATATTAACGGTACTATGCTATTACCTGCTACTATATTTATACCAACACCGGTATGTAACTAAACGGTATTTTTCTGTGTTTTTGCTACTCTTTATCTGTTGTGAGTCCATTTTTTCCGGTAGCGTTTTTATTGGTTCTGCCGCAAACCCGGCTGCTTTTTATGATACGGTGTTCGATTTGAAAGATAAAATTAAAGACGATTCGATGTATCGAGTCAAAAATGGCCATAAGTATTTTGATGTTAATTTATTAGGTGGGATTAACTACCCTACACTCAATCACTATACTTCACTTACAGATGAAGATTTTATGTTTACGTTAAAGAAAATGGGATATTCCTCCTACTGGATGGAGGTAAGCTCTCACGGTGGAACAGAGTTAACGGACGCTTTGTGGGGAAATCGATACACCATTCAGCGGGAATATGAGACCACCCCCAACGATCAAATACTTTACCAAAATGACCGCTACTCCTTGGTGAAAAATAAAGACCGCATGTCGTTTGGCACTGTGATTCAAGCGGACAATCTTACAAACCTGAAAGATTTACCCAATAGCACACGCCGTACCATTCAGCAGTATTTATTTTCAAATGTTTTTGGTACGGATGAATCACTTACCGAGGATTATGATCCGTCCTATACTTCGAATTTATTTGTTTACGATACTGGCTCACAAATGGAGCTAGTACGTGAAAATCCGGAAAAGGACGGCGACTTAGACTACCACGTCTTGGTAGATGGAACGCAAACGTTGTATCTGGATTGCTTTGATCAGGTTACCAACCACTTAATGGAGCCAGCCTATAAAAGCCTGCGCGTTACGGTTAATGATGAAATTGTTGCATATCAGTACCCAACACAGCAGGAAAATGGACTTTTAAACCTTGGTACCTTTACCGATGAGGCGGTAGATATTCGCGTTACCGTTCTGCGAGATTTTCATGCGAAATCTTTCGGAATCTTCGGCATGAATTTAGATACATTAGATTCATTTTCTCAATCGGCTCCTAAACTGCAATTGAAGCAAATAGGGAATCAGATTACCGGCACAATACAGGCAGAGGGGAAATCGCCTAGCCTGCTGTTACCACTCTCTTATCATGAAGGGTATACGGCAAAAGTGAATGGGAAGTCTGCCGAAGTGTATCAGGTTTTTGGCGACATGCTTGCTATTCCACTTCAGCAAGGGGAGAATAAGGTAGAGCTTACGTTTGTACCGCAGGGTCTAAAGCCTGGTATTTTTCTTTCTATTGCAGGTGCTTTGGCTTTATTGGTCTTCTGGCTATTCTTGAGAAAAAGCAGGTATCGTTACCTCAAACCTCTTGAATTACCCGCGCTATGGATTTTCCGTATTTTATTCTTTATTGTGCTAGCTGGTATTTACTTGTTCCCGCTTATTGTATATGCGATTGGGTAAGAGCTTGTTTGTATTTGAATCGAAAAGGGCATCGTAATTTTACGATGCCCTTTTTCTTATATCCACAATAATTGTTTTCAAATGAGCTCATGAGATATAAAGGATTTGCATATCCGGCAATGCTTTTGCTAACCTTTCGCGCAAAAAAGCTTCTGCCTCTGCACGTATTTCGTTGCGATAACAGTACTTACCACGGCCACGTCCGGTCATAATCTCTTTGTCAAACAATGGGTACCCATTGGGGAACGCATCTGTATTGATTGCGTTCTGAACAAAACTGTAAGTCATCAAAATAATTTCTAGAAAACCATTCTTGGTTACTTTGGGACTAAGCTCTGTCGCGAGCTGTTCAATTAAGTCTCCATATAAGCGTTTCCATTCGGGAACTAAAATAATAGGAGCAATTAGAATTCCCACTGGGTAACCTGCTTCCGCCATGTTATTAAGGGCACGAATTCTGTCTTGTAGGGGAGAGGTTCCAATTTCAACATGCCGAATAATTTCATCAGGATTGATGCTCATGCGAAAAATGACCTTGCCTTGATGATTAAGCCCTAATAAAGGCTCTACCATATTAAATTTGCTTGGGAACGTAATATTCCCACGGCCTTCACGTGCAAATCGTTCGATGGTATAGATTAGATTATCTGTAATGGTGTTTTCTAATACTAAATCGCTGTTGCTGCCTATCTCAAAGGTTTCTGGTTCAATTGCTTCCGCCGCTTTTTTCATAAGTCTATCCAGCATTTGTTCTCGGTTAACAAACAAACGCAAATAGGAACACTTATTATAATTGCATACCAAGTAACAGTAAAGGCACATAGCCCTGCAACCCGATGAGGTGTAAGGAACAAGCCAATCAGACACCTTGTGGTTTGGCGTATATTTGTGCGTTTTTCGTATTCCAATAATTAAATGCTGTTTTAGCTTCGGAAAGTCTCGGTTTTCCGCTTCCGTCATTTCGGGGATTCGGTTATGACTTTCAATTTTAATCCAAGGTAAATCGCTAAACTTCTGCTTGAGCATTTGGCCCAATTCATAATATAGTGAGTCTGGTTCATAGTAAACCGCGTCAAAGCCTGTATTCAAAGTAAATTCCTCCTCTTTAGGGAGTTTTCCCAAAACAGAGGGGAACTATAAGCTTTATCATTTTATCGATTAGTAGAGAAGAAAACAGCACCGAGAATATCCTTTGAAAGAAATTCTCGGTGCTGCAAAAATTATAATAAATTAATCTTGTGGCTCTCTCATCGCCTGCTCAATCGCAGTGAGTGTTTCCGGGTAATCTGCAAAGGTTACCAGCAAAGACACCTCATCATCCGATGTAGTAATAATTCGAACATCGGTAGAAACACGGGCTGCGGCTGCAAATACAGCGGCTGCTATACCGGGAGTGTTTTTCATGCGTTGATCACAAACGGTGATTTTGCTGTTTCCACTGCTTACAATCATTTTTATTTCATGTCTAGATTGAAGCTCAGAGGTAAATTGAAGCATTTTTCCTAAATCTTCATCCGCAATGGTGAACGAAAGAGAAGTAAAAGCACCTTGCGTAGGGGAGAGGGAAATCATATCTACATTTACTTCTAACGCAGCAATTTTCTCAAACAATTCACAAATAAAAGAAATGATTGCCGAGCAGTTTTGCAATGTGATTAAAGTGATTTCACTAGACGAAGAAATTGTCGCTCCGGGCATCAAGATTCCTCCTTATGATCGGCCAGCAGGTCGCCCATATTGTACATACCTGCAGACTTACCGACTAGGAACAAAGCGGCATTGATGGAGCCTGTTGCAAAAATCTCTTTGGATTGAGCCGAATGAGTAATGCTTAAAATCTCATCTGGGCCTGCAAACAGAACTTCATGCTCCCCAACAATCGTGCCGCCGCGAACAGAATGAAGACCAATTTCTGTTTTGCTTCTCTTCTTACGCTGAGAATGCCGGTCATATTCATAATGAGGTTCCTCATCTACGGTTGAAGAGATGGCATCTGCAATCATGAGCGCAGTGCCACTGGGAGCGTCAACCTTTAGGTTATGGTGCTTTTCAATGATTTCAACATCGAACTGACCCCAAAGTACAGAGGCAGCCTTTTTTGCTAATTCAATCATCAAATTAACCCCAAGAGACATATTACCCGAACAAAATATCGGAATGGTTTCAGAGGCTTTTTTAATTTGAGCCACTTGGTCTTTTGAAAAACCTGTGGTGCAAATTACCATAGGTAATTTGCGAGAAACCCCCAACTCCAGCAGAGAAGAGAGAAGCGCAGGGTTGGAAAAATCAATCAGAACATCCGCTTCGCAGCTAATATCGGCGGCAGAAGAAAATACTGGGAATTCTTTCTCTGCACCACCAGCAAAAGCATCAATACCTGCTACCGTAATGCAATCGGGGCGGTTTTTTATTCCTGCGGCAATGTAATTACCCATTTTTCCATTGCATCCGCTTATGATAAATCTAGTCATTTTATCATTCCATTCTTAAATTGATCACAATTGGTCTTGTTATATCAGACCATGCTTTTTCATTACAGAAACCATCTTTTCACGAGTGGCATCGTTCATTGCAACAAGGGGGAGACGGCACTCGCCGCTCTCATAACCAATTAAGTTTACCGCTTCCTTAATCGGAATGGGGTTCACATCTACAAACATGGCATTCATTAAATCGAGGTATTGCAAGCTAAGAGCGCGGCTCTTCTCCAAGTCTCCGTCAAAGAAGCTCTGGCAAATATTATGCATAATTGCGGGGCAGATATTAGCCAAAACAGAGATAATGCCCTTGCCGCCCAAAGAGAGAATCGGCAGAGTCTGGTCATCGTTACCAGAGTAGATATGCAGGTTCTCACCGCACAGTGCAGCCGTTTGCGCAACAGAAGAAATGTCTCCGTTGGCTTCCTTTGTTGCAACAATATTCGGGTGCTTTGAAAGCTCTAAATAAGTTGCAGGCTGAATGGCACAGCCGGTGCGAGAGGGAACATTATACAAAATCATGGGCAAATCGGTTGCATCTGCAATTTTGGTAAAATGCTGAATCAAACCTGCCTGAGATGTTTTGTTGTAATAGGGTGTAACGCTGAGCTGTGCATCTGCACCAAAGCGCTTTGCTTCGACCGCCAGCTCAATTGCATACGAAGTATCGTTGCTTCCCGTACCCGCAATAACTGGTACACGGTGAGCAACCTTTTTAATGGAATACTCCAAAACGCCACAGTGCTCTTCGTGTGAAAGTGTTGCGGATTCGCCCGTTGTACCACAGGAAATAATCGCGTCGGTTCCGTTTTCAATTTGAAAATCAATTAGGCGACCCAGCATATCGTAGTTGACCGAGCCATCTTGATTCATGGGTGTTACAATAGCAACACCGGAGCCGAGAAAAGGTGCCTTCTTCATAATAGCAACCTCCTATTATTATAGTATATACCATAAGGGTTAAATTCTCTTCCCCACAAGCAGCGGGGAAGAGGTTTCACCAAGAAAAAATCGCTTAGTCCATATATCCTTGTGCGCAAAGCAGCTCGCCCAACAGAACAGCGCCGCCAGCTGCACCACGCAGAGTATTGTGAGAGAGGCAAACAAACTTAATGTCGTACTGGCTGTCTTCACGAAGGCGACCAACGGATACCGCCATACCGCCTTCAATATTTCTATCCAGCTTAGTTTGCGGACGGTCGTTTTCTTCAAAATAGTGCAGGAACTGCTTCGGTGCGCTGGGCAGCTTAAGCTGCTGGGGTACACCGGCAAAATTGTTCCAACGATTCAAAATCTCATCCAAAGTTGGCTTCTTTTCAAAGGAAGCAAATACGGCGGCAATATGACCGTCGCTTACCGGTACACGCAGGCACTGTGCAGTGATTGCGGGAGTTGTTGCATTTACAATTTGGTCACCTTCAATGTGTCCCCAAATCTTCATGGGCTCCTGCTCTGATTTTTCTTCCTCACCGCCAATATAGGGGATCACGTTATCTACCATTTCAGGCCATGTCTCAAAGTTTTTACCAGCACCGGAAATTGCCTGATAGGTGCATGCCAAAACCTTTGTAATGCCAAAATCCTTTAAGGGGTGCAGTGCAGGCACGTAGCTTTGTAGGGAGCAGTTTGATTTTACTGCGATAAAACCACGTTTTGTACCAAGGCGCTTTCTCTGCGCTTCAATGATTTGAGTATGCTCCGGGTTAAGCTCCGGTACTACCATAGGAACATCGGCTGTGCCGCGGTGTGCGCTGTTGTTCGAAACAACGGGGCATTCGGCTTTGGCATACGCTTCTTCCAATGCTTTGATTTCTTCTTTTTTCATATCGACTGCGCAGAATACAAAATCGACCATAGATGCAACTTTTTCTACATCCTGTTCTGCGTTGAGTACAATCATATCCGCCATCTTCTCAGGCATGGGAGAAGGCATGAGCCAGCGTTTTCCCACAGCATCGCGGTATGTTTTCCCTGCAGAACGGGCACTTGCTGCCAGTGCGGTCACTTGGAACCAGGGGTGGTTTTCTAATAATGTGGCAAAACGTTGCCCTACCATACCGGTTGCTCCAATAATGCCTACCTTATACTGTTTCATGGATTGTTCCTCCTAATGTAAGAAAATGGGATAGAAAATAAAAAAAACCGGTTGAAAACCGGTCATCAATCAAATATAATTAAAAAGCATTCCAGATGCAGAAAATCGTTGCAATCTGTGATAGCTCTCCACCATACTCTCATGATGACAGTCATGCCGTTGTTCACGGCCATAACCAGGTAAATGCTTGCCGCACATTTCCTTCGGCGACTTTCCCTTTCACAGGCTCTCGTCGGTTTTGGCAACCTACATCCCGCTACTTTTGAAAGACGCGCCTCTATCTTCGTTTATTTTTATCTTGCTTTATCATAGCACGGGTTGCTATCGGTTGTCAATTTATTTATAATAGAAATTAAGAATTAATCTGAACCAATTTTAGGAGATAAAGAATGGAAAGTACTTTAAGCACAAAAGATTTTGATTTTGATTTGCCGGAGGAGCTAATCGCACAAACTCCAGTAGAACCGCGAGATACTTCCCGCCTATTAGTTTTAGATAAAAAAACTGGGGAATTAGAGCACAAGCATTTTTACAATATTATTGATTATCTTAATCCCGGTGACTGCCTTATTTTAAACGACTCTCGAGTACTGCCTGCCAGAATTTATGGTATTAAGGAAGGTACCGGCGCAAGAGTAGAGTTTTTACTGCTTGCCGCAAAGGATGATGATGTTTGGGAGGTTCTTGCCGGCCCCGGTAAACGAGCCAAGCCCGGTAGCCGCTTTACGTTTGGTGATGGACTTATGACCGCTGAGGTACTGGAAATTATGGAAGGTGGTAACAGACTAATAAAATTCACCTACCAAGGCAATTTCTTTGCTGTTCTTGATCAAATTGGTCAAATGCCCTTGCCGCCCTATATTAAAGAAAAATTGCAGGATAAAGAGCGTTACCAAACGGTCTATTCCCGTGAAGTTGGTTCTGCTGCTGCACCTACCGCGGGACTGCACTTTACAAACGAGTTGTTAGCAAAAATAAAAGAAAAGGGCATTCAAGTAGGTTACGTTACGTTGCATGTAGGGTTGGGTACTTTCCGGCCTGTAAGCGTTGATAAAATTACAGACCACAAAATGCACTCCGAGCATTACTGGATGCCGCAGGAAACTGCCAATTTAATCAATGAAACGAAGAAAAATGGGGGCAGAGTCTTTTCCGTAGGGACTACCAGCTGCCGTACCATTGAATCCGTTGCGAAGAAAGAAGGCTGCATGAAAGAAAGCGGCGGCTTTACAGATATATTTATTTATCCTGGCTACGAATTTCAGGTGCTCGACGGCCTGATTACTAATTTTCATCTTCCGGAAAGCACGTTGATTATGCTTGTGTCTGCACTGGCTGGCAGAGAGCATGTTCTAAACGCATACCGGGTTGCCGTGCAAGACAAATATCGGTTCTTTAGCTTTGGAGATGCCATGTTAATTATTTAAAAAATCATATCTTTTTTAAAATAGAAAAGGAAATAAAGACATTATGCTAAAAATACAAACCAAACAGGGACGAGCCCGCCGCGGTTCTTTTGAAACCGTACACGGTACCGTACAAACCCCAGCCTTTATGATTGTTGCCACTGCGGGAGCAATCAAAGGCGCTGTGTCAGCTCTGGATTTAAAAGAGCTAAAGTGTCAAGTTCAGCTTTGCAACACTTATCACCTCCATTTGCGCCCGGGTGATGATAAAGTAAAACAACTGGGCGGTTTGCACCGATTTACCCGCTGGGATGGCCCTATTTTGACAGATAGCGGCGGTTTTCAGGTATTCTCCCTCGCAAAACTGCGCAATATAAAGGAGGAGGGGGTAACCTTCTCTTCCCATATCGATGGTCACAAAATCTTTATGGGGCCGGAAGAAAGCATGCGCATTCAATCGCATTTGGCTTCGACCATTGCAATGGCGTTTGACGAGTGCGTAGAAAATCCTGCCGAGTACGCTTATGCCAAACAGTCCTGCGCACGCACTACCCGCTGGCTCAACCGCTGCAAGGCAGAAATGGACTTGCTCAATACACTGCCAGACACCATTAATCCACACCAAATGCTGTGGGGTATTAATCAGGGCAGCACCTATGAAGACCTTCGCATTGAGCACATGAAGCAGATACGTGAGCTGGATTTGCCCGGCTATGCCATAGGAGGCTTAGCGGTGGGGGAAAGTGCACAGGAAATGTACCGCATTATTGAAGCCGTAGAGCCCGAGATGCCGGAAGATAAACCCCGCTACCTGATGGGTGTTGGAACCCCCGACAATATTTTGGAGGCGGTTTACCGCGGAGTCGACTTCTTTGACTGTGTGATGCCAACTCGCAATGCGCGCCACGGGCACTTATTTACCTGGCAGGGAAGAAGAAATCTGTTTAATGCCAAATACGCGCTAGATGACACGCCTTTGGACGAAGAGTGCGATTGCCCCGTTTGCCGTAATTTTAGCCGTGCCTATTTGCACCACCTATTTAAAGCGGGGGAAATGCTGGCAATGAGACTTTCTGTAATGCACAACATCTATTTTTACAATACGCTAATGGAAAAAATTCGCTACTCATTAGAACAGGGTAGCTTCGACACATTTTATAATGATAATGTTGAAAAATTAGGACAAAGAATCTAAATTGGCTTGCATGATTCTTTTTTTATTGCTATAATTTAATTCATTAATACGGAGGTGCTGTTTTTTTATGAATCAATTATTACCCTTGGCGGCAACCGCTGCAGCTTCTGGCAGTTCTATCTGGCAAATCGTAATTATTTACGGTCTGTTATTTGGTGCGTTGTATTTCTTTATGATCCGCCCGCAGCAAAAGAAGAAAAAGGCGGAGGAAGCACTGAAAAAGAATGTGCAGGTTGGTGACGAAATTACAACAATTGGTGGTATTGTTGGCCGTATTGTTGCAATTAAAGAAGAGAGCGATACTTTTGTTCTCGAATCTGGAATCGACCGCACTAAGATTATTGTAAAGCGTTGGGCTTTGGGCAAAATCAACACTGTTCATGAGGATGATAAATAAACAATCCTCCATTTGCCAGAAAAACTAGTATATTTTACCCCTCCTGCGAATATCTATGAAACGTAGAGAACATGCAGGAGGGGTATTTTATATGAAAAAACCAAAAAGAGTGAAATCCAATAGAGAACGTATGCAAAATCCAGTTTGGAAAATACTTCGCCCAATCGTGTTCGGCACTTTAGCCGGTGCAGCGGTTTGCACCGTTCTTCTTTTGGTACTTTCTTTGATTTTGGTTGCTGCAAAACAATTGCCGCAAAGCTTACTTCAACCATTAACCGTGCTTATTGCGGCATTAGGCGCTTTTGCTGCCGGTTACATAGCGGCGCGCATGTCTGGTGAACGAGGTATGATGAATGGCGCAGGCTCCGCATTCTTATTGTTTGGTCTACTATTTTTAGCTGGGCTTACCATTACAGGCGAAAGCGTTTCTGCATTTATGCTTACGAAGGGCCTGATTATGCTTATTACCGGTGCAATTGGCGGTATTTTGTCAGTAAACAAAAAATCAAGGAGAAAATAGGCTTTTCAAGTTTCCATTCTTGTGCTATAATATTGGCAATTAAAACTTGTGAAATGGGGATTTTGAAATGAAACAGATCAAAACTTTGAATAAAGCTAACCTGAAGGAGAGCGCTGTAAAGGGCGGCTGCGGCGAGTGCCAGGCTTCCTGCCAGTCTGCTTGCAAAACCTCCTGTACAGTAGCAAACCAGAAGTGTGAGAACGCGCAGAGAGCATAATTATTGTTGAACCTGCGGCGGGCCGGATAAGATCAAATGATTGAAGGGACAGAATTCTGTCCCTTCAATTTTGTGCGGATGGAGAAAGTGAAATGATACACAAATATTACCTGAACGGATATTACATTGTTCTTGATACCAATAGCGGAGCTGTTCATCTATTTGATGAATTACCTTACCTGATGCTGGATTTTTTTAAGGACAGTGTACCGGAGAAACAGCCAGAGGATTTAAAGAAAAACTTCCTTGATCGCTTTACGGAATCTGAAATAGAGGAAGCGTACGATGAACTGCTTGAGCTGTACCGTTCCGGGCTGCTCTACTCTAAAGATGAGTACGAGCAGTTCTGCGATATGCTGCGTGATGCGCCTGTTAAATCCATGTGCCTGAACGTTGCGCACGACTGCAACCTTCGCTGCGAATATTGCTTTGCAGCCAAAGGGGACTTTGGCCGCGGCCGTATGCTCATGCCTTTTGAGGTTGGCAAACGGGCAATCGACTTTTTAATTGAGCAGTCAGAGGGACGGCACAATTTGGAGCTCGACTTTTTTGGCGGAGAGCCTCTCATGAACTTTGACGTTGTGAAGCAGGTGGTAGATTACGCCAGAAGCATTGAAAAACAGCATAATAAAAACTTCCGCTTTACGATCACCACAAACGGCATGCTGCTAACTGATGATAAAATAGAATATATTAATCGCGAAATGTCAAATGTGGTACTTTCGCTAGATGGCCGTAAAGAGATTAACGATTTGCTTCGTGTTCGTACAGACGGCCTCGGCAGCTACGACCGCATTGTACCGAATTACCAAAAGCTCGTTTCTACCCGCGGCGATAAGGACTATTATGTGCGCGGTACCTTTACCACTCACAACCTCGATTTTTCAGAGGATGTGATGCACATGGCAGATTTGGGCTTTGACCAGCTTTCGATTGAACCGGTTGTGTCGGATGAGAAGCTGGATTACTCTTTAAAAGAGAAAGACCTACCTGCTGTGTTCGAGGAATATGAGCGTTTGGCGAAAGTTTTGATTGAGCGCAGAAAAGAGGGGAAGGGCTTTAACTTCTTCCACTTCATGCTAGACCTTGACCAAGGCCCTTGCGCCATTAAGCGGCTGCGTGGGTGTGGCTGCGGCAATGAGTATGTTGCGGTAACACCGGAGGGAGATATTTTCCCTTGCCACCAGTTTGTAGGCGATGATGACTGGAAAATGGGCAACATTCTTCAAGGTACCTTTGACCGTGCCATGAAAGAAAAATTTGCTCAATACAATATTTATAGTAAAAAAGACTGCAAGAACTGCTGGGCAAAGTTCTATTGCAGCGGCGGGTGTAACGCCAATAGCTGGCAGTATGAGGGCGATATTTTAAAGCCCCACACAATCTCCTGTCAGCTTGAGAAAAAGCGTTTGGAGTGCGCAATTATGATGAAAGCCGCTATGGCAGACTTTGAATAAGTATTGCTTTTTAGGGTGTAGATTTTCTATGTGTTGCTTATTGTAAAACGTGATAAAGGTCTTTTTTATGCACACGCTTGCTAGCAGAAAACAGGCGTGTGCATAATTATTCGTTTGCCTTTTTGGATTCAAGTTAACATAATTATTTAGAGGGTTACATAATTCTGAGCCTTCTTTTTCTGCATACTGTATAAATTTTCCATTTTCCTAGGTTTTTGCTTGCTTTGGTGTGGGAAAAGTATTATAGTATAATATATTTAATACCATAAAGTGGAGGAAAAAGCGTAAAATAGACGCAATCTGAGTAGAAAATTGGTGTTTACTCTCCAAATTATACATGCAAAGGAATGAGAAGAAATGGTAGTAGGTTTTATTGGCGCCGGTAATATGGCAGGAGCAATTATGAACGGTATTCTTCGCGCTGGGATTCACCCTGCGCAGGATATGATTGTGTTTGATATTAGTGAAGAAAAACGTTCGGAATATGTACAAAAGGGGCTTCGCTCCGCCGTTTCCGCAGCTGAAGTAGTAAAAAATGCAGATATTGTATTTCTTGCTGTAAAACCTCAGAACTTTGCAGAAGTATTGGAAGACGCCAAATTAACCGTTAGCGAAAAAACACTTTTTGTTACGATTGCGGCAGGTATCTCGATTCATTATATTGCCTCCACCTTGGGCTGCAATTGCCCCGTGATTCGGGCAATGCCCAATACCCCTCTGCTCGTTGGTAAGGGAGCTACTGCTTTATGCCGTTCCGAACAGGTGAAAGATGAAGATTTTTCGTTTGTTCGCTCCATTTTTGAAGCATGCGGCACAGTAGAAATTTTAAGGGAAGACCAAATTAATGTGGCAACCTCTGTAAACGGCAGCGGCCCGGCGTATGTATATCTGTTCGCAAAAGCAGCGGCAGAGAGTGCAGACCGCCAGGGTATACCAGCGGATGCCGCCCTGCGTTTATTCAGCCAAACGTTGATTGGCAGTGCAGAAATGCTTTTACATTCTGGTCACACCCCAGAGGAACTAATTAAAATGGTGTCTTCACCAGGAGGAACGACCCTCAAAGCTTTAGATGTATTTTATAACAGAGGCTTTGAAGCGATTGTTGATGAAGCAATGCTTGCCTGCACGCACCGTGCGGAGGAGCTGGGTAAGTAAGCTTTTCCAACACAAATTGATTGAAACCACTTTTTTTACTCCATAATGTAGATAGAGTTTTTGGGATTGATTCATATTAAGACCCCTTCGCTCATACAATTCAGTAGGCAACTGCCCTCGGGAGGATACGTATGGACATAAAAGGGACAAGAATCATACCGATACACTATCGCATGCAAAAAAAATCACGAACCGTTGCGGAACCGAGATTTCGTGTGTTTGATTTGCACAGTATGCTTGAAGTTGTTTTAGAGAATCCTTTGGTAACGGTGCTGGCGTTTTTACTGCTGGTAGGAACTATTTTTGGTGCACTGTTTGCCAGAGGAGCTGACGACACGATTTTACAGAAGCTGGATTTACTGTTTGTTAGTGATGTAAAAGCAAGAGCGGTACAATCCTCGGGCTCTGCTTTTGTGGCATCGCTCAGCTCTTCCTTTTTCTTTGTTATGATATCTTTTTTATTCGGAATGTCTTTGTGGGGAGTATTTGTACTTCCATTCATTCCATTATTTCGAGGATTCGGCTTTGGTCTGGCTTCCGGTTACCTTTATGCGGCATACGGGTTTCAAGGAGTTTTGTTCAATGCGGTGGTAGTTTTGCCAGGTGCCTTTTTGTCGATGGTTGCCATTCTTCTTGCGGCGAAGGAAGGTATGCTGTTTTCAAAATCGACTCTAATACAAGCGTTAAAACATGAGCAAAGCAAAGCACTTTCTTTAAAGGCGTATGCAATACAGTTTGGCTCTATTTTAATTCTTTCTGCAGCTGCGGCTGCAATCGACCTGATTACAACCGTTTGTTTTACCGGCGCATTTACCTTTTAAAGCCAAAAGCCAATAGGGGGTACAATTGAGATGAAAGAATGTTGTTCCGATTACCGGGACTACCTGCGTTTTCAAAAACTGGTTTCTCAAAACACTTTGGATTCTTACACCAGAGATGTAGAGCACTTTTTGGAATACGTTGATCAGCGGAACCTTCCGGGACCGGAACAGGTTACCGAATCAGATATGGAGAAGTATGTTGAGGCACTCAACGGCCGGCAATGCTCCGTTTCTACCGTAACACGTAATATGGCGTCGATACGAGGGTTTTATCAGTTTCTCATTCTAACGGGAAAAGCTTCTGTAAACCCAGCAAAGAACATACGGCTTGAAAAGGTTCAAAAAAAGCTGCCTCAAATATTAAGCAGCGAAGAAATTGAACTCTTATTTGCGCAGCCAGATATTTCAGAGCCCAAAGGCTGCCGCGATAAAGCAATGCTCGAGCTTTTATATGCAACTGGTATTCGAGTGTCTGAGCTGGTGGATTTGAATGTAACGGATATTAATCTGCACTCGGCAATGCTTTGCTGTGGTGGCCACGGCAAAAACGAACGGATGATACCAATTTATTCAAAAGCAATTGCCGCTGTTTCGGATTATTTATTCCGCGTAAGAAGCGTAATGATTCGCGCGGATGGGGGACAGGCGTTGTTCACCAATTTAAACGGACGGCGTTTAACCCGGCAGGGTTTTTGGAAGATTATTAAGGGGTATGCGGAACAGGCAAAAATCACCAAAGAAATTACCCCTCACACATTACGGCATTCCTTTGCACTGCATTTACTGGAAAACGGCGCAAGCCTAAAGGATATTCAGCTTATGCTTGGCCATGCAGATATTTCTTCCACACAGGTTTATGTGCAGCTAATGAATGACCATTTTAAAGAGGTTTATAACCATTGTCATCCCAAAGCAAAGCTTGGTGTAGGTTAACAGAACCCAACGGTAGGTAACAAAAGGAGTGACTCTGTTTTGTCAGGATTTTCTCTATTCGGCGGCTACCAAAAGCCAGGGCCAGGAATAAGTAAAAATGCACCGCAAAAGCCACCATTACAACGATTTTTCGATATACTGCTAGGTAAGTTTTTTGAATTAATAAAGCTTAATTTGTTGTTTGTTGTTCCATTTGCAGTGTTAGGTCTTATCTCGTATTTAATGGGTTTGCTTGTGGGTCAATCATTTTTGTGGAGCCTTCCCTTTATTTTACTCAGCCCTTTTTTAGCAGGCTTAACGCTTGTAACCCGTAATTATGTTCGGGAAGATCATGCGTTTATTTTATCTGATTTTAAAGACGCTGTTTTGCTTAACTGGAAGCAATTTTCCATTCACGGTGTAATCAGTTACATTCTTTTTAACATCATTACCTATTGCATTCGATTTTACTATACACTGGCGGCTTCGCAAGGTACCATTTTTATGGTATTGTTTGGTATAAGCATTGCAGTTTTTTTAATCTTTATATTCATGCAGTACTATATTCCAGTGATGATGATTACGTTTCATCTCAATTTAAAGCAAATTTATAAAAATGCTTTTATCTTTGCGATTGTTGGATTGTGGCGTAATATTTTATTAACTGCTTTTTTTGGTGCTCTTGTATTTATAAACTATTTTGTTTACTATATGTATCCTGTTTTGATTCTGCTTTTAGATGGAATATTGCTTTTGTTCTTTACTTTTTCATTTTCTTCCTTTATCATTAACTTTACAGTGTATCCTCTTGTTGAGAAGCTAATGATTCACCCTGCATTAGAACCGGCTCATACGGAAACAATAGAAAATGGTCAAGCTGCAGGGAATGAGGAGAGAAATACTGAATCGGAGTATGTTTTTTACCAAGGTAAACTGGTAAAAAGAAGTACATTAGAAAATAACGATTCTATCTTTCGGGATAGTGAATGAAAAAGGGAGATTATTATGTCGAATAGCATTCAAGATTTAATTAGCAAAGTAATTGATGGTGAAGATAAAGAAGCTCGCAGTACACTTCTACAAAAATTAAAAGAAGAAGAGACCATTTGGGTTGCTACTTGCCCATATTCTAAAAATTACAGTTTAGAATATGTAAAATCAGTGCCCTGTGCCAGCATCTTCTCTCAAAAAAGTTTCTTTGAAGAGTACCAACAGGAATGCAAGGAACGGGATATTGAGGTAAATTGTGTCGAAAATGAAGCGAAAGATCGAATGGCATTACTCGGCGATTTATACCGCAGTGGGTTTGAGGGTTTGATTCTGGATAAAGGTCAGAAAGCGGTTCACCTTAGCTTGTTTGCTTTAATGGAGAAGCCGGATTTTTCAAAATACCCAGAGATTGAACGCCCTGTGATAAACCCTTCCTTAATTCGTGCTACAAACGAATTATTTGAAGCAGCGGGTAGCAATACAGCTACGATTGAGCAGCAGAATCGTTTTTTCCAAGAGATTAAGAAAGCACAGTTCTTAATGCCGATGGATGGCAGCAAAATGGAGCTCGGAAATGCCGATTCGGATGGTAAAACGGTTGTGAAAAAGGACAGTGAAATCTCTCTGCCTTTGATTCGCAATAGCGAAGATAAACATTTTAATCCTGTATTTACCGATTGGAATGAATTTAGAAAATATGACCCCGATAAGAAGTACAATGGTATGCTGGTAGACCTTGATGATATTAAGAATTTTATTAAGGAGTCTGATGGCGCCGTTATCAATCCTTTTGGTGCGAATATCATACTTTCAGCAGAACTTATCAAGGAAATTGAAGCTGCAGCTGGTAAAGTTGATCAGTAATATTTTTTTGGAAAAGGGGAGAGGTGCGCTTTTTCTTTTCTTAGATTTTCAAAGAATGGAAAGAGGGAGGATACCCCGAAACAGAATAATTGTAACACGTAGAAAAGGAGCCTTTTACGGCTCCTTTTTTTCGTCTTCTTCATTTTGATTTTCTAGCATAGCTTCGTTCAGCCCATTATCAATCACTTCTTTTACTTGACTTGCTGTTATGTTTTCTTTTCCTCGCGATTTTACTTTTGAAAGCGGATTTGAATCGGCGGCCTGCCTCATTTGCTGACTTGATAAATGGGTATAGATTTGTGTAGTTCCTAAATTCTCATGGCCAAGTACATCTTTTAAAACACGAATATCCACATGCCCATGCTGATACATTAACGTTGCAGCCGTATGCCTTAATTTATGAACAGAATAACCTGGTCCTTTAAAATCTATTTTTGCTAGATATTTTTTCACCAAATGCTGTACAGTTTTTGTGCTGAGTCGTTTTCGTTGCCTGCTGATGAAAAGAGCATCTCGGTCGATTAGGTTGTTGTTTGGGCGAACCTGTAAATATTGCTCGATGGCATCCTGGCAGGCATCATTTAAATAAACCACTCTCTCTTTATTTCCTTTTCCTACAATTCGCAATGTAGATGCATGTTGACGAACATCATTTAAATTGATTGCCACAAGTTCTGAAAGACGCATTCCGCAGTTTAAAAACAAAGTAAGAATGCAGTAATCTCGCTGCCGATCGGGGCCATCCACTGCATTAAGTAATTCAATACTTTGCTCAAGGGTTAAATATTTTGGCAATGCTTTTTTAATATTTGGAGTCTCCAGCTCTAACATAGGATTCACAGAAAGCTTATGCGCTTTATTGGTTAAGTACCCGTAAAACGCCCGTAAACTGGAAGATTTTCGTGCTCTGGTGGATGCTTTATTGCCGCGTACACTAGATAAATAATTCATATATTCAAATACATCGGTTAATGAAATCGACTGAATTAGCTCTAAATCGACATCTGAAATACTAATTTCATCAATTGGGGTATTTTCTGGAACCAAATGTCTGTGTTGTTTTATGTAGCGAAAAAACGTTCTTAAGTCACGAAAATATTCTTCCATTGTATGGTCAGATTTTCCTTTAACCGTTCCAATGTATCCGAGAAATTCGCGGATAATCAGTGGACATTCATGCATTAATTTAGGATCCAATTAAAATCACTCCAAGCGTCATGATACAAGTATTTATAAGAAACGAACTCCATTAAGATTGTACTATCATTTTTCATTCCCCGAATTAGCCAAAATAGTTATTATGACTAATTATAACATTAAAAAATAGAGGAGTCAATCTTTAATATTTCGTTGATTCACCCACTTCTTTCAACGGCAGTATTCCCCCTATATCTATGAGTGGATCATCCGTTAATTCAAGTACCTGCTTTTTATGCAATTCTATAAATTTCCGAATTGCAAATCCGTCTGGATGTGTGCTGAGTTTGCCAGTAAATGCAAGAATCGATTCTGAAATAAATCCGCAGCAACCTCCAATAAAACCATAATCATAACCAGATAACTCAATATTTCCCGGTTGTATTTTGAGCACTTCCAGTCCTTGTTCTTTTGCGGCTTCTGCAATTCCTGCATCCGCGGTTATAATGGATTTATCAGCTACAACTGCAGTGGAACATTTAGCGTATCCCTGCTGAATCATTATTTTATGTATTCCAACACGATCACTAGCTTTTTGTAATGCCGGATCTAACTCACTTATTTTTCCATACAATTGTTTATTTATTAACAGAGCGTTTAACCGAATATCTTCTGGATAAGTATTTCCTAGCTTTTGTTCTGTTATAAGAACCTTTGCGCCCTCATCCTCTAAAATTCGGTCCAGTCCGGTATCTGATCTTGCGACTAGCCAGTGCTTCCCTCTAAAATGCAAGCACTGTAAATCAGCATGCTGATTAATTGGAAGTGGCAATGCTTTATATACTGGAGCTGTTATTATACGAATCCCTCTCGACTGTAACTCTTTAGTCGCTTGCGGAACTAGATTTGCCATTATAACTGCACTTACCTGCGAGGAAGGTAAATGGGGATTCTCTACAAATCGTTCTTTTCTCATATTGTGCGAATCCCCTTCCCTACAAAATTCTTTTATTCCATACGTAACGCGTCTACAGGGTTCATTTTTGCAGCCTTCATTGCTGGGTATACCCCAAAAATAAGACCGGTCAAAACAGAAAATCCAACGGCAAGTCCCATAATATCGAGTCGTATGCCAAGGGTAAATCCAAAATAGGATGCTCCTATAAACGAGATTCCATAGCCAGCTAATATTCCAAAAAACGAACCAAACATAGTAATTAAAACTGCTTCAAACATAAACTCAAGCAAAATATCTTTTTTACGAGCACCGATTGATTTTTTAATTCCAATCTCTCGCGTTCGCTCGTTAACAGATACTAGCATGACTGTCATAATGCTCAAACTCGCTACTAATAGAGAAATTGCACCTACGGAAGATAATATTAACGTAATTACGCCAAGTATGTTGGCGAGGCTGTCTTTTTGTTTCATTAAATTATTTGATACAAATGCGTTGCTACTGCCATTTGTACGATTAAGAGACTGCACCAGCATGTCCCCTGTTTTATCCACATCTGTACCAGATTTCAGCTTTACCGCAATTTGGTCAAATGATTTCTTACCCAATAGCTGCTGCATTGTAGAATAAGGAACATAAACAAAATTCGGTATATAATTGCCAATAAAGTTTTGCAGCAATCCACTTCCAGTTTTTACAATACCTACTACTTCGAACTCTTCTGTACCGCTGCTGCAGGAGACTAAAACTTTTTTACCAATAATATTGTTTCTTTTATAAGAAGCGTTTGAAAAATTCTCATCGACCATACAAACCTTTGCTCCGGATTTTACATCACTTACGCTAATGGCACGCCCATAAAGGATGTTTAAAGAAATAATTTGGTTTGCATCGGCATCAATTCCCCATAGAAGGGCTTTGCCAGTAATTCTCGTGGTTTGTATACTGGTAGCCTGCATCATAACCGGCATAGCCTTTTCTACGTTTTCGGCTTCTCGTACCACCTTCAGGTCGGTATCGTTTAAAGTAACTTGGCTAGTGTTCTCTAAAGCACTAATGGATAATCCACTTAGGCCAAGGCTGTCGAATTCTTGCGTAAGTGCGTCGGTACCACATTGACTAATGTTGCCAATCATGATAACAGAGGCAACACCTATGGCTACTCCCATCATTGTTAATGCTGTACGTAGTCGTTTACGCCCAAGGTTTTGAAAAGCAGAGCGAAAAATATCAGCCATGGGAGGCCCCCTCCTCCTTTGGCAATACCGCGGCGCCGTCTTTGATGGAATCGGGGTTAATAATTAGCGAATCTTGATCTTTTATGCCGTTCAATACTTCAAAACCAGTTTCAAATTCCTTGCGGGTTGTCACCGGTACTTTTACAGCTTTGCGCCCTTGGAGAAGATACACAAATTCTTTTCCATCGTCATCAGCATGAACTGCCTCATAAGGGGCCACCAAAACATTTTTACTTTCGTCCGTAACAATTTTTGCTTTCGCAGAAAAACCGGGCTTTATATCGCTTTTTGGATTTTGAATGCGAACAATAACTTCAACAATCGTTTCTGTTCCGGTTGTATTAATTTCCTGTTTTGCTTCCGATGATATGGAGGTTACTTTTCCCTCATATGCCGTGTGAAACCCTGCACCGGTAATGATTGCTCTCTGCCCAACTTTAATTTCAGATATTTGCGATTCATTTATTGACAAACGCACCTGCAAATCGGTGGATTTAGAAATTGTTATAACCGGCTTGTTCCGGTCTACCGTTGCCTGCTCTGAAACGGGAATCGAAGTCACCACTCCCGCAATGGGCGCAGTTACCTCAATTTCCTTTGTTTCGGAAGAATTGATATCAACTGGTGCAGAGCTAACCTCCGCCGAGCTACTTGAAGCAGAAGCAGCGGGCGCTTCCAGTGCAGCGGTTGATGAATCGCTGCCACCTGAAATTTGGTTATAATACGCTTGGAGCAGCCCTTGATATGTTTGTTCATCCAAGGAATTAGATGGTATGGAACCTGTACTTTGGGCGAGCTGTGCAGATGAACCCGAAAGTGTCATTAATACTTGACCAGCCTTTACGGTATCTCCATTTTTTACATGAATCTTTTCAACGACTAACCCTGCCTGAACAAAAACGCTTCTAGAATCCACTCGCTCAACTATTCCATTGTTGGAATATATGGAGCTTTCAGCTGTAATGGGACTCACCTTTACAATTGAAACAGGAACATAGCTCCCTTTATAAACGTTCCCTGCATGAATAATAAGCAAACTTAAAACCAGCGTAAAGCTAAAAAGTAATCCGTACTTCTTCATATTCATCCCCCCATACACTCTTATTTTGTGATGAGAAAGTGATTTTATGAATGCAAAAGTACAGATTTTTCATGAATAATTAAACCCAGAATTGAAAGAATAGCGTTGAGGTGAAAATGCATGAATATCATTCAATGCGACGAAGACTGCATGTACCAGCGGGAAGGCTACTGTTCCCTAGAAATTCCCACAATGGTAACCAATCATACGGGGCAAGGTTGTGTGCACCGCATTCAAGCCTCTACGCGAAAGGGAGAACGAAATCCACGGTCTGCGCCAAAAAACACTAAAGAACAGCCGCATCAAACGCTTCTCTAATATTGCGCACACCTAAAAGCTGAATCCCCTTGTGTTCTGTATTTATTTGTTTTAAGCATGTGTGGGGCAGTATACATGTTTCAAATCCCAAATGTGCTGCTTCCGCAATACGGGCATTCACATGAGAAACCGACCGCAGCTCTCCGGTAAGCCCAATTTCACCAAAGACCAAAACATTATCGCCAATCTGTGCGTCCTTAAGGCTTGAAACGAGTGCCATTGCCACCGCTAAATCAGCCGCAGGTTCATCTAAGCGCAACCCGCCGACTATGTTCACGTAGGCATCTAAATTTGAAAAGTAGTAACCGACTTTCTTCTCTAATACCGCTAACAATAATGACATTCGATTATAATCAAAGCCGGTAGCCGTTCGCCTAGGATTGCCAAAACCCGTAGTGGTTGCTAGACCCTGCACCTCAGCGAGGATTGGTCTTGTTCCTTCCATAACACATGTTACGCAAGTACCAGATACATTTTTGGGTCGGCCAGATAAAAGTGCCATTGAGGGGTTGTCCACTTGGGACAGCCCTTTTTCGCCCATGTCGAAAACACCAATTTCATTGGTAGAGCCGTACCTGTTTTTTACTGCTCGCAAAATACGGTATGACATTTGCCGGTCTCCTTCAAAGTACAACACCGCATCAACAATATGCTCCAATACCTTTGGGCCGGCAATTGCCCCATCTTTATTTACATGGCCAACTACAATAATCGGGATATCCAGAGATTTTGCAGTTCGCATGACATAGTTCGTACATTCTCTTACCTGTGTTACACTGCCTGGGGATGAACTAAGCTCCGGATGATTCATGGTCTGAATGGAGTCAATCATCACTAAATCCGGTTTAAGCTCCTGAACCTGCTCTACCACGTGCTGAATATCCGTTTCTGTTAGGATAAGAAGATTTTCACTCCTTACTCCTAATCGGCTGGCTCGAAGCTTTATTTGGCGGCTCGATTCCTCACCGGATACATATAAAATCCTCAACGTTTGCCCCAAATACTCGCAAATTTGAAGTAAGATTGTAGATTTACCGATTCCCGGGTCGCCGCTTATTAAAATTAACGAACCACGTACAATGCCACCTCCCAGAACTCGATCCAGTTCTGATAAGCCGGTTTGGTAGCGCTGTTCATCTTCCGTATTAATTTCGTTAATGGGCAGAGGGCGTGCCATGGTATGGTGCCCTGCCGATTTAGGAGCCGAACGAGCAGGCTCGCGTATTTCTTCACTCATGGTATTCCATTCCCCGCAACCAGGGCATTTGCCATACCACTTGGGGGATTCGAATCCGCAGCCAGAACATACAAAGACAGATTTACTTTTCGGTGCCATATGCTATCTCCATTTTTTGTTCCTTTATTTTACTCTATTATAGCACAATGGCAGTGAGATGGAAATTCATGATTTATGAAAAGAAGTACTAAGACATTGTTTGCGCAACCGAACCCCAGTAATTCAAAAAGCCTTGGTATATTGCAAATGCCATTTGCTTTTGGTATTCTTGTTGGTTAAGTTTTTTTGCTTCTCCTGAATTTGAGAGAAATCCACATTCAACAATTACTGCGGGAACCGTAGCATTTCGTAATAGATAGATTGAATCGGTTGCAGGCTTTGTTTCTCTTTGATTTTCTGGTTGCAATAATGACGTAATCGTTTTTTGTGTGGAATCTGCTAATACTTGGCTATTTGGATTCTTTGGGCCATAAAATATTTGAGCGCCGCTGTATTTTCCGTTGGTAAAGTGATTTTGATGGATGCTCAGAAATACGCAATCGCCATTTTGTTCAATTAATTTTAGTCGATTGTGCATGTCTGAAGTTTTTCTTGCCTTTACGGTGTCAAGAGAATTGTCGCCAATCGATACGTCTGAATCGCGGATCATCACAACGCGAAATCCAGACATTTCTAACATTGGTTTTAAATTTAAGGCAATTGCAAGATTAATATCTTTTTCTACAATACCAGATTTACTGACCGCACCGCCATCTTCCCCACCATGCCCAGCATCTAACACGATGGTAGGCATATAGTCACCCGCTAAAGCAGATACCATCTGATCTATTTTTTCAAATGATATGTACGTTAGGCGGATAAACATCATACAGCAAAAAATAAGTAGCAGAAGGGGTAGTCGAAGCTTCTTCAAAGTCATCACCTCTGAGCAAGTATATGCAAACTCCAACAAAAAAACAACGGTTATTTTCATTCAGATTCATTTAAGCATTTGAAAGTGAATAATCAAAAAATACTTGATTAAAAAAGAAGAAGAACAGATTCTTTCTGTTTTATTAAATAACTAAGTTTTAAGTCATTTTAGAATTTAAAAAATAAAATTAAATATGAAGAAATATTTTATACAATACACTATTAATTATATGATAAAAAATAATTGTAAAAGAAAAAAACCGTAGGCTGTTAAACAGCTTACGGTTCTTGGAGGCGTCACCCAGATTTGAACTGGGGAATCAGGGTTTTGCAGACCCTTGCCTTACCACTTGGCTATGACGCCATATTTGTTTTTAGTGACAAAGATAACGCTTAAGAATATTAAGCGTTATCCAGTCGAACCAATGGAGCGGATGACGAGGCTCGAACTCGCTACCTCCACCTTGGCAAGGTGGCGCTCTACCAGATGAGCTACATCCGCATTTATTGGTGCCTCCGGACGGAATCGAACCATCGACACGGGGATTTTCAGTCCCCTGCTCTACCAACTGAGCTACAGAGGCAAATATTGGCGACTCGGAACGGGTTCGAACCGTCGACCTCTAGCGTGACAGGCTAGCGTTCTAACCAACTGAACTACCGAGCCGTATGGTGGGAGTAATAGGACTCGAACCTATGACCCCCTGCTTGTAAGGCAGGTGCTCTAACCAGCTGAGCTATACTCCCATATCGGCCGCCGCTGTGCGTCGTGCATCAGCGACGTGTTATATAATACTATATATTCTGCCAGATGTCAACAGGTATTTTCAAATTTTTTAAAAAAACTTTTGGATATTTTTAAAGGGTTATTTTTCCTCGTTTTTCCTCTCCAAAGAGTGTGCCAAAGAGTCCAGCTGCTGCTGATCAAACTCGTATGATTTACCGCAGTATTGGCACTTCGCTTCCATCTTTCCGCTCTCATCCGCTAGGGTACGAATATCGTCTGGAGGCAATGTAGAAAGCGCACGGGTAACTTTATCTTCACTGCAATTGCAAACATACTTTACCGGGGATTCGTCAAGAATCTCCATTTCAAAGCCATCCAAAGCCTGGCGGCACATATCTTCCATACTCATTCCTTTTGCAAGCATGGTCGTAACAGGCTCGAGCACCGCAACATTGCGCTCCAGCTTCTCTATAGCGGCACTATCGGCTCCGGGTAATACCTGGATGAGCATTCCGCCGGAGAGCAAAGACTGGCTGCTTTCTCGGTCCACCAAAACACCTACGGCACATACTGTGGGGATTTGCTCGCTAACTGCAAAATACTGGCTAATATCATCGCCTATCTCGCCGCTTATAAGCTCAACCTGGCCAATGTAGGGCTCTCCCTCGCCTAAATCACGCATAACGCTTAGGAGGCCCTCTGAACCAATAGCCATGCCTACATCTAGCTTACCGTTCGGCTTGTTAGGTACCATTACTTCGGGGTGCTCTACATAGCCTCGGCAGTTACCGTTGCTGTCTGCAATTGCTACAATTGCCCCGGCAGGGCCGTTACCTTTAATTTTGAGAGTAATAACAGCATCTTTCTTCTTAAGCATATTCCCCATTAAAGAGGCTGCTGACAAAAGACGCCCCAGTGCCGCTGTCGTAACAGGACTGGTGTGGTGTATTTGCTGGGCAGTGTATACAATATCGGTTGTTTCAACTGCAGATGCCATGATGCTGCCATCTGTGGTAATACAGCGAATAATTCGATCCATATTATCGTTCCTTTTCTCATTCTGTAATGGGTTCTTTTCTTGCAACAACGACTACACGCTCACTGTTTTGCTCTGGCGGCAAAAAGCTGCAGTCATCATAGCAAGCCACGAGCGATAAGCCCACGGTATGTAATAGCTCTTCTATTTTATCGGTAGAATACGCTTTTTCATAAAAATGCTCGGAGCTTCTGTGGTATACAGCTCCATCTTTTTCAAAGAAATCAAGATCAATGCTCACACGATCCGTTTTTTCTTCGTATTGATTTTGCCATACACAAAATACATGCTCTGTATCATATACAAAAACATGGTCTGCTAGAACTTCCCTATGCTTATATTGTGTGTTCATGTCAAACAGAAAATACCCGCCGGGATTTAGGAAAAGAGATACTCTGCGAAAAGCTGCCAGAACATCTTTTTCTGAGGTTAAATGGTTAATGCTGTCCAATGCACAAATCACAGTATCTACCGTACCGTATAAATCCAGCTTCTGCATTGATTGGCATAGAAAAAGGATTTGTTGCTCGGCATCGGCAGCTTTCTGCTGCGCAATGGACAGCATTTCAAAGGAAGCATCCGCACCGTATACATCGAACCCACGCTGTTTCAGCTGCAGGGTTAAACTTCCAGTGCCGCAAGCTAAGTCTAACACAAGACCGGGCGAATAGTTCATACTTTTTAAAAGCCCACAGAAATATTCTGCCCGCTCACTATAATTTACATTTTGTGTTAGCTCATCGTAATACTGCGCAAAGGTGGTATAAGAGCTCATAGTTCCGTGTTCCCGTCCTCTTCCAAACGCTTAAATACAGTCTCGTATCCGTCGCACCCATAATTCAAGGAGCGATTCACACGGCTGATGGTCGCAGTAGACGCACCGGTTTTTGCAACAATATCACTGTAAACACACTTGCTGCGCAGCATATGTGCAACAGTAAGGCGTTGTGACATTGCTTTAATTTCAGGTACTGTGCAAAGGTCTTCAAAAAAATCGTAGCATTCTTCAATGTTCTTGAGCGATAACACGGCTTGAAAGAGCAGATCTACGCTTTTGTCTTTGATTTTAGAATTCATAATACTCCATCCTTCTTTTTCATACTAAAGCCGGGTATGCGTACTCTAAAAGCCCTCAAACGCCATCTGCCAAACCGGCACGGCTAGTTGAAAGCGTTAAAGTGTGAAAGCGATAACGGCATAACAACAACCCCTGTGCCGGTAAAGGCAGGGCGATGATTTACAAGATTTACAGATCGTTACGAATCAAATCTTCGTATGACTCGCGCCGAACTACAACACGCGGTTCTCCGTCTTTTACCATTACAACAGCTGGGCGGGGATTGCGGTTATAGTTTGATGCCATAGAATAGTTGTATGCGCCAGTAGAAAGTACGGCCAAAATATCGCCCACCTCAGGCTTTTGAATCAAGGTGTTTTCCTGAATCAAATCGCCGCTTTCGCAGCATTTGCCTGCTATGGTAACTTTGGTTTCTGCCGGTTTGTTTGCCTTATTGGCAATGATGGCAGTATACTTTGCCTGGTACAGAATATAACGGGGGTTGTCCGTCATGCCACCGTTTATGGATACATAAGTACGAACATCCGGTATTTTTTTAATACCGCCAACTTGGTACAAGGTAATTCCTGTTTCTCCTACCATAGAACGGCCTGGCTCAATAAAAATAAAGGGTACCTTCAGGCCAAGCTCATCGCACTTTTGGAATACTGCGGATGAAACCAACTCCATGTACTGGTCATACGGCAGAGGGGCATCCTCTTCAGAATAATGGATTCCAAAGCCTCCACCAAGATTTAGTTCTTCAATCTCGATGCCGGTTTCTTTCTTAATATCTGCAATAAACTGAAGCATTACTTCAGCTGCAAGCACAAAGGGAGAGCTTTCAAATATTTGTGAGCCAATGTGGCAATGAACACCTTTGAGATCAATGTTTTTGTATTTCTGGGCAAACTTAACGGCTTCCATTGCTTCGCCGGTTTCAAGTGCAAAACCGAATTTGGAATCGATTTGTCCTGTCTGAATAAAGCTATGGGTATGCGCGTCAATACCTGGCTTAATGCGCAGAGATACATGCGCTACCTTTCCAGCTTCACTAGCAAGGCGGTCAATAGTTTGCAGCTCGGTCAGATTATCTGCAATAAAATGGCCAATTTCATATTCCAATGCCAATCGAATTTCTTGCTCCGTTTTGTTGTTGCCATGAAAATGAATGCGTTGTGCCGGGAAACCTGCCTGAATCGCAGTGTAAAGCTCACCGCCGGAGGAAACGTCTAGCCCTAGGCCTTCTTCCTCAATAATGCGGCAAATTGCTTTGCAGTTAAATGCCTTGCTCGCATAAACAGTCATACCTTTGCCTTTGTAGTGCTTTTCAAAAGAGCTTTGGTAGCTGCGGCAATTACGGCGAATTTGATTTTCATCCATTACATAAAGCGGCGTACCAAACTGCTCAGCAAGCTGAAGCGTATCGCAGCCACCAATGGTGAGGTGCCCCTGTGAATTGATTTGTAAGTGTTCAGTATCGTACATTGGTCGAATTTCCCCCTTCGGAATATCTTACTCTTCTACGGCGCTAGCCGCCGCAATCCATTCTTTCAGCGTGTCTAGCCCTTCACCGTTGGAAGAAGAAAAAGGTAAACGCCGAACGTGTTCCTGATTTTGGAACAATTCATCATAAAGCTGTATTTGAGCGGCCCTTTCCCCTTTATTGAGCTTATCGCACTTTGTCATAACTACAATAAAGGGAAAATCACCGGTACTCAAAAAATCGATCATGTGCATATCATCTGCAGTTGGCTTGTGGCGCATATCCACAATTTGAACCACTAGCCCTATTTGGCGTCCAGCAGAAAAATAGCCCTCTACTAAATTTGCCCACCGTAGCTTTTCAGACTGCGATACCTTCGCGTAACCGTAACCCGGTAAATCTACGAGCCGGCAGTTTGAAAGCCGATAAAAATTGATGGTTCCCGTTTTTCCTGGGGTAGCACTCACTCGTGCTAACGCCTTACGGTTGACCAGTTTGTTGATTAAAGAAGATTTTCCAACGTTAGAACGCCCAGAAAACACAATCTCCGGCAAGTCGTCGGGCGGAAGCTGATCCACCCGTCCGGCGGCAAATTCAAATGCGGCATTATCAAATCTCAATTTTACACCTCTAGCATTGAGGCTGCTCCCGCACTACTGGCGGCTGACTCTGCGAAGTGGGCTCTACAATATTAGCAGATTCCACAGCCGGAGCCGCAGCTTTTGTTTGTGGCAGCGGGCGGGGCTTGCGCGTAAGCGCTAAGCCGAGCACCTCATCAATTTTCTTTACTGGAACAAAATGAATGTTTTCTTTTACCACATCATCAAATTCCGAAATATCGGAGAAATTATCCTCCGGAATAATTACCGTGCGAATGCCGTTTCGATAAGCAGCCATCGATTTTTCTTTCAGGCCACCAATGGGCAGAACCCTACCCCGCAGGGTTATCTCACCGGTCATTGCAACATCATGGCGGATGGGAATTTGAGAAAGTGCCGACGTAATAGCAGTAGCCATTGCAATACCGGCAGAGGGGCCATCTTTTGGGATTGCTCCCTCCGGCACATGAATGTGGATGTCTTTCTTGTTATAAAACTGCCCGTCAATCCCAAGCTGTGATGCTTTTGAGCGAATGCAGCTAATTGCTGTTTGGGCAGATTCTTTCATCACGTTACCGAGAGAACCAGTAAGCTGAAGCTTACCGTTTCCTTCCATAACAGCTACTTCAATTGGCATCGTTTGTCCGCCTACGCTAGTCCAAGCCAATCCGTTTACAAGGCCAACTTCATCCGTTTTATTGCGGCCTTCCGGCTTAAAACGTCTGGGGCCAAGCAGGCTCTCTAAATCTGCGGGCTTTATAGAAAACTTTAAATTTTCCTCCGCTACAATGCGTTTTGCACTTTTTCTGCAAATGGCTGCAATGGAACGCTCCATATTACGCACACCCGCTTCACGAGTATAGCTGTCGATTAAATCACGAATGGCAGCAGGTGTAATCTGTAAGGTTTGCGCGCTGATGCCGTGTTTTTTTATCTGCTTTGGAATCAGATATTTTTTTGCGATCTGGTATTTCTCCTCATGTGTATAGCTCGAGAGAAAGATCACATCCATACGGTCGAAAAGAGGACCTGGAATGGAGCTCGCATCATTTGCTGTTGTTAAGAACAACACCTTACTTAAATCAAAGGGCATGTCGATGTAGTGGTCGTAAAACGCGGAATTCTGCTCAGAATCCAAAACCTCAAGCAATGCGGCGGCTGGGTCACCCCGGAAACTACTACTCAACTTATCAATTTCATCGAGCAGAATGAGCGGATTGCTCACTCCTGACTGCTTAACAGCGTTCATAATACGCCCAGGCATAGAGCCAATATAAGTGCGGCGGTGCCCCATAATGTCGGATTCATCGTGGACGCCGCCTAAGGATACGCGAACATATTTGCGGCCAATTGCCTTTGCAATGGAGCGCGCAATTGATGTTTTACCAACACCGGGCGGGCCAACGAGGCAAACAATTTGCCCATTTATGTCTGGAGCGAGCTTTCTTACAGCCAGTGTTTCTATAATACGCTCTTTTACTTTTTTGAGTCCATAGTGATCCCTATCTAAAACACGCTGAGCTTTGTTCAGGTCTATGGTTTCTTTTGAAAAAGTGTTCCAAGGCAATTCAATGCAAATATCCAAATAATTGCGAATCACATTTGCTTCGTGAGAACCAAATGGCATTTTCCCAAAACGATCACATTCTTTTAGCAGCTTTTCACGCTGTTTTTCTGGCATTTCAAGCTTTAAAATGCGTTCACGCAATTCTTCCGATTCTTCCTGAGGGTTATCTTCCTCCCCCAGTTCAAAATTAATAGCTTTCACCTGTTCACGAAGAAAATAATCGCGTTGGTTTTGGTTCATCTGCTCCCGTGCTTTTTCTGTGATTTCATTCTCAATCTCAAGTACTTGAACTTCATGCTCAAGAATGTCTACCAGTTTTTCGAGTCGGCGAACCGGGTGCAGTTCTTCTAAAATCACCTGCTTTTGCTCAAAATCGAGCATCAGATTGGAGGCGATGTAATCAGCCAAAGGACCACAGCTTTTATTTTTTACAACACCGATTACAATGTCTGGTGAAATACGCTTGTAATTCTGCAGGTATTTTTCAAACAGAGTTTGTGTATAGCGAACGAGAGCCTCTGTTTTATTTGTAACTCGAGTAGGCGTGGTTTGAAGTGGTGCAACTTTCACAGTTAAAAAAGGGGTTTCGCTTACCACCTCATCTATGCGCGCACGGCAGACTCCTTCCGCCAATAATCGAACTCCATCTTCTGTGTGATGAAGAATTTGCTTTATTTTCGCAATGACGCCAACCTGGTACATTTGTTCCGAATTGGGGTCGTTATCCTCCAAGTCTCTTTGAGCCACCAGAAAAATCGTTTGGTTTTGCTCCATAGCCTCATGCAAAGCTAAAATCGATTTTTTTCTTCCTGCGTCAAACTGCAGAATCATACCGGGAAACAAAACCAGCCCGCGCAATGCCAAAACTGGCAAGGTTTGTAGTTCTGTTTGTCGCTCGATTTTTTTGCTCATATTTCACTCCTGTATTTATTCAGTGAAGAAAATAGCTGTTGCTAACAAGGATGAATTCTGTTCCTTGTCAGCAACAGCTATGCTGTGAATTAAGACGCGGTATCCTTGCGCCCGCGTTTTTGTGGATTTGAAATTTTAATTTTAACCGGCTTCCGGTTTTCATTATAATTCAGCTCTGGCTCCGCACCTTTTTGTACAGCTTCTGGTGTAATCGTCACTTTTTCTACCGTGTATTCCGTAGGAACGTCATACATTAACGGAGTGAGGATTTCTTCCATAATAGAGCGAAGACCGCGAGCACCGGTTTGGCGTTCAATTGTTTTTTTGGCAATCTCACGTAGCGCATCCGGTAAAAACTCAAGATCCACCTTATCGAGTTGGAAAAGGTGCTTATACTGTTTTACCAGAGAATTTTTCGGCTCGGTTAGAATTCTAACCAAAGCTTCTTCATCAAGGCCATTTAGAGCGGTAATAACCGGTAAACGACCAACAAGCTCTGGAATAAGACCGTATTTGACCAAATCATGAGGAATTACCTCAGACATCCACGCAGTAGTATCCAGCTCTTTTTTGGTTTGAATTTGTGCACCAAAACCCATTGAAGAGGAGGCTGTCCTTTTTTCAATGATTTTTTCCAATCCATCAAATGCGCCACCGCAAATAAACAGGATGTTGGAAGTATCAATTTGAAGGAACTCTTGCTGAGGGTGCTTACGGCCGCCCTGAGGCGGCACATTGCAAACAGAGCCTTCCAAAATTTTAAGCAACGCCTGCTGAACGCCTTCGCCACTTACATCTCGAGTGATGGAAGGATTCTCGGATTTTCTTGCAATCTTATCGATTTCATCGATATAGATAATCCCGTTTTCTGCACGTTCAATATCAAAATCAGCTGCTTGAATTAAGCGAAGCAGGATATTCTCCACATCCTCACCTACATAGCCTGCCTCAGTTAAGGTTGTAGCATCTGCAATTGCAAACGGAACATCGAGGAGCTTTGCAAGCGTTTGTGCGAGCAGTGTTTTTCCTACACCAGTTGGCCCCAGCAAAAGTACGTTGCTTTTGCTTATCTCTACGTCTTCGCCGCCATAATAAACTCGCTTATAATGATTGTAAACGGCTACGGATAGAGCTATTTTTGCTCTATCCTGACCAATTACATATTCATCTAGCTTCTTTTTAATCTCCTGCGGTTTAAGCAGGATTGTGCCAGTATCACCCGTGTAGGTCTTTTTTCGGTTCGATAAATGTGATTCATCTTCCAAAATAGAATTACAAAGCTGAACGCATTCATCACAAATATAAACGCCCGGGCCAGCAATCAAGCGGCGAGCCTGACTTTGTGGTTTGCCACAAAAGGAGCAGCACAGTTCTCTCTCCTTGGTATCGTCGTTGTTCGGCATTCTCTTATCACCTGCTTCACATAGAAGTTATCTCGTAGAGATTACTTTATCTATCAGTCCGTACGCTGCGGCTTGTTCCGCAGTCATAAAATTATCACGCTCGGTATCTTTAATGATGGTCTCTATAGGTTGCCCCGTTTTCTCAGCTAAAATTTCGTTTAGCTTCTTTTTTGTGGCAATAATATGATCCGCATGAATCATAATGTCTGTTGCTTGACCCTGCGCACCGCCGCTGGGCTGGTGAATCATAATTTCGCTGTTGGGCAATGCGAAACGTTTACCCTTCGTACCGGCAGCCAGCAAGAATGAGCCCATAGAAGCAGCCATGCCCATGCAAATAGTAGAAACATCGCACTTAATATACTGCATCGTATCATAAATTGCCAGACCAGCTGTTACAACACCGCCGGGGCTGTTGATATAAAGGCTAATATCCTTTGAGGGATCTTGGCCTTCTAAATACAGGAGCTGCGCAACAATAAGGCTTGCCGAAGTGTTGTTAACCTCTTCGTTCAACATAATAATTCTATCATTTAACAAGCGGGAAAAAATGTCGTACGAGCGCTCTCCACGATTTGTTTGTTCAATAACATATGGGACTAAACTCATCTTAACCACCTTTCTTCACATGCGGGTTTTTATTGTGTTTTCGCCGCCGATTCGCACGGCAATCGGCGGCGGATAAAATTAGCATCTTTAACGCTTTAAAAGGGAATGCAATTAGTCTTTTTTATCAGTAATTTTCGCATTATCACGAACAATGTTAACTGCTTTTTCAACTGCTAAATCCTGAGCCAAATCTGCTTCCGGAATAAAGCCTTTTACCTTGTCAACTTCCATGCTGTAGGTTTTGGAAAGCTTCTCAAATTCAGCTTCAATCTCTTCTGCGGTTGCTTTAATATTTTCTAGCTCTGCAATCTTCTCAAGAGCCAAACGAACCTTAACCTGCTTCTCAGCCTGGGGCTTGAAGTGATCACGGATGGAGTTTTGATCCATACCGGTATATTTCAGGTAGGTGTTAAAGTCCAGACCCTGAGACTGCAAGCGATATGCAAAATCACGAAGATCGTCGTTAATTTTATTCTGGAACATGGCCTCCGGAATTTCACCCTCTAGCTTTTCAACTAGCTGATCAATCAGTTGAGCTTCAACCTCATCCTGTGCAGCCTTCTCACGGGAATCAAGCAGATTCTTTTTAATATCCTCTTTATAAGCTTCAAGGGTATCGAATTCGCTTACGTCCTTCGCAAAGTCATCGTCGACTTCGGGAAGCTCTTTTTGCTTGATTTCATGAAGCTTAATTTTAAATACTGCCTCTTTGTTCTGAAGAGTAGATGCCTGGTAATCCTCCGGGAAAGTAACAGTAATGTCGAACTCTTCTCCGGTGGTGTGGCCAACTACTTTCTCTTCAAAGCCGGGGATAAACTGACCGGAACCTAAATCAAGAGTATGGTTCTCTGCCTTGCCGCCTTCAAATGCAACACCGTCAACAAAGCCTTCAAAATCAATTACGACTGCATCGCCAAGCTGTGCAGGGCGGTCTTCTACGGTAATCATTCTGGAATTGCGATCCTGAACCTTCTGGATTTCGTTATTAATATCCTCATCGGTTACTTCAACCGCAGTTTTGGATGCTTCCAGTCCCTTATAATCGCTAATGGAAACCTCCGGCCATGTAGTAACAACTGCCTTAAATACAAGTCCATCTTTGCCGATGCTGACTACGTCAAAATCGATTTTATCGTCAACTAGTCTCAACTGAGCTGCTTTTACAGCAGCATCCAAAGCAGCAGGATAAACAGCGTTTACAGCGTCCTCGTAGAAGAACTGCTCTCCATAAAATTTTTCAATAAATTTGCGCGGAGCCTTTCCTTTACGGAAGCCCGGAATCGTGATTTTCTTGCCCTGTTTATGAAAAGCCTGATTCAGCGCCTTTTCAAAAGTATCCGCATCAACCTCAACCTCCAGTTGATAACGGTTAGTTTCTACCTGATTGGACGATTTTAAACTCATTTTGTTTTCCTCCTGCTAATTGCAAATTAATCTTATTTATTATTAAAGAAATTTAGAAGCTATTTTACAATGTTTTGTTTAATAGGTACGTAAGGGTAAACCGTAATCTTTGCAAATTCTAAATATTACTCCTCAAGGAACAGAGAACCAACCATTAGGATTACGCTTCAATGCTCTTTCAGCTGCCCAAAGCTCTGCTTTGGTATGTGGCGTGAGGTTATTATAGCGCAAACTTCAAGATACTTCATACAAATATCTCAAATAGTCCGAAATCATTAGGCTGGCGCTTCAATGCTCTTTCAGCCACCCAAAGCTCCGCTTTGGTATGTGGCGTGAGGTTATTATAGCATATCAGGTGCAAATATTCCATATTTTCACGGAAATGTTCATAATTTATTTAACATACAAAAAGCGGCGTAAAATGCAGGTAATCACAGGAAATAAGGTGGAGCTCAATTCCTTGATACTCGCCTGTTACCGCCCTGCGGGATGCTTGCGTACCGTGAATATGGCCAAAATAGCACTTTGAGATTCCGCGGTCTAATAGAATCTGCAATATTTCTTTACAAACCATTCCATCATAGACTGGAGGGTAATGCAAAAAAACAATTGGGGTAAGCCCTCGTGCCACAGCGTGGTTAATTGATGTGATTAACCTTCCTGCTTCTCGATTTACGATTTTAATATCTTCATCAGTTGCCGCATTATAAAGCCAGCCTCGCGTACCACAAACTCCATATTCACCAACCGCATAAGAATCATTATGGATGATGTGTAGCGAATAGAAGCCTTTTTCAGCTAAATAGGTATCAATTTTGTTTCTCGTGCTCCACCAATAATCATGATTGCCCTTTAGAAGCAGCTTTGTCCCCGGCAAAGAGTGTAAAAAGGCAAAATCCTTTTCCGTTTCTTCCAGCTTCATCGCCCAAGAAATATCGCCTGCGATAACCACCGTATCTTCCGGTTTCACAATGCTTCGCCAGTTTTCCTCCAGCCTCTCAACATAATTATGCCAGCCCTCAAAAACATCCATCGGCTTATTGGTTCCAAGAGAAAGGTGCAGGTCGGCAATCGTATACAATGCCATGTGCTACCTCGTTTCTATTCTTTAGGCCTCTGGCTCTAACCCAGCCATTCGCAGAACGACCTGGGGCATTTGTGCAACCTCGCAGCAATTCTTGAAACGAATTGCTTTTTCTTGAAGCTGAGCAATCGGCGCTGGCGCAGCTGTGCTGGTAAGGGACGAAAGTTGCTGAACCTTTGCAAAATCATCTTCTTCCTGCTTTTGGCCCGGTGCCACTGCTTCCAGCACACTATCTGCAAACTTATAGGGGCTTGCGGTGGAAACAATTACTGTGGGAGTAGACTTGTCCCCGGTTGCTTTTACATATTGCTCATATACATCGAATGCAACTGCGGTGTGGGGATCGCAAAGATAATTCTTACTCTGGAACATTTCGTGGATTGTTTTTTGAGTTTGAGTGTCATCACAGCAGCCCGGGAAGAACAGGTCTTTGAGTACGGTAGTCAACTCAGCACCAACCGAATAGTGGCCTGCGGTGTTTAGCTCATTCATCCAGCCTGCAACCTGGTCCGAATTGCAGCCGGTTAAATCAAACAGCAGGCGCTCCAAGTTGCTGGATACCAAAATATCCATAGACGGAGACATTGTTGTATAGAATTTACGGTTGCGATCATAAACACCGGTGCTCAAAAATTCAGTTAGCACATTATTAGAGTTTGACGCACAAATAAGCTTCCCAATCGGCAAACCCATTTTTTTTGCATAATATGCTGCTAAAATATTACCAAAGTTGCCAGTAGGAACAACAACATTCAGCGGTTGACCCAGTTCTAGCATACCTTGCTCTACTGCGTCACAGTATGCTGAAAAATAATAAACAATCTGCGGCAGTAGGCGACCCCAGTTTATAGAGTTGGCACTGGAGAACAGCATCCCATTATCTTCCAGCTCCTTGCGAATATCAGGATTTGTAAATATGCGTTTTACGCCGGTTTGTGCATCATCAAAATTACCCTCGATTGCGCAAACAGCAACATTTTTACCTTCCTGTGTATTCATTTGGCGTTGCTGCATTGCACTAACGCCCTTGTCTGGATAAAAAACCAGAATTTTAGTTTCGGGAACATCTCGGAAGCCTTCCAATGCCGCCTTACCGGTATCGCCGGATGTGGCGACAAGAATAACCGCTGTTTTATCACAATTTGTCTTTTTTAAAGAACGTGTGAGCAAATGCGGTAATAGTTGTAAGGCCATATCTTTAAAAGCGCAGGTTGGCCCATGCCACAGTTCCAGAAAAGCCTGGTTACTGCCTGCAATACGGTGAAGCGGTGCTGCACCACCAGGAAATTTTTGTTCGGAGTAAGCGCTCTCCACACACTCCCGAATTTCTTCTGCTGTAAATTCGGGCAGGAAATCGGCAACGATATGTGCGGCACGCTCTGTGTAGCTTTTGTTGCAAAGCTGCTTTAAATCGTCAGCGGAATAGGACGGAAGGCTCTCTGGAACAAACAGTCCTCCATTTTCCGAAATTCCCTGAACAATCGCCTGTGCGGCGGAAAGTGTTTCTGCTTTGTTTCTGGTGCATTTATACTGCAAGGTGATTCCCCCTTTTCGTTCGTTCCTTGCCCTATTTTATAATAAAACGCCCGGTGTGTCAAAGAATATTCAAAAATTGAGATGTGTAAAAGATACATATTCTATTTTAAGCGAAAAGTATCTCTTTTCCATACAAAAAAGAGAGGAAAAGCAAGTGTTTTCTCGGATAATTATGCAAAGCGACCTTGCGCTTCAAATGCATTTTCAATATACTCCAAAGAAAACGTGGAGATTTCCCCTTTTGTTCGCACCACTGCAACGTCAAACCGGGGCTGCAAATACGTTTCGTTCTGCGATAGAAATTGCAATGCTGTGGAAATGATTTTTCGTTGTTTAGAGGCAGATACCGCTTCTTGTGGAACACCAACACAACGCCTTCCGCGGGTTTTTACCTCAACAAATATCAAAAAGCTACCGTCCTGCGCAACAATATCGATCTCGCCGAAGCGGGAATGATAATTTCGGCACAGAATTCGGCAGCCTCGTTTTACCAACTCATCTGCAACATATTGCTCACCTAGTTTACCAGAGCGATTATCCAACCAAACCCTCTCCCAGTATCTTTTTCAAGAAGCTTTTGCGGTGAACCGCGCAATAACCGTGTTTGAGTAAGAGCTCTCTATGTAGTGCAGTTCCGTAACCTTTGTGTTTTTTGAATTGATATTCCGGATAAATCTGGTCAAGTTCCATCATCACACGGTCTCGGCTAACCTTTGCCAAAATAGAAGCGGCGGCAATGTTTGCACTTAGAGAATCCCCTTTGATGATCAAAGAGGTTGGCACTGGAAGCCGAGGGTCGCGGTTACCGTCTACCAGAGCATAATCTGATGGAAGAGATAAACCGGAAAAAGCACGGTTCATAGCAAGAAAGGTTGCCTGTAAAATATTAATTTCGTCGATCTCTTGCTCTGTTGCAAAGGCGATGGAAAAAGAGAGAGCCTGCTGCTGAATTTGGTCAAACAGCAGCTCCCTCTTTTTTTCGCTCAATTTTTTTGAATCGTTGAGTCCATCGATTTCACAATGATTGGGTAATATCACAGCAGCAGCAAACACCGGCCCCGCCAAAGGTCCTCTGCCGGCTTCGTCAATGCCGCAAACAGCGGTAAACCCTTTTTGCTGCGCCTCATTCTCATAAGAAAACCAGTTCGTCATTTTTGCACCTGCTCCAAAGTAACGCGACCAAGCTTTGCTCCGCGGAATTCATCCAGAACCATAATGGCGGCACGCTCTAAATCGACCTCTCCACCGGCAATCAGCATTCCACGCTTCTTACCAATCACGCTGAGGATTTCGTACCCCTTCATTCCGCTAAAGTCCACATCTTGAAGCTTATAGCGCTCTTTTAGCGGTGCAGGGTAAGACACAGATAGTACCTCTAGCAAACGAGCAGCTAGATTTTCAGTGTCAACAACATCGTCCTTTACTGCGCCAGTAAAGGCTAAACGTTCTCCTACGAGAGGGTCCTCGAATTTGGGCCAAAGCACACCGGGAGTATCTAAAAGTTCAAATCCTCCGCCCAGTGTAAACCACTGGTTGTTACGGGTTACACCTGGCCTGTCCTCTACATTGGCTTTTCCCCCACGGGACAGCTTATTGATAAAGGAAGACTTACCTACGTTCGGTACGCCAACAACCATTACTCGAATGGGGCGCCCAACCATTCCCTTGGCTCGCCAAGAAGCAATGCGCTCAGAAAGCTCATCACGTACCAGTGGGAAAAAGGCTTTTAAGTTCTTGCCGGAACGACTGTCTAACGCAACCGCTGAAATACCCTGCGACTGGTAGAAGCGGATCCAGCGCTCAGTCTGCGCGGGATCCGCTAAATCGGATTTATTCATTAAAATAACCCGCGGCTTGTTTTGAATCAAGCTGTCTAGCACAGGGTTCCGGCTACTCACTGGAACGCGGGCGTCAATCATCTCCGCTGCAATATCTACCAGTTTAAGGCTCTTTTCAATTTGTCGTTTTGTTCGGGTCATATGACCCGGATACCAATGAACTGATTGTGGCTCGCTCATGATCCAATCCTTCCAAACCGGGGTACCGGAAACAGAATCATTTCCGCTTTCCCCAAAATATAACGTTCATCTACCATGCCAACTGCTTCAAAGCGGCTGTCTTCTGAAACCTCTCGGTTATCGCCAAGAACAAAAATATGGCCAGCCGGAACAGTTTGTGGGAATTGAAGCAAAGATTCTGAAGTCATCGGCTCATGGGTAATCCCACTTTCAATATACGAAGACTCGTCAATCTCCTTACCGTCAACAATTACATTGCCCGAAATATAGTCAATGTCTACCGTTTGTCCCGGTAATGCAATAACACGCTTTACAATTGGCTTTGTTAAACCAATTGTCCTCTTTAGCACTACCACATCGCCTTGTTTTGGCTGGTAAAAATAACTGGAAACCACAATTCTGTCTCCGCTATAAAGATTCGGCAGCATAGAGGTTCCATCCACCGTCACTACACGGAACAGGAAGGTAAACAGAATCACCACAGCAACCAGTGCCATAACCAGGGAATCCACCCATTCAAAGCAATTTACCGTAAAGGCACTGGGGTGAGGAGACGGATCATTCGGGTTCGGGTCACCTTGTTGCAGCTCTGACTGCTCAAGAACGCTGTTATCTTCTTCTTGCAACGGACGAACGCCTCCTTTTCGTGAATAGCAAAAAAGGGACAATCAATGTCCCTTTTTTGCTAAGGAAAGCAATGTGGAGTTCTTTCCACACGCTTTTCAAAGTCCAAATATAATGGGAGCCATTTTCGCTATTAGCGAATCTGCTCTTTAACCTTTGCAGCCTTACCAACTCTATCGCGTAGGTAGTACAGCTTCGCACGGCGTACACGACCCTTACGAACAATGGTAACATCCTTCACATTGGGGGAATGGATCGGGAAAACTCTCTCCACACCTACACCATAGGATACGCGTCTAACAGTAAAGGTCTCAGCAATGCCGCTGCCTTTACGGGCAATAACAGTACCCTCAAACAGCTGAATTCTCTCTCTGTCACCTTCACGGATATTAACGCTGACCTTAATGGTATCGCCGATTCCAAACTTCGGCAGTTCTGCCTTCGCAGACTCTTGAGAAATTAATTTTAAAGCATCCATTCTTTTTCCTCCTAAAATATCAGACATTCATGCTATGCAGAGGACTGTCCGCTTCAATGTCACGGTTTCCCGGGCATTGAACCCCGCCGGAAAGGCCAACGGTATCCAAATGCCCATATATCATACCATATCCAGCTAAAAACTGCAATAATATTTTTAAATAATCTAAATTAAAAGGAAGTCACTTTCGGTTAGAGCAAAATAGCTATTCTTCCCTATTTTTCATCTTACTTTTTTGAATAATTGGTTTGGATTACTTATGATATTTACCGTTATTATTAATTTGAAAAGCACGGTAAATTTGTTCGCAAAGCATTACTCGAGCCAATTGGTGCGGGAAGGTCATTGGGGACATGGAAAGGCGAAGCGCACTTTTTTCTTTTACATCATCGGAAAGCCCGCACGAGCTACCGATGATAAAAGTAAATGCGCTGGTTCCCGCTACGGCTCGACGCTCCAATTCTGCAGCTAGCTTAGGCGATGAAAGAAGCTTGCCCTCAATGCACAAAGAGATAATCGCCCCTTGCGCCAAAGAAAGTAGGTGTTCTCCCTCTTTTTTTAATGCCGCCTGAATCAGTGCTTCCGACGGAGAATCGGGCAAACGTTCCTCCGCAATTTCCGTAATGGTAAAACGGCAAAATGCACCCAAGCGTTTTGCGTATTCTTCACAAGCGGACTGTAAATATTTTTCTTTTAGCCTGCCCACGCACAATATTTGAATGGTTACCATAGAATCTCCTGAAATAAAAGACTAGAACAAAATGACCTTTCCTGTATGGTTTTCTCTAGATGCAACCATCAATTCAAAATCGACCTGTTCCTCCAAACCAGCCATCTTTAACGCGCACAAAGCGCTTTGGTAAGCAATGTCCGGCGTGTTGTTTTCTGCACTCAAATGAGCCAGCACAAAGCGCGTGGTACCCATGCCCGCTAAATGAGGAAGAATTTGAGAGCAAACCTCATTTGAAAGATGGCCTACATCAGAGAGAATACGACGCTTTAAATAGTAAGGATAGGGACCGTTTTGCAGCATTCCTACATCGTGGTTTGATTCCAGCACTACCAGATTACTGGTTTCTAATTCCCGACATACTTCGTCGGATATGTACCCTAAATCGGTTGCAAGGGTAAACATTCTATCGTCAGCGGTTTGAACACGGTACCCGGTTCCCTCGGCGCAGTCGTGTGAAATTGGGAATGGGCGAATGAGCATTTCGGCACATTCGATTCCTTTCTCTTCAACCACACAGCAAGACATCTTTGCCGTTATTTCGCCAGAGTCCTCCAAAGCCTGAAGTGTTCCGGCGGATGCGTAAACCGGTATTTGATTCTTTTCGGTAAACACACGAAGCCCTTTCACATGGTCGGTATGCTCATGCGTTACAAAAATACCTTTAATTGCTGAAGTGGGAATCTCACAGCTTTCCAGCATTTTTGTAATTTGCCGAGCACTTCGGCCAATGTCGATTAACACACCGGCATCACGGCTTCCTACATAAAAACTATTTCCGCTGCTGCCACTGAACAGCGGGCAAAACCTTGCCATAGCATGCTCCTTTAATGAACAATAAAATGGTTCAGGCCGGCTAAACATACCGGAGCCTGAACCTTCGTGTTTATTTCATTGTATTAAACGGCCTGTGCCACGGAAGGATCCGGAACATGAACACGCTTAATATCTGCACCAAGGGCTAAAAGCTTCTCTTCCACGTCTTCGTACCCTCGTTCAATATGCTGAATATCTTCAATCTGGCTTACGCCATGTGCACACAAGGCGGCAATTAGCATAGCCGCGCCCGCACGCAAATCGGTAGCTCTTACCGGAGCTGCGTTTAGGTGTTCCACACCTTCAATCACAGCGAGCTTTCCATCAACTGAAATTTGGGCACCCATTCGCTTAAGCTCTTCCACATAGCGGAAGCGGTTATCCCAAACACTTTCATTTACAATGCTGGTACCGTGCGCAATTGAAAGCACAACGGCGATTTGCGGCTGCATATCCGTTGGGAAGCCCGGGTGAGGCATTGTTTTAATATTGCAGCGGTTCAACGGTTGGTCACGGCTGATACGAATGGAATCGTCGAATTCTTCCACACATACACCCATTTCTTCCAATTTGGCAGAAATGGATTCTAAATGCTTGGGAATTACATTTTTAATGAGAACATCGCCGCCGGTTGCAGCCGCCGCCGCCATATAAGTGCCTGCCTCAATTTGATCGGGAATAATGGAATAGGTTGTCCCTTTGAGATGCTCGACGCCATAAATTTTAATCACATCTGTACCTGCTCCACGCACGTCGGCACCCATAGAGTTTAAAAAGTTAGCCAAATCAACAATATGAGGCTCTTTGGCTGCGTTTTCAATTACAGTCGTACCTTTGGCCCGTACGGCCGCCAGCATAATATTCACCGTCGCACCGACCGAAACTACGTCCATGTAAATGTTGTTACCAACAAGCTCTTTCGCAGTTACGTCAACCATTCCGCCCTCGAGCGTATACGTTGCACCCAAAGCCGCAAACCCTTTTAGATGTTGATCAATGGGGCGCACACCAAAATCGCAGCCGCCGGGCATACTTACAACGGCATGGCGAAAACGACCAAGCAAAGCGCCCAACAGGTAATAAGAACCACGAATGTGCCTTGCAAGCTCATAGGAAGCAACACAGGAGTGAATGGGTCTAGGATCAATCTCAATGGTAGAAGAATTGATTTTTCGTATTTTAGCACCCATATCATACAAAATACGGGTGATTGCAGTCACATCTGTTATATTGGGAATATTTTCAATTCTACAAACATCATCCGCCATAATAGCAGCCGGAATAATTGCGATAGCAGCATTTTTAGCGCCACTTATAGTTACTTCACCAGTCAGCCGATTGCCACCGGTTATTACATATTTATCCAACGCGGCACGCTCCAATCATTATAATAACAAATAGTATTGTCATGAAACTTTAAGGATAATTAAAATATTGTAAAAACAAAAAATGTTTTTTAAAAGTCAACGTAAAATGGGGTATTCTGGCAAATAAAAAACGAAGAAAATTGAAAAAATTTCACCTTAGAAAGATTCTCGCATAGCTATTTTGTACTTCTAAGATGATAATACACCAAGGAAAAAAAGTCAATAAAATCCCTAAATTAATCGATTACAAGCATGTAATGAAAAAGGCATTTCGTTTTCATGCGAAATGCCTTTTTTACATTAGCGGCTCACATACAGCATAGGATTCACTTTTTGTCCATTTTTGATAACCTCAAAATGCAAATGCGCACCGGTAGAATCTCCTGTGCTGCCAATCAAAGCAATTGGTTGGCCCTTAGAAACTCTTTGCCCAGAGGAAACCAAAATTTTGCTGGTATGGCCATATAGTGTTGAAATACCGTTGCCATGGTTAATTTGCAGATGGTTTCCATAACCACTTGAACTAAACTTTACATAGGTGACTACACCACCATCCGCCGCCACAATTGTTTTGCCGTAAGAATTACCACCAGAAATATCGATTCCTGAATGCATTCTTCCCCAACGGTAAGCAAAGTAGCTAGTGATATTGCGAATGGACGGCACCGGCCACATAAGTGACCCGCTGCTTTCACCTGAACCACTATACTGCGGTCTTTTCTTTGTACCAGTTACAATCTTTTTATCAATCGCCTCAGTGACCACACGCTTAGTAAGTGTGGAGCGACTCGTTTCAATACCATTGATATAAGTAACCTCTTCGGTTACTTCTTGAACGCCTTCTTGCCCCTGCGTTACAATCTTAGAATAATCTGTATATTGGCTATCATCTTTTACCGTAACGGTTTTATAGGGCAAAGAGGTTGTCCTGCTTAATTTTTTAATTACTTTTACATGAAGCAACGACTGCGGAGTTTGAACATTGAGCTTCATTCCGATTTTTAGATCATCGCCAATCTGGTTATTGTTTAAGCGATTTAATTCAGATAATGTTAAATTATACAGCCTAGCAATAGATGTTGCGGTATCCCCTTGCTTTACAGTATAAACGGCTGCTGTTTGCTGCGAGCCGGTGAGTTTATGCGACATATTTTCTGCCGTAATAATACTGGCAGTTGGAAATAGCCCATTAATAGTCTCAACGTCTTCCGCAAAAGAAACCTTTGCAGCCTGATCGCCCGATTTCGCAGTATTGAGAATGTTTTGCAGAAGATACGTCATATCTGCACTGCTCTTTACGGCCCCAATCAATTCACCATCAACGTATAAGCCGCTGCCCTCTTCAATAATTCCATTGGACTGTTGAATTAGGCGGTCGCACAGTGTACTGGCAGCATAAAAGCCACCACTGTCCATCGCTGTTAATATAAATGTGGGGGTTATTTTTAAATTTGCAGTAGAAACGGCATTGTAAACCATACGCTGGTTCACCATTTCCGTTGCTTTTTCGAAAACAGACTCGTCCTTAATGGTCGCAATTTGTTTGCCTTCGTAGCTGAGCACCAATCCATAATCTTGTTGGTTATAATAGTTAATGGTAGCAAGCAGCAAAAAAACAGAACAAATCGGTGCGGCAATATTCAGTACAGACATCACAAATTTTTTACGTATCACAAAGTGAAGCCCTGCGTGCTGTAGCCGCCCGATCGCGCCCTGTAATGTTAAATCTTTCGAAAGCTCTTTTAAATGCTCTCCATCTTTTCGAAAATTATCCTGAAATATGTGTATTTCTTTTTTTAATCGATTCAGTTGTTTGCCGATTGTTTTTGCATAAACGATCCCTGCTAATTCTACCGCAGGTGTAACAAAGCGGACAAACCTTCTGTGCAGTCTTTTTAAAATCCGGACAGACTGAATTCCGGTGATATATAACATACGGCAGCCAGCGGCGCCGTACCCCTGTATCGAAACTCGATGAAGGGATAGTAGTTGCATTCCGTCAGTCCTTCCTTTCGCACAAGGAAATTGGTTACAATTTTGTAATGAACTTATACTATGATAATATAAAATTAAAAATTATGCAACCTTTTGGAAGGAATTTACAATTTGGTAAATTTTTCTGACAAATTATAACGAATCTAGGCCCATTAAACCGGATAAACCAACTTTTGCTCCGTCCAATTTTTAATCACGGGTAAAAAGGCTGCAACTTCCTCTTTTGCCTCCTTTAAATCATGCTCCAAATAGTTCCCGCATTCAATGGAGGTACAGCCGGGCACCTCGCCAGTAAAATCTGCGATTTTTTGAAAAATCTCCTGTACAAGAGCAACGGCATCTGATTGCTTCATATCTCTTACTAAGAAATAAAAGCCGGTACGGCAGCCCATAGGCCCAAAATAAATAATCTGATCGCGAAACACGGAATTACGAACCATGGTAGCGAACAAATGCTCAATTGTATGCATTGCGGGGTTCGATAAAAACGGTGGTACATTTGGTTTGCGGAAGCGAATATCGTAAGTGGTAATATCTCCATCTACTCTTGAAAGATAAATTCCGGGAGTTAAAATATCGTGATTAATTTGAAAGCTTGCGATTTTATCCATATGAAATCCCTCGAATCAAAAGATTTTTAATTTATAGAACTGTTTGTAATTTGCTTGTTTTACTATTTTACCGTTTTCCCATACCCTTTGCAAGTACCCTTTATATGAAGCGGTATTGTGGGCGCTCTTCTCCAAAGAACCAATAACGAATCCAGTCATCTAGTATGATTCCCACGGAAGAAAGCAGGAACCATACAATACTGCTTTTCAGGCTAATCTGCCCCAAAAGCTGAAAATGAAATTTTGAGTAATCCCAAACCTGCCAACCCAACCACAGGTTGACGATACAGCCCGTGAATAACTCCAAAATCGTAATGATTATTGCGGAAATTAGCATTTGCAGAGGTAGTGGCATCTCCCAAGGAACTACCTCATTGATTAACCCACACAAAACAAAGCATAGCCCACCGAGCAAAAACATACTCCAATGCGAATACCCTCTCCAGAGCACCTCAAGCCAAAAATAGATTAATCCACCAACCAAAAATAGTAAGAACCCTTTTCCCCATTTTTTCATCCATATCCCTCCTGTTGCAGATATATTCCGTATGGCAACACAATATGAAAGGAGTGGTATTATGAATAACCTGGCAAAAATGCGGAAATCTACCTAAAAGAAGAGACCTTACTAAATATGGTCTTTCAGAATGATTCATGGAGGACAAAAGATGTTTCAGTCAAACAACCCCGAGGTTAACAGCTACTTTGCTTCACTTCCTCATTTTATTCAGGAAGCCATTACACAGTCCAGCGTGGAGATTCAATCGTTAGAGGATTTGAAAAAAATTGCTTGTAATTTACAAGCAAAAGAAGACCAATCAAATTCTTAAGCTGAGTCTCAAAAAAGAATAATAGAAAGAACCCGGCAGATTCTTCTGCCGGGTTCTTTCTATATTCAAAATTATAATACCTTCGATAAAAAGTCTTGCAGACGTGGATGTTTGGGGTTAGTAAAGAACTCCTGCGGAGTCGCTTCTTCCAAAACCTGACCTTGGTCCATAAATAAAATGCGTGTAGCCACTTCTCTGGCAAAGCCCATTTCATGTGTGACAACAATCATCGTCATACCTTCTTCAGCGAGCTGCTTCATAACCTGCAAAACCTCACCGACCATTTCGGGGTCTAGTGCTGAAGTTGGTTCATCAAACAACATTACCCTCGGCGACATTGCCAGCGAACGTACAATCGCAATGCGCTGCTTTTGTCCGCCGGAGAGCTGTGCCGGGTATGCATTTGCTTTATCAGCAAGCCCAACTCTTTCTAAAAGCTGTATGGCAATCTCGTTTGCTTCATCCTGCGTTTTAAGTTTTAACGAAACCGGCGCAAGCGTAATATTTTGCAAAATGGTTAAATGTGGGAATAAATTAAAATGCTGAAACACCATCCCCATCTTCTGGCGTAAAAGATTAATATTGCACTTAGGGTTTGTAATTTCTTCCTCTTCAAACCAAATTTCACCGGAGGTAGGCTTTTCTAATAGGTTCAGGCAACGCAAAAAAGTACTTTTTCCCGAGCCGGAAGGGCCTACGATTACAACCTTCTCACCTTTTTCAATCGTTTGTGTGATTCCCTTTAGAACCGGCAAATCACCGCGAGAGTTATGAAAGGTTTTTTCTAAGTTTTTAACGGATATCACTTGCACTCAGCCTCCTTTCCAACAGAGTCAGGAATCTGGTCAATATCATAACAATCACTAGGTAAACACCTGCAACGGTTAACAAAGGCATGTACGCATCGTAGGTAATACTACGAATCACGTCGCCCCCCTTGGTTAAGTCCTGCACACCAATGTAACCAGCAACGGAGGTTTCTTTCAACAAAGAAATAAACTCATTGAAAATAGCAGGAGCTACATTCTTCAGTGCTTGCGGAAAGACAATTTTAATCATGGTGGTTCGTTGATTAAGTCCGAGAGAACGCCCCGCTTCAATTTGCCCTTTGTCGACCGACTGAATTCCGCTTCGTATAACCTCTGCCACATACGCACCGGAATTAATACCAAATGCAATTACAGCCGCCACCAATTTATCCGCAGACTGATAAATAATATAATAAGTAATTAAAAGCTGAACTACAACTGGTGTTCCGCGAATTATCGTTAGGTAAAGGCTGCAGATAGCATTTGAAATGCGAAACTTTTTTTTATCATTGTTATGTGATACACGTATTAGCGCTACCAAGGTACCAAGTACAATACCAATCAGCACCGCAAAAAGGGTAATGAGAAGGGTGTTCCCCAAACCGGTTACAATGTATTTATACCGGTTCTTTTCAATAAAAGCATCGTAAAATTGCTGACCCACAGACAAGTACAAATTCTGGAGCGTCTGCACAATATTTAATCCAGACAAAAAGGGTGGATTTAGGATGAAATCTCCCATAGCTACCTCCTTAAAAAGTAAAGAAAAGGCAAAGTTGGGCAGCGGGGAAACCCGCTACCCAGCTTAATAAAACAGACGTTTCTCTGTATTATTCTTTTGCCAGATATTTATCAAAAATCTTCTGCAGCTCGCCGCTGTCTTTCATTTCTTTCAGAGTGCTGTTAATTAAATCAACCATCTCTTTATTTCCCTTTTTCACGGCAATCGCATACTGCTCCTGTGTGAGCATGTCATCGAGCTTCGCGATTTTATCTGCATTCTTCGAAACATATTTTTGTGCAGGGAAATCGTCGATAACAACAGCGTCAATTCTGCCGGCAATCAAATCCGATACAGCATCCATTCCCTTGTTGTAACGCTCAACCGAGGCAACTTTAATTTTGCTGGAGCCATCTTCATTGGTGCAGTACTTGTCACCAGTTGTGCCAGTCTGAACGCCTACCTTTTTGCCATCAAGATCTTTGGGTTGCTTAATATCTCCGCCCTTTTTCACAATAACCGCCTGACTGGCATCGAAATAGTTATCAGAGAAATCAACATTCTTTCTTCTGGTATCATCGGCTGTCATACCAGCTGCGACAAAATCTGCTTTTCCGGAGGTAATTTCGGGAATCAAAGAATCAAATGCAACATCGTTTACATTGAGTTTAACGCCAAGCTTATCGGCAATTTTTTTAGAAATTTCAATATCAATACCAACAATGCTATCGCCGTCCTTGTACTCAAAGGGCTCAAACTCTGCATTGGTAGACATTGTAATAAAGCCGTTTTTCTTAATTGTGTCTAAAGAATCTGCACTGCCGTTCGCTGTGCTCGAGTTACCGCCGTTGCCACCGCCGCCGCATGCGGACATAGAAAGCATTGATGCGGCTGCAAGACAGACCGCTAAAAACTTAACTGATTTTTTCATGGTTCCATCCCTCTTTTATTTCATTTAATAAGTTTACAAGAATGATTATGAATGTATTATATCGCATAATTATACATAAATCAAGTGTAGAAATGGATAAACAATTTTTTTGTCATTTATATATAATGTATAATTTAATTTATTCATCATTTTTTATGCAATAGGCACATCCAGCTCTTGTAGTAGCAGAACAAAATCCTCCGGTACAGGGGCTTGCAGTAAGATTGTTTTCCCGGTAACCGGGTGTATAAAATTAGCTAAATGACAATGGAGTGCTTGTCTCTTTATTTTATACAAACGCCCTCCGTATAAATCATCCCCTGCAAGTGGGTGAAAAATACTAGATAAATGGACCCGAATTTGATGAGTTCGGCCGGTTTCTATGCGTATTTTTAAAAAGGAGAACTCATTATTCGCTTTGATGCTCTCCCAATGCGTTACCGCAGTTTCACCACTTGAAGAAACTGCTCTTTTTATTTTGCTGCCGGGTGCAAGTGTAATTGGTGTGCTCACTGTTCCACACCCTTGTAGCAAACCCTCGCAGACAGCGATGTATTCTTTTTGTATATTATGGGACAAAGCTGCCGCAATATAGGAATTTTTTGCAATAATCACTACTCCAGATGTATTTTTATCCAGTCTATATACAGGGCGAAATCGCAAAATCTCGCCTTTTTCACTCCAATGAAAGGCAACGGCATTTGAAAGTGTACCGGAGTTTGACCCCGGTACTGGATACATTGCCATTCCGGCAGGTTTATTTACCGCCAACAAATGATCGTCTTCATATAGAATTGAGATCGGGACTTCTTCTGCAATTGGAGTTTCTTGATCTTCCGGCAAATGCAGAGTCACTTTATCTCCAGAGTGCAAAATGGTAATTGCTGTAGCATGTTCCTCATTTACACAAAGACCATTTTCCACTCTCTTTAGCTTTACCAAAAGGCGTGCGGAAACATGGCAGTGCCCACGCAGAAAGCCTTTTAATCGGCACCCTTCGTATTCTTCTGGCACAATAAAGGTTAGCGTATGCACTCTTTTCCCTCCCTTAATAAATATCCGCCGGCTAAGCCGGCGGTTTTTCTTAGTCGCCTATAAGGCTCCATTACTGGCCGCCCTTGCAAGGGCATATTACGGTCTGACACT
>NZ_JAWFXC010000003.1:0-244516 GCF_032576335.1 Clostridium sp.
CAAGTGTCAGACCGTAATATGCCCTTGCAAGGGCGGCCAGTAATGGAGCCTTATAGGCGACTAAGAAAAACCGCCGGCTTAGCCGGCGGATATTTATTTCTCGATTAGCTAACATTATTATTCTTATCTAAGTTAATTCTGAAAGCAGCAAAATCTGGATGAATGTGCTATAATGCCATTAAATAACTTGTTCTAAACTCTTCTATTACTGGTGATGAAAATGGCGAAATACGAACGAATTCGTGAACTGAGAGAAGATGCAGATTTAACGCAGGAGAAAATCGGCAAACTGATTCAAGTACCCCAGCGCAGCTATGCCTACTATGAAAGCGGCCAGCGAATGGTGCCGCCGCACGTTCTATGTGCTTGACAGATTTTTATGGTGTGAGTGTGGATTATATTCTGGGGCGTACCAACAAAAAAGAAACCAATCGATAGCAAGAAAAGAGAGAGTCCGAGCATTCTTTACTCGGACTCTCTCTTTAAAATGAAACCCTGCCTAATCATATGAAAAAGGCTGTTGTTTTGTATTAATACAGGTGTATAATGAGGTGCTGTTATTAGGCGGAAGGATATGACTTCTCCACCATATCGCCGATTTATGCCATATTTCGTTCAGCTAACTCAAGAGAAGAATTACAAAAAAATAATATCATTTTTAGAATAATAGAAAAGATATCATAATCTCTATAAAAAAATAAAAAATATATGTAATTATGGATTGACATTTTTGAAAAACCGCAGTATTATAGTAGCAACAGTAAAACATATATAGCATATATGATTAAATAACATTGGGAGGTAGTCTTATGGCAAAGGTTTATAAGAATCTGACTGATTTGATTGGGAAAACCCCTCTTTTAGAGCTTTCAAATTATGAAAAGAAGCATGATTTAAAGGCAACCGTAGTTGGTAAGCTGGAGTATTTTAACCCAGCAGGAAGTGTAAAAGACCGTATTGCCAAGGCGATGATTGAGGATGCAGAGGAAAAAGGTCTTTTAAAGCCCGGCTCGGTTATTATTGAGCCTACCAGCGGTAATACCGGTATTGGTCTTGCATCGGTTGCGGCTGCGCATGGCTATCGTATCATCCTTACCATGCCAGAGACCATGAGTGTAGAACGCCGTAATCTATTGAAGGCGTATGGTGCAGAGCTGGTGCTTACAGAAGGCGCAAAGGGAATGAACGGTGCAATTGCCAAAGCAGAAGAGCTTGCAGCAGAGATTGCAAATTCCTTTATTCCCGGCCAGTTTGTAAATCCTGCGAACCCGCAGATTCACAAAACGACAACAGGTCCCGAAATTTGGGATGATACAGAAGGGAAAGTAGATATTTTTGTGGCAGGTGTAGGTACCGGTGGTACTCTTACCGGTGTTGGCGAATACCTAAAATCACAGAACCCCAATGTATCTATTGTTGCCGTAGAGCCAGATGGCTCCCCCGTATTGTCTGAGGGTAAATCCGGTTCTCATAAAATTCAGGGGATTGGTGCCGGCTTTGTGCCGAAGGTGCTAAATACCTCTGTTTACGATGAAATCATTCGTGTAAAAAATGAGGATGCATTTGCAGTAGGCAAAGAGCTTTCAAAAACAGAGGGCCTTTTGGTAGGTATTTCTTCTGGCGCCGCCATTTGGGCTGCTACCGAGCTTGCAAAACGCCCGGAAAACGCTGGCAAGGTAATTGTAGCCGTTCTGCCAGATACCGGTGAGCGTTATCTCTCCACACCTCTTTTTTCTGAATAATAAGAGTAAAATATCTCATTATGTACTTCTTAACCCCATTACAAAGCACCCCCAACGGATACCGTTGGGGGTGCTTTGTTCTTCTCTTAAAAATGAAAGGGGCTCTACTAAAAACCTCGATTATGAATAGAACGTGGGCGAAAATGCCTTCGTAGCAGCAAAGCCAATCAAATATGCGGCAACGCCCAAAACCAATGAGCCAACAAGGTAAAATAAGGCGTAAGAGTTCTTTTGCTCTAATTGCTGGTACCCTTCATAAGCAAATGTGGAAAAGGTGGTGTAAGCGCCCAAAAAACCATCCCCAAGCAGAAGATAGGCAGAATGTGACGGCTGAAATGCCGTAAGCACTCCGAGCAAAAAAGCACCGGAAAGATTAATGATAAATGTATTTAGCGGGAATTTTGTTGCACTCTTCTTTAAAAGAAACTGTCCCAAACGGTATCGGCATAGCCCGCCGCAAATTCCACCAATGGCAACAAGAGTTAAATTCATTTGCAATCACTCTCCTGTTCTTTTTCCGCCGCTGTATGCGGATATTTCATGACCCAAATTCCCAATGTGCGGGCGGCCTTTGTACCTAAGTACACAGCCCCTAAGCCCAGCAATAAGCTTGCAGAGAGGTAACAAAAAGCGGTGAGGTATTTTGCGGCAAATAGGAGGGAGGAGGCTTCCTTACACAAGGTGGAGAATGTGGTGTAGGCACCCATTAGCCCGGTGGTGAGGCCAAGGCGAATGTCGGGATCAAACTCTCGTACCTCAGACCAAACAGTTAAAATAAAAGCGATAAGGAATGCGCCGGAAAGATTGATAATGAGAGTATTGAGCGGAAAAAAACCTTGGTAACCCCCTATTGTTATGCTTTCGAGTTGATACCTTGTAACGGCGCCCAGAGCACTGCCGCAGGTTAAATAAAGAATCTTTTTCATTTTATAATCCTCCAGATAAATCTATTTTGAATCATGATATTGAAGCGCTTTTACGGTGCAGATTATTTTAAAGAATGCAAAAAAAGCTGACAACTCTGCAAATAGCAGAAGTCATCAGCCTAATAGCGGTTTCGGGGTTACCGAGGGAGAACTTCATTCCCAGAATCTTATATGGTGTGATTAGAAGCAGAACCCTAAAGACATAATAGAATCAGAATGTTTTTCGAGGGCTTACCTTTCTCACATTTGGTACTACACAGTAGAATAACACGGTTTTGTTTGAATTTCAACCAGTTCTCAAGTCTTATAAAAATAAAACATATTAGCATTCTTCGGCAAGGTCACTCATGAAGGAATGCAGGGCTTGAAGTAAGGGCGCCAGTTTTTCTGGAGAAAGGCCGGTGGAGCAGACCATATTCTCTGGTATTGTGGCGGCCTGTATTTTCAAAGAGCGGCCAATTTCAGTAAGGCGAATACGCACGCTTCGCTCATCATCGGTACTTCGGATCCGTTCAATATACGAAAGAGACTCCAACTTTTTTAGCAGGGGTGTTAACGTGCCAGAATCAAGCGTTAGCTGGCTACCTAGCTCTTTTACAGATACATCGTCTTTCTCCCAAAGCGCCAACATGGTAATATAACCGGTGTAGGTTAAGTGCAAGGGTTCTAAAAAAGGCTTATATTTGCGAATAATTTCTTTAGAGCTAACATAGAGCGCAAAGCAAAGCTGGTTTTCCAGCTTTAGAATTTCATCTGTATTTTTCATAGGTTTCACCTCTATATACATAGTACAATTAAATAGTATCAAATTTAATTGCTTTGGTCAAGAAAAAACACTTGACATTTTAATTTAATTGTATAAAATTAAATTTAGAACAATTTAAATAAAAGGAGATTTTAAAAATGAAAATCTACGATTATAATATGCTTGATATGAATAAACAACCGGTATCACTATCTCAGTATAAAGGTAAGGTATTGCTCATAGTAAATACTGCAACTGGGTGCGGTTTTACCCCGCAATATGAAGGGCTTGAAAACCTGTACCAGAAGTACCGTGACCGCGGGTTTGAGGTTCTCGATTTTCCCTGCAATCAGTTTGGCAATCAGGCACCGGGTACGGAACAAGAAATTCACAGTTTCTGTCAGTTAAAGTATGATGTAACGTTTCCCCAATTTGCTAAAATTGAAGTAAACGGCCCCAATGAATCACCGCTTTACACCTATTTAAAGAGCCAGCAAAAGGGTGTTTTAAGTTCGAATATTAAATGGAACTTTACAAAGTTTTTAGTAGACAAAAATGGGAATGTCGTTGCCCGCTTTGCACCTACGGATAAGCCAGAAAAGCTGGAAGCCGATATAGAGAAGTTACTCTGATAATAGAGTTATTATTGAAGATTTAAAAATAAAATTGGGGCGCTGTGCAGATTAAGACTGCCAGCGCCCGTTTGTTATTAAATATGGAATTATCATTCTTCCAGTGTAAGTCCATAGCTGTCTATAATAGCACGAAGTTCTTCAACGTAAGAGAGTGCCTGTTTGCTCAGCTGTATTTGCCGGTTTGAGATCCAGCCAACTTGAATTTGATCATCTACAATCAGTGGCACGGAAGTGATGTTGTCTCCATTTAAATCAGCACTTACAATTCCGGTGGAAATGGTGTAACCGTCAAGACCTATCATCAGGTTAAAAATAGTTGCACGGTCACTCACATGAATGCTTTTTTTATGAAAGACTGTGCTTAGTATTTCTTCTGAAAAATAAAAGGAATTAAAATCGCCCTGCTCGTAAGACAAATAAGGGTATTCTTCCAAATCCTCCAAAGTAACGCATTCTCGCTTTGCCAATGGATTATTGGAGCTGATGAAAATATGAGGTTTGGCCGTAAAGAGGGGGTGGAATTCCAAATGATTTTCTTTTAATAATTTATCAATTACCTTTTGATTAAATGGATTGCGGTATAAAATACCAATCTCACTGCGCAGAGTTTTCACGTCTTCAATAATTTCATAGGTTCTAGTTTCGCGCAGTGTAAATTCGTACTCTTCCGCACCGCTTTTTTCAATCATATTCACAAATGCATTGACTGCAAACGCGTAGTGCTGAGTAGAGATAGAGCATAATTGCCGGGAAGGCTTTTTATTTATATATCGCTGCTCTAACAGGCTTGCCTGCTCAATTACTTGGCGGGCGTAGCCGAGGAACTCCGCTCCGTCAGAGGTGAGTGTAATGCCCTTTGGGGTACGCAGAAAAAGCTCAATCCCCATTGCCGACTCTAGCTCTTTCACTGCGTTAGAGAGGCTGGGTTGAGTAATATACAACTTTTTTGCAGCTTCGTTAATCGAACCGCAATTAACGATTTCAATAATGTATTTTAACTGTTGCAGTGTCATGATTCATTCCTCCGCACGGCGTAGTTTGAAACGATTCAAATTATCATAAAATCATTATAACCGATGCAAGTGCGCAGGGCAACGCCACAGCAAAATAAAACTCCCCTTTTACAGTAGCTTACCGTAGAAGGGGAGTATGGTTTATTTCGATTCTTTCATGCTTTTGGCAATATTTCTTGCTACCACCACGCCAGTTACAGAGGCCTGCATCAGCCCTCGGGTAATGCCGGCGCCGTCACCGATGGCATAAAGATTTTCCACAGAGGTTTCAAATGTGTTTTTCACCTTTACCTTGGAGGAGTAAAATTTCACTTCCACACCATATAGCAGGGTGTTTTTAGAGTAGAGACCAGGTGCTATCTTGTCAAACGCACGAAGTCCTTCCACTACACTAGTTAGGTGACGGTGGGGAAGAACAAATGATAAATCTCCCGGTACTGCGTTTTTAAGAGTGGGAACGGTAGTAGAGCGCTTGAGCCGAGAAAGGTCTGTTCGGCGTCCCATCAAAAGGTCACCCAAACGCTGCACCATAATACCGCCGCCAGTCAGCATGTTGCCAAGCTGGGCAATGTAGCGCCCGTATTCAATTGGCTGGTTAAAGGGCTCCGTAAAGTTGGTGGAAACGAGTAGCGCAAAGTTTGTATTATCCGTATGGCGGCCTTCGTCCGCATAGCTGTGTCCGTTTACTACTGCAATGCCTTTGCCTCCAACACCGCCCTCGTAATGCTCTTCACTTACGATTCCGCCCGGATTCATGCAGAAGGTGCGAACCTTACTCTCGAAGGTATCGGAGTAATACACGAGCTTCGCTTCATACAGGTGCTTTGTGAGAGGATCCATCACAGCGTTTGGCACCTCAACGCGAACACCGATGTCTACTGCATTGTTGGTGGTTGAAATACCATTCTCGGCAGCTACACGGCTCAGCCAGTCTGCACCACCGCGGCCGGGGGCAAGAACAATGTAAGGTGCAGTCAGGCATTTACGTTCCCCTTGCTTATTTACCGCCCACACACCAGTGGCTTTGCCATTCTCATTTTGAATAGATTCTGCGGTTGTATATTCTAAAAAGGTAAAGTTCTCTTTTGCATTTAAGTAGTCGTACATGCCGCGAAGTACATCAAAAGAATATTCCGTTCCCATATGGCGAACGGGACACGGCACCAGCTGAATATTATGCTTTTTCGCATCATAAGCAATTTTATCTGCAAATTTATCACTCAGGCCGTAAACCGTTTCGGGTGCGCCAAAGCCTAAGTAAATATCGTCTGCATAATGAATTAAATTGGTTACTTCCTCACGCGGTAGGTAATCGGTTACATTTCCTCCCACTTCGTAGGAGAGGGAAAGCTTGCCGTCTGAAAAAGCTCCAGCGCCCGCCCAACCATTCATAATATGGCAAGGATTACAGTGTGCGCAGATTCCTTTTGTCCTGGCGGGACAGGTTCGGCGAGCAATGGTGCTGCCGCTGTCTATCATTAAAACTTTTGCCTGCGGAGCCGTCTTTTCCAACTCCAACGCAGCAAAGATTCCTGCAGGGCCAGCCCCTACAATAATTACATCATACTCAAACATGGTTGAACCTCCTAAAAACGAAATTACACAGCAAAATAAACCTGCAGGAAGCCTCCGGCAGGTTAACACAAGGCGACTGACACCAAACGTATTTTATTCTGGTTTACAGGTAAAATACAATGGAAAGAACAGAGCCGCCAATCAGTAGGGCACAAACGAGTGCGACAATTCGCACCCAAAGAGCATGGTTGCTTGCGTTCGTCTTTTTTTGCTTTATTTGCGGCATACGTTCCCCCTCCATTCTGAAACCTGTTCTATTATACCTAAAAATGGTGGAAGATATGTTACCTAGCTGTAAACAAATGATAAGAAAGGGAAGAAAGATACAGTGTTTTAACCAACCTTGACAAGCGTATCTATTTGCAATAGAATGGTTTTTGTCACATGGAACGTGCAGAATAAGGAGAAAAATATGGCAAGAAGAGAAGATGACCGCCGTGGTCGCAGCGAAAGCCGAAGACCAAGCGGAGAAATAGACCGTTATAATTATGTAGAACGCGACATTTACAGTAATAGCGGGCGCAATGCTCCTAGATCTTCCGGTACGGTAAGAAAAACATCTTCGAAACGCCGCGCACCGAAGAAGAAAAAAGGAAAAATGGTTGTTGGTATTTTACTGGCAGTGGTGATTCTTTTTTGTGCAGCGGTTTTTGCATACGCTTCGTCTTTGCTCTCTCAAATAAAAAGAGATAATACGGATACAAAAAGCTATGTTCAGCAGCCCTCCGCCGCACCTCAGTGGGGAGTTATCTCGGACAAAGGGGTAACCAATATTTTACTGATTGGTACCGACCGAGTGGAAGATGGTTTGCAGCGGTCTGACACGATGATGCTGGTTTCGTTAGATAATAAGACAAAAAAAGTAAAGCTTACTTCTTTTTTACGTGATTTATACGTAGAAATACCTACCGTTGGAAAAACAAAGCTGAATGCTTCCTTTAGCAACGGTGGCGCCGCATTGACAATGCAAACAATTGAAAATAACTTTCGTATTGATGTTGATAAATTTGTTACCATTGATGTAGACAGTTTTGCTGAGATAATTGATAAAATGGGTGGAATTGAGGTCAACGTCAGCAAGGCAGAGGCTAAAGAAATGAACCGGGTAATGGATGCCCAGATGACTGCCGGCCGCAACCATATGCGTGGAACCTTAGCACTGTATTATGCCCGAATTCGAAGAATCGACAGTGATTTTGGGCGCACTAGTCGCCAACGGCAGGTAATTAGTTGTATGATAGACAAGCTCAAATCGAAAAACCCCATTGAACTATCCTCTTTACTGCACGATTATATGGGTTACGTTACCACGAATCTGACAGATGGTGAAATGCTGAGCCTCGCAGCAAATGCAGTGAATATTATGAATTACCCGATGGAAACACTTCACATGCCAGACGCCGGATTGTATGAAAATGAGCGTATTTCAGGTGTTGGGGATGTACTAAACCCCGACTTAGAGGCGAACTGTAAGGTGCTTCGTGAATTTATTTATGGAACAGATTCTTCTAAAAAATAGTATTCACCAGTGTAAAATAAAAAGGAGCCATTCCGAAAAAAACGGAATGGCTCCTTTTTATTTTACACGTATCAAATCTTTTACCACTTCACCAGCCAATATAAGCCCAGCAACGGAAGGAACAAAGGAGATACTGCCCGGTACCTGGCGGCGGATGGTGCATTTGCGTTTGGTATCTGGTGGGCAAATGCAATTATGCTTACAGCTGTTTGCGTCGTCATCAATGGGGGTAAGGGCTGGCTCCTTTGAATAAACCACCTTTAAGGAATCAATTCCACGCTTTCTCAGCTCACTGCGCATCACTCGTGCCAGAGGGCAAACAGAGGTTTTGTAAATATCCTCAACTTCAAAGCGAGTGGGGTCGAGCTTATTTCCAGCGCCCATACAGCTAATAATCGGCACATTCGCTGCCTTGGCACGCTCTATTAAAATCAGTTTGGAGGAGATAGTATCAATGGCGTCTATTAGGTAATCGTACCCGGTAAAATCAAACTGGTCGGCGTTCTCCGCGCCGTAAAAAACCTCATGAAGCTCAACCTGTGCTTTTGGGTTAATATCGAGTATCCGCTCTGCCATTACCTCAACCTTTTTTTTGCCTACGGTTTTGCGGGTGGCGATGATTTGACGATTAATGTTCGTCAGGCAGATTCGGTCGTCGTCAAACAGCGCAAAACTTCCTACACCCGAGCGAGCCAACGCTTCTGCGGAAAAACCGCCAACTCCTCCTACTCCAAAAATAGCAACCTTTGCGTTTTGCAGGCTCTGCATGGCCTCTTTCCCCAATAGGAGCTGTGTTCTTGAAAATTCGTTGAGCATTCCTGATTCCCTTTCCTGTTTACCGCTGTCAATGCGGTGTTAGTTTCTATCTTGTGTATGAAAGCTTCCCGTTTTGCAGCAGAGAATGCTGCCAATTGAGCAGTTGCCCACAATTTACCTTTGAGACCCGGTAGGGGAGTATGGTAGCATAACAGGAGCCTTTGCAATTTAAGAATACTGCACTATTATACTGCGTATTTCTTTTGTGGTAAATACCTTAGTGATTTATCCGGTAGAGTAGCGCTACGATAATTAGTTGTGCAAGTAGCAAAAGCGGTAGCCCGAGCATGAAGCGCTTGTGTTGGGTTTTATGCCGTATAATATGCATGGTAACCAGCATCGCCGGTACACCCCCAAGAATTGCCAAAGTAAATAAATTCTTTTCAGGCACCCGCCGCCCATGCGCGCGGGCTTGTTTTTTATCGTACACGGTAACAGCGGCGGCTAACAGGTTAATAACACCAAGGTACAGCACGATACCCACTATGTTTGAAAAGATAAGTTGAAACATACACAAAGCTCTCTTTCTTGTCCATTTTTTGCTGAAATGAAAGCGGACAGGTCTTTTTTGCATAAGAACCGCATTATAAATAGAAGGAACGGTACCCGGGACAGGTATATAGAATCACGTATAACAAATTCATGTAATGTGAACTGACTTTTAAAAAGGAGGATTGTAAAATGAAAAACGAGCGAATATGGCAAAGCTATGTGCCAAGCGTTTTCGCAGTAGCCTTGTTAATTGTCTCCGTTCTTCTTACCATGGCGGTGCAGGGAGGGCCTCCTACTGAGAAGCCGATTGGTGTAGGATCTACACCTACCGTGTCATCGCAGGCTTCCTCTGAGGACAACTCTCAGGCAAGCTCCAGTTCTGCCGCTGCTCCCACTAGTACCGCACCAAAAGATGAGATGCGAGCGGTGTGGGTGCCTTATATGAGCCTTGCCATGAGCTCGCAAGCCGACCAAAGTCAGGCAGCTTTTCAAAAGAAGTTTGATGCTATTGTTGCGAATGCAAAAAGTAAGGGGATGAATACATTGATTGTACATGTGCGGCCCTTTGGGGATGCACTGTACCAATCCAATTATTTTCCATGGTCGCATATTTTAACTGGGACGCAGGGTGTAAACCCAGGTTACGACCCGCTTGCCTATATGGTTCAGGCCACTCACAAATCGGGCATGAAAATCCACGCTTGGGTGAACCCACTTCGCATTCGTACGAACAATACACCCACGGTGCTTGCACAGAGCAACCCTTACCATAAATGGAGTTTACAAAAGCTTTCCGGGCGAACAGTTACGCTCGACAGCGGCTCTTATTATAATCCCGCATATCCAGAGGTATTAAAGCTAATCACCGACGGCGTAGGTGAAATTGTAAAGAAATACGATGTGGACGGCATCCAGTTCGACGACTATTTTTACCCCACGGAGAGCAGTGTGTTCGATACCGGCTCTTACGGTGCATACTTAGCCGAAGCAAAGAAGAGTGGCTCTGCTATGGAGCTGCTGGAGTGGCGGCGAGCAAATATAAATAAGATGGTTTCGATGGCATACCGTGAAATTAAAAGCATTAAGCCCAATGTTTTGTTTGGTATTTCCCCGCAAGGGAATGTTCAAAATGACATGCGAATGGGGGCGGACGTTGTGTCGTGGGCTTCTACCACCGGTTATGTGGATTACATATGCCCGCAGCTCTATGTTAATTTTGAGAACCCCATTCTTCCGTTTGACCAAGGGGCAAAGCAGTGGCGGCAAATGGTTACCGCAAAAGGAGTTCAGCTCTACTTTGGCCTTGCAGTGTACAAAGCCGGTACGGATGTGGATGAGGGAACCTGGAAAAAATCCAGCGACATTCTGCAGAAGCAGGTAGAGCTTGGCAGACAAATTGGTTCTGGAGGCTTTATGTTCTATGCGTATGACCAGTTAGATGCAGAGCATAGCCGTGAAGAGGTAAAAAACGTAATTAAGCTGCTGAACTAAGCGAAATAATATGAAATTTGCTTTTAAATTCAGTACTATATAAGCTCCGCAGTACAACCGTCTTTGCTGGCGGTTTGAATGCGAACCGCCAAAATATTGCCTTGCAGCGGATGTTCCGATTTTACGGTTACGGGGGTATAATTTTCCGTATATCCCTCATATACTCCAGAGGCACATTCACGCTCGAATAAAACATTGGCGGTTAGCCCAATTTGACGTTCAAAAAACTCCAGCATGGTTTTCTGTGTAACCTCAATCATAGCTTTGCTGCGGCGGTCTTTTATCTCTTTTGTGAGTTGATCCGGTGCAGAATAGGCAACCGTGCCTGGGCGGCGGGAGTATGCAAATACATGAACCTTTGCAAAGCCGATTTCCTTCGCAAACGCAAGGGATTCGGCAAACTCCTCTTCCGTTTCACCGGCAAAACCCACCATAATGTCTGTTGTGATGGCGGGATTTTCAAAAGCTAGACGCAGGTTTTGAACAATCTCACGGTACTCTGCCGTATTATAGTGACGGTTCATTCGGCGCAGAGTAGCGTCGCAGCCGCTTTGCAGAGAAAGGTGAAACTGCGGACAAAACTTTTTTTGAGTGGCCAACCGTTGAATCACCGGCTGGCTAAGCTGTTCCGGCTCAAGTGAGCCAAGGCGCACCCGTTCAATACCCGGTGTACGGCAGGCTGCCTCCACTGCATCGCAAAGGTGTAGGTCAAGCTCCTGCCCATATGCAGAAAGGTTAATTCCAGTCAGCACAACCTCGCGGAAGCTCTTATCAGCCAGTAACCGAAGCTCTTTCTCTAAATCTTCCAATGGTTTGGAACGTACCCGCCCTCTTGCATAAGGAATAATACAATAGGAGCAGAAGCGGTTGCATCCATCTTGTATTTTAATAAAAGCGCGGGTGCGCTCTTGAAAATCTTCAATTTGCATGGGCTCAAATTCTCCCTTGCGCTCATGGGGAACAATGTCTATAATTCTTTGGCGCGTTGAGAGATACGTTAAAATGTTGGGCAGCAGTGAGCTGCGGTTTGAATTACCAAGAACAATGTCTGCTTCTGCTAAAGCGGTGGCTTCCTCAGGGAATGCCTGTGGCATACAGCCAGTTAGCACAATCACAGCGTCTGGATTCTGCCGACGTGCACGGTGCAGAGTTTGTCGAACTTTATGGTCACTGGTTGCGGTTACGGTGCAGGAATTAATCAGCACTACATCTGCTGAATCCCCGATGGAAGGGGAAAACCCGGCGTGCTGAAGCTGTTGCAGCATTGCCTGCGATTCATACTGATTCACCTTACAGCCGAGTGTAATCACATGTACTTTCATGGAGGATTCCTTTCTTATTGCCAAATCTGATAAAGCGTAATATGTGAAAAAGATATCTTATTCTACAAAATATTGAAGATAACTGAAGAATTGTGAAAAAAGCTCTAAAAAAGTCTAATAGAACAGAAATAACTGTTTTTTTGATATTGACCAACCGTCAACTGTACGCTATGATAGGAGCTAGATAGTTCAATGTTCAAAGCAATTCGATAGAATCGAAGAATAGGAGATATCGACTATGTATACGACCGATATTCTGTTGTCCAGCATAGAAGCAGTGAAAAAGTTTGTCTCTTTGGCAAACCGATACGACTTCCCAATTAATCTTAGAACAGACAAGTATTCAATTGATGCGAAGTCGATCATGGGAGTATTTAGTTTAGACCTGTCCAAACCGGTTACGGTTGAACTTGAAGGTCCTCAGGCAGAGCATTTTATTTCACAGCTTACTGAATTTACACCACAGAACGCATAATATAATATATTATTTGGTGTGGTCACCGAAAAAGCCCGGATTTTCCGGGCTTTTTTTACGTGTTTTCGCCGGTTTGCTCCAGTTCTTCCGACAGCTCGCTCCAAGTGGTAAATACCGTTTCCGATTCTTCTTTAAGCTTAGTGAGCTGTTCTGTGAGCTCTAACACTTTCTCGTAATCAGCTGCAATTTCAGGAGCGTGCAAGCTGTTTTGCAGTTCTTCCATTTCCTGCTCGAGCCGTTCCATTTCCTGTTCGGCACGCTTGATGGCGGCACGTGCTTTGCGAAGTTTTGCTTCCTGCTCCTTGCGCTGCTTGTAAAGGTTCTTTTGTTCTGGCTCCGGCTGTTCCTTTACCTGTTCCTTTATCGCTTCTTTTGCCCGTTCCAAATACGCATCGTAATTGCCAATGTATTCGGTTGTGCCGTCTTTATCTAAGAAATAAATCCGGTCGGCAAGCTTATTGATTAAGTAACGGTCATGCGATACAATCAGGAGAGTGCCTTCATAGTTTTGAAGCGCATTTTCCAGTGCTTCACAGGAGCCAATATCCAAATGGTTTGTCGGTTCATCCAGCAGCAAAAAATTGGCACGAGAGAGCATTAGCCGCAGTAGTAAAACACGGGCACGCTCGCCGCCGCTCAATGCTGCAATAGGTTTGAATACATCGTCGTTTTGAAAGAGGAAAATCGCAAGCGCGTTGCGAACCTCTGTCTGCGTCATGGAGGGGTATGAATCCCATATCTCGTCCATCACAGTTTTTTCTGGGTGCAAATCCTCTTGAATCTGATCGTAATAGCCTACGTCAATTCCCGCACCAAAGCGAACCTCGCCGCTGTTTGGCAGGTAGCGAGAGAGGAGTGTTTTGAGTAAAGAGGTTTTGCCGCAGCCATTTGGCCCAATTACAAAGATGCGCTCGCCGCGGTGAATCTCCATATTTACGTTGCGGAAAAGGGGAGCATCATCAAAGCAAAGGGATAAATCTGTGGCGCTTAGAACGTCGTTTCCACCTCGCTGGGAGGGCTCAAAACGGAACCGAATGCTATCTTCTACTTCGTCCGGCTTAATAAGCGTGCTTTCCAGACGTTCAATCACCTTCATTTTGCTTTCTGCCATGCGAATGTTGCGCTCGCGGTTCCATTGCCGCTGCTGTGTAACCATGCCCTCTAAGCGAGTGATTTCTTTTTTTGTATTCTCATATTTTCTTTGTGCCGTTAGGTCATTTTCCTGCTTTTGCGCTAAATAAGTTGTATAGTTGCCCTTATAGCAGGTCATGCGCCGGTTTGAAAGCTCAAAGGTGCTTCCCGTTACGCGATCCAAAAAGTAACGGTCATGTGAGATAACGAGGAATGCACCGGAATACCCCTTTAGAAAATCCTCCAGCCATTCTACGGAGTCAATATCCAAGTGGTTGGTCGGTTCATCGAGCAATAAAAGATTCGCGCCGGAAAGCAAAAGCTTTGCAAGCTGCAGTTTTGCTTTTTGCCCACCGCTTAACACACCAACCGGCATAGCGGCTTGTTCGTCGTCAAAGCCCAAACCGAGCAGTGCAGAGCGTGCTCTGGAACGGCAGGTGAGACCGCCATCCTGCATAAAACGGTCGTTTAGCAGCATTTGGCGCTCAATTAACTCGGTTTGATTTTCCGGTTTCCCCTGCAAAGCCAAATTAATTTCTTCTAGTTCCCGCTCCATTTCGAGCAAGGGTGCAAAAACGCTGAGTACCTCGGCATAAGCAGTTTGCTCTAAATTGCTGCATACGTGCTGCTCCATATAGCCAATTACCGCATCACGCGATAGGTGAATTTCTCCTCCGTCGTTCGAGAGTTCACCGGTGAGCAGCTTAAATAGAGTCGTTTTTCCCGAGCCATTCACGCCAACAAGGCCGATTCGGTCGTTTGATTGTATTTCAAAGGATACGCCGCTGAACAAATCCTCAGCGCCGAAAGCCTTTTTTAAATTACTTGTACTAAGCAAAGCCATGTTACTAAAAGCTCCTTCATAAAACGGCTATACAATAGAAAAGGCGGTCATTCACCGCCTGAAGACCGGTAATCGGCCGCCGTTTCTTTTTTCTATTATAGTGGAATTTGCAAATGAAATCAAGAAAAACACTAAACAACTGTTTTGTCTAGCGTAAACAGTAGATTTGTAGATTTTTGTGCGCTGTAAATGTTATAATAACTTCATTCAATTGCTGTAACAGATTGTAAAACGAGTAGATACTAAGGATAGAATAAAATTAAACAAGTATGAGAAGATAGAGTGTTCAAAAGAGCATTGAATTCTCAGCAATGCTTATCGTAGCATTTCCTATGATTTATGATATAATGGTTTTATGTACAAGTATTCCTGTAAGGGAGGGAACTGTTTATTCGATACGGTATTTCAACGGCGTGCCTGTATCCACAGGAGACCGCTCAGTCCTTGGCCAAGCTGACTAACATGGGGTTTCAATTGTTTGAAATCTTTTTTAATACCTACAGTGAGCTTCGGCAAGATTATCTTAATAATTTAAAATCCATTTTAGATACTTCGGGTTCTTCTGTAAAATCGATTCACCCGTTTACCTCCGGATTTGAAAGCATGATGTTTTTTTCTGATTACGATAACCGTTTTACTGACTCACTTGAATTTTACCGCAGGTATTTTGAAGCAGCTAACCGCATTGGAGCTAAAATTCTAGTTCTGCATGGCCAGCGTGATTACATGCTAAGCAAGCTTAGTGAGCAAGAGTATTTTGAGCGATACGCACTGCTTTATGAAGCAGGCCGCCGCTGTGGAATTCAGGTAGCGCAAGAAAATGTAAATCGCTTTCGCAGTGAAGACCCTGGCTTTATAAGGCGTATGCGAGATTATCTGGGAGACGGCTGCTGCTTTGTGCTGGATATTAAGCAAGCGGTTCGTGCGGGAAAAGATCCATTTGAGATGTGCCATGCTATGGGAGACAGGTTGGTTCATATTCATTTAAACGACAATAATGAGAAATCAGATTGTCTGCTGCCTGGTGAAGGTAATATGGATTATGCAAGACTGATGAATCAGCTTACCGAATATGGGTACAGCGGTGATTTTATTATAGAAGTGTACCGCACCAGCATTCCTAAAATGGAGCATTTGGTAGAAAGTAGGCATTTTGTAGAACAATTCGTGAAATAAATCTTTCAAAATGTTGCAAATAACAGCACAATAATGCTATAATTTTTTTGAAGTTAATGGAATAGAACAGAGGAGGGTCATGATCTGTGAAATGCCCGTATTGCGGTTTTGAGGAAAGCAAGGTAATTGATTCCCGCCCAACGGACGAGGGCGAGAGAATTCGGCGCCGCAGGGAGTGCCTGAAATGCGCCAAACGCTTTACCACGTATGAGGTTATTGAAACGGTGCCAATTGTGGTAATTAAAAAGGACAAATCTCGCCAAACGTTTGACCGCAACAAGCTGCTCAACGGCCTTTTGCGTGCTTGCGAAAAACGCCCGGTTTCCATTGATACGCTTGAGCGAGTCGTAGATGAGATCGAAACTATGCTGCAAAATTCTTTGGATCGAGAAGTACCCTCTAGCCTGATTGGAACGTACGCGATGGAAAAGCTAAAGAACATTGATGAAGTAGCGTATGTTCGTTTTGCTTCTGTTTACAGGCAGTTTAAAGACATAAATACATTTATGGATGAACTCAATAAATTGGTAAAAAGCCGATAATTTAAAAGATAGCCGGGTGCGTAAAGCATCCGGCTATTATGTTCCCTATTATCTACTTAACAACAGATAGAGGGAACGAATTAAATTTCTAATAAAAATTATTATTTTTGAATGAAGTAAGGTCATAAGAAGATTTTTAACGTTCTTTTATTCAAAGGATTGTGTTTGATGTGTATGGGAATACTATAAAAATTAACTGGAAAGGAGAATTTTCATGGCGAAAGCAGGAATGCGTAGACCTGACCCCAAAGAGCCGCATGGAACTGAAAGCAATCATAAAACGCATATTCCCAAAAATGATGTTCCACCTGTACCGGAACTGCAAGGGAAGGCAAAACACACGAAACAAAAGGCGCACCCTATTATCAAGCCTTAATTTATTTGAATATTTGAAACAAATAAGTAAAAGCGCTTTACCGAATAAAAAACGGGAAAGCGCTTTTTGTAACATAAAATCAGGGTGATTCCACTTAACAGAGGAATTCACCCTGATATTTAGAATGTGCTCTTTCGAGTTTGGAGGGTGCATGGGTTGTTTTGGATTACTACCTTTGGCGGCAGCCTCTGTCTTCGCAGCCACAGTCTCCGGCCTTAGGCGGGAAAAACTCATCGGTCGGGAAATCAATGCGGCGGAACAGCTCGCAAGGATCATCCGATGTAGCCTCACACTCTTTTTCTGGAATACAGAAATCGTAAGCAGGAATCAGCATTTGTACATTGCGTACGATTTGTACGATGGTAAAGATACCGATGGTTACATAAACCGTGCGGCGTACAGAGTCCATTACAAATTCACTGCCAAATCTTCTGCAAATGCAATCAGGGATGCGGCAGCAAATGTCGCAGGGGGTTGCGGGGCAGTCGCACACTCTGGAAGAAAGACCAACGGGTTCTGCTACTTGCACGGTTGCCTTTGGCAATGCACGGCAAGCCCATGATTGAACTTCCAAATCATCCAGCCCACAGTCAGAGCTGAACATCTTTACGTTGCCTTCACTGCCGTACAGAATGACCTTTTTGTTAAATACAGAAATACCGTTCACCTGGACGGGGCCAGAGGTAGGCGAGCAGTAAACATCCAGAGCAACATCAAAGAAGAAAGTCATATCTACGGAATAGAATCCCTTGTTGAATGGTACCGGTTCCAAATCAAGGTAAACCGTAATTACTTCTACATTTCTTACTTTAACGTTTGCCGCTTCGTTAATCAACTGCTGTCTATCTGGCGTAAAGTATACACGCAAATCTTCTAAGCAGTCTTTGTCGCAAGAGTATGCACCTTACAGGTAAATTGGCTTTAAAAAAAGCTCAATTTGAAACTGAGCAGGCTTCGAGCCCCTTTTTTTGTAATACACCGCTCGGTCAACGAGTGATTTTAAAAGCCGGTTTCTGCTTTGAGCATCCATGGAGTCGTATAGCAACATCGCATTTTGAATACGAATGCCCATCTCAGAAGTATTAAGCTTTGGTGCAGGAAAGCGCTGTCTAAATTCCTCTTGTGAGTGGTATAGTTGTGCCAATTTTTCTTTTATTGAGGCTTCGCGCTTTAAAAACAATTCTGTGGTGTATGTACCGCGTTCCAAAAGATCGCAGGCTGCATGCAATTGTTTGTTAGTCGCCTCAATTTCTTGCTGAATGGAGCTCACCGTTTCTTCATAAGGGTGCTTTGTTTGCTGCTGCGGCATTTGCCGTAAAAGCAAGGTCTTACATTGCTCCTTTAGTTCCTTTACGATTGCCTGCTCTACAAGCTGTAATTGGCTAGATACAACACAGCCCTTTTTTGAGCAAAGAAGATAACTTTGTGAGCTGCGGTTCATCAGCTGTCTCTGCATCAAACTGCCGCAATTTTTGCAGTAAATGAGGCCAGCTAAGGGGTTTTCTACTCGGCCTGTGTAAGAAGGGGGATGGTATCTTTTTTCAAATATCTCTTGCGCTTTATGGAATAATTCTTCTTCAATAATGGGAGTGTGAATTCCCTGGGTAATCATCCATTTCTCCTTTGGATTCGCAACTGTGATTACTCTCCCATTGCTCTTTCGCATGCGCGATTTTTGGTTCCAGATAATTTTCCCAATATATACGTTGTTTTTTAGGATTTTCATCACACTGGTTCTGCCAAATCGCTCGGATCTACGAGGTTTGGCACCCATGGCATTTACCGTTTCCGCAATGATTTGGCAGCCAACGCCTTCTTCTACATACATTTGGTACATCAAACGCACTATTTTCGCTTCTTCTTCAACAATTTTTAAGGTAGGCTTTTTGTTTATAATGGTTTTCTCATACCCGTAAGGCGCATTGGCAATATACCCGCCGTCACACAGAGTTCTCTGCGTTCCTGCTTTTAGTCGGCGTTTAATCATTTTTAGTTCCTGCCGAGAGAGAAAGGTTTTAAACTCGGTATAATCTTCATCAGCATCATTGTCAAGGTCTACTGTTTTTGCTGGTGTCATTATTTTTGTTCCGCTGGTTTTAAATGCTTCTAAAATCACGCCTTGCTCTGCCATGGAGCCACGCCCGAGGCGGTCGATGTCCATACAAAGAACCGCGTCGTATTTTTCTTCCTCCACGTCTTTCAGGAGGCGCAGCATTTCTGGCCTGGCGTACAGTGCATCACCGGATACAACCTCCTTATATACGTTCTCTGGGGGTATTTTAAGCGTGTTTTTCTCTGCAAATTCCAGGAGGGTCTTGTAGTGGCGCTCCAGTGTTTGTTCTACCGGTTCATCGGCGTCATCAGCCCGAGACTTTCTTAAATAGATCGCTATGTTTTTCATCGAAGCCCTCCTTCTATAAAAGTGTTATCTGTTTGTTATGTATGAGGCACGATTTCTCTTTATTACTTATCACAATATTGAGGTAAGGCATAGGACAATCGATTAAAATCATATTTTGAGGAACGGGGGGTGAATCGCTTGAAAAAGAAAGATATGGGAAAACCAGCAGTTGCCATCCATTTTTTATCTGCAACAGCCCAAGAAGTAGCGAACAATAGAACGGCTTTTCAGGCAGCAATTGAAATGGGCTTGTCCCGTATCAATGGCTTTAAAACAGCGGTTGAACTCGATTGGGAAGGGAATGCAGAAGACTATAAAAAGTACCACAACAAAAATAGTTTATAAAATGATTCATAAACAGGAGAAAAAGAATCATTGGACAAGCTTTTTGCAGCCTTAAGAGGAAGCTTTGAGTACGGCAATAGAAAGAAATTAGGAGTACAATTCTGGTTTGGGTGCTGTGTATGGTAAAATAATCTTTTCAGCCGGCAGCCGAATTTCCTGTTTCCCTGTTGGGTATCCAGTATCGTTTGCAGGCAGCAAAAGGAGAGGGAAACTGATATAAATCAGAAGTAAAAAAAGAAATTAAAATACGGCCGCCGCAAAAAAATGTGAAATGAGGGATTGGAGAATGAAACATGTTACAGGTGTTGTTCGAAACATTGATTTGGCGGGCCGTATTGTAATACCCAAAGAGCTGCGTCGTACTCTGGGCTGGGAAGTCGGTGATCCAATCGAGATTATAGGGCAAGAGAATGGTCTGGTTATCAAGGCATATCATCCAGACCCACTCATAATAACCAATGAAGAATTGCGTAGGCGTTTGAATGAAATTAACCGTTTAACACATATTTATGAGGCGCGGCAGCTTTTTAATGTACATGAGGCGTTTTCTCGCATTCGTCAAATAACAAATCTCGATGAAAAAGAGGGGAAATGATTGCGCTGTACGAATTTAACCCAAAGAAATTTAGAAATGGCTAGTAATAGTTCTGTTTGTTTTCAAGCAAAGCTTGCTGGTTAATTACTACATTAATGGTGGCAACGACATTCGTAAAAAAACTGCATAGTACCCGAAGCGAATGAATATCCTGATCTTTTGCCATTGCCAGAGCAAAAGTAGTCGATAAATATGCGATTTCTTCGGGGGTAAATTCTCTCAGCATGTCATCACCTCTCTCCATAGTATTCTTTAGCAATGTTTTTGAATACCGTAAGAGAATTCTCAATAAAACAAATTCGGTTATTGCATAGAGAAAAAACCAATTCGGGATAAATAACCTCTCCTCTAATCGGTTTATATAAAATTGAGTATGGCGGCATGGCTGTATATAAAAAATCAGTACTAATCCAAAAGGATAAGCACTGATTTTTTCATTTGCTACTATAACTTTTATTTAATCGTTATTAGCACCTGCGAGTGCACAACAATCTTTCAATAATATCATTCAGCAAACGTAGATCTGAATTATTGAGATCGTCGAGTTGAGATAGAATGGTTTTTAGAGCTTTTGAGCTCTCGCGGTCACAATCAGAATTGCCACCACGGCTCATGCTTTCTCTATCGTCGCTATCAGAAATCCGATTGTTGCCGTTGGAAACTCTATCGTTCCAGAAATCAGCAGATGATCTTGCCATTATTTTGTTGCCTCCTTTATAAAGATATTACAGTATATGCTGTATTTTTTAACTCGTCCATGAATGACTCTTTACTAGAAACAAAAGGATAAAAAATATAAATTTTCTATCTATATTTTCAATAATGAATTGTTTAAAGCTAAAAAAGACTTGCAGCTCTAGTATCAATAATTCTTAAAACTTAAACTTTTTTTTTACATAGCATATACTGAAGAAAAGGAGGATTCGTATTATGAATAATAAAGCGAGTAGTGCGTCGAATTCTAATTCTAGCCAAGGGTGTAGAGGAATGGATATGGGCCCGCAGCCATATGTTCTAAATATTGTGGCAGCAGCAAAACAAAATTGCAATTTTAGAACAGCAATATGGACTGGCACTTACCTTCAGGCAACCTTAATGTGTATTCCGGTAGGAGGAGATATTGGGACCGAGGTGCACCCGGATACCGACCAGTTTTTACGGATTGAACAAGGCTGCGGAATTGTAAAGATGGGGAACGGTAAAGATAAAGTGGGCTTACAGCAAAATATTTCTCCCGGCTGCGCCATTTTTGTACCAGCTGGAACCTGGCATAACTTAATAAATACCGGGGATGTTCCATTAAAGCTTTATACAATCTACGCGCCGCCGCATCACCCGCATGGAACGATTCATAGAACAAAGGCTGACGCCATGGCGGCAGAGAATTCATCTAAAAAATAACTGCACATAAAACAGAACAGCCCGCTCCCCTTCTGGCAAGGGGAGCGGGCTGTTCTACCACATGAACACTCTTCTTCGCTGCACGAATCATAGATACGCATGGCGTCAATGCAAACAGCTTCTTTAAAGCATCCTGTTCCGCGCTCATCGGACGCAATATTAAAATCTTGAGCCATAAATTGTTCCTCCTAACAGGTTAAATTCCCATGTTCTCTATAACATTTTATGGCTCAGATTCAATTTTGTTACACGGTAATTATTATAAAGAAAAGCGGCATGTACAAGAATGCCGCTTCTTTCTCTTGGTGCGGTGTGCAGTGCAGCCAACCTAGCCTGTTCATAAACAGAGAAGCGTCTATTATACAGGAATTATAGTTTGGTCAATCGAGCAAAATTAGACATTAGTTTTTTCGTGCCAGCTGTTTGGAATTCAATTTCAAGAAGATTATCGTTGCCCATAGGGGTAACCGAGAGTATTTTTCCTTCACCAAAGGTTTTGTGTTCCACACGGTCACCGGTTTGGTAGCTTTGAGTGGATTTACGTGCAGGAATATCCACAGGGCCAAACTGGCGGGCAGCCTGTATAGAGATTGTGCGTGCCTCGTAAGCGGAGGTTGGCAAATCGGTTCCGGGCTCCGGCTTTTTCCAAGACCGAGAGCGGCTGCGTTCTACCAGTTCTTCCGGAATCTCGATTAAAAAGCGCGACGCTTTGTTGCGAGAGGTCGAACCAAAAATCATTCGGCTTTCCGCATTGGTTAAGTGCAGCTCTTCACGTGCGCGGGTGATTGCAACATAAGCCAATCGGCGCTCTTCCTCAATTTCAGAAGGATTATAAATAGCCTGCATTCCGGGGAAGAGGCCATCTTCCATTCCGGGGAGGAAAACTACAGGGAACTCTAAGCCCTTTGCGGAGTGCATGGTCATTAGAATTACTTGATCTTTATTGGTATCCAGTTGGTCAATATCCGTAAAGAGTGAAACTTCCTCCAAGAAACCAGAGAGGGAAGATTCCGGGTTGTCTTCCTGATATTTAATTAAGCTGGAAGAAAGTTCGTTAATGTTGTCCACTCGATCCTGCGCATCGTCTTCTTCGGCTCGCAGGGAGGCAATGTATTCAGTTTTTTCAAGAACAAGCTGATATAAGTCGTTTAAAGATATATCCGGATTATTCGAAGCCTCAATTAATTCGAGCATAAGGTGCGCAAAGGCTTGCAGCTTTGCCGCAGAACGGCGCAGTGGTTCAAAATCCTCTGCGTTGGTAATTACATCAAATAAAGTCATTCCTGCTTCGCGCGAGATTTCAACTGCCTGTGAAATCGTTTTTTCACCAATGGAACGTTTCGGTTGGTTAATGATGCGGCGCAGGCGAACTTCGTCCGCCGGGTTATTAATTACACTCAGGTAGGCTAGCATATCACGAATTTCTTTTCTATCGTAAAAACGCACGCCGCCTACAATACGGTAAGGAATACCCGATTTCACCATCATTTTTTCCAAGGAGTTCGATTGAGAGTTCATTCGGTATAGAACAGCAAAGTCGGAATATTTGCGTCCATTTGCCACACCATCCAGAATATGCGTGGCAATATAATCTGCTTCATCCTGCTCACTAAAGGATGTGTGCATATATAAGGGGCAGCCTTGTGGATTTTCCGTCCACAAAGATTTTCCTTTCCGCTGTGTGTTGTTTTCAATTACCGCATTTGCTGCATCTAATATATTTTTAGTTGAGCGGTAGTTTTGTTCTAAGCGAATGACTAAGGCTCCCGGGAAAGTTTTTTCAAAGCTTAGAATATTTTCAATGGTAGCTCCACGGAATTTATAAATACTCTGGTCATCGTCACCAACAACACATAAGTTTTTATTTCTCTTCGCTAAAAGAGATACAAACAGGTACTGTGCGTGGTTTGTGTCCTGGTACTCATCTACCATAAAGTATTGGAAGCGGTTCTGGTAATAATCCAGAACATCCGGGCAAACTTGGAACAGGTCTACCGTGTTAAAAATCAGGTCGTCAAAATCCATTGCATCCGAGGCCTTCAGGCGGCCTTGGTACATGAGATACGCTTCTGCAATTTTCTTAAGTCGAAAATCGTCTCCGGCGCGATCAGCAAACTCTTTAGCGTTTACCAAAGAATCTTTTGCGCGGCTGATTTCACCTAAAACGGATTTCACGGGAAGCTCTTTTTCATCAATTTGAAGAGCCTTTAGGCAGTCCTTCATCACTCTGCGGGAATCGTCAGAATCATAAATGGTGAAGTGTGGCGTGTAGCCCAGTCTGTCTGCGTCTCGCCGGAGCATACGCGCACAGGTGGAATGAAAGGTAGAGGCCCAGACCTCGCTGCCCTTATCACCAAGCATGGTAACTAGGCGTTCTTTGAGCTCACCTGCGGCTTTATTTGTAAAGGTAATGGCCATAATCCGGTAAGGATCGCACCCTTCGCGAATTAAATTGGCAACACGATTCACCAGTACGGTGGTTTTTCCACTTCCGGCTCCCGCCAAAATCAAAAGAGGCCCTTCTTTGTGCCGGATGGCATCCTGTTGTCTTGGATTCATCTTGGAAAAATTCTGCGATAGCAGCGTTTCATTCAGTACGGACATATTTAACGCAATCCTCCTATTTCTTCTCTGTACCGGCGGGCCGTTATGCATGGTGTTTTTAGCCTATACTTAATTTATAAAGACTAAGAATACACACGAAAACGAAAGGGTACAGAAAAAAGGGCGCCGGCCCATCAGGTCGGGCCGGTTTCGCCATGATTTTCGGCGGCCCGCGGAAAATCTCCGCCTTGGGCTGCTGTTGTTTTAGCACTCTGGCCACTTATAAAATAATTATACTCTATTTTGCAGTGCTTGGCAAATGACTGTTCCCAAAAAAAAGCACCCGGGCAAAAGACCCGGGCGCTTTGAGTAAAGAACGAAATTTAGAACGGGCGGGTGTTCTCCAGCAAACCAGCAGTTGCCCAAGTGGAACGGGTACGGGGTGCCGGAGCAGCAGTGGCTACAGCAAGCGGTGCAGCTTCTGCCAGTGTGACCGCCTGAATTGCGGAGGCTGGAATATCATACAACGTGTATGCTGCTGCAGCAATTACAGCCAGAATCTCACCGGAAATTCCTTGTGCTGCGGGAGCTGCCTGAGGTGTAGTAACAGCAGGTACTGCTGCCGGAGCGACAGTTTGCTGACTAAAAACAGGTGCCGGAGCAGGCGCTTGCTTTACGGCCTGTGCCTCACGCAGTGCTTGTTCACGTTTCTCATTCAATACATTCAGCTTTTGCAAGGTACCACGCAAAACGACCAGTACGGCCAATGCTGCAATAGCCGCAATTGCTGAAATAATGGTGAAAATCTGAAGCTGTGTAGCCTCCATCAAAAACATCCCCATTTCTTGTAAGTATTCTGTTCGGGAAGACTCCGTTTTTGAGAGCGATGCGCTCGCATGAACGGTAAATGCTAAGGGATTGTCCTCCCAAAGCGTAATGCAAAATCCCAATTAAAGTTATTATACCCGATTCTTTCCATGATTTCAATTCTTTTTCGCCAGAAAGCAAGCAAAGCTTTCGTGAAGTTTATCGTTGCATACTGTGGCGGCAAGCTTTATAATAAATGTATTATTTGTGTGATTTATTGAGGAGGGGTTTTTGTGGAAAACGATAAATTTAAGCGTTCTTTTCGCACTCCCTTTCAAAATAGTATGGGTTTAGCGGTTTACCGCTCCGGTTTGCAGCGCTGCGCGCCGGACCACTCTTGGGGGCCGGGTATCCGCGATCATTATTTAATCCATTATATACTTTCCGGGAAAGGTAGATTTGACAGCGGGAAAAAGAGATACACTCTTTCCGCTGGAGATGGTTTTCTCGTGGTGCCTGGTGTCATTTCTTCTTATCAGGCCGATCACAAAGAGCCGTGGGAATACTGTTGGGTAGGGTTTAACGGTGCCGATGCCCGTCGCCTCGTGAATGAAACCGGTCTTTCAGAAGAGCAGCCGTTGTTTCACTACGATAAAGACAGTGCTATTGAGAATATGCTGAACGATATTTATACTGCAACGGGGCCAAGCCCCAGTAATGAAGCCCAAATGACAGCAGCGCTGCTGCGCTTTCTTGCTGCAATGATGGTGCTGAACGGCGACCAGAATTGCCGAAAGGATACAGGCTATGCCTATGTACAGCGTTCAATTCAATTTATCGATTACAATTATTCTCGAGAAGATTTAAATATAACACAAATTGCTGCAAACGCAGGAGTAAGCCGTAGTCACTTATACCGTTTGTTTTTACAGCATACGGATATGACCCCGAATGAATACCTCACGAAATACCGTATCAATAAAGCGGCGGATTTATTAAAAAATGAGAACCTTTCTGTAGGAGAGGCAGCGTATTCTACCGGGTTTTCAGACCAGCTTTACTTTTCAAGGGTATTTCGCAAGCTAAAGGGAATGCCTCCGAGTAAATTTGCGGAGACCGCACAAAAAGCGGAAAAGGAGAAATAACATGGAGAATGCACGTGATAAAATACAAGAATGGGCGCAGCAGGTGCAGGAACACCAAACGGCCGGGTGGGATTCCTTACCGGAAATCTACCTTTATATGGATCAGGTCATTACGTATATGGAACGACAGCTTAATCTGTTTGGGCGTGACGAAGAAAGTGTGCTACTTACCCCCAGTATGATTAATAACTATGTAAAGGACCGTGTATTGCCAAGACCAGACAAGAAAAAGTATGGTCGCGAGCATTTGGCTATGCTTACGATAATCAGCCTGTTAAAGCAGGTGCTGTCTATTCAAGATATTTCTGCCGTACTCAATTCTGGTAGTGGCGAAGATTTCCAAAAAGAGATATATGAAAGCTTCCGTGTGGCACAGCAGGAGGAGTTGGCTAGCGTTTGCGAACGTGTGAACACGGCGGTGGAGCATGGGGAAGAAGACCTTCTTTGGCTAGCCTGCGCTTTGGCAATTGAGGCATCTGCAAGGCGAATTGTTGCAGAACGAATTTTAAGTGAGATTTCCCGCTCAAAGGCTGAATCGGAGGATAAATGATCATGAAAGAACTAAGTCGCTTAAATCGTATTTCAACTGTCCTTAACTTTATAGTAATTGTTCTTGCTCTTTTTTCTTGGCTAGCAAGCGGCTGGAATAACCCGACTGTTATGACAGTTGCTTTTACACTGATGAGTCTTTGCTTTTGGGGTTCCACGGTTGTCCTTGTTGTGGATAGTGTTCAAAGCGGAAGCTACCGTAATAAGAAAACAAGAACGTCTTGTATTGTACGCGATTTATTTGCATTGGTGGCTGCGGTTTTGATTACAATTTATACTTTTGTCACTTATTATATTGCGTAACAAAAAGCGAGCAATTTAAATAATGAATAAGATAGTGTTTAAATGTTAGGCGGTGGAAACAAGTGAGAAAAGAACGGTTTTTATTTTATTATCTGTGGTTGTTTTTGTTGATGACAGCGGGTGCGTTTGTATGGCAAATGTTCTTCCCTAACATTGCAGAAAGTATGTCAGTATGGGGTATCAGCAGGGGCTGGCAAACAGAAATTGCGTTATGGAATGTCGGATTAGACATTGGGATTGTACTTACCCTTATAAAACGTAACGTGGATTACGCAAAAATTCTTACTATTATTTCACTTTCCCTTTGTATTCTCTTGGGTGGACACCACCTGATTTATGCGCTTACACGAACGAATGCAAATATAGGCTTGCATTCGGCTGGGGCAATTGAAGTGTTACTCATTGGCGGTGGATTTGGAATATTTGCAATAATAAAGTCCGGTTGTTTTAAGAGAAATTAAAAATTAGACGTTTATCAAGTAGAAGAAGGTGGTATGGTGAAAATTCGTTGCTTGAAACACCCCAAAAATCGAGTTACCTCTGCACTTTAAACAATAATTTTGTGCAGAGGAGTAATTATACAAATGAATTTAATAAATCGACCACTTATCACTAGGGAAACCATTGAATCAATGGAGGATATGTCCTTTTTTATCCACGCTCTTATTTTTGACGATTTACTGATTGTTTCGCAAAAAGAAACCAATTGCTTTGTTTTAAAATCGACGGAAGGCCTAATTGTAATTGATGCAATATGGCCGGATCAAAGAGCTTTTAATGCAATCGTTAGTGCGATGAGAGAGGTAGGGTGGGAGCCGGAAAGCATTCAAAAGCTGGTTTTAACCCATGGGCATGTAGACCACACGGGCTGCGGTAAGTGGTTTGTTGAAAAATACGGGGTAACGACCTTCATGTCTCAAATCGATGACAGTTACTGGCGCGACCACCCAGTGAAGCCGGACAGACCGAATACATGGAAAGACTATCAGATTGATGTTTATCTAAATAATGAAGATTGCATAACATTAGGTGATAAAACGATTTACGCTTACAGTACCCCCGGGCATACACCAGGTGGGTTCAGTTTTATATTTCCGGTTAAAGAGGAGGGTGTAACCCACATGGCGGCGTTATGGGGCGGCACAACTCCTCCCAGAACAAAACCAGAAGTAAAACAGTACTTGGCTTCATTGGAGTATTTTATGAGTGTTGCAGAGTTCCATAATGTTGACGTTGCGTTAAGCAACCACACTGCGGTAGACAATGGGTTGGAACGCATTGCTTACTCGAAAAAACGCATGAGTTATATGCCGAATATTTATATTATTGGAAAGAATGGTTTTCGAAATTATTGCAAAGTGTTTCGAACCATGAGCAATCAAATTTTAGAGAAATAATGGCAAACAGAAAGGACAACCTGCTGAAATGCAGGTTGTCCTTTCGTGAATTATTGATAATGGAAATTGCCCTCTAATTGGTTAACCAGAATAATGTTCCTTCATATTATAGCAAAAGACGAAAAACAATGCAGTGAGAGAAATGAGGGAATACTATGTGTGGAATTGCGGGATTTTGCGATTATCACGATACGTTAACAGAAGAAGCCCCGCTTTGGGGTGCGCTGGCCAAACGGATGGGTAACCGGCTTCGACACCGGGGTCCGGATGACTCCGGAGTACATGTTTCAAGCCATGCAGCTTTTGCGCATGCCCGGCTTGCAGTGGTGGACATAGAGGGCGGTAAGCAACCAATGACCCGCCTGCAGGATGGCTACCGCTACACCATAACTTACAATGGTGAGCTGTATAATACGGAAGAGCTTCGGCAGGAATTGCGCTTATTGGGTTGCAAGTTCCAGTCGCACAGCGATACAGAGGTGCTGCTGTATTGCTACATTCATTTTGGGCCGTTCTGTGCAGAAAAGCTGAATGGAATTTACGCATTTGCCATTGATGATGAGCGTAGGAACTGTACCTTTTTATGCCGAGACCGTTTTGGGGTAAAGCCGCTGTTTTACACTGCGGTAAATGATCGCCTGGTGTTCGGGTCAGAAATGAAGGCACTGTTCGAGTACCCGGGGGTTAATCCGGTGCTTGACAAAACGAGCTTGTGTGAGCTGTTCGGCTTAGGGCCGGCAAGAACAGCAGGGTGCGGTGTGTTTCAGGGAATCCGAGAGTTAAAGCCAGGGTATTCCGCGGTATATAACCGTGAAGGTTTACGGGCATACCCGTATTTTGAATTGGAAAGCTATGAACATCCGGATAGCTACGAAGACACCGTTCTGCGTGTAAAAGAGCTGTTGTCAGACACAGTTAGCCGCCAGTTGGTTTCTGATGTTCCCTTGTGTACCTTTCTTTCTGGCGGGCTGGATTCTAGTATTATTACAGCATTGGCAGCCGCTCAGTATAAAAAGGAAGGCCGGATGCTCGACACGTATTCCTTTGATTATAAAAACAATGAAAAATACTTTAAACCAACCGCTTTTCAACCGGATGAGGATAGACCTTGGGTTGACCGGATGATTCAGGAATTTGGAACCAATCACCGGTTTTTGGAGTGCGATACCGAAACCTTGGCGGACCGCCTCTACGATGCCGTTATTGCTAAGGATTTGCCCGGAATGGCAGATGTAGATTCTTCTTTACTGCATTTCTGCTCGCAAGTAAAGAGCGGGCACGTGGTTGCTTTATCGGGTGAATGCTCCGATGAGATTTTTGGCGGGTACCCTTGGTTCCATAAAAAAGAAGCCTTTGAGGGCAATACGTTCCCATGGTCACCCGATTTAAGCATTCGTAAAGCGCTTCTAAAACCCGAAATTCTCAATGAACTGGGAATGGATGAATATGTGGATAATCGCTATACCGAATCTGTTGAGGCTACCCCACGCCTTGCAGGGGAAAGCGATGAAGAGCGGCGACGCAGAGAAATAAGCTACCTCAATATTCACTGGTTCATGTCTACTCTGTTAGACCGAAAGGATCGCTGCAGCATGTCCTGCGGGCTGGAGGTTCGTGTGCCGTATGCAGACCACAGGTTGGTTCAATATGTATTTAATACCCCATGGGATTATAAGAACCACGGCGGTATTACAAAGGCGCTTCTGCGCGATGCAGCAAAAGAATGGCTGCCGGAAGATATTCTCATGCGTAAGAAAAGTCCCTACCCCAAGACGCATAATCCATCCTATGAAGCGTTGGTTCGCCACCGTTTAGCAAGGATTTTGGAAGACCCGGTAGAACCAATTCATCGCTTAATTAATGAAAGTGCAGCCAAAGAACTGCTCCACGAAAAATCAGATTACGGTAAACCTTGGTTTGGTCAGCTAATGGCAGGACCCCAACTAATGGCTTATCTATTGCAAATCAACTTCTGGCTCAAGCGGTACGATATTACGTTTCAGCTTTAATTTACTAGAAACATTGGCTGTATAAAGCAATAAAGACCTCCTGCCGTATGATTGATGGCAGGAGGTTTTTGTGCATTTTTTAATAGGAAAAGTGCGTAGAATGGTATTGAGAATATATTTGTTCAGAAAGCTGGCGCACCCGGCTTTTCAGACTATCCGGCTCAATGCATACACAGTTATCTGCCAAGCTCAATAAATAGCTGCAAGCCAGTTGATCAATTGGCATTAGTACGTGTGCAATATAAAAACGGTCGCCGTCTGGAGTTAAGCAGTTTTCGCCAAATCGGTTTGAGATGGTATCTTTTATGTTTTCATGAACCCGTAGTGTCACATTTACTAAATCAACATGTGAAAAGCTTGCTTTATCTAGTCCCAGTACATGCTTATTGGGAACGTTGCTCTGAATACTCCCTAGACCCATAAGAAGAGCGATTAAATCGGTAGCAGAAAATAATCGTTTCTCAATTTTATAGCTTTTTAAAATCTCGACACCACCTCCGGGGCCAGAGGTAGATACAATAGGAATTCCCGCTTGATTAATGCACTCCAAATCACGGTAGATGGTTCTAGGTGAAACCTCAAAATGCTCAGGTTATTCGATTCATTATTTAGAGAAAACCGCCGATGCATTTCTTCATGATTTAGGCTAAAAAATACGATAAAACAAGAGATAATAACAAAAAAACAGAACGGCTTTTCCGTAATATGGGGAAGCCGTTTTGCCGTATAAAACCTGCTTTCAAGGCCAGAATAGAGTCAGGTGATAAAAATGATTGTTTCTTTAATACGAACTTTTCTGCTTTATATCGTCATTATTTTTGCAGTAAGATTAATGGGAAAACGCCAGATTAGTGAATTACAAACATCTGAGCTGGTTGTTACCCTCCTTATCTCAGACATAGCATCCATTCCGATGCAAAATACAGGCCAGCCCTTGGTCAGTGGGCTGGTTCCTATTTTTACGCTTGTAGCGATTGAAATAATCCTGTCTATATTAATGCTAAAAAGTGGAGGATTTCGCAAAATCATTTGTGGCAGTCCTATAGTAGTAATTAGTGATGGGAAAATTCAACAAAGTGAGCTTAGGCGGCTGCGTATGTCCATTGAAGATTTATTCGAAGATTTGCGCCAAAACAGTATTCTTTCACTTTCGGATGTAGCTTATGCCATTGTAGAAACAAATGGCAAATTGAGTGTGATTAAAAAGCCCGGAAAAGATTCCGTAACGCCAGACATGCTTCAGCTAATTGTTCCGGATACAGGAATTGAAACGGTAGTTGTAAGTGATGGTGTGGTTTCGGAGGTTTCCGCTCAGCTATGTAAAAAATCGGTTGCGTGGGTTGAAGGCGTAGTAAAATCGAAAAATCTGACCTTAGACCAGGTGTTTTTGATGACCGCCAATACAGCAGGTGATTTTCAAATCATTAAAAAGGAAGGGAAGACACAATGAATCGTATTTGGGCAGCGCTTGCGATTCTGGTGGTTCTTTTCAGTATTAGTATTTGGGGAGCCTATGAGGTAGACAGAATGACAGGTGAGGTTTCAGAAATGCTGGTACAAGTCCAGAATAGCATAGACAGTGGTGACAAAGAGAATTCAAAAGTAATTATTAAGGATGCGGTAGAAACTTGGCATGGGTACCACCATATAATGTCTTTTTTTATTCCGCATGAGCGATTAGAAACCGTAAGTCAATCACTATCAACAACAAAGTCTTTTTTAGAAACCGGCACACAGGATGAAGCTAGAGCAGAATGCAGCCGCGCTATGAACCAAATCCATACATTAAAAGATACGGAAATGCCATATCCCAATAACATTCTGTAAAGACCATTTAAATACAGGGGACAAATTTGGATTCGTATTATTATAAAAAAATATAATTTTTAGAAAGAGAACCGGCGTGCTGTAAATCAGCTAGCCTGTTCTCTTTCTGCTAAAAAACCCGTAAAGGATTCTATCTTAGATGATTGTCCAATTTTATGATTTGTACATATAATAGGGTACCCTATAAAAAAGGAGGGTTCAATGTGTGGGTATGGTATAATTGTAGATGGTGGTTCTGTTACAATGGTCATTGTATTCCTTGGTGCAATCGCAGCAATAGTTGCTGGTGGTTTTAGGTCATTTTAGGTAACACGATTTTGTATTGCACAGTATGAATGAACGGATTTTCCATAGACTATCTATGAGGTGATATTGTATGGATTATTCCGACTTTTCGTTCTCTCAGGCTCTATCGGAAGACCGTAAGCTGAAAGAGTTTTTTGATGCTCTCCCGGAATTGGATCAGCTTCGCCTAATGCAAGGGTGCAACTCCTATGGCGAGTTTTATGATAGGGTCGTACAGGCAGTTCCCAAATGTTAAAAAAAAGGAGTTCGTCTTTATTGACGGGCTCCTTTTTGCATGAAGTTTAAAGAAAGCTGGAGCGTTTATTTTCATATTATGTAAGAAGATTGTGGGAAGGAAGTACTATACATATTTAACCTGGTGCGGTTGTAAGTCTGAGAAATGTGTTATATAATTGTGCTTAAAATATTGAGAAACAGAATTCGTTTTAATTTAGCGAGTAAATTAAGGAGAAACCAGTGAAGAAATCTCAACAAATGTCCGAGTCCCTGCCTCTTGTAATTTTATTAACGCTATCCGGTGGGTTTATGGATGCGTATTCTTATATATGTCGAGATGAGGTTTTTGCAAATGCCCAAACCGGAAATCTATTATTGTTTGGGGTTAATCTTTCAAAGGGCAATTTTCATTTAGCTTGGCAATATGCTTTACCTGTTTTATCTTTTGCTTTTGGTATTGCTGTTGCGGAAATTATTAAAATGTATTTTAAGAATGCGCGGCGATTCCATTGGCGTCAGGCTGTACTTATGGCAGAAGTCGTTATTCTATTTATTGTTGCATTTATTCCCCAAAGTCTGAATCTGTTTGCAAATAGCCTGATTTCATTTGCCTGTGGTGCGCAGGTGGAGAGTTTTCGAAAAGTGAACGGAAATGGAATTGCCACTACAATGTGTATTGGCAATTTACGAGTTGCTGTGCAGAATATTTGCAATTATGGTTTTACCAAAAATAAAGAAGAAAAGAAAACCGGTTTATTATATTTGGCTATTATTGGAATCTTTGTCATTGGAGCAATTACAGGGAGTCTTTGCATCCATTTGTGGTATGAGAAAGCAATTATAGTAAGTTCAATATTTTTGCTAATCGGTTTTGCAATCATGTTTATTAATAAAGAAGCTTAGCAGTTTCATTTTTGTTGTAAAAACCAGTACCGGGATACCGGTACTGGTTTTGAAAATGTGCGAGTAGCGAAAAAGGCGCATGCCGGAATGCCTTTGTTGCTTTACGAATATAGAGAACAGCTAATTTCTATTATGGAAATATGCAGATGATATTTGAGTGCTATAATAAAACATAATAAATAGATATGTATACTTGGGTGTTTACAGCGGTTTTGATTCGACTGTACCCTGAGCTTGAAGATTAAAATTATAGGGAGAGGGAGTTTGCAAGATGGCACATTATGTAAATAGCATAACTGAATTAATAGGAAAAACGCCTTTGTTGCGACTAACGAATTATGAGAAAAAACAGGAGTTAAATGCAACTATACTTGCAAAATTAGAGTATTTTAATCCCGCTGGCAGTGTGAAAGACCGTGTTGCAAAAGCGATGATTGATGCCGCTGAGAAAAGTGGAGTTTTAAAAGAGGGTTCTGTGATTATTGAGCCTACCAGCGGAAACACCGGTATTGGTCTTGCATCCGTAGCCGCTGCAAAAGGCTACCGCGTTATTTTAACTATGCCTGATACGATGAGCATAGAAAGAAGAAATCTTTTGAAGGCCTATGGCGCACAGGTTGTGCTTACAGAGGGTTCCAAGGGAATGAGAGGCTCTATAATAAAGGCAGAAGAGCTTGCAAAAGAAATACCAAACTCCTTTATACCGGGCCAATTTGAGAATTTGGCCAATCCGGAGATTCACAAAGAAACTACTGGACCTGAAATTTGGCAGGATACAGAGGGCAAAGTGGATTTTTTCGTTGCCGGAGTTGGAACAGGAGGCACTATTACTGGTGTGGGTGAATATTTAAAAAGTCAGAATCCGCAAGTGAAGATTATTGCGGTAGAGCCGGCAAATTCTCCGGTATTGTCGAACGGGACTCCCGGACCAAACCAAATTCAGGGATTAGGCGCAGGCTTTGTACCGGAGGTACTGGATACCACTATTTACGATGAAATAATTTTGGTAGAAAATGAAGACGCTTTTTTAAAGAGCAAAGAGGTTGCAAAAACCGATGGTTTGCTGGTTGGTATTTCTTCCGGTGCCGCTCTTTGGGCAGGAGAGCAGCTTGCCAGAAGACCCGAAAATGCCGGTAAAATGATTGTGGTTTTATTACCGGATACTGGTGAGCGTTATCTTTCCACTCCGCTATTTACGGAATAAAAACCACGGCATTGCATTTTAGGGTTTGGTATGAATACGCGGCACGTACCAACTCCTTCAATTTTGTATAAATTAGACCGAGAGCTTTCATATTGAAACAAGATAAAAACTCGAACTCGTTAACTGCGTGAAAATGCGGTAATCGAGTTCGAGTTTTTATCTCCTTTATTAACGAGTAAATAAATAATGATCTTAGAATTTAATAATCTTAGAATTTCTAGTATAAACACAGAGTTATATTGCTATAACCGGCTCTCTGCTTTTCTGGAGGCAGTCCTCTAAAATAGTAGTTGTTTTCATGATGTTGTGGAGATGGTGCATAATGGAAACAAAATAAAGGTTACAATCCTGTTAAACTGCATTCTTTTTTGAACGGCTTGTGCTATAATAAGCAACACATTAGTAAATGATGAGAGCACACAAATGCTTCCATTAAAATTACTAGATAACGTTTCATTAATCGTCGTAAAATACGATTTTGAAACTGGTAAAAATGCTACTAAAAATTAATATAAACCTAAGAAAAGGGAAGTGCTGAAGGTGTCTGTCGGGAAAAAAAGAGTTATTATTGCTGCTTCTATGCTAGTGGCAGCAATTGGCGTGGGGGTTATTATTGGTTCCGTTGCTGGTTATATTACAACGTCATCGAAGCCAAACGCCTCCTCCGTTGTTGTATCAAATGAAGATGTGTCTGCACAGCTGGTAACATCAATACCAATTTCAAAGCAACCGGAATCATCGGCGGTTCAAAGCTCACAAGCACCGTCCTCCAAACCGGTTTCTTCCACACCTTCTAAAGCACCGTCATCCTCATCTTCTTCCCAGGCACCTGTGAATTCTGGTGCAATCTCGAAAGAAATGCAGGCGATTCAGACGATGTTCCCGAATTTTTATGTGGATCGTTCGGAAATCATTCCGCATCAAAAAGGGGATAAGGTTGCTTACCTTACCTTTGACGACGGCCCTTCCAATTTAACACCGGAAGTACTAAAGATATTGGCTGATAACGATGCCAAGGCAACCTTCTTTGTAATTGGGCGCACCGATGCACAGTCTAAAAAATGGATGAAGGACATAGTGGATCAAGGCCATACCATTGGTATGCACACCTACTCACACAACTACAAGCAAATCTATGCTTCGCCGACTGCGTTTTTTACCGATATGTCGAAGCTAAGCGATTTAATTGTTGACGCGACTGGTGTTAAACCGCAAGTTATGCGTTTTGCGGGTGGTAGCGTGAACAGCTACAACAAAACCATTGCCCGCCCGGTTGCGAATGAACTAACGCGCAGAGGGTACACTTACTACGATTGGAATGTGAGTGCCGGTGATGCAGAAAAGGGCGCAACAGCACAATCCATTTACCAAAACACGGTTAATGAAGCGCTCCAATATGAAAAAGCAATTATTTTGTTCCACGATGCTTCCACGAAACAGAATACAGTAAAAGAGTTGCCGAAGATTATTGAAACACTAAAGAAGAATGGTTACCGCTTCGATAAGCTGGATTCTACCGTAAAGCCAGTGATTTTCCGCCTGCCTTCTTAAGTTAATGATTAGATTTCAATCAATAGGCTGTTTTTGCCTGCAAAAAGAGGATAGAGCATTTGCTCTATCCTCTTTTTATATATATTTACAATGCAATTCTAGAAAAGGATTTGTACAGTTAAATAAATATTTACAATCTATGGCAGCTAAAATCGCTTTTGCATCCTAAAATAATATTTAAACGAATCAGTTTGATTCTTAAAATATCTGTGTGGGAGAATTATCAACAAATCATTTATTGTAAACCGTGGCGCTGCCGGTAATCTGCCAGCAAAAGGTCTACCATGCGGCCATAGCTTTTCACTCCGTCTTCCTGGCGATTTGCTTTTAAATATGTGTCGTTGGCTTTACTTGCTACATCTGCTACAGGACCTTCAAAGCGCTTCCAGTAAGCTTGGTTGGCGGCGAGGTCTTTTCGAGCTCCATCATTTAAAAGCGCATAGATTTCCCGTCCGGCAGATTCGTCTGCAGAATATAGGGAATTGCTTGCGTGTAGAAAAGCGAGCATTGTGCCAGAATAGGCGAATGCCTGGCTGTTACTATTTCGACATGCTAGGTAAGCGATGAAATTGGCTTCATCCTCGCGCATGTATCCTCGTACATGGCTTAGCTCGTGTAGCATAGTAACGGGTATGTTGTAAGCGGGGGCATCCATATTTACATTCGATTCTACTGTAAAAGGGAAATAGATACCTGTAATGTTTAGGTACGACATCACTCGTGATGCCATTACGAGTTTTGGTTTACCGTAGCCGCTTTTTAGGGTAGGGTATGTTTTCTCCATGGAATTCATTGTGATGCGGGCGGTTTCTGCCGCTTTTTTACGGTCTGAAAGAATGGTAACGCCTTGGTCGTCCGTTTCTATGCCCACCCGCTCTTGATTTGCCTGTTGTGCCAGCTCCGTGCATAGCGCTTTTAGTTCTTCCGTAGAGGAGGGGCGTACAGTCAGCCCTGCTACCTGCGCGAAAGGATAACGTGAGTAGTTTAGCCCGCAGTTTAAGGTATAGCTAAGGGCAATTATACCGAATGCACAAAGCAGTGTTGCCAGTGCGCGCAGCAACCGCTCCTTTCGCTCCTGCTTATTGCGAACTAGCTGAACAATCAGGCGTATCAGTAAGACGGGAAGAAGTACGATTAAAATTGCCAGAATACATTCTATAAGTGAAAAAGGGAATAAAGAGCTGATCCGATTGATAAACAGCGAGAATACCGGGTAGAGGGTTACACAGTACCACTCCGCCCAGTCTGGGTTTAATGAAAAAAGATATAATGCCACCAGCGAAAGTGGAAGCAATAGGGAAAACCAGCTTCGCTTGTATGAAATGAACTTTTTCAACTCATTTTTCTCCTTTAAATCGTCACCTGCAATCTATTGGTATAGGGCTTGTCCGTAAAGACTTCTATTTCATATGTACCAAAAACAGGTTGCAATAAATTAATTATACAATACCAATTCTTGAAAGTAAAAGAAAATAGTCTGTTTTCCATTCAGAACTATATTTTAGTCAGAAAGCAACGTCTATTTTCTAGGGCAATCTTGGTTTCTGCGCTTGGCAAAAGCTGGTCGATTGTGATACAATAAAATTCATATTAATTTATGAATTGCGTTACTTAAAATTCTAAATAACTCATAAAAATGGCGTTGTATTTGGGAAAATAATCTGTAAGTTTTTTAGTTGCTGTTTATAAAGCTAAATAATTCAGGTAACGCTGTTCTAACATCATTTACGGGAGCAGGCCATGTTAAAATCTCTTACACAGTCTCGTTCTAAATTGCTTCACATTTTGCCTTATGTTGTCATCGCGGGGATGACGGTTTTATTTTTGGTCCGTTCTGTTTTCGGATTCGATTGGTCCGACGAAACCTACTATTTGGCGCTTCCTTATCGCTTTTCTTTGGGAGACCGCCCGTTTCTGGACTCTTGGGACATTCACCAGACCGGTGCTTTGTTAATTGCACCTATTTTATGGCTGTATCGTCTGGTAGTGGGGGATATGACCGGGGTGCTTTTGTTCATGCGAATATTCTATATTTGTGTAGATGCCCTAGTTGCTCTATTGGTATACCGTGCAGTATTCCGCTTGTTTCGCCGCAGAATGCCGGCATTGCTTTGCGCAGGTTTGTTTTTTTCATTTACCCCATTTGGAATTAATAATTTTTCTTATAACAGCATGGGGTATCTTTTTACGATTTCTGCCGCCATGTTGGTGTTTATTTTGTATGGCGATTCATTTTCTATTCACGGGGCTTTTTTGATTGGCTCTCTCTCCGGAATTCTACTGGCGTTTGCCTGCATTTCCTACCCGTTCTTTATCATGGCAGTGCCAATTTTTTTATTGGCACTCTACCGAATTCGCCCTCGTGTGCGAAAAAATGGCCTTGAGCCGGAGTCTCTTGCCCCGCTGTTTGGCATGCTTTGCGGAGGCGCGTTACTGTTGTTTTTGGCGGGCGCATATCTTTTGTTAGTAAGCGGTGGTATTTGGGGAATACATGATAATGTAAAATACCTTTTTGAAGATCCGGAGCATTCATACCAAAACCTGTTTGTGAAAACCTCGCTGTTTTTGCAGGATTACCAGATGCTGACCATCCTTTCTTTATTAGAAATTACATTGTTAATTCTAATTTTATTATCTCGCCAATTAAAAACCGAGCTGGATTTGGCACCTGTGCTAGAAGTAATGATTTGGATTTGCATGCCTCTTAGCCTGATTGTGAATGTTGGTATGGTACTCATTCAATCGGACTTGGTCTTTACCTCTAAAGTAAACTACATTCAGGCTTGTGCAGGACTTTGGCCGCTGATACTAACTGCCTATCGTCCTCAGCGCCGTAGCCGGATTGTCATTTGGGTTTTATATTTACCGTCGCTGGTTCTTAGCTGGGCAGTTTATACGGCGAGCAATAATGGCATGACGGGCGCGTCGTATATTTTAAATCTTTCCTCATTGGCTTTGGTTTTAATCGCATATGATTTTTATACAGCAGAGCGGGAGGCGCCCGCTGCACGCCGCAGAATGCTGAAAACCCTTTGGGCGGCATTTGCCAGTTCACTCGTACTTTTGGTACTGTGCAATACGGTGATGCGCGCGCAGGCTGTTTACCGGGATGAACCGATTGTTTACCTGCGCACACAGCTTACCACAGGTCCGGCAAAAGGGCTTTATACCACACCGGCTGCGGCGGCTCGTTATACTGGCCTCGTGGAGGATATTCAAAGTTCCGTGCCGTCGGGCAATGGGCGTGTGATGTTCAATGAGCTATTGCCGTTTGGTTATATGTGCATTCAGCAAAGACCGGCACCACCATCGCTTTGGCGTGTGGAGCTGCCTTCCAAACGAACGGAGATATTCTTCCAGAAAAATCCGCAGAATCGCCCAGCACTTTTATATGTGGTAAAAGCGCCTTACGGAGTCAATAACGGTACACAACCGGTAACGCAGCGCATGGCTGAGCAAATGCTGGGTGGCTCAGTTGTTATGAAAGAAACGGAATATTCTTACCAATTTACCAGAAAATAAGGATAAGGGCAGTTTGGAATATTTTATTTTCCATTCATACGCCAACGGAAATCGATAGACGATTAAAGGGGACAACCGATGGATTATTATCTGAACAGACATACCGAAGCAGGTTCCACTCTGTTTGATGTATATGACACAACCGGTGCCTGTCTTTATGCGGTAGAAGGCGAATGGGGTTCGTTTGGGGGGAAGATGTATTTAAAAGACACTTCCGGAGCCGAAATAGCCAAAATAAGCTGTGTGGGTATTCATGGCCTATGTAAATACAGTGTGCAGATTGAGGAGCAGGAGCAGCTTCGCGTTACGTATAATTTGGCATCATCAAGCAGCAGCCTAAAGCTAAGTAAAACGGATTGGAGCTTGCGGGGCGATTTACTCACCCGTTGCTTTGATGCGGTCGACAGCAAGGGTGTTGTGCGTATGACCCATGCGCCATGCTGGACCCCTAACGGGGACGGCTACGGGATACAGGTGGAGCAACAGCCGGATGTACCGCTTGCATTATGCCTTGCCGTTATTGTAGATAATGCCGCATTATGTGGCCCGGGGTGTGCGGTGCCTGCCAATTAAGCATTGACAAAGCCCCAGAGCGATGGGATAATATGAGAATGATGCGAACAGCCGCGAAATGACTTATTTTGAACCGGATTTTGCGGAAAACAGGGCGTGGGAATCCCCGCGCTTTGTGCTTTTCAGGCGGTAATTGTATCTATAATTTGTACCCATTACACCGGGCGTTTTGCCCGTTTGGCGCTGAATAGCGCCGCCTTTATTTGGATCGATTTTAGGAGGAAACAGAATGAGCAAGGAGCTTGCGAAAACGTACGAGCCGCAGGAGGTAGAGGACAGAATTTATCAATTCTGGCTTTCTGGCGGCTATTTTCACGCGGAGGTGGACCCGAAGAAAGACCCGTATACCATTGTTATTCCGCCGCCGAATATTACCGGCCAGCTTCACATGGGGCATGCGCTGGATGAAACTTTGCAGGATATTTTAATCCGTTGGCGCAGAATGCAGGGCTACTCTGCACTTTGGCTGCCGGGTACCGACCATGCTTCCATTGCAACTGAGGCAAAAATTGTGGAGGCGATGCGTAAAGAGGGAATCACGAAGGAAGAAATCGGTCGTGAAGAATTCTTAAAACGTGCTTGGGAATGGAAAGAAAAGTACGGCGGAACCATTATTGGTCAGCTGAAAAAGCTAGGCTGCTCCTGCGATTGGGAGCGTGAGCGCTTTACATTAGATGATGGCTGCTCTGAAGCAGTAAGCGAGGTCTTTTTACACCTGTACGAAAAAGGGTTGATTTACCGCGGTGAGCGCATTATTAACTGGTGCCCCCATTGCCGTACTTCTATTTCTGACGCTGAAGTGGAATTCAGCGAGCATGAGGGTAACTTCTGGCACCTTCGCTACCCGCTGAGCGATGGCTCCGGCGACATTCATCTTGCTACGACCCGTCCAGAGACAATGCTAGGTGATACTGCTATTGCCGTTCACCCAGATGACGAGCGTTACCAGCATATGATTGGTAAAACCGTGATTTTGCCGCTCGTAGGCAAGGAAATTCCGATTGTTGCAGATACCTATGTTGAGCCGGAATTTGGAACCGGTGTGGTGAAAATTACACCCGCGCATGACCCGAACGACTTTGAGGTTGGTCTGCGCCACAATCTGCCTGTAATCAACGTGATGGACGAAGCAGGTATCATTAATGAGAATGGCGGCAAATACCAGGGGTTGGATCGCCTAGAAGCAAGAAAGCAAATCGTCAAAGAGTTGGACGAGCAGGGCTTCTTGCTGAAAGTGGAGCCCATTAAGCATAATGTTGGCTCTTGCTACCGCTGCTCTACCGTAGTTGAGCCGCGCGTTTCCAAGCAGTGGTTTGTTAAAATGCAGCCTTTGGCAGAGCCTGCAATTGACCGTGTACGCGATGGTGAAGTCAAATTTGTTCCTGAGCGTTTTGAAAAGATTTATTATCACTGGATGGAGAACATTCGTGATTGGTGTATTTCTCGCCAGCTTTGGTGGGGTCACCGTATTCCGGCTTGGTATTGTGCAGATTGCGGCGAAATGATCGTCGCCAAAGAAGAACCCAGCACCTGCTCCAAGTGTGGCAGCCACCACCTGCACCAAGACCCCGACACGCTCGACACATGGTTCTCTTCTGCTTTGTGGCCTTTCTCTACTCTTGGCTGGCCGAAGAATACCGAAGACTTAAACTATTTCTACCCGACTAACACCTTGGTAACGGGTTATGATATTATTTTCTTCTGGGTAGCTCGCATGATTTTCTCTGCAATTGAGCAAACCGATCAAGTTCCGTTTAACACGGTTCTTATTCACGGCTTGGTACGTGATGCGCAGGGACGTAAAATGTCAAAATCCCTTGGTAACGGCATTGACCCTCTGGAAGTTATTGCAGATTTTGGCGCAGATGCACTGCGCTTTACGCTCGCAACCGGCAACAGCCCGGGCAACGATATGCGTTTCTCCGACGATAAAGTTAGTGCCAGCCGAAACTTTGCCAATAAAATTTGGAATGCCGCTCGCTTTATCCGCATGAATATTGAAGATCATGAGGTAGAAAACCGACTGCCAGAGCACCTCACACAGGCAGGCCGTTGGATTATTGGCACGTTCCATGAGGTTGCCAAAGAGATTACCGAAAATCTTGAGAAATTTGAGCTTGGCATTGCTGTGCAGAAGCTTTACGATTTCTTGTGGGATGATTTCTGCGATTGGTATATTGAAATTGCCAAAATCCGTATGCAGGGTGAGGATGAGCAAACCGCTCAAAGTGCTCGCCAGGTTTTGGTATGGGTTATGTCGAATACACTCAAGCTCATGCACCCGTTCATGCCGTTTATTACGGAAGAAATCTGGCAGTCTCTGCCGCATGAGGGCGAGTCCATCATGGTTTCAAAATGGCCAGAGTACAATACAGAGCTGAGCTTTGAGCAGGATCGAATAGAGATGCAGCGCGTTATGGATGCCATTCGTGCTGTTCGTAACCGCCGTGCAGAAATGAACGTGCCGCCGTCGCGTAAGGCGCACCTCTCCGTAGCTGTTACCGGTACTGCCGCAGATACATTCCGTGCGAATATTGACGTGATTTCACGCCTTGCGTATGCAAGCCAAATTGAAATTGCGGATGCTTGGAATTTACCGGATGCTGTTACAATTGTTACGGATGCGGCAACTCTGTATATCCCCACCGATGAACTGGTAGATAAAAAGGCAGAGCTTACAAGACTCGAAAAGGAACTGGAGTCTGTACAAAAGCAGCTTGATTCCGCGGAAGCGAAGCTGAAGAATGACACATTCCTCTCGAAGGCACCAGACAATGTTGTGGATGGTGTTCGTAAAAATGCGGAAAAACTGGCGGAAAAAGCTGCCGGTATCCGTTTGGCAATCCAAAATCTAAGTAAATAAAATCGAACCGACTCATTTGAGTGCAGCCGCCATTTTGGTGGCTGCACCTTTACGGCGAATGGTCGGAAAGGGGACGCATCATGACATATCAAGAAGCGCTGGAACAAATTTCCTCACAAGCTAAATTTGGAATTAAACCGGGTCTTGAGCGTATGGTCAAGCTGCTGAGCAAAATGGGCAATCCGCAAGATCGCCTCAAGTTTGTGCATGTAGCCGGTACCAATGGCAAGGGCTCTACCTGCGCGCTGCTTTCTTCTGTGTTGACTGCGGCGGGCTATAAAACAGGTTTGTATATTTCCCCCTATATTATTGAATTCCGTGAGCGCATGCAGATTTGCGGGCAGATGATTCCGAAGGAAGAGCTTGCCTCGCTAACCGAGGAACTTCTTCCGCTGATTCATGAAATGGAGCAGGAGGGGGATTCCCTAACTGAATTTGAGTTCATTACTGCGATGGCCATGGAATGGTTTGCCCGCAGCAACTGTGATGTTGTTGTGCTAGAGGTTGGCCTTGGCGGCCGTTTTGACGCTACCAATTTAATAAAAACTCCTCTTGTATCGGTAATCATGTCCATCTCACTTGACCACACAGGTATTCTTGGCGATACGGTAGAGAAAATTGCATTTGAAAAGGCCGGTATCATTAAAGAAGATGGAGATACGGTTGTTTTCCCACGGCAGGAATACGGTGCTATGCAGGTTATCCGTGAAGAGGCTCGCAAGCACAATAATGGTTTCTGTGTAGCAGAGCCGGAGGAAATGGAGAATGTAGAAAGCGACCTGTTAGGTACACGCTTCGTTTACCGTGGTGAATCAATGCATATGCCGCTTATCGGCGAGCACCAAGTGCTCAATGCGGCAACTGTTTTGGCGGTTTTAGGTGTGTTGCGCCGAAAAGGCTTTCAACTACCATTGTCTACAGTGGCACAAGGGTTTGCTCAGGTTGCATTCCCTGCACGCTTGGAGCTGCTCTCTAAAAATCCCATCTTTTTGCTGGATGGTGCGCATAACCCCAATGGAGTGCAGGCGCTTGCGGCTGCGCTCAGGCAGTATCTCTCCGACCGCAGAATTACAGCGATTATGGGAATGCTAGCAGACAAAGATAGCCACGCTTCCATTGGCTATTTAAACGGCTTGCTTGATCAAGTGTATACTCTTACTCCCGACAATCCCCGCGCAATGCAGGCAGAGGAGTTTGCGTCACTTTGGCAGGACATGGGCGTTTCTGCCAAAGCAGCAGCATCTCCCCGGGATGCTGTTAAGCTTGCTCTGGAGCATGCCGGTAATGATGGCTCAATCGTTGTGTGCGGTTCGCTGTACCTTGCGGCAGAAATTCGGCCAATTGCGATTGAAATTTTAAAAGAGAAGTCCCCGTCCGCATAATTCGAGTAAAATTTTAACGATGAACCTCTATCCTTATGGGTAGAGGTTTTTTTATTTCCCGCGGTGGTTTTTCTGAGAATGGGACAGGCTGTTTTCCCAAATAAGTTTTCCAGAAAAAGCTCTAATTTTGTCAAAAAAATTAGAATATAAAGAATAATGTGAAAAATCTGGAAATAATAAAGAAGAAAACAAATGCGGGTGAATCCGGGAGGAAGAAACATGAATGATGTCAGGCTGATTTTAAAGGAAGGCACACTCACAGCCCTTCTCAGTGGTGAAATCGACCATCATAATGCCCGGGGTATTCGGGAAGCCATTGATGAAACGGCTGGAAAAACAAAACCAAAGGAGCTGATTTTGGATTTCTCCAGAGTGCAGTTTATGGACAGCTCAGGAGTAGGGCTTATTATGGGTCGTTATCGATTGATGCAGGTGCTGGGGGGAACCGTCACCATTGCGAACCTGCCACAGAAAGTGGAAAAGGTGGTTTCTATGGCGGGATTGGACAAGCTGGTGAAATTTGAAAAAGGAGTGGTATACCGTGAAACCGATGAATGAAATGAACGTGTCCTTTCTAAGCTGTTCTGCAAATGAAAGCTTTGCACGGGCGGTTGTTTCCGCATTCGTAGCGCAAATGGACCCAACCATTGATGAAATTTCAGACATTAAAACGGCTGTTTCTGAAGCGGTAACGAATTGCATTGTACATGCTTATAAAGATACGCTGGGCATGATTTACATATCCGCTAAGCTGTTTGAAGACGGTGCAGTGCAAATTCGTATTCGTGATAAGGGCTGTGGAATTGAAGATGTAACCAAGGCGAGAGAGCCTCTGTTTACCACAGGCGGCGAAGAACGTGCCGGGCTCGGCTTTGCTGTGATGGAAAGCTTTATGGATGCTGTTGGTGTTACGTCACGCGTGCAGAAAGGCACTACGGTTACTCTAAAGAAGAAGCTGGCCCGCAGGCGGGCTTCGAATGATTGACCGTGACCGCATGATCAGCGAGAACATCGGGCTGGTGCACGCGTGTGCCAAACGCTTTAAGGCGCGCGGTGTGGAGTATGAGGATTTGTTTCAGGCGGGATGTATGGGGCTGGTCAAGGCGGTCGATCATTTTGAAGAAGAACGCGGGCTGCGTTTTTCTACCTATGCCGTGCCGGTTATTCTAGGCGAAATGCGCCGTCTGTTTCGAGACGGAGGCAGCATTAAGGTGGGGCGTTCCCTCAAAGAGCTTTCCTTAAAAGCAACAAGAGCTACGGCAGAGTTTAATCGCATTCATGGCAGAACCCCCACCATTGGGGAGCTGGCAGCGGTGCTTGGGGTAGAAATTACCGAAGCAGCGCAGGCGGTAAATGCCGGGCAGCAGCCTCTTTCGCTCACTGCGGGAGATGATGAGGGCGGCGGGCAAATAGATGTGCCGGTAGAAGCGCCGGATGAGCGTATCTCAGAACTGTTGTCTTTGCAGCAGGTGATTGGTGAGCTCGAACCAAAGGACAGAAGCATTATAGTGTACCGTTACTTTAAAAGCCAAACGCAGGCGCAAACAGCCGAAGCCTTGGGAATGACCCAGGTGCAGGTTTCTCGCAGAGAAAAGGTGATTTTACGAGGACTGCGAGAAAAATTGCTAGAATAACTAAAAAATCGTATAAATATTTAAATAGCAGGATATAAAATACATTGTTGTATTTTATATCCTGCTATTAAAATGAAGAGAAAGAAAGTAAACTAATAGTAAGATTTTTGTATCGTATTATCTACGTTGGGAGGTGGGTTTACTGGATCGAAAAGCTCTTGGATTACGATTGTCGGCTGCACGTAAGGAAAATGGATATACTTCTGAGCGATTAGCCATGGAATGTAATATCAGTGCTGTGTATGTCAGGCAAATTGAATCTGGAAAATATCAACCCAGCATTTCAACATTAATTAAATTCTGTAATGTACTGCATCGATCGCTGGATTACTTTGTACAGGATAGTGTGGAGTGGAATGAACTTACAATTCTTTCAGGCATCGCTGAAAAATGCAAACGCCTGACACCAGAGCAGCTTCAAATGGTTGAGCGTATTATCGAAGCAATTATAAATGAATAAGCAAAACCTTACAGAAAAGAAGAGTCTATGACAGATTCTTCTTTTTTTCGCGTATTTTTGCATTGAAGCTTGAAACAACGTAATTAATAGAATATAATATGTATACTATATCCCTACAAAATATATTTTTTATGGAGGAGAGTATATGGCACAAGAAAAAGCAAGCGTTCCAAGGCGAGGAATTGCTTTTACAAAAATCTTTAGTGGCGATTCTATTAAAAAAAGATTACAAATCAGCATTATAGTGTTAGTGATAGCGGTCTCATCTATTTTAAGTATGGTCAGTTCTGTACTGTTAATGAATGATGCAAAGGAGAACATGACTTTTCGGATACAGGAGGGAGCTGCTGCATATAGCCAGTCTGTTCAAAATGCGATTGATATATACAAAGCAAAAATAGAGTCGATTGCTCATGATTCCACTATTTCTGACCCAACGAAAAGTGTAAATCAAAGGAATGCTGCTTTGGCTGCGGCTGCGGAAAAGTATGGCTTTGAATCCGTAATTATTGCTGATCCCAACGGCGATACTTCAGATGGGGTTAATGTAAAGGAACGCGAGTATTTTCAAAAATCACTTGCAGGGCAAACCTACCTTTCCTCTCCTTTATTAAGCAAAGCTACCGGTAAAATGGTTTTAATTATTTCCACGCAACTCAACGGCGGAACTGGAGTGGTTTATGCGAGACTTTCCAGCGACTTATTCAGTCAAATGATTCAGAATATCTCTATTGGTACATCTGGGTACGGATTTATTGTGGACAAAACCGGCACTATTGTTGCTCATAAAAATCAGGAAACAGTGACTCAGCAAACCAATTATATTGAGTTGGCAAAAAAAGATGATAGTTATACACAAGTTGCCACAATTATTACCAATATGATTACTGGTAGCACAAATGTACAGACAGTGCAGTTCCAAGGCAGTGAATTAACAGTAGGCTACACCAAGATTGCCGATACGGACGGTTGGTCGATTGGTGTATCTGCAAAAACTTCAGAAATGATGGGCAGTTTTTACACCTCTATTCGTATCATGATTGTATTGTTGGTTTTGTTTATCCTTGCTTCGTTCTTTTTTGCAGCGAGAATTGCGAATCCCATTGTGAACCCGATTATTAGCATTGTGCGTCGGCTAGCACTGCTTACAGAGGAAGGCGATTTACATACTGAGGTACCGCAGTTCCGCACGAAAGATGAAATCGGTACATTGTCACAGTCTCTTACTAATATGGTTGCCACGCTCAAAGCAATTATTGAAGAAATGTCTTTTGTATTAGGCAGTGTTGAAAAAGGAGACTGCACGGTAAGTGCTCAGTTGGATCTCAAAGGTGATTTTGATCCGCTCAAATCAGCACTGAATGGAGTAATTTCTAATTTGAATACCATTTTTGGGGATTTTAGAGATTCTATTAATCAGGTAGCTGCAGGTGCCGACCAAGTATCTTCTGGTGCCCAGCTATTGGCCTCCGGTGCTACGGAGCAGGCCGCAAGCATTGAAGAACTGAATGCTTCTGTTAGCAGCGTAGCGCAGCAGGCAGAGGAGAATGCAGAAACGGTTCGCATGGCTGGGGAATACATGGTAATTGCAAGTGAAGGACTAAATAGAGGAAACCAACACATGCAAAAGCTAGATAAGGCCATGAATGAAATAGCAGAAGCTTCCGAGCGAATTTCAAATATAATAAAGGTAATACAAGATATTGCTTTTCAGACGAATATTCTTGCGCTCAACGCAGCGATTGAAGCTGCGAGCGCAGGAGCGGCCGGTAAGGGCTTTGCTGTAGTTGCCGAAGAGGTTCGTGAACTGGCAGGTAAAGTGGCGGATGCAGCAAAACAGACTACTGCTTTGATTGAGCATTCGTCTGAAGTAGTTGCAGATGGCGAAAAAATGTCGGTAGAAACGGCTGCAGTACTGCTTGAAGTTGCAGAAAAAGCGGCTGTGGTAGAAGAGTCGATGCGCAAAATAGAAAAAGCTTCCACAGAGCAGGTAGAAGCGATTGAACAAATTAATACAGGCTTAGCGCAAGTATCTGCGGTTGTGCAAACAAATGCGGCCACGGCGGAAGAAAGCTCCGCCTCCAGCGAGGAATTGGCATCTCAATCTCAAACCATGCGAGATGAAATTAGTTGGATTAAGCTGTTAACCGATTAAAATCAAATATTTAAAATAATAAAAACCAACGTCAGCTTTTGCTGGCGTTGGTTTTTATTTCAGATTGATTTCAGAATGGGATGTTATAATACCATAAAATTTCATCGGCGAGAGAAAAAATGAAATATTTAGTGAGGAGATATACATGATACACAAAAGAAAATTCATCCCGGTTATAACTATACTACTAATAATGGCCTTATTGTTACCGTCGTGTTCAGCGGGTACAGGGCAAGCGTCTTCATCGGAATCCAGTGTGGCTTATGCTTCACAAATAAACAAAAATTCTGTGATGACAGTTGAAATTTCGGCTGACCCGGAAAAATGGCAAGCAATGCTAGACAATGCGTCGCAAAAAGAATACATTTCTGCGGATGTTACCATAAATGGGACAACCATTAAGAACGTTGGCATTAAGCCTAAGGGGAATTCCAGCCTTAAGGCGATTGCAGAAAATGACGACAGCGAACGTTACAGCTTTAAAATAAAGTTTGATGAATATGTGGATGGCCAAACGTGGATGGGCCTAGATATATTGGCATTGAATAACAATTATTCAGATGCGACTTCTATGAAGGAATATCTTAGTTACGATATAATGAATTACATTGGAGTGGATGCGCCGTTGGTCTCTTATGCCAACATTAGTGTAAATGATAAATCATGGGGTTTTTACCTAGCGGTTGAAGCATTGGACAGCAGTTACCTGGAACGCACGAAGAACGGCGAGGGTGAATTATATAAACCGGATAGCCAAAAGATGGGTGGAGGTATCGTATGGAATGCGCAGGGCGAACAGTCAAGCAATCCTGCACGAACAGAAAGTAGCGCATCATCATCATCTTCCGCAAATCAGACATCCACCGCTTCGTCGAATGCAAACGAGCAGAAAAATGATAAAGACAAACAGTTTCCACCCGATTTTGAGAAGGGGGGAGGAATGCAGTCTGACGATGCCACTGCGCTGATCTATACAGATGATGAAGAATCCAGTTATTCCTCCATATTTGATAATGCAGAAACAAAAACCAATGAATCGGATCACAAGCGTGTGATTGAGGCAATTAAAAATTTAAATAGTGGAACCGATTTGGAAAAGTATGTGGATGTAGATGCGACACTGCGTTATCTGGCGGCACATACGGCCGTAGTAAATTTAGATAGCTACTCGAGTAATATGGGACACAACTATTATCTTTATGAAAACAACGGACAAATCAGTATGCTGCCATGGGATTATAACATGGCTTTTGGGGGGTTCCAATCTAAAGATGCAAGCTCGGTTGTGAATTTTCCAATTGATACTCCCGTTTCTGGAGTCTCTATGGAAGATCGTCCCATGATATCGAAGCTTTTGGAGGTACCGGAAAACCTGAAAAAATACCATGAATATTTACAGCAAATTTTAGACAATTATTTTACAAATGGGAAATTTGAAGAAAAGGTAAATGAAGTCAATACCCTAATTTCAAGTTATGTAAAAGATGACCCCTCCGCATTTTTCAGTTTCGAGGAGTATGAGACTGCGGTTAAAGAGCTAAAGAAATTAGGTGCGCTTCGTGCAGAGAGTATTCAAGGTCAGCTTAGTGGCACCATTCCTTCTACAACAGAGGGTCAAAAAACAAATTCAAGTTCATTAATAGATTCCTCTTCTGTAAATTTGACTGTATTAGGTGATAAAGGCGAAATGGAACGCGGTGCTCCTGATGGAATGAATTTTGAAACGATGAAAAAAGCTATGGAGATATTGCAATCTACCACAAACGGAACCATTACAGAAGAGAAAAAAAGTCAGCTCAAAGAACTTGGGTTGACGGAAGATCAGATAAATCAAATGCTGAAAAGGTCACAGAAGAATTAGGCAAAGTAGCTATGATCGTTTCAGACAACTTGCAATAAAAAACCATACTGTGGTGGGTAGCAAAGTTAAATAACATATGTTTTTCAAATGTGAGAAAGTTGAAAAGAAGAATTTAAAAAAATCCATTACGTTAGAAATAGTTAGACGAATACTGCAACGAATGACTATTTAAGGAAAGCAATTTGATAGCATTGAAGCCTGATTGAAGCCGGCGTCTATTAGACGCCGGCTTCTCTTTTTCAAATAATTGACGAGGCATACCATTAGTTAGTTCAAAGGAGCGGATGTCTTTCATTTTTTCTTTCTCATTTTTTTGGTTTTTTCTTTGGAGCTAGCTGGATACCACAAAAAGCTACAATTTAAATTGCAGCAAAGAAGTTATGCGAAAGAAGAACATAAAGTGCATATAAAGATTTTCGTCTCGTTTTTTACCTTATAGATAGATTCTAGAATAGATTCAGACCTTTGACTGAAACAGTGGCTATTTAGTTCGTATTTGAATATATAATTTGGTTTTAGAGCTGTTTTGCGGTCAAAGTGGGGGACGTATAGCTAAAAAAGAATGGCTTTTTGCTTTTTATGGGAAAACTAACTAATAAGTTTTAAAAAAATGGAGTGGAAATACTTTCCAATAATTAGAATGGATACTGCTTTTAAGCCCCGAATTTACTTGATTTGTGTCGTATCCAGGGCGAAAAAAAAGATTGCTTTTTTCCCTCTCATCCTTTATAATTTATACAAAAGTGGTGAAAGGTGGAGGGAAGTAGAGCAAAGTGGTTTGCATTTACTGCCCGGACAAACAGTTATGTTGATTGGTGAATACCAACATAATATTGATCCAAAAGGCCGAGTGATTATTCCCGCTCGATTTCGCGAAGATTTGGGAGAGCGGTTTTACATTACTAAGGGCTTGGATGGGTGCCTTTTTGTGCTTTCTGGTATTGAGTGGGAGCGTTTGCAGGAGAAAATCCGGCAGATGCCAATCTCGAAAGCCAGAGGCCTTCAACGCTTTTTCTTTTCCGGTGCGGCTGAGGTTGAACCGGACAAGCAGGGACGTGTATTGATTCCACAGCAGCTACGGGATTATGCACAAATCCAAAAAGACGTAGCAGTGATTGGTGCTTCCAGCAGAGCCGAAATTTGGGATGCAGCACGCTGGGCAGAGTTTAACTCTGGCCTAACGGAAGACAGCATTGCAGAAGCAATGGATTTACTGGAACTGTAAAATGGCTGTTAAGTGATACAGCCTAAGTACTCGAAGCGGGAGTATGACCGCCGCTTGAGGATGAACCATTGGAGTTCTCGCCGGTGAGCGGGTATCTAATTTTCGTTATGGAGCGGGTGAATAACTGTGAGCTTTGGGCATGTACCAGTATTGTTTCAAGAAACAATTGAATCATTGAATATAAAGCCAGATGGAATTTATGTGGATGGAACCGCAGGTGGCGGTGGCCACTCAGAGGCAATTGCTAAGCGCCTTGGTTCAGAGGGAACCCTTTTGGCAATTGACCAAGACCCGGATGCGATTCAGGCGGTAAAAACAAGGTTGGGGAATTACCCGAATGTGTTGGTTCGGCAGGGGAACTTTTCTCAAATGGCAACCCTCGCTGAAGAGTGTGGCTTTCATGGGGTGGACGGTATATTAATGGATATTGGCGTTTCCTCCCACCAGTTAGACACAGCGGAGCGCGGCTTTTCCTATCATCAGGATGCACCTCTTGATATGCGTATGAGTCAAAAGGGGACAAGCGCGGCAGACCTTGTAAATACGCTTTCTTGGCAAGAGCTTGCCAGAATATTAAGCCAATACGGTGAAGAGAAAAGTGCAGTTCGAATTGCCAAAGGGATTGTAGCAGCCAGAGAAGAAAGCCCTATTACCACCACCTTGCAGCTTGCTGAGGTTGTTCGGCAGTCTGTTCCGGCGGCAGTGCGCAGAGAACCGGGGCATCCGGCTCGCAAAACCTTTCAAGCACTTCGGATTCAAGTGAACGGTGAGCTTGATCGTCTTTCTGAAGGGCTTAACGCTGCGTTTTCATTGTTAAATACAGGTGGGCGCCTCGCGGTAATCACCTTTCATTCGTTAGAAGACCGCATTGTGAAAAAGAGAATGGCACAGTGGTGCCAAGGTTGTGTTTGTCCGCCAGATTTCCCGGTATGCGTATGCGGTAAAACCCCGCAGGCGGAGCTTCTTTATAAAAGAGGGCTTTCGCCTTCCGAAGAAGAATTAATTGAAAATCCACGTAGTCGCAGTTCTCGGTTGAGAGTGTGCATAAAACTGTAATTTAGAGTACGAACATTAGGAAGGAGTGTCACCAGTCAATGAGCAAACAAAATACGGCATACGATTTTTCTCTATTTGAGCCCCAGCAAAAGGAATTGCCTAGAAAGCCGAGTAATGTCATTGAGCTGCCTTCCAGGCAGTTAGAGGAAAATCGACGCCCTAAGCGAAAATCATTCAGACTGGTTGCTACCTTCTTTTTTATGGCTATTATGGTTTCTATTCTGGGAACTTTGGTGTATGGTCAGGTTCAGCTTACTGAGCTTACCGAGCAGATAAACGTTGCCACCAAAAGAATGGAAGAGCAGAAAAGCGTGCATACACAGCTGAAAGTAAAGTCCGATTCCCGAATGACCCTCCAGGCCGCCGAGGTGTACGCGAAGGATCAACTAGGTATGCGTAAGATTACATATAATCAGGTAGAGTGCATTAAATTATCTCCCGGCGACAAAGGGCATGTTCTTGATCCCAATGCGGCAGGTAACTGGTGGACCTCCGCTTGGAATTCGCTACAAAACCTGCTGTCATAATTATGGCGGCTTACAAATAAGTATGAATACCGGAGTTTTGTAAACCGGGAATGGATAGCCGAGAGTTGAGAGATAATCTTAACTCTCGTTTTTGTAACAATAGTTTACAAATTTAGTTAGTAAAATCAGAATTATGAGTAATAAAGTTTTTTACCGATACCAGTCTTTCAAAGCTGGAAGTTGAATACTCATTATACAAAAGCATGTATGCCGGAAAGTACGGGGGATTGTGTTATGGCAAAGGGAACAACCATAAGAATGTGGCGCAGAACACTCTTTCTGCTGGCTGTATTTATGGTGATAGGGTTTGGTGCAATCATTTTCAGTTTAATTAAGCTGCAAATTGTGGAAGGGCAAAGTCTTCAGGAGCGTGCCGTAGAGCAGCAAATGAAAGATACAACGATTCCAGCGATGCGTGGAACAATATATGACCGCAATATGCGTCCCCTTGCCCAGAGCGCTACTGTTTGGACAGTGGTGCTGGAGCCTGCCTACCTTACAACGGATGAACAGCGGGAAAATATCGCCACGGGCTTGTCCCAAATACTTGGTATGGACAAAAACGAGGTGCTGGAGCACGCCAAGAAAAAAAGCTATTATGATGTTTTAAAGCGGAAAGTAGATACGGAAGTAAAAGATCAAATTTTAAAATTTAAGGAAGAAAAGAAGATTGGTAATGGTATTCGTTTAATAGAAGATTATAAACGATATTACCCCTTCGGCAGCTTTGCTGCTTCCATTTTGGGATTTACGGGAACCGATAATCAAGGCCTTTCCGGTCTAGAAGCATATTACGACAAACAGCTTACCGGCACTGCCGGGCGTCTTGTTACAGCCAAAAATGCGATTGGAACCGATATGCCCTTCCAATATGAACAAAAGGTGGAGGCGCAGGATGGTTACAGCATGGTGCTTACGATTGATGAAATCGTACAGCATTTTCTGGAGAAGTATTTGGAAGAGGGCGTAGTAAATAACAAGGTTAAGAACCGCGCAACCGCCGTTGCAATGGATGTAAAGACCGGTGCAATTCTTGGTCTTGCGGTAAAAGGTGATTTTGACCCGAACTTCCCTCTGATTATTTCAGACCCCACTGAAGCAGCCCGTGTTGCAAATATGCCGGATGGTGATAATAACACGGAAGAAGGCAAAAAAATAAAGCAAGCGAAATCGCAGGCCAAAATGGTTGCCCAGCAGGCTCAATGGAGAAACAAAGCGGTAAGTGATACATACTACCCTGGTTCTGTTTTCAAAATGGTAACTGGCTCCATGGGAATGGAGGAAGGTGTGGTAAATGAAAACACACAGTTCTTTTGCAATGGTGCAGCAGTTGTATCAGGTACCACCATTCGATGCTGGAAGCATGGCGGCCACGGCAGCGAAACCTTTGTGCAGGGACTAATGAACTCTTGTAACCCGGTGTTCATCCGAGTAGGCGAGATGCTGGGTGCAGAACGCTTCTTTAAATATTTTGCCGCCTTTGGTCTTACCGAAAAAACAGGTGTTGACTTGCCCGGCGAAGCGGGAAGCCTTTATTATACAGCCAGCCAGCTGAACCCCGTAGAGCTGGCAACCGAATCTTTTGGCCAGAACTTTAGTATTACTCCCATTCAAATGATAACCGCTGCCGCGGCAGTGGCAAACGGCGGTAATCTGGTACAGCCTCATGTGGTGAGCCAGGTGCTCGACAGTGATGGAAATATTGTACAGTCGATTGATTCTAAGGTAAAACGTCAGGTTATTTCGGAAGATGTTTCGCGCCGTATGAGCAAGATTTTGCAAATGAATGCGACTACAGGTACAGCAAAGAACGGTTACATTCCCGGCTACCGAGTGGCGGGTAAAACAGGTACCTCTGAAAAAGTGGCAGAGTATATTGCCGGCGGTAAGAAAAAGATGGAGTACATTGCCTCTTATTGCGGCTTTGCACCCGCAGATGACCCGCAGATTGCTTTGCTTGTATTCTTTGACGAACCGCAGGGGGACAGTTACTACGGTGGTGCAGTTGCAGGCCCAGTGTTTGCAAAGATGATGGAAGAAATTTTACCGTATTTGGGTGTTGAACGGAAATATACGGATGCAGAAATGGAGAAACTGGATGTTGCCACACCAGACGTAACGGGTAAGAAGCTGGACGTTGCAAAAGCAGCAATTCAAAAAGTGAACCTAAAGCAGAAAGTGTATGGAAACGGTGATACTGTTGTAAAGCAAATTCCAGAACCCGGCAAGAGTGTACCGCAAAACGGTACGGTAGTGTTGATGACCGATGCAGACAGCGGCAACCGTCAGGTTACCGTTCCTAATTTGGTAGGCCTTAGCTTATCGCAGGCAAATAGTGCGGCGGCAGAGGCAGGCATTAATATTACGGTGTCTGGTGCAGCACTAACCGGCGGTAAGGCACAATCACATTCGCAGAGCATTACTGCGGGAACAAAGGTGTCTCCCGGAACGGTTGTAAATGTTGGCTTTATTGAGTTTGACCAAGTGCAATAATGAGTTAACGAACGCTTTTCTCAACCCCGTCACAGGGCGGGGTCGAGAATACAATCGCTTTTAGAAAGCTTCTGTGTGTAAAACCACAGAACTTTACGGAGGATGGAATATGAAACCGTGGTATTCGGAGCAAACCAAGCCCCAAGTAAAGCTATTGGCAATCGAAAATCCCGAGGCGGCAAGATTACTATACTATTTACTGGAGAGCAGTGGTTACCGGGTAACTTGCGATTTATCGGAAATACCTGCAACTGATTTTCTATTGGTCTCTCCAGACAGTACGCCGGTTCGCTTAGAAGGATTAGACTATACATTACTGGAAAGTTCAGAAATATTCTCGCAAAGTATCTCTTGCCCTTTCCGCTACCACGCGGTAGAATATGAAACGGCTCTCCCGGTTCTTCCGGGTGCACAGCGGGTTTGCTATTCCGTGCATAGCCCGGAAGCGGACGTTTTTGCCCGCAATATACGTCCCAATAGCTATGGGGTGGTATTCGAGCTGGAGTGCGGAGGGATTGTAGGCCGTGTGGCAATGGCGGAGGAGCAGGAGATTCGCCCGGCTTTGGTGGCAGCACTCGCTGCAACCCGTTGCGGCATTCCGTTTGCACGGGTTACAGATGCGCTCAATGAAATTCCGCGTTTGAGTCGGAATTTTGGCTAAAGTACAGGAGAAAATAACAGAACATAAAAGGTGGAACAGCAAATGACAGGGTTTGAAATAGGAGCAGCGGCAATTACTGCATTTCTAATTACCGGAATCTCAGGTAAATGGTTAATTCCATTTTTACGCAGGGTGCATTTTGGGCAAACAATCTTGGAAGACGGCCCTAAATGGCATAAAAAAAAGCAAGGTACTCCTACCATGGGAGGAATCATGTTTATTTTGGGGATTACAGCATCTATCGTGATTTTTATTCCCGTTTATTACTTTGGCAGTGCTTCTGGTAATGCACTATTAGAACCCTTAAATATGAGAACACGTATCTTTGGCGGCCTTGGTATGGCGTTGGCGTTTGGTGCAATCGGTTTCTTTGACGATTACATTAAGGTAGTCAAGAAGCGTAACCTTGGCCTAACCGCTCGCCAAAAGCTGGTTTTGCAGTTCTTGGCGGCAGGTGCCTACCTTGCAACTTTGTATCTTTCTGGGGTGGGCTCCTCAACTTTAATTCCCTTTATGGGCAGCATTAATTTAGGGATGCTGTATTGGGTACTGGCAATGATTATTATTGTTGGAGTGGTTAATGCCGTTAATTTTACAGATGGAATTGATGGCCTCAATGCTTCGGTTACTTTTTTTGCTGCATTATCTTTTTTAGTAATTTCTGGTGTGCTAACAATGAACGGCATTGGTATTGCCGCAGGTGCTCTCGCAGGTGCCTGCCTAGGCTTTTTAATTTGGAACTTTAATCCGGCAAAGGTTTTTATGGGAGACACCGGTTCGCTGTTTTTGGGTGGTATGATATGCGCACTTGCTTTCGGGCTGAATCTTCCCATTCTGTTGCTCCCCATTGGCATAGTATATCTCTGCGAAATGCTATCTGTGGTTTTGCAAGTGAGCTATTTTAAGGCAACCCATGGGAAACGCCTATTTAAAATGAGTCCCATTCACCATCATTTTGAAATGTGCGGGTGGAGTGAAATTAAAATTTGCCTTGTATTTTCGCTAGTAACCCTTGCTGGCGGTGCCTTGGCTTTATTCAGTGTAATAAAAGGATTATAGTCGCTGTGTTTGCCCTTCTGCTGTGTCGGCAAGCTTTGACAGATTGTGGCGTTTATATGTGTTAAGATATATTTCGTGTAAAAGGAGGGGTGTCGATGTCCGGTGAAAGCAAAAGAAAGCCGATTCCGCCGCAGGCACGCGGAGCCAGAAAGCCAATAGCGGAACGGAACTCATCGGAGCCGAAACAAGCGGCGGCCAAAAGAACGATGCCCTTGACCAAACGGGTAAAAAAGAAGTTCCGAGTGTTTTCCGTGCGCTCGGGTCTCGATATGCCGTTTCTATTTTTAGTTATGGTGCTGGTGGTAATTGGACTTGTCATGTTGTTTTCTGCCAGCTATGCCTATGCGTATTATAATTATGGGAACAGCTATTATTTCATTGTTCGCCAAGTATCGTTTGCTGTACTGGGCATCATATTAATGCTGTTCATATCCTATTTTGACTATCATCATTTGCACCGGTTCGCGCTGCCGTTGCTTCTGGTAAGCTATGCGCTGCTGGTAATCGTGTTGTTTTTGCCCGCCGTGAAGGGCGTACACCGCTGGATCAGCCTCGGTTTATTTGGTTTTCAGCCGTCTGAAATTGCAAAGTTTGCGATGACGCTGTGTTTTGCACATCTTATCTCAATCAATTTTAAAAGGATGGATACTGCGCGCTACGGTGTTCTTCCATATGTCATTTTACTGGCAATTACAGTGGTTCTGCTGATTCGTGAGCCTCACGTTTCTGCCGCAGTTATTATTATTGCGTTGGCGGGTATGATGCTTTTTATTGGCGGTGTACCACTACGCTGGTTTGGTGCGGCTTTTGGTGTGGCGCTGGCTGGTATTGCCTATCTCGTCTTGTTTACATCGGAATTCAGCTATGCGAATGACCGTGTTGTTGCTTGGCTGGATCCCTTTACCACTGAGAAAAATTTGCTTGCAGATACTTGGCAAACGCGCCAGTCTTTGTACGCCATTGGTTCTGGCGGGCTTTTAGGCCTTGGCCTTGGTCAGTCACGTCAAAAATACCTGTATTTGCCTGAGCCGCAAAACGATTTTATTTTTGCAATCGTTTGTGAGGAGCTGGGGTTTATTGGTGCGTTGATTATTGTGATTCTCTTTGCGCTTCTGGTTTGGCGCGGGGTAACAATTTCACTCAAAGCCAAGGATAAATTCGGTATGCTGCTCGGCATCGGGCTTACCTTGCAGGTTGGTTTACAGGTGGTTTTAAATATTGCGGTTATCACCAACACGATTCCCAATACCGGCATTAGCTTGCCGTTCTTTAGTTACGGGGGTACGTCGCTGGTACTGCTTTTGGCGCAGATGGGCGTGGTACTTTCCATTTCACGAACGTCGGCGATTGAAAAAACGTAGGGGGCTTTTCCAAAATGAAGGTTTTATTTGCAGGCGGTGGTACAGCCGGGCATATCAATCCCGCACTTGCGATTGCGGGGTATCTGCGAGAGCAGCAGCCTGACGCTCAGATTTTATATGTGGGTGCCAAGGGGGGGATGGAGGAACGTTTGGTGCCGGAAGCGGGTTTTCCTTTTCAGAGTATTACCATTTCTGGTTTTCAGCGTAGGCTAACGGTAAAAGCGATGGCACGAAATGTGAAAACGTTGGTGCGTATCGTAACATCCAGTGTGGAGTCAAAACGTATTCTACGGGAGTTTGCTCCCGATCTTTGTATTGGTACAGGGGGCTATGTAAGCGGTCCAGTAATTCGTGAGGCTGTTAAATTGGGGATTCCTACTTTAATCCATGAGCAAAACGCTTATCCCGGTGTAACAAACAAAGTGCTTTCCGGTAAAGTAAACCATGTAATGCTTGCTGTGGAGGATTCAAAAAAATATATGGCCTCCGGTGCTAAGTGTTCAGTAACCGGTAACCCAGTACGGCAAGAAATTTTGAGGACTGACCGTGAACGTGCCCGCCGTGCCCTTGGGTTGGATGAGCGCCCCGTGATATTGTCGTTCGGTGGCAGTCTGGGAGCCAGAAGCATTAACGAGGCAGTGGTAGAGCTATTGCTTTCAAGTGCAAAAAATCAAAAATTCCAGCACATTCATGGCTATGGTCAAAACGGCGGTTGGCTGCCTTCTCTATTGCAAGAAAAAGGTTTGGATGAAAAGAAAGCAAAAAATATACAGCTCAAAGAGTACATACGCAATATGCCGGATTGTATGGCAGCTGCAGATCTTGTCATATGCCGCGCAGGAGCTATCACTCTCAGTGAGCTGCAGGCACAGGGGAAAGCATCTATTTTAATTCCCTCACCAAACGTTGCTGAGAATCACCAGTACCACAATGCAATGGCTTTGGTTCGCCGTAAGGCCGCGATGCTTTTAGAGGAAAAAAATTTATCAGGCGAAGCTCTTCTCAGTACGGTTGAAAAGATTTTTTCATCTGCTGGAGGTGTAACAGAATTAAGTAAGAATGCAAAAAAAATGGCTTTTTTAGACGCTAGCGAAAGAATTTATAAAATTATGCTCGAAACGCTGCATACGACAGAATAGTCCACAGTCACACACCCGACTTGCTTTTGCATAATATAGCAAAGCACAATAGGCAAGAAAGGGTGTTTGAAGTGGCAAAATTTTTGATAGAAGGACACAAAACGTTACAGGGGGAAATCCTTGTCCATGGAGCAAAAAACAGCACTCTGCCCATATTGGCGGCGTCTATGCTCTGTAACACAGAGACAGTGTTACATAACTGCCCTGTTTTGTCAGATGTGGAAACCTGTGCGAAGATTCTCCGTTATTTAGGCTGTCGGGTCAACCGCAACCGTGGTGACGTAACCATTGATTCTTCAGGCATCATTCACAGTGATATTCCGGACTATCTGATGAGAGAGATGCGGTCCTCCATCGTTTTCTTAGGAGCTATTGTAGCCCGAACCGGGCGCGCCAAGCTTTCCTTCCCCGGCGGCTGTGAGCTGGGGCCACGACCAATCGATTTGCATTTAGCTGCGCTTCGCCGTATGGGAGTGGAAATTGAGGAAGACCATGGGTGCCTGGATTGCAGCGCTCCAGATGGGCTGAAAGGAGCGAAAATCGGTTTCTCCTTCCCCAGTGTAGGTGCTACGGAAAACGTAATGATTGCCGCGGTATGCGCCAAAGGCACTACCGTGATTACCAACGCAGCACGTGAACCGGAGATATGTGATTTAGCAAATTTTCTCAATGCCTGCGGGGGTAAAATCCGTGGAGCAGGAGAAAGCACAATTGTAATTGAGGGTGTACCAAAGCTTTATGGCTGTGAGCACAGTGTGATTCCAGACCGTATAGCGGCAGCAACTTATATGGCAGCGGCAGCTGCTACGGGAAGCTCACTTTTAATACGCAGGATTGACTCTCGGCACCTAGAGCCGATGATACCGGTGTTTGAAGAAAGTGGCTGTAACCTCATGTTCTGTGAGGATGAGCTCAAAATTACGGCTCCCCAGCGACTGTTACCCGTAAAAAGTGTTCGCACCATGCCTTACCCGGGCTTCCCTACCGATGCGCAGGCGCCAGTGATGGCAATGACGGCACTGGCGAACGGAACAAGTGTATTTGTTGAAAATATATTTGAGAGCCGTTTTAAGCATGTTGGTGAATTATTGCGTTTGGGCGCCAACATAAAAGTGGAGGGGCGTGTTGCCGTAGTTCAAGGCGTGCCAAGGCTTTCGGGTGCTTCTGTTGAGTCTCCGGATTTACGGGGTGGTGCTGCGCTGGTTATTGCAGGCCTTGCAGCGGAAGGGATTACACAGGTGGAAGGTCTTCGTCACATTGATAGAGGATACGAACAAATGGAGCTAAGCCTTGCCGCGGTAGGTGCCTCCATTCAAAGGATTGAATAAAGCGGGGTTACTCAAATCCCCCGGTTTCCGGAGGTTTTAAAACAATGGATCAAAATAGACGTACTAAACCGGGTACCCGGCCCGAAACGGAACGGGCGCGCCATGCAGAGAGCAGTCGCGCCCCACGGGTACGGCATAAAAAAAGAAAAAGAAGACTGCGGATTTTTTATGCCCTTATGTTCCTGGTTGTACTCGGGTCGGCAGTCACTCTTTCACTTACCGTGCTGTTTCAGATTCATTCCATACAGGTTACGGGAACCTCCCGCTATTCGCAGGAACAAATCATTGCTGCATGTGGAATTCAAAAGGGTGAAAATCTCTTTTTAGCAAAAATAAAGCATGCGCAAGAAGAAATAGCGCAAAAGCTGCCATACATAGGAACCGTAAAGGTTTCTCGCAAGCTTCCGGCTGAAATTTCGATTCAGGTTGAATCGGCTCAGGTGGCAGGAGCAGTGGAAGCCGGTGGAAGCTACACACTCCTTACCTCATCTGGCAAGGTGCTGGAGCAAACAAAAAAGCTGCCAGAAAAATGCACGTTAATTGTGGGACTAGCCCTGTCTTCTGCTGTGCCTGGTAAACCAGCAGTATATAAGGATGATGCCTCCCGGTCACTCTATGAACAGCTTACGGAATCGATTAAGAACAATGCATTTACCTCTGTTACAAAGATAGATATTAGTGACCCTTACCGAATCCTCTTAGTATATGATGGGCGAATTACAATGAATCTTGGTTCTTCCGCAGATTTGGATTATAAAATTCGCTTCGGGAAAACAATATTATATGGCAAAAACCCAGAGGGTGAGGATAATATTGGTAAAGATGAAAAGGGAGTTTTAAATTTAAGCAGTGCCAAAGAGGATGAGCGTGCTTATTTTGACCCTAACGGAGTTGTATCAAGTTCTCCTGCAAAATCGGCTTCGGCTACTCCGTCCTCGTCTGCTGTTGTGTCGTCTGCAGTTTCATCTGCCACCTAGTTTTTAGTAATTTATCCCATTTGAGGGAAAAACCCCTTAATTTTCTGTGAATACATGGACAAGTTATTGAAATTTTGCCAGAAAAGTGTTAAATTAAATAAGATAGCAATCAGACAAACGAATCCAACTGTGAAAGCGATTATCACTTTATTTCTTTTAGCTTTTTGCTTTTCAAATGATTACAATTTTTTTATATAAAACGACAGGAGGATGCAGCAGATGCCTTTTGAAATCGATAATGAGGACAACATCGTGCAGATAAAAGTAATTGGTGTTGGCGGCGGCGGAAACAACGCAGTAGATCGCATGGTGGTCTCGGGAGTTCAGGGGGTTGAATTTATCACGGTCAATACGGATAAGCAGGCGCTGTTCCGTTCCAAAGCGATGCAGAAGATTCAGATTGGCGATAAAATCACCCACGGAAAAGGCGCCGGTTCCAAGCCTGAAATAGGGCAGAAGGCCGGAGAAGAAAGCCGCGAGGCAATTGCTGCCGTTCTGCGCGGAAGCGATATGGTATTTATAACCGCTGGTATGGGTGGTGGAACCGGTACGGGAGCAGCACCTATTGTTGCAGAGATTGCACGCGATATGGGCATTCTCACAATCGGTATTGTAACAAAGCCCTTTACCTTTGAGGGACGCCGCCGCATGGAGCAAGCAGAAAGCGGTATTTCCGCATTGCGTGAGCATGTAGATTCTCTTGTTGTAATTCCAAATGAGCGCTTGAAGCTTGTAAGTGAGCAGCGTATCACCTTGCTCAATGCGTTTACCATTGCGGATGATGTTCTTCGCCAGGGTGTGCAGAGTATTTCAGACCTTATTAAATTACCCGGCCTTGTTAATCTGGATTTTGCCGACATCTGTGCGGTTATGAAGGACGCAGGTTACGCGCATATGGGTGTTGGGCGTGCTTCTGGCAAAGAGAAAGCACAGCTTGCAGCAAGCATGGCTATTTCCAGCCCGTTACTGGAAACCTCCATCAGTGGTGCTAAGGGTGTTATCATCAACATTACATCATCTCCTGACATTGGGCTGGACGAAATTGAAACAGCTGCCAGCATGATTCAGGAGCAGGCTCATGAAGAGGCCAATATCATATGGGGTACCGCATTCGATGAATCCATGGAGGATGAAATGAGTGTTACGGTTATTGCAACGGGTTTTGCTACACATGACGGTTCCCCTCAGCAGGTAAACCCAACGGTTAGAAACAGCACTCCAGTTTCTTCCAGCGGTGTGGTAAAACCACAGCAGAGCCAGGGAGACAAAGCGACCGGACTCGATGAAGACGATACGTTTACCGATATAATGTCAATTTTTAATCGCTAATTGTCATAGATATCACTTGGTTTTCAATACCGTTTGCTTGGAATAAGCCAATTACATCATTTGAAAATGGACAGGACAGGGTGTTTCTCTGTCCTGTTTTTATGGATGTAAAGGTGTAAAGCAAGTGTGCGTTGCTTTAAAAAGATTACGGAAAGGAATATTAGGAGGAATAGTATGATAAAAGTTTTAGTTCGGCAAGCAAACCGTGAAGATTTGCCCGTAATTCGGGAACTCTATCATCAGCCTGATTTTCATACCGAGGAATCTGTTGCGCTGGAAGAATCGGAACGCATTCTGGAGGACATGGCTCGCTACCCTTATTACAAGGTGTTTGTTGCCTTGGACGGTGTACGCATTGTGGGCACCTTCTCTTTGGCAATTCTGCAAGGGCTTAGCGGAGATTTCGCTGGTGTTATAGAAGATGTAGTTGTGCTGGAGGAATGCCGCGGGCAAGGCGTAGGTGAGCAGATGATTCGCTTTGCACTGGAAGAGGGGAAAGCGGCAGGTTGCTATAAAGTAACGCTTTCTAGCAATGTAAAGCGAGAGCGAGCGCACCATTTTTATGAATCCCTAAATTTTGAACGACACGGGTATAGTTTTACTACAAATTTATGATTCAGCTCAATTTACTTAAATTTAATCAAATTCGGGCAAAAAAGCTCTAAAATCGCCGAATTGACGGAATTTGAAGCAAGACGCTCCGAAAAGCCCCGATTTCTCTTGCAATCTCGGTTTTTTGTGCTATAATTACTTGTGGGTCAAATAAAAATTTCAATTATAAGGAGGCGGCATCGTGAAAGCGGACCCTTTGGGCGATTATCCCATACGAAAAAATGGTGTGCGGTGCGGCCTTTGCTTTTTTATGCAGGGGAGCATTTGCGCGCAGTAAGGAGTTGAGTGCCAATGCTAACCTATTATAAAACCATCGATGGCAAGATTCAGCTGATTCCCGAGTATGAGCCGGGTTGCTGGATTCATTGTATAGCTCCAAAAGAGGAAGAAATTAACGGGTTGATTCAAGATTTTTCAATTGAGCCGGATTTCTTTCGTGCTGCAACGGATGAAGAGGAATCTTCTCATATTGATTCAGAGGACGGAAATACCTTAATCATTATTGATATTCCGTGTGTAGAAAAGAATGAAGATGGCCTAGTGTATACCACCATGCCACTTGGTATTATTCTCACGGAGAAAAGTGTAATCACCGTGATGACACGCGAAAACCCTCTTCTCAACGAATTTACCGAGGGTGTAGTCAAGGGAGTACAAACGAACCTGAAAACGCGCTTTATTCTAAACATTATGCTGCGGGTTGCCACACGGTATTTGCAGTATCTAAAGCAAATTGATAAAATCAGCATGCAGGTAGAAGCGGAGCTTCGTAAATCGATGAAGAACTCAGAGCTGTTCCATTTGCTGAGCATTCAGAAGTCACTGGTTTACTTTTCTTCCTCGCTAAAGGCGAATGAGATTACAATTGAAAAAATTATGCGTGGCCGTGCCGTACGTTTATATGAGGAAGACCAGGATTTGTTGGAAGATGTACTCATTGAGGTTAAGCAGGCGATTGAAATGTCGAACATTCATCTGAACATTTTGTCTGGAACAATGGATGCGTTTGCATCTATTATCTCGAATAACCTGAATATCGTGATGAAGGTTCTGGCTTCGATTACTCTGATTATTTCCATTCCTACCGTTATTTCCAGTATGTACGGTATGAACGTAAGTGGTTTGCCAATACCAGATTTTTGGTTCCCAGTTGGAATGGCAACCGTATGCATGCTGGCCGCGGCATATTTTCTACGGAAAAAGAATATGCTTTAGTCGCCGCACAAGCAAAAAAATGAGGGAGCCGGAAACGGCTCCCATTTGTATAGTCTCATTTATAGCCTGTGTTGTGTTTTATTGTGCATCAAGAAAATAAAAGCTCCTGCGCTGCGGCAAAAATTTCGCTTGCGTTTTCTACTTTACGGTCTGCTGTTGCCATTTCTGCTGGGCGAAAGCCATATAGGCAGCCAATGAACGGAAGGTTGTTTTTACGTGCAGCCTCCAAATCAAAAACTGTATCGCCAACCATCAGTGCTTTTTTCGGCTCTAATCTGGCAAGTAGGCGGGCAAGGCTTTCGTCTTTGGAATGCAAATCAGCTTCCAAAGGCTGTATTTCATCAATGAGCTCATCTAGCCTTATGGCTTTGAGAACAGAGCTGATATATCTTGTGGAAGAGTTGGAACATACTGCCGTAACCCAACCTTCTGCACGAAGCCGCTCAAGCATTTCTGCACTGCCGGAATATGCTTCAGCCAAATATAAGTAGTCGTCTTCCAGCTCTATAACTCTTTGCACGTAGTTTCTTTGAATTTCTTCATTTGAGCCGGGCAGAAGGGCTGGCAGGTATTCTTGGGAGGGCATTCCAAATGTACTCTGAATAAATTCTGACGCTTGTACGGGGTATCCGAATTCTTCCTGTACCAATTGGTGAATCTTTACGGCAAAAACTTCGGTACGGTGCAGAGTGCCGTCTAAATCAAAAACGATCAGCTTTTCTGGTGTTGCCATGCTTGCAGTCCTTTCTGTTTTCCCGTGCCATACGGGAATTTAATCTGAAGTAAGTTGCCTGTTTATACACAGGTGCTTTTGCGCTACGACTTAATTGTGTTCAATGTTGTAGCAGGAGTTTAAGCCGCATAAGATTATTATATCGTATTTCAGATGAGAAGCAAACCACAAAAAGCAACAAAGTTGCTGGTAACGAAGCTGCTATATTCCAGATAAAAACAGTCTTTATTATACCGAACAATCAAAATACGTTATAATAAAAGCTTAAGTTAGGAAATCAAAGGAGAGAGTTTGTTTTGGAGAAGAGAAAGCTTAATACGAGTGAACTAAAAGAACAAGCGAAAACATTAAAAGCAGGGGAGCAGATTTTACTTTCCGGCACTGTTTATACCGCTAGAGATGCTGCTCATAAGCGCATTTTTGCACTAATGGATAGAGGGGAAGCACTGCCTTTTGAATTAGAAGGAGCAGTAATCTATTATGCCGGCCCCACACCCACTCCAGAGGGGATGGCGATTGGTTCTTGTGGGCCAACCACCTCAGGAAGAATGGATCCCTTTGCACCTCGCCTGCTCGACAAAGGCCTTGCTGCTATGGTTGGCAAAGGCAACCGTTCGCAAGAGGTTGTGAATGCAATCCGCCGTAATGGGGCAGTGTATTTATGTGCAATAGGCGGAGCCGGGGCACTTGCCGCACAGTGTGTTCAGTCTTTGGAGGTTATCGCATTTGAAGACTTAGGCTGTGAATCAGTAAAGCGCCTCGAGCTTTGCGATTTGCCGCTCGTTGTGGCGATTGATTCCCAAGGGAATAGCCTGTTTTCAGAATAAGGGAATCGGAAAGGAGCATTTGGATGACACAATTGCTAATCCGTTTGTTTGTTCGTCAATCAGAAAACGAGAATCAACCTCATGTGCGGGAACGATATGGTAAGCTAGCTGGTTGGGTTGGTGTGGCAACCAATTTAATTCTGTTCCTCATTAAGCTTCTTACAGGCCTATTTTTCCATAGCATTGCTATTATGGCGGATGCGTTCAATAACTTAACAGATTCGGCTTCTTCGCTGGTAACCCTGTTTGGGTTTCACCTTTCTGCCAAACCGGCGGATGCAGAGCACCCCTATGGTCATGCCAGAATTGAATATATAGCGGGTATGGTGGTTTCTTTTTTGGTTGTTATGGTTGGCTTCCAGCTTGCGCAAACGTCTATTGGAAAAATTATAGACCCTCAGCCTACCGAGTTTGGTGTTGCAATGCTCATTGCTTTGATTGCATCTGTACTACTCAAGCTGTGGCAATGCCTGTTTTACCGCAAAATCAGCGCAACCATTCAATCTACTGCGTTACTGGCAAGCTCGCAAGACAGCCGAAATGACGCACTTTCTACCAGTGCAGTTTTAATTGGTTTGTTTATTGCTTACTATACCGGCTGGCAGTTGGATGGCTGGTTGGGGCTTGGTGTGGCTGTGTTTATTTTAATTGCTGGGTTCCGCTTGGTGATTGAAACAGCGAATCCTCTTCTTGGTCTTGCGCCCAGTAAAGAAATGGTGGAGGAGATTTACCACAGGATTTTGGCTTATCCGGGCATCATCGGTTTGCACGATTTGAATATTCATAACTACGGGCCGGATCGCTGCTTTGCCTCAGTCCATTGCGAAATGGATGCCGAGCACAACATTGTGGAAAGCCATGAGATAATCGATAACATTGAGAGGGATTTTCTCGCCAATGGCAATATCCATTTGGTGATTCATCTAGACCCCGTAGTAACGGGAGATGAGAGAGCAAACCGACTAAAAATATATGTGGAAGAAACTTTGCGAACTATTTCAGATGAAATAACAATGCACGACTTTCAGGCCGTGTGGAAGCCCGAGGAGTCCCGTGTGATTTTTGATATTGTTGTACCTTATCGCTTTTCATGGAGCGATGAAAAGCTTATCGAATTTTTAGCGGAAAAAATAAACACACAGGAACCACAATGTAACGCAATTATCACCGTAGATCATAATGATTCTCCACCGATTCGAGATAGATAAAAATTCCATTTTAGTCTTGCATTTTATCAAAATATGTATTACTATATTTTTAGCACTTTCCATGTTAGAGTGCTAATTTAAGTTGAATGAACAGAATGATAGCAGTTATTTCTCTCTTTCTTGAGGGAAATAACTGACTTTTGGTTATTGTGTTCACTCGGCCAACAATACTTATTTTCGTACGAAAGGATAATCGATATGAAGCAATTTAAAGCAGAATCGAAACGATTGCTGGAATTGATGATTCATTCCATTTATACCCACCACGAAATCTTCTTGCGTGAGCTTTTGTCAAACTCCAGTGATGCAATGGACAAGCTGTATTACAGAACCTTGCAGGATGGTGATACAGGGCTTAACAGGGATGATTTTAGCATTCGTATTACACCAGATAAGGCTGCGCGTACCCTTACCATTGAGGACAATGGCTGCGGTATGACAAAGGAGGAGCTGGAAAATAACCTGGGCGTCATTGCAAAAAGTGGTTCTCTTAACTTTAAGCAAACAATGGAGCAAAAGGATGACGTAGAGATTATTGGCCAGTTTGGGGTAGGCTTTTATTCGGCGTTTATGGTTAGCGACTGCGTAACTGTATACAGCCGTGCTTATGGCAGTGAAGAGGCTTGGCGCTGGCAGTCAAAAGGCGTAGAAGGTTACACGGTAGAGCCTTGCGAAAAAGAAGCGCATGGCACAAAAATTGTTTTGAGTATTAAGCCTTCTTCTGAGGAAGAAAACTTTGATGAGTATTTGGAGACTTACCGCATTCGCGCCATTGTAAAGAAATACTCCGATTATATCCGTTATCCTATTCAAATGCAGGTAGAAAAGCACCGCCCAAAGGAAGGCTCTGAAAATGAGACGGAAACCTACCTTGAGGACGAAACACTAAATAGTATGGTTCCCCTTTGGCGTAAGAACAAAAACGAGATTACCAAAGAGGAATATGAGCAGTTCTACCGTGATAAGTTCTTTGATTACGAAGCACCGCTTCATATCATTCATACCAGTGCTGAAGGAAGCGCAACCTATAATGCACTTTTGTATATTCCCGCTAAGGCTCCTTATGATTACTACACCAAGGAGTTTGAAAAGGGTCTTCAATTGTATTCCAATGGCGTTATGATTATGGAAAAATGCGCCGACTTACTGCCAGATTATTTCAGCTTTGTTCGTGGCCTTGTCGATTCACAGGATTTATCACTAAACATTTCCCGTGAAATGCTCCAGCATGACCGTCAGCTTAAGCTGATTGAGTCTCGTTTTGAAAAAAAGATTAAATCTGAACTGGAATCGATGCTCAATAATCGCCGTGAAGAATATGAAACATTCTTTGCAAGCTTTGGTTTGCAGTTAAAGTACGGCGTTTATTCCGACTATGGTCAACATAAAGAGCTGTTGCAAGATTTATTGCTCTTCTACTCGTCAAGCGAGAAAAAACCGGTGACACTAAAAGAGTATGTCAGCCGGATGAAGGAAGACCAAAAGGATATCTATTTCATCAGCGGCGAAAGCGTTGCTCGCATTGAACAGCTCCCGCAAACGGAATTACTGCGTGAAAAAGGCCTTGAAATGCTTTATTTAACAGATCAAGTTGATGAATTCGCGCTTCGCATTTTAAATGGATATGATGGACATGAGTTTAAAAATGTTTCGTCTGATGATCTAGGCCTTGAGACGGAAGAAGAAAAGAAGGAAGCCGAGCAAAAGAAAGAAGAATACAAAGACCTGCTCGAATTCCTGCAAAAAGCACTCGATGGCAAGGTGAAATCGGTTGTTGTTTCACAACGGCTGAAATCTCACCCTGTTTGCCTCTCCAGCGAAGGAGCTATTTCTCTCGAAATGGAAAAGGTGCTCAATGCGATGCCGAATGCAGAAAAGGTACAGGCGCAGCGTGTTCTAGAGATAAACGCAACGCACCCGGTATTTGCCGTGCTGCAAAAGCTATTTGGCAGTAATCAAGAAAAGCTGACACAGTATGCTCAGCTTCTGTATACACAGGCATTACTCATTGAGGGTATTGGGATTGAAGACCCGGTAACATTCTCCAATCAAATTTGCGAGCTTATGAGTGAATGATGGTATTTACCGCTGTGCACAAAATCAGCTTGTCAAAGTTGTTTGTCTATGCTATCATGGGCTAAAGCAGTTACATTGATATAAACTTTTCATTCCTTCCCTTGCTTATGCAGGGGGAGGAATATTTTAAATGAGAGAGTCCAATGGGGCAGAGCAAGCAGAACTTAGAGGAGGCAGGCTGTAATGGAATGGAAGAATGAGTGGATTTCTTATGCTTTGGGAAATGAATTGCCAGAGTTGGTACTCAAAAATGCGAATGTGGTGGATGTGTTTTCAAGGCGCATTCGAACCGCCGATATTGCAATTCAGGATGGTATCATCGTAGGAGTAGGGGAGTACCAAGGAAAACGAGAGATCAATCTTACTGGGCGTTATGTTTGCCCCGGTTTAATCGATTCACATGTACATATTGAGTCTTCCATGACCTCGCCTGCATTGTTTTCGCGGCAGGTATTGCCGCACGGAACTACCACCGTATTTGCAGACCCACACGAAATTGTGAATGTAGCGGGTGAGCGCGGCATGGAGTATATGCTCCGTGCCAGTGAAGATGCACCGATTAATATTTACTTTATGCTGCCCTCCTGTGTTCCCATTAACAGCTTGGAACATAACGGTGCTGTTTACGATGCTGCTCAAATGGAACGCCTTAGCCGGCACCCTCGTGTGCTTGGGCTGGGGGAAGTCATGGACTGCCCCGGTGTTCTAAAAGGAAAAGAAGACTTACTCGAGAAAATAAAGCTGATGCGGCACGGTGTGATTGACGGTCATGCCCCTCTGGTTTCCGGCAAGCGGCTTCAGGCTTACCGCTTGGCTGGTGTTCAAACCGACCATGAATGCGCTACGTATGAAGAAGCATTGGAACGGGTGCAGGCAGGCTTTTTTGTTCAGGTACGAGAGGGCTCCGCCGCACGGAATCTGGAAGCAATTGTGTCAGGCGCATTAAAGGATGGTCTTCCGTTTTATCGCTTTCTCTTTTGCACCGATGACCTTCATTTAGATGATGTGGAGCGACAGGGGCATATCGATAACAACATCCGTAAATCCATTGGTTTAGGGCTCGACCCAATTACCGCAATATGCTGTGCAACCATCCAGCCGGCTCGCCTTTATGGATTGGATGATTTAGGTGCAATTGGCGCGGGGTACCGAGCCGACTTGATTGTGCTGGAGAATTTAGAGGAATTCCAAATTGCCGAGGTCTACAAAGACGGCGTACCGGCTTCTGAAAAAATTACGGGAATGCCGTTGCCAATGGCAGAGCAGGAGCTTACACACAGCGTTCATGTTCCTTCAATCACAAAAGAACAGCTTGCAATTCCGGTTCAAAGTCATTATCCCGTGATAACACTCGTACCGGGTGAGATTTTAACTCGTCTTGAGTATCTTGATTTACCCGGAGTAAATGGTGATTTATTTGTGCCGCAAAACGATTTGCTTAAAGCCGTAGTAATACAGCGTCATAGTGGTTCCGGTCAGCTAGGGTTAGGTGTAGTGAAAGGCTTTGGCCTTAAAAACGGAGCGATAGCATCCACCATTGCTCATGATTCTCATAATCTAATTGTAATTGGCGACAATGATGAAGATATCATTTGCGCGGTTGCTGCTCTTCGTGAATGCCAAGGCGGCTATTCCGTTTGCTCTGGCGGCAAAGTGCTGCAAACGCTGCCACTTACGGTAGCAGGTTTGTTTACAGAGCAGGCTGAGGTAAATGTGGCTCAGGTGCAGGAAGAAATGGTTCAGCTTTGCCGGAACATGGGTGTTGCCGAGAATATTGACCCATTTCAAAATCTTTCGTTCTTATCTCTATGTGTAATTCCTGAAATTCGCCTGACAGACAGCGGAATATTCAGTGTGCTTGAAAATCGATTTTTAACCGGAGCAGACTCTGTTTCATAACAGTACAATCCCATATTTCTGCTTTGCCACAGCGAATAACCTCTATATTCCAGTAAATACTAGCAGCATCAATTTAAATGAGGTGTTTTGCTATGGCAAGATTGGAATGTCACGTGAATTCTTGTGCAAATTATTCTGCAAACTTTTGCTGTCTACCAAATATTCAAGTAAAGGGAGCAATGGCTTTTCAAAGTGAACAAACCTGTTGTTCTTCCTATGTTTCCCAACAAACGGGATCATTTTCGAACGCAGTGTGCAGCTCAATTCCGAATGAAACCTTGTCGATTGACTGTTCCGCCGACAATTGTACCTATAATGCGGGCGGCAGTTGTGCTGCCAGTAATGTTTGTATCAGTGGAAGCGGTGCGGAAGAAAAGGGAGAAACCAGCTGTTTAACTTTCCATCAGTCCTAAATACAAGAAGCCCCGTTCGGTTTAACCGAACGGGGCTATTATTATTTAAAGTTATGTTGCTTCAGCAGCCAATGCAGCAGTGCTGTATCTGCGCAGAGGATAGCAGATTGCCGTAGCTGCTATGGCACAAATCGCGGCTTCTAAAAGACCGTTGGTGGCAATGGTAATGCCGAGCGCTCCCAATAAAAGCTCGTAACTCATTCCAAGAGTAGCGGCATACGCTTGTCCAAAGAAGACATAGATTCCGCCTAACACTAAAATAGTAGCTGTCATGCTGCCGAATATTCCACTAATCGCATAAGGAATTACCTTGGCGCTTTTCTTACCTTTGAGTGCTTTGCTCAAAGATTGGAACACAATACCGGCAACTACACCAATTAAGATACGGGGAACAAAGCAAATAACAAGGCTCCATAGGTTGCCTTTTGCTTCACCAATGCTATAAAAAGGTGTAAACACGAACGCAACAGGGGACGGCGGCGTAAATGTCATTACTAAAAAACTGAACAGGCCGGTGAAAAAGCCCATCAGCGCACCAGCCTTTGTGCCAAGCATGATGGCGGTAATAATAACCGGTACACCTGCTAATGTGGCTACCATAGGACCGATGGGGATGGAACCCAGAGGGGTAAAGCATACAATCATCTGGATTGCGAGGAGCATTGAAAATTGTGCCAGAAATAAGATTCGTTTGTTCGCTTTCATGGTTTCCTCCTTGCTGCTGCTCCGATTTAGTGGATGCAGCGCAACTGTAAGATTTATCAGAAACAGGTTTTACCCCTGTTTTGACCGAGGTGGTTTGGTGGTTTTACGGTTCTTTTCGTAAATAAGGCGAAGCCCTTCCAACATAAGGTGCTTGTCCACAATAAAAGGGTGAACACAGTTTTGAGTAACCAGTTGTGCCATGCCGCCGGTTGCAATTAAGGTTGGTGGTTCATGCAGCTCCGTCGCAAATCGGGAGGCGAGGCCATCTAGCATTGCAGCTGTGCCAAATAGCATGCCAGATTGCATGGACTGCACTGTGTTTTTGCCAATAAAATGATCTGGATTTTCTAAGCTGATATGAGGAAGAAGTGCAGTTTGGGTTGTGAGTGCATGTAGCATAATGTTCACACCCGCACAAATCATACCGCCTAAAAAGTTCCCTTTCTTATCCAGAAAACTAACTGTAATTGCAGTGCCCATATCAAAAATGACACAGGGCAGAGGATGCTTTGAAACAGCTGCTACTGCATTGGCTACCATGTCGGAACCAAGCTGCGCGGGGTTTTCAATCAAAATATTCAGACCTGTTTTTACGCCCGGCCCTAATACCAAGGGTGGAAACTCACAAATATGCTGAAAGGCTCGTTGAATAGGCGCAGACACCTCCGGTACTACAGAGGAAATAATTATGCCATTGATTTCTTTTGGTTCTGCATGATGCAAATTCATAATTTGCAGCAGTTCAACAGCATATTGGTCTTCTGTTCGGTAAGGAGAGGTTAATAAATTCGCTACAAAAACAAGAGTTTCCTGCTCAAAACCACCAAGGGTAATGTGTGAATTGCCGATGTCAACCGTTAATAAAATAACCGTTTCCTCCCTTCCTCAAAACAGAAATAGTATAACACAATGATCTGTTTGCCGCAAGGGATGGTTAAATAATCCATAACAGATCCAAAATAGATAAATGTCCTATTTGCGAAGCAATTTTGAATGATTCTACTGCTCGCAATTTCATTTAGCAGAATCCATCCCATTTTTAGTCAAAAGAAGCAACATTTATAATATAACCTTTAGTCTTTTATTAAAACGAACATAATATACGACAATTTTTGTCAAATTAGCGGTAACTAGAGTTTATTTCAAAGCAATAAAAATATGGATAAAAGAATTATACACCATAAAATGTCTAATTTAGAAAAAAATGTTAGACAGAAAATGTTAAAGTAAATACAAAAAATGACACAAAGACCTATTCTTATTGCAGTTCATATGTTATAATGTTTGAAAAATTGACTGAGAAGTGATTGACGTTGCGGATTAAAATGCCGGACTTGAACCTCGCAAAATGGAGAAAACAAATCAACTGTATTCTTTTATTTATGGCCATCGCTGTCACTTTATTAGAAGTTTCGTATTATATTTATTTAATGAATTCGGGAGAATTAACTTCTATTGAGAGCGGTGCGTATGTTCGCACCCGCATTTTTTATCCATCTCTTATAAATTATAGCTCTCTTTTATTCAACTTTCTCTTTCAAACAAAGAGTACACTGTCAGATACATATAAAAATGATTGCTTGATTGCGACAACAATACTATTATGTACCGTAACCGTTTGGGTTCATTATACGTTAATTAGCGCATTGTCTATTTTTGTCATGCCAATTGTATTATCTGCAATATTTGTTGACAGAAAAAAGATGTATCTAATTTGTGCGATTAGTATTGCTGTTATGGGTATATGTGCTGGTCATACCTATTCTTTATTGAAAGGTAATTCATTTATTATTCGGAATATTGTAGTGGTCTTTTTTATGGTTTTGATTGCCTGTATACTGTCAAACATTATTATCACTTATATTGAAGAGAGAAAAGCAGACCTTATCTCCAGCTATCAGGCGCAAATGGTATTAAATCGTAAAGTGAAAATGGATCCACTTACCAATTTATATAATCAGCATACCTTTTTCAATAAGCTAAATGAAAGTGTAGAGCTTGCAAAATACCAAAACGAAGTATTCTCAATGGCTATTTTAGATATTGATAATTTTAAAGCCATTAATGATACCTACGGCCATTCCGCTGGTAATAAGGTATTGGAAGGTCTATCAGATTTGATGGGGATGGTCTTTTCCCCAAAAACAGAGTTTGTAGCACGTTATGGCGGTGAGGAATTCGGTATTATATTTAAAGGGATGGATAGTGAACAAGCCTTTGAACGAATTGAGCAGCTTCGACGCCATTTTTCAGATAGTCGCCTCTCTTGCGTTGGGATGATTCATGTTACCTTTAGTGGTGGCATAGCACAGTACAACCCTGGGGAAGAGAGCAGTACGCTTTTTAATCGTGCGGATGCCGCGCTTTATGAAGCGAAGCGGAAAGGAAAAAACCAAACGGTAACAGCCCAATTGCAGGTAGAATCAACGGTACCGTCTGGAGCATAATGAAAGTAAGAAACCGGCGCGTGTAGCGTCGGTTTTTTTAAAATAAGTACGAAAGCGTGGTTGACCCAGCCTGTGTAGAAATGAAGCAAACCAGTTGAACGGTGAAATTTTATTTAAAAAGCATGGATACAAAATTTTATAGAGAAAAATGAGTTACGGCATAATAAATAACAGGTATTAAGATGGAAGGAAGAAGATTAGCCGTTTTTATTTTTGTTATTCCCCAGAAATTAATGCCGATGCACATTACAATCGCATAGCCAACCATACAAATTTGATTTAATAGCTCATCGGTCATAGCGGGGCCTATCCAAGCAGACAAGAGGGAAAGTGAGCCTTGATATAACAGAACCGGAATTGCACTGAAGATTACGTCTATCCCTAAGGTGGATGCCATGACAACCGCGCTGACTCCATCTAAAATGCTCTTTACCAGCAAGGTGCTACTGTCGCCACGCAAACCATCATTAATGGCACCAACAATCGCCATTGCACCAACACAATAAAGGATGGAAGCGGCAACAAATCCGCTGGAAAAACCGGAAAGCTGCATTTTTTGCTCTACTTTCTGGCTTAATCTTTCTAGTCGGTTTTCAATATGCAGCAGTTCACCAACCACAGTTCCAACAACCAAACTAATGACAAGAAGGAGTTCGCCGCCACTCGTAATACGGTTATTTTGCACGGTGAACATTGAGTGTATCACGCCATTGAGCCCTATAATAAAGATAGAAACACCCAATACCTTATAAAGACTTTCCTCCAAGTTTGAATTAAGGCGTTTTTGAAACAGCAGACCAAGGGCCCCTCCAACTATGATTGCGACCGTGTTAACAATAGTACCGAGCATGTAAGGCACCCTTTCTGCGAATAGATATGTAAATAGAAATAGATCTTTATTTAAGAAGTGAAGTAATTATAACATCTCATAGGTAAATCCGGCAAGAAAGAGTCGTTTTAATTTGATATTAGAACTTTATGAAAGAAAGTATAAGGAATATCAGAAAATTCATAAATAAGTACTTTACATAAAATGAATCTCTGTTAAAATATGGATATCAATCATGGAAGGGCGTGTTTTATCGAATGAATGCATTCTTTAAGGTAAACTGGAAAAAGAGAGTTTTTAGCCTGCTACTTTCTCTTTCGATGATGGGAAGTATGGCCGCTGTTGTTGCAGGGGCACAGGAGGCTGCAACTTTACATACCGAAACATTGATGGTTTCCGAATATTTAGAGAATACCGCACAGCAAAGTCAACCAGCAGCTGCTACGATGTCGCTTTTAGCAATGGAATCCAATGCCAAAGAGGCAGAGGTAGTAATTTCTAATGCTCTTATGAATGGAACAAGTGTGCTTGATTTGAGAAAGTATCGAATTACAAAAGATCAGTTATTGAGGATTTTGAATTACACCTCTTTTACAAACTACCCACAAATCTCCAGTGTAATTTCTTACGAATACACCGTGGATGAGCAAGAAGTGGTATATGGTCTTTGGCCAAAATACAATGTTGCTCAAAAAGAAGTAGCGGCGAAAACCGCTCAAATTGAACAAGCTGCTCAGGCTGCCATTTCTTACGCCATCACTCCAGACATGACGCAGTTGCAGAAAATAGTCGCAATTCACGATTATCTGGTTCTAAATTGCTCTTACGACACCCGTGTAGAAACAAACAATGCCCCGCATGATTCCTTTACGGCATACGGAGCGTTGGTGAATAAAAAAGCTGTTTGCCAAGGGTATGCGGCGGCATTTCAGCTGATAATGCAAAAGCTGCAAATTCCTGGTATTGTAGTTCAAAGCACACCCATGAACCACGCTTGGAACATGGTGCGGTATGAGGGAGAATGGTACCATATTGATGCCACTTGGGATGACCCTGTTCCTGACCAGCCAGGAGTTGTGCAAACCTATGCGTTGCTCAAGAGTGACGTAGCGATTTCTGGAGGGGTGAACCAGCACTACTCGTGGGATTCCGCTGGTTATGTAGCTGTGAATAGTCAGTTCGATTCTATAACAGACTGGTCGCAGTATCGCACACTCAAAATAGCGCTTGCAAGAGGTGCAAAAGTGGATGCTTCTACCCTAACAGGTAAGGCAGGCACTTATTCAGAAATAATCGCTCGCCCGTATCAGTCTGGCACACAAGTAACTGTTACTAGCTCAAACCCTGCAGTAGCCTCTGTACAGGTGATTAATGCAAAAGACCCGCGCGGTATAAAGTACCGCGTGGTCTATCACGGGACAGGCAATGTAACCCTTTTACTAACTACAAGTGACGGCGGTATTCAAACCGTTCCGGTTACCGTACAGTCTGCGGCACTCGCTGCGTAGCTGTAAATATTTCATCAATCCGTTTTTGGGGCAGGTCGTGAATGGATTTTGTGGGAACAGGATGGCCCAGCTCAGGCTGTGTGCAGTATTCCAGTATCGCAATATCGTTCCACCTGCCCAATTTATATCCTGTATGGGGGTATACACCTACTTGCTCAAAGCCAAGTGAGCGGTGAAAGCCAACACTGGGCTCGTTTGGAACGGATATGAGGGCGTAAAGATTGATAAAGCCTTGCTCCTTTAGCAATGCAATTAATGTTTTGTACAAAATGGTACCCGCTCCACTGCGGTGGTTTTGCTCATTCATGTAAATAGAAAGCTCTGCGTCCCATTGATAGGCGGCTCGTGTCATGTGAGGTGCGGCATACGCATAGCCTAATATCGTTCCATTCTCATTTTCATAAACAAGGTACGGCATTTTTTTACTAATGTTACGAATCCGCTCCTCAAATTCTTCTACGGTAGGAACGGTGTATTCATAGGTAATGCAGGTATTTAAAATGTAAGGTGCGTAAATCGAAAGTATACGTGGCGCATCTTCTGGAATAGCAAATCTTAAAGTCATTCTTTTTCTCTCCTTTGTTAATGATACTTCTTATTTTGTCTCTTTTTTATTTAAGTTCTTAAATGATTAATTTTTACAAGTATATATTTTCTCGATGAAAAAAACAAGATAAATTTGGTTATAAGGAACAATTTAAGAAATTCTTAAACGATTGCGCATAAAAATATCGATTCTATTTTTGTGATTGTGAAAAATAAATTGGAAAATTAGAATTCTTTTTTCTAGCATATATTTCAAATTTGTATTTATTTTGTCATCGCAACTGTAAATTTTTAATTCTTTCATAGAAAATAATATTTCCAGTATATTGGTATAATATCTCTTAAAGAATATGGTTTAAGGAGGTCAACATGGGTCTGATTCATGTGGAGGACCTGCGTAAAGTATACCGGGTTGACCAAGAGAAGATTGTTGCACTAAACCGCATCAATTTAACAGTTGAATCTGGGGAAATATGCTGTATATTGGGAACCTCCGGTTCCGGAAAATCTACTTTGCTCAACATTATGGCTGGGCTAGAAAAACCATCCAAAGGCCGGGTTATGATAGATGACGTTGAAGTAACAGCGCTAAATGAAAGGGATTTGGCGTTGTTTCGGCAGAAAAACGTCGGTTTTGTTTTTCAGTCTTATAATTTGATGCCAACACTCAGCGCAATAGAAAATGTGGCAATGCCGCTTATGTTCCGTGGCCAAGGAAAATTACAGCGAAATAAAGAGGCAATAAAAATGCTGCATGCAGTTCATTTAGGGAATCGGCTCATGCACCGGCCAACTCAGATGAGTGGCGGCCAACAGCAGCGTGTGGGTATTGCACGCGCCTTTGTGGCTCACCCCAAAATTGTTTTTGCAGATGAGCCAACAGGTAACCTAGATACTAAAACAACCAAAGAAGTAATGGAGATAATGGTGGGGATGGCAAGAGAATACCAAGAAACCTTGATTTTGGTAACCCATGATCAAGATATTGCCCGCTATGCAGATCGCATTATTACAATAGTCGACGGAAATGTGCTGTCGGATTGTATGAATGAATCTATTTTTCCCGCCCACGATTCCAATAAAAAACAGGAATTAACAACCGTAATAGGAGGAAAAACGGAATGAGATTACATAAAATGCGCTCTTTGGCGGCGTTTGTACTTACGGCATTGTTGTTGTTGCAGATGTTTCCTGTAATGACCTCTGCAGCCGAAGAACCTACCGTGAATGACCCAGAGATAATTTCAACAAGTATTTCACCTTCTACTGTGCAAAAGGGGAATTCTTTTGAAGTAAAGATACGCTTTCATCATGATGATAGTACCTTAAATGGTGCAAAAAGCGTTAAAATTAAGGTAAGCAGCCCCAACGGGGCAATTCGCATCAAGAAAAATGAATTTGTAATAACAAAAGATCAAATATCTGCTACAGATGATGAAGATGATAGAGGTCTATATTATACCTTATATATCCCTGAAAACTATCTTACTTATTCGGGACCCGGACCCGGGGTACTGCAATTTTCTATTACATATTATAATAGCGATGATGCCCCCAAAGGCTCTGAGATTACCACCAAGAATAAAATTAGTATTCGTAAAACGCTAATTGCAGGCGAAGGCTCTGCGGATAATACCGTGCGCGTGGACGAAAATAGCTCTACGCCAACTATCGTGTCCGGCAACAGTGCAACCGTTGGAATTCCTCTAATAAGCGGTAATACGCTGGAAGACGCACAAATTGAGGTAGCTGTACCCACTGATGCAAAGATTATGCTTACGTCAGCTGGCGCCGTTTATACCATGAATTTTGTATCGGGTGAAAAAAAGTATCTCAACCTTCCTTTGAAGGTGGATTCATCTGTTGCAGCTGGTATATACCCCATTACGCTTAATATTAACGGCAATAAAGTAACCGCCTACATACAGGTACTAGACAGTGCACAGGGCAAAGGCGGCGTGCGAATCGATTCCTATAAGGTAGACCGCTCCAAGGTGTACTCCGGCAGTTCCTTCCGTATGGACCTTGTGCTAAAAAATACCGGCAGCCAAACGTACCATAATATTAATGCGGCTCTTGATGGTCTTGCCACAGAAAGCTTTACGGTGGTTGGTTCACTCGACAGAAAATCCGTTTCCAGTTTGGCGCCCGGGGAAAGTGCAACCATATCTTTTCAAATGCAGGCGGCTGCTAAAATGGAAACCGGTAACTATGCGGTGGGTGTCAACCTCACCTCAGATGAAGTAAAGGATCCCGTAGCAACAAAAGTGTTTGTTTCTGTTACTGGCACCGGCGATTCGGATGGCGGAAAGCCCATCATCATTATTGAAAACTACAGCTTTGGTGGTACCTCTATTACAGGAGGAAAAACATTCCCGCTAGCTCTTCGTTTTCGCAATGCAAACACCAGTACAGCCATTCAAAATTTAAAAATTAGCATTACATCAACTGCGGATGAAGATACCGGCGGAATTTTTACCCCAGCAAACTCCTCCAATACGTTTTTCATTTCAAAGCTGGGAGCTGGTGCCGCCATCGATAAATCAATCGAATTGTATCCCAAAGCGGATGCAAAGCCAAAATCGTATGGCATCGATGTGAAATTTGAATATGAATCTGCGAATGACTCCAAGCACGAAAAAATCTCTTCAACAGAAACGATTTCCATTCCCCTTACCCAGCCGGACCGCTTTGAAATAACCAATACGGATATACAGGGACCGATTGAATTGGGTTCGGAGGGGCAGCTTTCCATAAGCTATGTAAATAAAGGGAAAAGTACGGTTTATAATTTATCCGTTGTTTTAGATGGCAACTTCACAGCACCGGAAAAAAACATTTATATTGGTAATGTGGAATCGGGTGCCTCAGATAATTACGATGTTGCGTTAACCCCGCTGGAAGAAGGTATGCTGGAGGGGAAAGCAAAAATAACGTATGAAGACCCCAATGGGCAAACGAGAGAAATTGTGAAAGAGTTTTCTTGCGAGGTACAGCAGGGAAAACCGGCTGGTCCAGGAGGAATTGATGAAGAGAGCAGTATGCCTGAAACCGACGAACACTCGGGTATGCCAATTTGGGGCTGGCTGATTGTTGTGGCGGTACTTGCCGGTGGTGCAGCAGCGTTTATTCTTATTCGCCGCAAAAAAGCTGCAAAGAAGCAGTCATTATTGGAATTGGAAGACGATTACGACGAAGAACATCCAAAGACTCCTGAGCTTTCGGATGAGCACCAAAATGAGGATCCGTCATGAAATGGAAAGATATGATTTTGATGAGCATGAGCAGCCTGTTCAAACGTAAGGTGCGAACGCTGCTCACCGTTGCGGGTGTGGTGATTGGCACCTGCGCCATTGTGGTGATGCTTTCTTTTGGTATCGGGATTAAAAAAACAACGGATGATATGATGCAGAGCATGGGAGATTTAACGGTAATACAGGTTGAAAATTATAACCCACTACCCGATGGAGAGCCCTTGGATGACGCCATGATGGAAAAAATGCGTAAAATACCAGGTGTACAAACACTAACACCGATTTACGATGTTGATTCCTCTGCCTTCCAGATTAAAAGCGGCAAATACATTTACGGTGGTTCAGTTCTTGGTGTTTATATGGATTATATTACAGAGAACAATTATCAATTGGAGGAGGGGAAGCTGCCGGAAGGAACGGTAGTAGAAGGCACAGTTTTGTTTGGTAAAGACGCTCTTTATAATTTTTATAACAGCAAAAAAAGAAGCAATAATATGATTTACCCCGAACCCGATTCCAAAGGTAACATTCCAGACCCCTATGTGAACCCCTTAGAGGATAAACTCGAATTGGTTTTACAAAAGAGTGATGAAAACAACAAGAAGAGCGTAAAGCCAATCAAGCTCAAAGGCATAGGCATAATGGCACAGGATTGGAGTAAAGATCCTTCCCCAAGCTATAATGTATTTATGGATGTAAAGTTCGCACGCTCTTTGGTGGAGCAGTACAATAAGCTCAACAATATTAAGGTAGATAAAACAAAAAAATTTCAGTATAACTCCGCGATGGTAAAGGCGGTGGACATTAAATCGGTTGAAACAGTACAGAATGCCATCAAAGAGTTGGGATTTGAGCCGCATAGTATGGACAGTATGCGTGAATCCATTGAACAACAAACCAGAACCATTCAAATGATTTTGGGTGGCTTGGGTGCGATTTCACTTTTAGTTGCGGCGTTGGGTATCACCAATACTATGATTATGTCTATCTACGAGCGTACACGCGAAATTGGAGTAATGAAGGTGCTTGGCTGTGTGATTGGGAACATTCGCACCATGTTTCTCATAGAAGCCGGTATGATTGGTTTCATTGGGGGCGTTGCTGGTATTGGAATTAGCTACTTATTGTCGTTCTTATTAAACTCATTTGCGGCGAATGGCGAAGGTCTTTTAGGAATTGGCGGTGCAGGCGCGCAAATATCCATTATACCGGTCTGGTTGGCGTTAGGGGCACTTGTGTTCTCTACGATGGTTGGCCTTATTTCAGGCTTTTCCCCAGCAAACCGTGCGGTGAAAATTAGCGCTCTTACAGCAATAAGGCAGGAATAAGCTTAAATAATTGAATGTACGCAACAACGATTCCATGTAAAATCGCCCTACCAATTAGGCAGGGCGATTTCTATATTTAAAAAATCTATCTCTTTCTATTAATGATTTTACGGGAGGTCTTTTAAAAACACCTCTGGTACTTCCAATTTTTGAAGATGATATAACTGAACTTTAGTAAGAGGGATTCGATAGGGCCGCTTTGTTTTTACATAGCTACCATCTATTATATTCCGATATAAAGAATCAATAAATGCGACCCATTGTGAATTTCTATCTTTTTGTTCCGGTACAGCTTGTAAAAAGCGATATCCATCCGCTAAATAAAAAATGCAAAGTGCGAGCGCAAGGTCACACGGATTATCCAGCAATAGGGAAGCGGGATAATCAAAACCATCGTCCCAGTTGTAATTGTTTATTATATCAAAAATACTTTTATCGTTTTTATTAAACATAGAATATGATCCTTTGCTTCTGCTGTCTTAAAGCACTGTAAAATATACTTTTAATTCGCTAAAAAATTTATTAATTTAAGTATGTATGAGCATAAATAGTTTAACATAACCCTGTTTATGAGTTTTACTTATTTTCATGTCCTCGATTTGCCTTTTGTTGTAAATAGAAAAGAAATAACTACAACGAAATGGGCTATGCTATAAAATAGATTTTAATATTAAGAATCTTATAAAATGCTTTTCGTTGACTTTTACTTGTAATTACGTTAGCATTGAAATAAAATTACTTATTTTGGAAAGGTTGTGCGGCAGGGATGAATTGGGAAGAAATCCTGTCGGACCATAAACTGTGGAAGAAGATCCGTGGCAAGCTGATCTTTTTTATTTCATTTACGGTTGGTCTGATTTTTATTTTGTTCCATATTGAAAATGTATCAAACGTTATTTCTTACATTCTATCGTTGTTTGGCCCGTTACTGGTAGGTATAGGCGTTGCTTATGTGGTAAATGTTCTGGTTCGGTTTATAGAAAATAAGCTATTCGCCCCACTCAATAAAAAAGGATGGAAGCTTTGGCTTAAAATGCGCCGCGGCATAAGCATATTACTGGCATTCTCCTTTTTATCGTTGGTTGTTTGGCTATTCATTATTTATATTGTGCCAGAATTTATCAGTTCCCTTAGTTTCTTTTCCGAGAATCTTCCCGCATATATTAACCAGTTCTCACAGTGGTTGACGGAGTTAGCAAATGAGTTTGATTGGAGCAAAGAGACCCAAAGCCTCTTGAAAGTGGATTGGACGAAACCGCTGGAGAAGGTAACGCAAACCGTTAGTGACTTAGCTACCTCATTGGTGTCTGCTACTATTAGCATTGCATCTGGAATCATTTCGTTTGTTCTCAGTGTCATTTTTTCAATCTATATTTTATTTAGCAAAGAGCGCTTAATTCGAAATATTCGCCGTGTTTTGTACGCGTTTTTCCCCAAAGAGAAGGCTCAGCGTTTGGTAGCGGTAGGCGTGCTTACGAACCGTACTTTTTCTGGTTTTGTTACCGGACAGATGACAGAGGCGATTATAATAGGTTCTTTATGTTACCTTGGTATGTCTGTAATGGGTTTACCCTATGCAATTATGATTAGTGTAATCATTTCTATGACAAGCCTGGTTCCTATTTTAGGTGCTTATTTAGGCGGTGCTATTGGCGCTTTTGTTCTATTGATGATCAACCCATTTTACAGTTTGTGGTTCCTCATTTTCTTAGTGCTTCTTCAGCAATTTGAGGGCAACGTAATTTACCCGCGCGTTGTTGGCAGTTCCATTGGGCTACCTGGCCTTTGGGTAATGATTGCTATTTTATTGTGCGGTAACCTGTTCGGCATTATCGGAATTTTGCTTGGTGTACCGTTATTCTCTGTATTTTATGCATTGCTCCGTCAAGAAACCGAGCTAAAGCTAAAGGAAAGAGAAATTACAGAGGAAGAGGTAATGGGAAAACCTCCTGTCGTAGTACCTGAAATAAAAGCGGACAAGATGGGGGAAACCGACAAAGTATCTGTTGAAGAAACCAAAATTGACTAAAAATTTACAGTTTGGTCACGTCTGCCTCTTTTATTTCTGCTATCATCGGAGGCGTGTAAATGGAGCACGGGAAAGGGGCAAGTTTGTAAATGCAAGAGTGGATTATTCAAACGATGAATCAGTTTGGCTATATTGGGATTATGCTACTGATTGCAATAGAAAACATTTTTCCTCCAATACCATCGGAGGTTATACTCACCTTTGGCGGGTTTTTAACCACTTATACAGAAATGAAAGTATGGGGAGTTGTAATCGCGGCCACTATAGGAGCTGTACTAGGTGCTTTGGTTCTATATGGTGTTGGTCGTTTTTTTCCACCGGAACGTATTGAAGGCTGGTTAGATGGTCGTTTGGGACAAATTTTGCACTTTAAGCGGGAAGATGTGGAGCGTGCCGCTCAGTGGTTTACGAACAAGGGCAGAATTACCGTTTTTGTTTGCCGTTTTATTCCCATCATCCGTAGTTTGATTTCCATTCCTGCTGGTATGACCAAAATGTCTATGGGCGTTTTCCTACTATATACCACAGCGGGAACGTTCCTGTGGAACACCGTATTGGTTCATTTAGGAGTTTTCGCTGGTGAATCTTGGGAACGTATTGCAGATTATGTAGATGTTTACGCACATGCTACCCTTATTGTTTTAATTATCGTATTTATAATTGGTGCAATCGTCTTTTACAAGACAAGAATTGCGAACAAAAATAAAGAAGAAGTGTAAAAACAAGCTATAATTGAAAAATAGGCATTTTACGCCCAGAAACACGTAAGAATTCTTTTTTACTATTAAGAATATAATTTAGGTTATGTTTTTGTATAAAAGTTAGCTATAATCTTTGATATTATAGCTGATTTTTTATGTCGAAATATAGGTAGTACAGTGGATAGAATTTGATGAGAGAATAATACAGGGAGATTCAAAGTCCTATAAATACAGTAGTTCACTCTATGGGCAAAGCAAAGAAAGTCTTATTCAGCCGTCTCTCAATAGCTTAAATTCTTCTTGCAATTTTCACTATTATGACTTTAAACTCTGGTGTGTAGTGCTTGATTGCAATCCCTTTTACCATAGCAAAACACCCCATTTGTTTTCAGTATATCATACTGTCTAACAATGGGGTGCAGTTTACTGTGGCAGAGCCATATTTTATTCTAGCATGCCTTTTACACGCATGCGTTCTGGGTTTAAGAATTTGCCCATACCCGTTTTTAAGCGAGCAAAGCCAAATCGCTCATAAAATGCTTCTTTCCCCGGTGAAGCATATAAAATAACATTATTTTCAGGCAATTGCTTTAAAATTTCTTCCACCAGAAGCTTGCCCAGACCGTTTCCCTGGTACTCCGGTAGCAGAGCAATATCGTATATGGCAGACTGAAAAGCGGCATCAGAGAGTGCGCGTCCGCAGCCAATCAAGCGTTTGGCATCCCGCAAAAAAACAACGGCAAAGCTGTTTTCGAATGCCAACTGAAACTTTTCAGCAGGGTGAGGGGATAGACCGGCGACCTCAATAACCTCTGCTAGCTCTTCCCAGTCGACATTTTGACAATCTTTTTCTATGATTAAATTCATTTAGCTACCAGCTTTCTTTCGGAAGGGTTTTTCATTTTAATGAATTTCCAGGAATCGCGGCACATATCAGCCAGTGTGAACTGTGCCTGCCAGCCTAATTCTAGCATAGCCTTGCTTGCATCCGCAAAATATTCCGGCAAATCGCCTGCCCGGCGGGGGGCGAACTGGTAGGGAATCGGTACACCAGATTCCTGTTCAAATGTTTTTACAACCTCTAATACAGAACTTCCCTGACCGGTGCCAAGGTTGTAGACACTCGCGCCTTCTTTTGCGAATAATGCGTTTAATGCCTTTACATGCCCAATTGCAAGATCGCAAACATGAATGTAATCGCGCACTCCGGTACCGTCTTTGGTGGGGTAGTCATTACCAAATATATTCAAATAGGGCAGAGTTCCTTGCGCTACACGCATAATATATGGCATTAAATTATTGGGAATACCGTTTGGGTCTTCGCCAATTAGGCCGCTGGGGTGAGCCCCAATCGGGTTAAAATAACGCAGCAGCATGGTGCTCCAGTGGCTATTGCTTTGGCAAATATCTCTCAGAATCTGTTCAATCATCGCCTTGGTAGTTCCATAAGGGTTGGTTGTTTGCCCGGAGGGCATGTCCTCTTTATAAGGAATGGGGTTATTTTCGCCGTAAACCGTGGCCGAAGAACTAAAGACCAGCCTTCGTACACCGTTCTGCTCCATTTGTTCTAATAGGTTTAAAGTTCCGGTAACGTTATTACGGTAATATAAAACGGGTTTTTGCACGCTTTCGCCTACGGCTTTTAAGCCGGCAAAATGGATAACTGCATCTATTTTCTCTTCCTGGAAAACCTGAGCCAAGGCTTTTTCATCCATCAAATCACAGCGGTAAGAGGGAAAATATTTGCCTGTAATTGCGTGTATCGCATCCAGTGTGGCAGGGGAAGAGTTACAGAAATTATCTATAACACAAATTTTATATCCATTTTGCAGAAGCTCAACACAGGTGTGGCTGCCGATAAATCCGGCACCACCGGTTACTAAAATAGTTTTCATCGGAATATCCTCCGCTTTATTCCGGGTGCTTCATCCCGGATTTTTTATTGAGTCCTAGTAAGTATAGGGCATTGTTCCAGTAAATATCCTCCAATATGGATTGAGGAAGGTTTAAGTGTTCCAGAAAACGCAGTTGTTCCTGCGGGTTGCTCCAAGGGCAATCGCTGGCGAACAATACTCTTTCAGCTCCATGGCATAATATCATTTTTTTTGCTTGCGCTGGTTTTACAATCAGATATGACATAGAGGTATCAATATATACATTTTCAAGTCCGATTAAGTATTCTTCCGCTTCTTCGCTGCGCTCCATACCGCCCATGTGCGCTGCGATGATTTTCATGTGTGGAAAATCACGCGCCACCTTCGCCAATGCTTTTGGTGGCGTATGCACCAAATTAGGGGATACAGGGTCCCACCCGGCATGAAAGGTTACGGGTAATCCCAACTCCTGTATCGCATCGTAAATAGGGTAAGCTTTGGGGTCATCCACAAAGTAACGTTGGTACTCTGGGTGCAATTTCACACCATAAAGGCCAAGGCTGTGAATACGCCAAACTTCTTCTACAGCATCCGGTGCGTCAGGGTGTACTGACCCAAAGCTATAAAAAAAGCTGTCTTGAACTTGCGCAGCCCAGTTGTTGACATTAGTTTGCTGTTCGGGCTTTGTCGCAATGTTCATGACGGCGGCGCCAGAAATTCCCCACGCTTGTAATTTTTCTCTGGTATGAGAAAGAGTAGCTTTCGTGACGGGAGGAACATGGCTTGTCTCACCTATACCGGAAAGAGCTTTTTCAGCAAGAAAATCTGGAAATATATGAACGTGCATATCGAAAATCATGGTATGAATATGAAATCCTTTCCTGTAAATGCTGCCTTTATTTTACACGCTTTTCTTCTGAAAAACAAGGCATAGCAATCACGTTGATTGCTATGCCTTGTTTTTTGCTACTGGTAGGTAAAAAGAGTATTTTGCTCACCTTGCTGTTTTAATTCAGCAAGCCGATTCTTTGTATTCTCACGCTGTGCAAACAAAAAATCCAATGTAGAACGATTTAAAGCTGCAGCCTGGCGAAACATTGCATTAATATCTTTCACCAATATTAATGCCTTCTGTTCGTCCTGTGAACAAGAATCTTCTTCTAGCTGAGCAGCCACTAGGCTGCGAAGCCGCTCCTGCTCATCAGGGGAACACAGCTCTATTTTAGACTGAATTAATACGTTGCACTTATCCACTCGCTGCATGAGTAGACCGCGCTGCTCAAGCAGACCATCTAACTCCAGAGATTCTTCTAATGTCTGAACCTCCATCTGCTTGGTTATATTTAAAATTTGTTCCATCAGGATTTTCTTTTGCTCCAGGCAGACCAAAAATTCCTGTGTAAGCATGAAGTTCTCCAATCTTGCCGCATGTCTTATTTTTTAATGTGAATCAGCTTTTCTGCCTGTGCCCAAGTATCGCGCATATCATTTACAATGGGAACAATATCATTCAAAAGCTGAGGATCACGGCGAATCTCAGCACGGATGATTTGCTGATTGCAAAAATAATATAAATCATATAGATCTTTTGATATAGGGTATTTAAAGTCCAGAATAGAAGAGAGGTACTGAAATATGCTTTTGCATTTTTGAGTGCATTTTTCAGAATTGGTAAGGTCGTTTTCCTTCATCAGCAGTGTAGCATGATGAAGATTTTTCAAAACTTCATCAAATAACAGCACCAATTGTTCGCCACGAGACATGGTGGAAATAGACTGTTGTTTGTATTGTAAAATCGCATTGCTTTGCATGGCACACCTCTATTTTAGCTATCAGGAGGAACTGTTTTGTGAAAAGAAACTCGCTTGAGAATTCATTTTAGAAATATAAGTTTCCAAAGCGGTAAATTTTTTATAATAATATTCTTGCTGAGATTTCATCCGGGTTTTCAGCGATTTGATTTGAGTATCATAATCCTTCATCTTTTTAGCCAGATCACTCTGATCTACCTTGCTTGTGCTTGAGCCGGCTTTTGAGATTAGCTTACCGGTATCTACCAGACTATCGTTCGTATATTTTTTAATAATTGTTTGTAAACGATTTGAAATACCATCCGTAGAGGTAAAGAGTTCAGAAACTTTTTCGGGGTCTGAAATTAAAATTGATTTAAGCTTATCTTCATCTACTGTTAGTTTTCCATTATCTTTGTAATCCTTTGATTCAATACCAATTTGATACAAGGCACCGCTTACGGAGGAAACAAAATTCGTCATACCCGAGCGCCACTCCTGGGAAAATTCGCTTAACAATGAGTCGTTAAACATAAGGCCTTGCTTTGCTTTTTTCTCCCATGCGGTTATTTGACTCTCACTCATATCTGTTTTTTGGTCATCCGTTAAAGGTGAGTATTTACCATCGGTTGGTTTTTTCTCCGTATACATTGCATTGACTGCGTTCAAAATCGCATTGTAATCATCCACAAAGGTTTTGATTTTTGTTACAAGGTCTTCGTTCTTAGATTCCACTATAAAGGAGATGGGATCCATATCCGGTACTTCAACGGGATTTCCATCAGAACCGGTAACTGTTTTTGTTGGAGTAGTTTTTTGAAGCTCAAAGTTTACTCCGTCCATGGTAAAGCTATTATTGCTTCGCGAGATGGTTTCAAAGGATTGTCCCTTGTCAAAGCTAATCTGCATAATAGCATCTTGTCCAGCTTCACCATTAATTTCGTTTGCTCCAAATAGTGCCTTTGATAGGTTGCCTGCTCCGGTCATATCCTTAATCTCAACCTTGCTATTGGCACCGCCATTCTTTGCAACAATACTGAAGCGGTCTAATGTACTGGAATAGGTAATAGTTACGTTAGCATCCGAATCATTGTTTATTTTTTTCATAATGGTATCGATACTATCGTTTGCTTTAAAAGAAAACTCTTTCCCATTTATAGAGATTTTGTATTCTGGCAGTAAAGAGGTATTTCCTTCTGCATCTGTCTTTGTTTCAAGTGGAGAGGCAAAATTCTTCGTTACATCACGGAGTGTTTTATTCATGTTGATGCGATTCGATTCACCAGCATACACATTTAAGGCTCCGCCCATGCCGAGCACGCCACTTTTACTGGAAGAAGTAATTGTAAGGACGTTCGTGTCACTAGTAGCGTTGCCTTTTGTTTCAAAGGCAAATCCGCCGTTTTTTTCAGTAACTTGTATTTTATTTGTTCCAAAAACAGAGTCGAGCTTACCTTGTAAATAGTTCATTAAGTCACTTGGGGTTTGATACTTGGCAAGGTCACTCTCATTAAAGGAGATGGTTTTAGAAAGACCGTTTAAATCAAAGGTTAGGTTAGCTCCAGAAAGAGATTCACCCAAATAGGATTTGTATAATGCACTTTTGTCTACCTTACCGGTAGTAGAGTATGTACCACCACTATTAAGGCCCAAACCATTGAGTAGATTTTGGCTTCCTCCGGTAACGGCAACAGAACTGCCATCGGTAGAATTTAAAGATACATTTCCAGTTTCATCAACTGAAAACTTTACTTTTTTTGCTAGATCAGCATTAGTTTTTAAGGAATCATTAAGAGTTGTTTCCAATTCCTTATAATAAAGGCTGTCCTCTTTCCCAACGGAAAGAGATAGAGTGGAAGGAACAGTGAAAGTATATTCAGTTCCTCCAACAGTCAGATTTAGTTTAGATCCGGTAGTAATGGAATGATTGGTAAAATACCCTTCATTTACTTCAGTTGAACCAGTTATAGTGGTACCAGAATCATCTACTTTAAGACCAAATCCATTCAGTAATGCGTCCGATGCACTCTTTATGGTTGCCTTTGAGGTAGACGCAGAATCTTTGTTTTGAAGAACGAATTTATTATCTACTATAGCAGCACTCAATTTGTCGCCCAGCCCTTGATCTTGAAGCTGTTGATTAAGCTGATGTATGATTTCCGATGCCTGGGTGGTCTTACCGTCACTGCCTACGGTAAGAGTATAGTCTTTATTTTCGAAAGTGATTTTCATAGAAGCGCTAATTACTGCACTTTTTGTCCACTCAGACTGTACGGTACCGGTTTGTATCGCTTGTGTGGAGACTTTATTGCTGGCAATAAAAGAAGCCTGTTTTGCAAGCTGCGAAATAGATTTAATCTGCATGTTTTGCGCTGCGCTAGCTAGCCCGTTTATAGTTACATAGGGAGAATTATTCACAATCGTATTGCTGTTAAAAAAGCTTGTATTGAGAATACTGCTACTGCTGGAAGAGGAAGAGAAATATTTACTCTTAAACTCTAAAATGGATTTGTTCACACTCTGGTATGCCTCTTGCTGCCAAAGGGCGATTTGCTTTTTTTGGTTTGCAGTATTGATTTTTGTTTGTGTTCCACTTGTGAGCTGTTTGACTAGCTCGTCGGTGTCTAATCCCGACATTAGGCCGCTCATACGCTTGGAAGAGCTTGCGGTTGCATAAAGGGAAGAGGAAGATGTGCTGGAATTGGTCGATAAAGAAGCCATTTTGGTAATCCCCCAGTCCAATAAAAATTCTTCTTACCTTATATATCGTATGTTTTTCATAAATCATTAGGAAAAAAACAGAAGAATTAGTTGCGATTTTCTGAAATAACAATTGCATTTCCTGTACGAATATTGTACACTTAGTGCAATAAGTTTTGTTGTACCTTGCTCATTGATGCGAGCATGAAAGAAAGGAAGCACATGAATTTTGTTCCAATCGATCAGCTGAAAGAAGGCATGAGGCTGGATCGGGACGTGTATTTGTATGATTACAAGACTTGTAAAGTCGCCATGTTGCGTTCGGGGCAGGTTCTGACCAGTGCGTACATTCAAAAGCTTTGCGAATTACAAGTTTTAGGAGCATATATCCATTCCGATGATGATCAAGAGGAACAGCAGGCACGCATATTGCCGCGACCTCGTCCGCCGATTAAAAAGGCGCTCAAGCAGGAGGCTATCACCAATCTCGAACACGTTTTCGAGATGTTTGATAAGAATGCACAGAGCATCAATATCAGCCACATCAATCAGACATTGGATGTCTCGAAACAGCTTGTTACCGCTTTAAAAAATAATAAAAACATTGAGCTCAGTATTTTTAACCTAAAGCTATATGATGATTATACCTATAACCACTCTCTTGGGGTAGCGATTCTGGCAATCGCCATCGGGATTTCGATGGGGATGAAGACAAGGGATTTATATGACCTTGGTCTTTGCGGTTTACTGCATGATATTGGTAAGATGTCTATACCAATCGAGATTATTGCAAAACCAGCCAGATTAACGCCGCAGGAATTTGATATTGTAAAGCTCCACCCGTATAAGGGTGCCGAGTTTTTTCTTAAGCACCATTTGGTGAGTAATAAAATATGTTATGGTGTATTAACCCACCATGAAAAGTTTGATGGCTCCGGTTACCCCAGTGGGCTAAAGGGAAGCAGTATTCCATTATTTGGCCGTATTATTGCGGTAGCAGATGTGTATGATGCGTTAACCTCCGTTAGGCCTTACCGCAAACCGTCGTCTCCCACCGAAGTATTGGAGTATATTATGGGAGGGAGCGGAACAGCGTTTGACGTGGAGGTAGTGGAGGCGTTTTTGAAAAAGGTATCTCCCTATCCGGTTGGTTCGTGTGTACGGCTGAGTAATGGTGAAATTGCTATTGTTGTTGCTCAGAATATCCGGCATCCGCTTCGCCCGCAGATTCGACTTTTAAGTGAGCCAGATAAAATTTTAGATTTGTATAACGATCGCAATTATTTATGTCTTGTGATTGAAAATGCCTGTAATATTGCTACGGAAGATTTGGAAGAAGAGCTTTTGGAAGCAGAAGAAGATGAACAAAGGCAGAAAGCAAAACAAGATGAAGTGATTCAATAATGTTATAAAAGTAAAGCAGCCTGCGGATATTTTGTCCGCAGGCTGTTTTTAGTAAACAAAAAAGTAGATTAAGATACAATGGCTTCATCCAGTGAATAGTACTGCACCAAACTTTGAAGCTGAACCGCATGGTCTGCCATCTCACGGCTAGAGGCGGCGCTTTCTTCTGCAGTGGCAGAATTGGTTTGTACTACGGAAGAAATTTGGTCAACACCCAAGCTGATTTCGCTAATGGAGGTTGACTGAGTCTCTGAAGCAGTTGCAATTCGATTGACCAAATCGCTAGATTTATCTGTTGCGTCAAGAACCTCTTGCATGGTTCTTGCGGTTTGGTCTGCAATGCTTTTTCCTTTTTCCACAGACTGAATTGAGTTTTCAATGAGGACTGTGGAGTTTTGCGCGGCCTCGGCGCTTTTGCTGGCTAAATTTCGTACTTCTTCCGCAACGACAGCAAAGCCTTTACCGGCGGCACCCGCTCTGGCGGCCTCAACAGCGGCGTTCAGTGCAAGAATGTTCGTTTGCCGTGCAATTTCATTTATCGTCTTTATAATGTTGCCGATCTGATTAGAGGAGTTTGTAATCTCTGCCATTGCCTGGAGCATGTTCTCGGTCTCTTTAGCAACGCTCTGAATTTTGTCTTGTACCAGGGAAGATGCATTGTTTGCTTCCAAAGCATCCGATGCATTTTGTTTTACTTGCTCAGAAACATCGAGTATGGTTGCAGAAAGCTCCTGAATGGCACTTGCCTGTTCCGTTGCACCCTGTGCCAAGCATTGGGATGCGCTGGAAACCTGCTCAGCGCCATCTGTTACCTGCTGAGAAGTGCTGGAGATAAGAGAAACGTTTTGCAGCAAAATTTCAGAGAGCCGTTGCATGGAATTTTGGATACGAACAAAATCTCCGAAATAGCTCCGTTTGTTTACAATATGGATTTTTCCGGAGGTAATTAAATCAAGTGTGTTTGCAACCCCAGTTACATTTTGTTTTAGCTGCGCAGCAGAATCATTCACTGCTTCGCAGAGGTCGTTCATGTCAGCCTGCATGGCAAATTCAATTTCAATATCAAAATCACCTTTACCAAGACGTTTTATGCTATCTATTATCATTTTAAATGCAAATTGCAGTTTATGTGCCACACGCCAAGTAATAAAACTAGCTAGAACGAACCCGAATAAAAGTACCAATATAGCTGGTATAATTAGTTTCTGAATAAATAAATACATGGTTACGATACCCATGATTGCAGATATTAGCATAATACTAAGTATTACGATTAGCAACTCCGCTTTTAATGAGATATGAGGTTTTTTCTGTTGCATTCCGATATTCCTTTCCGGGTGCAGTATGCAAAGGTTGCTAAATCTAATTAGAGCCGATCCAGCGCCTTTTCCACCTGTTTTATTTCATCGTTATTTAGAATACGTTTCGGGTCTACCAACAGCACTACTTTACCATGCAAACGGCCAATACCGGTAACATAAGCGTTTGTGTTATTGCCAGACATAACGGTGGGAGTAGCTGAAATATTCTCTTCTTCAATTACCGAGACTTCGTTTACAGAATCTACCAGAAAGCCGATGTAAGTTTCTTCCAGTTTTGTTACAATAATGCAGGTTCGCTCCGTGTATTCCAGCTCAGGCTTACCAAAACGCAGCCGAATATCAATTAAAGGAATAATACTTCCGCGCAAGTTAATAACCCCTTTTGCATAAGCAGGGGAATCGGGTACAGGAGTAATTTCCTGCATTCCAATAATCTGTACAACGTCTGAAATTGGAACACCGAAAAGTTGGTTATCCAAAAAGAATGTTAAATATTTTCCGTCAATCTCCTGATTGGCTGTGTCTAGAAAGTCGATGGTATCGATGGTATCTTCCATTGAAGTCACCCTTTCAAATTGATATTTATTCTGTCTTCCGTTACGAACAACTGGTAGGGAAGAGCGATTAGGCGCCTTGGTCTTCCGCAAGTTCTGAACTTGTTTTGCCGGAACGGTCATCCTCATTTTCTGTAAGAATCCGCTTTAAGTTAAGAAGCAGAGCCGGGCCTTTTGAGAGTGTTACAATTCCGGTAACAAAGGGGTTGCTCTTCTCGCGGCCAAGGCTTGGTGTTTCGTTTACATCTTTGGTTGCAATATCGGTTACATCGTCTACGCTGTCGACAATTAATCCAATAATAGCGTCCTCGGTTTGTGTTACGACAATACTTGTTTGGTCGTTATACTCCAGCTCTGGTTTTGAGAGCTTCAGGCGTAAATCAATCAGCGGTACAATTTTACCGCGCAAGTTGATGACCCCTTTGACATAAGAGGGGAGTTTCGGCATGAGTGTAATTGCCTGAATTCGAACAATCTCTACCACCAAACTGCTGGGGATTGCGAAAATCTGGCCATCAATATAGAAGGTCAGGTGTTTTTCAGATGTATTTTGTTTTGCTGCGGTTCCTTCTGTTAAAGAGGAAACCAAATTGGGTTGATTATTCATATCTTTTCACCACTTCTTCCGCCGCATCAGCGGCAGTAATCTAAAAAAGAATAAAATATAAGATTCAATTTGTATATCGGTCATTTTTAAAAGAAAATGAAGTGCCTTTCAAAAAAAGACGTAATTTAATATTCATTCTTCTGAAAAATCCGGCATTTCAGGTAAAGAGGGAGACTTCTCTTCCGTAGAGGGAACTGTTGCAGCAACTTCCGGTTCTCCATACTTTAAAAAATACAGGTATAAATCTGCAACTGCTTGGTAAAGTTCTTGTGGAATTTCTGTGCCGATATTCATTTGCGACAAAAGAGAGGCCAGAGCGTCATCCTGGTAAACAGGTACGTTGTTCTCTTGAGCGACCTCTATTATTTTAGTGGCAGTGTAGCCAGCTCCAGCTGCTACTACAATGGGAGCATGATTGTTTTCTTCGGAATAGCGCAGGGCGGCTGCTCGTTGTTTGTTATTATATTGAGACATCTACGGTTCGCCTTCCCTCGTGTATTTTTTTCAGAATGATTTTACTTGCTGTGGGGGGAATCCCCGCAGAAAGCTCAATGGATTCCGTTACAAGACCATTTTGTGTGAAAATAGCAGTTACGGCTTCACCTATCTCTTTAGTGTTTGAGGTAAACTCCGCAGGGCAGTTTAGCCGAATGTTGATATTTTTTCCGGTTAGAGTAAGAAACGCTTCAAAATACCCCTTAGTTTTAATATCGAAGGTTAGTATAATTAGGCGGCTTCGTTCCCGATCCTGCGCATAGCGGCTGTTTTCAGCTTCTTCCTCTTTTTCTATCCATATTTCACCGAATAGGTATTTACCCTCAAAGGTAAGGGGGAGAAAAAGGTGATGGAATGGCATATATACACTGTTGTCCATCAGAAGAGAGGAGAGCGTGCTCTGGAACAGCTCTTGCCCTCGCTGTGACGGACCATTTGCATTTTCAGTTAGCAGATTCAAAATTGAATCGAGCAATTTGTTTTGGTTTGGTGTCTCCAACTGTCCCATGTGGTCAAGAAAAACGGAGGTTAACTCGTTGAGCTTTTGTGGAGGGAAATCAAGGTCGTATTTGCAGTAATCGAGCAATGCAGTAAATTTTTCTGCAAGCTCTTCTCGTGAGCCAATATTCAGGCGAGAGAGGTCATGCACCAAGAGCGTAATATTATCTCTTACTCTGCCAAAATCGTTGGTAGCAGAAATATAGCGCCGAATAAATGGAATGATTTTTTCTTTTAATGTGGAAAGGTTCTGGTTTAGGTTTTCAATTGGCTGCTCTGCTGTTAGCTCCTGCGCCAATTGTGTCAATTGCCCACTATACGGCTGCGGAATCTGCTCACTCATTTGTATGAGGCGATTTGTGACCGAGCGGGTGGTTTCACCTGCACTGGTATACGCGTTAAATACTTTCAGGAACTGCGCCATTTTCTGTTCCAGCGTTTTGTTAGGGTATTGCTCTAACATTTGCCGCATCATTTGAAAGAGGGGGCCTGAAAACTGGGTGCGGTTATTCTCCTGGAACAGCAGGTTTTTTATAATATCTTCGCGCCCCATATTGATAACCTGTGTTAACTGGCGGAGCGTTTCTGAAACAGCGGCTCCCTGCTCTGCGCCAGCACGCCCCATAACCTCGAAAACCAGCTTCCCCAAGCTCTGCGATAGCTCCGGCGTTTTACTCAACTGCTGAATAAAGCGGCTAAAGACAGAATTTCGGTTCAGAAGAAAGGAAAACTCCGTGTTGTTTTGACCGGATTGCTTGTCTGCATTGGTAGGCGGAACAAGCGCTGGGTTCACGATTGCACGTTCAGAGGGCCTCGTAGGGTTGAGCCGGTTCACGTTGTCTCCGCCCGGTACGGGAGTAGTGATTCTAAGGTTATCTGCCATAATGGGTACCTCTAAAATTTAAAATTTTTAGAAATCAAAATGAAAAAGTTAATTATTTGCGACTTAATCCGATATATCTTATGAGAAAGATAGAAATCTTTCGTTTTCCCTTTCGGAATTTTTGAGATAGGCGGTGGCTATCATTCATGGATAACAATATGGAATCTTTGTTGGAAGTTTATTTGTTCGAAACCAACGGTCTGCTAACTCATTTGGATGAAATTCTTCTCCGTTGTGAGCAAGCGGGTGATTTTGACTCGGAAAGTATCGATGAAATTTTTCGAATCATGCACACAATCAAGGGGTCATCTGCAATGATGCAGTTCGACAGCATGGCTACGGTAACTCATAAAATGGAGGACCTGTTCTATTATGTAAGAGAGCACGGTATCTCTTCGAAGTACAATGAGCCGCTAACGGATCTGATGTTCAAATCCAGCGATTTTCTGAAAACAGAGGTCGAGAAGATTGAAAACAACGAACCGCTTATTACAGATATCGGCAGTTTAGAGGAAGAAATTAATTCTTTCCTCAAAAAGATTTCTGGACAAGCACCGGAAGAACCCAAGGCTGACGCAGAAGCTAAGCCAAGTATTCCTGTTGAACAGACAGCTGTTGAACCTGCAGTCGCAGCAACCCCCGTGCCGCAAGCACCTATTGCTGCGGCACCCGTACAAACAAAGCAGCCCGCTGTGGAAAACAACGGAGAATTCCAATTCCCGGTGCGTGTATTCTTTGAAGAAGAGACGGAAATGGTTCATTTAAGAGCCATGCTTTTGGTGCATGCCATAGCCGAAAACGGCATAGCAGTACGTAATGTTCCCGAGCGCTTGGAATCGGAAGCATCCGCTGCCGAAATTATTGGCAAAGAGGGACTTCTTCTTTTATTCCAAACAAAAGAAGACATGGAAGGCTCTCTTAAGACCATCGAGAACTTTGTTTACACCAAAAATTATACCGTTCTTTCTTCGCTTACGCAACAAAAAGAGCAGGCGAAAAGCATTAAGGAAGAGAAAACCGTTGCAAGTACAGAAACTGTTGCAAGCAACGGCAATGGGAACCACCAGGCGGTAAAGCAAAACCTCATCAACGTGAATCTCTCAAAGCTGGATAATTTGATGGATCTTGTAGGTGAAATAGTCATTACAGAATCAATGGTAACGGCTTCTCACTCCGTGCAGCAAACCAGCGAAAGTGGAGTGGATAACAGCTATACGAAAGCCTCGCGCCAGCTGCGCAAGCTTACGGATGAGCTGCAAGAAATCGTTATGTCTATTCGAATGGTTCCTATTTCCGGTGTGTTCCAAAAAATGCGCCGTATTGTACGCGATATGAGCAAAAGCTTGGATAAAGATGCCGAATTGGTGCTCGTTGGTGAGGAAACCGAGGTTGATAAATCCATTGTAGACAGCATTAATGACCCAATTATGCACGTGGTTCGCAATGCGATGGATCACGGTTTGGAGGATAAGCAAACCCGTTTAGCCAACGGTAAGCCGGCAAAGGGTACCATTACACTTTCTGCGCAGAATACTGGCGGCGAAATTCTCATAACAATTGAGGATGACGGTCAGGGAATTGACCGTGAAGCGGTTTTGGCGAAAGCCAAGCGGCAGGGGATGCTGAAAAAGAATGAAAAAGAATACTCAAACCGCGAGGTTTATAATTTCTTGCTGATGCCCGGCTTCTCTACTAATGAAGTAGTAACGGAATTTTCAGGCCGTGGCGTGGGTATGGACGTTGTAAAGAAGAATGTAGAAAAGGTTGGCGGCGATGTAACAATCTACAGTGAGCCCGGCAAGGGAACAAAGGTATTGTTCAAAATTCCGCTTACTTTGGCAATTGTGAATGGTATGAAGGTTTCAGTTGGTGATACCATGTTCATCATACCTACCAATAACATCAAGCAGTTGGTTAAGGTGACCGCTGACCAAGTATTGTACGATACCAGCGGGAACGAGATTATTACAATGCGCAACCAGTACTACCCGCTCATTCGCCTGCATTCCGTATTCGGTTTGGAGCCCAAGGCAAAAACGTTGGAAGATTCTATAGTGGTGCAGGTTGAAAACCACGAAAAGATTTACTGCGTATTGGCGGATGATTTGCTTGGGGAACAGCAGGTGGTTGTTAAGGGCTTGCCTGCGTACCTGAATCAGTTCAATATTAAAGATAGCGGTATTTCCGGCGGTGCAGTTTTGGGCGATGGCAGCATCAGCCTGATTCTCGATGTGGTTAACCTGTATAATAATAATTAACTCAATATTATTTCTAAAACGATTGTGGGGAGGCGTTGGCTATGCAGATTCATAAAATCGCTGTAATTCCAGGTGACGGTATCGGGCCAGAGGTAATTGCAGAAGGATGCAAGGTTTTAGAATGCGTTGCCCGGTTGGACGGCGGGTTCCGCTTTGAGTTCGACACCTTTCCCTGGGGCTGCGAATATTATTTGAAAACCGGGAGTATGATGGCGGAGGATGGTATTGAACAGCTTAAGGGCTACGATGCGATTTTCCTTGGTGCTGTCGGTTTCCCTGGTGTACCAGATCATGTGTCTCTTTGGGGGCTGCTGCTCACCATTCGCAAAAGCTTTGACCAATACGTAAATTTGCGCCCGGTAAAGCTGCTCAAAGGTGCCCCCTGCCCGCTAAAGGACGTTGAGCGGGAAGACATTGATATGGTTTTCGTACGGGAGAATAGTGAGGGTGAATACGCTGGCAGTGGCAGTTGGATGTACCGTGGCAAACCACATGAGGTGGTTATTCAGGATAACGTTTTTTCTCGCCATGGGTGCGAACGTATTATGCGTTATGCGTTTGAATTAGCACGCCGTGAAAAGAAAACCCTTACCAGCATCAGCAAGGGCAATGCAATGAACTATTCCATGGTGTTTTGGGATCAGATCTTTTCTGAAGTAAGTCGGGAATACCCCGATGTAAAAACCGCTTCTTATTTGGTGGATGCAGCTAGTATGATGATGATAAAGTGCCCAGAGGCATTTGAGGTGGTTGTAACTTCGAACCTATTTGGCGATATTCTTACCGACCTTGGCGCTGCCATTGCCGGTGGAATGGGGCTCGCAGCCGGTGCCAACATTAACCCGGAGCGAAAGTACCCGTCTATGTTCGAGCCGATTCACGGTTCGGCACCCGATATTGCAGGTCGACAGATTGCAAACCCCTTAGCTACCGTTTGGGCGGTAAGCCAAATGCTGGATTTTTTCCATCATGAGCAATGGGGAGAGCGACTTTTGCAAGCAATGGAAGCTATAATGACGGAGGGAACCGTTCTTACTCCCGATATGGGCGGTACTGCAACAACCGCACAGGTTGGCGATGCAATTGTTTCATACCTGATGAAGAGCTAAAGTGCCAAGCGATTTGCTTGAAGCAAAATATGATATGTCCAATATTTTTCCACAGTAGAAAGGATCATTATGATACGTTTGACAGATCAGGAATTTCTAACTATAGTCAACTACGTTAAAAATAATTACGGCATTAATCTGTCCAATAAGCGCCAGCTAATTGAGGCGCGTATGTATTCTGTTCTGGCGGAAAAGGGCATGAAAACTTTTTCAGAGTATATGACCCTCATCCAGCAGAAAAACCCGGAAGAGATTATTGTTTTATTAAATAAGTTAACGACAAACCACACCTACTTTATGCGTGAACCGGCTCATTTTGATTTCATAAAAACAAAATTTTTACCTCTTCAGGAACGTGTAAATCACCGAAAGCTGGTTCGCATTTGGAGCGCGGGTTGTTCTTCGGGAGAAGAGGCGTACACCACTTGTATGGTGCTGAAAGATTACTTCAGCATGAGTCGCCCGGGATGGGATTTTCGAGTCCTTGCCACAGACATTTCAGAAAAAGCGATGTCTGCGGGCAAAGCTGCCATTTATAGCGCAGAATCCTTAAAAAATGTGCCGCAAAGCTGGTTGACCCGTTATTTTGTAAAGCAGGGTACAGACCAGTACCGTATTAATGACGATGTTCGCCGCCATGTTACATTCCAGCGGCTGAATTTGATGCAGCCATTCCCGCCAATGCAGCAGTTTGACTTGATTTTTTGCCGCAATGTCATGATTTATTTTGACCAGAACGACCGCAACAAACTGATCAATAAATATTACGACATGCTCATCCCAGGTGGATTTTTACTGATTGGGCATTCAGAAACAATACAAAGGGACAGCTCCAAGTTTATTTATCTGGAGCCGTCTGTGTACCAGAAAGGATAATAAACGGTATGCCGCTCAATCATAGCATTAAGGTTTTAATTGTCGATGACTCCTTGTTTTTTCGCACTGCACTGCAAAATTCATTACTGAAAGACCCCGGTATTACAGTAGTGGGCACTGCTGGTTCTGCAGCCGAGGCTGCAAAAAAGATTCAGGAGCTTTCACCAGACGTTATTACTATGGATGTTGAAATGCCCGACATGAAGGGCACAGATTTTATTAAAAAACTCATTCCCCGCCAGCCAATACCTGTTGTATTGGTCAGTTCACTGGCTTTGGGGATTTTTGATGCTCTTGATGCAGGTGCAGTCGATTTTATTCGCAAGCCCGCTGCAAGAACGGATTACAATGTGTTTTTTACGGAGCTAGCGGCTAAAATACGCGTTGCATCTACTGCAAAGGTGAAAACAAAAGCCCCCACACCGTTGGAGTCTTTGCCTACTCCAACGCTTACCGCTAACGTAAAAGGGGAGAAGATAATCGCCATAGGCGCTTCTACCGGTGGTACGGAGGCGACGCTTGAAATCTTAAAAAAACTGCCCGCAAATATACCGGGAATTTTGGTGGTGCAGCACATGCCTGCCGGGTTTACGAAAATGTATGCGGATCGCCTGGATCGCCTGTGTGCTTTTACAGTGGCCGAAGCGCAGGGCGGCGAACGTGTCGTACCAGGCGTGGCCTACATTGCACCGGGTGATAAGCACATGACTCTTGCCAAGGATACGCGAGGCTATTATATTAAATGTGCGGCAGGGGAAAAGGTAAGCGGACACTGTCCATCTGTTGACGTACTGTTCCGCTCGGTAGCTGAAACTGCAGGAAGTGATGCAATGGGTGTCATTCTAACCGGTATGGGCAGCGACGGGGCAAAGGGATTACTTGAAATGAGAAAACAAGGTTCCTTTACCATCGGGCAGGATAAAGCCTCCTGTGTCGTTTATGGGATGCCAATGGTCGCGTTCGATATTGGTGCGGTGGTACGCCAAGCGCCGTGTCCTTCCATTGCTGGAATCATCATTCAGCATTTGAATCAAGCTAAATAAAAAACGGGAACAGGGAAACGATTTTTCGTTCGCTGTTCCCGTTTTTATTTTTGAGTAAGTAGAATACAAAGCTTCCCGTAACCTTTACTAAAGATGGACATGTTCAGAAGAAAAATGCAAAGAAAATAAAAAATACTATTGAAAAGTAACAATTACTGTATTATAATATAGCTCAAGAGCTACTGGTAACGTTTCCGGTAACGTTACTGGAACTAAGAACATTATTTATTAGGAGGAGAAAGAATGAAAAAGGTTCTGGCATTTTGCCTGGCAATGGCGACGATGACCGCTTCTATGACTGCATGCAGCAGCCCGAATGGGAGCACCAGCAGCGCCTCCAGTGCAACCCCCAAAGGGGAGCAAAGCGTATATTATTTAAACTTTAAACCTGAGTCTGCAGCGGCTTACGAAGAAATTGCAAAAAAATATAAGGAAGAGACTGGTGTTACTCTGAATGTGGTTACAGCAGCTTCTGGTACTTATGAGCAAACGCTAAAGGCAGAGATTGCAAAAACAGATGCGCCAACTCTTTTCCAGATTAATGGGCCAAGAGGCTATGCAAGCTGGAAGGATTATTGTGCGGACCTAAAAGATACTGAGCTGTATAAACATCTCTCCGACAAAAGCCTTGCCATTAAAGACGGCGAGGGTGTTTATGGCGTTCCCTATGTGGTAGAAGGTTATGGAATTATTTATAACCAAGCGATTATGGATAAATATTTTAAGACATCCGGCGCAAAAGCAAGCTCCATAGCAGAAATTAATAGCTATGCAAAACTGAAAGCAGTTGCAGAAGATATGACTGCTAAGAAAGATGCACTCGGCATTAAGGGTGTTTTCTCCTCTACTTCTTTAAAGCCCGGTGAAGACTGGCGCTGGCAGACTCACCTTGCCAATGTTCCGGTTTACTATGAATTTAAAGAAAATAAAGTGGATTTGACCAGTGATGCAACAAAAGAGATTAAGTTCCAGTATTCCGATAACTTCAAGAACATCTTTGATTTGTACTTGAACAATTCCATCACTCCCAAGAATTTGCTTGGAACAAAGCAGGTCGACGATTCTATGTCTGAATTTGCTCTCGGGCAGACCGCTATGGTGCAAAACGGTAACTGGGCTTGGGGACAGATTGAAAAGGTAAAGGGCAATACCGTAAAAGCAGAAGATGTAAAATTCCTGCCCATCTATACAGGTATGCCCGGTGAAGAAAATCAGGGCCTCTGCATTGGTACCGAGAATTTCTTCGCCATTAATAAGCAGGCATCCCCCGAAAAGCAGAAAGCGGCCGAAGATTTCATTTATTGGTTGTATTCCAGCAAAACCGGTAAGGATTTTGTTACCAATAAGCTGAATTTCATCGCACCGTTCGATACCTTTACAGAGTCTGAAAAACCAACAGACCCCCTTGCAAAGGATCTTCTTAACTGGATGGCTAAAAAAGATATCAACACAGTTCCGTGGAACTTCACAGTGTTCCCCAGCCAGACATTTAAAGATAACTTTGGTAGTGCTTTGCTGCAATATGCCCAGGGAAATAAGTCTTGGGATGACGTGAAAAAGCTGGTAGTAACTGAATGGAAGAGTGAAAGCAACCAGTAACCAATGAGATAGGCAGACTTTCACTGGAATAAATCTTTATGAACGGGAGAGCCGCTCCGCGCCCTGCGGCGCAGGGCGGCTTTATTTTTAGAGTATGCCGGTGACGGTGCACACAGGCTGGGTCGCTTTGGAAGGGGAGAGGAAAGCATGCAGAAAACACTGAAGAAATATTTTGCTGTATTTGCGCTGCCGACCATAATCGCATTTTTTATTGCTTTTTTAATACCGTTTTTTATGGGTATCTATTTATCGTTTTCAAAGTTTACTACTGTAACCAATGCAAAATGGGTGGGATTCGAAAACTACACCCGCGCTTTTTCCGATGCAAATTTTCTAAATGCTCTTGGCTTTACTGCTAAATTTACTGTTGTATCAGTCATTACAATCAATGTGTTGGCTTTTTTGCTAGCGTTGTTGCTTACTTGCGGTATTCGTGGAACAAATTTGTTTCGAACCGCTTTCTTTATGCCGAATTTAATCGGTGGTATTGTTTTGGGCTATATTTGGCAGCTATTAATTAACGGTGTTTTGCTGCAATTTGGAGTGGATATTACATTTGATGCCAGTTACGGCTTCTGGGGCTTGGTGGTTCTAATGAACTGGCAGATGATTGGCTATATGATGATTATTTATATTGCAGGAATTCAGAACATACCTGTAGATGTGCTTGAGGCAGCACAAATTGACGGTGCTACCCCGCGCCAAACACTATTTTCTATCACCATTCCATTGGTGATGCCTTCTGTTACTATCTGTACTTTTTTAACACTTACCAATTCATTTAAGCTATTTGACCAAAACTATGCGCTAACCGGTGGTGCTCCGGCAAGGCAGAGCGCCATGCTCGCACTCGATATATTTAACTCCTTTTATGGTCGCATGGGGTATGAAGGAGTAGGGCAGGCGAAGGCAGTGGTGTTCTTCCTGCTTGTAGCAGCAATTGCATTAGTGCAGCTAATTGTAACGCGTAGCAGGGAGGTGGAGAACTAATGGGAGAGGTAAAAAAGGCGAATAACATATTGTTTGTCTGTTTAACATTTCTTCTGATTTTATTTTTGGTTCCAATCTTGCTTGTACTTATGAACTCGTTCAAAGGCCAGCTTTTTATTTCGAATGCTCCCTTTGAATTCCCGAGTGTGGAATCCTTTTATGGCATTGATAACTATGTAAATGGCGTACAAAAGATTGATTTTTTCCGTGCGTTTGGATATTCTTTATTTATCACTATTTTTTCGGTGGCAGCAATAATCCTTTTTACCTCGATGACGGCATGGTATATTACCCGGGTAAAGAGCAAAGTAACCTCCACTCTCTATTACCTGTTTGTGTTTAGCATGGTGGTTCCGTTCCAAATGGTCATGTACACCATGGTCAAAGTCGCTAACACATTACGGCTCGATAATCCCGTTGGGTTAATCGTTATTTACCTTGGGTTCGGAGCGGGGCTTTCGGTGTTTATGTTTAGCGGTTTTATTAAGAGCGTACCGGTTGATATTGAGGAATCCGCTATTATAGATGGCTGCAATCCACTACAAACTTTCTTTCTGATTGTATTTCCCATTCTTCGCCCTACGGCGATTACGGTAGCGATTCTTAACACAATGTGGATTTGGAACGATTTTTTATTACCGTACCTTGTCGTGGGAACAAAGCTCCGTACCCTGCCAATCGCCATTCAATATTTGCAGGGTGGGTACGGCTCGCGTGATATGGGCGCATTGATGGCAATGCTGGTGCTTTCCATTATACCTATCATTATTTTTTACCTTACCTGCCAAAAGCATATAATCAAAGGGGTATTGTCCGGTGCGGTAAAAGGATAAACAGAACTTAAATATACACCCTGGGGGCGTTTATATTGACAATTAAAGATATTGCTAGGGAGTCTGGGTTTGCGGTAAGTACAGTGTCGCGTGCTCTGAATAATCATCCCGATGTAAGTGAAGAAACAAAGCGAAAAATTCAGGCGGTGATTGAGGCTCATCGCTTTGTACCCAACCAGAACGCCCGCCAGCTAAAGCAAACGGCAACCAACAGTATTGCAATTTTAGTAAAGGGTATTTCGAATATGTTGTTTGCCCCTATATTGGAGCAAATGCAAGTGTTAATTGAAAAAGCAGGGTACACGGCGCAAATTTGTTATCTTGATGAAGAGGATGACGAGGTGGTTCAGGCGCAGCAACTCATCCGCGAAAGCAAACCGCTTGGCCTCTTGTTTTTGGGCGGAAACCTCCAGAATTTTATAGAGGGTTTCGAGCAAATCTACCTGCCAAGCGTTCTGGTGGCAACGGCAGCTGACCGCCTTGGTTTTTCTTATCTTTCTAGTGTTAGTACAGATGACACCGCCGCCGCGTCCAGTGCAGTAGAGTACCTCATTCAAAAAGGGCACCGTAACATTGGGGTAATTGGTGGTAATCGGTTCGATACCAACAGCATCAGCTACCTTCGTTATTTGGGTTGTAAGCAGACTTTTGAACGATATGGTGTCGCGTTCTTAGAAGAGCGACAATACCAAAAGGCGCGTTTCTCTTATGAAAGCGGTTACCATGCCATGGAGAAAATGCTCCGAAATTCACCGGATATTACGGCGGTATTTGCCATGAGTGACGTAATGGCAATTGGAGCCTGCCGATATTTGTTGGATCATAACATTTCCATTCCGCAGGATATTTCAGTTATGGGCTTTGATGGAATTGAGCTGGCGCAGTACTATAACCCAAAGCTCGCCACCATAGAACAGCATAAATCAAGCATGGCGGAGCGTGGGGTGCAAATACTAATCGATTGCATAGAAAATGAGTCTCAAGCGGTTCATGAGCTTGCCGATTTCCGTTTGCGGGAAGGCGAAAGCGTTCGCTGCGTAGCAAGTTCTAAGGGGGAATAACATGAAAAAACAAAAGCCGATGGAACGTGGAGCCGGTGTGCTTTTACCGGTTACCAGCCTTCCGTCACCCTATGGGATTGGTACGTTTGGACAGGCGGCTTACGATTTTGTAGATTTTTTGGTGGAGGCCGGTCAACGCTGGTGGCAGGTGCTGCCATTGGGGCCAACCAGCTACGGAGACAGCCCGTACCAAAGCTTTTCCGCATTCGCAGGAAATCCGTACTTCATTGACCTCGATTGTTTGTTGGAGCAAGGGCTATTAACCCAAATAGAACTAGAGGAATCGGATTGCGGGCGCAATCCAATGGATGTGGACTACGCATCGCTGTATGAGAAACGTTTTGCTGTTTTGCGTCAGGCTTTTGCTCGCAGTAAACACCAAGATACTGCGGATTATTTGCTCTTCTGTGAGGAGAATGCAGAGTGGCTGGAGGAATACGCACTGTACATGTCGCTGAAAAATGAGTTTGGCGGCAGGGAATGGCTGGCTTGGACGGAGGAGTTTCGCTTGCGGGAGCCAAAGGCCTTGTGTGCCTTCCGTGAGCGCAATGCAGAAGAAATAGAGTTCTGGAAGTTTTGCCAGTTCGAATTTTTCCGCCAATGGTACCGCCTAAAAGAATATGCAAATCAAAAGGGGATTGAGATTATTGGTGACATCCCTATTTATGTAGCGCTAGATAGTGCCGACGTATGGTCACAGAGTGAGCAGTTTCAACTGGATGAACAACGCAGGCCCACCTTGGTGGCAGGTGTGCCGCCGGATTTGTTTTCAGAAACCGGCCAGCTTTGGGGTAACCCGCTGTACGATTGGGCATTTATGGAGCGTGAAGGTTACACGTGGTGGAAGCGCCGCATGCGCTTTTCTGCCCGCCTATATGATGTTATTCGGATCGATCATTTTGTTGGCATTGCACACTATTACTCCATCCCGGCAGAGGAGACTACCGCCTTGAGCGGCTGGTGGAACCCCGGCCCGGGACTTCCCCTTATTGAAGCCATTGCTGAAGTGATGGGGAATAAGCGGGTAATCGCAGAAAATTTAGGCGTTGTAATCCCAGAGGTAGACCGCCTGCTTAATATCAGCGGATACCCGGGCATGAAGTTGATGCAGTTTGCCTTTGATAGTGATGAAACCAATTCGAATCTGCCGTTCCATTTTGAGCGCAATCTAGTGGTATACGGCGGCACGCACGATAACGAAACGTTGGCAGGTTTTTTTGCTCACCAAAAGCAGAAAACAATGCGCTTTGCCAGAGCGTATTTAAATGTAAAAAACAATCGTAAGGTTCCTGCTGCGCTCATTCATGCAGGGTATTCGAGCGTTGCAAATACCGTTATTTTTCAAATGCAGGATTTACTAGGCTTAGGAAATAGCGCCCGCACCAATACACCCTCCACTATAGGGCAGAACTGGCGCTGGAGGCTTACTCCGGGGCAAATCCCGCCGCGTTTGGCAGAAAACCTGCATCAAATGATGAAGCTTTACGGCAGGCTCAGCGGGAACAAGTAATACTTCTAATTTTCTTGCTCCAAGGGGGAGAAGAAGAATTGGATTCTCTTAAGATGGTTTTAATTCGTGGATTGCCTTTACGCAGGAGGAGTTGCGCATGAATCAGTTTGAACAGCAAATCGACCAGTACCTGGATTTTGATTATAGAACAACCGCACGGGAGGCAACAGTAGAGCAGCTTTATAACGCCGTATCAAAAGCGGCGATGAAATCACTGAGCTTTTCGGAATACAGTGGTAAGAGGGCCTGCTATTTCTCCGCAGAGTTTCTGCTTGGCCGTTTGATATATAGTAACCTACTAAACCTTGGCTTGCTGGAACGCTGCCGCACCTATCTCAATCAAAATGGCTTTGATTCCGGTATTTTTGAAAGCATTGACGATGACGCCCTCGGTAACGGCGGTCTCGGCAGGCTTGCCGCCTGCTTTTTGGATTCAGCAGCTACGCACGATATTCCTCTCAATGGGTTTGGCATTCGATATAAATACGGACTGTTTCACCAGTATTTTCAAGATGGCTTTCAAAAGGAAGCGGCAGATGATTGGCTGAAAGCGGGTGACCCTTGGGGAATCCGACAGGAAAGTGAAGCAGTTACCGTAACATTTGCCGATCAAACGGTGCGTGCGATTCCCTACGATATGCCGGTAATCGGCTATGGCGGGAATACGGTTAACCGCCTGCGGCTGTGGCAGGCCGAACCTTTAAACGCATTCGATTTTGAGCAGTTCAACCTGCAAAAATACGATGATGCAGTAGCGGAGCGGGTTCGTGCAGAAGAAATAACAGCGGTACTGTACCCGAACGATGATACCATTGTCGGGAAGCAGTTGCGCCTGAAACAGCAGTATTTTTTCACCAGTGCGTCTCTGCAAAGCCTAATCAAAGCATTTCTTCTAAAGCATGGGGAAGATTTTTCACGTTTCCCTCTGGAATATGCAATTCAACTAAACGATACCCACCCGGTTATCGCGATTCCCGAGCTGCTACGTATCCTTATGGAAGAGCACCAGCTTTCGTTTGAAGAGGCATTCCCAATAGTACGAGATACCTTTGCATACACGAACCATACCATCATGGCAGAAGCACTGGAAAAATGGGATGTTTCTCTGTTCCTTTCGGTTGCGCCGCAGGTGTACCCGTATGTAGTTCTCCTGCAAAACGCTTTGAATCGTGATATAAAAGAGAAAAACATAGCGCAGCAGGACAAAGCTGACCTGCAAATAATAAGTGGTGGACAAATCCACATGGCAAGGCTGGCGGTGTATGCCTCCCATGCCACAAACGGTGTGGCGAAAATTCACAGCGAGCTACTCAAAAATGCGGTGCTGCCCGAGTGGCACCGATTGTACCCGGAGCGCTTCCAGAATAAAACGAACGGCATTACCCAGCGCCGTTGGCTTGCTCTGTGTAATCAGGAGTTGTCTGCCTTTATCACCGAGCGCATCGGCAATGGGTGGGTTACGGATTTAGGCCAGCTCGAACAGCTGACTGCTTACCTTAATGACTCAGCATCGCTTTCACAGTTCCGAGAGATAAAACGACAAAAAAAAATACAGCTCTGCAACCATGTTCGCATTCATGAATATGGTTTTGAACTGAATCCCGATTTTATCTTTGATGTGCAGATTAAGCGTCTGCACGAATACAAGCGTCAGCTACTCAATGCGTTTTCCATTTTGGATATTTATTTTGCCATCAAAGACGGTACACTCACCGATTTTACTCCCACCGCTTTTCTGTTTGGGGCAAAAGCGGCACCCGGTTACCGCAGGGCAAAGGGGGTCATTAAATTCATCAACGAGATCGCCCGTATGGTGAGTGCTGACCCGGAGGTAAACGATAAGCTTCAAGTGCTGTTCGTGCAAAACTATAATGTGTCTTACGCAGAAAAGCTGATTCCTGCGGCAGACGTCTCGGAGCAGATTTCCACAGCGGGTACCGAGGCGAGCGGCACGGGCAACATGAAGCTCATGCTCAACGGTGCTGTCACGCTTGGCACGCTGGACGGCGCGAATATTGAGATTGTGGAACAGGCAGGGGAAGAGAACAATTATATTTTCGGTGCGACGGTAGATGAAATTGCGCAGATTTCGAATACCTATCACCCCAAAGCACTGTACGAATCGAATCCGCGCATTCGCCGCGTAGTAGATACCCTCATTGACGGCACGCTTGATGACGGCGATACCGGCTTATTCCGTGAGCTGTATGATTCTCTGCTCAAGGGTGCATCGTGGCATAAGCCAGACCAATATTATCTGCTTCAAGATTTTGAATCTTACTGCGATGCAAAGCTGCGGGCGAACCGCGATTACCGCAACGCAGAGGATTTTTCACGTAAGTGCCTTGCAAACACGGCACACGCCGGGCACTTCTCCAGTGACCGCACGGTGCGTGAGTATGCGCGGGAAATTTGGGGGATTTAGATTTAAATAATTATAAAAGAGTGGTGGTAATCTTTCGGTTACCACCACTTCTTTCTATGCCCGATATTGAGCATAACACTAATTGGCTCTTCTGTGATATAGTAAAAAATAGATATATTATGCAAAAAACAAGGGGGAATAAAAATGATAATTCGTAAAATGTATCCGGAGCAGTATGAACAGGCATGCCGTTATTTAAAAGAGAATGGCAAATCCAGTGCAATGGATGCAAGCTATGAGGTAACAATGCGAGTGGATGACTATGAATATCAGCTTCGGCTTCAACCTTGCCCCAAAAGACAGCTTGCCGTATTGCAGGCAGTTAAGATTTTTTACATTGAAGAAGAAATAAAGTATGAGTTGATTTTAGATAATTTGCCTTTATCCATTCTGCTGGAATTATTTCTAATTCAACATACTTCTAAAAACAAAGTTGTTTCATTGAAGTGAAGTAAATTAAAAAGAGGAAGGCATACACAATCATTGTGCGCGCCTTCCTCTTTTACAGAACGATATGTTATTTGGCGCTTGCTCCTGCAAGCTTTAGCATATTTCTTGTGGAATCGAAGGTCACCTGAATCCTCTGTTGTTTCTTTAACTCCAGAACATAGGTGTTATCCTCCTGCTGTTGATTCACACTAATCACTTCGTCGTTGTCGCGGTTTTGAACAATCATTGTGTCATCTTTTACAATGACTCGATAAGTATCTTTTCCAAGGCTTAATCCGGTTGCGGTTTCTGTGTCGTTATCATGGTCAACAGAGTCGAACATAACACCTTGATTAACAATGCTTCTGTTGTCCAGAATATAATCAGCAGGTTTTATCAGCAATTTTGTGCCGCCAAAAGCGGCAGCCGCTGCAACAGAGATTGTGAGCACTCCAATCAGAATACGTTTTTTTGTTTTTTCCATGTTACCAATTTCCTTTCTTGATTTACGAGCTAACATAATAATTATAAATAAATAATACCTGTTTGCTTATTGTTATTCAAGTGATTCGCATAAATTAAAAGAAAATATTCTAGTAAAGAAAGAAAACAGGAGTGGTAATTTACCACTCCTGTTTTTATTATGATAAGCGTTCTTTAAAATCTTCGTATCCAAAGGTCTTTTGCACCCGTAAATTGCCCGCTTGGTCTAGAATTGCAATTGACGGCAAAGCCATTCCGTTAAAGGTGTTTGTTTTCACCATGGAGTAATGCGCCATGTCGCCGAAAATCAGGCGGTCGCCGGGGGCAAGAGGATGGTCAAAGGAGTAATCCCCAATAATGTCTCCCGCAAGGCAGGTAGGCCCGCCAAGGCGATAGCAATACGGTTTTTCTTCCGGTAAACCGGAATCAAGCAGGGGAGGACGGTAGGGCATTTCGAGCACATCCGGCATATGGCACGCGGCGGAGGTATCAAGTATCGCATTGGAGATTCCGTTTTCCACAATCTCCAGCACGGTGCAAACGAGAAAGCCTGCGTTCAGTGCCACGGCTTCTCCCGGCTCTAAATACACCTGCACACCATAGCGTTCTTGTGTGCGGTTGATGAGGGAAATCAGCTTCTCTACATCGTAATCCGGGCGGGTGATATGGTGCCCACCACCAAAATTCAGCCACTTCATTTGAGGAAGATACTCACCGAATTTCTCTTCCACGGCATCTAACGTTTGCTCGAGTGCATCGGCATTCTGCTCACACAGTGTGTGAAAATGCAGGCCGGTTATGCCATCCAGCAGCTCGGGGCGAAAATTCGCCGCGGTTACTCCCATCCGTGAACCGGGGGAGCAGGGGTCGTAGATGGCATGATCCTGTGTGGAGCACTCCGGGTTGATGCGGATGCCGCATTCGCACCCGGCGGCAAGCGCACGGTCTTTGAATTTATGCCACTGTGAAAAGGAGTTAAATAAAATATGGCCGCACAGGCGGGTAATTTCATCGAACTCATCGTCACGGTAGGCAGGGCAGAAAACGTGGTTTTCTTTACCCATTTCCTCATAACCGAGCTTTGCTTCATAGAGTCCGCTGGCGGTTGCACCGCTCAAGTACTTCCCGATGAGTGGGTACAGCGAAAACATGGAAAACGCCTTTTGCGCCAATAAAATCTTGCAGCCGGTGCGCTCCTGTACCAAAGCGAGACGCTCCAGATTTTGAATCAGCAGTGCTTCATCCACCACAAAGCTGGGGGAGGGGGCTTGTAAATATAGTTTGCTTCTTTCCATCATCAGTCAACCAGTTCGGGGGTAAAGCTTTCCTGCCACGGTAAGCCCCATTTGTTGAGCGCATCCATGAAAGGATCGGGATCGAACTCTTCAATGTTGTGCACGCCGGGCTTGTTCCACACGCCGGTCATGAGCAGAGCCGCGCCAATCATGGCAGGAACACCGGTGGTGTATGAAATGGCCTGTGAACCTACCTCGCGGTAGCACTCCTGATGGTCGCAAACATTGTAAATGTAATACGTTTTCTCTTTGCCATCCTTTTTCCCTTGGAAAATGCAGCCAATGTTCGTTTTACCCTTGGTACGCGGGCCGAGGGAGGCGGGATCCGGCAGAACCGCTTTGAGGAACTGGAGAGGAACAATCTGCTTGCCCTCAAACTCAATCGGCACAATGGAGGTCATGCCCACATTTTCAAGGCATTTCAGGTGAGTCAGGTAACTCTGCCCAAAGGTCATAAAGAAGCGAATACGGCGGATTCCCTTGATGTTGAGCGCGAGGGACTCGAGCTCCTCATGGTGGAGCAGGTACATATCCTTTTCGCCGATTTCCGGGAAATTATACACACGCTTAATTTCCATCGGCTCGGTTTCGACCCACTCGCCGTTTTCCCAATAGCTGCCGTTAGCACTCACTTCGCGAATATTTATTTCGGGGTTAAAGTTCGTGGCAAAGGGATAGCCATGGTCGCCCGCGTTTGCATCGAGAATATCAATGTAATTGATTTCGTCAAACTGGTGCTTCTGCGCATAGGCCGAGAATACGCCGGTAACACCGGGGTCAAAGCCACTGCCGAGCAATGCGGTAATGCCTGCTTTCTCAAAGCGCTCTTTGTAATCCCACTGCCATTTGTATTCGAATTTCGCCGTATCGAGCGGCTCATAGTTTGCGGTATCCACATAATTGGTTTTGGTAGCAAGGCATGCGTCCATAATGGTCAAATCCTGGTAAGGCAGAGCCAGATTCAGTACCACATCGGGCTGAAAATCTTTGATGAGCGCAATAAGCTCGTCTACATTGTCGGCATCCACCTTTGCGGTGTGTATGATGGTCTTACCGCCGGAAAGCTTTTCCTTAAGCGCATCGCACTTGCTTTTCGTTCGGCTTGCAATGCAAATTTCCTCAAAAACGTCGCTGTTTTGGCAGCATTTGTGAATGGCAACGCTCGCAACGCCGCCACAACCGATGATTAATGCTTTTCCCATAATATGATACCTCCTGTATGGCCTCTATTTATATGAATAATTAATTTATTTGGATGGGGGAACTACCGTTAAAAGAAGCTCCCGCAGAATTTTGCAGGCAACTGCGGTAGAAACTCCGCTTTGGTCGTAAACGGGGGAGAGCTCGTTTACATCGCACCCGATTACGTTCAGGCTATTGAGCACCATTACCGCATGCAACAGCTGTATAAAGCTTACGCCGCCCGGCTCTGGTGTTCCTGTGCCGGGGAACACGGAGGGGTCAAGTACGTCTAAATCAATTGTGACGTAAACGGGCTTGCCTTTCAGCGCTTTAATGACGCTCTCCAGTCCCTCAAAATTAAACTTGTGCGTAGTAACATGCTCTTTGCCCCAAATAAACTCGCTGCGGTCACCGGAGCGAATGCCGAACTGAAAAATTCTGCCGTCTCCAACCAAATCCCAGCAGCGGTGCAGTACTGTTGCATGGGAGAGGGTGGTGCCAAGGTATTCTTCGCGCAGGTCTGCGTGGGCATCAAAATGCAGGATGTGCAAATCGGGGTATTTTTTTACCGCGGCTCGAACCGCACCGAGCGTAACTAGGTGCTCGCCGCCAATCATAACGGGCATTTTACCGTCTTGCAAAATACCTGCGGCAAATTCTTCAATTTGGGAAAGAGCTTTTTGCGTATCGCCAAAGCAAAGCTCTAAATCGCCGCCATCGAATACAGAAATCTCTTCTAAATCCTTGTCTTGATACGGGCTGTATGTTTCCAATCCAAAGGAGTCTGCCCGCATGGCACGGCTGGCAAAGCGAGTACCGGGGCGAAACGACGTGGTAGAATCAAACGGCGCGCCGAATAGTACGGCTCTTGCTTCTTCGTACTCGCAGTCGCAGCCCAAAAAGGTTTCAATGTTTTTAGTCAATGTGTTCGACATTTTTCAGGAGCTCCTCCACATAGTTTGGTAGGGCAAATGCGCCCTTATGCAGCTTGGTGTTATAGTAGCGGGTCGGAATATTACGTTCCTTCCAGCGCTTTGTGTCTAAATCTTTGAGTGGGTGATATTTCTTCGATGCGAACCCAAACAGCCAATGGCCGGAGGGGTAGGTTGGAATATGTGCCTGATACACGCGGCTAATGGGGAAGGATTTCACAATTCGCTTGTGTGCTCTCTGCATGGCGAGTGCATCTACCGCATAAAATGGGCTTTCGTGCTGGTTGACCATGATGCCGTCGTCTTTGAGGGCTTTATAGCAGTTGCCGTAAAATTCCCGGGTAAACAGCCCCTCGCCGGGGCCAAATGGGTCGGTAGAGTCTACGAGAATCAGGTCGTATTCCTCGCTCTGGCGGCGCACAAATTTCAGGCCGTCCTGAAAATAAAGCTTTACTCTGGGGTCATCAAAGCCGCATGCGGTAAGGGGAAGATGCTCTTGGCATACCCGCACTACCTGCTCGTCAATCTCAACTAAATCGATTCGTTCAATTTCGGGGTAACGAATCAGCTCGCGTACTGCGCCGCCGTCGCCGCCGCCAATCACCAGAACACGCCGCACCTTGGGGTGTACCGCCATCGGAACGTGAACAATCATTTCGTGGTAAATAAATTCGTCGCGCTCAGTGAGCATCATGTAGCCGTCAAGCGTTAAAAAGCGGCCGAATTCCTCGGATTCAAATACATCTATGCGCTGAAACTCGCTCTGCGCGCTGTATAGCTGACGGTCTACCCGTATGGAAAGCTGAACGCCGGGCGCGTGTTTTTCTGTAAACCATAAATCCACCGCTCATTCCTCCTTGATTACATTGAGCCGTTCCAGCTCCAAATCCTCTGGGCCAGTTAAGAAACAGCCCTTTTCTTTGGCGTACGTAATATATTCCAGTATTTCATCGGTAATCAATTCGCCCGGGGCGAGAATCGGGATTCCCGGTGGGTAGCACATAACAAATTCACTGCAAATGCGCCCTGCGCTTTGTGCAAGAGGCAGAGCCTGTTTTTCCGCGTAAAACGCTTTTTGCGGCGCAACTGCAACAATGGGGGAGATATACTCCATTCTCAGCATGCCCGTTTTGTCGCGCTTATAGTTGCGGCGAATTTCAGCGAGTGCGCCAACCAGCCGCTCCAAATCACGGTGGCGGTCACCAACGGAGAGATAAGCCAGTATATTGCCGAGGTCGCCAAACTCTACCTGAATGTCGTATTCATCTCGTAGAATGTCATACACTTCAATTCCCGCAAGGCCTAGCTCCAAGGTGTTAATGGAAAGCTTGGTGGTATCAAAATCAAATACGGTGTCGCCGTTGATTAACTCGCGAGAGTAGGCGTAGTAGTCACCAATCTGGTTGATTTCTCCGCGGGCATACTCTGCCATTTCATTCACACGGCGAAAGATTTCTTTTCCCTCCGTGGCAAGCTTTTTCCGGGAAATATCGAGACTCGAAAGCAGCAAGTAAGACCCGCTGGTAGTCTGAGTTAGGTTGATGATTTGCCGCACATACCCTTCGCTGACGCCGCTGTTAACGAGCAGGAACGAGCTTTGGGTGAGGGAGCCGCCGGATTTGTGCATACTTACGGAGGCCATGTCCGCTCCGGCTTTCATACCGCTCATAGGCAGGTTTTCACCAAAATATAGGTGTGTGCCGTGTGCTTCATCTGCCAGCACAAGCATATTGTGCCGGTGGGCTAGCTCTGTAATGGCCTTTAAATTGGAGCAGATGCCATAATAGGTGGGGTTGTTAACGAGAACCGCACGTGCCTTTGGATGTTCCCGAATTGCTTGCTCCAAAGCAGAGAGGCGCATTCCAAGAGAAATGCCAAGGCGATGGTCGGTTTCGGGATTTACGTAGACGGGGGTTGCACCACACAAAATCAACGCATTAATCACACTACGATGTACGTTGCGGGGGAGAATGATTTCATCCCCGTGTTTGCAGGCGGAAAGCACCATTGCCTGTACGGCGGAGGTAGTGCCGTTTACCATGAAAAAAGCGTGCGCTGCGCCGAATGCGTCAGCGGCCAGTTCTTCCGCTTCGCGGATAACCGAAACCGGGTGGCACAAGTTATCCAGCGGCTTCATGGAGTTTACGTCGAGCTGCATACAGCGCTCGCCAAGAAATTGGGTTAGTTCGGGATTCCCCCTCCCGTGCTTATGCCCGGGAACATCAAAGGGAACGACCCGCTCAGCCTGAAAATCCAGCAGTGCCTGCCGGATGGGCATACGAGTTTGGTCCAATTTATTCAATAAAGAGCCTCCTTTCTGTTCAGTACACGTTGCTGCCGGAGAAAATCTCAATCATCTCTCGCCGCAGGCTGTCTGTAATTTTTAGCCTTGCCTGGGGTGGCAGCTCGTAAACGTCGGTATTAAACAGATAGTTCTGCAAATTAATGTCTTTAATCAGCATTTTGGTATGGAAAAGATTGGATTGATATACGTTCAAATCGATTGCATCGTAACTGCGAAGCGTTTTATCGTCGATGTAATCTTGAATGGATGTCATTTTATGATCCATAAACAGCTTTTTCCCCGTTACGTCGCGCGTAAAGCCGCGCACACGGTAGTCCATGGTAATAATATCGGAATCAAAGCTGCCGATTAAATAATCGAGGGTACTTAGAGGCGTGATCTCGCCGCAGGTGGCAACGTCAATATCCACCCGAAAGGTTGCGAGAAAAGTGTCTGGGTGGTACTCCGGGTAGGTATGCACCGTCACGTGGCTTTTATCGAGGTGCGCCACCATGGTTTCACCTGCAAGCTCCGCACGGGTTCCGGCTCGGCGCCCTGCCAGCATCGATTCCTCCGCAATTAAAAAGGTAACGCTTGCGCCCTGTGGGTCGTAGTCCTGCTTCGAAACATTGAGCACATGCGCGCCAATCATTTCGGTTACGCGCTCCAGAATCCCGGTCAGGCGTTCGGAGTTGTACTGCTCGTCAATATAGGCGATGTAGTCGCGCTGCTCCCGTTCGCTTTTGGCGTAGCAGACGTCATAGATGTTAAAGCTGAGGGATTTTGTTAAGTTGTTAAAGCCATATAATTTCAGTTTGTTTTCCATACCGTCACCTGATTCCCGGCGTATTTTTGTAAAGAAATGAATGGTCAATCTCTCTAAATGAGAGGGGTGCAAATGCTTTCATGAGTAAGTCTTTTTAGGAGTATGGCCTTAAAAATAAAAAAGACTCAAGTGAAAGACGGCGCGTGCCGCACTTACCACTTGAGTCAACAATTTCTGTTCGTTTTGTTTTATTTTGAGCGGTTCATGCGCAAGGGTATGCACATATCCGCTATTATTTATTCAAAAGCACAGAGAATCAGAGTCTATATAGCAATAACTTACTTTTACTACTCTTATTGATTGTTTCACAAGCGTAATGTGCGAATGCACACGGTTTTAAGTAACCAACTTATAAAATTTGAGCAACGGCTCAATCAATAAGGCAACGAAAGTTGCCAATCGGCATTTTGACCCAGCTGTCCGTATGGCGTTTGATTTCTCCTGCAGTATGCAAAAGAAATGGTCAAAAAAAGTTGTTGCTGCGAAAGTAAATTTACTTTCACTGAAAATAGGCTTTGATCCTACTTTTCTTTTCGAGTTGCATTGTACTATAAATAATCACAAAATGCAAGAAAAAATTAATTAAAATATTATTTTTTTATTTCTTTATGGTATAATTTGGAGATTAGAATGTGTCGTTCACTAATATACCTCTAAAATAATATTAATGGAGTGATATGCGCTCATGAAATATAAAATGTTAGGTTCGTTTACCGTGCTTTTCTTTTTAACATCTTTGGTTTCTTGTAATACAGCCACAACAGTTTTTACAGACACTAGCTTACAAGAAATACCTGTTAGTAGTAGGTGTGTAGTTAAACGATTGTGTTATATTTATGATGCTTCCAATTTAAAAGAATTGAGTAATCTATCTGATTATATTGTGGTTGGTACTCTTTTAGATGATGCAAAACAAAAGCTGTATTATCCTGATCCGAATAAAAATGATACAGCATTTTATGGTGTTACCGTATCTTCTTTTAAAATTTCAAAAGTTTTTAAGGGGAATGTAAAAGAAGGCGAAACAATAAAAATTGCGGAAACATATTACTCCCAAGAAATGAATGGAGAAACGGTTCATTATTTACTCGATTATGGACCCTCAGAGCCGAATCGTGATTACATTTTTTTCTTAAATAAAGAAACGGATAAAACGAATGAATTTTTCTATGGCTATTTTTCTCCATCTATGCGAGAGAAAGCAAGATACCCTTTTCTCAATAGGCCCCTTTCCGCAGAAATCACTTTGCAAGACATTGAGGGTTTTACATTAGTGGGTGTTTCAGATGGAAAATATTTGTCCTTATTGGAAGAGGTAAGAGCTTTTTTAGGTGTAAATTGATTTGGAGTTTGTAAATAAGTCGTCTGTTTTTTTACATTTTCTTTTTATCATTTCAAACAACAATCAAGATAGTAAACTTAAAAAAGAAACAGAAAAGTGTACTTCACAGAAACACACATGTATTTAAATGATTCTTTTGATAAAAAATAATATTTATTCATTTATTACAAATTTCGCAAGCGGAAGAGAAAAACAAAATCCTACGAATTCACTCATTATAATTCAAGCGAATTACAGAAATAAGCGCTGTTTTTTGTGCACTTTACTCGAGTATTCATTTATGGTTTTTTTATGTTTTTTTTGCATGAAGATTATATTTCTCTCTTGTTATTATACACTAGTAATGTTATAATAATCACAATGATAAAACGAAACGGTTCCGCACTATTTTAGATAAAGGGCGGAACGTTTCTTATGATTTTTACTGTACGCCATAAAAATACAATGATAAAAGTAGGGTGGATTTTAGCATGAAGTATGACAATGACGCAAAACAGCTTAAGTACCGAGTATTATCTTCGGTGGCTCGTATGAGTTTTGACAATCAACTGTCAGAGCACTTGGGGGATATTCCTTATGAGATTATTCCCGGTCCGCAGCCTGCCTTCCGCTGCTGTATTTACCGTGAGCGCGAAATTATTCGTGAGCGTGTTACCGCAGCATGTGGTGAAGACCTTCCCCGCCAGCAAGAAAATGCAGTAATTGGTGTTGTACCGGCTGCGTGCGAAGGGTGTCCGATTAACCGTTTTAATGTAACGGACAACTGTCAGAAGTGTTTGGCAAAAAAATGTGTTGCGGCATGTCCTTTCGGTGCGGTTAGCGTTACCGGCCGCGGTGCGTATATTGACCCCGCTAAGTGTAAGGAGTGCGGCCGCTGTGCTGCTGCATGCCCCTACAATGCCATTTCGGATACGATGCGTCCTTGCCTGCGTTCCTGCCCAGTTAATGCCATTACAATGGACGAATACAGTATGGCAGCGATTGATTACAGCCGTTGCATTAGCTGCGGTGCATGTATGGCAGGCTGCCCGTTCGGTGCAATTACAGACCGTTCCAGCCTTGTGAATGTGATTCGAGAAATTCAGTCTGGCAAAAAGGTATACGCCGTTTTTGCACCTGCAATTGAGGGTCATTTTGGTACCGCAAATGTAGGGCAGCTAAAGGAAGGCTTGCGTCGCCTTGGCTTTGCAGAAGCAGTTGAGGTTTCTTTGGGTGCCGATGCAACCGCATACCATGAGGCGCAGGAGCTAAAAGAGGCCGTTGAAGAAGGCAAGAAAATGACTACCTCTTGCTGCCCCGCTTTTGTAGATATGATCGAGAAGCATTTCCCGAAATTAGAGCCTAATATTTCACATACAGCGTCTCCCATGACTCTAACGGTGCGGTACTTAAAAGAGAAAGAGCCGGATATTTTAGTTGTTTTCTTTGGCCCTTGTGTTGCGAAGAAGCTTGAAATTCAAAAAGCGGAAGATACCGCAGACTATGTAATGACCTTTGAAGAGCTTGCTGCAATGTTTGACGCAAAAGAGATTGAAGTAGAAACTCTAGAAGTTGAAAATGAGCAAGACGGTAGCATCAAGGGTAAGAATTTTGCAGTTAGCGGTGGTGTTACTGCGGCTGTGGAAGCTGCTCTTGCAGAGGACGGCTTTGATAAAGAGGTTTCCTGCGTGAAGTGCAGTGGCGCGAAAGAATGCAAAAAACAGCTTATGGTGATGAATGCCGGCCGTATGAAGGAAGACCTGATTGAGGGTATGGCTTGCGAAGGCGGCTGTGTTGCAGGCCCCGGTGGTGTGGAATCGGTACAGAAGCTGATGAAAAACCGCCAGAAGCTTTTGGCTACCGCCGACAAGCGCGGTATAAAAGAAAATGTGGAAGAGATTCACGATTTAACGAAGATTCATATGGAGCAAAGGGCATAATAGAATAAAATGGAGGTGGGCGGGTTTATGAGTGCGATTGTTGCGCAATCTCTGGGAAAGTCGTATAATGGAACGACACAGGCTCTTTCGGACTTAACACTTCAAGTTCCGCAGGGTGGTGTTTGTGGCTTTCTCGGCCCAAATGGCGCAGGAAAAACGACTACGGTAAAGCTATTAACCGGTTTGCTGCGGCCTACCTCCGGTGAATGCTCTGTAATGGGGCTTTCCCCGCTAAAGGAACCGGAAAAGGTTCATGCCCTTTGCGGTGTTATGACAGAAACGGCCCGCATGTACGGCACTATGACGGGCGAACAGAATTTGGAGTTTTTCGGCGAAACAGCCGGATTAGTACGTGCGCAAGCAAAGGAGAGGGCGGAGCTGCTTCTCCGTAGCCTTGACCTTTGGGAGGCTCGTGAACAAAAAGCAAATCAGTATTCTACTGGTATGATGCAGCGTCTATCGTTGGCTCGTGCGTTAATGCACGAGCCTCAGGTGCTTTTTTTGGACGAGCCTACCAGTGGGCTTGACCCCGAATCGGCGCAAGCTGTAAATGAAATGATAACCTCACTTGCAAAAAAGAGTGGTGTGACTGTTTTTTTATGTACGCACCAGCTTCGTTATGCGCAAGATTTATGCAGTACCTATGGAATTCTGCATCGCGGTAAAATGGTTCTTCAAGGGAACTTTACTACTTTATGCGAAGGTGCCGGCTGCCATATAAAAGCAGGTATTCTTACCGATACGGAACAAACTTTACCCGGTTTTGAGAAAAATGGTGAGTATTGGGAAACGGAAATTGCTTCGGAAGCAGAGATGCCTGCAATTTTGCGGGATTTAATAGCGCAGGATATTCCTGTATATGAGGCGCGACTGATTCGACCCACACTAGAGGATGTTTATTTTTCCTTCTTGCAAAGTCAGGAGGTGGCAAAGTGAAGCTGTTGTCTAATTCTGAACTCGCTGTTTTAAAGAAAGATTTTCATGAAGTGTGGCATTTGCGTAGTGTTCGCGGCACGTTAATTGCTCTTCCAGTTACTATGGTTGTGGTTTTGCCAATACTTTATCTTTTACTGGTAATGTATGCCCCTGCGGACCAACTCAATGGGGTAGATAACATGATGAAGCTCATGCCGCAGGAACTTATTGCTTTCTTTGATTTAAAGCAGTCCATGTTTTACCTCATGGTAAATATGGTTTGTCCCATGTTCTTTTTAATGATTCCACTCATGTCTTCCACAACAACAGCGGCCGCAAGCTTTGTGGGGGAAAAGGAACGGGGAACGATGGAAACACTGCTCCTTACGCCGCTTTCAGCGCGCAGTCTCTTTAAGGCAAAGGTAGCTGGCTGTGCAGCGCTTTCCCTTGTTATTTCAACGATTTCGTTTCTTGTTTTTTCAATTGTAGTAGGAGCCGGGAATTTGATTTTAAAAATGCCGTTTTTCTTAAATTGGAATTGGTTAGCGCTCGTCTTTGTACTTGCACCTGCTACTACAATCTTCGGTGTTATATTCATGGTTCTTCTTTCTGGCCGTTCAAAAAGTTACTTAGAATCTATGCAGCTTTCAGGGTTTATTGTAATGCCGCTGGTGCTGATTATGATTGCACAGTTTACGGGGCTGATTTACGTAGAGGCTTTATGGACTTTAATCGCTGGAATTGTATTGTTTATTGTGGACGTACTGCTCTTGTTTATTTCAGCAAAAAAATTCAATTCGGAACTTCTTCTTAGAAAATAAGGTTTTGAATAGTTCAATTATTGAGAAAGAAGCTTTGTTACGAAGGCTTCTTTCTTTGGTCACTTAGAGAAACGTTTTATCTAAGGTAAATGACTTGTAAGGAACAGGGGCAAACTGGGCTCTAAGAGCGTAGGTTTGTTCCCTTTTTCCTGTGTTCTCATCGAAATAAATAAAGAAAATAATTACAAATAATCTAATAATCATTATAATACAAAATTATTATTTACTTACCAAAAATAAGAGGGGGATAAAAATGGCAGCGGATTTACATTGTCATACAAGAATGTCAGACGGCGCGGTTTCCATTGATGAACTGGTGTTGCTGGCTAAAATAAAGGGGCTTTCTACCATAGCGGTAACAGACCACGATACCTTTGCGGGAGCAACGAGAGCAAAAATATTTGGAGATCGCCAAGGGATTGAGGTAATTCCCGGAATAGAAATTTCTGCTTATGATAATGCTCGTGGCAGAAAGGTACATATTTTGGGTTACGATTGCGAAAGTCCGGACCGTCTCGAGGGCCTTTGTAAGCGGATTGGTGAATCGCGTAAAAAAGCGGCTAATATTATGATGCAAAAGGTAATGCGGTTGTACCCAATACCAGCAGATATGTTTTTGCGTCGTGCGCAAGGCTGCACCAATATTTATAAACAGCACATTATGCACGCTTTGATTGATGCGGGATATACCACTGAAATGTTTGGTTCTGTGTTCCACAAGCTGTTTAGCCCACGTGGAGGGCTTGCTTACAGTACGATTGAATATCCCGATGTACACGATGTAATTCGGCAGATTCATGAGGCGGGCGGCGTAGCCATCATGGCGCATCCCGGCCAATACGATGGTCATGACCTTATGCTGGAGCTCGCAGAGCGCGGAGAAATTGACGGAATTGAGGTTTGGCACCCCACCCATAAGGAAGAGGATATTCCTCAATATATGGCTCTGGCGCGTCTGCGTGGTTTAATTATGACGGGTGGTTCTGATTTTCACGGTATGTATACTTCTCATTCCTGTGGGCTTGGGGCATTCACCACTCCCGATGAGCAATTAGATGCTTTGAGAAAGAGAAGCCGCAAAATAAAATCAGGCGGCTAATTCAGGGTATTGCAAGCTGGTTTTCTCTTTCTAAACGAAAGAAATTTTTCTATGAAAAATTCTTTTCCATTATGTATCGTAAGATGAAAGAGAGGAGGAAAGCAATGCTGTATGAATTTCGCCCCAGTGGGGTATGTTCTTCAAAAATTGTAATCGATGTTTTGAAGGATACGGTGCAAAAGGTTGAATTTATTGGTGGCTGCGATGGGAACAGCCAAGGTATTGGTGCGCTTGTGCAGGGAATGAAAGTAGATGATGTGATTCTTCGCTTGCAAGGGATTCGCTGCGGGCGCAGAAATACCTCGTGTCCCGATCAATTGGCGCAGGCACTTCTTTTGTACAAAACAAAACATGAGTTGTAACACATATGAGAAAAGGGAGCTGTGGGTTTTCCACAGCTCCCTTTTTGTGTGTGCGGGTTAGATCGTTTGCAGAGCGATGAATTAGCAGCCGCAGCCGCCGCAGCCACCACAGTTGTTGTTGTTGCAGCCACAATCATTACCGCATCCGCCACCGCAGCCACCCCAGCCGCCACAGCAGAACAGAAGGACTAAAATGATGATCCACCAGCAACCGCCACCACCAAAGTTATTGTTACACATTATTGTATTCCTCCTTTCGGTTTACACTATAGTATATTGCGTGCGGAGAAATGGTGTTACAATAATTTTACTGCAATATTTTCTGCTGAAAAATCTCCGCTTCATCTCTTCTCAGCAATTGAATTTCGCCCGTATGAATATATTTAAAAGGGCGGTGCAGCAATTATAAGAAACCATTAAGAATCCTTAGAAAATAATATGCTGAGCAAGATAAATTGCTACTATTTGCGAAAATCAGCCTAAATTGACTTTAACTGACTTTGACTATAGAAACAGACGTTATATAATAGAAAATACAAAGTCAAAGAAAGTCAAAATCAGAAAACGGATGGATGGGTATCATGAGAATGAGCGATCATGTTGCCAACTATATATTGGCATTATTAGAAGAAGAGAATGGAAAAGCAGAAATACAAAGAAATGAACTGGCAGTTGCACTGGGGTGTGTGCCCAGCCAAATCAATTATGTAATCACATCGCGCTTTACACCGGAGCAGGGCTATTTGGTAGAAAGCCGCCGCGGTGGAGGCGGATATATTCGCATTACACAAATACAAATGAATGCAAGCAGTGCCATTATGCACACAGTAAACGCCGTAGGGCATTCGCTTGACAGTGCAACGGCTCGAATCATGTTAACAAATTTGCTTGAGCGTGATATTCTTTCGGAAAAAGCGGCAAAGATTATGGCAGCAGCTTTAAATGACCGTTGTTACCAAAATGTTTTAAAAGAAGAGCGGGATGTGCTTCGCGCAGCAATTTTTAAGCATATGCTGATGACACAGATCTAAAATATTGAATTTAATTAATTGTGAGTAAAGCTATAACGTCTTCCTTACCAAAGATGAGCTCGGGAGACGATTTTCGACTATTGTATGTAGGAGGGATTGTTATGAAATGCCAGATGTGCGGGAAAAACCCGGCCACTACCTATGTGAAAATTATTGTGAATGGGGAGTTAACGGAATATGCCCTTTGCGGGGAATGCGCCCAAAAGGCGGGGTACGGGAATTTTATGTACCCATTTTCATTAGATTTTAACAGCTTACTAGGCAGTTTTTTTGGGAGTCAGGGTCCTGAAATGACAGATACCGAACGCTGCCCGGGCTGCGGTTCTTCCTTTGGTGAGATAGCGCAGAGCGGTAAGGTTGGCTGCGCGGAATGCTACCATACCTTCCGTGAGAGGCTGATGCCATCCATACAAAGAATCCATGGTAATACAAATCACTTTGGCAAGCATCCCAGCAGTCGAGCACTCCGGGTAACACCGGAGGCTAAGCTGAGTGTTGCACCACAAGAGCAACAAACGGAGCTAAACCTGAAAAAGAAAGAGCTTCAACAGGCAATTGAAAGCCAAAACTTTGAACGTGCAGCTGTTCTACGTGATGAAATCAGAACACTGGAAGGGGGCGGCAAAGAATGATGAAATGGTACGAGAAAAGTGGCAAGGAGGCCGACGTGGTTATTAGTACCCGTGTAAGGCTGGCACGAAATTTGCAGGATTACCCTTTCCCGGTTAAGATGAGCGCCGACCAGCGTGCGAAAGTAGAGCAAGCGGTGCACGATGCCGTAATGCGCGGCAACAGCTCTATTTCAAACAGCTTTCGTTATATTAGCTTAGATGACATTGGACAAAACGAGGCAGTCTCCTTGGTGGAACGCCATTTGGTCAGCCCGGAGTTTATCTCTACGCCAAACGGTAGAGGCTTGTTACTCACGCAAGATGAAACCATTTCAATTATGATTAATGAAGAAGATCATCTGCGAATTCAGGTCATGTGCGAGGGTCTTGATTTGGAGGGCGCTTATGAAACGGTAGACCGTGTGGATACATTGCTCAACGAGAGCCTGCATTTTGCATTCGATGAGAGTCTGGGTTATTTAACACAGTGCCCAACAAATATTGGTACCGGTATGCGTGCCTCTTTAATGCTGCATTTGCCGGCTCTGCAAGAGAGTGGTGCAATGCGCCGGGTAGCTTCCAGTCTTTCTAAGCTCGGACTTGTGATACGTGGTATTTACGGGGAGGGCAGTGAGCCGATAGGGGCTTTTTATCAGCTTTCCAATCAGGTCACACTTGGGCTTAGCGAGCAAGCGGCGATTGCAAACTTAAAAAGTATTGCAGAGCAATTGATTACGCAAGAAAAAAACGCCCGAACCGAATTGGTCAAGACGGTGGAAGCGCAAGACCAGATTTTCCGCTCCATAGGCATATTAAAAAGTGCCCGTGTTTTAAGAAGCGACGAATTTATGCGGCTGATTTCTTATGTGAGAATGGGAGTAGCAACGGAGCTTATCACCGGTATTTCATACGACACTATTAATAGTTTAATTGTGCAGGTGCAACCGGCTACGATGATGCTGACGAAGAAAATGACCGCCACCGAAAGGGATACACTGCGGGCAGGAATTGTTTCTGAGCGGCTCAAAGATTCTTTTGCAAACTGATTGCAAGTTAGTATGGAAATAGAAATAAAATAAAACATCTTTTTGAAATGAAAAAGGGGGGACGATCTATGTATCGTTTTAACGGATTTACAGAAAAAGCCAACACCGCTCTGAATCAGGCCATTGAATCGGCGGAAAACCTAGGGCATACGTATATCGGCAGTGAGCATATTGTGCTCGGTCTTTTAAAAGAAGGATCGGGTGTTGCTGCCACCGTACTCAATAAGCTGCAAGTAACCGCAACAAAAATGGAACAGCTTATGGCGGATAAAATAGGTACCGGAACCAAAACCAACCTCTCTGCCGATGATTTTACACCCCGCAGCAAGCGAATTCTGCAAATTGCAGTAATGGAAGGGGCACGGCTTGGTCATAACTACGTTGGAACAGAGCATTTGCTCATCGCAATTTTATCGGAGGGCGACAGCTACGGCGTTCGGTTCCTCCAGTCACTTGGTGCAAAGACCAGTGACATTCTAAACGAAATCAGCTCTGCTTTGAGCAGTGGGGAAGAATCTTCTTCTGGCTCTGGTATGCCATCTGTTTCGTCGGGTAAGGGCGGCAAAGGTGGCACCAAAACGCTTGATCAGTTTGGTCGGGACCTTACCGCACTTGCAGCAAAAGGCGGCGTAGACCCAGTAATAGGCAGACAAACCGAAATTGAGCGAGTGATTCAGATTCTTTCTCGCCGCACCAAAAACAACCCTTGCCTCATTGGTGAGCCTGGCGTTGGCAAAACAGCCGTCGCAGAGGGGCTTGCTTTAAAGATAGCAGAGGGTCAGGTGCCTGAGCTTCTGAAAAACAAACGGGTTATCACACTTGATTTAACTGGTATGGTTGCCGGCACGAAGTATCGTGGTGATTTTGAAGAACGAATCAAAACTGCGATGGATGAGGTTCGCAACGCAGGTAATATCATTTTGTTCATCGATGAGCTGCACACCATTATTGGTGCAGGTTCTGCAGAAGGCTCTACCGATGCGGCTAATATTTTAAAGCCCGCGCTCGCCCGCGGCGATTTTCAGGTGATTGGTGCAACAACCATCAATGAATACCGTAAATATATCGAAAAGGATGCTGCTTTGGAGCGCCGCTTCCAGCCGGTAATGGTTGGTGAGCCGAGTGAAGAGGAAGCGATAGAGATTTTAAAAGGGCTTCGTGACCGTTATGAAGCTCACCACAAGGTTCGAATTACAGACGAAGCGATTGAAGCAGCGGTTAAGCTTTCTTCCCGTTATATTGCAGATCGATTTTTGCCGGATAAGGCAATCGATTTGATGGATGAAGCGTCTTCTCGTGTTCGCCTACGTGCCTTTACCGCACCTACGGATTTACAGGAGCTGGAAAAGCGCATTAAGGAATTGGAGCAGGAGAAATCTGCCGCCATTAACGCGCAGGAATTTGAACGTGCTGCTAAGGTGCGGGACGAAGAGAGAAAGGCAAAGGATGAGCTGGAAAATCAGAAGAACTCGTGGACCGAAAAGCGTTCTCACGAAGGTGGAGAAGTCTCGCCCGAAGATATTGCCAATGTAGTGTCCGTATGGACTGGAATTCCGGTTGTGCAGCTAACCGAAGAGGAAAGCGAACGACTGCTCCATTTGGAAGAGACTCTGCACCAGCGTTTGGTTGGGCAGGAGGAGGCAGTAAGTGCCGTTGCCAGAGCGATACGCCGCGGCCGTGTTGGCCTGAAAGACCCCAAGCGCCCCGTTGGTTCCTTTATTTTCCTTGGGCCTACTGGCGTTGGTAAAACCGAGCTGACAAAGGCGTTGGCAGAAGCAATGTTCGGGAATGAAAATGCGATGATTCGTCTTGATATGTCCGAATATATGGAGAAGCATACTGTTTCTCGTCTGGTTGGTTCGCCTCCCGGATATGTAGGCTATGATGAGGGCGGTCAGCTTACCGAAGCGGTTCGCCGCAAGCCTTATTCCGTAGTGCTGTTTGATGAAATTGAGAAGGCTCATCCCGATGTATTTAATATTCTTCTACAAATCTTGGAGGACGGCAGACTCACTGATGCACAGGGAAGAAAGGTTGATTTCAAAAATACTGTTATCATTATGACCTCAAACGTTGGTGCGCGCCTGATTACCGAGAGAAAGGGCAGCCTTGGTTTTGCATCGGAAGATATTCAAAAAGTCGACAGCGAAAAGGTAAAAGAGCTGGTGCTTGGGGAGCTGAAGAGTACTTTCCGCCCAGAGTTCTTAAACCGCGTGGATGACATTATTGTATTCCACAAGCTTTCGGATGAAAACATTCGTGAAATTGCAGGCCGTATGCTCAAGATTTTGCAGAAGCGTTTGAGTGAAATCGGTATTTCTGCTGAATTTTCAGAGAGTGCAATTGCTGAAATTGCAAAAGAAGGCTTTGACCCCATCTACGGGGCACGCCCATTGCGCCGTGCGATTCAAACAAAGCTGGAGGACCGCCTTTCCGAGCTGATGCTAGAAGGGAAAGTGCGTGCGGGAACGCAGATTGTATGCAATTATGAGAATGGAGAATTTGCTTTTGTAGAATCATCCATTGAGGAATAATTCACTGTGCCAAAGTACCCCTATATCGAAGACGTTCGATGTAGGGGTACTGCATAGTATGATAAGAATTATCTGCTTTGTAATTGTGCAAATACAATTGGGAATCTTATATACTCACGGAATGATTTATGTTATAATGGGGGCATTCGAAGAAGTGAAAGTGGGTGTTGTCAATGGAATCCGCAGTAAATAGTCGCCCTAATTTAGCGGCAGCTCTATTTCGTTTCATTGGGGCCTCAATCCCTGCCGACTATGAAGAAGAAGAAGAGGCACAGCGCTTGTACGCAAAGCTTTTGAACGATCATGAAAGGCTGCGCAAAGTGATATCTCTATGTGGTGTACCCAAAACACCGCAACAGCTTTATATTGCCGCCACGGCCAGCAGTTGGCTAGGCGAAGATAATGTGCTGACCGCAAAATATGCACAAGAGTACCTTGAAACCCCTGGATGGGATAGCTTGTCATACGGAACCATTGTAGAGGATGGAATTACAATTAGCCGTTGGGCAAGGAGCCGAGCCGAAATGTATATGATTTTGGCGCAGGCACAAGAGAACTTGGGAAAGCATGAATCGGCTCTTACAAATTTAGCAGAAGCATACCGTTTGGAGCCTTACAATGCGATGTATGCCGTAAAGCTGGCTGGTGTTATTGAAAATGCACGCAGCCGCAAAGAGGCACTGCAATTTTTAAAGCAGCAAACGCTAACTCCGTATTACAAGCCCTTGCATTATAAAGATGAAAATGGAAAGAATGGTAACAACCATACCTTTCGGCAGTTAATAGATTCACATATTCTTCGGCTGCAATCGCAGAAAGAATAAAAAAAGCCCACGAGCAGTGTTTTCTCTGCTTCGCGGGCTTTTTCTGTAAATTGGTATTTCTCTTGCAGTAAAAATGAAATAGGCAAGTTTCGATTATTTTAAGTTTGTGAGAATTCGGTTGCAATTTGCTTATCACTACATTCCGGTGAGTAAACAAAACGATCCATGTGTTCTCCCTTAAAAAAGTATTTTGGTGGAATCGGACGGTAAGAATAATCGAAGGTATCAATAATAACAAGTTTAATTTTCATGCGAGATGCCAGAATGCTTTTAATATAAACACTTGCCTGTTGCCCGGGTTGGATTCCTTCTTTTATTTCTGCAAGCCCGGCTAAGTTGGGTGCGAGCTCAACAAAAATTCCGTATGGCTCAATGGAGCGAATAATACCCGCAACGGTTTCTCCTGTGTGGAACAAAGCAACATTTTCTTCCCAGGTACCCAAAAGCTCTTTTTGAGTAAGTGTGATGCGATCTCCCTCCATCGATTTAATGATGGTGCGAATATCCATTCCAACTGTAAAGCGTTCTCTCGGGTGGTCAATGCGCGAAACCGAGATTGCATCAATTGGCAATAATGAGATAATACCACAGCCAATGTCTGCAAAAGCACCAAAGGTTTCCAGGTGGGTAATGCGTGCGTCGGTTACATCGCCGGGCTGGAGTTTTTCTATGTATTCTCTCCGGCATTTTTCTTGAGCCGCTCTTCGGGAAAGCACCGCAATTGGGTTGCCTGCATCATCCTTTTGGAATCCGGTTATGATAAAGCAGACAGGGCGGTTCACTCGTGAGATGATGGCAATGTCTCGCGTAGTTCCCTCGCGAATGCCCAAAGCACCTTCTTCACGCGGGATGAGTCCCTTCATGCAGCCCAGGTCTACCAGCAAATTGTGCATGCTGTCACAAACTAGCGCCCGTCCTTCCAGTATTTTTTCGTCCCGGCTTGCATCCATTAGGGCAGTCATGCTTGCCATAGCAGCCCGGTTTTCCGGTGTGTCAATCTTCCAGCCCTCGGGTTTATAAGTATTCAGGCCCATTCTTTTACCTCCTTTTTCCGGTCAAAACATCTATATGCAAAAAAACACGTGAGTAATACTGAAATCCATAGGTTGAACTGCTTTCCGGTTTTTTTGAGCCAAAATGGTTGTGATACAGTAATTTTACGGTCATTTTTTCTTCCGAGAATTTTAGAAAAACTTAAAGTATGACTCATATCCATCTTGGATGGAAAAGCTTGCATATTAAAACAAAATAGACTAAAATATGAAACAAAATAGATGAGACGTGAAAGGGAAGGTGGTTTAATGCAGAAAAGATTGCGTATCGCACTAGTGGGGTTATCTACTCTTCTGATGCTGACAGCCTGCGCGAGTCAGCCCAAAAACGAGGTTAATAATAAACAAGAAAATTCCAGCGCTGCGGAACAGCAGAATTCGAGTGCATCAGAACAACAGCTAAATTCAAGTTCTGCGAATCAGCAAGAGAAAGCTTTGGGGTATCAACTGGACAAGCCCGCTGCTGGAGAAGAAATTGCTATAATGAAGACCAGTATGGGAGAGATAAAGCTGCGTTTTTTCCCAGAGTCTGCACCAAAAACAGTAGATAATTTCAAGCAGCTAGTTAAAAAGGGATATTATAATGGAATTACCTTTCACCGGGTTATTAACAATTTTATGATACAGGGCGGTGACCCAACCGCAACCGGTATGGGTGGAGAAAGTGCTTTTGGCAAACCCTTTGAAGATGAATTTAGCAAATCGTTGGTGAATCTTCGCGGTGCGGTCGCTATGGCAAATTCCGGACCCAATACTAACGGCAGTCAGTTTTTTATTAATCAGACTCCGGCATCTGCATTTGGTGGTTGGGCCTATTATGAACAAGGTTATGATGTGTACAAGCAAAATCCCGAAGCAGTTACTACTCAATATGGGAATTTGGTAGACATGAGTAAAATCTCGGATGCCTATAAAAAACTGTATACCGAAAACGGTGGAAATCCCACACTGGATGGTGCTTATAATACGACCGGAAAAGGTCATACCGTATTTGCCCAAGCATTTGAAGGTTTGGATGTTGTTGATAAAATAGCGGCTGTTGAGGTTGGTGAGGGCAGCAAGCCCATAAAAGACGTTACGATAACTAATATAACTTTAGAAAAATATAAGGGATAATTTCAATTAAGAAAAGGAGTTCATATTATGGCTGTAATTCATGCTACAAAAGAAAATTTTGATCAATTAATTAGCGAAAATCCTTTGGTGCTCGTCGATTTTTGGGCAAGCTGGTGCGGCCCATGCCGTATGGTGGCCCCTATTGTGGAGGAGCTCGCAAAAACGTTTGAAGAGAACCTGACGGTTCTGAAGGTGGATGTGGATGATAACCAAGAGCTGGCTCGCCGTTATGGTATCATGAACATTCCTACCGTTATCTTGTTTAAGGATGGCGAAAAGAGCTGGTCTGAGATTGGAGTAAAGCCGCAGAAGTTTTATGAAGAGCAAATTCGTCAATCTCTGTAAATGAGTAAATGAATTAATATCGTTTCGTTTCTTTATTCCAATATCGATTTTGTATTGCTAAGAGAAAGCAGCGTGAGTTTTTAACTTTCGTTGCTTTTTCTAAAAAGTCTTAAAAAATAATAGAGATTGGAATGATTTGGATTGATTGTTCCGGGAAAAAAATGTCGATTTTTCTCGTATCTTTGGAACTCCCTACGAAACCGACAAAATATCGCCTATCCCAATTGACACCCGCTGGGATAGGCGATATAATAAAATGCGGTAATTTGTGTTCCCCAGCAGTTTGATGGGGAATTTATTTTTTAAAAGGGCAGTTGGTAGGAGGAAATTATGGCAGCAAAATATGTGTTCGTAACTGGTGGAGTCGTGTCTGGCCTAGGAAAAGGAATTACTGCAGCTTCTTTGGGGCGTTTGCTCAAGTCGCGCGGTCTGCGTGTGACAATGCAGAAGTTTGACCCGTATTTGAACGTAGATCCGGGTACAATGAATCCCTTTCAGCATGGTGAGGTTTTTGTGACGGATGACGGAGCGGAAACCGACCTTGATTTGGGTCACTATGAGCGTTTTATTGATGAGAATTTGACGCAGAATAGTAACGTAACGTCTGGCCGTATTTACTGGAACGTTCTTCAAAAGGAGCGTAACGGCGATTACGACGGCGGAACCGTACAGGTAATACCGCATATAACAAATGAAATTAAAACCCGTATTACAGACGGAAAAGAGAACGTAGATATTGCAATTATAGAGGTTGGCGGCACCGTGGGTGACATAGAAAGCCAACCATTTTTAGAGGCGATTCGCCAATTCGCAACAGAAATTGGGCGTAACAATTGCCTCTTTATTCATGTAACTTTGGTGCCGTATTTGGCAGCCTCACATGAGCAGAAAACAAAGCCGACTCAACATAGCGTAAAAGAGCTGCTTTCCATTGGAATTCAGCCGGATATTATTGTTCTTCGTTCTGAACTGCCTGTGGCAGAGGATCAGAAAAAGAAAATTGCTTTGTTCTGTAATGTAAGAGAAAATTGTGTTATTCAGAATTTGGATTTGCCGCTCCTTTATTCTGTGCCGCTGGCATTGAAAGAAGAGCGTTTGGATGATATTGTGTGTAAGCATTTTGGTCTGGATACCCATGGCGCCGATTTAACCGAGTGGATTAAAATGGTGAACACGGCGATGGCATTAACAGAAACCGTTACCATTGCGATGGTTGGTAAATATGTGGATCTGCACGATGCATACCTGAGTGTTGCAGAAGCACTCACACATGGCGGAATTGGCAACCATGTAAAGGTAGATGTTCGTTGGGTGGATTCCGAACTGATTACACCTGAAAATGTAAATGAATTGCTTGACGGAGTGCACGGAGTTCTGGTTCCCGGTGGCTTTGGCCAGCGTGGAATCGAGGGCAAGATTACTGCCATTCGTTATGCACGTGAAAATAACGTACCGTTTTTGGGCATCTGCCTTGGTATGCAAATGGCAATTGTGGAATATAGCCGCCATGTGCTCGGTTTGGAGGATGCAAACTCTGCTGAATTTGATCCGCAGACAAGCAATCCGGTTATCGATTTAATGCCCGAGCAGAAGGATGTGGTTCAGCTGGGTGGAACCATGCGGCTTGGCAAGTACCCCTGCAAGCTGCTGCCCGACACAAAGGCATCTGCATTATATGATGAGCAGGCTCTGATTTCAGAGCGCCACCGCCACCGTTATGAGGTGAACAACGATTACCGTGACCAGCTTGAGTCCGCTGGTGTTGTGTTCTGCGGAAGATCCCCTGACAACCGTATTGTTGAGATGATGGAGCTCCCGAATCACCCGTGGTTTATGGGTGCACAGTTCCACCCGGAATTTAAATCTCGCCCCAATCGTCCGCACCCCTTGTTCCAAGGATTTGTTGGTGCAGCGAAAGAGTATCAAAAAGAAACTTCAGCTGAATGATAAACTAGTAAAAAGCAGTGAACGATTTCTTCCCCCGCCGCAAGTGGGGGAAGAATTGCTGTATTGGCAGAAAAGCATTCGGAATAGAAGTGACGATAACACGAAAGGGTTCGAATTTCATGGAGCATAAAATCAAGGTATCTGCTCCGGTATATCAGCAAATAGCGGCAGATATTGCAGCTAAGATTGTTGAACGCAGGTACCAGGTAGGCGACAAGCTGTATGCTAGGTCGGCTTTGGCTAGTCAGTACAGTGTTTCGCCAGAAACGGCTCGGCGCGCAATTGCAGTTTTGTCTGACCTTGAGATTGTATCTGTTGTTAAAGGCAGTGGTGTTGTAATTTTATCTTACGACAACGCGGTTCGTTTTGTTCAGCAATTTATGGATATTAAATCCTTGTATGACCTGAAGAAAAATATTACGGAAAGCATTGATCGTCAGCGAAAAGAAGCCGAGCATATGGCAGAAACCATTTCTGAAATATTAGACAGAACGGAACGCTTTCAGGCTTTTAATCCCTTTATTCCATTTGAGATTGAAATCACCACGAAAACACCGTATTTGAATTTATCGATTGCTGATATTAACTTTTGGCACTATACAACCGCAACTATTTTAGGAATTCGCAGGGGTGAAATGATGATGATTTCTCCTGGCCCTTATGCGGTACTCTGCGAGGGCGATATTCTTTACTATTGCGGCGACACAGACTGCCAAATGCGAGTGCGCAACTTTTTGTACCCGGAGCACCCACCGGAGCAAGCCATTATTGATAAATTACATGCCTCTCGTAAAAAGACAGGGGAATAAGAAAAGCATCCTAGCTCATGCCAATTACGGCAGAATAGCAGGATGCTTTTTTGCTGTGTAAAAACGGGTTAGGAATACCTTGTCAATCTGGAATATCGCTTAAATAAGCGAGCCCGTCCGCAACCTGTATTCCCAAAATAGGCAAGGGCACTAGAATTGCACTCTTTATTTCTTCCTTTGTTGCGCCAAGCTCTGTCGCCTGCTGAATGTGAAAGGGGAGACCACTGGTGTTTTTCGATGCGACTAAGGCTGAAATGTACGCGAGTTCATGAGTCTTTTTATCCAACGCACTCTTCTCAGATAGTAGCAAAATGGTGTTCATGAGAGCGGGACCAATTCCATTCGTTTCTTTTAGGAGTACTTCAAAACCGGGGGTTACCTTTTTCATAGGATTCATCCTTTCTTTCTGAGAAAATTTTCTCTACATAGATAAAGACAAGATCAATTTGGAAAAGATACGCCTAAAATAAAAAGATTTAGCACAGCGCGTTTAAAACACTTTGGTACCACTCTTTTGGTGGCTTCTGCTCCGGCATGTTCGCATACAAAAATAGCAATTTTTTTCTTACCTGCTCGTTATAAAAGCTATTTTTCTCGCCAGCATCCAATTGATGAATCAGCTTGTGAGCACTGCTCTGTAAATTGGAGCGTGTTTCCGAGAACGTTAACCATGCTTTGCAGGAACAGGGATTCTTCTCGTCGATAATGCTGCAATGATTCGCAAAAAAGCAATCCAGATTCATTCTTGCGCGGTGCAATAAGCCTTTCACCGCCCCTTTTGACATCCCCATCATATCAGCAACAGTGTCAATCGGAAGCCCGTACATATCTACTAACGAAAATACGATACGCTGATGAAGTGTTAATCTTCGCACCATTGCCAGAAAGCAGCCGTTTTGCAGGCTTCTTATTTCTTCCTCAACGATAATTTCGTCATCCGGCTGTGGTGTTACCTCTACAAAACGGAGGCCATCCGACTCTAATGCTTCAAAATCAAGAGGAACTTCTCTATATTTTTTAGGGTCCTTTTTTGTTCGATTTATAAATTCATGAAAACAAATGGTTCTAAGCCAACTTGCCAAAGCTTTTTCATTCGCTAAAGTTCCTAATTTATTCATCGCTTTGAGAAAAGTATCCTGTGTTAGGTCGCGTGCGTCTTCCGGGTGGCAGGTTAGCTTTAATGCGTAATTGTAAATATATTGATAATAGTCTTCATACACATCTCGTATATTCATCTCGTAATCCTCTTTTTAAAGCTTTCCCCAAAAGAGCATGGGAATTCTTTGAATAAAATAGAGCAATTTTTAAGTATGTAAAGGATGATAGCAAAAAGGAACAGCAGTTTCGCTGTTCCTTTTTTGTAAAGTCATCGGGCATCGCTTTTTCGTATTATACTCCAGCCTCATCCGAAACTTCGGTTGACGCTTGTTGGTCAGAGATGCGGTAGCACAATGTCATTAGGCTATCGTTTAAATGAACATTTTCTACAACAGTATCCGGGTATTTCATCGAAATATCATAATGGCTAAAATTCCAGAAATTACGAATACCAAGATCGTAGAGCTGCTCTGAGAGTTTCTCGGCGTTTTCGCGAGGGATGCAGAGAATTGCCATAGATGGTTGTTCCGCTTCGCAAAAATCTTTGAGAAGCTTCGTATCGTTTATGGTTAAGCCATTTATTTCACTGCCAATTTTAGATGGCGAATTATCGAATATACCGACAAGCTGAAAGCCCTGTGCGGTAAACGCCATGTGAAGTGCCAGTGCTTGTCCTAAATTACCGGCACCAATTAGAATCGCCTTGTAAGAGTTGGAGAGACCAAGAATTCCTCCAATTTCCCGCTGCAATTGGTCAACAATATAACCATAACCCTGTTGACCGAAGCCACCAAAGCAGTTCAAATCCTGGCGGATTTGAGAAGCAGTTAGACCCATTTTTTCAGACAGCTCTTTGGAAGAGATACGGGTCATCCCCATTTTTTTTAAATGTGTTAGAAAGCGGTAGTAGCGCGGCAGCCTCCGAATTACGGACATGGAAACGTTTTCCCGTTTAGACATTCAGTCCACCTCCAATAAAATTTTTGATATAAGCTTTAAATTGCGAATTGATGAATTACCTTCAAAACAATTAGGTGCAAGGGATAAAAAAGATAAAAGAACCATTTGCCAGCAGGAGAAGTACCTCTTTGCCCGTTGTAGCTTGGTAAAAGTGGGACTGCTAACAATAGGCCAAACTGAAAGAATCCGCTCCAAAAAGGAGCGCCTTCCTGCGAAGTACTACTAAAAGCAAAGAAGCTTGCAGTCACTATGGCCGCTACCGAATACAACAGCATTTGTCTTTGCGGGTTATGTCTGTTTTGTGCAAAAATAACTGTGAAAATAATCGCAAAAATAGACCAATCTGCAAACGAAGCCAAAAGTGTTAGAATAAAGAGGCAGAGCCAACCAGCAGGCCTATCTCGCAATTGGTCTAAAACAACAAGAGATAGTAGGGCGAACAAAAGTGTAAACATTACGTTCAAGCGGATGGGGGAAGAGAATACACTTAGGTTACCGGTTAAGAAATAATGAAATGGTATTTGAGAGATCACCGCGAAGACAGCCAGTCTTACTGCGTATTTAGTACGGCTGCGAGTCTGGTTAAATCCCTGCGCGATGAAAAAGCACATAATTGGTATAGTTGTTCTTCCAACAAAATGAAGCAATTGGCCGGCAACACTAAATGTGTTTAGAAACAGCCAAGCAAAATGGTCTGCCAGCATGGCAGCAGCTGCAATCAGCTTCAGGGAATGTGAAGATAAACCCCGAGTAAGGTTTTTGTTCAAATGTCTTGTCTTTCCCTTCTTATTTGGGGTGAGAAGCTCCCTCTTCGTGCAGAGAGTCTAAAAACAAGTGAAACATATTATGAAGTAAAACGAAATGCTTGTCAATGCCTTTCAAAGAACGAAACGTATCTTAGATAATTTTTTATCTTACTTTTCGACGTTATTTAAACGTTAAAACTGAAAAATAGAAAAATGAACGAGATGTATTTGCTAATAAAGAATTTACTATGTAAAGAAACAATCTTTTGAATTGCTATTTTAGATTATAGTATATTTTATAACAATTGGCTATACAAAATAAAGACTAGGCAAAAAATTATCATTTATCACAATTGGTTATTGCCATTTTGCAAAAGGCTACTTCGGTGGCATCGTTTTTTAATAGAAGATAGAAAAGGGGAAAGGTGCGAATTTTCTTAAAGGGAGAGCGGACAAAGAATTCCTGTAAAAAACTATAATTTTGTGGGGGATTACTTGCATAAACAAGAGCAAGTTTCCCCCTTTTTGCATCTTATAGTATAGAAAGGAGAGTTGTTATGTCTACCAGAAAAGGAATTGATGTATATAATGGGACAGGTAACGTAGATTGGAACCTTGTAAAGGAAGCTGGGTATGATTTTACCATGATAAAAGCCAGTGAGGGCTATACACTGGCAGATAAAAGAATGAGTGAAAATTTAACAAATGCTGCTGTTGCAGGTCTTCATACCGGTGTGTACCATTGGACACATGCCGTATCAACAGAAGAAGCTGCAAGAGAAGCAACACATTTTCTCAATCTGGTTCGAGGATGCAAAATGGAGTACCCTGTTGCACTGGATGTGGAACAGGATACGATACTACGGCTGCCGCGTGACAGCCTGACCGATGTGGTTATGGCTTGGTGTCGGCAGGTGGCGAATGCCGGTTATTATGTGGCAATCTATGCGAATTTAAATGTTCTGCGTAATCATCTGGACTGGAGCCGGATAAAAGAGTTTGACTTGTGGCTGGCACAGTACAATACGCAAATGTCAAGCGAATTTCCAGCTTCTATTTGGCAATACACGGATAAAGGACGAGTTCCCGGAGTGAAAAACGGAACGGGAGATGTTGATTTAAATTTGTCTTTTAAAGATTACCCCGAAATCATTCGCAAGGGGGGCTTTAATAATTATCCGGCACCACCACCAATAGAGGAAGATACACCTCTTTCACTGGATACTAGAAGCAAGGATATGTCCCCGGGTGAAATCTATACCGTTTTAGCCAGGTGTGATGAAAAGCCAGAGGTTACGGTAACCGGGCGGGACGTTATTCGCGCTGCTGAGCCGCGATTGGATGCAAAGGGGCGCGGATGGCTCATTGATGTTACAGCGTTAAAGCCACCGGTACGCCACGCCCACATTCAGGTGCGGTCTAAGGATCAAACTGCTAACTGCAACTTTAATGTTCTTTAGCGGTGTCTGGGGGCGAAAAAATGGACAAATTGAAAGCCGGGTTGGCAGCTATGTTTGCCGTAGTTTCCGCCCGGCTTGGTATTCTGGCGGTTCCTGTTTACCTTTTGATTTTATCGAGCTTAACGGATTATGTTACGGGAATTATGGCTTCTATTTACAGAAAAGAAGCGGTGAGTTCTTACCGTAGCATTCGTGGTATTATTAAAAAAATACTCACATGGTCGCTCGTAGGGGTAGGAGTCGCAATCGACTTTTTGCTAATGTACGCGGGGAGTCAGGCAGGAATGGGAGAATTGCCGGTTCGCTATGCAGTGGCCTCTTTGGTTGCTGTATGGCTTACGGTAAATGAGTTGTTAAGTATTCTGGAGAATATTCAGGCAACTGGTGTTCGGCTTCCTCCTTTTCTAACACAAATTCTTCAAGGTATTCAAAAATGCGTAGAAAAACAACAGGACAATACACTTTCTAAAAAATAAAAAAATACAGCGCCTTTCTCCTATGTGCTCAGGAGGAAGGCGCTGTTTTGTTATAGTGAAAAATCGTCTAAGTCGTATTCCCGCAACGGCGGCAATGCACGGGGGTTGCGCATTAATGGGTCGTAAGAAAAACGGCGACAGGTGCCGTCTTCTTTTATTTCAATACCCTTGGAACATACGGGTTCTTCTTCAGTTCCTGTATTATAGCTGCAATATTCGCAGTTTGTATCTATTTGACTTCCAAATAATTTTTTCTTTAATCCGAACAAAATCAATTCCTCCATTTTTTACGAGTAGAGCCATAAATACGACCACGGGTACAGTAATAAATAAATTACATATGTTCTAACTAACCCAATCCATAAAAAGCTCTATGCCAATGTCCACCGCCGGTTAAATTGAGTGGACATTTGCTATGTATTAAACAAGCGAGCAAATATTTTAAATATAAAAGTGGAAGGGTGTGGTTCGTATCTTTTTTCTTTATGCTGTGGGGTTATTATAGCATGATTTTTTACGAAATTCCAGCCTTTCAGCCCCAACAGAGCATAGCAAAACGATGCATAGCGCAATGAGTGCTGCAGCCGCGGCAGGGCTGCCGGAAAGCTCCCCATTTAGGGCGCGGGTCGTATTTTGAAAAGCAGGAGCGGCTTGTGGGAATAGCTGAAATAAAATGACTGCAAATATAGCAGAAAAAATACCTTTTATCATTTGGTGGGCGAAAAACATAGAGCGAGAGAATGGAATTTTTGTGAGTGATGATAGCACCTGAAAGTGAACGCAAAATCCACCCCAACCCATTGCAAAAGCAAACAGCATACCGCTGCCGCCCAAAGCGGCAATGTCAAAACAGCCGCTGGTAACCTCCATAATAACAGAGAGTGCAGAGCCGCACACTGCGGCTGGCATCCCAAGGCGGAGCAAAAATTGTGCCAGAAATGCGGCTGTTCCTATTTCACGAAGGAGAGCAATCAATACAGAGAATAAAATGACAAATGCACATAAATTCATGGTACCTCTTGCGGCATCTACCGTTGAATCAATCAAGGGGGAGGCACTATGCTTTGCGTTGTTTGCAGGAACCATAGAAACGGATTCCTTTGTCTCGGAGAATTTTAAAAGAAACCCAAGTAAAATAGAGCCGCCAAGCTGAGCGCTAAGTAAAATTGCACCTGCGGTGGGGTTGCCGAGCAGACCCACTCCAACCACACTAATGACAAACGCTGGCCCCGCATTTACACAAAAGGAAGCCATTCGGGCGGCTTGGTTGTCTGTAATGCTTCCTTGCTGGTGCAGGGCAGCAATTCCTCTTGCGCCTACCGGGAATCCGCCAATCATACTCATTAGTATGGTGGCCGCGGTACAGCCGGGCAGGCGAAATAAAAGTTTAGTTACGGGCCCTAGAACCCTGCCCAAAGAATCAGATAGTCCTGATTTCACCAGATAGGTAGACAGTGCCATAAACGGGAACAAAGAAGGTACGAGTATAATCAGGCAATACTCTAAGCCACGAATCGCACCTGAAGCCGACGCGGCGGGCAAAAACAAAAGCCCCGCCCCGAAGGCGGCGGCGAACAGCGCAGAAAATACTTTACCGGAATACATATGCTTCACCTCAAATCATGTATATGAATCCGGGTGATTTTTATATCTCCAATTGCATAAGTTTATAATAATCTCCCATAAAAATCTGGAATTGGGTGAAAACGGATTATAGTCACAAATTAGATTGTAACTGGATTTGTATTGTACCGTTATAAAAATCACGGGATGGGGTGTTGCTGTGAAGAAAAAGCTTGAAAACTCGCTAAGTATGCCGCCGCCTTCACTGCTCAGCGGTTTTCGCATGGAGATTAGCGGAAACCGGGAAGCTGTGCTGGAGGGCTGTGGCGGAGTTTTGGAATACAGTGAAGATTCGATTCGAGTGCGAGCGGGAAAAATGAGTGTCCGTTTCACGGGCAGGAACCTAAAGATTAAGTGCCTGACGGCAGACTCTCTAGTGGTAGAGGGGTACCTAACTGGCTTGGAATTTTTAACGTGAGGTGTAACAATGGGGTCAATTGCATTCGTCCGCTGGGTTCTGGGTTGGGTCAATTTTCAAATCCGACCACGCAGAAAGGGCGCCTGTGAGCGCTTTTTAAATTTGTGCGCCCGTCAAGGCGTAGCTCTTTGGCGTATTGGGCGTTCCGAAGAGTTTTTTACGGCGGCAATAGCAGTGGGGCGGTATGAGGAGCTTCGCCCAATTGCAAGAAAGGCCGGAGTTCGCCTGAAAGCGGGCAAACGACATGGACTGCCCTTCCTATGGAAGCGCGTGACGGCTCGAAAAGGCCTAGTTGCCGGAATGGTTGTCTTTATGCTCACGCTGCAAGTTTTCTCTCTTTATGTTTGGAGTGTTCAGGTAACGGGGAATACCAGTGTTCCGAGTGAAAAAATATTGGCAGAGGCAAAAAACCTGGGTCTTTCACCTGGCGCGCTAAAGAGCCGGCTGGAGTACCAGGAGTTGCAGCGGCGCCTAATGATTGCGTTCCCTGAGATTTCATGGCTTTCAGTAAATACACAAGGCTGTAATATTGAAATTGCTTTAGAAGAGCAGATTCAGCACCCGGAAGCGGAATTAAAAGACAAAGTAAGCAATTTAAAAGCTTCTGCCTCTGGTCAGGTGCGAAAGCTTGAGGTAACCGGGGGTGTATTGCAGGTAAAAGTAGGGGATGCTGTTATAAAGGGGCAATTGCTGGTAAGCGGTATTGCAGATGATGCAGTTGGGGGAACAAGAATGATGCGTTCCACCGGCAAGGTAATCGCCGAAACAGAGAAGAACCTTGTGGCCGAAATACCAATGAAGCAAACACAGCTGCGCCCAACCGGCAAGCAGGTCGTTCGGCGAAGCGTAAGAATTTTTGGCTTAGAGCTGCCACTTTCGCTTACGGGGAGGCCGCAAGGCGAATACCAGAAAGAATCGCAGCGTGTAACACTCAAGGGTAAAACAGGCGATTTGCCTATCTCTGTTTATACCGAAACATGGTCAGAGCAAACACACGAAGAAATCGTGCTTACCGAGGCGCAGGCTGAGGAGCAGGCCAAGGCGAAAATAGAAGAAATGAAGCAGCAGGAATGGAAGGATGTAAAGATTCTTTCCTCGAATCTTTCGGGAAAAGTGCAGGGAGATGTTTACCGCTTAACACTGCACTGCCAATGCGAGGAAAATATCGCCCTTGAATCAGAAATCCTGTTTAAACCCTAGAAATTTTGTGAATAATTTTATAGGAATTCTATTCTAATTCTGATGACGGATGATGCAAATCATGTTATAATATACAAGAAATGCAGAGATAGTGAAAGGTGAAAGAATGTTTGAACAACGCATTAATATAGACCGTATGGAGCAGGCCGTTGCACTTTTTGGCAGCTTCGATGAAAATATTAAACTGGTAGAAAAAGAGTACCAGGTTAGCGTCATAGGGCGGGGTGCGGAAATTAAGGTTTCTGGTGACCCTGAAAATGTAGGTAAGGCGGTTCGTGTCATCGAAAGCCTTCTTTCACTTATTAACCGAGGAGAAGCGCTTAGTGAGCAGAATGTGCGCTACTGCATCTCGCTGATTAACGACGGCAGCGAAGAGAAAATTGAGACCCTCGCGGGCGACTGCATTTGTATTACATCGAAAGGCAAGCCCGTAAAGCCCAAAACACTTGGGCAGAAAAATTACTGCAATCAGATTCGGCAGAACACCATTACAATTGGTGTGGGGCCTGCCGGTACTGGTAAAACATACCTCGCTGTGGCCATGGCGGTCACGGCGTTCCGCGCTCAGGAGGTCAACCGGATCATCCTGACTCGGCCCGCGGTAGAGGCCGGTGAAAAGCTGGGCTTTCTTCCTGGCGACTTGCAGCAGAAGGTAGACCCTTATTTGCGCCCTTTGTATGACGCGCTTTTTGATATGCTGGGAGCGGAAACGTACCAGAAGTATTTGGAGCGCGGCAATATTGAAGTAGCGCCGCTGGCGTACATGCGCGGCAGAACGCTTGACGACAGCTTCATCATTTTGGATGAGGCACAAAACACCTCTCCCGAACAGATGAAAATGTTTCTGACCCGACTCGGCTTTAACTCAAAAATGGTCATTACCGGCGATGTAACACAAATCGATTTGCCGGATGGCAAACGCTCCGGGCTCAAGGACGTGATGCGGATTTTGAGAAATATGGATGACATTGCACAGGTCAGATTCAACGACAAGGATGTTGTGCGCCACCGTTTGGTGCAGGACATCATCAAAGCTTATGAAAAGAATGAAGAGAGCAGGAGATAGAGAATGGAAAAGATTAGAGTCATCATTGACAATACGCAAAAGGAAGTGAAAATTCCCACCGGCCTGCGGATGCTCATCCGCCGTTGCTGTAATGCTGTTTTAAGGCTGGAGAAATTCCCGCACCCGGCGGAGATTAGCGTAACCTTTGTGAATAATGAACAGATACGAGAGCTCAACCGTCAGTACCGTGACAAAGATTCTTCGACGGATGTACTGAGTTTCCCCATGGGTGAAAACGGCGAGTACGATGAGAATCATGATACCGGCGCGAAAATATTAGGCGATATTGTTCTCTCCATGGAAAAAGCGGTAGAGCAGGCCGAACGTTACGGCCATAGCTTAGAGCGCGAGGTGGGGTATCTTTGTGCTCATTCCATGCTGCACCTGTTAGGGTACGACCACGAGCAGGGCGGAATGGACCGTGTGCGTATGCGCGAAAAAGAGGAGCAGGTAATGACGCAGCTGGGACTTCCAAGTACCAGTAGCTATGTATTGGATGAGGATGAAGAGTAAACGAAGGCTGCGCTTTCTGAAAAGCCTGAAATATGCTTTTCGGGGCGTGATATACTGCATTAATAACGAGCGTAACATGCGGATCCATACAGTGGCGGCGTTGTATGTGTTCGCTTTTTCGTTCTTTTATGATTTAACACGCACGCAGTACGCACTTCTCTTTATTACCTTCGCAATGGTAATTGGTGCAGAGCTGTTCAATACGGTGGCAGAAGAAATATCAGATATGCTGGCGTCAAGCTTTCACCCAGTTGTACGCATTATTAAAGACTTAGCGGCAGGAGCTGTACTGGTGTTTGCCGGTTTTTCCGTTGGAGTTGGAATTTGCCTGTTCTGGCGGCCTGAGGTACTGCTTTTTATAGCACGGTATTTTTTGTACCAACCTTTGTATATGCTATTCCTGTTACTTGCTTTATTTGTAAGCTATCTCTATATTCAAATGGGGCCGGTGGGCATTCGAGACTGCTTGCACCGTAATAAAAATAAAAGATAATGAAAAGCAATGCTTGCAAAAGATTTTTTCTAATTTCTTGCGAGAATGCAAATAACTCTTAATAGAATAGTGCAGCATTGTTATGAAATTAAAGAAGGAGCTTTCTATTGACGGAATTATATCAGATGCAGGACACTGCTGGAAAAACCGCGTTTATCGCAATTGTGGGGCGCCCCAATGTGGGAAAATCCTCTATTTTGAATCGCCTGCTTGGCCAAAAGGTTGCCATTGTTAGCAGCAAACCGCAGACAACCCGTACTCGCATTATGGGTGTGCTGACCAAAGAGGATACGCAGCTCGTGTTTTTGGACACGCCCGGCTTGCACAAGCCCCGTACGCGCCTTGGCGATTATATGGTCAAATCCGTTACGGAATCTGTTGCGGGTGTTGACGCATGCCTTTTAGTTGCGGAAGCAGGAACCCGTATTAGCCCTGCGGATAACGATTTGATGGAAAAGTTCCGTTCGCTCGGCATCCCTGCGGTTCTCGCAATTAATAAAATTGATACGCTTGGCGACAAATCTCCGCTGATGGCGCAAATCGGTGCGTTTGCGCAAAAGTTTGAGTTTGAAGCGGTGGTTCCCGTTTCTGCCAAAGACGGTAACGGAATGGAGCTGTTAGGGCAAGAGCTGATGAAGCTCGCACAGCCCGGAGGGCACTTTTTTGCCGATGATACTCTCACCGACCAGCCGGAGCGCGTTCTTGCGGCAGAGATGGTGCGTGAAAAGATTTTGCGCCTAACAGATAAGGAAATACCACACGGTATTGCCGTAGCGGTAGAAAGCATGAAAGAACGTGAGGATGGTAGCAATATTACCGATATTCAGGCTATTATCTTTTGCGAGCGCGACACGCACAAGGGCATTCTAATCGGCAAAAATGGTTCGATGCTTAAAAAGATTGGCATGTATGCCAGAGAAGATATGGAGCGGTTTTTCGACTGCAAAATTAACCTTCAGCTTTGGGTAAAGGTCAAGGAAGATTGGCGCAATCGCCAAAACCTTTTGCGCTCATTGGGTTACGACTCAAATTCGTTCCAGTAACATAAAAATCGTAAAAAGCTTGTCAAATAATGGCGAACGTTCTTTTATTTTCCTCTCATACTGTTCACGGAATTGCAAATACTCTATTTGGGATTCTTTTTTGGGAGGCGTTTTTTGTGGACAGAGAACAGGCTTGGAATGTTTTTCAGCAAACCGGCAGCGTAGAGGCCTATTTGCACTATGCAAGGCTTACGCAGGCCATTAACCAGCAGGCCGCCGTAGTGCAACCCGAGGAGGAGAAGTATGCAAATCAATACCGAGGGTTTAGTCCTTATGGAGAAGAGCGTGGGTGAGAGTGACCGTCTCGTTACGGTTTTAACTCGCAATGAGGGAGTCATCCGCGCATTTGCACAGCAGGCAAAGCGCCTGCAAAACCGGAAATTATCTTCCACACAATTGCTTAGCTATTCCCGCCTTTCGGTTTATAAAGGGCGGGATAAGTACATAATTAACGACGCCTGGCCAATTGAATCATTCTTTGATTTGCGCCTGGATATGGAAAGGCTGTCCCTTGCCCAATATTTTTGCGAGTTGGCCGTCGTACTGGCTCCCGAAGAATCCGAGGCGGGGGACTTTTTGCGTTTGATGCTTAATTCTCTGCATTTTCTTGCGAAGGGATTGCGGCCAAGCCTACAGCTTAAGGCTGTGGTAGAAATGCGTATGCTTGCGCTGGCCGGGTACATGCCAGATCTTGTGTGCTGTCACGATTGTGGCTGTTATGAAGCAGACACCATGTATTTCCTGCCCCGCAGCGGTATTATTACGTGTGCAGACTGCATTGCAAAAACAACACAGCAAGAGCCGGCGATACCATTGCCGAGAGGTGTTATGACCGCACTGCGCCATACCATTTATGCGGAATTTGACAAGCTGTTTTCGTTTCGTCTTTTAGATGACGGTATTCGTCTACTGGCGGATGCAGCGGAACAGTATTTGCTTAGTACGGTACAGCGGCGATTTGCCACACTCGATTTTTATCATCAGATAACCCGAATGTAAGGTGAGCGTATCACGGGAGGAGCAAAATGGAAGATAAGAAAGATTTTCGCAAAGCCCAGTTGGAGGATTTACCCAATCTATTGAATTTGTATCTTGGCTCAATTGAGTTGATGGGTTTAAAAGGGATTGACCAATGGGATGATGTTTATCCCAATGAACTGGTCTTAACGCAGGACGTGGTGAATCAAGAACTGTTTGTGTTAGAAGAGGAAGACGGCTTAGCTGCGGCTATTGTTCTAAATGAAGAGCAGGAACCGCAGTACCGTTACGTGGATTGGAAATACCATACCGGTAAAGTTGGTGTCATCCACCGCCTGTGTGTGAACGCAGGGTACCAAGGCAGAGGCTGTGGTAAAAAGATAGCTCGGTTTGCCGAGGAGTATTTTCGAGGGCAGGACTTTAACGCAATTCGGCTCGACGCGTTCCCGAAAAATCTGCCAGCAATTCATTTGTACCAGTCGCTTGGGTATGAACACTGCGGACGAATTCTACTTCGCAAAGGGGTGTTTCATTGCTTTGAAAAATCTCTTACAGTAGAGCTGCAAGAGGAACAAATGCTTTGAGCACCAAGTAAGAAAGGAACTTCCATGCAAAATTATAGCTTTCAGCGGCATAGCACCGCTGTGGAACTGAATAAAATTTTAAAGCTGCTGGCGGAGCAAACTGCCAGTGAAGAAGCGGCAGAGCAGGCCATAACGCTGGAACCTGCCGTTTCAACAGATGCCGTGCGTCGCCTCTTGCAAGAAACAGACGACGCTTTTGTTTTAATGGCAAAATTCGGTTCTCCCTCCTTTGGGGGGTTAAAGAATGTAGCCAACCCCTTGCGTCGTGCACAGGCCGGAGGGGTACTGAATCTTTCGGATTTTCTACGAATAGCAGGAGTGCTGCGCACTATGCGTGCCATAACTGATTGGCGGCGCAAAAGCGAGGGAATGAAAACTACGCTTGATTGGCGCTTTGAATCCGTAGTTCCAAATAAGTATTTGGAAGAAAAAATTAATGCGGTGGTCATTTCAGAAGAAGAGGTAGCCGACAGCGCATCTCCTGAGCTTTCATCCATTCGCCGCCGTATTCGTGCCGCATCTTCGCGTGTGCGCGAGCAGCTCGATAAAATGATTCGTTCTGCCACATACCAAAAATACTTACAAGACCCCATTGTAACCATGCGTGGAGGGCGCTATGTGGTGCCGGTTAAAGCAGAATGCCGCGGAGAGATTCCCGGTTTGGTGCACGATACCTCCTCCAGTGGAGCAACCGTGTTTGTAGAGCCAATGGGAGTAGTGGAAGCAAATAATGAAATTCGAGTACTGCAGTCACGAGAAAGTGCAGAAATTGAACGGATTTTAACCGAGCTTTCTGCAGAAACAGGCGGCTTTGCAGACTTAATTATTGAAAGCTACCAAGCGGCTGTGGGTCTGGATTTAATCTTTGCCAAGGGGCAGCTTGCTTATAAAATGAAAGCCAGCATGCCCAAAGTGAATGATACCGGCCGAATTTTGCTGAATCAAGCGCGTCACCCACTCATTGACCCCAAAATAGTGGTACCAATGAACATAGAGCTCGGTACCACGTTTGACACGCTCGTAATTACTGGCCCAAACACCGGTGGCAAAACAGTTACACTCAAAACACTAGGGCTTTTAACGCTGATGGCTATGTGCGGGTTAATGCTTCCTGTGGGAGACAACAGTGAGATTTCTGTGTTCCGCAAAGTTCTTGCAGACATTGGTGACGAGCAGAGCATTGAGCAATCCCTTAGTACATTTTCAGCGCACATGACCAATATCATACAAATCTTGGAACACGCGGATGAACACAGCTTGATTTTACTCGATGAGTTGGGAGCGGGAACCGACCCGGTAGAGGGTGCAGCGCTCGCTATGGCAATCTTGGAGTCACTTCGCAGTAAGCATGCAAGAGTAGCAGCTACAACGCACTACGCAGAGCTGAAGGCCTATGCGCTGCAAACCGCCGGAGTAGAAAACGGAAGCTGTGAGTTTGATGTTGCCACGCTCCGCCCAACCTACCGCCTTCTAATTGGTGTACCGGGTCGTTCGAATGCGTTTGCTATTTCAAGCCGCTTGGGCTTAAATAAGGATGTAGTAGACCGTGCACGCGAGTTGGTATCGGGAGAGAACCGCCGCTTTGAAGATGTGGTTCAAAATTTAGAGATGAGCCGTCAAGAGCTTGAAACAGAGCGCAGAAAGGCGCAGGAAAAGCACACAGAGGCAGAGCGCATTAGTCAAGAGGCGAAAGAGTTCCGTGAACGTTTGGAACGTGAAGCCGCTAAAGAGATGGAGCAGGCTCGCGAAAGAGCGGCACAGCTTGTGGCACGCACTCGGGCACAAGCAGACGCAATGCTTGAAGAGCTGGAAGAAATGAAACGCCAGGGCGCAAAGAGCATGTCGGCTGAGCAGCGCGCCAGAATGAAGGCAGGGATGCGTGAGCTGGAGAGCTCTTCCGATCCGGTGAGTAAAAAAGAAACAGATGATGTCTATGTGCTGCCTCGCCCCCTCAAGGCTGGGGATGACGTATTGATATTCGATATTGATAAAGAAGGCACTGTGATTGAAACACCGGCACCAGACGACAAAAAAGTACTCGTGCAGGCTGGTATCATTAAGACAAGGGTTCCCGTAGAGAATCTTCGTCTGATTGAGCAGAAAACCCAGAATCGTAAAGCGCGCCGGAGCGGCACTCGAACTGTGCCAAAACGCTCGGACGCTCCGGTAATGACTGAGGTGGATGTACGCGGCGAAGATTCCATCGAGGCAATTATGAGTGTAGACCGCGCAATTGATTCTGCCCTGCTTTCTGGTATTCATCAGCTCACAATTATCCACGGTAAGGGTACCGGGGTGTTGCGCACGGCAGTGCAGCAGCATTTACGCCGGCACTCCTGTGTAAGAACGTACCGTTTGGGCGTTTTTGGCGAAGGGGAATCTGGTGTAACCATAGTAGAGCTAAAATAGACTTCTCTTTGAAAGCTTTGGGTCAATGAGTCGTTGCGCAACGGCATAGCCATGTAAAACTTGCACTTTTCCATTTGGTTATTGCAAGTTTTGCAGGCTGAATGTGTCTGCCGCAATACCCATTGACCCATCTTTTATTTGAAAGGAGCTGTCTAACTTGCGTATGCCGATTCCACGTTGGGCGCTAATTACCTTAGGTGCCGCTGTAGTTCTTGGGCTGGCGGTTGCAATCCCTTATAAGTTGATGCTGACAGATGACCTCGCCGGTAAGTACAATCCTGCGCCATCGCAAGAGGTTTTGCGCACCGCTGCAAAAGCGATGCTTACTAGTGAACCTGTAAAGTTTTCAGAATCTGAAATCAATGCGTTCACAGCTTACCATTTGCCAGATGTGCAGAGCTATATGGGAAAGGCAGAATACCAGCCAAACCAAATTTACCTTACATTTCCCAAAGAAAATACGATAACCGCCTACACTCCCGTTACTTGGAACGGCAAGAATCTGGGGGTTACCTCGCAGTCTAAGGTTATGTATGATGCAGCGGCTGAACAGCTGCGTGTGGAAATTCAGCAGGTGCGCCTAGGCAAGTTAAGTGTTTCGCCTAAGTTTGCACTTAATCGGTTATTTGGCAAAGAGCTTCCAAGCGGAATAACCAGAAAAGACAATGTGATTTTAGTGGATGTAAAACCATTTTTGCATTCTGAAAAAGCAGTGAAAACGGGGTTCGCTTTAGGAATGTTTCAAGTACAGGAAAATGGTATTTTATTTCAGGCGACCACTACTTTGTCTGACGCAGGCAATAAAGTGAGAGATTATGTAAAAGATTGGCTCGGCAAAAATGTTTCAGGAGATATTGATGTCAATGAACTGGAAGACAAGCTTTTGGATTATTTAAAAAGGAACAGTATCACTTGAAAAACACTTGACTTTTCGACGTGATTCCTGTATAATTCACAAGTGTAAAGGTTTTCACTTTACAGAAAGCAATCGAACTTTACAGCGAATGAGGGTGCGATATGGCAAAAAATCTAGAAATATCTCTTTTGCTGGATTTTTACGGCGATATGCTCACCGATAAGCAGCGCTGTGTAATCGAGTATTATTACAACGACGATTTGTCGCTTGCAGAAATAGCAGATAACGAAGGCATTACCCGGCAAGGGGTGCGCGACTCCATTAAACGTGCAGAAGCCCAATTACTAGAGATGGAGGAACGCTTGGGTCTTGCGCGCCGTTTTCGCGAAATGCGGGAAGGGCTTGAGCAAATTCGGGAAGCGACCGAGCGAATTCGTATTTATAATTCACAATCTCTCTTTTCACAGGACGTACAGCAGGATGTTGCCTTAATCGAAGACATTGTTCGGCGGCTATGTGAAGAGTAGACGAAAGGATTTGAATAGCATTGGCATTTGAAGGATTGGCGGAAAAGCTCGGCACCGCCTTTAAAAACTTAAAATCAAAAGGAAAGCTGACCGAAGCCGACGTCAAATTAGCCATGCGCGAGGTTCGCCTTGCATTGTTAGAAGCAGACGTTAACTATAAGGTCGCAAAAGATTTTACCAATAAGGTAACCGAACGTGCTGTTGGTACACAGGTAATGGAAAGCCTGACTCCGGCACAGATGGTTGTTAAAATTGTAGATGAAGAATTAACCGAGCTAATGGGGGGGCAGCAGGCACGCCTAAACGAAGCCTCAAGTATCCCTACGATTGTAATGCTGTGTGGCCTACAGGGTGCCGGTAAAACAACTCATGCAGGCAAACTTGCCGCAATGCTCAAAAAGCAAGGGCGCCGCCCAATGCTGGTAGCATGCGACATTTATCGCCCGGCTGCGATTAAGCAGCTTCAAGTGGTTGGTTCTCAGGCGGGTGTTCCCGTGTTTGAGCAGGGGAATACAAAGCCGGTGGAAATTTGCCGTGCGGCGGTACGCCATGCCAGAGATTACGGCAACGATATTCTTATTTTAGATACCGCCGGCCGTTTGCAAATCGATGAAGAACTGATGAATGAGCTCAAGGAGCTCAAAGGTGACTTGCAACCGCAGGAAATCCTTTTGGTGGTCGATTCCATGACCGGTCAGGAAGCGGTTAACGTAGCAAAAACGTTTGACGATCTTCTTGATATTACGGGCGTGATTCTTACTAAGCTCGACGGTGATACTCGTGGCGGTGCGGCGCTTTCGGTTCGTGCAGTGACCGGTAAGCCCATTAAATATGCGGGTATTGGTGAAAAGCTAACCGATTTGGAGGTTTTCCACCCAGACCGTATGGCTTCCCGTATTTTGGGAATGGGCGATGTGCTTACCTTAATTGAGGATGTTCAGCAGAACATCGATAAAAAGACGGCAGAGCAAACTGCCCGCAAGATGATGCAGAATAAGATGGACCTCAATGATTTGCTTGACCAGTTCAATCAAATGAAGAAAATGGGACCGCTCAAATCTGTATTATCCAAGCTGCCGGGTATTGATAAGCAAATTAAGGACGTTGACATTGATGAGAGAATCATGGACCGTTCTGCGGCCATCATTCTTTCTATGACTCCGGCTGAAAGAGAGAACCCCTCTGTGATTAACCCGTCTCGTAAGCGGCGCATTGCTGCCGGTTGCGGCATGAAGGTAGAGGACGTAAACCGCCTGCTCAAGCAGTTTGAACAAATGCAGAAAATGATGAAGCAGGTTAAGGGCTTTAAGAAAAAGAAGAAGTTCCCCGGAATGCCGGGGATGCCGGGAATGCCCGGGCCGGGCGGCATGCCGTTCTAGGCTTTTTAATTCGGGATTTCATTCAAAAAGGGTGTAGTTCATTCACTTTAAAATGATACACATTGAAAACGGAGATTTTTATTTGCTTAATTTGCAGAAGAAAATCAACAACTTTTTAAGGTGAGAGTCGCTATGTAATCCTTTCAAGTGAATCACATATATTAAATTTATGAATCATATTTTGGAGGTTGTTTTGTATGGCAGTAAAGATTAGATTGCGCAGAATGGGCGCTAAGAAAGCTCCCTTTTATCGTATTGTGGTAGCGGATTCCCGCTTCCCCCGTGACGGCCGCTTCATTGAGGAGATTGGCTACTACAATCCCATGGAAGAGCCCTCTGTTGTGAAGGTTGACGCAGAAAAGGCAAAGAAGTGGATTTCCAACGGCGCTCAGCCCACTGATACCGTGAAGGCTCTGTTTAAGAAGCACGGAGTGATTTAAAAGATCGGAGGAGATCTACCGATGGAGAAATTACTGGTTACGATTGCTCAGGGGCTCGTTGGGCATCCCGAAGCTGTTACCGTTCAGGTGGACGAGCCGTCTGAAGATGGCACTGTAGTTTACCACCTGCATGTAGCTGAGGATGACATGGGTCGGGTAATTGGTAAGCAAGGGCGTATTGCCAAAGCGATTCGCGTGGTAATGCGTGCCGCAGCAACCCGCACAAATGGCAAGGTTTCTGTCGAGATCGACTAATGAACCAAGACTGTAACATGGCTTGTTCCGTAAGGAGTACTGGCTTTGTTGCAGTCTTGTTTTAACCATGGAGTAAATGAGCGGGTTATTCGCTCTTAAAATAGCGTTGCGGTGTATTTCTGCCCTTTTGGCAGGCAATGCTGCAATATGAGAATGAAGATAGGCAATGAGGAGGAAGGGAATGCTGCAGCCATTTTTAGAAGCGGGAAGAATCGTTGGTACGCACGGAATAAAAGGAGAGCTTCGCATAGAGCCTTGGTGTGATTCTGCTGAGTTTTTATCGAAGTTTCGTACTTTGTACTGGGACTCAAACGGAGCTTCCTCAGTTCAGGTACTTTCCAGCCGTGTGCATAAGAGGCTGCTTCTGGCGAATTTAGAGGGCGTAACCTCTGCTACACAGGGTGACTCTATGCGTGGGAGAGTATTGTACCTGCGTCGTGCTGATGTTAAGCTGCCAGAGGGCACTTGGTTTGTGCAGGATATGCTCGGTTTAGCTGTTCTGGATTATGATTCGGGTAAGGAGTACGGCAAACTTACCGATATTTTAAAAACCGGAGCAAACGATGTATACGAAATCACTTCGCCAGATGGGAAAACGTATCTTCTGCCTTCGATTCCACAGGTGGTTCTGGAGCGTGACCCCGAAGCAGGGGTTATGAAAATCAGACCAATCAAGGGGATATTTGACGATGAGGATTGATCTGTTTACTCTTTTTCCCGACATGTGCGAAACTGTAATGGCAGAAAGCATTGTAGGCAGAGCTCGCAAAAAGGGGGCTTTGCAGGTTTGTTGCCACCAAATTCGAGATTACGCGTACGACAAACATTCCCGTGTGGATGACTGCCCATTTGGCGGTGGAATGGGCATGCTATTAATGGCAGAGCCGATTGCAGAGTGTATTGACGATTTGGTGCGTCATTTAGGCAAAAAGCCTCATATCGTTTATATGTCGCCGCAGGGAACCGTTTTAACTCAGCAAAAGATGAATGAGCTGGCGGAATACGAGAACCTCGCCATTTTGTGCGGCCATTATGAAGGAATTGACGAAAGAATCATTGACCGTTATGTGGATGAACAGATCTCTGCGGGGGATTATGTACTTACCGGCGGTGAGCTGCCGGCTTTGATTTTAGCAGACGGTGTTAGCCGTTTGATTCCCGGTGTGCTTTCTGACGACGTTTGTTTTGAAGAAGAAAGCCATTTCAGCGGTCTCTTGGAATACCCGCATTATACCCGCCCTGCCAATTGGCGAGGGATGCAGGTACCGGAGGTTCTTCTTTCCGGTCACCATGCCAATATCGACAAATGGCGAAGAGAGCAATCTTTGCTTCGAACTTGGAAAAATCGTCCCGATATGCTCGAAACGGCTGATTTGGATGAAAAGGACAAACGGTACCTCTCCTTACTTTGTGAAAAAGAGAAGGAATCTTCCTCGAACGAATCAAAATAGAACGCATAATATAGATTATTCGCTGCAATGATGGTAGAGGGTACAAAAGTTTTCAACAATCGGGGCAAACTATACAAAGGGATTGCCTGTCCGAAACAACGTATAGGGCATCAATCCAAAATTAGCCTTCCTTTCTTGACGGCGCTTTCTATTGTGATATAATGACTATGACTTAAAGAATAATGTCAGTTTGTATATTATTATGATGTGGGATGTTTTTTCGGGTTAGAAGCTACATTTTGATGCTAGGAGTGAATTTTGAATGTGCGTGAAAGAAGTATTAGTTCAGAATCAGGTAGGGCTGCACGCTCGTCCGGCTACTTTTTTTATTCAGAAAGCCAATGAGTTTAAGTCTTCTATTTGGGTAGAAAAAGAAGAGCGCCGTGTGAATGCGAAGAGCCTTTTAGGTGTATTATCCCTTGGTATTGTTGGCGGTACCGATATTCGCATTATTGCTGACGGTTCCGATGAGCAGGACGCTGTTGACAGCTTGGTTGCTTTGGTGAAATCCGGTTTTGCGGAGTAAGTATCGGCTTTTGTTATGAACTGCTGAGTGTCGTAGCCAGTGCGGATATGATTTGCATATAAGGCTGATTCCGGCGAATTCTAAGCAATTCAAGGCACCGCTTTGGCGGTGCTTTTTTGTTATTTAACTTGAGCTCTAAGTGTAAGGGAGGAAAGCATGGAAGATCATAAAAAAGAACTGCGTAAAAAAGCGATGCGCCTGCCGCTTACACCGGGAGTTTACCTTATGCGCGATAAGAGCGGCACCATAATTTATGTTGGTAAGGCAAAAGCGCTGAAAAACCGGGTTAGTCAGTATTTTGGTTCTGAAAAAAACCATGACGATAAGGTTCGCCGCATGGTTTCTAACGTACATGATTTCGAGTATATCCTTACCGACAGTGAGTTTGAAGCACTTGTGTTGGAGTGTAGCTTAATTAAGCAATACACGCCCAAATACAATATTTTGCTGAAAGATGATAAAGGCTACCATTACATTCGTATCAGTAAGGGAGAGTGGCCTAAAATATCCGAAGCCAAACAGATTGCGGATGATGGTGCGGAGTACATTGGCCCTTATGTTAGCTCGTGGTCTGTGAAGCAGGCAGTGGACGAGGCTCTCAAAATCTTTCGCCTCCCCTCCTGTAACCGCCGCTTTCCGCAGGATATTGGCAAGGGCAGGCCGTGCCTGAATTACTATATAAAGCAATGCAGTGCCCCTTGTCGCGGCCGTATGAAAGCAGAAGAATACCAGGAAGCTGTTTCAGAGGCTGTGGACTTTCTTCGAGGTGGCAGTACGGAATCGATGAAGCGCCTCACGGAAAAAATGGAGCAGGCGGCAGAAAACTTAGAGTTTGAATATGCTGCCCGAATACGTGACCGTATGAATGCCATTCAGAAAATGCGGGAACGGCAAAAGGTCGTTTCCATTCGAGTTCCCGAGCAGGATGTAATTGCGCTCGCGCAAGGCCCAGGCAGTGCGTGTGTGCAGGTGTTTCGCTTTCGTGGCGGTAATTTAGTGGATCGTGAAACATTCCTTTTAGGGGAAATTGGGAACCTAAAGCAGGCACGCGGTGAGTTTATAGAGCGGTATTATTCTATGCGCGAACAGGTTCCTCCACGCCTTACCTTGGATGGTCCAGTAGAGGATGCCACGTTATTAGAAGAATGGCTCGCTAAGAAGGCTTTGCGTAGGGTTAAGATTACCGTTCCGCAAAAAGGGGAACAGGCTCAGCTTGTTGAAATGTGCCGCAGCAACGCGTCAGAACAGCTGGCGCAGCAAACCGGTCGAACCGGTAAAGAAGCATCCGCACTGGATGAGCTGGCGCGCCTGCTAGGGCTAGAAAACCCACCACAGTATATCGAGTCCTACGATATTTCAAACCTTGCAGGCGGCGATAACGTGGCCGGTATGGTGGTGTTTGAAAATGGGAGACCGTTAAAGTCTGCTTATCGTCGTTTTCAAATCAAAAGCTTTGAAGGGCAAGACGATTATGGCGCGATGCGAGAAGTAATTAGCCGCCGTTTGGGGGAATACTACCAACACAAGGATAGCGGAGAAGGCTTTGGTCGCCTACCAGACTTGATTTTGCTTGACGGCGGCAAAGGGCATGTATCTGCCGTTCGTCCTATTTTACAGGAGTACGGGTTAGATATTCCTCTCTTTGGAATGGTAAAGGATGATAAACACCGTACTCGTGCCATTGCAAAGGATGGCGGCGAAATCTCCATTCAATCTACCCGCAGTGCTTTTACACTGGTTTCTATCATTCAAGATGAGGTTCACCGCTTTGCGATTGGGTATCATCGCCAAATGCGAAAGAAGAACACCATTTCCAGTACACTTACCAATATTCCGGGCGTGGGGGATGCCAGAGCAAGAGCATTACTGCGGCATTTTCGTACCATTACGGCCATTCGGGAAGCAGATTTGGAGCAGCTGTGCGGTGTAAAAGGGATGACTCGTCCTGCCGCGCAAACCATATACGATTATTTTCACTCAAATTCGGGAGAAAAAGATAGCGGTTGACAGTATGCACAAATAATGGGATAATAAATTTAACAAGACTTTGGGAAAGGTCCGGTTTTTATATGCGAATTATTACAGGTTCCGCACGCGGCAAGAGATTGCAATCTCTAGAAGGAGAGCGCGTTCGCCCTACACCCGACCGGGTGAAGGAAGCCCTTTTTAATATTATTCAGTTCGATTTGGAAGGCCGCCGGGTACTCGATTTGTTTGCCGGTTCTGGCCAGCTAGGCTTAGAGGCACTCAGTCGTGGTGCGCGGGAGGCTGTGTTTGTTGATAGCTCACGTGATTCGGTTGCCGTAATTGAGAAAAACATTGAAGCCACAGGGTTTGAAAAGCAGGCAAAGCTAGTGAACTCGGATTCCATTTCTTTTTTATCCCGTAATCCGGAGCCATTCGATATTGCTTTTTTAGACCCGCCCTATCGTACGGGGTTAATTGAGCAAGCGTTGCCTCATACAGCGGCTGTGATGAACCATGGCGGCACGATTATTTGCGAACACCCTAGTGATGAAGAACTCCCTCTTACCGCTGGTGAATTTATGAAGGTGCGTTCTTACCGCTACGGAAAAATTTTGCTGACCGTGTATCGGCATAAGGACGTGACATCGTTATGAAAATAGCAATTTGTCCGGGTAGTTTTGACCCGGTTACCTTTGGGCATTTGGATATTATCAATCGTGCCCGTAAAATTTTTGACCATTTGATTGTTGCCGTTTTGGTCAACCCCAATAAGCATACTAGCTTTACCGTAGAAGAGCGTATTGACATGCTTAAGCGTGCAACAGTAGGTATGACAGACATAGAGATCGTCGGTTTTGAAGGCCTATTAGCAGACTATGCTAAAATTTGCAATGCTACTGCTATTGTAAAGGGTCTACGAGCTTTGTCAGACTTTGAATATGAATTTCAAATGGCTCTGACCAACAAAAAGCTGAACCCGAATTTGGAAACTTTGTTTTTAACGACACGAGCAGAAAATATGTACCTTAGCTCAAGTATTGTAAAACAGGTAGCTACCTTTGACGGGGATATTTCAAATTTTGTGCCAGAGTGTATTTTGGATGACATTACGCAACGTCTTTATACAGGAGGCAAAAAACGATGAATGTAGAGAATTTATTGGATGAGCTCTACGATATGGTAGATAAAGCGTGGAATTTTCCGCTTACTGGTGGTAAAGCAGTGCTGGATGGGGAAGCGGTAAAGGTGATACTCGACGAAATTCGCGATAATCTCCCACAAGAGCTTCGTCAGGCAAAATCCATAGTGGCTGATCGTAACCAAATCATCAGTGATGCAAAGCGCGAGGCAGAAAGCATTGTTCGTATTGCGGAGGAACGTGCCAGAACTCTTGTAAATCAGGATGAAATTGTGCGCCAGGCGCAACAAAAATCGAACGAGCTGATTAGCCAAAGCCAGGCGAAATTTCGTGAGATGCGCCGTGCCTCAAACGACTACATTGACGACTTAATGAAGCGAACGGATGATGCGCTCGCTGCAAATTTAGCGGAACTGCGTAAAACCAGAAATAACATAAAGGCATCTCAAAGAAATAACCAACAATAAATAACAATAAAAAAACGCGCTTTGACATGGCATGGGCGGCCAGTCAAAGCGCGTTTTTTCACCAAATTTCTATTGTTAAGGAATACTCGTAAGCTAGTTTATGAGAATTCATCTTCCTGAATTGGCACTATTTATTGTTCGTTACCATTCACAAAAGTTCCTTGAATTCTTCTATATTGACAATACCAGAAAGAGATAATATAATCAAATACATATAATATAATAGAAATTATATGAATTTATTTATAATGTAGGGAGAATGCCATGTTCCAGACTTTGAAGTACGTTTATGAAATTTATAAAGAAGGTAGCTTTTCTCGTGCGGCAAAGAATTTATACATATCGCAACCCTCTTTAAGTGCAACGATTAAAAAACTGGAGCAAGATATAGGAATCACTATTTTTGACCGAAGTACCACTCCGGTTCAATTAACCGATGCGGGGAAGGTGTATATAGAAACAACTCGGCAAATTTTAGAACTGCAAAAAAACTTAGAGTCTTACTTGCAAGATTATACGGATATGAAAACTGGCACACTCATGTTGGCAGCTCCGCAGTTTTTTGCATCCTATTTTATGGCTCCGCTAATATCAAGATTCGATAGCCTGTACCCAGGCATTCAGCTTCAGGTAAATGAGGCAAGCACACCGGAGCTTCAGCAAAAGCTATTGGATTCGGAAGTGGATCTAGTGATTGACAGTAGCACATTTGATGACAAGCTCTTTCGAAGCTACCCATTGAGAGAAGAGCATATCCTCCTTGCTGTACCAGAACAATATGAGATTAATCGCCACTTAATGGAATACCGTATGACCGCACGTGACGTATGCGAGGACGCATATAAAAATCCGGATTGTAAGCCAGTGAATCCGATTATCTTTCGTGAATTCACTTTCTTACTGCTTCACAAAGGGCATAATATGAATACGTTTGCCAATGGATTATTTGAACAATATCATTTCACACCAAAACGTACCTTGTACTTGGATCAGCTTATGACGTCATATAATCTGGTCAAGCAGCAAATCGGCATGGCCTTTGTGTCAGATACCGTAATCAAACGTACTTCTGGTGAACCGGGAGCATATTTATATAAGGTACAAGCTCCGAATGTTTGCCGCCACATTTATATCGCGCATAAAAAAAATCGATATATCAGCAAGGCAATGCGAGAGTTTATTCGTTTGTCTCAGCAGATTTATCAGGAGAATCCTTATACAGCACAACGATTTGTCTGATCATTTTCTATATTTAATTTAATACGAAAAAAAGCCTTAGCAGCACGAGTTGTACTATTAAGGCTTTTTATTAATTATTGAACGACTACTGCGGTACCAGAGGCGGTTACCATTAACATATTGTTATCTGTTCCAAGTACTTCGTAGTCAACATCTATTCCAATCACAGCGTTTGCGCCTAAAGCAGCAGCACGGCTCTGCAGCTCCAGCATCGCTTTGTCTCGCGCTTCCATAAGCTCGCCCTCATAGGAAGAGGATCTTCCTCCAAAAAAGTTCGTAAGACCCGCCGCAAAATCCTTCATAAAATTGACGCCGGAAACAACTTCTCCGAAAACGATTTGCTTATACTCTACAATTCGTTTGCCTTCTATTGTGTTAGTTGTAGTTAGAATCATTGCTCATCACCTTCCTTTCCATTCCCGTTTTTTAAGGATAGCATAGTTTATTTAAATTATATATGCTTATTTTATTAAATAAATAATAATAAAAAGTTTGCTAGTATGATTTACTTAATTGAAAGATAAAGGAAGGGGAAGAACCCAATGGTTCTTCCCCTATATTACGTTTGAATGGAGATTAATTTTACGTCCTGTCATAGGCGGACTTACCAAGAGGTGCCAAGCGGATACATCAATTAAATTTAATTGTGTTTCAACGATAGTTTACATCCGCCAGCACCAAAAAAACAGAGTGTGTTTTATGGCAAGGCTTCAGCAAAGTTTCGTTCTTCGCCTGAACTTCCTCGACAATAGCATGTGCCGCCAGTGGCTATTTATTTCTGGAAATTTCTGAATCCAAAAGATTTGAAAACTCATTATTTTTTTCAAACCAAGCAACGGCATAAGGGCAAGTGGCAATTGCCTTTTTCCCTTGTGCACGAATCGAATCTACCGCTGCTAACATCAGCTTGCCAGCAACGCCTTGGCCGCGCAGAGAATCATCTACAAACGTATGATTAATATCAACGGTTGTGGATGAAATGTTCGGAAACGTGATTTCCGCTATCAATTTGCCTGTTTCATCATTTGAAAAAATGCGATTGTCCTCTTTTGTAAATTCCATAAACAAGCTCCTTTTTCTTCTCAGTATCTCCATTTTTATCTTAATAAAATTTTGGTTTCTCCCCGACGGAAAGCAGGGGAGAAACCGATTTATGCGTTACATTATTTTTGTTTGAACTTGATTTCGAAAATCAATTGCGAACGCTTTTGGTGTTTAGCCTAGCGAAATCAGCTCAATCAGAATTCGTTCTGCTTCAAGAGCATCCGCTCTGCCACGGCTCGCCTTCATAACCATACCAAGCAAGGCTTTGAGGGCCTTTTCTTTACCAGCACGGTAGTCTGCAACCGCATTGGGGTTCGCCGCAATGGCCTCTTCACAGAGCTTTTTCAGATCCCCGGAATCTACTCCGCTCAAATCACTTTCACTGAGGAAATCGGTGGCAGGTTTGCCGCTGTCCAGCATTTTATCCAAAGTGGATTTCAGCAAATTCATACGGATTTTGCCGCTGTCTAACAAAAGAACCAATTCTTTCAGGTAAGAAGCGGGGATGGAGACCTCGAATTTTTCTTTGGCATCATCATTGTCCATACGGCGGAAAATCTGACCGATAATGCAGTTTGCAACGGTTTTCGGGTTTGCCACGCCTTCACTTGCTGCTTCAAAGAATTCCGCAATCGCGCGGGATTTTGTAAGCTGCAATGCGTCGGCTTCCGGCAGGCCAATTTGGTTAATATAACGCTCACGCTTTACTTCCGGCAGTTCCGGCAAAGCACGGCGGATGGCCTCAATCTCTTCTTCTGTTACATGGATGGTAATCAAATCCGGCTCACGGAAATAGCGGTAATCGTCGGCATCCTCTTTGCTTCTCATGCTGGAGGTGGTACCGTCAGCCTCATTGTAGCGCAGGGTTTCCTGCGTAATTTTCCCGCCGTTTTCAAGAACATCAATCTGACGGGTGTACTCATATTCAATCGCCTTTGTCATAAAGGTGATTGAGTTCATGTTTTTAATTTCTGTTCGGGTACCGTATTCTTCCGTGCCGACCGGGCGAACGGAGATATTAACATCGCAACGCATGGAGCCTTCCTGCATTTTGCAGTCAGACACGCCGATAAATTTCATAGCGAGCTGTAACTTCTCTACGTATTCGCGTACCTCTTCACTGCTGCGGAAGTCTGGCTCAGTAACAATTTCGATAAGTGGAACGCCGCCGCGGTTGTAGTCCACATATGTGTTGCCGCCTTGGTGAACCAACTTGCCGGCATCTTCCTCTATATGGATACGGTTAATGCGGATTCTGCGCCCGTTGGAAAGGTCAATATGGCCATTTTTGCAAAGCGGCATATCGAACTGAGAAATTTGGTATGCCTTGGGCAAATCGGGGTAGCAGTAGTTTTTACGGTCCATTTTGGAGATAATGGAGATTTCACAGTTCGTGGCTAGGCCAGCCATAATCGCGTACTCTACCACTCGTTTATTGAGCTTTGGCAGTGTTCCGGGAAACCCTACGCAAACCGGGCAACAGTGCGTGTTTGGGTCGCCGCCGAACTCCGTAGAGCAGCTGCAAAAAATCTTTGTATTTGTGGAAAGCTCCACGTGGGTTTCAAGACCCGATACTAATTCGTATTTCATAATTGCACCCCCATACTAGCTGCGCGGAATACATTTTCTCTGGTAGCCTGCTCAAACTGGTAAGCGGCATTGAGAAGAGTAGCCTCACAGAAAGAATTACCAATGAGCTGTAAGCCAATCGGCATTCCTTTCTGGTCAAATCCGCAGGGGAGAGAGAGAGCAGGAATTCCTGCAATATTAATCGGAACGGTGCAGATGTCCGTCAAATACGTTTCAACCGCATTTTGCTCTGCTTTACCACGCTCAAAGGAAGTCATCGGCACGGTAGGCGCTGCAATGACATCGCAGCGTTCAAAAGCGGACTGGAACGCCTGAACCAATACACCGCGAAGACTCTGCGCTTTTTTATAATACGCATCATAGTAACCAGCACTCAAAACATAGGTACCAAGCAGAATGCGTCGTTTTACTTCTTTACCGAAGCCTTCACTGCGTGTTTTTGCGACCATTTCGTTTACATCATTGTAGTTAGAGGCTTTATAGCCATAGCGAATACCATCAAAGCGACCAAGGTTCGAAGAAGCCTCTGCACAGCTTAAAATGTAATATACCGGCAAAGCGTAAGAGAGCTGGGGAAGATCAATCTCAACTAATTCTGCGCCAAGTTCACGGTAAATCTGCATGGAGCGCTCAATCGCTTGGCGCACATCATCACGAACACCGTCGAAGTACTGCTTTGCAAAGCCGATTCTCATGCCCTTAATATCTTTTTTCAAAGAGTCGCATGCCAATTCCTTTGCACCAAGAGAAGTGGAATCCATTCGGTCTTGCTTTGCCAAAGCATCGTATACCAAGGCAGTATCCTCCACGTTTGTGGCAATCGGGCCTACTTGGTCAAAGCTAGAGGCATAGGCAACTACGCCGTAACGTGAAACCGCACCATAAGTAGGTTTCAGGCCAACGATACCGCAAAAGCTCGCCGGCTGACGAATGGATCCGCCTGTGTCGGTTCCCAGGCCATATACTGCTAAGTTGCCTGCAACCGCACTCGCAACTCCGCCAGAGCTGCCGCCTGCAACGAAATTGGTGTTGTGGGGATTCCATGCTCCTCCATAAATGGAGGTTTCATTGGAAGAACCCATGGCAAATTCGTCCATGTTGGTTTTTCCTAAAAGTACAGCGCCTCTGCTGTGCAGTAATTTCCAAACGGTTGCATCGAATACCGGGCGGTAGCCCTCTAAAATTTTAGAGCCGCAAGTGGTTTCAATTCCTGTGGTAGAGATGTTGTCTTTGAGGGTCATCGGGATGCCCTCAAGAATATTAATTTCTTCACCACGTGCTATTTTTGCGTCAACTTCCTGCGCTGCCGCTAGGGCAGCTTCTGGGGTAAAGTGAACGTAGGCATTGAGGGCGGGATTGTCCGCTTCAATCGCCTGTATATAGGTTTTGGTCAGCTCTTGGCAAGAAATTTCTTTTGCTTGCAAAGAGTGATGAAGTTTCTTAATTTTACCGTAATCTTCCATTGATTACACCCGCCTTATCCTCTTTTTTTCACCAAGAAGTAACCGTCCTCCTGGCTTTCTGCGTTGCGCAGAATATCCTCTGAAGGAAGAGACGGCTCAACGACATCCTCACGAAACACGTTTTCCAATTGATTGATGTGATCAAAATCTGAGGACTCCACATTGGCCTGATTAATGGTATTGGCGAAATTTATAATTTCGTCCATATCTTTCGTAAAAGCCTCCAGCTCATCCTCGCGGATTTGGAGCTTGGCAAGCCGTGCAATTTTTAATATATCTTCATGTGTGACCAAGCGGAAACGCCTCCTTGTAATTTTTAACTCTCCCCTCACAAAAATGGGAGAGGAGAGAAATTTTTAGAATTATCTAATTTTAATATGAACTTCACGCAGCTGCTGCTCGGTAACCTCGGTAGGTGCACCAAGGAGCAAATCTTGCGCGTTGCTGTTCATGGGGAATGCAATCACTTCACGAATGTTTTGCTGTTCGGTGAGCAGCATTACCATGCGGTCAACTCCGGGAGCCATACCAGCATGCGGCGGTGCTCCATAGTGGAACGCATTGTACAGCGAGCCGAATTTCTCGCGGATGTCTTCCTCAGTGTAGCCTGCAATTTCAAATGCCTTCACCATGATTTCAGGGTCGTGGTTACGCACAGCACCAGAAGAAAGCTCAACGCCATTGCAAACAATATCGTACTGGTAAGCGAGAATCTCTTCGGGATTCTTGCCTTGCAGTGCCTCAAGGCCGCCTTGGGGCATAGAGAAGGGGTTGTGAGTGAAAATGTATTTGCCGGTGTCCTCATCAATTTCATACATGGGGAAGTCGACAATAAAGCACATTTCAAAACGAGATTCATCAATCAAGTTCAAGCGTCTGCCAAGCTCGGTACGAATTTGCCCGGCCAGCTTTGCAGCAGCGGTTTTTTCATCTCCAATAAAGAAAATGACATCGCCCGGAATTAAACCGGCACGCGAAATAAGCTCTTTCAGTTTGTCATCCGGCAAGAATTTGGTGATGGGGCCCTTGTATTCGCCCTCGCCGATTACACTGATATAACCAAGGCCCTTCATGCCAATTTCTGTTGCGAATTTCAGCATGTTTTCAAAGAAGCTCTTTGGTTGGGAAGTGCAGCCCGGCACACGAATGGCACGGATGGTCTTATTCTTAAACGGTGCAAATGTGGTATTATCGAAAATATCGGAAATATCGATAATTTCAAGCGGGTTCCTCAAATCGGGTTTATCCGTGCCATATTTGAGCATGGACTCCTGAAAAGGAATGCGCACAAACGGTGCTTTGGAGACCTGCTTATTCGAGAACTTCGCAAATACTTCGGAGAGAACCTCTTCTGCAATAGCAAAAACATCTTCCTGTGTAGCAAAAGCAAGCTCAAAGTCGAGCTGGTAGAACTCGCCGGGTGAACGGTCTGCTCTTGCATCTTCATCACGGAAGCAGGGTGCGATTTGGAAGTAACGGTCAAAGCCAGATACCATCAGCAGCTGCTTGAAAATCTGCGGAGCCTGCGGCAGCGCATAAAATTTACCGTGATGCTTACGGCTGGGAATCAAGTAGTCTCTCGCGCCCTCCGGAGAAGAAGTAGAGAGAATGGGGGTTTGAATCTCCAAAAAGCCCATTTCGGTCATTTTCTGGCGCAGAAAGGAAATCACCTGCGAGCGAAGCACGATATTATTGTGAACCTCCGGATTACGTAAATCCAGAAAGCGGTATTTTAGGCGAACGTCTTCCTTGGTTTCTGTGGAATTGGTAATCTCAAAGGGAAGGGGGTTGGTTACCTTGCCAAGCACGGTAAGAGAATCTACCTTTATTTCCACTGTACCAGTTGCCAGCTTGGAGTTTACGGTGTCTGCATCACGCAAAGTCACCTTACCCTCAACGCTGATGGTGCATTCACGCACTACGTTCTGCATCATGGCTTCGTCGTGTACAACAACCTGCACCACGCCGTAATGATCCCGCAAATCCAGAAACTGTACTCCGCCATGGTCGCGGATATTCTCAACCCAGCCCGCCACGCGAATCGTCTGGTCAATATCGGTTTCACTCACCCTGCCACACAGGCGGGTGTGATATTTGTTAGCGCAAATCATATCTCAATTAATCCTTTCGTCTGCTCAGATTTCTGAAAACAATTACAAATAATTATACCATCAAATGCAGGGGGTTTCAACAAAAGCAGTGCATATTTTGCATAAAAAGCTTCCATATCTCGCAAATTTCACTGCAATTTGGTATTTATTATCATCCGATATAGAATAATTCGTTCTTTGCGTTCCTTTTTGCCGTAAAAAATACAGTGTGCACGGTTAAAAGCCGCTTATTTTCTCAATAAAAGTAATTCGTCAACTATAAGAGTTACTATTAAAGTTTTTCCCGTATCTTACCAAAAATCCATTAGAGTAAACGGAAAAATGCGAGCCTATTCTCAGGTACCGGAAATCACTTTCCGGAAAAACCCAATTCCTGAGAAAGGTCTCGCTTTGTTTGGAGAACATATTCCGAGAGCTCCTGGATGCGTTCGTCTGACATACGGGAAACGGGTGCAGAAATACTAAAGGCGTTCGATGCACGACCGTAAAAATCGGTTACACAAGCGGCAATGCAGCGTACCCCTAACTCGTTCTCTTCGTTGTCGAGCGCGTAGCCTTGCTTGCGAATTTGCTCAATCTCTAGCATAAGCTGCTCAAAGGTTACAATGGTGTGTTCAGTATAGGGATGAATATCGCTTTGGTTCCATACATCTTGTATTTCGCTGTTTTTCATTTGAGCGAGTATTGCCTTGCCAACTCCAGTGGAGTACATCGGCTGGCGTAGCCCAATGCGAGATACCATGCGGATGCTGTTCGCGTCGGATTCCACTTTATCCACATAAATAATGTGGGTGTTTTCTCGCTGAACAAAGTGAACCGTTTCATGAGTTTGCCTCATTAAGCGTTCTAAAAACGGGCGCGCAACAGCAAGAATGTCGAGTTTTGAGAGCAGCATTCCCGCAAGCCCTAAAATTTTGTAGGTGGGCAGGTATTTACCAGACTCCTCCTCCTGCCGTGCATATCCCATTAAAACGAGGGATTTGAGGAGGCGATGTACGGTGCTTTTATGAAGGGAAAGCCGTGTGCTCAGTTCCGTTAGAGTGACTGGGCCGCTCTGTACCAGAGCTTCCAACAGTTCAAAAATACGCTCTGCCGACTGAACGGGATTAGATTGGGGCATACACCAATTTCTTCCTTTCCAAATTGGATGAATCTTAAAACTAAAACAGGTAAAGCTGCAAAAAAGTACGTAAAAATATTGCTTAAAAAGCAAAGCGACTGACTTAGTTCTCTAATAGTATCATAGTGAATCGGGAAAAACAATTGGAAACCTGTAAGATTCTATTGACTTCACGCGGGGAAACAGTATAATAAAAGTACAAAGAAATGAAACTAAGTTCCACATTATGAAACTAAAAGAATCAGAGGTGCTGAACATGAATGAAACATTAAAAAAAATTGGTGCAATTGGTATTGTTCCGGTCGTTAAAATCGATGACGCAAAGGATGCGGTTCCGCTAGCCAAGGCGCTTTGCGAAGGCGGCTTGCCCTGTGCGGAGGTTACTTTTCGTACCGATGCGGCAGAAGAGGCCATTCGCGCAATGTCTCAGACATTCCCTCAAATGCTTGTAGGTGCAGGTACTGTACTGAATACCGAGCAGGTAGACAAAGCGGTTGCTGCCGGTGCTGCATTTATTGTTAGCCCTGGCCTGAACCCCAAAGTTGTAAAGTATTGTGTAGATAAAGGGATTCCGGTGACACCCGGTACCTCAAATGCGAGCGATATTGAGCAGGCCATTGAGCTTGGGCTCGACGTTGTAAAGTTCTTCCCGGCGGAGCAGGCAGGCGGCCTTGCTATGATTAAAGCATTGGCAGCTCCTTATGTGAAAATGAAGTTTATGCCCACCGGCGGAATCAGCGCGAAAAACCTGAACGAGTATCTGTCTTACAATAAAATTTTAGCATGCGGCGGCAGCTGGATGGTAAAGCCCGAGCTGATTAGCGCAGGGGAGTTTAATAAAATTCGCGATATGACCCGTGAAGCAGTGCAGACTATGCTGGGCTTTGAAATTGGCCATGTTGGTATTAACACCAAAGATGCAGCCGAAGCCGGTGAATTAACCGATGCGTTCAGTGATATTTTTGGCTTTGCTAAGAAAGAGGGCAATAGCTCCTTCTTTGCCGGTACCGCAGTAGAAATTATGAAGTTTATGGGGTATGGTGAGCGCGGCCATTTCTCAATCAATACCAATTTCTTGCCCAGAGCCATCAGCTACTTTGAGAGCCGCGGAATTGAGTTTGATGCTGATTCTGCAAAGTATGATGATAAAGGCAACATGACCATCATTTATTTAAAGCGCGATTTCTGCGGCTTTCGAGTACATCTTGCCCAGAAAAAGTAAAAATTACCCAACAGAAAAAGATGTTCTTTTGCATGGAAGAATAGAAAGTATATATCATTTGGAGGATTCATTAAGATGAAAGTAGTTACCTTTGGTGAAATTATGTTGCGCCTTGCTCCGGAAGGCTATTATCGTTTTGTTCAGGCTGAAAACTTTGGCGCTACCTACGGCGGTGGCGAAGCCAACGTAGCCGTTTCTCTTGCCAATTATGGCATTGAGGCAAGCTTTGTAACAAAGCTGCCGAAGCACGACATTGGCCAGAGTGCAGTTAATTCCCTCAGAAGATTTGGAGTCGATGTTTCTAAAATCCCCCGCGGCGGCGACAGAGTAGGTATTTACTTCTTAGAGAAGGGTGCCAGCCAACGTCCTTCCAAGGTTATTTATGACCGTGCCGGTTCTGCAATTGCAACTGCACAGCCTTCCGATTTTAATTGGGATGATATTTTTGAGGGTGTGGATTGGTTCCATTTCACCGGTATCACTCCCGCTATCAGCGACAGTGCAGCAGCAATTTGCCTTGAAGCCTGCAAAGCTGCAAAACGCCACAATGTAAAAGTGAGCTGCGACCTCAACTACCGCAAGAACCTATGGTCTCGCGAGAAGGCTGGTCAGGTTATGGGCGGCCTGATGGAATATGTAAATGTTTGCATCTCCAACGAAGAAGATGCCAGCGATGTGTTCGGCATCAAAGCAGCAAATACCGACATTACCGGCGGTAAAATCAGCCATGAGGGCTACAAAGAGGTTGCCAAGAAGCTTGCAGACACCTTCCATTTTGACAAGGTTGCCATTACGCTTCGTGGTTCTATTTCTGCTAGCGATAACAACTGGGCTGCAATGCTGTATGATGGCAGCGACTACTATTTCAGCAAAAACTACCTCATTCGCATTGTTGACCGTGTAGGCGGAGGCGATAGCTTCGGCGGCGGTTTGATTTACTCCTTGCTAAACGACTATGCTCCCCAGGATGCAATTGAGTTTGCCGTTGCGGCAAGCTGCCTCAAGCACACCATTGAGGGTGACTTTAACCAGGTTTCTGTGGATGAAGTAAATAAGCTTGCACTGGGAGACGGCTCTGGCCGTGTTCAGAGATAACAAGCTAGAGTAGAAAAACACCGTGACGCGCGGTGTTGCAGAAAGGGCACCGAAGAATCATCATCATTCGGTGCCCTTTTCTTACATAAGCGGTTATGGGGAAATTCAGCCGGCACAGCGAGCTTTCATAATTGATTCGTATGAGTTCAGATTTAAATAATCATAATAGATAAACTTTAGAATGTAGTGTTGCTTGTGAAAAGGAGCAGATGACATGGAATCCAAACGACCTTTTGACGCCATCACCTTTGGGGAAATTATGCTGCGGCTATCACCCACCATCAACGAGCGAATTGTTGATGGTGTGGTGTTTGAAAAGAGAGCCGGCGGCTCGGAGCTGAATGTTTCCTCCGGTCTATCTCTTTTAGGGCTGCGCACGGGTATTATTTCAAAAATCCCTCGTAGTGAAGTTGGTACTTTTATTAAAAACCGCATCCGCTTTGGCGGTGTGAGTGATGACTTTTTGCTCTACGATGAAAACCGCGATGCTCGCCTAGGCGTGTATTACTACGAAAATGGAGCTCACCCCAGAAAGCCTTGTGTGGTGTACGACAGAAAGCATTCTTCTATCAATAGCATCACGCTCGATGAGATTCCCGAATCTGCCTATACCAGCACACGTGTGTTCCATACAAGCGGTATCTCTCTTGCCCTTAGCCAGCAAACCCGTGAGGTGGCTTTAGAGCTGGTTCGCCGTTTTCGTGCAGGTGGGGCAAAAATCTCGTTTGACGTAAACTACCGGGCAAATTTATGGGATGAGCAAGAGGCACGTAGTACGATTGAGAGTATTTTGCCGTATATCGACATCCTCTTTGTATCTGCGGAAACTTCTCGCAGAATGTTCCAAAAAACAGGCGAGCTACATGATATTATGAAGAGCTACTGTAAGGATTACGGAGTGGAAGTTGTTGCAACAACAAACCGGCAGATTATTAGCCCCAAGCAGCACACTTTTGGCTCTATTTTGTACAGTGCCAAGGAAGACCGTTTCTTTGAGGAAGAGCCGTATTCTAATATCGAAGTGGTAGACCGCATTGGCAGTGGCGACGCATATGTGGCGGGTGTATTGTTTGGGTTGCTCAAATACGGCGATCACCAAAAGGCGCTTGAGTTTGGTAATGCGAGCAGTGCCGTGAAAAATACCATACCGGGCGATATGCCGGCTTCGGATTTTCGTGATGTTGAGCGGCTGATCAAAGAACATCAAAACACCGGCGAACAAAGTGAAATGAATCGCTGATGAATGATAGAAAAAGCACAGTGCAGAGTTGTTTACTGTACTGTGCTTTTTATGCGGCAATTAATAAATCAGAGCATTATGTAGTTAAGTATTTGAGCATAGAATATTTGCTGGAATCTACGGTTCGGTTTTTCTGCAAAGAAGAACAATAATGGGTTGAGTAGATTGACTTTATAGTACTGTTTCTGTAAGATGAAATCATTAGATATGGTTTAACTAGTAATAAACAGAGTTTAAGGAGGAGTTGCATTTTGTATTCTATTTCGAATTTTAGTGATAACGACGACATAACCACACTGGCATCCATGGGGGCGTTCACGGTTCTGGAGTATCAGCGTGACCTCAGTGTGATGCCCCATGATGCTCAAACAGCCTATTTTGCAAGCAAAATGAATGTTCGTAAAAGACAGGTTGTTTGCGATATGAGCAAAGCAAATGGCGGTATTACCTTGCAGGCCGGAGCAATGCAGTGGACGGTTGGCAATGTGAACGCTACAACTGGGATTAAAGGTGTTGGCGATTTTTTAAGCAAAGCCATGCGTGGCTCGGTAACCGGTGAGTCTGCCATTAAGCCCGAATATACCGGCAACGGCCTTTTGGTATTGGAACCAACCTACCGCCATATTATCTTGGTGAATCTTCAAGATTGGAACGGTTCAATTGTTCTGGATGACGGTTTGTTCCTTGCCTGTGAATCCACGCTGAAGCACAAAGCGGTGATGCGCTCGAATTTTTCTTCCGCAGTAGCGGGTAACGAGGGTCTTTTTAACCTCGGTGTTAGCGGCAATGGTGTTCTTTGTTTGGAATCGTATTGCCCACGGGAAGAACTGGTTGAGATTACTCTGCAAGATGATGTCTTAAAAGTGGACGGAAATATGGCAATTGCGTGGAGTGGCAGCCTGATCTTTACGGTGGAGCGCTCGGGTAAATCGCTGATGGGCTCTGCGGTTTCCGGCGAAGGATTGGTAAATGTATACCGCGGTACCGGTAAGGTTCTTCTCGCGCCCGTTTCAGGGAATATTGTTGAATAATAAATGGGTGCAGAATTTTTAGAGTCGCTGTACCTGCGGCGTGTAGAACTCAATAAACTGCCACAACAAAAGAATTACTGGGAGACGCTCCCTGCGGTACAAAGTCTGCGAAAAAAACCACTGGTACTGGAGCAGCCGGTCACGTTTTTGGTGGGGGAGAACGGAACTGGTAAATCTACTTTACTTGAGGCCATTGCGGTTGCCGCCGGGTTTAACGCAGAGGGTGGCACACGAAATTTCACCTTCTCTTCCAGAGAAACGCACTCCCAGCTGTGTGAGTATCTTCATCTTGTGAAAGGGGTTCGGCGCCCGAGAGACGGCTTTTTCCTGCGTGCAGAAAGCTTCTATAATGTTGCGAGTAATATTGATGACCTCAATGCAATTCGAACGAGTCGGCCTCCTCTTATTAACAGCTATGGGGGAAAATCACTGCATGAGCAATCGCATGGAGAAAGCTTTTTGTCTTTGGTTCTAAACCGCTTTGGGGGAGAGGGGCTTTATCTTTTGGATGAACCGGAGGCGGCGCTGTCGCCGTCCCGTCAAATGTCGATGTTAGCACATCTTCACCAATTGGTAGAGCAAAATTCTCAGCTTGTGATTGCCACTCATTCTCCTATTTTGATGGCATACCCCGGAGCGTGCATTTACGTGCTCTCTAAGGATGAGGGGATATGCCGTACTCCTTATGAGCAAACCGAGCACTATATTGTCACTCGAGAGTTTTTAAACCACCCCGAAAAAATGGTACAATATCTGCTTCGTGAGGAAGAAGACAATAGCTGAAAATAAAGGAAAGGCACGTCTGAAATTCAGACGTGCCTTTCCTTTATTCTAGATTTAAAAAAGATGTTATTCAGGACACTTAACTTCTGACTGAATGGCTTCTTCTAGTGTGTGCCAAGCCAAAACCGCACATTTTACACGTGCGGGCATCTTTGAAATATTTTGGAATGCAGCTGCATCCTCCAGCTCGTCGAGTGCTTCATCATCCAGCTTGCCTTCCTTAATCATCGAAAGAAAGGTGTTGGCAAGGTGCATCGCATCTTCCTTTGTTTTCCCTTTAATCAGGTCAATCATAATGGAAGCGGAGGCCTGTGAAATTGCACAGCCCATACCGGTAAAAGAAGCGTCTTCAATGATTCCGTCTTTTTCACGAACCTGCAGAGAAATTTCATCTCCACAGCTGGGGTTTACCCCTTTAATAACAGCAGTAGGGTTTTCCAGTTCGCGCTTATTGCGCTTGGAACGGCTATTTTCCGTTATAATTTCCGAATAAATCTGGTCAAGCTCCATAACCCATTACTCCTCTGACTTTTTTCAGGCTTTCCAGAAACGCATCAATGTCTTCTTTGGTGTTGTACACTGCAAAGCTAAGACGGCTGGCTGCATACAGCTCTAAATGGTGAAGCAGAGGCTGTGCGCAATGGTGCCCAGCACGAACACAAACACCGTCTGCATCCAATATGCTGGCAATGTCATGCGGGTGAACATCCTCAACCAAAAAGGAAATAGCGCCGAAGCGTTCATTCGCAGGAATATCGCCGCCTAAAACAGTTACATGGGGGATTTTCTTCATCCCCTCAATGGCATAAGCCATGAGCTCATGCTCAATGCGGGTGATTTCTTCCCAGCCAATTCCCTGCATGAATTTCACGGCTGCGGCAAGGCCAACAGCACCGCCGGCGTCTTGTGTTCCGGCTTCAAATTTTTGGGGAATGGGGGCATAGGTGGTAACCTGTTCTTCAACAGAGTCAATCATGTCGCCGCCGGAAAGGAAGGGGGGCATTTTCTCGAGCAGGCTTCTTTTACCCCAAAGAGCACCAATACCCAGCGGTGCGTACATTTTGTGGCCGGAGAACACGGCAAAATCCACACCAAGTTGCTCTACATTTACCGGCATATGGGGAACGCTCTGGGCGCAATCAAGCACCACAACAGCGCCAACCTCATGCGCGCGCTTTACAATCTTTTCAATGGGAAGCTGAACGCCAAGCACATTTGAAATATGAACAACCGAAACGAGTTTGGTTTTCTCTGTGATTTTAGCGGCAATCTCTTCATCGGTAATCCTTGCTCCATCTGTTAGGTACAGGTAGTCAAGGGAGGCACCAACAATTCCGGCTACATGTTGCCACGGCACTAAATTACTGTGGTGCTCGGCAATGGAAATAGTAATGCCATCGCCTTCGGAGAGAAAATTCATACCATAGCTGTATGCAATCAGGTTAAGTGCTTCTGTTGCATTGCGGGTGAAAATTAGTTCAGCTGCATCTTTTGCACCAATAAATTCGGCTACAACCTTGCGGGCATCTTCAAATGCATTCGTTGCGCGAACTGCAAGCTCATATACACCACGGTGCGGATTGGCGTTATCATTGCGATAGAAATCATCCACCGCCTTTAAAACGCTTACCGGACGCTGTGCTGTGGCAGCGTTATCTAAATATACGATTGGCTTTCCGTTTACTTTTTGCTGCAATAAGGGAAATTGCTCTTGTATCCGGTTCATGCGTTTTTCATCCTTTCTTTGAGCCACTCACGCACAGATTCCCGCAGATCTTCTACCGGAATCTTCTCCAGTGCCGGAGTGAATTGTGCTTCAATTACGATTTGCTTGGCCTGTTGTTCCGAAATGCCACGAGACATTAAATAGAACAGCTTGCTTGCATCGATTTTTCCAATGCTTGCAGCATGCTGACCCTCTACGTTTTCTTCCCCGCACAAAATCAAAGGTGCGGTGCGGTTGCGTACCTTGGGGCTGAATAGCAGAGTATACTCGCTTTCATGCCCAACGGAATAGGAAGCACCGCGCAGAAAATCGATGGTTCCACGGTAAATCTTCTGGCATTCATCCAGCAAAGCACCGTTCGCGTGAATTTCGCTCTCGGTTTCTTTGCCGATATGCTGAGCCAAATAGTTCATATCTATGATTCTGGATTTATCACCCAGATAAATGGTTTCGTTTTCAAAACGGCTGTGGCGTTCCTCCAGCCGAGCCTTACAGCCCGAAAGAAGCTTTTGTGCCCCCAGCTCAATGTGGATTACCTCTACTAAGGCACCTTCTTTTTCAATTACGCCAACATCATCAAAATGGAATGCGTTATCTCCCAGAAGCTGAACCTGCACAAGGCGTACATGTGCTCCTTTTTCCGCATAAATTTTAGTAAGGCTGGTGTGGAATACATTTTCACTGCCCTCTGAGCGGTAGCTTAGCACCAAGGTGACGCTGCTATTTTCTTTGGCATAAATGGTATTGTAATCGGCAAGAACAGGGGAGGAGGCGCCGAGAACATATTCCATTGTAATCGGTTCTTCGGTTTTGCCTTCTGCAACCAGGTGAATTTCTGTATTTCTATTTTGCAGAACAAACTGTGCTGCATCCTTGCCCATTCCGGTTTCTATTGTGTCTGCGCCGTTAAAAGCGTTGGCTTGCTCGGTTACTCCTTGTGGCAGGTTAAGAGATTGTTTTTCCCAAGCGGCAAACTCACCGGGAATCTCTTCTTCTACCGCAATGCCGTTTACTCCAAGCCACTTCCATGTTCTGACTGGCAGCAGGTTTACTTGATTTAAGGTCATGTTCATTGCAAAGCTCCTTTCCTCATCCAATACTGCCGCTCATTTCGAGCTTAATCAGGTTATTCATTTCGACCGCGTATTCCATTGGCAGCTCTTTAGCGATAGGTTCTGCAAAGCCGCTAACAATAATGGAGCGCGCGTCATCTTCCGTAAGACCGCGGCTCATCAAGTAGAAAATTGCAGTATCGCTGATACGTCCAATTTTTGCCTCGTGCCCAACGTCAGACTCATCATTTTGAATATCCATTACCGGAACTGTATCGGAACGGGACTCGCTATCAAGCATTAAAGATTCGCATGATACGGAGGATTTGCTGTGTGCCGCTTCCGGAGTAATCACAACACTGCTGCGGTAAATGCAGGCACCACCATCTTTTGAAATGGACTTGGTGCTGATGCGAGAGCTGGTGTTTGGAGCAGCGTGAATGACCTTGGAGCCATTGTCAAGGGTTTGGCCTTTACCGGCAAAGGTGATGCCGGTAAATTCAGTACGAGCACCCTCACCCTTAAGCACGCTCATGGGGTACAGGCAAGAGGTATTCGAGCCAAAGGAGCCCGAAACCCACTCGATTGCGCCGCCCTTTTCTACCAAGGCGCGCTTGGTGTTCAGGTTATACATATTCTTTGACCAGTTTTCAATGGTTGAGTAACGCAAACGAGCATTCTCACCAATAAACAACTCTACGCAGCCGGCGTGCAGGTTGGCTACGTTATATTTGGGGGCGGAACAGCCCTCAATAAAATGCAGGTACGCATTCTTTTCTACTATGATTAGAGTGTGCTCAAACTGACCGGCGCCCGGCGCATTTAAGCGGAAGTAGGACTGGAGGGGAATGGTTAGCTGTACACCCTCGGGAACGTAAACGAACGAGCCGCCCGACCACACTGCGCCATGCAATGCGGCAAATTTATGGTCGCTGGGGGGAACCAGCTTCATAAAGTGCTTGCGAATCATTTCGGAGTACGGGCCGTGCAGTGCGCTTTCCAAATCGGTATAAACAACACCCTGTGCCTCTACTTCGGCACGCACATTATGGTACACAACCTCAGAGTCGTACTGGGCGCCAACGCCTGCGAGCGAAAGACGCTCCGCTTGGGGAATACCAAGGCGCTCAAAGGTATTTTTAATGTCCTCAGGAACTTGTTCCCACTTGCTGCTCATACCCGTTTTGGGGCGAACATAAGTTACAATATGGTCCATGTCCAACCCTTCGAGGGAAGGACCCCAGCTCGGCAAAGGCATATCATTATAAGTGCGGAGTGATTTTTGGCGGAACAAGCGCATCCACTCCGGGTCTTTTTTCTCAACAGAAATTTGGTTCACGATTTCTGGAGTCAAACCGGAATCTACGGTAAAGGCAGCGTCAACCTTGTCCTTTACGTCATAGATGGTTCGGTCTATGTCGTCTACCCTTGTTTTTTCTTCTTCAAAGGCTCTCAATTGCGGACACCTCCCGCTTCAAAGAACTGGAAGCCCCTCTCATTAATTTCTTGAATTAGGCTGCTGTCACCGGTATGAACAATCGTGCCGTTCACCAAAATGTGAACGTAGTCTACCTTCAGACCTTCCAGAATTTTTGCATTATGTGTAATAATCAGCAACGAATTTTTATCGTTGCGGAATTGGTGGATGCCTTTTGATACAATCTTTACTGCGTCAACATCCAAGCCAGAGTCTGTTTCATCCAATATGGCAAACTTGGGGTTGAGCATCAACATCTGCAATATTTCCGCTTTCTTTTTTTCACCGCCAGAAAAACCAACGTTCAGGTAGCGTGCGGCGTAATCCTGATTAATTTCCAAAGAATCCATCAAGCTTTTCATTTCTTTCTGGAACTTTAAAATACGGGGAGCTTCACCGGTTACCGCTTCGCGAGAGACGCGAAGAAAATTGCCGAGTGCAATTCCGGGAACTTCTTCTGGGTTCTGGAAAGAAAGGAAAATACCTTTTTTAGCACGTACATCCGTCGTTTCGTTAGTAATGTCGTCACCGTCGAATACAATGCTGCCCTTACAAATGTTATATAACGGATGGCCCATAATGGCATTACCCAGAGTAGATTTACCCGCGCCGTTCGGGCCCATCAGCACATGCGTTTCACCGCTGCGAATGGTAAGATTCAGCTCGTCCAGTATCACCTTATCTTCAACACCCACTTGCAGGTTCTCAATTTTCAGTAGTTCATGGGACATGAATGTTCACCTCATTATTATATATAGAATAAAACAGAATTAAGATTAATGTATACTAAATTTGTATACTAAATTCGCATATTTCATTATACCCCTTTTTTTACAGGATGCAAGAGAAAAAACAAAATAAATTACATGTTTGCATAAGTTTTTTTTACCTTAAACTGCTTTTCTCCTAATTTACTTGATAAATTGCGGTTTTTATAAGCTGGTAGCCATTCCTAACAGTTTTTTTCTCGAAAATATCATAGCGCATCTTTTTCATTTTATACAAGCATGTCCCCGTTCCGAAAGAAATTCATTTTTTAAATATGGGAATCTTTACGAATGAAGCTATCAGAATCTGGCAATAATGAACGTGTAAGAGCCAGACAGTATGAGAGTGGAGGGCGGGGAGTTATGCAGTATAACAAGGTTGAAATCTGCGGAGTAAATACAGCGAAGCTTAAAGTGCTTACCGAGGCAGAAAAACAAGCTCTTTTGCAGATAATTAAGCACGGAACGCCAAGTGAGAGGCAAAAAGCCCGGGAAGAAATGATCGGCGGCAATTTAAAGCTGGTTCTAAGTGTGATTCAGCGTTTTACCAATCGTGGTGAAAATCTGGATGACTTATTTCAGGTGGGCTGCATTGGCTTAATGAAAGCCATCGACAATTTTAACCCAGATCTGGATGTTCGTTTCTCAACGTATGGCGTTCCCATGATTATTGGAGAAATTCGGCGCTATTTAAGAGACAATAATAGCGTGCGTGTCAGCCGTTCTATGAGAGATACGGCTTACAAAGCAATGCAGATGAAAGAAAAAATGACAGCGGAGAACGGCAAGGAACCATCCGTCAACGAGATTGCGAAAGCGCTTGACATACAGCGTGAAGAGGTTGTATTGGCTCTTGAAGCGATTGTGGAACCGGTCTCACTATACGAACCTGTTTTTTCGGATGGGAACGACACAATTTATGTGATGGATCAGGTAGGGGATAAAAACGACGACCGGAACTGGCTCGATGAGATTGCTCTCAAGGAAGCCATTAGCGATTTAAGCGACCGTGAAAAGCGAATTCTTTCCATGCGTTTCTTCCAGGGGAAAACCCAAATGGAAGTCGCAGGGGAAATCGGAATCAGCCAAGCGCAGGTTTCCCGTTTAGAAAAAGGAGCGCTAGACAAGATTAAAAAAGACATTTAAATATCTTTTACAATAAAGATGATTCTATGTTGTTTTAATTATGATAATAAGGCCGTATTAGCGTTTCTTTTTCATTATAATTGAAATAATTGAAAAATTACTGGATTTGTAGCGTCTTTGTTTGTCCCGGGGTTTTAAATGCTACTATTGTATGAATATAGATAGCATCAGGCGGGAGGTGTGCCTGATGACAAATTGCAGAATGGCCGATATGAGAAACAAAGAGGTAATCAGTGTGAAAGACGGCACCAGGCTGGGCGCCGTGAGCGATGTTGAGATTGAGCTGAAAACAGCAAGAATTAGCGCAATCATTATTTATGGCCGGCTAAAATGGTTGGGTCTTCTGGGCAGGGAGGATGACATTGTCATTCGCTGGGAGGATATTCAAATCATAGGGGAAGAAACGATTTTAGTGGATTTTGCAATGCCGTTCCGACCTAAAAAGCGGTTTGGCAGTGGTTGGTTCCACACGTAATAAAATTCGCGAAAAAGCAGGAAAAAACTTGCCAAATCCTCTTTGCCGTGCTATAATACTCCAGTAAATCACACGCCACACTATGACGCAATGGTGCCCTTTTACCGGGGTTCACGTCAAAATAAAGGTGCGGCGGCGGAATAACCAAGGAGGATTTTAATTATGGCAGTCGTATCTATGAAACAACTTTTGGAGGCCGGTGTACACTTCGGTCACCAGACAAGAAGATGGAACCCCAAGATGGCAGAGTACATCTTCACCGAGCGTAACGGCATCTACATCATTGACCTGCAGAAGACCGTTAAGAAGCTCGAAGAAGCTTACAGCTTTGTTCGTCAGCTTTCTGAAGAAGGCAAGCCCGTGCTGTTTGTTGGCACAAAGAAGCAGGCTCAGGATTCTGTTCGTGAAGAAGCAGAGCGCGCTGGTGCTTACTATGTGAATGCCCGCTGGTTGGGCGGCATGCTCACAAACTTCCGCACCATTCGCCGCAGAATTGACCGCCTGAACCAGCTCAAGACTATGGAAGAAGACGGCACTTTTGAACTGCTTCCTAAGAAAGAAGTCGTAAAGCTCCGTTTGGAAATTGAAAAGCTCGAGAAATTCCTCGGCGGAATTAAAGATATGCGTCAGATTCCCGGCGCACTGTTCATCGTTGACCCCCGCAAGGAGCGCATTGCTGTTGCAGAGGCTAAGAAGCTAGGTATCCCGATTGTTGCGATTGTTGATACCAACTGCGATCCCGATGAAATCGATTATGTTATTCCTGGAAACGACGACGCAATTCGTGCAGTTAAACTGATTTCTGCAACTATGGCAAATGCGATTGCAGAAGGCAGAGAGGGCCGTATGGGCGCTGCTGCTGCTCAAGAAAAAGAAGAGGCGCAGGCTGAATAAGCCGCTTTTCAGCAACTCTAATGTAGAGAGAAAGATACCCGCCTGATTTCAGACGGGTATTTTTTGAGAATGTTATACCGCAATGCGCGATGCGTGATTTGTGGTATTATAGATTTTAATATAACGCCTCTTTTTAGGCGGTTATATTACAACAATAGAATCGGAGGAATAAAAAATGGCTTTTACAGCAAAAGATGTGGCAACGCTTCGTGAGAAAACCGGCTGCGGAATGATGGATTGTAAAAAAGCTTTGACAGAATCGAACGGCGACATGGATGCCGCTGTTGATATTTTAAGAGAAAAAGGCCTTGCTGCCGCTACCAAAAAATCGGGTCGTATTGCAGCAGAAGGCGTTGCTTATGCACAGGTGAATGCAATTGGTAATGTTGCTGTTGTAGTAGAAATCAATGCAGAAACCGACTTCGTTGCCAAGAACGCTGAGTTCCAGGCATTTGTTAAAACAGTAGCCGACACAGTGGAAGAGCAGAACCCTGCTGATGTAGATGCTCTGCTCAACCTTACTGCTGCCGGTTTTGATAAGAAGATTGATGATCTTCTCAAAGAGAAGATTCAGACAATCGGTGAGAACATTAAAGTGCGCCGTTTTGCCCGTTTTGAAGGTCCTGTTGTTAGCTATGTACATGCAAACGGCAGAATTGGTGTTATCGTAAAGTTCAACACCTCTGCTGAAATCGCTGCTAAGCCTGAGTTCCAGGAGTATGCAAAGAATATTGCAATGCAGATTGCTGCAGTTAACCCCGCATACCTCAACGAGCAGGCTGTTCCGGTTGATGTTGTTGAGCATGAGAAGAAGATTCTTACCGAGCAGGTTATCAACGATGGCAAACCCGCTGCGATTGCAGAGAAAATTGTTGTTGGCCGTTTGTCTAAGTTCTTTAAGGATATTTGCCTCGTTGACCAGATTTTTGTTAAGGACAGTGACAAGACTGTTCAGCAGTACACAGAGTCTGTTGGCAAAGAGCTTGGTGGCGAAATCTCAATTGAAGCGTTTGCTCGCTTTGAAAAAGGTGAGGGCCTCGAGAAGAAAGAGGATAACTTTGCAGATGAAGTCGCCAGCATGGTGAAATAATCTGATTCATAATTTTTACAAGAGAAGGGCAGAGGATACGAGCCTCAGCCCTTCTCTATCTTTATGTCTATATAGCAGGACTGCATTATAATATAGTGATATATTATAAATGAATCATTCGGTGGAAGAACCGTTTTACTTGCTTTAGATAAAATCTCTTTTGAGCAATACCAAAATACTTTCTATACAAAAACAGTTAAAAAAGGGCATCTAACACTGAAATAATAAATAATTATGAACGAACTGTATCGTAAGGAAGAATATTGGAAATCCTGAAGTGAAAACAGGAGTGAAAGACTTTACTTTCTTTTTCTCCTATTGTAAAATATAGTTAAAATCATAATGGGGTGTTATGAATTGCAACCTAAATATAAAAGAATTCTTTTAAAACTCAGCGGTGAATCATTGGCTGGGGGAAATGAGCATGGTATTGATTTTGATACTGTGCTAAAAATTTGTGCGCCGATTAAAGAGTGTGCAGACATGGGCATTCAGGTGGGCATTGTTGTAGGCGGAGGCAACTTCTGGCGTGGCCGCAGCAGTGGCAAGATGGACCGAACCAGAGCCGACCATATGGGAATGCTTGCAACGGTTATTAATGCACTTGGTGTTGCAGATGCGCTTGAACAGCTGGGAGTACCGGTAAGAGTGCAAACCGCAATTACTATGCAGCAGGTAGCAGAGCCATATATTCGTAACCGTGCTGTGCGTCATTTAGAAAAAGGGCGTGTTGTAGTATTTGGCTGCGGAACGGGAAACCCGTTTTTCTCTACCGACACAGCAGCGTCTTTGCGTGCTGCTGAAATTGATGCCGACATTATTATGAAAGCAACTTTGGTAGATGGTGTTTACGACAGCGACCCCAAACTCAACGATGCAGCAGTAAAGTTCGACTCCCTTTCGTTTATGGATGTTCTAAATAAGGACTTACATGTAATGGATAGTACAGCGGCAACTTTGTGCAAAGACAACGGTATCCCGATTCTAGTGTTCAGCATTGCGGAACCCAACAATATTGTGCGCGCTGTATGCGGTGAGCCAATCGGAACGCTGGTAAAATAATCGATTTTACAAATGCTAAGTAAGAAAGGAAGATTGTAATGCAAGAGGTACTGACCCAAGCGGAATCTAAAATGAAAAAAACTCTTTCCGTACTGACCAATGAGTATACCACAATTCGGGCAGGCAGGGCCAACCCCGCAGTTTTGGATAAAATAATGGTGGACTATTATGGTACACCTACGGCGGTTAACCAGTTGGCGGCAATTTCTGTATCGGAGGCACGTCTTTTAACGATTCAACCTTGGGACGCAACTTCAGTTAAAGCAATTGAAAAGGCGATTCTAAGCTCTGAGCTGGGGATTAACCCTCAAAGTGATGGCAAAGTCATTCGCCTTATGTTCCCACAGCTTACAGAAGAACGCCGCCGTGATCTCACAAAGGACATTGCAAAAATGTCGGAAGAGGCAAAGGTTGCAGTTCGCTCCATTCGCCGCGATGCGATTGAAAAACTCAAGACAATGAAAAAGAATTCCGAAATTTCAGAAGACGACCTTAAATTGGGTGAGAAAAAAACACAGGATTTAACCGATAAGTACTGCAAAGAGATTGACGGCTTGTTCGATAAGAAACAGAAAGAAATCATGGAGTTATAAAAATCGGCTTATGAATCATCTTTCAGACCAGGCGAAGCCTATATTGCCGCGGCATTTGGGCATAATTATGGATGGTAACGGCCGCTGGGCGAAAAAGCGGGCACTTCCGCGTTCGGCCGGCCATACCGCCGGTGCGGCAAATTTCAAAAAGATAACACGTTACTGTGCTTCCATTGGAATTGAGTATCTAACAGTATATGCTTTTTCAACAGAGAACTGGAAGCGTCCCTCCGATGAAATTGAAGCGCTGATGAAGATTTTTCAACAGTATTTGGAAGAAGCCCTGCGGGATTTTCTAGGTGAAAATATTCGCGTGAATTTTATTGGCGATGTTTCTGTTTTCCCTCAAACGTTACAAGATTTATTTGCCCGAACGGAAGCGGTGTCTGCAAATAAAACTGGTATGGTCCTAAATATTGCTATGAATTACGGCGGACGTGCGGAGTTAACCCACGCGGTTCGCTTTTTGGCAGAACAGGTTCGCGCGGGAACACTACTTCCCGAACAAATTACGGAGGAACTCATTTCACAAAATCTTTATACGGCAGGCCAACCAGACCCGGATTTGGTACTGCGCCCCAGCGGAGAATACCGTATATCTAATTTTTTGTTATGGCAGTCGGCCTATACGGAGTATATTATTATGGATAAACTCTGGCCGGATTTTACGACCCGAGACCTTGACAGCGCTTTGCTGGAGTTTTCGAATCGGAACAGGCGCTTTGGGGGGATATGATTTGAAGAACCGAGTGATGTCTGGAGTCGTTTTAATTCTTTTTCTGGCAGCAATTGTTGTATTTAATGTTCGCTTTCCACCTGCATTAAATTTAGCAATTGCGTTAATTTCTGTCTTAGCCGTTTATGAGCTGGTTCAGGCGCTCGGAATTGCAAAACAGTATGCTTTGGTTCTTCCTAGTGTTCTTTTTGCGATGGGGGTATTTGTTGCTCCGGTAGGGCTAGGTACTGAGACGCTTTATTACGTGTATACAGTAGTCATGTTTATCATGCTTATCCGATATAATGACACAATCTCTTTTCATCATTTGATTGTATTGTACAGCATGACTCTCATGATCCCCACGATGCTCTCTACCATACTTAGCTTGCGGGAATTTGATGATAGACATGGCATGTTTTATGTTATCATAACAATTTTCTCGGCGTGGATTTCAGATACTGGAGCGTTTGCGGCAGGCAGCCTATGGGGACAGCATAAGCTGTGTCCGAAAATTAGCCCGAAGAAAACCGTAGAGGGCGTTATTGGCGGTCTAATTTTAAATGTAATGGCAATGTTGGTCTTTGGTTACATTTTTCAGGTGTTCTTCTATGGGTATCAGGTAAATGTATCTTATCTTTCATTGCTGCTGATCGGTGTTGGTGGTTCCGTAATGTCTGTGTTAGGCGATTTAAGCTTTTCGCTCATTAAGCGAAGCTGCCACATTAAAGATTTTGGGGAACTGATTCCCGGGCACGGTGGAATACTGGATCGCTTCGACAGTGTAATTTTTGTCTCGCCTTTTGTGTACCTGCTTGTACAGGTATTTCCAGTCGTTTTGCATTAAAATGTAGAACTCCGTGCGATAAACAAACAGAATGGTGAATACGAATGATAAAGAACATTTCTTTGCTTGGTTCAACCGGTTCCATTGGAACACAAACACTCGAAGTAGCTCGCATGCACGGCTTTTCAATTTGTGCGCTTGCAGCTCACAGCAATGTTAAATTGCTGGAGGAGCAGATTCGAGAATTTCGGCCTGCCTTGGCGGCTGTTTTTGATGAACACGCCGCACAGGATCTAAAAGATCGCGTCCGTGATTTACCAGTGCGCGTTGTCTCTGGGATGGATGGGCTTTGTGAAGCGGCTTCCATAAAGGAAGCAGATATTATTTGTAATGCGGTGGTGGGCATGGTAGGGCTTCTTCCTACCATGGCCGCCGTTTCTGCCAAAAAGGATGTTGCGCTTGCCAATAAAGAAACGTTAGTTGCCGGCGGTGCGCTTGTTATGAAAGCCGCGCAGGAAAATGGTGTGCGTATTCTTCCGGTAGACAGCGAACATTCCGCAATTTTTCAGTGCTTGCAGGGTTGCCCGCACCCTTCTGCAGTAGCTAAATTAATCCTAACCGCTTCTGGCGGACCTTTTTTCGGTAAATCGCGGGAAGAATTAGAACTCGTTACCCCAGAGCAAGCACTGCGCCATCCCAATTGGAGCATGGGCGCTAAGGTAACAATTGATTCCGCCACTATGATGAACAAGGGGCTTGAGATTATTGAGGCCTCATGGTTGTTTTCAATGCCGGTTTCTCAAATTGAAGTGGTGGTACACCGTGAGAGTATCGTTCACTCACTGATTGAATACCAAGATTATTCCGTTCTAGCACAGCTAGGCGTACCAGATATGCGTATTGCCATACAATATGCCATTACATGGCCGGAACGCTTGCCGTCACCAGTAAAAAGGCTAAGCCTTACCGAGATGGGTACGTTGTCGTTTTACCCGCCGGATGAACACGCATTCCCTTGCTTAGGGCTTGCTAAGCAAGCTATACAGCAAGGCGGCTTGGTGCCGGCTGCAATGAATGGGGCAAACGAAGAGGCAGTAAAGCTCTTTCTATCGAAAAAAATTTCTTTCTTGCAGATTCCGGAGCTGGTTGAAGCTGCAATGAAAAGGCAAGCTCCTGAATTACCTACTACGCCGCAGCAAGTGTTGGCGGCAGACCAAAATGCACGTAATTTTGTATTAGATAAAACAAAATCATAACTCAAATATTTTACATGCAAATCTTGATTGTAATTATGTAATTACTAGACTGATGAGGTGAATATGGTTATCAATATCCTGCTTATTCTGTTCGCGGTGCTGTTATTTGGCCTAATCATTTTCATTCATGAATTTGGCCACTTTTTTACCGCAAAGCTTTCCGGAATCCGTGTTAATGAGTTCGCTATTGGCATGGGCCCAACTTTGTTTCATTTTCAAAAAGGGGAAACCCAATATTCACTGCGTCTATTACCCATTGGTGGTTACTGCGCCATGGAGGGGGAAGACGAAAGCAGTGACGATGAAGGGGCTTTTGGTAATAAGCCGGTTTGGAAGAGAATCATCGTTGTTTGCGCCGGTGCAATAATGAACATTTTGTTCGGTATTTTACTGATGATGGTGTTGTTGGCACAGCAGCCAATGTTTACATCCACTACCATTTCTCAGTTTGCGGAAGGCTCTGCAATTCAAAAAGCAGGTATTCAGGCTGGAGACCAGTTTCATTCCATTGATGGTTACCGTGTTCGTACAGACCGCGATTTGAGCTTTTCGCTGGCAACAGCGAACCCGCAGTCGATGAATGTAACTGTAGTGCGGAATGGTGAGAATCTTTCCTTCCACAATATAAAGATGAACACCCGCCAATACAATGGTAAGCAGGTAATGGTGCTAGATTTCTATGTGTCTGGCATTGAAAGAAACCCGGTAACCTTAATCCAAAAATCTGCGGAGGATACGGTTTCGGTTGTTCGCATGGTTTGGTATAGCCTAGTGGGCTTAGTATCCGGAAGGTTTGGATTGAATGATATGGCAGGCCCCATTGGCGCAGCAGACGCCATTTCTCAAGCGGCTTCTATGGGCTTAAAGGATGGTATTTTGCCTGCCGTGAATAACATTGTCATGATGATGATGATGATAACCGTAAACCTTGGCGTGGTAAACCTCTTGCCGTTACCGGCACTGGATGGAGGTCGCCTGATTTTCTTATTGATTGAGCTAGTTCGCCGTCGCCCGGTAAACCCCAAATATGAGGGATGGGTTCACGCGGCAGGCTTTGCACTGTTGATGACCTTTATGCTGATTATCACTTACAGTGATATTTTAAGGCTCTTTACCGGAAAGGGACTGGGAGCATGAACCGTAAAATAACAAAAAAACTGAATGTGGGCGGCGTCGCAGTAGGCGGCGGTTCGCCCATTTCCATTCAATCGATGCTAAACGTACCAGCAGCAAATGTTGAGGGGAATGTGCAGCAAGCGCGCGAGTTGGAAGCAAGTGGCTGCGAAATTCTGCGGGTTGCCATTCCAAATGCTGAGGCGGTACAACTCATACCTGCCATTAAAAAAGCAACTACGATTCCGCTGGTGGCAGATATTCATTTTGATTATAAGCTGGCCCTTGAATCCGTTGAGGCTGGCATTGATAAAATTCGTATCAACCCCGGCAATATCGGTTCTGACGACCGAGTCAAAGCGGTGGCGGATACCTGCCGTTTACACGGAGTTCCGATTCGAATAGGGGTGAATTCCGGTTCGCTCGAAAAAGAAATATTGGCAAAGCACGGCGGTCCCACCGCGCAGGCGCTCTGTGAAAGTGCGCTATACCACGCCTCTTTGCTTGAAAAGTATGATTTTGAAGAGATTATGCTATCTATGAAATCTTCTCGGGTAGACACCATGATTCAAGCGTATGAGCTTGCCTCACAGGCATGTAACTACCCGTTGCACCTTGGTGTAACCGAGGCTGGCACGGAACGCATGGGTCTGATAAAATCGGCAATTGGTATTGGTTCCTTATTGCAACGAGGAATTGGAGACACCATTCGTGTGTCTCTCACAGCAGACCCCATAAGAGAAATTGCAGCGGCAATGGATATATTCCGGGCGCTAAACTTGCGCAGTGGAGTGCAAATGGTTTCGTGCCCCACCTGTGGAAGAACCAATATCGATTTAATTACGATTGCAGGCGAGGTAGAGCAGCGCCTAGCTTCTTGTAAAAAGCCGATTACCGTGGCGGTAATGGGCTGTGCGGTAAACGGACCCGGTGAAGCAAGGGAAGCAGATATTGGGATTGCAGGAGGAAACGGAGTGGGGCTCATCTTTAAAAAGGGTGAGATTATCCGCCGAGTTCCCGAAAACGAATTGGTAGACAGTCTCATGGAGGAAATTGAGTCGCTCTAATAGGGGTGCTTAGTTGAAGTTTGTTTGTAATGGTTGAATCGTATTTTACTAGGTGAAGAAGAGGATAGACCCCAACACTGGGGAAACGAATGCTAGGAATAAAGGAAAAGGATGTTGGAATGAAAACCTTTGCAGAACTATTTGGTACATACCTGAATACTCCCGGCACTGAACTGCCGGATGGAACCGTGCGCTCCTTGCGAATTGACGAACAGAACCGGGAACTGTTGATTGAAACAGCTTTCCCGGTTTTGGTGGAGCGTGAGGTTCTTTTTGCGTTGGAAGAACAGCTAAAAGGAGCGCTAAATGTTCGCAGAGCGGCAGTTCTGCCCCGCTTTGAAGGGAATTTATTCCAAACCGAGTATTTTGCGGAGCTTGTGAAGGAGCTAAAGCGTAGGGATGCAAGTCTCAATGGCAGCTTAAATGGAGCCTCTGCACGCTTGGAGCAAGATGCACTTGTCATTACACTGGCGCATGGTGGGCGTGATATGCTGCTCTCCCGTAGGTTTGATAAAGCGCTTTCCCATTTGATACATGAAGAATTTGGGCTAATGTTTCAGGTGTCTTTTGATGGTACGGTTTCTGCTGAGAGAAACGATACCCTCTTCTTTGAGCAGGTTAAGCAAGAGAAAGAGACGCAGCGCAGGCAGGCACTCGAAGAGGATGCCGCACACTATGAGTCGATGATGAATGAAACTGGTGCAAAGCCCAAAAAGAATCCCCATACCATTAACGTGCGGGGAGGAGATTCTTTGTACCCAACCATTCTGCCAGAAACAGCAAAGCTGCTATATGGCCGCATGGGGCGCAGTACAAAACCGGTTCCCATTGGCCGAGTAGGGCCAGATTCCGGTACAGTATTGATTTGGGGCGAAATCTTTAGTATGGATGAGCGCCAAACCCGTGATAAATCGAAAAAAATATTTAGCATCAATATTACGGATTATACCGGCTCTATGACACTAAAGCTCATTGAAGAAAACAGCCAGTGCCGTGCAATAGACACCCTAAAAAAAGGGAGTGCTATTTTAGTCAGCGGTGAAATCAGCTACGATAAATACGACCACGAAATCGTTCTTCGCCCACGAGGCATCAGCACAGTGGAAAAGCTAAAGGTGATTGATGATGCCCCGGAAAAACGAGTGGAGCTGCATTTACATACCTCCATGTCTAGTATGGACGGCATTACGCCGGTTGGCGATCTTATTCAGCGTGCCGCCGAGTGGGGGCATAAGGCCATTGCAATAACTGACCACGGTGTGGCACAAGCTTACCCGGATGCAATGAACGCCGCCGCTGCAGTGCGTAAAAAGGGTAGCGAGTTTAAAGTTATTTATGGAATCGAATCCTATTTTGTAAACGACATGGTTCCGGCTCTGATGGGGGAAACAGAGAACACCCTTGAAGATGACTTTATCTCGTTCGATATTGAAACTACAGGCCTGAGTGCAGAAAATGACCGCATGACCGAAATTGGCGCAGTACGCATTATAAACGGTGAGATAAAGGATAGCTTTAACATTTTTGTAAATCCTGGCATGCACATCCCCGCTAAAATTACGGAGCTTACCGGAATTACGGATGAAATGGTAAAGGATGCTGTGTCGGAAGAGGTTGCGTTGCAGCAATTCTACGATTTTTGCGGAGAAAGCCCGGTTTTGCTGGCTCATAACGCGGCGTTTGATACCTCCTTTATGCACGCCGCCGCAGCACGCCATGGGATGGATTTCCCGTATCCTTATATTGATACACTTCCCATGTGTCGCTCCATGCTCAAAGACATAAAGAACTATAAGCTAGATACGGTGGCAAAGTACTTAAAGCTTGACCCATTCAACCACCACCGTGCCTGTGATGATGCGACTGTTTTGGCTAAGATATTTCAAAATCTGTTACAGCGCCTGAAAGAAGATACTGGCGCAACACGCGTAAAGGACATAAATACCTGCTTAGCAGGTGGCAACCCGAAAAAAATTCGCCCGGTGCATCAGATTATTCTGGTGAAGAATCAAACAGGCCTTAAGAATTTATACAAGCTGATATCGTACTCGCACCTCGATTATTTTTACCAAAAGCCACGTATCCCCAAAAGCGTTCTCGTTAAATACCGCGAGGGTCTTATTTTGGGCAGCGCCTGTGAAGCAGGTGAGCTTTACAGAGCGGTATCGGGTGGCCAGCCTTGGTCTACCCTGAAAGAAATCGCTAGCTTCTATGATTATTTAGAGATTCAGCCAATTGATAATAATCTGTTTATGGTAAGAAACGGTCAGGTTCCCAATGAAGAAACGCTGCGGGAATATAATCGTACAATAATTCGGTTGGGCGAGGAGCTAAATAAACCCGTAGTTGCAACCTGTGATGTTCACTTTTTAGATCCCAAGGACGGCGATTACCGCAAAATATTAATGGCAGGGCAGGGTTTTGCAGATGCAGATGCTCAGGCACCTCTGTATTTGAGAACCACCCCGGAAATGCTGGAAGAGTTCGCATACCTTGGCAAAGAGAAAGCGTATGAGGTAGTCGTAACCAATACGAATAAAATAGCGGACATGGTGGATGAGCTTACCCCGATCCCGCCTGGAGTATTTCCTCCATTTATCGACGGAGCAGAGGAGCAGCTGAACACCATCTCATGGGAACGTGCAAAAGAAATCTACGGCGACCCCTTACCGCAGATTGTTCATGACCGTCTCAAGCGTGAGCTCGATTCGATTAATAAGCACGGCTTCTCGGTATTGTATATGACAGCGCAGAAGCTGGTTGCTGATTCAGAAGCACACGGTTATCTGGTCGGTTCCCGTGGTTCGGTTGGTTCTTCGTTTGTTGCGAATATTTCGGGTATATCAGAGGTAAATCCACTGGAGCCTCACTATATTTGCCCTCATTGTAAAAATAGTGAGTTTATTACAGATGGCTCTTATGGGTCAGGCTTTGACCTGCCGCCAAGGGAATGCCCGGTTTGCGGCACACAGTATGAGCGTGATGGTCATACGATTCCTTTTGAAACCTTTTTGGGCTTTGATGGAGATAAAACACCGGATATTGACCTCAACTTCTCCGGCGAATACCAAAGTGATGCGCACCGCTATACAGAAACGCTGTTTGGAAAAGACAACGTTTTTAAAGCAGGTACCATCGCAACTGTCGCAGATAAAACGGCGATTGGCTTTGTTCGCAAGTACGCCGAGGAGCAGGGAACGGTACTGCACCGTGCTGAAGAGTTACGCCTTGCTACCGGTTGTACCGGTGTAAAGCGCACGACTGGCCAGCACCCGGGCGGTATGGTGGTTGTGCCGCGTGGTATGGAGATTTACGATTTCTGTCCGGTACAGCACCCGGCGAATGACCAAAAATCGGACAATATTACAACGCACTTCGACTTCCATGCAATTCACGATACCATCTGTAAGCTTGACGAGCTTGGGCATGATGTTCCTACTATTTATCGCTATTTGGAAGACTACACGGGTATTCCCGTTATGAAGGTTTCCATGAGTGATCCCAAGGTTATGTCTCTGTTTTATTCTACAGAGGCACTTGGCGTTACTCCGGATGACATTGATTCCCCTACCGGTACCTTTTCTTTGCCGGAGGTAGGCACAAGCTTTGTTCGGCAGATGCTCATGGATGCACAGCCCAAAACCTTCTCGGATTTACTTCAGGTCTCCGGTCTATCCCATGGTACCGATGTTTGGCTTGGCAATGCGCAGGATTTAATCAAGAACAAAACCTGCACTATTTCAGAGGTTATCGGTACACGAGACAGCATCATGACCTATTTGCTGCTCAAGGGGCTTGAGCCAAAAATGGCGTTTAAAATTATGGAGATTACCCGTAAGGGTAAAGCGCCGCAGCTTTTAACGCAGGAGCATATTCAGGCAATGAAAGACCACAATGTACCGCAGTGGTATATTGACTCCTGTATGAAAATTAAGTACATGTTCCCGAAAGCCCATGCGGCTGCCTATATGATTTCAACCCTGCGCTTGGGTTGGTATAAGGTGCATCGCCCCGTTGAGTATTACGCCGCTTATTTTACCGTACGTGGGGAAGACTTCGACGGAGCTGTTGTATTGCAGGGGCGCGAGGCCGTGCGACGCAAAATGAATGAAATTACCATGAAGGGCAAAGAGGCAAGCAAAAAAGAAGAAGATGCGTTTGCAACCTTCCAAATTGTAAATGAAATGTTAGCCAGGGGAATAGAGGTTTTGCCAATTGACCTTTATCAGTCCGATGCGAGAAAGTATATGGTAGAGGATGGAAAAATTCGCCTGCCATTTGCTTCGCTTTCGGGTGTAGGTGAGTCTGCCGCAAACAGCTTAGCGGCAGCCCGAGAAAACGGAGGGCCATATATTTCGATTGATGATTTACAAACCCGTGCAAAGGTATCCAAATCGGTAATTGAGGCGCTTCAAGTTGCCGGTGCTTTAAAAGGTTTGCCGGAGAGCAGCCAGATGAGCTTGTTTTAATTCTACGATTGGGAATACATTAACACGGCGTTATAAAGAGAAAGTGAAAGGCTTAAGCACTGAGCGCATCAGTGGCTTAGGCCTTTCTTTTATCTTCAAAAGAGAGCCTTATGAATGCTCTTAAGTACATCAAATCTTTTCGTTTCGCCTAGAGAGTTTTTTTATTAATTGGGGTTGAGATAATAATTTATAAATGAATGAAATTCACTCATTGACTTTACGTTATTCTAGTGCTATAATCAGCTTTATAAGAAATGTATTTATTGGGAGGTGGAGTATTGGCGCGAATTACAAAAGACCCGGAAGTTCGAAAACAAGAGATTTTAGACGCGGCAATCGCGCTCTTTTACGAAAAGGGATACGAAAAAACTTCAATGACAGATATTGCAAACAAGCTTGGCATAGCCCAAGGGTTATGCTATCGTTATTTCCCTTCGAAAGAAATTCTATTCGACTGCTCTTTGAGAGAATATGCCCAAAAGCTTGCAGATAAAATGATTCCCGTTCTTCAGGATGAGCGCTATACACTTGCTCAAAAACTCGATATTGCTCCATCCTATCTTGATTTTGAAGAAGATAATACGGTAACATATAAATTCTTTCATAACGAGAACAGCAAAAAACTACACTCACAGCTTTCGATTGCGGTTTGTGAGATTATGGTGCCGGTTATCGTAAAAGTCATTGAAAAATCGAACCAGATGGGGGAGACACAGTTAGAAGATCCCGGGACGGCTGCTTCCTTTGCGGTTTACGGTCAGCTAGGGATTTTACTGGATGATACCATAAAAGGGGAAGATAAAATAAAACGAATCAAACAGTTTTTAAAGTATTTATTGAAAGTGTAGTCTGAGCCCTGCAAAAGCAGGGCTTTTAAACCCAATATAAATGAATGATTTTCATTCATTTATTAAAATGTTAAGAAGGAGTATTACAATGAAGACAGAAATAGACTTTATTTACACTGAAAACACAAATAAAACGTTTCTAAAAATGGCTATTCCAATGGTAGCCGCTATGTTCTTAAACCTTGCCTACAATATGATGGATAGCATTTGGGTCGGTAACTTATTGGGGGAAAGTGCGATGGCCGCACTGACTTCTTCCACACCCATCATCCTATTATTAACGGCAATTAGTATGGGGGCTACAAATGGCCTTTCCATCATACTCTCTCAAAAAATAGGTTCTGGCGACCAAAAACAAGCCGAGAGTCTAATCACAACCTCATTTCTTGCGGCGATCATTTTTTCGGTTGCAATGACAGTGGTGCTTGAGTGGAATTTAACAACTCTACTGCATTGGCTAAATACACCTGCTGAAATATTTAGTATGGCTTACGATTACTTAAAAATTTATTTACTTGGCTATGTTTTTACTTTTTTGTACTTATATTTTGCAGCTTTATTGCGCAGCTATGGCAACACCTCTTTACAAGCAATTTCAATTCTCTTGTGCACGGTATTAGATTGTATTTTAGACCCGATTTTTATTTTATGGATTGGTTTTGACGGTGCGGCGATAACAACCATATTATCTGAAGGTATTTCTGTTCTTATCTTAGTGGTTTATTTGCATCGCAAAAAGTTGTTTACTCTTTCATTTTCTGCGGTGGAGTGGGGGCTGGTAATTCCCATGGCAAAAAATGCGTTGCCATCTATATTCCAGCAAAGCATCCCTGCAATTAGCACCAGCTTTTTAACGGCAATTGTGAGTGGTTTTTCCGTAACTGCTATTGCGGGCTATGGGATTACCGGAAAGCTAGAGACAATTCCATTTTACCCGGCTATGGCAATCAATATGGTAATGACCACTATTGTTGGCCAATGTGTGGGTGCTAAGCGCTTGGATAAGGCAGACGAGTACGTTAAGTGTGCGATTCGTAGCGGAGTAGGCATTGTATCGGTTTTATCTGTATTCGTAGTTCTTTTTGCAAATCCACTATCTCGTTTATTTGTAAATAGCAATGGTGTCGCAGAGTTGGTATCGAACTACTTCTTAATTGTTGGGTTTGGCTACCTATGTAATACCATCACCAATTGCGTTTTAGGTGCCATAAACGGTTTGGGGAACCCAACTGCAGGAATGCTTATTATGGTGTTCTATTACCTGATGGTTCGTATGCCCCTCGCTTGGTTTTGGTCAACTCATACTTCGTTTGCATTAAACGGAGTTTGGTATGCCGTTTTGGTCAGCCATATTGTGGCTTGTATTTCGTCTTGTGTGTATTATCTCTATTACCGGAAGAAAATAGCTGCCTCATTACAAGAATTGCAAAGTGAAAATGGAGAAACGAAGAGCCTTTCTTATTTCGAATAGTGAATATGTATTACTTAAAAATTCTGTAGTTTGTATTTAAAATGAGCTAAATTCTCCGTTTTTCCTATACTTATTATGAGAAATAAGGGTAATTTCAGCATTTTGAAAGCATAATAATTCAAAATTAGCCTTGCTAGCGATAGTTTGTTGTGCTATCATAGTAGCAAGTTAAAGCAAAGGCGGTGCAGAAAATGAAAAAATACCATAAAATTACTCCGGAAGGCATTCGCGATTATCTATTTGAAGAATGTCTGGTCCATCATCACGTAGAGCACCGTCTGGGAGAGGTGTACCATAACAGAGGATTCCGTCAGGTTGTTACGCCTGGCTTGGAGTTTTACGATGTATTTGACCCGGAACGCTCCGGTATACCGTCGGAAACCATGTATAAGCTGACTGACCGCAAAGGGAGGCTACTGGTATTAAGGCCAGACTCCACTTTGCCGATAGCGCGGCTTACGGCTACCCGGTTGCAGGGGCAAGAAAAGCCCCTGCGATTATTTTATACCCAACAAGTATATCGAAATCATCCGGGATTAAGCGGACACGCGGATGAGATCATGCAGTCCGGAGTGGAATTGTTGGGAGCCGGTGGGCACCGGGCCGATTTGGAAATCCTTGTAACGGCAATTGAAGCGCTAAGCGCTTGTGTGCCGGATTTCCGAATCGAGCTTGGGCACGCCGGCTTTTTTCGTGCTATTGTGGCTTCCATGGGGCTTTCGGAAGAATTTTTGGAAGATATTCGTGGCTTTATTGAAACGAAAAATTACCCTGCACTCGATGAAATATTAGATACGCTTCCCCAAAGCAATGAAGTTTTAGCATTACGGCAGCTCCCCCGTATGTTCGGTAGAGAAGAAATTTTTGAGCAGGCAGAGAGCCTCGTTCTTCCAGAGTGTGCAAAAGAGCCAATTCGTTATTTAAAGAAGCTATACGCAATGCTTTCGGAACTTCAGCTTTCAAACCGTATCATGGTTGATTTAGGGCTGGTACAGCGTAACGATTATTACACTGGTATTGTTTTTAGTGCTTATGTACCTGAGGCAGGCGAAGCTGTATTGGTTGGCGGTAGATACGACCGTTTGCTTGAGCTTTATGGTGCACCTATGCCGGCAATCGGGTTTGCCGCAAACGTAGATATTTTAGCCGATGTAGTCGCCGCGCAGGGGGAACAAAACACGGTTCTTTCACAACAGGTTTTAGTGCATGGAGAAGAGGGGTTTGAAATAAAAGCTCTTGAATACGCGGCGCGCTTAAAAGAGCGTGGAATCTCTTGTGAGTTTTCCGTCTTTGAAGAACGGGAACAGGCGATTCATTACGCAGTTGCAACCGGTATTCCACAAGTTGATTTTGTTTCTGATACCACGGTTTCTATTATGCTCGCGAAGGAGGAAAATGGATGACTCCACTAAAAATAGCGTTAACAAAGGGTCGCTTAGAAGAAAAAACAGTGGCTCTTTTTGAAAAGATGGGATACGACTGCTCCCAAATATACAACAAGGGCAGGCGTTTGATATTACCGGTTGGCGATGGAGAAATTGAGGTGGTGCTTGCCAAGGCTGCCGATGTAATCACCTATGTACAGCACGGTGTTTGCGACTTAGGCGTTGTAGGCAAAGATACTATTATGGAAAGCACCGGCGGCTTTTTTGAGGTTCTTGACCTTGGCTTTGGCAAGTGCCGATTTGCGGTGGCCGGCCCCAAAGATTCCGGTATTTTTGAGGGCTATTCGGCAAAAACCGTTGCAACGAAATACCCGAAAGTAGCCCGTGCATTTTTTGAAAATCGAGATATGGATGTTCGAATCATTAAAATTGAAGGCTCCGTGGAGCTAGCCCCACTACTTGGCCTTGCGGAAGCGATTGTGGATTTGGTAGAAACCGGTTCTACGCTCAAAGAGAATGGGCTTGAAATCTTAGAAACCATTTGCCCCATTTCTGCCCGCTTAATTGTAAATTCGGCGGTAATGAAGCTGAGAAAAGAGGAAATTGAATCCCTCGTCAGCCGTATAGGTCAGGCAAGCCGAAAAAAGGAGGAACGTTTATGCTTAAGCCAATACAATTAAGCGGGGAAGAAGGGCGGCGCCTCTTAGAGCAAATTCGTCTGCGCGGCGAAGAAAAAGATCAACTCGTGGATGCGCGCGTTGCTAAAATATTGGAACAGGTCAAAACCCGTGGTGATTCTGCCATAGACGAATTTACGCTGCAGTTTGACGGTGTTCTTCCCGAAAAGCGGGAATTAAACCGGGATGATATGCAGGAGCTTGCAAAAAGCTGTGACCCCGAATTTATCTCTGCATTGGAACGAGCCGCAAGTAACATCCGCGATTTTCACCAGCGGCAGGCACAGCAAAGCTGGCTGACCACCCGTGCAGATGGTGTTTTAATGGGTCAGCGTGTTCGTGGTTTACAGCGGGTTGGTATCTACGTTCCTGGCGGAACAGCGGCATACCCCTCCTCGGTGCTGATGAATGCCATCCCGGCCAAGATCGCGCAGGTGGGTGAAATTATAATGGCAACCCCTCCTCAAAAGGATGGAAAACCAAACCCGAATATTATGGCGGCAGCGCTCATCGCAGGGGTAGATCGCATCTTTTTAATGGGTGGAGCACAGGCCGCAGCGGCACTCGCCTATGGAACGCAAACTATTCCGCGGGTAGACAAGATTGTAGGCCCGGGCAATATTTATGTGGCTACGGCAAAAAAACAACTTTATGGCCTAGTTGATATCGATATGATTGCTGGGCCGAGTGAGATACTTGTTTTGGCAGACGAAACGGCGAACCCCAAATACCTTGCCGCCGACTTGCTTTCACAGGCAGAGCACGATGTGCTTGCCTCAGCCATTCTTCTTACCACGAGCTTAGAGCTCGCACAAAAAATTGCAAACGAGCTGGAGGAACAGACCGCACGCCTAGAACGCAAAGAGATTATTGAACAGTCTCTTCAAAATTATGGGGCACTGCTTGTTTGCGATACTATGCAGGAGGCTGTTTCTTTTGCCAACAGCCTTGCACCGGAGCACTTAGAGGTTTGCTGTGAAAATCCGATGGAATACCTTGGCAAGCTGGATAACGCAGGTTCTGTCTTTTTGGGGAATTATTCTCCCGAACCTTTGGGAGATTATTACGCAGGAGCAAACCATGTTCTTCCCACAGGGGGCACAGCGCGCTTCTTCTCGCCGCTTTCGGTTGATAGCTTCCTTAAAAAATCCAGCTTTATCTACTATACCAAAGAAGCGTTGGCGGCCGCTGGTACAGATGTAATTACACTTGCCAATGCAGAGGGGCTAACCGCGCACGCAAATTCCATTCAAGTTAGGATGTGAGGATTTTGTATCAACTGAACAGCAAAATCAAAGATTTAAAACCCTACGAACCGTTGAAGGGCGATTTCCGGATTCGACTGGATGCCAATGAATCGTTTCTTCCTCTCCCAACAAATGTTATGACCAAGATGCTGGAGACTCTGGTTCAAACAGACTTTAATCGTTACCCAGATCCTCTTGCAGTAAATCCCAGCCGTGCATTTTCAGAGTATTACGGAATTGATCCGGAATTAGTAACGGCGGGCAATGGCTCCGATGAGTTAATTTCTGTTTTAATAAGCACATTCCTCATGAAGGGTGACACGGTCGTGACGCTCTCACCCGATTTTACAATGTATCGCTTTTATTCCTCGCTTGTAGAGGTTCAGTGCGTGGAGGTCGTGAAAAATAGCGATTTAACGATTGATGTGAATGAACTAATCACTGTTGTAATTCAAACCGGAGCAAAGATGATTTTGTTTTCGAACCCTTGCAACCCGACCTCGTTAGGGCTTACTCGGGAAGAGGTGCGCAAAATTATCAATTCTGTGAACGCTTTGGTCGTACTGGATGAAGCCTATATGGATTTCTGGGATCAATCTCTTCTCGAAGAAGTGGAGCAATACGATAATTTGGTCATATTGCGTACGTGCTCCAAGGCGTTTGGCCTTGCAGCGCTGCGAATTGGGTTTGCCGTGGCAAATCCAACAATTACATCAGCGATTCGTGCGGTGAAATCGCCCTATAATGTAAACACTCTCACGCAGAGTGCGGCTTCGGTTATATTATCTAATTCAGATATACTCAAAGAAGCGAGTAATCAAATTGTTTGTTCTCGTATTTTGCTATCGCAGCAACTAGAGAATTTATTAAAAAGAAAGCCAAATCGTTTTGACTTATTTCCCAGCTGTACGAATTTTGTATTCTTACGTTTGAGTGATGCAAAAAGTATATACGAACAGCTTCTTTTTAAAGGAATTGCAGTCCGTTTAATGGGAGATTGCCTTCGCATTACTGCTGGAGCACCGCAAGAAAATACAGAGCTGATCACTGCACTGGAGCAGATTTTATAATAAGCTAGTGCCTTTTGTAACATGTATTGAATCGAGGGCAGTTCACATGGAAAGAGAGGGGAGCATGCTATGAGAACAGCAGAGCAGCTTCGTAACACAAAAGAAACACAAATCTGCGTTCGGTTGGCACTGGACGGCGGAGAAACAAACATAGAAACCGAAATCGGTTTTTTTGACCATATGCTGCAAGCCTTTGCCACTCACGGTGGATTTGGTTTGCAGATTCAGGTCAAAGGCGATTTATATGTGGATGGCCACCACACGGTAGAGGATACCGGAATTGTACTTGGACGGGCATTTCGCGAGGCTTTGGGGAATCGCTCTGGCATAGCAAGGTTTGGCAGCTTTTATGTGCCCATGGATGAATCGCTGGCATTTGCGGCAATAGATGTTAGCGGCAGGCCGTTTCTGGTCTTTCAGGCGGAGTTCCCGCAGCAGACAATAGGTGCATACGATGCCTGTCTTACGGAAGAGTTTTTCCGTGCTTTTGCTATGAATGCAGAGCTTACCTTGCACACAAGGGTGGAGTACGGGAATAACTCGCACCATATGGTAGAGGCCATGTTCAAGGCTGTGGCACACGCATTGCGCCTCGCCGTAGCACAAACAACACCAGGGCAGGTGCTTTCAACGAAAGGCAGCCTGTAAGAAAGAGGGGATAGCATGATTATTCTTCCTGCAATTGATATAAAAGACGGTGAATGTGTCCGTTTACGGCAGGGCGATTATGATACGGCGCACAAGGTAGCGCAGGACCCACTGCAAACCGCACAGTCTTTTGCAAAATCTGGTGCAAAGTGGATTCATATGGTTGATTTAGATGGTGCAAAAGCAAAACGCCCCATCAATAGTGAGGTGTTTTTCAAAGCGCTGGAGTCTGGACTCCGAGTCGAAGTTGGAGGGGGAATTCGCACGCTTGCAGACGTAGAGTATTATCTGTCGCGTGGAATTTCCCGGGTAATCCTTGGTTCCGTTGCTTTGTATGACCCACTGCTTGTTCGGGAGTGTGTGAAGCGCTGGGGGGAACAAATAGCAGTTGGGATTGATGCCAGAGAGGGAAAGGTTGCCGCCGAGGGGTGGACAAAAACCTCTGAAGTAGATTATATTGAGCTTTCAAAACAGATGGAAGAGAGTGGTGTAAAGTATATAATCTTTACAGATATAGCGAAAGATGGAATGCTAACCGGCCCTAACCTCGAACAGCTCCATCAATTGAATCAAGCGGTATCGTGTCATATTATAGCAAGTGGTGGGGTTGCAAATTTGCAAAATGTTCAGGATTTATGCGGGTTAAAGTTGTATGGTGCCATTTGCGGAAAATCACTTTACAGCGGCACTTTGCATTTAGAGGAAGCAATTCGCGTAGCACAAGGAGAAAAAACAGATGAGTGAAAAGCTTAATACCTTTACAGATGAGCGATTCAATCGCTTTTTTCAAAAGGGAGAATTGATTCCTGTGATTGTGCAGGAGAATGCGACGAAGAAAGTGCTAATGCTTGCCTATATGAATCAGGAATCTTTGAGAAAAACTTTTGAAACAGGGTACACTTGGTTTTATAGCCGCTCTAGGCAAGAGCTTTGGAACAAAGGGGCTACCTCCGGGCATGTACAAAAAGTGGTAGAACTCTATACCGACTGTGACGATGATACCCTGCTTGCAATTGTAGAGCAAACCGGTGCTGCATGCCATACGGGCAATCATAGCTGTTTTTACCGAACCATTGAGAAGGAGATGCAATGAACGTGTTAGAGGAGCTGTACCAAACAGTAGAAAATCGGAAAACTGAGTATGCGGAAGGGTCGTATACTTGTTATCTATTTGAAAAAGGGCTCGATAAAATTCTAAAAAAATGCGGTGAAGAATGCAGTGAGGTTATTATCGCCGCTAAAAATGGGGATAAAAAAGAAACCGTACTAGAGCTTTCAGACCTGCTGTATCACCTTACGGTTCTGATGGTAAACGAAGAAATATCATGGAAAGACATTGAGGACGAATTAAGTAGACGTGAACAGAAAACAGGAAATCTAAAACAGTTCCATTCGGTAGATAAAAACACTTAAGAAAAAAAGCTCACGGTATCTATTTATACCGAGAGCTTTTTTAATTTAGTATCTATTTTTAGAGGGTAAGCTTGAAAGCGGCATAAATTAGCCAACCATAACCGCTCCCGCTGAGGTGCCGCCAAGGGTTACCGTAGCGGTAACTGCCGCCGTATTCGTGTTAATGATAGACAGAGTAGAATCCCCTTCATTGCATACTACAGCAAGAGGGTATGCCTTACTTGCCGCTACTGAACCGGGATGAGACCCTACTGGAATGCGATTGGTGACTTTTTTGCTGTATAAATCAACTACGGCTGCCTTGTTTTCATTTTTTAGAGAAATTAAGCAATGTTGCTCCCCATTAATAAAGGCGATTCCACTTGGGGCGGAATCTAAGCGAACCTCTTCTTTGGCTACGTTGTTAAATGTATCAATTAATATTAAGCTATCACTTTCTTGACCGGCTCCAAGCACAGTTGGTACCGTACTAGCCGAGACGATATGGTTGGGCGAGCTTCCTGATTTTAGCAGATGAATAACTACATGAGACTGTAAATCGACTGCTGCGGTTTGGTCAAGTGAGGGTAAGGTTAAATAAGCGGTTCTGCCATTTGGTACAACGGTCACACTCGATGCGGGGGCAGGGAGAGATATGGAAGAAACCTCCTCCAAGGTATGAGCATCCAATACCAATAAAACCGGTTTTGTATCAAACACAACATAAAGAAAACCGCCGCATGGGGAGACAGCCAGTGCTTTTGGGGAACTCGATAGTTTTTTTGTATCTAGCTTGTTTTCATGGGTTAAATCCAGCTTTTGAATGGTTTTTGAAATGTAGTTAGCCACATAAGCACAACTGCTGTTCGGGCTGATGGCAATACCATATGGATCTGAATCTTCGCCACAAGAAATTTGCATGGTCTGTTTTTCGTCAGCAATATCCACTACTGCGATTCTTTTGTTACTTCTGTCGCAAATGTAGACCAAAGGGTGGCAGCAATACACAAGGCTGTCAGAATAGAAAGACATTTCGCAAGTCTCCTTACTATTTATTTCAATTTCATGGTTCAGTATATGTTCCGGTGTTCACAGTTGCTTATTTGCCCGCCGGTAAAGAGATAACATGAAATGCCTATTTTATGAAAGCGGGTAAATGAAGAATTGCTTTATATGTCATACGGAAAGCTTACTTTTTGTGTATTAAGTTGAAGCTTTTCGTAGGGCTAAGCCCCGTTCGTTCAACATCTCGTTTACTTTAATATGCTGCTTCGCCTTATTATCCGTTGAATTGTATATTCAAATATGCGGAGCAAAGGCTTTCAAATCTTGCAGTGTTTCCCGTGTGAAAATTCAAACTTCGTCATATTGTTTGGCAACTGCCAGTGATTTTTGCTCATCATATGGCCTAAAACGAAAACCTGTTATCAACTTGGTTGATAACAGGTTTTCTTGCTGTTCTTATTCAATTTCTGTTCCAGTAAAAGCAGCTCCAGCAGGCACGAGAGAGGAAGACTATCCGTAATAAGCTGAAAGAGAGGTTCCCCCTGTTGGGATTGTATTCGAACCGCCTGTAAAACGGCAATTCTACGTTTGTGGCTAGGCTGTATAGGAAGCCGGTAATCACAATGGTCTACTTGAAAGCTTACTTCGTAGCTTGCATCCAAAGGGCTGGAGTACCCGCGCTGTTGTAAATAACGCAGCAGAATGTCGTATTGGTCTTGGTGTAGCTGGCGAATAAACATCTTTTTTACTACCTCCGTACTGAAAATGAAGTTCAAGATTCAGTATAGAGGAGTGATAAGTAAAAAGCAGGCTACCCGTGATACTATTTCATCTTATTCTTTTACCAAAGAATAAAGCTTCATATCCAGAACTTCTCCGTTTTTAACAGCGTTCTTTCGAAGGATGCCCTCCGAGGTAAAGCCGGCCTTTTCCAGTATGCGGCATGAGGCGGTATTATAGGCAAACGGTTCGGCAAAAATGCGGAGGATATCACTCTTTTGAAATACATAGTTGCAGATTTGCCGCACTGCATCGGTACCTAGGCCTTGCCCCCAGTAAGGCTCTGCAACGTAATACCCTAGCTCAGCGGTACGAAAATGAATGTTTGCCTGCCGGAACACAGCAATGCTGCCAACTGCCTTGCCGCTTACATCAATGGTAAAGGCGTATTGGCTGCCCGGCTCTGCGCCAAGCATGGCATGAATGAAGCTTTCCGCATCTGAAATAGTGTAAGGGTAGGGGAGACCATCCCGCAGGTTTTTTAGTATATTCGGGTTGTTTAGAGCTGTGGCCAAATCGGGTGCGTCGCTCAGCTTCCAAGTGCGAATGGTACTCTCCATCTCGTATCTCTTCTTTCCAAATGTTGTTTTTCCGATGGGATTCAATGAGTCGATTAATAAGAATAGAAGTCCTTTAAAAACCAGATTTCCTTTGCTTCAAATTCACGCTGGTTCAGGTAATCTAATATTCCTGCTGGGGTAGTAAATTCAAATTTCAGCTTGTAGGAGTAAAGTGCCTGATAGGGGAATCCGGTTTTCTTGTTCTCCCGGTTTGTTCCGTATTTTCCATCGCCCGCCAACGGGTGACCAATGGAAGCCATGTGCGCCCGGATTTGGTGCGTTCGCCCGGTGAGCAGGTCAATCTCCAGCAGGCTGTAAGAGGCTCGCTCCTCCAGTACACGGTAGCGGGTGCGAATGCTTTTAGCGCCCGGAGTACCATGATTGGAAATGTACACTCGGTTTTGGCTTTCATTCTTCTCAAGGTAGCCTTCCAGTGTAGCTGATTTTTCTTTCATGCGCCCGCACACAATGCATAGGTACAGCTTTTTCAGCTCACGGTTCTTTACCTTTTCATTTAAAATGCGCAGAGACTCTGCGTTTTTTGCCGCCATCACGATGCCGCCGGTATTGCGGTCAATACGGTTAACAAGTGCCGGCGCAAAGCTGTTTTCTTCTTGTGGGCGGTACTCGCCTTTGTCGTATAAATAATGCTGCACCCGTGCGATTAAGGAATCAAAGTGGTAGTTTTCATCCGGGTGAACAATGAGTCCAGGCTTTTTATCTAAAATAAGAATGTTCTCATCTTCAAATAGAATGTTCAGTTTCAGCGGCGCTTTTAAAAAATCATAATCCTCCGGCTCCTGCTGAAAGAACTCATCCTTTAAATACATGGTCAAAACATCGCCTGCATTTAAACGCGATGAAATATCGCACCGCTTCCCGTTTAGCTTAATGTCCTTCTTGCGAATGCTCTTGTAAAGCATTGCCTGCGGCAGGTTGCGGTAGGTTTTGGTCAAGAATTTATCAAGACGCTGTCCAGCGTCGTTATCACCAATGGTAACGGATTTCATATGGTATCCCCTTAAACTTATTTGCATTTTAGTATAGCATAAAATCGGTTTGTATTAAAAGAGAAACATGGATTAGAATTCGCATTGTTTTGCACAGTAATTAAGAACTGCCCTTTGCCTTATTTGAACCAGTTGATAGGTAGGATTTTTTGCTATTCTATGGTATAATCTTTTTTTAGAGATACTGCCGAAAATCCGTGCCAAAGATAAAATTGCCGCTTTATTTCTATACTAAGAAATAAAGGTGTTTTGAATAGGCGCAGAGCAGTGGATATGAAAAAAAGGGGACAGCAAATCGATGATTACACAAGAAAGAGTTCTCGAAGTTTTAAAAGAAGCCAACGTTCTTTTGGAGGGGCATTTTCGCCTTACCTCCGGCCGCCACAGTAACCGTTACCTGCAATGCGCCAAGGTGTTTCGCAATACCAAATACAGTGAGGAGCTTTGCGGTGCGTTGGCAGAGCATTTTGCGAATGATGGTGTTGAGGTAGTCATCGGCCCTGCAATGGGTGCGGTGCAAATGGCTTACGAGGTTAGCCGTGCGCTGAAATGTGAAAACTTTTTTGCTGAAAGAGAAGACGGAGCGATGACACTCCGCCGTGGCTTTGCAATCAACCCCGGGCAAAAGATTTTAATAGTAGAGGATGTAGTTACCACAGGCGGTTCCGTGCGTGAAGTCATTGAGCTGGTTTGCGCAGCGGGCGGCGATTTGGTTGGTGTTGGTTCTATTGTAGACAGAACCGGCGGTAAAATTGATTTTGGTGTACCGTTCCGCTCCGTTATCTCTCTCGAGGTTGAGTCGTGGGAGCCGGAAGAATGCCCGCTTTGCAAAGAGGGTAAGCTGGAGCTGGTAAAACCCGGCAGCCGTAAGGTATAAGCAGAGGCACAATCCCCCATTCCTTTTAGAAAGGCGGAGTGCGATTGAAAACGGAACGCATTCCTGAAAAATCCGAGGCGATTCATGAGGGACACCGAAAACGGGTACAGGAGCGGTTCTTAAAAGATGGAATTGATGGCTTTGCCTCTCACGAGATTTTAGAGATGCTCCTCTTTTTTGCCTTCCGTAGAGGGGATACCAATGAGCTGGCGCATCGCTTAATCGACCGTTTTGGCTCTTTATCCGGTGTGTTTCACGCGCCTTACGAAGAGTTGCTTCGTGTTGCGGGGGTGGGTAAGGTATCTGCCCATCTAATTAAGCTGATTCCCGAGTTATGCCGCGCATACTATGAAGACTGCCACAAAGAAAAGGTTCGTGTATTCGAGGTGGAGCAGGCAGCGGATATTCTTCGAAGAAAGTATATTGGCCGCCAAAATGAAGTAGTGGTACTGCTTTTGCTCGATAGCCAATGCCGTCTGCTTTCTTGTGAGGTAGTAAACGAAGGCACAGTGAGTACGGTGCCGGTTTATGTGCGGCGTATGGTTGAATTGGCGGTGCGTTACAATGCCAGCGCCGCGATTATGTCTCACAATCACCCCAGCGGGAATCCGGTTCCCTCTCGGGGAGACATTGAATCCACTATCTCGGTATTCCACGCGCTTCAAGCAGTGAACGTACCACTGCGTGACCATATTATTTTTGGAGACCAAGACTACGTTTCGCTCTCTCATTTGGGGATTCTAAAAGATATTATGGAGCCTTTCTAAGTGTTACTGAAACAAATTAAAAGGGTTGTCGCCTTTGCGATAGCCCTTTTTGTATATGAAAAAAACGAATTTAAGTATTGGAGGATAAGATGAACTGGGAGCTAAAACAAATTAATATGCCAAACCCGAATGACAAAGGAGACTACCCCAATTACGAAAACAAACTACAACCCCGAAGGAGTTTTTCAAATCGTGAATTAGAATCTCTCTTTTATGAGCATGAAAAAGAAATCATGACGATTGTAACTCATGAAATTGCGCTATACTTATCGGATGAAAGCGTTTGTAATGATGATGAAGATATGTTCCCCCGTGGGTGCGAGATGACGGGAGAATGGTATGTGGGTGAAGTGGAGCTGTTTAAAGAAGATGATGAAATTCGCGGCTATGTGCTGACTCGTTTTTTAGGGTATAACCCTCCTGGCTCTGCGAGAATGCCGATAGATGACTATTTAGGGCTTGAGGTTTGGGTGATGTTTGACCCGGAACAGGGCAAATTCGTATTTGAGGGTGGGCTGAATAGTTCATCCATTTAATCAATTATAAAAGCAAGTGGTTATGGCAGTTATGATGGAATAGCTGCTGTTGACAAAAACGAACAAATGTACTATTATGATAAAAATAGATTTTCCATATATGGAAAGAAGTGAATGTTACGGTATTGGCTTCTAATGTGGTAAAATAGAGTGAAAAAGCTGTGATGGGGAGGGGAAGCATGGATTTTAAGCTGGTTTCAAAATATCAGCCCACTGGCGATCAGCCGCGTGCGATTGAGCAATTGGTGGAGGGGCTTAATAAAGGGGACAAGGAGCAAACACTTCTTGGTGTTACGGGTTCGGGTAAAACATTTACTATGGCAAATGTAATTGCGCAGGTGAATCGGCCTACGCTCGTTTTAGCACACAATAAAACGTTGGCAGCTCAGCTCTGCTCGGAGTTTCGCGAGTTTTTTCCGGAAAACTCGGTAGAGTATTTTGTTAGCTATTACGACTATTATCAGCCGGAAGCCTATATTCCCACCACAGATACGTACATTGAAAAGGATTCTGCAATTAACGATGAAATCGACAAGCTTCGCCACTCTGCAACCTCCGCTTTGTCTGAACGACGTGATGTAATTATTGTGGCGAGCGTTTCTTGCATATATAGCTTGGGTAACCCCATCGATTACCACACGATGGTTATTTCACTGCGCCCCGGAATGCAGAAAAATCGGGATGAGCTTCTAAAGAAGCTGGTGGAGCTGCAATACGAACGAAACGACGTAAATTTTGTTCGTAATAAGTTTCGCGTACATGGCGATGTCGTCGAGATTTTTCCGGTTCAGTCCAATGAAAACGCGATTCGTGTGGAGTTCTTTGGGGATGAGATTGAGCGCATTACCGAAATAAATGCACTTACCGGAGAATTAAAAGCCTTCTTAAAGCACGTTGCGATTTATCCCGCTTCGCACTATATTGTTCCCCGTGAGAAAATGATGGTTGCTGTGCAGCAGCTTGAGGAAGAGATGCAGGAGAGGGTAAAGCTCTTTGAATCGGAGGGCAAGTTGATTGAGGCACAGCGAATTCGGGAACGAACAATGTACGATGTTGAAATGCTGCAGGAAATTGGTTTCTGCAAAGGCATTGAGAACTATTCACGTGTTCTATCCGGTCGGGAACCAGGCAGTGCACCATTTACACTGTTTGATTATTTTCCGGAGGATTTCCTCCTGTTTGTTGACGAGTCTCACGTTTCTTTGCCGCAGGTTCGCTCAATGTATGCAGGTGACCGAGCCAGAAAAGAGACGCTAATTAATTTTGGTTTCCGGCTGCCGTCTTCATACGACAACCGCCCGCTTAATTTTGATGAATTCTATGAGCGTGTGAACCAAGCGGTTTTCGTGAGTGCCACGCCGGGCGATTTGGAGCTGCAAAAATCGGCACAAATCGTTGAGCAGGTGATTCGCCCTACTGGCCTAGTGGACCCCGAGGTAATTGTAAAGCCGGTGGAAGGGCAGATTGATGACCTAATCTCTGAAATTAACCTGCGTACCGCTAAAAACCAGCGTGTACTGGTCACAACCCTAACAAAGAAAATGGCAGAGGATTTGACCGCATACTTTGAAAACATGGGTATTCGAGTGCGTTATATGCACCACGACATAGACACCGTTGAGCGCATGGAAATTATTCGTGACCTGCGCCTAGGCGAATTTGATGTTCTGGTAGGCATTAACCTTTTGCGAGAGGGAATCGATTTGCCGGAGGTTTCACTTGTAGCTATTCTGGATGCGGACAAACAAGGCTTTTTGCGTTCTGAGCGCTCGCTGATTCAGATTATTGGCCGTGCGGCTCGTAATGCAGAGGGGCAGGTTATCATGTATGCCGATTCCGTAACCCCTGCTATGGAAAGTGCACTACGTGAGACCCAACGCCGACGTGAGTTGCAACAGAATTATAATGAAGAGCATAATATTACACCTAAAACGATTATTAAAAGTGTTTCGGATATATTGGAAATTTCTTCTCACAAAGAAGATGGCAAAGAGAAAAAAGGCAAGCGCATGAGTGCAGCGGAGCGCAAGCAAACCATTGAAAAGCTCACGCGTGAAATGAAAGCTGCCGCTAAGCTTTTGGAATTTGAACATGCAGCTTATTTGCGTGACAAGATCAAACAACTTAGCAGCGGAAAATGAGAACGGTCTATTTAATAAAATGATGCACTGCATTTTGCTTGCTTTGAGAAGCAGGGTATAATAAAATAGCAGCGCAGCCCAGAAATCATAGATTTCATCAGGCTACGGAGGTTAAATTCGTATGACGGCAAAAAACATTCTTGTTAAAGGCGCAAGAGAACATAACTTAAAAAATATAGACATAGAGATTCCGCGCGATGAACTTGTCGTGCTTACGGGTCTTTCCGGTTCCGGTAAATCATCCCTCGCATTTGACACAATCTATGCAGAGGGGCAGCGTCGCTATGTGGAATCGCTCTCTTCTTATGCCCGTCAGTTTTTGGGGCAGTTAGATAAACCAGATGTGGATTATATTGAGGGCTTGTCACCGGCAATTTCTATTGATCAAAAAACAACATCGAAGAACCCACGCTCTACGGTTGGTACGGTAACCGAAATTTATGATTACCTTCGCTTGCTGTATGCGCGTATCGGAATTCCACACTGTCCGGTTTGCGGGCGAGAGATCAAACAGCAAACGATCGACCAAATTGTCGATAAGGTGCTTTCTTTACCAGAAGGCACCAAAATTCAAGTGATGGCACCGGTTATCCGTGCCCGCAAGGGCGAGCATGTTAAGGAGCTGGAGGCGGCTCGCCGTGGCGGCTTTGTTCGTGTTCGGGTAGATGGAATTTTGTATGATCTGTCCGAAACAATTAAGCTTGAAAAGAATAAAAAACACTCCATTGATATTGTGGTCGACCGACTCGTGATTCGGCCGGACATTCGCTCTCGTTTGGCAGATTCGGCAGAAACGGCTTCTACCTTGGCTGACGGCTTGATGATTGTAAGCGTGGTAGATGGGGAAGACCTGCTTTTTTCTCAAAATTATGCATGCCCGGAACACGGTGCAAGCATTGAGGAACTCACTCCTCGTATGTTTTCCTTTAACAACCCAGCGGGTGCGTGCCCCAAATGCACGGGTCTCGGCGTTTTCATGAAAATAGATCCGGATTTGATTATACCGGATAAGCGCCTTTCCATTAGCAAAGGTGGCCTAAAAGGCAGCGGTTGGGCGATGGAAGGCAGTAGTATTGCAGCTATGTACATGACTGGCCTCGCGAAGCATTATCATTTTTCACTCGACACACCCTTAGGAGAACTATCTCCAGAAATAATCGATATTCTCCTGTATGGTACAAAGGGAGAGAAAATTGAGCTGGAACGTACGAGCGAGTACGGCCATGGCAAATATAAGACGGAATTCGAAGGTGTAATCAATAATCTAGAGCGCCGTTTTCGCGATACGCAAAGTAGCTGGATTAAAGAAGAAATTGAATCGTATATGAGCGCCATTCTTTGCGACGAATGCAATGGAAAGCGACTGTCTGCTATGAGCTTGGCGGTAACGGTTGGTGGCGTGAATATTAGTGATTTCTGTGAAAAATCAGTTTCAGATGCACTTGCATTTATAGAGCAGCTTGAACTGACTCCCCGTGAAAGCATGATTGCCAAGGCGATTTTGAAAGAAATAAAGAGTCGTTTGGGATTTTTGCAGAGTGTTGGCTTGGAGTATTTAACCCTTGCTCGTTCGGCGGGTACGCTTTCCGGTGGAGAAAGCCAGCGCATTCGTTTGGCAACGCAAATTGGGTCGTCCCTGATGGGTGTTCTTTATATTTTGGATGAACCGAGTATTGGATTGCACCAGCGAGATAACGACAAACTGCTGGGTACATTAAAACATCTTCGCGACATTGGTAATACCGTTCTGGTAGTAGAGCACGATGAAGAGACGATGCTCGCAGCAGACCATATTGTAGACATTGGCCCCGGTGCAGGTGTGCATGGCGGTTATGTAATTTATAATGGCCCTGCAAAAGAGATTGTACATTGCGAAAAATCGATTACCGGGCAGTACCTGAGTGGTGCAAAGCGCATAGCGCTGCCGGAGAGCCGCCGTAAAGGGAACGGAAAGCAGCTTAAGATTGTTGGAGCAACACAAAACAATCTTAAAAACCTTACAGTGAAAATCCCTTTGGCTGAGTTTGTGTGTGTTACTGGTGTTTCAGGTTCCGGTAAATCATCTCTTATTAATGAGATTTTGTATAAATCATTGGCGGCACAGCTCAATGGAGCGAAAACAAGACCCGGCGCTCACAAAGAAATAAAAGGTGTAGAAGAGCTGGATAAGGTGATTGAAATTAATCAGGCGCCCATCGGCCGCACTCCACGTTCAAACCCCGCCACGTATACCGGTGTTTTTACAGATATTCGAGAACTGTTTGCCTCTACACAAGACGCAAAGCTGAGAGGCTTTAACTCTGGTCGATTCTCCTTTAACGTAAAGGGTGGCCGCTGCGAAGCCTGCCAGGGAGACGGTATTCTAAAAATAGAAATGCACTTCCTGCCAGATGTGTATGTTCCTTGCGATATTTGCAAGGGCAGGCGCTACAACCGTGAAACACTTGAGATTCGCTACAAAGGCAAAAATATTTATGATGTACTGGAAATGACGGTAGAGGAAGGGCTCGAGTTCTTCTCTAGTATCCCAAAAATTCAGAGAAAGCTGCAAACTCTTTATGATGTTGGGCTTGGCTATATTAAAATAGGACAGCCTGCCACCACACTATCTGGTGGTGAAGCGCAGAGAGTAAAGCTTGCTACGGAGCTTTCAAAACGGCCGACTGGGCGTACCATCTATATTTTAGATGAACCAACAACAGGCCTGCACATTGCAGACGTTCACCGATTGATTGATGTGCTGCAAAAGCTAGTGGATACCGGGAATACCGTTTTAGTAATTGAGCATAATCTCGACTTAATTAAAACGGCAGACCATATTATTGATTTAGGGCCGGAGGGTGGTGACCGCGGCGGCACGTTAGTAGCAGAGGGCACACCAGAGCAAGTAGCGAAATCTAAAAAGTCGTATACTGGTCAGTATTTGAAAATCGCGCTGGAGCGCGATAAGGCAAGGCAAAAATAGTCTTTGTCCTCATATTACGAATACTCTTCTCTTTTCACAGCATATATTTTAAGGCATCCTGTTATTTGCAGGGTGCCTTTATCAATTGCTAAATATAGTGCAAATATTGTGCGGAGAAAGAGGAGCGTTGACAATGACAATTCATGTAGTAAAGTCGGGGGAAACGGTATATTCCATCGCAGCTATGTATGGTGTTTCCGCGCGCGATGTTATTCAGTATAATGAATTGGACGAACCAAATCGTTTGGTACCCGGCCAAACAATTGTCATTTTGTTTCCGCGCCGCGTGCATGTGGTAGAAGCAGGGGAAACGGTATATTCCATTACCCGTCAATACGGTATTACCATCAATGAACTCTATCGCAATAACACGAAGCTGGGGGCACTTCCTGTAATACAACCCGGGGAAAGGCTTGTGATTTCTTACGAGCAGCAGCGTTTGGGGGCAATGTCGGTAAACGGGTATGCGTATCCGTTTGTTGACCGCACATTGTTCCGTCAGACGATGCCATTTATGACGTATATGACCCCGTTCACATATGGGTTCACCTTTAACGGTGATTTGGTTCCGCTTGAGGATGAGGATTTAATTGACATCGCCTTGCAATACGGCGTTGCACCACTGATGCATCTCTCAACGCTAACGGAGGATGGCGGCTTTAGTAATGAGCTTGCACACCGTGCACTGAATGATATAGAGGTGCAAAATCGTCTGTTAGATAATATTTTAATCAATCTTAGGCAAAAGAATTATAAGGGATTGGATGTTGATTTTGAATTTATCTATGTAGAGGATCGAGATAAATATACGGCGTTTATTCGAAATGCAACTCAAAAGCTGAACCCGGAGGGGTACGAGGTAATAGTTGCCTTGGCTCCGAAAACCTCCAGTGATCAGCCCGGGCTTTTGTACCAAGGCCACGACTACGGAGGGTTGGGTGCAGCGGCAAACGGCGTATTGCTGATGACCTATGAGTGGGGCTATACCTATGGCCCGCCAATGGCTGTTGCTCCGATTCCAAGTATTCGTGCAGTGCTCGATTACGCGGTAACGCAAATCGCACGCAATAAAATTTATATGGGAATGCCGAATTATGGTTATGACTGGCCTTTGCCATATGTGCGTGGTACAACGAGGGCACAGTCAATCTCTAATGTGGAAGCCGTGCGTTTAGCGAGAGAATTTAACGCGGAAATATTATACGATGAAACGGCGCAAACACCGCACTTCCAATATACCAATACAAGCGGCGAGGTGCATGAGGTATGGTTTGAGGATGCCAGGAGCATTCAGGCCAAGCTGGCTTTGGTAAGGGAATATGGTTTTCTGGGAATTGGGTATTGGAATTTAATGAGGCCGTTCCCGCAGAATTGGTTGGTACTCAATGCCCTTTATAATATTCGCGCCTTTTAGGGGTAATAAAAAACCGCCAGCGAAGCGGGCAGCAATTTCAAGTTCTATATCGGCTGTTCTTTTAAAAAAGGTTTAAGTCTTAACGGAATGAACTTATATTTTATACACTTTAATTCATATTCTCATTTACCCTATTCCCAGAAGAAAAATAATCGGTGATAAGAATGTTTGATAATGAAGTGAATTTTGCGAATGGTATTATAAACGCAGAAATGCGCCAAAGCGACGGAAAACCGTGCTTGGCGCATTATTGCTAGAGATTGAAAAGTAACGATATGGAACCGGCAACCGAATAGGTTAAGCCGAAAACCTTTTGTTATCTTCTGTTTGCAAAGCAGTCGCTGCAGTAAACAGGACGCTCGTCGCGGGGCTGGAACGGAACCTTGCAGGTTGTACCGCAAGATGCGCATACAGCTGTAAACATCTCTCTGGGGGCTCTCTCAGAAGATTCCCCTCTGGAATTTTTGCGGTTAGAGCGGCAAGCTTTGCAGCGCTGGGGCTCATTGGTGAATCCTTTTTCCGCGTAAAACTCCTGCTCGCCGGCGGTGAATTCGAATTCTGCGCCGCAGTCTTTGCAAATCAAAATTTTGTCTTCGTACATAAGATACCTCGTTTTGTTTAATTATACCCTCGTTATTGGCGGGCATTGTATTCATTATATGAGAATAGGCAGAGTTTGTCAATCAGTTTACGCCAAATTCCCGGATTGTTTTTGTAAAAAATTTCTAGAATATCAAGTATAGCAAGAAAAAAATCGACTCTTTTCGACAGAAGTGAAAAAATTTACAGATTATTAATTAACGATACGCTTAAAATATAGTAGAATAAAACGTACAAGCTGAATGTTAGGAGAATATTGTGTTCGGTTATATTAAGCCTCAAAAATCCGAACTGCTTGTCCGGGAATTTGAACAATATAAAGGAATTTATTGTTCGATGTGTAAAGAGTTGGGGAAAAGCTATGGATTTTTCTCTAAATTTACGCTAAGCTATGATGGTACGTTTTTGGCAATGCTAATGATGGCGCGTTCTGAGCAGCAATGCAAAATGAAACAGGGAAGGTGCTCGTTTAATCCCACGAAAAAGTGTCCCTTTTGCGAGGGTGAGTACCCAGAACTGAAATTCGCGTCTGCATTAACGGTAATCATGACCTACTATAAGCTGCGTGACGACCTGCATGACCCAGGGATACAGTCACGCTTCAAAGCGTTTTTTCTTTACCCGCTATCCATTCGGGCACATAGAAGAGCAGCAAAAGATTACCCCAATTTAGAAAAGGTAGTTGCCGATGCCATGCAGCTCCAGGATGACATAGAAAAGCAGGAAGTTCCTCCTTTGGACGCATGTGCAGAGCCAACCGCTAAAATGCTCTCTGGTGTATTTTCTCAATTGGCAGAACCAGAGACAACTGAATACCGTATTCTAGAACAGTTTGGTTATTATTTAGGCAGATGGGTCTATTTAATGGATGCCGCTGACGATATTACAAGCGATTTAAAGCAGGGTGCGTTTAATCCGTTTATTCGAGACTATGGTCTTACGGTTAACAGTACACAAGAAAAATTAGTGGAAGCGGCGGAACGCTGCAATCAAACACTTAACATGACTGTTTCTCAGGCGATTGCCGCATTTCATCTTTTGGAGTTGGGTGAGCAGTTTGCACCCATTCTAAACAATATCGTTTGTCTTGGACTGCCGCAAATGCAAAAAGAATTTATGCTGAAAATGGAAAAGGGGAAAAGCAATGTCAGATCCTTATAAAATACTAGGAGTTTCTCCTGCGGCGACTGACGAGCAAATTAAGGCCGCTTACCGTGAGCTGGCAAAAAAATACCACCCGGATAATTACGCCGGCAGCCCAATAGCAGATTTAGCGGGCGAAAAAATGAAAGAAATCAATGAAGCGTATGATGCCGTTATGAGCCAGCGCCGTAATAAAAACAATGGTGCGCAATATTCCGGCGGTTATGGTTCTACCGGTGCGGCGGGCTCCAGCAATTACCAAAGCTATGGTGCGCCGCAAAATTCGAGCTACAGTGATGTTCGCAATTTGATTATGGCAGGGCGCATTGCGGATGCAGAGCAGATATTAAATGGCGTTCCGCTTGGCAGCAGAAATGCAGAATGGTATTTTTTAAAGGGCTCTATATTATACCAGCGCGGTTGGCTGGAAGAAGCGCATAACCACTTTACACGTGCCTGCCAGCTTGACCCCAATAATTTGGAATACCGTGCGGCACTCAACCAATCAATGAATCAGCGCGGAGGAATGTACGGCGGCTATAATACAACGTATGGCGCCGGAGGGTGCAGTTCATGCGATACCTGCATGGGTTTGCTTTGTGCAGATACATGCTGCGAATGTATGGGCGGCGATTTAATCCCATGCTGTTAAACAGAAGTGCCCCTGTGGCGTTTTGCGGTGTTGCTGCTGCATTATCTGTTGTATGTATGTTTCTTACCGGGTTGATCCCCATTTCAACTTATGCGCTAACGGCAATGGCAAGTTTGCCCTGCATGGTAATTGTAATTGAGTTGGGTACAAAATGGGCTTGGCCGGTTTATGTTGTTGTTAGTGTGCTTTCTATGCTATTTGCAGCAGATAAGGAAGCCGTTATACTGTATATTTTGTTTTTAGGGTACTATCCCATTTTAAAAGCACACCTTGAACGGCTTTCAAAAATCGTGTCTTGGGTTTTAAAATTATTTGTATTTAACCTCGCTGTTGTAGTAGGTTATTATATAGCGATTATCTTTTTGGGAATACCCAGAGAGAGTTTTTTCGCATTTGGAAGCTCAACACCGTTCTTACTTTTGGCGGCTGGCAATGCCGTGTTTGTTGTGTATGATACAGCCTTGTCCGGTATGGTGATGGAATATTATAAACGCTTTCATCGTCTTGCACAGCAATGGCTAAACCAAAAAATGAGATAAAAGTTGGGGCGAACGGTTATGCTGTTTGCCTTTTCTATTTTCGAAATAATTTTATTATCTATCAATCAATCGTTAGTAAAATAGCGAATGCGTAGGGGGAGAATGGAAATGATACGTGACTTACAAAGTAACGATAAGAATATTTTTTTATCGATGGTAAATGAGTTTTATTCATCGAATGCAGTAGTACATAGCGTAGATCCCAAAAACTTTGAAATCACCTTTTATGCCGCAATTGAAAAATCACCATTTTTGCGAGCTCTTATCATAGAAGATGAAGAGAAACCCGTTGGATATGCGCTTTTATCATTTACATATTCCAACGAGGCTGGGGGCTTAGTCGTGTTAATTGAAGAGCTTTATCTCAATAAATTTTGCAGAGGCAAAGGGATAGGGCGCCAGTTTTTTCAATATTTAGAACAGGAATACCCGTCGGCCAAGCGGTTCCGCTTAGAGGCAACCAAAGAAAATGAGGATGCAATTCGTTTGTACCAAAGGCTAAATTATAAAGTTTTGGATTACATTCAATTGATAAAGGACACCGAATAACAGGTTAACGTAATTAGCCTAATAAAATAATAACAGAAGCTTTGCATGCTGAATTTACTTTTCTTGCAAAAACAAACGGTTTTTTCAATTGAATTTGCAAGTTTTCTCTTGATTTTTGCAGGTTGAGGCCTTAATATGAATAAAAGAGTTGCGCCATTCTGCAGCAGGAAAACGGATTTTGCAGAGGCGAAGAGTGGAGGAGAACAACGGTTATGAATAGTCAACTTACGGCCAGGATTCTCAACAATATGCCGGAATTTTCAAAAGGGCAAAAGTTGATCGCGAAATATATTTTAGAACATTATGATAAGGTAGCCTATATGACGGCATCACGTTTGGGCGCTACGGTTGGCGTGAGCGAATCGACTGTTGTGCGTTTTGCAACAGAGATTGGTTACAGTGGCTACCCGGAGCTGCAACAGGCGATGCAGGAAATGATTCGCAGCAGACTAACCTCTGTTCAGCGTATTGAGGTTACAGTAAACAATATGGGGAATTCAGACGTACTTTCGTCCGTCATGAATCAGGACATCGACATGATTCGCCGTACATTGGAAGAAACCTCTCGTGAGGATTTTTATGCTGCGGTAGATGCGATTGCGAATTCCCGCAAAATCTATATTTTAGGTGCAAGAAGCTCACTGGCCCTTGCTACATTTTTGTCCTATTACTTTGGTCTTATTTTTGAAAATGTTCAATTGGTAGATATTAATAGTGAAGCTGAAATATTCGAGCGAATGATTCACGTAAATGAAACCGATGCGGTAATTGGTATTAGTTTCCCTAGATACTCAAAACGAGCTGTAAAGGCAATGCACTTTGCATCAAATCGTGGCGCAAAGGTCATTGCGATTACCGATAGTCCGCTGTCACCACTTGCAGAGCCAGCAGATTATCTTTTGCTTGCCCGCAGTAACATGGCATCTTTTGTGGATGCAATTGCGGCACCGCTGAGTCTGATTAATGCGCTGATTGTAATGGTCACAATGAAGAAAAAAGAAGAAGTCACCGAGATTCTGCATAGCCTAGAAAATATCTGGGATGAATACGGTGTTTACGAAAAGGTGGATGAAAAAAACGTTGACGCAAACAAATAAGGCAGACCTTGTTGTTATTGGCGGGGGCGCGGCCGGTTTAATGGCTGCAGGTACCGCCGCAGAGCTGGGTCTGAATGTAATATTAATAGAAAAAAATACCCGCCTTGGCAGAAAGCTGGGAATTACAGGCAAGGGCAGGTGTAATCTGACCAATAATTGCTCCGTGCAGGATGTGATTGCTGCTGTACCAACGAATCCTCGTTTTTTATATGGTGCGGTTTCCCGCTTTACGTCGCAGGATACGATGGAATTCTTTGAAAAACTTGGCGTCCCCTTAAAAATGGAGCGTGGTCAGCGGGTGTTCCCGCAATCAGACCGTGCGGCTGATGTAATTGAGGCATTCACGCACTATTTACAACAAAACCATGTCAAAATTATTCATGGCGAGGCGCGAAAGCTGCTCATAGAAGAGGATGGAGTTTACGGTGTGCAGCTAAGGGATGCAACGGTAATTTCAGCTAAAAAGGTGATTGTTGCCTGCGGTGGGGCTTCTTACCCCGGTACCGGCTCTACGGGAGACGGCTACCACTTGGCGCGTCAGGCGGGGCATAGCATTGTGCCTTTGCGCCCTTCGTTGGTTCCTTTGGTGGAGCAAGGGGGAGACTGCGTGCAAATGCAGGGGCTTGCCCTAAAAAATGCCGCTGTTCGGGTTTATGAAAAAAATAAACTCATTTATGAAGATTTCGGTGAGCTGTTATTTACACACTTTGGCCTTTCCGGCCCCGTAGTGCTAAGTGCCAGTAGTCACATGCGCAAAATGGCAACGGGTGTATACCGTATCGAAATCGATTTAAAGCCGGCTCTTTCACTTGAAAAGCTGGATGCCAGATTGCAGCGCGATTTAGAAGAGAACAGCAATAAAGATTTTATTAATTCTTTAGGGGCATTACTACCGCGTAAAATGATACCTGTTTTGGTGGAGCATTCCGGAATTTCTCCCGAGACAAAGTGTAATGCCATTACTCGTGAGCAGCGTCGTTCTTTTGCCGCCTTGCTTAAGGCTTTTATAATAAACATAAAAGGGTTTCGGCCGATTGATGAAGCAATCATTACGTCTGGCGGTGTAAATGTAAAAGAAATTAACCCCAAAACAATGGAATCCAAATTGCTCCCCGGTCTTTATTTTGCTGGCGAAGTGCTGGATGTTGATGCCTATACCGGTGGGTTTAACTTGCAGATTGCCTTTGCTACCGGAAGATTGGCGGCTCAGGCGGTGAAGGAGGAAGTTGAATGATTTCTATTGCCATTGATGGCCCGGCCGGTGCGGGGAAAAGCACAATTGCCCGCCGTGTTGCCCAACGGCTGGGGTATTTATATGTAGATACCGGCGCGCTTTACCGTGCCATAGCACTTCATATGCTGCGGGAGGGGAAAAACCCTGCTATTCCCAAAGAAGTGATTTTGGAGCTTGATTCCGTGCAGGTTTCTCTGCAATATGTGGAGGGCGAACAGCAGGTTCTGCTTGGCACTGAAAATGTTTCGGATTCCATTCGTACTCCAGAGGTTGCGGCTGCTTCCTCTAAAGTTTCGGCGATTCCACAGGTTCGTGAGTTTTTGCTCTCGTTACAAAGAAACCTTGCAAAGCAGAATGATGTGGTTATGGATGGACGAGACATTGGCACAGTAGTGCTGCCAAATGCACAGGTGAAGATTTTTCTTACAGCATCATTGGAAGAAAGAGCCCGCCGGCGCTGGAAGGAGTTGCTCGAAAAGGGCGATGCCGATTTTAACACAGTGCTAGCAGATGTAAAGCAGAGGGATGAACAGGATACCACCCGTTCTATTGCTCCGCTTGTGCAAGCGCCCGATGCTATACTGGTGGATACGACCGGAATAACACTAGAGCAGTCAATTAACCGTATGCTGGCTGTTATTCAAGATCGTCTCTCCCATTAGCGCAAGGCAGCATAGTAAGGAAAGGAAGTAGTATCGTGAAACGATCTCCATTATATGTTTTTTGTAAATCAGTGGCACAAGTGTTTTTTCGCGTTTTTATGCCATTTCGCATTTATAACATAGAAAATATGCCGAAAACAGGCAGGGTTATTATTTGCTGCAACCACATTACGAACAAGGACGCCATTCTGCTCACTGCTGTTTCTGGGAAAAGACAGATTCATTTTATGGCAAAAGCGGAGCTGTTTAAAAACCCATTGTTAGGCAAGATTTTTCGCAATGTGGGTGCTTTTTCGGTTAATCGCGGAAAAGGGGATTCGGCTGCGATTAACCGTGCGCAGGAGCTGCTGCAGGAAGAGCAGGTGTTAGGTCTTTTTCTGGAAGGAAAGCGTTCCAAGGATGGGTCCTTTTTACAGCCTAAATCCGGTGCTGTTATGCTTGCTTTTCAAAACAAAGCTCCAATTCTTCCGGTTTGTATTACAGGGCGGAAGGGTGTTATCCCTCGCCTGTTTCACCGTGTAGACGTTGTGTGTGGCCCGCTGATTACACCGGATCAGCTTCAAATAGAACGTGGCTCCGGTACAGAATACCGCCAGGCAAGCCGTTTGGTGATGAATAAAATTATTGAGCTAAGAGACCCTACTCTTGTTCCCAAGGCCCTGAAAGAGGGGAGTTCGGAATGATAATCCGTATTGCTGAATCGGCCGGTTTTTGTTTTGGTGTAAACCGGGCCGTGCAAATGGTTTTTACGTTGTTGGATGAGGGGAAAGAGGTTTATACGCTCGGCCCGATTATTCACAATCCGCAAATCGTGGATGAGCTGGAGTCACGTGGAGTGCGAATTGTAAACTCGCCGGATGAGGTTCCTGCAGGAGGAACAATTGTAATTCGTTCTCATGGTGTAGCTCAATCAGTGCAGGAAGATATTTTAAAACGGAACCTTTCTTGTGCCGATGCAACTTGTCCGTTCGTTCGGAAAATTCACAAAATCGTTTCTCGTGCTAGTGCGGCAGGGCAGACCGTACTCATTGCAGGTGATGCTTCCCACCCTGAGATTGAGGGTGTAATTGGGTACTGTACCGTACCACCTTATGTGTTCCGTAACGCAGCAGAGCTAACAGAATTACTGGAAAAGCACCCTGAATTTTCCAACCAGAATGTTTGTGTGATTGCCCAAACCACTTTTAGCTTGGAGGAATGGGGAAATTGTTTGCAAATCCTAAAAAAGGTATGTACAAATGCAGACGTTTTTGCTACAATATGTAATGCAACTGTTCAAAGGCAGTCCGAAGCGTCAAATCTTGCTAAAAAATCGGATTTGATGCTGGTTATCGGGGGGCGGCACAGCTCTAATACGGCCAAGCTTAGAGATGTCTGTGCGCAGAGTTGCACTACTTACTTGATTGAAACAGCGGAGGAAATTCCTTCGCAGGCCGTGAAAAAGGCCTTTTCTATCGGTATTACTGCGGGTGCCTCTACACCCGCAAGCATAATAAAGGAGGTACTTGATACCATGACAGAAATTATTGAAGGCGCGGGTCTCACAGAGCAGGAGTCTGCTGAATATAACTTTGAGGAGATGCTCGAAGAGTCTTTAAAAAGTTTAAATACAGATGAGAAGGTACGTGGCGTTGTTGTCGGTATTGCTCCCAATGAGATCTATGTAGATGTTGGACGCAAGCAGGCTGGCTTTGTGCCGTTGTCTGAACTTTCGGCAGATCCGAACGCTAAAACGGAGGATCTGGTAAAGATGGGTGATGAGCTTGATTTGCTTATCATGCGTACCAACGACCAGGAAGGCACCATCATGCTCTCTAAAAAGCGCTTGGATGCTGTTAAGGGCTGGGAGACCATTTCCGAGGCGGAAGAAAACGAAACAGTTCTTACCGGTGTTGTCACTGAGGTTATCAAGGGCGGTGTGATCGCTGTAACCAATGGCGTGCGCGTATTTATCCCTGCGTCTCAGGCTACTGCCTCCCGCAATGATCCGTTAGAAGCATTGCTCAAGAAGGAAGTTAATTTCCGCATTATCGAAGTGAACCGTCAGCGCCGCCGTGCAGTTGGCTCCATTCGTTCCGTATTGAAGGACGCGAGAAAAGAGCTTGCCGACAAGTTCTGGGAGACTGCAGAAGAGGGCAAGGAGTTTACTGGTGTTGTAAAATCTCTTACCGCTTACGGTGCATTTGTTGACTTGGGCGGAATTGATGGAATGGTTCATATTTCTGAGCTTTCATGGAACCGCATTAAGCACCCCTCTGAGGTCGTAAATGTTGGCGATACCATCAACGTTTACATTAAGGGTCTTGATAAAGAGAAGGGTAAAATTTCTCTTGGCTACAAGAAGGAACAGGACAATCCGTGGGAGATTCTGAAAAACGAATATCCCGTAGGCACCACAGTTGAGGTACAGGTTGTTGGTCTGACCACATTCGGTGCTTTTGCTAGAATCATTCCCGGCATTGATGGTCTCATCCACATTTCTCAGATTGCTGACCACAGAATCGAGAAGCCGCAGGATGCGCTTAAAACCGGAGATAAGGTACATGCAAAGATTACCGACATTGACTTTGACAAGCATCGTGTAAGCCTGTCGATTCGTGCTTACCTTGAGGAGCAATCTTCCGAGGCAGAAGAGAATTCTGCTAACGAGGAATAATTAAAAGTTCCTTTTATCTAATTGAATGAATTGGGGCACAAAGAGGCTATGCTTTCTTTGTGCCCTTTTTGCAGAAATAATTCACCAATAGAAAATCCCCTGTGTATTATATAGTCAACTGCTTTATAAAATAAATTTTTGTAAAAAGCTTGTACTTCCTGCCTTTGCATGAAAGACAAGATTATTTTTAAAGCGTAGTACCGTAGAACGAATGCACGATAGGGGGTAGCATAATGAAACGCTGGCATAAGTATCGCCCTGCAAATATGCCTTACCGCGGCGAGCGAAAATGGAATGGTTTTGCCGGCAGCAAAATAGTAATCTTCTTAATTGGAGTATTGGCTGCCGGTATTTATTTGGATATTCAGTTAGTGCCTGCGGTTGAGTCCCTTACGGTAAACTCCGCACGGCAAACCGCTGTATCTGCAATGAATGAAAGCGTATTGGAAGAACTGAATGCGGATAATATAACGTATGATGATTTGATTTCTTTGCAGAGAGATTCTCAGGGCAAAGTGCAAACAATAACAACAAATATGGCGAAAACGAATGAGATTAAAGCCAAGATTACCAATACGGTGCAGCAGAACCTGCATGCCGGTAAAATCAATACTTCTGTTCCATTAGGTACCCTGTTGGGTAGCCGATTATTACATGGGCGCGGCCCAGATATCCCTCTGGTTGTAACCCTAAAGGGAAATGTAGAGTCCGACTTTAAAACGAAGTTTGAATCTGCAGGAATTAACCAGACGCGCCACCAAATTTATTTGGAACTACATACCGAAATATATTCTTTTATTCCGGGTCTTCATACCGCAACCGATGTAACCACCAGCGTTTTAGTTGCAGAAACGGTTATTGTTGGCGATGTACCGCAGTTGTATTTGGGAGGATAAAAAATGGATGTAATAAAAGCGAAGGAAGAAGCCGCCAGACTGCGGCAAGAAATTCAATACCATAATCAAAGATATTATGAGCAGGACGCTCCGGAAATAGAAGACTACGAATATGACCGCTTATACCGCCAGCTTGAGGATTTGGAGGCAGAGTTCCCCGAGCTGATAACGCCGGATTCTCCTACCCAGAAGGTGGGAGCCAAAGGAATGAATCTGTTTGCACCGGTGGTTCATACTGTTCCTCTGGAAAGCTTGCAGGACGCCTTTTCAGAGGAAGAAATGGCGGATTTCGACCGACGCGTGCGTGCTGTTGTATCTGACCCCGTTTACATTGTGGAACCAAAGTTTGACGGTCTCTCCGTTGCGATTGAATACCGTAATGGCATTTATGAGCGCGGCTCAACCCGTGGAGATGGTTTGGTGGGAGAAGATGTAACCGAAAATATTCGCACCATTCGTAGTGTGCCAAAGCGCTTGAAAAACGCTCCCGAGTTCTTGGAAGTTCGCGGCGAGGTTTATATGGCACACGGTGTTTTTGAAGAGCTTTGCGCCCAACAGGAGCTTAATCAAGAAAAGCCGTTTAAAAATCCCCGGAACGCGGCGGCGGGCTCTCTCCGCCAGAAAGACCCGCGTATCGCTGCAAAAAGAAAGCTGGATATTTTTCTATTTAATGTGCAGCAGGTACAAGGCACAGCGCTTTCTTATCACGATGAATCCTTAGAGTATATGAAGAAACTCGGCCTGCCCTCTACACCTTTTTACCGCAAATGTAGTTCTTTGGAAGAAGTTTTAAAGGCTATCCGTGAAATTGGAGAAATGCGTGGTAAACTCGATTACTCCATTGACGGCGCGGTAGTAAAGGTAAATTCTTTTGCACAGAGGCAACGACTTGGCAGTACGTCAAAGTTTCCGAAATGGGCACAAGCGTATAAATACCCACCGGAGGAAAAGCCGACGAAGCTTCTTAATATCGAAATTAACGTTGGCAGAACAGGTGTTCTAACTCCTACTGGTTTGTTTGAACCGGTTACTTTGGCCGGTACTACGGTAAGCCGTGCTACCCTGCATAATCAAGATTTTATTGCCGAAAAGGATATTCGAATTGGTGATACGGTCATTCTTCGTAAGGCCGGTGATATCATTCCTGAGGTTGTATCGGTTGTTTCTCATGAAGAAAATAGCGAGCCTTACTTTATCCCGCAGGAGTGCCCTGCCTGCGGCAGCCCTGCTGTGCGAGATGATAATGAGGCAGCGACACGCTGTACCAATCCAGAGTGTCCTGCACAGCTATTAAGGCATTTAATTCACTTTACAAGCCGCGACGCAATGGATATGGATGGTCTTGGCCCGGCTGTGCTAGAGCAGCTTGTTGCAAAGCAATTGATTTCCTCTCCCGCTGACCTTTATTTTCTACCAATGGAGCAGGTAAAGGAAATGGAGAGAATGGGCGAAAAATCCGCACAGAATCTTGCGGCAGCCGTAGAGCGTTCCCGGCAGAATGACTTGTATCGCTTGATTTATGCCTTGGGAATCCCCCATATTGGCTTAAAAGCGGCAAAACAGCTAGCGGGTCACTTTCATACCATGGAGAAACTAATTGCAGCCACAGAAGAAGAGCTGGCAGCAATTGAGGGTTTTGGTGCAATTATGGCAAAAAGCGTTTGCGCTTATTTTGAGTTATCGGGTACGGCACATCTTCTTTCCCGTTTGAAAGAAGCTGGAGTGAATATGACGGCGCAAAGTATTGCGCAGGATCTACGTCTGGCTGGTAAAACATTTGTTTTAACTGGTACACTTCCCACACTCTCTCGCCAAGAGGCTTCTGAGCTGGTAGAGCGTTATGGTGGTAAAACGTCATCCTCCGTATCGAAAAAAACAGGCTTTCTCATTGCAGGTGAAGATGCGGGAAGCAAGCTTACCAAAGCGCAGCAGCTAAATATACCAATTCTGAGTGAAGAAGAGTTTTTAAACATGCTAAAAGAATCCGAAGAGAATATATGATTGTTTTCTAAAACTTTAAATAGAACAGAGAAAGGCCTCCCTAAGCAGTTTAGGGAGGCCTTTCTCTGTTTTTTTACTATTATGACTCTTTTGCCAAGGAGAGAAAAAAGTCTATTTTTTCTTTGGATACTTCCTCATAAAAAGTTAGGTATTCCGAGGGAATCGGAAAAGCTTTTATCGCTTCACTGGCAACCTCTGTTCGAATTAAATTACTGTTTTCAAAAATAGTAATCGTAAAAATTTTCTCTGCTTTTTGATTCGTAATTTTTGCAGCCGGAACTTTATACGCCACAAAATTGTATAAAGGAACGCCGCTTTCCGTTGTGGATTGCATTAATTTATCTGCATCTTCCGCTTCTTCGTTCTCTTCACTAAGTTTGGAGAGTAACTCGCTGTCATCAATGGTTTTGATTAATCGGTCGTCTTTTGCGGAGTAAACTTCCACTTTGGCAAGCTTATACGAATCCTCTTCCTGTTTCGCCGATTCTTCATAGCTCGAAGATTCTTGATGACTAGAAGTAGCCGTTGAAAATGCAGTAATAACAGAACAACCACAAAAAACAAAAAGAATCAAGGTACTTAAAGCAGTTATCGCAATTCTTTTTTTCAAAATAGTAACTCTCCTCTGCTTAATTCTTAATACATATTATAGATGATTAAAAGCTTATATACAACATCACTTTCGTCTTTTTACACTTTAATCTGAATATAATTTCTGGAACAAGCCTGAAACACCTCTATAAAAAGAGAGGAAACGATTCTATTATTGCAATGATTTTAGGTTCTAATCGAAACGCTTTGTCCATATTTATGGTACAAAGGGAGGACAAGTAACATGAATTTAAAAAATATCAATTCGTTTGATACTGCAATACAGCCAGTTTGCCAGCGTCTTCGGCCAGTTTTGGCCGCTTTGCCGGCTCATCTGCAAGAATCGGTGCAAGAGATTCGCATGAGGGTGAATTTACCGCTGTCTGTTTTTAACGGGGTTCAAAGTTTTTTTGTTACAGGGAGTGGAATCAGCCGAAAGGCGGAAGAAGGGATTCCTGTATTCCGGGAAGATATGGAAGAAACATTTCGTTGCCTTTGCAACTATTCCGTGTATACGCACCAAAATGAAATTCGCAACGGGTTCCTCACTATTAAGGGAGGGCATAGGGTAGGAGTTTGTGGTACGGCTGTTCTGGAGGAAGGGCAAGTAACCGGCCTTAGAGATATTTCTTCATTTAATATTCGTATAGCCAGGCAAATCTCTGGTGCGGCGGATGAGATTCTGGCTTTGTTGGGGGAGGAGATCGTGCAGGGCGTTCTTCTGGCGGGGGCGCCCTCCACGGGGAAAACAACTATACTTCGTGATTTAGCGCGTCAATTGGCTGGTGGTGGTGCTTTACCGCCCCGTAAAATTACCGTGGTAGATGAACGCGGTGAACTGGCAGGTATATACCGGGGAGACGCACAAAACGACCTTGGCTGCTGCTGCGACATCTTGGATGGCTACCCCAAAAGCCAAGGGATTCTTCAGGCAATTCGAGCACTTTCCCCCGAAGTGATTCTTTGCGATGAGCTGGGGAGTGAGAAAGAAACTGCCGCCGTGGAAGAAGTGGTAAATGCAGGAGTTTCATTAATTGTAAGCGTACATGCGGCGGAAGCCGGTGAGCTGCTGCGCCGCCGCCAGATTCGCCGATTGATGGAAACCGGGGCATTTCGCACCGTAGTTCTGCTCGATTGTGCGGCTAGACCCGGGAAAATCAAAGGAATTTACAAGGTGGGTGAACTTCTTGGTCAAATTAATCGGGATCCTATCGGTCATGGCGGCCTGTATTCTAGCGGGCTATATGGAATCGCGTAAACTGGGTGCAAGGGTAAGGGAGTTAGAGGCATTCTACTCCTTTCTTTGCCTTACCAGAGAAGAGATTCGGTATTCCAGGCTGCCGGTGGAACGAATTATAGAGAAGCACGGCAAAGGCCAAAAGTTCCTTGCGCTATGCACGGAGTATTGCCATAAGGGAGAAAGCTTTCCCCAGGCATGGAAGCATGGCATGGATGATGGCCTTTTAACCACCGGAATGAACCGACAAGACATAGAGTACATACGAGATTTCGGTTTCGGGTTTGGTGCAAGCGACACAGAGGGGCAGCTTGCACACTGCCAAATGTATATTGGCTTTATCAGCAATGCACTTACCCACGCAAGGGAAGAAAAAGACAAGAAAGCGAAGCTGTATTTTATGCTGGGGCTGTTTGGCGGTATCGCGGCGGCACTCCTGCTAAGTTAAAACGGAGGATGAAAAAATGGATGTGGATTTGATTTTCAAAATCGCGGCGATTGGGATTATTGTGGCCGTACTGAACCAGCTTTTAATTCGTTCCGGGCGGGAAGAGCAGGCAATGATGACTACCTTGGCGGGGCTGATTGTGGTTTTGATGATGGTGATCGAACAGATCGACATTCTATTTAAAACCATCAAGTCCATCTTTGGGTTATAACAGTTATGAATGTGATAGGGATTGCCGGCCTCGCTTTGGTCTCTGCTGTCATTGCTGTGATGCTGCGCCGGTATAATCAAGAATATGCGGTGGTTGTCAGCATCACGGCGGGCGTTATTATTCTGGTTCAAATATTAGCAAACATTGTTCCAGCGATACGCCAAATCAACAGCCTGCTCACTGCTACGCAATTACCCTCGGAATACGGAATTATCTTGTTTAAAACGCTTGGTATTTGCTTTCTAGCTCAATTTGCGGCAGATTCCTGCCGGGATGCAGGAGAAAGCGCATTGGCCTCCAAGGTGGAACTGGCAGGTAAGCTTTCCATAGTGCTTTTGGCTCTTCCTTTGTTTGAGAAAATAGCTTCTACGGCGCTCGCGCTGATAGGAGGTTAGAGTGTGAAAAAAATAATTCATCGACTTTTTTGCCTATTTCTACTGTTCTTCTTCTTTACTATCCCGGTTAATGCGCAGTCGGTTTCACAAGAAGAGCTGTACCGCCAGCAATACGAAAACAGCGGTGCAGCCGATTTACCGGATGAACTGCCGCCTGAGACTCGGGAATGGATGGACAGCCTTGGCATATCTTCGCCGGATTGGCAGAGTATCATAAATCTAACACCCGAGAAAGTGTTTGAACAGATTGGCACAACTGCCCGACAGCAAAGCAATGCCCCTATGCGAGCGCTCTTATCGGTTTTAGCAGTAATTCTTCTTTGCGCGCTTATGAATGGAATGAAGCTTAGCTTTGGTGACCGGCCTTTGAGCGGCGTAATTGGTATGATAGGGACCCTTTGTATCTGCACGGTGGTCATACAGCCTATTGTAAGCTGTATTCAAAACGTTGCTTTTGTAATAAAAGGCGCGGCCGGATTTTTACTTGCGAGCATTCCGATTCTTACCGGAATTATGATTGCGGGCGGGCAACCCATCTCCGCAGGCTCGTATAATTTGCTTATGCTCGGCGCAGGGAATGTAATATCGGTAATTGCCTCTGCATTTTTGGTACCGTTACTTAATATTTTCTTAGCTTTTTCCGTTGTTTCGGCTGTGTCGCCCGCTATGAATTTAGGGGGGCTTTGCGATTTATTCAGTAAAACGGTGAAGTGGATACTTACCTTTTGCATGACTATTTTTTCGGGCTTATTAACAATGCAAACAGTGGTATCCTCCGCGGCGGACGGTGCGGGAGCAAAAACCATCCGATTCATGGTAAGTGCTTTTGTTCCGGTGGTAGGCAGTGCGCTCGGTGACGCAATCGGCAGTGTGCAAAGCTGTGTAAAGCTTCTTAAATCGGGAGTGGGTGCTTTTGGTTTATTGGCTACGGGGGCAATTTTTCTGCCAGCGGCAATTGAGTGCCTTATATGGCTACTTACCCTCACAGCCTGTGCGGCAGCGGGGGATATTTTTGAATTAAAGGAGATTACCACTCTACTTCGCTCTTCTATGAAGGTAATCCAGATTTTACTCTCCATAATAATTTGCTGCTTGGTGATACTCATGATTTCAACGGTTATGATGCTGGCGATGGGAGGTTCGGTAACATGAGTGGAATACGAGAATGGTCATCCGTTATTGTATTAGCTGCACTGGCTGCCGGAATCTTACAATACTTAATGCCGAGCGGCAGTATGGAGAAGGTAACGCGCTTAGTCATTGGTGCATTTGTTATTTGTAGTATTTTAGTGCCAATAGGTAAGCTTGCAAAGCAGGCAGATGTGCAGGCCTTTGCACAAGAGAACAGTGCTTTACCAAATGTTCAGTACCAGGATACAGTAAATAAACAAACGGTAGATGCCGCACAAGCCTCAGTTCGTACTGTTGTACTCGCAACTCTTACCGAGAAGGGAATTCCTTGTAAAAATGTTGCTCTGAGTATGGATACAAATGAGGACGGCCGCATATCAATTACTAAAGTGTTTGTCAGCCTTGACCAGAAGGATTTGGGTAGGATACAGGAAACGAAAAAGCTGCTTGAGCAGGAATTGGGATTAACAACGGAGGTGACAGCCGATGGCTCGTGAAAAGGATGAAAGAGTTGAGAAAAGTTCCTGGATTCAAAAGCTCGCGGAAAACGATGTTTGGCGTAAGATTATTTTAATACTGGGCTTTGCTGGCATTGCTATGATTTTTCTTTCGGGGGTTTTTCAAAATCGAGATGCTAGGGAAACCAATGCTCCCGCACAGAATGAACCTACGAAAACCACCGCGCAAGCGTATTCACAGCAGGTGGAAAAAAGCCTTACCGAGCTAATCGGCAGTATTAACGGGGCAGGTTCTGTAAAGGTTCTTGTTACTCTGGAGCGCAATACGCAGTACGTATACGCAACAGAAGAAAAAAAGACCTCACAGAACACGCAGGATCAAGCGGCAAACGCTACGGTGAAAAACCAAGCAAATGACAGCCGTGAGACCAAGTACATTCTGGTAAAGGGTGCCGACGGCTCGCAACAGGCGCTGGCAGTAACTGAGGTTGAGCCGATCGTGAAGGGGGTAGTCGTTGTATGTGAGGGCGGAAATCAGCCGGCGGTGCAGAAAGATATTATAGACGCGGTAACTACTGCGCTCAATCTTTCTTCTGCGCGGGTGTGCGTGATAAAAGCAAAATAAACTTGAAACAGGAGGAATTTTCTTATGGGTATTGGTAAACGTCAGCTAGTGCTTGCATCCCTGGTGGTTGCGCTGGGAGCGGCTGTGTACTTAAATTGGGTCTTCCAGGGGGATGGTCCCTTGATTGCTACGGATACATTAACCTCGCAAGCGGAACTGGGAGCGGCTCAGCTTGTAAATGGCAAGGGCAGCAGCAGTACGGCAGGTACCACATCAAAGGCACCAGCTTCTTCTGCTTCTTCTACCTCCTCTAAATCAGTGGAAACAGCTGCAAAGGTGGATGAATACTTTACCGAAGCAAAGCTTTCTCGCCAAAAGGCCAGAGATGCTAGTGTAGAGATGCTGCAAAAGGTATTGCAGGATGCCTCTGCAAATGACTCTGTGAAAAAGGAATCGTTAGAAAAAGCCGCTGTCATTGCACAGAATATTGTGCAGGAGAGCAATATTGAAAGTCTGATTAAAGCAAAAGGCTTTTCAGACTGTGTTGTGTTCCTACAAAACTCGGAATGCAGTGTAGTGGTTCGTTCCAATGGCTTATTGCCCAATGAAGCAATCGCCATTAAAGATATTATTGGCGGCCAGGCAGGTATTGCCTATGATAAAATAAAAATCGTTGAGGCGAAATAAGCAAATAATAGAATATGCAATTAACAAAGGCCGAATCTTACGAATGGATTTGGTCTTTGTTTTTCTATCCAGCAAAGAAAACGCCATAAAAGTGGCATAAAAGCGGGTTTTCCGGCAAAAACAGTTGCATGGGTGTAAATTCATGGTATAATATTACTCGTAAAGAGTGGCGCGGTTCATTTTCATAAAATATGGGGCAAAGGGAAGAGACCTCTTTTGCCGTATTTGCAGAAGCTTGACAATGGAATGAAAAACGAATTTGCTAACCCTCCACATACATTTTGGAGGGTTATTTTATTAATATCTCACCGCCGAAATGAAGAATGCTACGTATTCAATATATTAAATTGATAGAAATTATTTGGAGGACAAACGATGAGCAAAGGCAAAATGACTCGACGGGAAGAAAGAGAGCAAGCATTTATTCTGGTTTTTCAGCAGTTGATAAACCGTGTTACCATTAGCGATATTATTGATGCTGCTGAGGAATCAGCTGAGGTTCGCGTTGCTGAATTTGCGGAGCAGCTTGCATTGGGTGTACAAGAAAACAACGCACTAATTGATGATAAAATTGAAAAGAACATTCGCGGCTGGTCGATGTCGCGTCTCTCCAAGGTTTCTTTTGCTTTGCTGCGGGTCGCTATCTACGAAATTCTATTTGTTGACAGCATTCCCGTTAGTGTTTCTATCAATGAAGCCGTGGATCTAGCCAAAAAGTATGGCGGAGCGGACGATGCTCCGTTTATTAACGGAGTGCTTGGCTCTGTTGCCAAGGAATTGGAACCCAAAGAAGAACAGAAAAATGAAGAACAGTAATTTTCTTGGAATTGATACGAGCAACTATACAACTTCTGCTGCACTTTATAAGGCAGATGGAAGTGTTGAGCACTCCAAACGGCTATTGCCGGTAAAGGAAGGTCAGCTTGGACTACGCCAAAGTGATGCGGTGTTTCATCATGTACAGCAGCTTCCGCAAATTTTAGAACCTTTGCTTATGCAGCGTAACACACTGCGCGCGATTGGCGTTTCCAGTCGACCTCGTACAGCGGAAGGTTCATACATGCCCTGCTTTACCGTGGGGCTTGGAACAGCAAAAGTACTGGCAGATTCTCTTGGTATTCCTATTTACACTTGCTCACATCAAGAGAATCACATTGCGGCAGCTTTGTATTCGGCAAATCGCTTTGAATGGTTTGAAAAAACCTTTTTGGCATTTCATGTTTCCGGCGGTACTACGGAAGCGGTTTTGGTAGAGCCAGATAAAGAGACCATGGTAAAAACACGCTTGCTTGCTTCTTCTTTGGATTTAAAAGGAGGACAGGCAGTTGATCGTGTAGGCGTAATGCTTGGCCTTTCTTTCCCTGCAGGGCCAGAACTGGAGCGACTTGCACTGCAAAGTGAAGCAAAGTTTAGCATACGCCCCTCTATGAAAGGGCACGATTGTTCCCTCTCAGGGTTAGAGAACCAGTGCCGCTCCATGCTGGAGAAGGGAAAGCCGAAAGAAGAAATTGCCCGTTATTGTTTATTGTCTTTGCTTGCTGCGCTGGACGCCATGTGCGCTTCTTTGCTGAAAGAACATGGCAATCTTCCGGTTTTATTTGCAGGCGGAGTAATGTCGAACAGTATTATTCGCAAAGCACTTACAGAGCGCTATGGCGCAGCATTTGCCAGTCCCGCGTTTTCTGCGGATAATGCGGCAGGTGCGGCGATTCTTGCCGCTATTAAGGAGGAAGCAAGATGAACACCCCAGTTGTTCTTACGGTTTCTCAGCTTAATCGGTATATTAAATCTTTGCTGGACGGGGACTCGATGATGAACTCCGTGTTTTTATCCGGTGAGATATCGAACTTTACCAATCATTATAAATCAGGGCATATGTACTTCTCACTCAAAGACAGTCAGTGTGTGGTGCGTGCCGTGATGTTTTCTACACAAGCCCGTCGTTTACGCTTTCTACCACAGGATGGTATGAAAGTGATTGTGCGTGGCCGTGTTACGGTATATGAACAGACCGGGCAGTACCAGGTGTATGTAGAAGATATGCAGCCGGATGGTCTTGGTGCACTGAATTTGGCTTTTGAGCAGCTCAAAACACGGCTTGCGGCAGAGGGATTATTTGATGCTTCGCGAAAAAAAGCGTTGCCCGTATACCCAAAGGCAATTGGTGTAGTAACGTCTCCAACCGGAGCTGCAGTACAAGATATTATGCAGATTTTAGGGCGGCGGTTTCCGATGGCGGAGGTTGTTTTATGCCCAGTGCTGGTGCAAGGCGCCGGCGCGGCAGAACAGATTGCTGCTGCTGTGGAGCGTTTTAACCACCTGCAATGCGCAGATGTTTTAATTGTAGGCCGTGGTGGCGGTTCTATAGAAGACCTATGGGCATTTAATGAAGAAATCGTAGCCAGAGCAGTGGCAAATTCCAAAATTCCCATTATTTCTGCAGTTGGCCATGAAACAGATTTTACAATCTGCGATTTTGTAGCAGATCTTCGTGCTCCTACACCATCCGCGGCGGCAGAGCTTGCGGTTCCAGATATGCGCGAGCTAATGGCATATGTTTCCGGTTCTGTATGGCGAATGAAAAAATCTCTCGGGCTTGAAATGCACCGCATGCAAATTGACCGCATGGTTGACCGCATGAATGGGAAGATGAAGCAGTCGGTCAATACCGCACGCCTGCAATTGGCAGAACAAACGGCGGCATTGCATGCGTTTAGCCCGCTTCGGGTATTGGCTCGCGGTTATACCGTTGCACTAAATGAAAAGGGAGAAAGTGTTCGTACGGTGGAACAGGTACAGTCGGGCGAACCATTGAGCCTTATTTTACAAGATGGACGATTATCGTGCACTGTAAATGAAGTAAGCAAAGAATCGATTGGTCAGGAGGGGAATACTCCATGAAAAAAGAGATAACCTTTGAAAAAGCAATGCTCGAGCTTTCACAAATTGTGGAGCGAATGGAAAGTGGCGAGGCAACCTTAGAAGAATCCTTAAAACTCTTTGAGTCCGGTACAAATCTGGCATCTTTTTGTTATCAAAAGTTACAGAATGCCGAGCAGAAAATAAAGGATATTTCTGAGTTGGAAGAAAGGCGAGAGGAATGAGTATGAAGCGACAGGAGCAGTATGTAGAAATGTTGGAAGCAGCGTTGTCTCGCTATTTACCGGGTGGAGACGAGTTGCAGCAGGAGTTGTTTTCTTCCATGGAGTACAGCCTGCTTTCTGGCGGAAAGCGCATACGTCCTATTTTAACGTTGGAGTTTTGCCGCCTTTGCGGCGGGAATCTCACAGCGGCGCTTCCGTTTGCCTGTGCAGTTGAAATGATTCACACTTATTCTCTGATTCATGACGACCTACCTTGTATGGATGACGATGAACTTCGCCGAGGAAGACCAACGAACCACCGTGTCTATGGGGAGTCCACTGCTCTTCTCGCAGGAGATGCCCTTCTTACTCTGGCGTTTGAGACCATGCTTTCCCCGCAGTCCATTCGTACCGCAGGGGCATTAAAAGCGGCAACGGCGGCTGGAATGCTGGCTCGTGCAGCTGGTGCGGTTGGCATGGTGGGCGGACAGGTAATCGACCTTGCGTCCGAGGGGAAGAAGATTCCTCTTTCCACGCTTCGCATCATGGACGAACGAAAAACCGGTGCATTGATTTTGGCTGCCGCTGAAATGGGCTGTGTAATTGGCGGGGCATCAAACGAACAAATACGTGCAGCAAGAGATTATGCAAAGGCGATTGGCCTTGCGTTTCAAATCGTAGACGATATTCTAGATGTTACCGGCGACAGCACCCTTTTAGGCAAGAATGTTGGTGTAGATAATTTAAATGACAAAAGCACCTACGTTTCTCTTATGGGACTTGAAGGCGCAAAAAAAGCGGTGCGTGAGCTAACGGATGAAGCATTACATGCACTAACCCAATTTGATGGCGAAACAGATTATTTAGCCGATTTTGCTCACCGTTTAGCCGTGCGAAAGAACTAAAGGCTTCTTTATTGACAAAATTGACAAGATATGATAATATTGTTAGGCCGCATATTACGGGCATTTTAAGTGATCATTTGATCCGCCTGAGATAGCGAGATTGAAAAAAAGGCAGGATACTCTATTTATGTATGCAGTTATTGAGACCGGCGGCAAGCAGTATAAGGTACAGTATGGCGATGTCATCTATATCGAAAAGCTTGCAGCGGAGCAGGACGCCACCGTTGAATTTAAAGTTGTTGCTCTTGGCGGCGAAGAAGGCCTGAAAGTGGGCGCTCCCTTTGTGGATGGCGCTACTGTAACCGGCAAAGTTCTGAAAAACGGCAAACAGAGAAAAATCACCGTTTTCACTTACAAGCCGAAGAAAAGCGTAAAGCGCAAGATGGGTCATCGTCAGCCCTACACCAAGGTGCAGATCGAAGCCATTAACGCTTAATGATGATTCAGGTTTTATTTTTGCAGCAGCCGGATGGCGAGCTTTTGGGATTTCAGATGACGGGACATTCCGGTTTAGCGGAAGAGGGGTCCGACATTCTGTGCGCAGCGGTTTCTTCCGCGGCGTATTTAGTGGCAAATGCAATTACCGATGTAGTTCAGGTTAGGGCTGACTTAACTGTTTCACAAGGTAGCATGTCACTTCAGGTTCCTGAGAAAGCAGTTTTTTTATGCCGGAATTTGCTGCAAGGACTCAAGCTCCATTTGGTGGGCTTGCAGGAGCAATACCCAGATAATATCAGTATAAATTATACGGAGGTGTAAAGCTATGTTAAAGATAAATATTCAGCTTTTCGCGCATAAGAAGGGCGGCGGTTCCACAAAGAACGGCCGTGATTCCGAGTCTAAACGCCTTGGTGCAAAGCGTGCAGATGGTCAGTTTGTTTTGGCCGGTAATATTTTGGTCAAACAGCGTGGCACTCACATTCATCCCGGTAACAATGTGGGCAGAGGTTCCGATGATTCTCTCTTCGCTTTGATTGACGGTACTGTGAGATTTGAGAGACTTGGCCGCGACCGTAAAAAGGTTAGCGTATACGCTGTGGAACAGTAATTCAGTTACAGCTGAAACCAAAATCCCGGGATTTTCCCGGGATTTTTTGATATGATCATGTCTATACTAAGCGAGAGCAGTTTACTATTTTACTGTTCTCCTTAAAGAGTATATGTTTGTTCTCACGCTTGTTTTTTGCAGTTTTGAGAACTAAAGGTATGTATGATCGTTTATGGGAGAATAGTAGAAGGAGCCGGAAACCATATGTTTGTAGATATTGCGAAAGTTAAAATAAAGGCTGGCGATGGCGGCAATGGCGCCGTAAGCTTTTACAGAGAAAAATATGTTGCGGCTGGCGGGCCGGACGGCGGCGATGGCGGCCGTGGCGGAAATGTAGTGTTTCAGGTAGATAAAAATCTTTCTACTTTGGCAGATTTTCGCTATAAGCGCAAGTACATTGCTGAAAATGGTCAAAACGGAATGGGAAAGCGGTGCTATGGCAGAGGTGCTCCCGACTTAATTATTCGTGTACCGCAGGGAACATTGGTGCGTGATGTGGAAACAGGGCGCCTGCTTGCAGATTTATCTTCCGATGAACCGCAGATTATTGCACGTGGTGGAAAAGGCGGTTGGGGAAATACCCATTTTGCAACGCCTACACGCCAAACTCCGCGCTTTGCAAAACCGGGACAACCGGGTGAAGCATTCGATGTTCAGCTTGAATTAAAGCTATTGGCAGATGTTGGTCTGGTTGGCTTTCCAAATGTTGGTAAATCAACACTCGTTTCTGTTGTGAGTGAAGCAAAACCGAATATCGCCAATTACCATTTTACAACCATAACACCTGTTTTGGGTGTTGTATTCCTTGGGGAAGGTCAATCCTTTGTTATGGCTGATATTCCTGGCCTGATTGAAGGTGCGGGAGAGGGAGCAGGACTAGGGCATCAATTTTTGCGCCACGTGGAACGCTGCCGCTTGTTAGTACATGTGGTAGATATTGCTGGCAGTGAAGGGCGAGACCCCAAAGAAGACTTTGAGATTATTAACCGTGAGCTGAAAAAGTTTAACGGCGAGCTTTCGGAGCGCCCCATGCTTGTGGCAGGTAACAAATGTGACCTTGCAACAGACGAGCAAGTGGAAGATTTTCGTCGTTTTGTAGAGGAGCAAGGCTATGAGTTCTTCCCAATCATGGCTGCAATCCGCCATGGTGTAGACCCGCTCTTAAAGAGCATTCAAGAAAAACTCTCGAAGCTGCCTCCGGTTCTTCGTTATGAGCCAGATCCCGTGCCGTTGCCAGAAATTAATCCGGAACAAATGGAGAAATTTACGGTTACGAATCAGGATGGTGTATTTGTGGTGGAGGGCGAGTGGCTGCTGCAGCTGTTGCGCTCTGTTAATTTTGATGATTACGAGTCCTTACAGTATTTCCAGCGCGTATTGATTACCTCTGGCGTGATCGATGCTTTGCGTGAGGCTGGCGCTGAAGAGGGAGATACCGTAAGCATGTACGATCTAGAATTTGACTTTGTTGAATAGGGGAGGCGAATTTGTGGAACGCTTTTTAGAAGCAGAATGCAATCCTCGCCAACTCAGTCCCTTAACCTTGGCCTTTATTGGCGATGGCGTTTTTGAATTGTTTGTTCGGGAACGGTTGGTTTGCCGTGCGAACTGCCCGGTGAACACTTTGCATAAAAGTGCAGTGGCACAGGTTTGCTGCAGTTCACAAGCGCAGGCAGCACAAAAGCTGGCTCCACTCTTTACGGAAGAGGAAGAAGCTGTGTTTCGCCGGGGACGCAACGCAAAAGTATCACATGTTCCTAAAAATTCTAGCCCTGCCGATTACCATGCGGCAACCGCACTGGAAGCTTTGTTTGGTTATTTGTACCTGAAAGGGGAGCTGGCGCGCTTGCGCCAGTTTTTTGCCTTGATTTGTGAAGAATGAGGGTGCCTTCTAATGGGAGTCTTAAAAAAGCGTAATCAAATTGTATTTATGGATATCCTGTATTTTCTAATGGGAGCAATTCTTTTTTCGGTTTCAGTGAATAGCTTTACTGCACCAAATCACATTGCACCAGGAGGAATTACTGGTCTTGCAACTGTGCTTAATTACCTGATCGGAACGCCGATTGGTACCATGCTATTTGTCATAAACCTTCCGGTTTTTTTGTGGGCAATTTGGGAGCTGGGTTACCGCATTGTTGGCAAGACCATACTAGCTACACTTTTGTGTTCCGTTACAATCGATGCGCTTTCAACAGTTCTTCCGGTTTATGAAGGTGACCACATGTTAGCTGCTATTTTTGGCGGCGTGCTGGAGGGTATTGGTTTATCTCTTGTGCTGCTGCGTGGCGCCACCACTGGCGGTACGGATTTAATTGCCCGTTTACTGGAGCAAAGGCTTCACAGTCTATCAATGGGGCAGCTAATGATGGGCGTAGATGCAATGGTGATTTTGCTCTCCGGATTTGTTTACCGCAGTTTGGAAAGCGCACTGTATGCGTTCATCACGGTTTTTGTTTCTACTCGGCTTATTGATACGATTTTATATGGTGCGGATGCCGGTACGGGGAAAATGCTTTTCATAATGTCAGAAAAAAATGGTGAAATAGCCAATAATATAATTTCTGAAATGGGGCGCGGGGTTACCGCTTTGAAATCGAGAGGCGTATACAGTAATAATAATGGTGAGGTTTTGCTTTGTGCAGTGCGTCGCTATGAAGTTAGCAAAATAACGAATATGATTCGCTCTACGGATAATCAAGCCTTTATTATTATTGGAGAAGCCGGCCAAATTACCGGGCAGGGCTTCCGTGAAATCAAAAAAGCGGATAAAACACTGAAAGATCATCTTATCAGTAAAAAAACAAAAGACCAGTAGTTATAAAGAGAAAACCTACCAGTATGCCGATGAAAATTTCTTTTTTAAATTATTTGCTATACTCGAATAGTAAAGTATAATAGACGATAAAAAGCCAAACAAATATGTGTTTCTCAGAAAAAGAAGAGCAGACTGTTTTGCCATTCGTCAAAACAGTCTGCTCTAAAATGTTTACTGCAGTTTAGCGGTAGTTATTGTTGTTCTCTACATTGCTGTAGCTATCGCTTTTATGAGAGTTACTGTAAGAAGATGAGTCCTTCTTCTGCTGTGTGCTGTTGTTGGTCTTGTTCTGAGTAGAATTGCTTGTCTTATTGGTGCTGTTCTGAGAATTGCAGTTGCTGCTGGAATTCTGAACCTTATCCATTTTTTTCTCATAATTTTTATCCAAGTGTTTCACCCCCTTCGCAATTATTGTTTTCCATTCCTATTGAAATATACAAACAATCTTCGGGAGCTGACCAGTTTTATGAATGAATATCCTTCCGCATTTTTAAGCCGTATGCAGGCAATGCTCGGCGTTGAATTCTCTGATTTTTTAGAATGTATGGAACAGCCATCCATTCGTGGTATTCGGCTTAATCCAATAAAATGTGATGAAAAAAAATTAAAAAACGGACTCGATTTTAAAATAGAATTAAGCCCGTTTTCTCCATATTCTTACCAAATACCAGAAGCTGCGGGCAAGCCCGGTAGTATTCCACTTCACCATGCGGGAGCGTTTTATTCCCAAGAGCCGTCAGCGGCCTCGGCGGTCACCATCCTAAATCCGCAGCCCGGCGAAAAGATATTGGATTTATGCGCAGCTCCAGGAGGAAAATCCACACAGATTGCAGCTTTGCTCAATAGCAAAGGGCTTCTTTGGTCGAACGAGGTTGTTCGTTCGCGTGCAACGGTGCTTCTTTCTAATATGGAGCGCATGGGTGTTTCAAATGCCGTTATTTCCTCCTGTCATCCTGAAACGCTGTGTGAGAAATTAGCAGGGTATTTTGACCGTATATTGGTAGATGCACCTTGCTCTGGAGAAGGCATGTTCCGCCGTGACCCTCAGGCAGTGCAGGACTGGAGCGAGGAGCATGTTAAGACCTGTGCGGTTCGTCAAGGTCTTATCTTAGACAGTGCCGCTAATGCCTTAAGAGAAAACGGAATTCTTGTATACTCTACTTGTACCTTTTCACCGGAAGAAAATGAAGAAACGGTCAAGGCTTTTTTGGAGCGTCATCCAGATTTTGTGTTGGAGGATTCCGGTGTTTCGTTTGGAAGACCGGGAATTGGAATGCCTCAGGCTAGGCGTATTTTCCCAATGGATGGGGGAGATGGCCACTTTGTTGCTAAAATGAGAAAAGCGTCCCACACCACATGCCATATCTCCGATTATCCCTATACAAAATTAACGGCAGAAAATGAAGTGAAATCTCTTTACGACCAAATTTTCTTAGCTCCGGTATCTGGTTTCTTCATTCAAAACGGCAGTTCAATTATAATTGCTCCGCAGCTTACTCCTGCATTGTTCGGCCTCGGTGTAATCCGTGCGGGCGTGATGCTGGGTGAAGTACAAAAGGGGAGAATCGAACCTGCGCATGCCTTGTTCTTATCCTCCTCACCGCAGATACTACGCCAAACAGTAGATTTTTCTTCTCATTCTGCGGAAATACGAGCTTATTTGCATGGGGAAGAACTTGAAGTGGATTCTGCACTAAAAGGTTATACAGGAGTAGCGGTTGATGGTGTTGTGACAGGCTTTGGAAAGTGTTCTTCCGCTAGGCTGAAGAATCGGTATCCAAAAGGTTTGCGAAGTCATACCTGATATTTTGTGTATTTTTCTGTTTGCTTGTACTAGCTTATTGCCTTGAATTTACAAAAAAATGATGCTACAATGTGTTAAAGTGATAAAAATCAGGAGGGCTAATTATGCAAATCAGTGTGGAACAAACTCAAAACCCAAAGGCCAAGCCTGCGGATGAAACCAAATTGGGATTCGGCCGTATTTTTACGGACCATATGTTTATTATGGACTATACTGTTGGTCAAGGCTGGCACGACCCCAGAATTGTACCTTACGCTCCACTGAGTTTAGAGCCTTCCGCCATGTGCCTGCATTATGGGCAGTCTGTATTTGAGGGAATGAAGGCTTACCGTACCGAAGATGACCGTATTTTACTGTTTCGGCCAGACAAAAATATGGCTCGTTTAAATCTTTCGAATGACCGTCTCTGCATTCCCCCAATTGACGAAGAATTTGCAGTTGAAGCAATCAAAAAACTGGTTTCAGTAGATCGTGACTGGGTACCTACTGCACCCGGCACTTCTTTATACATTCGCCCGTTTATCATTGGAGTTGACCCAGTTGTTGGCGTTCACCCAGCACACCATCTCATGTTTATGGTAATTTGTTCGCCGGTAGGGGCATATTATCCCGAAGGTTTAAATCCGGTAAAAATTTATGTGGAAGATGGATATGTGCGCGCAGTAAAGGGTGGCATGGGCTTTGCCAAAACAGCCGGTAACTATGCGGCTTCTTTAAAAGCACAGGATGAAGCAGAAAAACAAAACTACACACAGGTTCTGTGGCTTGACGGTGTAGAGCGTAAATACATAGAAGAGGTTGGTACGATGAACGTCTTCTTTCAAATTGGGGATGAAGTCGTTACCCCTGCTCTGCAAGGTTCTATTTTGTCTGGTGTTACCCGTATGTCTGCCATTGAGATTTTAAAATCATGGGGGATGAATGTTACGGAACGCCGCCTCTCCATTGAGGAGGTTGCGCAGGCCTCTAAGGAGGGCAAGCTGAAAGAAGCATTTGGAACCGGTACTGCGGCGGTTATTTCTCCCATTGGTCACCTTAAGTGGGGCGACATGATTATGCAGTTCAACGGCGGAGAGATTGGCCCGCTGTCTCAGCGCTTGTACGACACCATGACAGGAATTCAGTGGGGCAAATTGCCGGATACCTTTGGCTGGACAGTAGAAGTAGAACAATAATATTACTGATTTTAAAGCGGCGGCTTTGGCTGCCGCTTTTTTGTATTGTTCAAACAACCACCGGCTGTGCCGGTGGAGCGAAAAAAGCTTTAGCGTTGAAAAGGACAAAAAAACTCCCTTTGTTGTAGAATAAGCATGCGGTCT
>NZ_JAWFXC010000004.1:0-315040 GCF_032576335.1 Clostridium sp.
GAGTCTTTCCTCCTTTTCTTCTCATCAAGAAAAGGAGAGCCTGCCCCGGCTTGAGGGGCGAATGAAAGAAAGAAGAAATCCCCTGCGGCGCAAGCCGCTATAAATTGCATTTATTAAATGTATTTTAGTAAGATAAAGCTTTTGCGCTTGGGCGCAAGGACATTCTGCTGGCGCAGGGCTTTGCCCCTCATGTCAATGGCCGTCTCTTTTATATGAATTATATATTATTTCTAATAGCCCTCACCGGCCTGAGGGGCAAGTAAGAGAAAGAACAAATTCCCCGCGGCACTAGCCGCTCTAAAAACTCTATTTACTACAATTAAGAAAGGAGCAAAGCGATGAGTACAGCGTATTCCATCTTACAAAAAACGGCTTTGTTCCGAGATATAGAGGAAAGCGACCAGAAGGCAATTGTTTCGTGCCTGAACAGCGGCGTTCGTGAATGCGTCAAGAATGAGGTCATTTTGCTGGCGGGCGATCCAGTGGAGTGGATTGGAGTTGTTTTAAAAGGCCGAGTGCAAGTGGTGAAAGAAGATTTGTTTGGTAGTCGCTCCATTGTTACAGAGCTTTGTGCGGGAGATATTTTTGGGGAATCCTTGGCCTGTTCACAGGTGCGCCAAAGCCCGGTTTCCGTAATTGCCAGTACAGACTGCAAGGTAATGCGTCTTTCCGCTGAGCGGTTACTTACGCCATGCCCTGCTATGTGTGGGCATCACTCTACCTTGCTGCGTAATATGATGCAGCTTCTTGCTGAAAAAAATGTGTACTTAAATCGAAAAATGGAAATCCTATCGCAGAAGACGACGCGAGAAAAGGTGATGGCTTACCTTGGTGAGCAGGCTCAGCGGCAGGGAACCTATTCTCCCGTGATTCCCTTTTCACGCGAAGAGCTTGCCGATTTTTTATGTGTAAACCGCAGTGCGCTTTCTAAAGAATTGGGGCGCATGCAAAAAGAGAAAATCATACGTTTTCACCGCAATCAATTTATTTTATCGCCGGACAAGCGTGCGGACTAACATACAGCAATGACCAACACATGGCTAAGGGCCATAAAATAGCGGAGGTTTCATGAACAGTTTATCCAACATTTCTACAATCAAAGAGATATTAGGTCGCCATGGGTTTCATTTTAGCAAGGCCTTGGGTCAAAATTTTCTCATTAACCCTACGGTTTGTCCGCGTATGGCGGAAGAAAGCGGTGCTTCACCTGAGAGCGGTGTGTTAGAGGTTGGCCCGGGAATTGGAGTGCTAACGCGTGAACTTGCGGAGAGTGCACAGAAGGTGGTTTCCGTTGAGCTGGACCGTCGTTTGCTGCCGGTATTGGAAGAAACGCTAGCGGATTATGATAATGTAACCATTGTAAATGAAGACGTGCTAAAGCTCGACATCAAAGAGCTGCTTGAGCGTGAATTTGCTGGTATGCCGGTGTCGGTCTGTGCGAATCTGCCCTACTATATTACCTCACCGGTCATCATGCGGTTTTTGGAAGAGCGGCTCGATATTACAGCCTTGACCGTTATGGTACAAAAAGAGGCCGCAAGGCGCATCTGCGCGAAGCCGGGCACACGTGAATGCGGTGCAGTTACCATAGCAGTGCATTATTACGCCGAGCCGGAGATTTTATTTGAGGTGTCTCGCGGCAGCTTTATGCCGGCTCCCAATGTGGATTCCTCCGTTATTCGCCTTACCTTGCGCAAAGAGCCAGCCGTAAAAGTAGCAGATGAAGCTGGCTTTTTTAAATTAGTACGTGCGGCGTTTGGGCAAAGAAGAAAGACGATGCTCAACTCCGTTTCGGCGGGCTTATCTCTGCCAAAAGAAACGGTTGGCGCTGCGCTCGACGCCGCGGGGCTTGACCGCCGCGTGCGCGCCGAGCAACTTACCATGCAAAATTTTGCGGATCTGTTCGCTTGCTTGAATTCACAAAAGGAGTGATTCTGAGTGCTAAATACAGATGAAAAAATTGCAAAGTTCTTTTTTGCCTTTGGGCTATTGCTTGCCTTAGGTTCGATGGTTCTCGGCCCACTGGATATTCGTAGTTGGTCTATCGCATGTGGAGTAACAGCGTCTTTTGTGGCGCTGGCTGGTATGTTTTTTGCTTTGCAAAGCTGGAACGAGCCAGATGAAGTGTTTATAGAACAGCCGGTAATGACGGTGCGAACAAATGAGCAAGCTTTACCTGAAATTCAGCAATCCTTTGAGGAAAGTGAAGAAGCTTCCAATAATGAGGAGCCTCCAATAGCCTAACCCAACAAACGACTCTTTTAATTGACTCTGAAGAGGGCAGTATGAGTAGAATTCAACCATAAAACAAAAACCGGCAGGGAGGTACTCCTGCCGGTTTTTCCGCTTAGCAATAGGGCTGTGCCGCCATACAGCCGCGCCGGTTTTGCGGGGCAGTACGTTCAATTAGTCCGCATGCAATTTTACTGCCGGAATCCCCGGATGGCTGTGATGTAAAATTATCCGGATGAGAGTGGACGATAACGGTACGCCCAATCACCTGTGAGACCGTGAAACGGTCGGTAAAGAAAGACAAATAAGCAACACCGTTGTTGCCAAATAGCGGCGGCATGTCACCTGCGTGTGCCGGGTGCGGGCAGTTTCCCGGATTAAAGTGCCCACCGGCGTCTGCGAAAGGGTCTTTTTCGTTCCCGGTACATGCCTTTCCCTCGTGAATATGGAAGCCGTACACGTTAATTGGGCATGAACTTTCTACTAACGGCAATCCGCTTACCAAAGCGGTAACAAGAACACCGTTTTCCATTTGGTGTAACTGCATGGTTCCGCGCAGCTGTGGGTATGCGTTACTTCCTTTTATAATGGCTTTTGCATCGGGGTATCTTCTGGCGGTATTCTGAAATGTATATAAATCGAGCACAACAGCACCTCCTGCTCTATTGTATGCTTCTCTAAAAGAAAGTGACAACCAAAGTGTGCCTAGTGCAAAGGGCAGGAGAGAACCCTTGTTACTCAAAGTGGCGCATAGAAAAAGCCATTAGTTGACAACTCCCCAAAATCATCGTATTCTAAAGCTAATTCATATGCAAAGGAGAGGTGCTTGGGTTGATTTATCGGATAGCGATGCCAATGAAACAGCATCTGGTCACATATCTTCAGGAGTATCAATTGCAGTTCCCAGAGCACGTTGAAATCACATATTTTATTTACGAGACCATTGAACAGCTTTGCGAAATTTATGAGAAAATTCACGGCGATTTTCAGGGAATCATTACGAGCGGTGTAATTCCTAACCATGTACTCGAAGAGCTTCGCCAAGGGGATTCCCCATGCCTGAGTTATTTGGATATTGATATTGAAAACACATACCGTATTCTCCTGCGCGAAAGCATTCGCCGCAATCAGCAAGATTTCTCGCGTGTAGCAGTAGATTTTATAGCAGATAAAATGACGCTCACACAAGCCATTGAGAAAAATGCGCTTGATTCCATTGCAAGGGAATACGACAATACTTTTCGTCACTATAGCTTAAGCGTTATAGAAGAAGAGGAAAAGAGGTTTTCCCATTATGTGGAAGAAAAGTTCCGCGCGGGGGAAATCGATTTTGCCGTAACCTACCTCTATTCAACTGCACAGCGGATGAAAGAGCTGGGCTATTCGTGCTATTACATTTACCCCAGCCAAAATGCACTTACGAACACGGTAAAAGAGCTGGTGTCAAAAATTGATGCGACTCGCGCAAGAAGAAGCTACCCTGCCAACGTGTTAATCTCCTGCGCGGAAATGATGACGCGAAAGTACGGAAATTCAGAAATGAAATTTTTGGCCTACAAAAAAGAAATTTTAACATTAGTTAGTCCTTACAGTGGAAGTCTTACCGTAAAAGACAGCCGGGATGGCTTTGAGATTTACACAGACTGCGATACCCTTGCAAAGCTGACCGATCATTTTTTGGGCTGCCCTTTTTATAACCACCTGCAAAAAACACTGAATTTTACTGGTGCAATTGGCTATGGTATCGGCCGCAACTTTTATCAGGCGCGCATGAATGCGATGGATGCGGTTCGCCACGGTGAAAATTTTGGCGACGATACGCACAGAAGCTTCCTGATCGACGAAGAAAACAAGATTGTTTGTATGACACCCAGCAACGAGATAGACCTTGTAATTTCAGACGTGGAGAGCGATTATATTTACCGTATGGCGTCGCAGGTAAAGCTTTCGCCCGAAACCGTTTCAAAAATCATTCATGTACTCAAAGAAGAAGGTACCGATGAAATTTCATCTCTCGATTTAATCAATCGGTTAGGGATTTCCACTCGTACTGCCAACCGCTTTCTTGCCAATCTATTAAAGTATGGCAAGGCAGAGGTAATCGGTCAGAAACGAATTGTACCAAAGGGCAGACCGGTTAATATTTATAAAATACTGCTGGAATATTAATATAGGATTTTTAGCAGGAAGGAGAATAGCGAAATGGCAAACGATGCACAGCCATGGCTAGATGATTATTTGCTCTCAAAGCCCGGTGTCACCAAAGATCTGAAAAAAGAGTGGGGATGGCTGCGCTACCAAGTAGGGGGCAAGCTGTTTGCGGCTAGAATGCGTCCCGGTGCAGAGCATGACCCAATGTATGCGGGAAAAGACCTGATGAATGTAAAATGTGAACCCATGCTTGCAGATCTGCTGCGCAAAGAGCATAGCGAAATACTGCCCGGCTTTTATATGAATAAACAAAATTGGATTGCAGTTTCCTTGGAGGGAAATTTGACCCCAGAGCTGATAAAGGAATTGTGTGATGCTTCCTATCAATTGGTATTTGGGAAGCTAACGAAAAAACTGCAAAAGGAACTACTGGGAGATTTGGAATGACCCGTGTGTTAATTGATGCTGACGGTTGTCCGGTGGTAGAAGAAGCCGTGCGGCTCTGCCGCCGTTATACGCTGGAATGCCTGATTTTATGTGATACCTCGCACCAGTTTGAAAAAGAGGGTGCGAAAACATTGGTGGTGTCCAAAGGGGCAGACAGTGTGGATTTTGCCTTGGTAAATTTGCTTCAGCCCGGTGATGTGGTTGTAACACAGGATTATGGTCTTGCCGCGATGTGCTTGGCACGTGGAGCAAGAATTTTAAATCAGGATGGAATGGAATACACAGCGGAGAATATTGATGCGCTTTTGCTTGCCCGCCACACAGCAAAAAAGATACGGAAATCCGGCGGTCGACTCAAAGGACCGCGCAAACGGTCCAGCGAGCAGGACTCGGCTTTTTGTAATGCGCTGGAACAATTGCTCCGTCAAGCTTAAGCGAATGCACCTCATGCTGTCACATGGCAGAATGAGGTGTTAACTTTTATAAATAAGGTCGCATAAGCAATAAGAAAAGGAGGGAACCCCCTTGAAGAAAGAAGAGTTAATTTCGTTGTGCTTACAGCTTGGCGGGTGCTATATTGACTATCCGTTTGATGATGTATGGGCAGCGATACGGCATAGGGAAAGCCGTAAGACCTTTGCATTTATTTATGAGCATAAGGGCAACTTGTGTGCCAATTTGAAATGTGAGCCAATGGAAGGGGAGTTTCTTCGTTCTGTTTATTCGGGTGTTATTCCGGCTTACCACATGAATAAGACGCATTGGAATACGGTGTTGCTCGATAGTGACGTGCCATTACAGGAGCTAAAAGAGATGGTCAATAAAAGCTACAAGCTGACGAAACCCACGAGAAAAAGAAAAAAGAGCGGCGAGAGTGCTTCTATGAGCCAACAAACAAGCAATGGAACGGTATGGGAGCTAGAAACGAACAGGCTGTCCTTTCGCCGTATGCAGGAGGATGATCTTGCGGCATTGCGGCCCATTCTGGGAGATGTTCAGACGATGTACGCGTGGGAATATGGCTTTAAGGATGAGCAAATCGCCGAGTGGATTGAGCGGGCAAAAGAGAGGTATCAGTCCGGTGGGTGCTCCTACTTTGCAGCTATAGAGAAAGAAAGCGGAGCGCTGATTGGGCTAATGGGAATTTTACCAGAAGAAATCAATGGTGAACGCTTTTGGGGGCTGGGCTATATCATTGCTCGAAAATATTGGGGAATGGGCTATGCGACGGAAGGCGCATCTGCCTGGATGCAATATGCCTTTGAGAAATTAGGCACAGAACAGGTAATTGCGGAAATTCGCCCAGAGAACACAGCTTCTCGCAAAGTGGCAGAGGGGCTAGGCATGAAAATAGTAGGTGAATTCACAAAACACCATCATGGCAAAGAGATGCCCCACCTCATCTACTCAAAGCAAAATAAAATAGAACCCAACTAGAAATAATCGTACTTTTCAGGAGGAGAGAATATGGGGAATACGTTAAAACCGGGGCGATACCGGCATTTTAAGGGCAATGAGTATGAATTACTTTATGTTGCAACGCATTCTGAAACCTTGGAGGAAATGGTGGTTTACCGTGCATTGTATGGGGAACATGGAGTCTGGGTGCGCCCTGCCCAAATGTGGAGTGAAACCGTTGAAAGAGACGAAATGGTTACGCCCCGCTTTACTTATATAGGCAATTAATAAAAAAGCCATTGCCCAATTTTTCTGGGCAATGGCTTTAGTGATTAGATGACAGTTATTTTTGCACCTTGCGTTTATATTGAATGAGTCCTTTTGCTTCAAGGTCATCTAAAAATGCAAGGCAGCCTTCCATAATATCATTATAAGTAACTTCGAAGTCACCGGTAAACCATGGGTCTGCAATGTCTCGCGGACGCTTTGTAAAGTCGAGTAATCGGCGCATCTTTTTCGTATCCGCCTCACGGAGTATACGAGTCATGTTATTTAGATTTGAGGTTTCCATTCCCAATAAATAGTCATACGATTCCCAGTTGCACTGCGTAATGTGAGCCGCTCGCTTGCCCGCACAAGAAATATGCAGTTCCGCAAGTTTTTTTACCGTTCCACTGTGCACCGGGTTGCCAATTTCCTCTCGGCTGGTTGCGGCGGAGTCAATGATAAGCTGGTCATCACAGCCGCGTTCTTTTGCAAGGTGCTTTAGTAAAAATTCTGCCATGGGCGAACGGCAGATGTTCCCAAGGCAAACAAATAATACTCGTACCATAATAGTCTCCTAACAGATTCGCTTATTGTGAAAATAAAAGCTTTTGAGCCCATTATAACATGAATCAAAGAGTTCCAACAAGCATGGAAAAGGATGGTAAATGGGAAAGGTTGCCCCGAGCTGCTTTCACTGGTATACTTAAATCATAAGAAAAATATTCAGCCGGAGTAAACCGGATTTAGAAAATAGGAGGTTTAACATGAGACCAAGCAGAAGAATGTCGCAGGAAGAAGCGGAGCAGCTTTTGCACGAGGGAACCCACGGGGTGCTTTCAGTTGCCACCAAACAAGGGGAACCGTACGGAGTACCGCTCAACTATTTTTATATGCCAGAAGAACAGGCGATTTACTTTCACTGCTTTGTGAAAGGCAGAAAAATAGAGTATTTAAAAGAAAACGACCGCGTAGCGTTTGTTGTGATTGGCAAAGAGACCGTTATGCCGGAACGATTCGTCACCCATTACGACAGTGTTATGGTAGAAGGTCATGCTGAAATCATTTCGGACCCAGAAGAAAAAACAAAACGCTTGATTCAGCTATGCGATATTTTTGCTCCCGGTGTTCTGGAGCGCCGGGATGAAGTGATACGCCGGCAGCTACCGGCAGTCAGCATTGTGAAAATTCATGTAGAAAAGCTGACAGGTAAGAAAAACCGAGATGACTAATCCGGTTGATTTTCTGTAAGCCAGCGCCCCCATAGTTTTGGTTTGTATCAAAGCTGTGGGAGCGCTTTTTATTTTCAATTTAGGTAGTTCAGTTAGTAAGGTTTTATGAATATAGAGTGCAATCCGTATTTACACTGCTATTATTTTCCATTATACTTTGTTTTAAGAAGTTAGTTTAGCTGTGAAAAGGAGATGCTTATGAAAACGATAATTGTGAATGAGATTGAGGATTTCCCAACATTGGCTAAGCCGAGTTTGAATTTGTGTACTACAACAGTAAAAGACTGCCTTGGCTGCTGGAGCTGCTGGTGGTCAACGCCAGGCAGGTGCGTGCACAAAGATTTAGATGATTTTTATAATGAGTATCTAGCTGCAGACAAGGTACTCTTTTTTGCAAAGCTAAACCGTGGTTTTGTGAGTGGAAATATGAAAACACTGCTCGACCGAATGATTCCTCATTTTTTGCCATACTGCGTTTTTGAGGACGGTGGCACTCGGCATTCACCACGATATAAAAAATACCCAAGCATTGTGTTTTATTACGATGGCGAGTTTGAAGATGAGGAAGACCGTGCACTATTTACAGATTATATCCAAAAAGTGTTTTATCAGTTCTATTCTCCGCAAATTCAAATTGCCCCTTTGTCAAACTATGATGCAAGTGAGGTGGGTGCGGTATGAAAACGATTATTCTAAATGGCTCGCCCAAAGGGAATTCCGAAAAGAGCGGGAGCTATTTTCTTGCCAAAGCATTTGTAAGTCAAATGGAGCAGTCTTGTGAAATACGCTCCATTGCTGCTGAAAATCTGGAAGAGCTGGTAAAGTACATAGAAGATTTTGACCACGTTATCCTCATTAGCCCCAATTACGTGCATGCCCTACCCGGTATTGTAATCAAGTTTTTGGAGAAGCTCACCACTCAAACGGACTCTCAAAAAGCATTTGGATTTATCATACAGTCGGGCTACCCGGAATCAGCCGAAAGTGAGCTGATCTGCAAATACGTTAGGAAATTGGTAAAAAGATTAGGCTACAATAGTATAGGCACCGTAATAAAAGGGGAGTGCGCGGGAATAGCCATGATGCCGAATATGTACCATAAGCTCGCCAAGCGATTTGCCGCATTTGGAAAGGACTATGAGCAAACCGGTGCCTTTTCAAATAGCTTTATTGAGGAGTTCGGAGAACCGTATCGGCTTTCCGGTTCCACCATTCGCAAATTAAACATGTTAGATAAAATAGGTGTTACTAAAATTGGCTGGCACAAGTTGCAGAAAAAGCATGGGGGCTATGAAAAGCGGTTGGATGCGCCATTTGCCCCAACACCTCAATTTGATTCGAGCGATTCATAATAAGTAAGACCCCCGTGTAAATCACGGGGGTCTTTTCTAGCCAATCGTATAATTGGGAGATGTGATTGAGTTTGAAGCGCTGCTCTTACAAGCTCTCGAAAAGCGGCTCGATATGTTCTTGAATCAAACAAATTCGATCCGTAACATTCGGCAGAAAAAGAGACGCAATGGAGACAACCAAGCCTTTCTTTTTGTTGATGTAAATCACGTTGCCGCCGTCTCCCATAGCGGCATAGATGTGCTCGTTTTCGTCTATCACCCACCAGAGATAGCCGTACGAAAGATCGCCCCAACGGCTGTGCTCCTTTGTGCTTTCCGCCACCCAAGAGGCAGGTACAATCTGCTCATTATTCCATATTCCGCCGTTACAATAGAGCTGGCCTATTTTTGCCATCTCCTCCGGTGTTAAGAAGAGCCCCCAGCTCGCTGGGTTACGTCCTTGCGGGTCTGCCACCCACCCACAGGTGCCTTTGGTGTTCATTACGGTGTTGTGCTCTTCCTCAGAGCGCAAAAACACATTGTGGGGTACGTGAATCCCTAAGGGGATAAACAGGTTTTCGTTGGCAAAGTCAAGTGTGGAAGTATCCGTCGCATTTGCCAGAATTCCAGATAGGATATGTGTTCCAATAATCGCGGCGTATAAAAATTCTCCGGTATATTCTCCCCCTAATAAATCCAAAGCGGCGGTTACCCAGTCTTCACTTGTAAAATATTCCTGGTAGGGCTCTTGGGTGTATTTGTAGGGAGCCGTCATGGTGAGTAAATGCCGAATTGTAATGTCTTGTATGGTGTGTTCGCCTTCTGGAATCGTGTAATCCGGGAAAAAATCAAGCACCTTTTGCTCCACACTTTTAATATAGCCTTTCTCAATGGCAATGCCAATCAAAGCGGAAAAGACACTCTTTGTTACAGAGAAGATATGAACGGCATCCTCGGGGGTATAACCATTAAAATATTGCTCGTACACCTTGCTGCCATTCTTCTGTACCAAGACCCCGGTTATATTGCTATAGTCATTTTTAATTAATTGCTCTAGGTGTAGAATGTTTGTGTTTTTCATACGGTTTGTTCCTCCTTTTTAATGAAAAAGGATATCCTTGTTACATAGCATAAAGGCATTAAAAATGATTTGCAAGCCCTATTTTAAAATATATTTTGTTCATAGCTTTATTTTAAAAACTAGAAAGGACATCTACATTTTAAATGCAGAATGCCCTTTCTAAAATATGATTTATGCCAGATGAAATTTAGTTTTTTAATTTAAAATAACTGCTTTACTTGCAAATTGGCTGTTGTACAGCTCTTCGTAGAATCCTTTTTTACGAAGCAAATCTTGGTGGTTGCCCTGCTCAACGATGCTGCCGTTTTGCATGACCAAAATTAAATCAGCATCCCGAATGGTTGAGAGTCGGTGTGCGATTACAAAGCTGGTTCGTCCCTGCATGAGCTGTTTCATCGCCTTTTGAATCTCTGTCTCGGTACGGGTATCAACGCTGGAGGTGGCTTCATCCAAAATTAGCATGGAGGGATTTGCAAGAATCGCTCTGGCAATGGTTAGCAGCTGCTTTTGTCCCTGTGATACATTGGTTCCGTCTTCGTTTAAGATGGTTTGGTACCCTTGCGGCAAGGTACGAATAAAGTGGTCTGCGTGTGCGGCTTTTGCGGCGCTAATCACTTCTTCTAACGTTGCGTCGGGGCGGCTGTAAGCAATATTGTCTTGAATGCTACCTTGGAAAATCCAAGTGTCCTGCAAAACCATGCCGAACATTTTTCGCAGCGAACCACGCTGAAACTCTGTGATATTCACATCGTCAATTTTAATTGCGCCGCTTTGTATTTCGTAAAAGCGCATTAACAGGTTTACCAGAGTCGTTTTACCTGCACCGGTAGGGCCAACAATAGCAATGGTACTGCCAGGTTTTACCGCTACGTTCATATTTTCAATGAGAATGGCATCTTCCCGGTAGCCAAAGGTTACATTCTCAAAGGTAACCTTACCGTGTACCTGCGCAAGGTGCTTGGTGGCTTCTAAATCGGGTACCTCTTCATCTTCATCTAAAAGCTCGAAAACACGCTCTGCGGAAGCAACAGCTGATTGCAGCATATTTAAAATATAAGAGATTTGCGTCATGGGCTCGGAGCACATGTCTACATACTGAAAAAATGCCTGAATACTGCCAAGAGTAATCGTGCCTTGCACAGCAAAGATACCGCCTAAAACAGCAACTACTGCATATCCGATTTTACCTATAAAGCGAATTAGTGGCTCAATCGAAAAAGCGGTAAATTGTGCTTTTCGGTTGGCGTTGCAAAGCTGTTCATTTACCTGCGCAAAAGCGTCGATTGTTTTTTCTTCCCCGCTAAATGCCTTTACCACTACTTGCCCTGAAAAGGATTCTTCTATGAGGCTGTTTAAATCGCCGAGGTGTTTTTGGTTGTCTGCAAAATGCCCCTCCACCTTTTGTGCGATTTTGGTGGTGATAACCATAGAGAGTATAAGTGCCGCAATTATAATTAGTGTAAGAACAGGGTGGATGATCATCATGATAATCACACCTGCCACAATGGTGACGGCAGAGGTAATGAGCTGCATCAGCCCTTGCTGGAGGCTATCTGCTACTTTTTCAAGGTCACTGGTGGCACGGCTCAGCAGATCTCCCTTTTTATGGGCGTCATAATACTTTAAGGGTAAACGATTGAGCTTGTGGCTAATTTCTTTTCGAAGTCCCAAAGTAAGGGTTTGTGCCACGCTTGCCATATGAAACTGCTGAAGGTAAATAAACAGGGCGGTGAAAAGGTAAACTCCCAGCAGAATTAGAATGGTCTTCCCGATGGTAGTAATGTCTACTTGAAATTTTACTCCTGTTAACAGAGATGTCTTTATGCCTATGGCCAACTGGTCAATAATACTACCCATAATTAAGGGTGCCGCAATGGTAAGCGCGGAACTAACGAGAACAGTAACCAGTATGACTAACAGCTTTGTTTTTTGTTGGAACAAGTATTTTAGTAAACGTTTGGTAGTTAATTTTACATTTTTCGCTCGTTCTACGGAATTCTCCATGCCCAAATCAAGAGCGCCAATTTCTGGGCTGTTGTTTTCACTCATCGGTTTCACCCCCTAATGCCAATTCTTCTTCGCGAAGCTGAGAAGCCGCTATTTGCTGGTATACTTCACAGTGCTTCATCAATTCTTTGTGCCTGCCAATGCCTGCAATTTTGCCGTCGTCGAGCACAATGATACGGTCAGCTCCCATAATGGTGCTAATGCGCTGTGCAACAATAATGAGGGTCGAATTGCCAACTTCTTCTTTGAGTGCCGCTCGCAGTTTCGCATCGGTAGAAAAATCAAGGGCAGAAAAGCTATCGTCAAACAGGTAAAACTCGGGCTTGCGAATAATAGCACGGGCAATGGCTATGCGCTGCTTTTGACCGCCGGAAAGATTCCCACCGCCTTGTGCAACAGGGGAGTTATAGCCATCCTCCATTTTGACAATAAAGTCGTGCGCCTGTGCTATTTTGGCGGCGTGCTCAATTTGCTGTTGGGTTGCACTTTCCATCCCATAGCGAATGTTTTCTGCAATTGAACCACTAAAAAGAAAGGTTTTTTGCGGAACAAAGCCAATTTTATCTCGTAGCTCTTTTTGTGTCATTTCTCGTATATCTACGCCATTGAGTCGAATGCTTCCGCTCTCTATTTCATAGAATCGCAGAATCAGGTTTGCAATGGTCGATTTACCCGCTCCTGTTCCGCCAATAATCGCAGTTACCTCACCGGATTTTGATTCAAAGGTTAAGTCGCTTAATACGGCTTCTTCGGCATTGGGGTAGCGGAACGTAACATTTTTAAATTCCAAGTGTGCGTGCTCTTGTGTTTGGGGCGTGGAGTTTGTTGGATCTGTAATGGTAGGCTCTATGGAGAGAACCTCGTTAATTCGTTGTGCACATGCCTGCGCGCGAGGAATGTACATAAACATCATAACACCCATAATGAGAAAGATAAGTATGAGGAAGCAGTATTCCACCATTGCAATAATATCGCCAATTAAAATGGCACCGTCCGCTGCACGTACACCGCCTAGCCATAAAACACCAATAATGCCGCCGTTGATAATCAGCATTGCAATTGGCTGTAAAACCGCAATCATTTTATTAATGCGAATATTGTTCTCCGCATAATCAACGGAGGCCGCATCAATTCGTTTTTTTTCGTAGCTTTCGCGGTGAAATGCGCGAATGACGCGAACGCCAATAATGCTTTCCCGCAGGATGCGATTAATGGAATCCATTTTTAATTGGATTTGTTGAAAGAGCGGTATCACTTTTTTGCCCAATAGTGCCGCAACCACTACAAAAACAACCATAGTTGCCACAATGATAAGCGACATAACTTGATCTTTTGCAAATGCTAGGATAAGCCCGCTAACGGCCATTACCGGGGCGGGCAGCAACAGCAGGACAAATAAAACGGTACTGTCGCCAATGAGGGTTACATCGCTGGTTGCACGGGTAATCATAGATGCAGTACCCACTTTGTTAAAGTCGTTGAGTGAAAAGGTTTGTGCCTTGGTAAAAATGGCCCCGCGAATATCTCGAGCGAGTCTGGCAGAAATATCTGCACCCAAGCGATTGCTCCAAACCGTTACCCCTCCAGTAAGAGCAGAAACAAGCAGCATGAATGCGCCTGTTTTGATGATGTAAGGCACATTGCCGACTAAAATTCCCTTATTAACAATATCTGCTGTGAGCGTAGGGATATACAGGGTACCCACTGTCATCGTAAAGGTTAATACGATGAGTGTAATCAATGGGACTTTATAAGGTTTTAAGAAACGAAAAAGCTGAATCATAAGTAACTCCCTGCTTGTAATAATTGATTTCGCTCTTTATAATAAGGTATAACGTAACCAGATAGTCAAGGGGGTATTTTAATTTATTATGGCTAAATATTTAAGCAACTATTTTTCGACGGGCGAATTTGCAAAAATATGTGGAGTTAATAAAAGAACCCTTTTTCACTACGATGACATTGGGCTGTTTCAGCCCGCCATTACCGATGAAAAAGGGTACCGTTATTATTCTTCCGAGCAGTTCGATATTTTTCTAATTATCTCAATGCTCAAAGAGCTGAGTGTTCCATTAAATGAAATGAAGCAGTATCTTGATGAAAGAACACCGGAAAAATTGCAGAGCTTATCTCGCCAAAAGATCGTAGAAATCGATCAAAAAATTACGAAGCTTCGCCAGATTAGGCACCTGCTGGAACAATCCATTCAGGTTACCAACAAAGGAATACATGTGGACGACCAACAAATTTTACTGGAAGAGCAGGAAGAAGAATACCTTATTCTCAGCGATTTGCTTTACGAGATTAGTGTAAATGATTCGATTCAGTGGATGCACGAATTTAAACGCTTTGAGGATAAGATTACTTCGGAAAACACTTCGTTTGTAGGTACCATGCTGAGCCGAGAGGATATTCTCAATCGTAACTACTTTAACAACATTTATTTCTTTGCCAGAACAACGGAGAAAAGTATTGCTACTTTCATAAAGCCCAAAGCGCTTTACCTTATTGCCTATCACCGTGGAAGCTATAAAACAATTGGCGATACCTATGAAAGAATCAAACGCTATTGTACGCAAAATTCCTATCAAATAGGCAATTTTTCGTTTGAAGATAGCTTGCTGGACAATGTATCTCAAAAAAAGGAAGACGGCTATTTAATGCAGATAAACATTGCAGTTGAAAAGAAAAAATAATGATATGATACGAATATGGAAAACTGCTGGCTTTTAGCGTAGCTTTTTTGCCCATTCCACTGCTTTGGCAGCGGTTTCTTCCGGATTTTTCTTGGGGTCATGGAATTCAATTTCACCAATAAAATCATTATCGGGAATGGCGGCTTTTATATTTGCCATGCACTTTTTTGCGCCGCCGCCACCATGGCAGGCGAATAAAGAGATTCGTTTGCCGGTAATGTGGTATTTCTTGAGAAAGGTTTTTATAGGGGGAGCGAATGAACCAAACCACACAGGTGTTCCTATAATAATGGTATCATAGCGGTTTAAATCGAAAGGAGCATTTGTAAGCTCTGGTTCCTCACCAAATAGAACACTTTTTCCTCCCCAAAAGAACTTTTTAAATCCTTCGCTAGGGTATTCTTTGCTGGTTTTAAGTTCTGCTAAATCGGCACCTATCGTTTCCACAATTGTTTCAGCAATTAGTTTTGTGTTGCCTTCGAATGAAAAATAAACAACTAAAGCAGCCATACAGAAATCTCCTTTTCTATAATCCTATTTTTATATTGCATTTTCATCGGCTTCGGTTTTTTCGGAGCCGATTTTTTAAAACAAGTTTATAAGTGAATATGGGAAGTACAGTATTATTTTATCCGTTTCTTCCGGTATTTCTTTCGAGAATTCTTCTTTTGGCTTCCTCTGCCCATTTTTCCATAGCAGAATAAACATAAACGCCACACAAGGCCGTAAGCTCGCTGTAAAAACAATCCATTTCTTCCGGTTGCTTATCCATTTGCTCCATATAAGCCTTCATGTCTTGAACGAGCCTTTCGTTTCGAGCCTTAAATTCATCCAGATGAGTGAGGAGCGTTTTTGTTTCTGCGCTTTTACCAAAGGAGATTTTGAGCAGTATTTCGTAGCGCAGTTTTTCAATTTGTGGTTCTTTTTTCAGCCAGCTGGTTAGCTCGAATCGTCCTGCATCGGTAATATGGTATAAAATCTGCCCGCGCCCATTTTCGGGCTTTGCCTCTGTTTCGCAATCGGCAAACCCCTCTGCAACCAGTTTTTTTAGGGTCGGGTATATTTGACCGTAGCTTTCCTGCCAAAAATGGCTGTATTCGTTTTCAATCCATTTTTTTATGGTATAGCCGGTTTGCGGTGAGTGCGCCAAAATACCCAATATTACAAATTTTGATAGTCCTGTGTTTTCTTTAATGACGACCCCTCCTATATAACATATCATAATGATATATCAATGTTTTAAAAATGTCAATAAATTATTGACATTTAGTCAGCACTGAGTATACTATAAATAGTCAGTGCTGACTAAAGGAGATGCAATTATGATACCACTTTATATTTTGGGCCTTTTACTGCGTTATGGCCCACAGCATGGGTACCAGATTAAAAAAATGCTGGAGGAGCAGCTTGAAGATTTCACGCAGATTAAGCTGCCAACGGTGTATTATCATCTAGAAAAAATGCAGGCCAAAGGACTGATTACCTCCCACAGCGATAAACAGGGTGCGCGGCCGGAAAAAACGGTGTATGAGGTAGGGGCGGCAGGTGTAAAGCATTTTCAGGAGCTTCTTTTACAATCACTGCAAATGGAGTACCGCCCAACTTTTCACATTGATGGAACGATTTATTTTTCCGATTCTCTAAAGGAAGGGGCTTTGGTAGATAGCCTAAGTGCCCACATAAATAATCTGCAAAAAATAATTACGGGTCTTGAATCACATTGCAGAGAAACCTTAGCATATATTCCCGAGCAATACAGAACCTCTGCTAAAATTATTTTTGAACATCACCTTCTGCACTATAAAGCGGAGCTGGAATGGGCAATGCAATCTCGAAACAGTTTAATAGAGGAGGCTAAGAAATAATGAAAATGCGCGTGATTGAAACAAATGAGGGAATCCAGAATGAAGTGACCGTAGAAATGTTTGATCAGTTTGCACGCGGTATGCGCGACAAGGGATGGAACGGAGTAGAAGCAATGGCGGCCTCCGGTCTAACCGGCGGCAATATGCTGGAGCTTGGCCCGGGGCCTGGCTATGTAGGGTTAGAACTGGCCAAAAAGTTGCATGCGGTTAGCCTTACCGGGTGTGAAATTAGCCCCGCCATGATTCAGTATGCAGAAAAAAACGCCGCAGAATATGGAATAAAAGCCAACTACGTGTTGGGGAACTGCATGCAACTGCCGTTTGAGGATGAGAGCTTTGATACGGTTTTCTCAAATGGCTCATTGCATGAGTGGGAGAATCCCATACGTGCCTTTCATGAGATTTACCGCGTTCTACGCACCGGAGGGCGGTATTGTATTACGGATTTGCGGCGCGACGTACACCCTCTGAAAAAGGCGATGATATTTTCTTGTACCCAACCAAAGGAAATGCGCCCCGGGTTTATTAGCTCATTAAATGCCGCCTATACTATATCTGAAATTACAGAGCTTTTGCGCAACACTAACCTAAACAAAGCGACTGTAACAGCTGATTTCTTTGGACTTTGCATTGCCGGGAAGAAATAAGCACTTGCTCTAATTGATAAAAAAGAAGTGGTTCGAATCTCATTTCAGAGAAGAACCACTTCTTTTTTTATTAATAGGGACAATTCAAGGTTATTTCGCTTGTACGCTATGGTTTAAAAAGTAAGCGATGTCTTTTGCTATGTGGATGAGTGCGTGTCCCGCACCCGGTATCATTTTTACCTCTGCATTGGGAAGCAGGGTGTTTAACCGCCTTTCCGTTTGCTCGGTGTAAAGCATGACGTCCTTTTCCCCCAGAATACAAAGTACAGGCATTGTTAGTTTACTCATTTCTTTGCTCTTAAACAAAGGGATTTTCTCAAGCCTTGGTTTAAAGTGCCTTGCGATTGAAGTGGTGTAGTGAATTGCCGATTTTGGTGGCATTACATCACCGTACAAAGAGTGAGCAATGACGAACCTGCCCGGTTTTCCGAGTAGCATGAGCGGGAGCGCTTTTAGCATAAATGAGGCTCTTTGCTTCCCAAACCCGGATGGATTGAGCAAAACCAGCTGCGATACTTTCTGCGGGAAACGAATGGCAAACGCTGCTGATAAATGACCACCCAAAGAAATACCCACAAATGCTGCACTGGGAAGAGCTAGACCTTTCAGGATATCATCGAGCCAATCGGTATATGCTTTACTGGCAATTGTAAGCTGATTCTCTGCGCTTTTTCCTGGCTCGCCGGGAATGTCGATGCAATAAACACAGTGGGTATTGCATAGCTCCTTTACGGTTGTCATCCACATGGCAGAGTTAGAACCGGAGCCATGAAGCAATATCACAGGTGGGTTTTGCTTTTCTCCGCTTTGCAGCACGAAGGTGTGCCCCAAGCAAGTGTTGATAAAATGCTGTTCATACGCTACCGGCCACCTGGAGAGCATGTTGTTATAAGCGTTTTGCACTGCAATGCGTCCTTTTTCAGTCTTATAAATCATTCGGTTACCCATGTGACAACCTCCCCTGAACGCACATAAGCCATTGTTCTGCTTCGTTTTTGGAGAAAAAGAAATGGAATTCGTTGCCTTTGTTTGCTTCGAGCATCATTTCTTGGAAACGAACCGGTAGTTCCATTCCTGTCTCGAGTACAATGGCGGTTCGAATATGGTAATTTACAAACTTTTGAAGAATTCCTCCGGCAGAGCCGGAAGAGAGCAGAAAAAATTGGTCGGAGAGAGCCTGCGAATGAACACAAAGATTGTTTGTATTGTTTTCGGTACATAGGCACATCAGGTCAATTGCGTGTTGCTCTGTTTCAATACGATTTTTGGCTGCAATAATATCAAGGTAGCTTCCTGTGTTACAGGGAATGATTTGATATGTGAAATTCATGTGGGATTCTCTCCTTTTCTATTTTGTTCCAACAGTTCGGTTCGCACGGACTTTACCCAGTTAATTTCGTATTCACAGGATGAAATTACGTTTTGCGCCATTTTATTCCACAATAGAATTTCTTTTTCGTTACGGTCGGGGTATCCTTTACGACGCAAGTGTTTTTCTTTTTGGTAAGCAAGCTGAAGAGTAAGTTCCTCCTCATATTTGCAAAGCAGGTGTATTGTCTCTTCGTCATCTAAAACACCGGACCATGCTAGCTGAACAAAAAATGCTTTTTTAAATTCTGGAGCTTCCGGTGCGGTGAGTACCCAATCTTTCAAAGCTTTTTGACCAGATTCTGTAATGGTATATATTTTTTTAGTAGGTCCGCTTTTTGGCTGCTCTACGATTGAACTTACCAGTCCATCCCCAAGAAGCTGAAGTAGAGATTTATATATTTGATTATTATTGCCGCTCCAATAAAGAATCGCAGAATCTTCCATTAACTTTTTTATATCATACCCGGTTAAAGATTTCCAACTCAAAAGACCTAAAATTGCGTATTTAATCGACATTGAGAATCCTCCTGTTACTAAGACTATATGTTAAAAGTAACATAGCTGAATCTAATTGTCAATTTATTTTTTTAACTATGAGTCCAATATTTTGGAATATCTTTTTTAACAGCTACAGAAATAAAAAATTGATAACCTGGCGTAATGTGTTAAGTTATGTTGTATATAATAACAATTGAAATAAGTGGGGAACCAATAATGCAAGAGTGGAGAAAATGGTTAATGCCTGTGAGAAAATAGAAAAGCCCCTCATTTCCGATATATAATGAGAAGCTTTGTATCATAAAAAATCAAGAGAATCCAGCTTTGTATTCCAATAAAATGTTCTTCTTGACATAAAATTTTTATTCGGCTACGCTTAAATGCAAGAGATGGCGCCAACTCTCAATTGAATGAAATGGAGAGTTACATCTATGTATCATGTAAGATGTAGTGGAACACATTACGAAGCGGGGTACCGTTGGGGTAACCTAATGCTCAAAAACGGGAATAAGCTAGACCATTGCCCAACCTTTGAGCTTACGGAAGAAACCTATGCTTTTGCAAAGAAATGTGAGGCGGAATACAAAACACATTTTCCCGAGGTGTTGGACGAAATAAAAGGAATTGCGGAGGGAAACGGAGTTCCGGTAGAGACCCTGCAGGCCTTACTATTCAGTATGTATTGCTTTTCGTTTGACAACAAATGCACCTGCTTTGCCTTTTATACACAGGATGAGATTGTATTTGGTAGAAACAGCGATTTTTTGGTGAACCTTGAAAAGCTCTATATGAATTGCCTGTACCGCTTAGAGGGTGCTTTTGCCTTTAACGGCAACACAACCGCCTTTGTACAAATGGAGGATGGAGTCAATGAGCATGGCTTAGCAGTTGGCCTTACCTTCGTTTACCCTCATGTTCGCAAGCCAGGGCTTAATTCCGGTATGCTGGTACGTTGTCTGCTTGAAAAATGCAGTACAACCGCACAGGCAATCGAATTGCTACACTCTCTGCCAATTGCTTCTGCTCAAACGCTTACCCTTGCAGATAAAAGCGGCGAAATCGCCGTAGTGGAATGCAACCCCGTTGCCATAGAAGTGATTCGCCCTCGCGAGGGAGAGGTATTTGTAGCAACGGCGAACAATTTTAATTCCGCTTCTATGTACAAGTTCCGTAACCCAGACATTGACGATTGGCGTTCTGATGAGCGCTATCAAACCGCACGAAACGCATTAGAGCAAAACAGGGGGAGTTATACTGTACCGTTTGCACAGGACATCTTATCCGGGAAATACGGATTTATGTGCCAATATGACCGAAAGAAAAATGCCGACACGGTTTGGTCGGTGGTCTACGATTTGAAGCGTAAGCAGGTTTGGAGGGTGGAGGGCAACCCAGCCCGAAAGCCTTTTCAAGAAGATAAAAGAATGAAACTCGATTATTGAGTTTTCAAAATGATTGTTCCATAGATGAATGAATAAAAATATACGTTGAATTTTGAGAGAGAAAGCCGAGGATTTGCCCGAATGAAAAATGACCGTTTGTTTCAATTATTGTACCTGTTGCTAGAAAAAGGTACTTGTACCGCTCCAGAGCTCTCAAAACTTCTAGAGGTGTCGGTACGTACCGTGTACCGCGATGTTGAGGCACTCTCTATGGCGGGAATACCGGTTTGTACTGCGGTGGGCAAAGGCGGCGGAATCTCACTGATGCCGGGGTACACCTTTGAGAAAGCGCTGCTTTCCGGTGAAGAACAAAATCAGCTTCTGTTTGCAGTGCAAAGCCTTCAGGCCGCGGACCAAGAGGTTGGCGCACTGCTCAGCAAGCTGGGCTCGGCGTTTCAAAAGCCCACACAAAATTGGATTGAAGTGGATTTTTCACGCTGGGGAATGCGGCAAATAGATACCGCTCGTTTTGATCTGCTGAAAAATGCAATTCTGGGCAAGCAGGAGCTTTCTCTGCTGTACTGTGGAACAAACGGAGAAACCAGTCAGCGATTGGTTCATCCGCTCAAGCTGATTTATAAGGATAAATACTGGTATTTGCAAGCCTTTTGCTTAAAAGCACAGAATTACCGTGTGTTTAAGGTTAGCCGTATCATTGATATGAACACTACCGGAAAACGATTTGAACAGGACGAAACGCAGCTTTTTCCATCTCCCATGGAATTACCAAGAGAAAGCAGTAATGGTGTTACTCTAGAACTGCTTTTCTCGAAACGAATCTCCTTTCGGGTATACGATGAATTTGAGCGTAGCTGTATTACACCGCAACAAGATGGTAGCTTACGGGTTGAGGTTGTTTTCCCTCCGGATGATTGGGTGGTGAGCTATCTCTTCTCATTTGGAACCGAGGTTACGGTTCTAACTCCCGAAGAGATAAAAGTTGAAGTAGCGGAGTATGCAGAAAAGATTTGTATGCACCACAGAACATGACATACAGCTGTCAACTTATGTGTGATACCATGATTTTACCAAACAAACACATAAGGAGGACAATACGATGGAACAAAAATTTTGCCAAAGCTGTGGAATGCCAATGGGGACCGGAGAGGATCTATACGGTACGGAGGCAAACGGCAGTAAAAGCGAAGACTATTGCAGCTATTGCTACGAAAATGGACAGTTCACATTCAACGGCAGCATGGAGGAAATGATTGAAATCTGTGTGCCGCCTATGGTAGAAAACAACCATAGTATGAATGCAGAGCAGGCACGCGGTATGATGAACCAGTTCTTCCCGCTGCTAAAGCGCTGGAAGAAAGAATAAAAATCGTTTGCCAAATCTTCGCTTGCCGCGGTGGGCAACTTTTTCCTTTGGGGTGAGAAGAAAAATGCACTATAAACATGTGAAATCAATTTTATCCCCCAAAAACGGGATGAATTTATACCGTGGCTGTACCCATGGGTGCATTTACTGCGATTCCCGCAGCGACTGCTACCAAATGGAGCACCGTTTTGAGGATATAGAGGTTAAGGCAAATGCAATTCCTCTATTAGAAGAAGCCCTACGAAAAAAGCGAAACCGCTGTATGATTGCCACCGGTTCGATGAGTGACCCATATCTTCCTCTTGAAAAAACGGAGCAGCTAACGCGCCGTAGTCTTGAACTTATTGACCGCTACGAATTTGGGTATACAGTCATTACAAAGTCAGATTTGATTCTGCGAGACATTGATTTGCTGCAAAACATCCATCGTAAAGCAAGGTGTGTGGTTCAAATGACTCTCACCACCTACGATGAAGCGCTGTGCCGTAAGCTAGAGCCAAACGTTGCAACTACCGCGCGGCGCTTCCAAGTGTTGAAAGAGCTGCAAAAAGCGGGAATTCCTACCATAGTTTGGATGACGCCGATTTTGCCATTTCTCAACGGTACTAAGCAAAATATACAAGGGCTGCTGGAGTATTGCGGGGAAGCTGGTGTACAGGGGATTTTAACGTTTGGTATGGGACTCACTCTGCGAAGCGGTAACCGAGAGTACTATTACCAAAAGCTGGACGAGCATTTTCCCGGTGTGAAAGAGCAATATATGCGGAAATACGGTGCAAGCTATCAGCTTGGTCTACCAAATTCATATGAGCTTGACGCCATGGTAGCAGACTTTTGCAAGAAAAACCATATGAATTTTGGAATGAATTCGGTGTTTGAGTACCTTACTCATTTTGACGATACCGGAGGTCAGCTTTCCTTATTTAGTTCCTGAGTTTTTTAAAGCAGGCGAAGTGATTTTTCGCCTGCTTTTTGTTTATTCATAATAGAATATATTATATTTAAAATATAGAATTTCCAAATACTGGTAGTTATGGTATACTGTGCTTACTTTTTACGAAAGCAAAGCATTGTGAAACATAGAAAACATCGGTATGGGAAGTGAAAGCATGCCCAGTTCATCCAGTCAAAAAATGAAGCTGCTGTATTTAATGCGTATTTTTATGGAACGCACAGATGCAGACCACACTATGTCCATCCAAGAGCTGATAGCGGCATTAGCAGAGCATGGCATTTCGGCCGAGAGAAAATCCATTTATTCCGATATTGAGCTGCTGCGGGAGTTTGGGCTCGACATTGAAATATTGAGAAGCAAAACGGTTGGCTATTATTTGGATGCACGAGAGTTTGAATTGCCAGAGCTAAAACTGCTGGTAGACGCGGTACAAAGCTCCCGTTTTATTACTGCGAAAAAAAGCAACGAGTTAATTCAAAAGCTTGCAGCGTTAACGAGCAAACCGCAGGCAAGCCAGCTTTGCAGGCAGGTTTACGGAGCATCCCGGCCCAAAACGATAAATGAAAGTATTTATTATAATATTGATGCCATCCATACGGCAATTCAGTTGGGTCGAAATATTCGTTTTCAGTATTTTGATTACAATGCTTATAAGGAGCGAATTTACCGCAAAGAGGGAGACTTTTATTGTCAAAGCCCCATGGCGCTTTGCTGGGAAGATGATAAATACTACCTCATTTGTTACAGCACAAAATACGAGAATTTTGCAAACTACCGAGTCGACCGTATGAATAACGTTACCGTTTGTGAAGAGATTGCACAAAAACCACAGGATTTTGATGTAGCAGAGTACACAAAGCAAATGTTTGGTATGCACAGCGGTGAGTTGGTAACGGCTACTCTGCGGTTCGAGCAAAGCCTTGCAAATTCTGTGATGGACCGTTTTGGTCCTGACGTTCCGTTTTGCAAAAAGGGAGATTTTATTGAAATTTGTGTGGAGGTTTCAAGCAGTCCCGTCTTTTTAAGCTGGATGTTTCAGTTTGGAGACAAGGCAGAAATTGTAGCCCCCAAAAGCCTCATTGCATCCATGAAAGCCCTATTGCAGCAGCATACGGCAAAATATAAATGATAAGAAAAAATGCACTCCCGAAGTATATTCGGGGGTGCATTTTTTGCGCAGGCAGCTTACGTGGCAGTTGCTTCACTCGCCCTGAAATGGTATGATTACGAAAGAAAAACGTGCCGTATCATCTCTGCGGAATATCGGCGGAGCGGCTTTTTAATAAATGGGTATTGGGGAGCAATATGAAACGACTGGCAGTTGGAATTTTGGCTCATGTAGACGCAGGAAAAACCACGCTTACCGAGGGGTTACTATATTCCTGCGGGCGTTTGCGTCAATTGGGGCGGGTAGACCATAAAAATGCTTTTTTAGATACGGAAGCCTTGGAGCGGGAACGTGGAATCACCATTTTCTCGAAGCAAGCGGTTCTGCCAATTGGCGATTTAGAAATGACACTACTCGATACACCGGGGCATGTGGATTTTTCCAGTGAGATGGAACGTACCTTGCAGGTGCTTGATTACGCGATTCTTGTCATCAGTGGTGCAAGCGGGATTCAAAGCCACACCCGAACGCTTTGGCAGCTTCTAAACCGCTACCAGATTCCAACGTTTCTATTCATCAACAAAATGGATTTACCTGGAACACAGCGTGAGCATGTAATGCAGGAGTTAAGAGCTACTCTTTCAGAGGGTTGTGTCGATTTTGATGCAGAGCAAAGCAGCGATGATTGGATGGAAAACGTTGCGGTGTGTGACGAATCAGCCACGAACCGTTACTTAGAGCACGGCTCGCTTTCAAACGAAGAGATTGCCGAACTCATTGCAAGCCGTAAGGTGTTCCCTTGCTATTTTGGCTCTGCCTTGCGCCTGCAAGGGTTAGAAGAGTTAGTGAAAGGTTTTTCGTTATACACAGAGCTTCCGCAATACCCGCAGCGCTTTGCCGCCCGTGTGTTTAAGATCACCCGCGATTCGCAGGGGAACCGCTTAACACATATAAAGGTAACCGGTGGCACCCTGAGCGTGAAAATGTCACTAAAGACACAGGAGAGCGAAGAAAAGGTGGATCAAATCCGTATTTACTCCGGTGTGAAATATCAGTCGGTGGAGCAGGCACCTGCCGGAACTATCTGTGCGGTAACGGGGCTAACCCAAACCCGTGCAGGGCAGGGGCTGGGCGAACAGCAGGCAGGGGAACTTCCCGTACTCGAGCCTATGTTGACATACCGGGTTTTATTGCCGCAGGGGTGTGACCCCCACAGTGCCATGCAAAAGCTAAGTGTATTAGAAGAGGAAGACCCACAGCTTCACTTGGTTTGGAACGCGCAGCACCGTGAGATTTCACTGCAATTAATGGGTGAGGTTCAGTTAGAAATATTAAAAACGCTTATCCTAGAGCGCTTCGACCTAAGCGTGGAGTTTGGTTCCGGGAGTATTGTGTATAAAGAGACCATTGCCGCACCCGTAGAGGGGGTGGGGCATTATGAACCGCTGCGCCACTATGCGGAGGTGCACCTTATGCTGGAGCCGGGAGAGAGGGGAAGCGGCGTTCATGTTTCTTCCACCTGCCCCGAAGATTTGCTCGGAAGAAGCTGGCAAAGACTGATTCTGTCTCACTTAGAGGAGCGGGTTCACCGCGGTGTATTAACTGGTTCTCCAATTACTGACCTGCGCATTACGCTTGTTGCTGGGCGTGCGCATGTAAAGCACACGGAAGGCGGCGATTTTCGCCAAGCCACCTACCGTGCAGTGCGGCAAGGGCTGATGAGTGCCGAAAGTGTTTTGTTAGAGCCATGGTACGATTTCCGCTTGGAGCTTCCCGCTGAAAATGTAGGCCGTGCAATGACGGATATTCAGCGCATGGGTGGGAGCTGTATCCCGCCGGAGCCGGAGGGGGAGCTGACACTTCTCGCAGGCAGTGCGCCCGTAGCTGGTTTGAGGGACTACGGGCGGGAGGTTTTGTCCTATACACGGGGCAGAGCAAAGCTGTCTTGCTTTTATCATGGATATGAGCCGTGCCAGAATGCGGAGGAAGTAATCTCCGAAATTGGCTACGATGCAGAGCGTGACCTTGCACATCCGGCGGATTCCATTTTTTGTTCGCACGGTTCGGGTTTTTCCGTACCATGGAATAAAGTACGGGAATACATGCATGTAGAGAGCGGCTGGCAACTCGGCGAGGAAACAGTGCAAGAGAAAGAAGTAGTACCTGTTACCGGAAGAGTACCTGTATCTTACACAGGTGCTTTGGAGCAGGACAAGGAATTGCAAGAGATATTTGAGCGCACCTATGGTACGGTAAAACGGCGTGAGATGAGGCCACAAAAGCCACTTTCGGGAACCCAGTCTGCCCAAACAGCGGAGCCGATTCGCCCGATTCCTACCGGGCCGGAGTACCTACTGGTAGACGGCTACAATATTATATTTGCATGGGATGAGCTGAAAACAGTGGCGCGCGAAAGCCTTGATACCGCACGAAAGCTGCTGATGGATTTGCTCAGCAATTATCAAGGCTACCGCAAATGTGAGGTTATTTTGGTATTTGATGCGTACCGTGTTCCGCGGAATACCGGCGAGGTGCAGCGTTACCACAATATTAGTGTGGTATATACTAAGCAGGCAGAAACTGCCGACGCTTATATTGAGAAAACGACCTATGAGCTGGCACGCAAATACCGTGTTCGCGTAGCAACCTCTGACGGTATGGAGCAAATGATTATTCTGGGGCATGGAGCACTTCGGGTGTCTGCTCGCATGTTCCACCAAGAGGTGGAGGCAGTGGGAGGTCAAATAGCAGAGTTGCTCGCTCAGATTAATCGAACGGAAAAGTCACAGCCCATTCATGCCGCATACCAAAAAGCACAAAGTCGTAAGGAGACAAAACAAAAGAAAAGTCTTTCTTAAAATTACAGTAGATTAGTTGACGTAAGGCAACTTCCGCCTTATAATAAATTCGAAAATAGAAATAACGGCTGTTGCCAATGGTATTTTCAGTGAGCTTATTATTCCCGAAAGCGGGGTAAAGGCTTTACAATGGAATTAATAAAGGAGCGGTTAAAATGGATGCGACGTGCGCCTATTGTGTAGAAGGCGAGCTACTAGAGAAGTTCGGTATTAAAATTTGTGAGCTCGATACCTCAAAAGTATATCTGTTCAAAGAGCAATCTCATGAGGGACGAGTTGTCGTCGCTCATAAAAAACATGTAAGTGAAATGATTGAGCTTACCGACGAAGAAAGAAATGCTTATTTTGCGGAAGTAAACCGCGTAGCAAAGGTGATACACCAGCTGTTTCACCCGGAAAAGGTAAACTACGGCGCATATGGAGACACTGGTCACCACCTGCATTTTCATTTGGTTCCCAAGTACCGTGACGGTGCGGAGTGGGGCGGCACGTTTGCAATGAATCCCGATCAGGTTTATTTTGATGAGCAGAAGAACGCAGAGCTCATTGGTCGCATTCGTGAAGCACTTTTAGCAAAATAAATTCTATTATAGCAAAATAATTAAGATATAAAAATTTTAATCACAGATAGAAAAAGAAGCTTTTCAACATTTTTTACGATAATGTTGAAAAGCTTCTTTCCTCTTAACTCAAAAACTAGATTAAACTGAAATATTTTGCAGGCTCTGCTCAATATCTTCAATAATGTCCTCTACATTTTCAAGACCAACCGAGAAACGAATCATACCCGGGTTAATACCGGCGGCAACCAACTGTTCTTCGGTTAACTGGCGGTGCGTTGCACTGGCAGGGTGCAGCACACAGGTGCGAATGTCTGCCACATGCACTTCAATGGAAGCAAGCTTCAGGCCGTCCATAAACTGAACGGCATTCTCTTTGCCGCCTTTAATTACAAACGTGATAACGCCGCTTGTTCCCTTTAGGTACTTTTTCGCCAGTGAATGGTATTTGTCTCCTTCTAGGCCGGGGTAAATAACCTTCTCAATTTTATCGGAGGCCTCAAGGTATTTTGCCACAGCAAGCGCGTTTTTGCAGTAACGCTCCATACGAACGGCGAGTGTTTCAAGCCCCATATTTAACAGGAACGCAGAGTTTGCCGCCGGATAAGCGCCGTAGTCGCGCATGAGCTGCATTCTGGCTTTGATAATGTATGCCGCTTTGCCGTAGTTCCCTACATAAGTAATGCCATGGTAAGATTCATCTGGCTCGGTAAAATCGGGGAACTTACCGTTCGTCCAGTCAAAGTTGCCGCTGTCTACAATGACGCCGCCAACTTGCACTGCGTGACCGTCCATATACTTCGAAGTGGAGTGCACAATAATATCTGCCCCATATTCAAACGGCTTGCAAAGAATGGGGGTGGCAAAGGTGTTATCCATAACCAAAGGAATGCCGTGGCTGTGCGCGATGCGTGCAAACTTTTCAATATCGAGCACGCTTAAAGCAGGGTTTGCAATGGTTTCACCAAAAATAAGCTTGGTGTTTTCACGCACTGCGACACCAATCGTTTCTTCGTCTGCATCGGCATCCACAAAAATGCACTCAATACCATAGTTCTTCAAAGTAACGGCGAACAGGTTTAACGTACCGCCGTAAATTTGAGAGGTACTAATAAAGCTGTCTCCTGCTTTGCAGAGGTTCAAAATAGCAAGCAGGGTAGCGGCTTGACCAGAGGAAGTGCACATGGCGCCCACTCCGCCCTCTAAATCTGCAATTTTCTGCTCCACCGCCATTACGGTTGGGTTGGCAAAACGTGAATAAATGAGAGCTTTGGTTGGCTCATCGAACACGTCACCTACCTCTTGGGTAGAATCAAATACATAGGTAGTGCTTTGAACAATGGGAACCATTTTTGGTTCCGAATTTTTAGGAGTATACCCGCTGTGAATGCACTTTGTTTCGTCCCTCATGCTATATTTCCCTTCTGTTATAAACTTCAACTGAGTTTACTTTATAAGTCCAACCTACCATAATATAGCGGCTGTTGGCAATGCCTATCTATATTGTGATGGCAGCAAAGTGGTTTTGGTAGTATCACGTATTGGTAGATACGGTGTCCCAATCGTCGTTATCGGTGTTTTTTCCAATCAGCCAGTTTAGTCCACAGTGCCGCTCCATCACAACGCCGGAATCTAGACCTGCAGGTGCTTCTTTACCGTGTATACGGGCTTCCACACATGCCCAGTCGTAACGGAAAATCAAATCGGCTTCATCTAAAATTTCTTCTATACTGCGTGGTGTGGTGCTTTGTAAAAACTCCTTAAAACTATTGCAGGAGCTTACTACTTCAATCGCATGCTCGCAGTCACAAATCTGGTCTGGGTATTTTAGCTCATCCACTAATCCCAACGCCCAAATCAATGGCCAATAGGCTTCATATTTCCAACCCGCATTTGCGGCCTCTTGTTTACTTGGTTTACCGAAGAAAATATTTTTCTCTAATGGGGTTAATTCTTCTGTAAGACCATAAGAGTCCAGCATCTTTAGGAAAAATTTTCGGGATTGCTCAACTTCCCCTTCATGGGCAAAGTCGCAGGCAACCTGTACACTCAGCAGGCAGGCGATGGCACGCTTTGCAATTTCTTCCGGAGCACGTGGGGTTACATCTATCTCAATAACGGGAAGATGTTCTATGTAAGGAACGCCCTCTTCTTTTAAGATGGCAATGGAACGCGCTTTGCGTTCCTCTTGTTCGGGAGTAACCGAGTCCCTGTCATAAGGAGGGGGAACCTGCTGTGCTTGCTGCTTTTGCAGTTCCGCGGCCTGCTGCATCCAATATGCACGTATTTTCTCGACCATTTGAATGGATTTTTCTACGGCTGTTTTGGAGTCATAGGGCTCCATCTCGCTAAACACATGCCCGCAGTGCTCTGTATCGCCAGGCTCATAGCCTCCGCAAACACCCAGAAGCCATTTGCCGAAAAAGCTTTTCTTATATTTAAAGATATAGTAATGGTATTCGTGCAAATCAAATTCTCCTGCACAATCGATAATTGAGGGAGCCGTGCCAAGTTCGTGCTCATCTGCTAGCCACGCGATCATAGCTTTTGTGGCGCTTTCCATTTGATTATGGTCCATGTTTGCGCTCCTTTTCTTTTTCAGTTGTAAGTATATTACCATATATTTCTTATTAATAAAAGGAGAGCGTTGACATGAAACACATTGACAGCACACAAAAGGAGTGATACAATCTATTACCAACGGTAATTACCAATGGTAATAGATTGGAGCGAGAACGCATGGCAAGCCGCAAGCCCATTTCAAAAGAACAGATAATTAATAGAACACTGGAGCTGCTGCAAAACCGCCGCAATGTGCAGAGCCTGAATCTGCGTGAAATTGCACGGGATTTGGGCTGCGCCCATACGAACCTGTATAACTATTTTTTGTCGTATACAGAGCTTTTGTGGGAAGCGCACGCTGCTTGTATGGAGAAAATGTTAGAACAGATCCGCATGTCAGTTAACACAGAGCTTGTAGCAGAGTGTAAATTGCAGGCTTTTTTTGGTGCCGTGGTGCGCGTGTATTTAAAAAATACGGGCTGGTTCCGACTGGTATGGGTTGAGTATTTGGGTGAGCATCGGCCGGAGAATAATGCGTTTGCTGTGGCGGCGGCTCGGGAGCAAATGAATAGTATAGTGGCACAGATTTGGCAGGAGCTTGGCGGCACACCGCCCTTAAATGAAAAGTTGGAAGAGACGGTGCATTTCGTACACTGCTATATCATTGGAGAAATCTCGAATTATATTTCTGGTCGCCAATTGATAGAAGAGGATGAGGCGTTTTGTCGTTCTGTTGTTCGACAAGCCGTGCGAAGCACCATGCTGCTGTTAAAGGAGGAGTGATGCGTTTTGGGGTTTGAATTGGGATTTTTGAATCAGGGGTTAATTCAAAAACAGGCCGTAGGGGATATTTTAAAGTGCAATGAAATCTCTGCCCGTTTTGGCTTGCAGTTAACGGAACAGCAGGCAGTACAGCTGGTTGAAACCCGCGCGTTTGCATTAAAAACAGCGGGGAGAGTGGAGTTCGGCGGTGGGGTCATACAAAAACTCATTTACGCATTCAGTGACTCCCCTTACCTGATGAATCAAAACTATGAGTCTACGCTTCACGAGCTTGTGGAGCTATTTTATTTTTATAAGAATGAAACGGAAGACCGCATCAGCGATGACGAGCTGATTGATTACATGAAAAAAGCGTATGATGGTCCCTGTGCGGGCTCTTTACAGCTTTTAGCAGGTAGGGAGCTATACCGCCTTGCCGAGAATTTACGGTGGCGGCGGCCTGCCGAATACAATGAGGATCTGGTGAACGAAGAAGAGGAGGATGAGGATGAACTCTCTGGAACGAATTAGCCGTATAGACCGCTCACAGCTTAGTGGCGCGCATTATGTTTCCTCCTTGCTCGAGCAGGCATACGATACCGAAGTGCTTACGGTAGCACAAATTGAGGCCATACAGCTTGCATGCCTTTCGGTTTTGGCACGCCAAACCCAGCTTTATAATGGGATTGATAGCAGCTCGGTTCGGGTGGAGGAGGCAGAGGGAATTATGGAATCCATCCTATTTACCATTGGTGTTGGCATTAAGGAATATGAAAATCCCGACGACGCTGCACAAGCGTTGTTTAATGAAGGGGCAGAAGCGTTCTTTCTTCGAGGGACTAAAAAAATAGAGAGAATGCTCAAAACAACAAAGCTGATACATGTGGGCTTACTGCGCCGCCTCTTTGTCACACCGAATGTATTTTATCGCTCCACTCTCCAAGATGGTATCAACGGTTTTTTTAAGCTGTACCGCCCGCAGTTTTCGGCACAGCAAATCCATATCACAGCTGATTACCCGTTGCTTCAACCCGTGGAAGATTTGGCTGGTATTGAATTTATACGAGAGTATTTGGAGAGGGCAGACAGTGAAAATCAGTTTTGTGCCTGTTTTAACCCGGCTGCGGTGGATGCACTCCTATGCGGCCTGCCCGTAGACTACCGGCAGCTTCCCGTAAATATTTGCGGCCCTGTTCTCACCGCGGCAATCGGTTGTGCGTTATGCGAGAAAAACTTTTTAACCCTGCGTGTAACACAGCAGGATTTACTGGCATTAAGGGATAAACTAATCTCAATGCCAAAAGAAGAGCTGCTGAGGATATTGGAAGCTGTGTTTCATAAAATCTGCAAATCACTTTCCCTGCCAGAGAGAACAAATAAATACTTGAATACGGCTCTACCGGGAATATGCACTGAAGTAGAAAATGCGGTGCGCAATAATACAATGAGCAGTATTTTCTATGTTTCACGTATTCGACAGAGCGGGAATTGACCCAAATAAATGGGAATCGGATGCTTTGAGCCAGAATTGACAAGAGAGTACAAACCCCCTATGATGATTAAGAGAACGGCAATCTGTCACTTTGGGCAGAATCAGCTTAAAATGGGAATGCAAAAGGAGCAATAGCGAATGAAAATAACAGTCATCGGCAGTGGGCGTTGGGGCGGCTTTATCGCATGGTATCTCTCTGGTTTGGGAAAAGAAGTCACCATCTATGGAAGACCAACCAGCGAGCAGTTTACAAAGCTGCGGCAAACCCGCACAAATGGGCTTGTCACTTTCCCTGAGTCTGTTCAGTTTTGCGATGATTTAGAAAAAGCGGTGCAAGAAGCGCAAATAATTGTAATTTCTATTCCCTCGCAAAGCCTGCGCGGGCTCATGCAGCAGCTTTCGTCTTTCTCGTTGCAAGGCAAGACGGTGGTGCTTTGCATGAAAGGCATTGAAGCCTCTACTGGTAAGCGCCTAACAGAGGTAGCGGAAGAGTTCCTTCTGCCTGAAACGGGAGTTGCCATTTGGGTTGGCCCCGGCCATGTGCAGGACTTTACTGCCGGGATTCCCAATTGCATGGTAATCGATAGCAAAAGCCAGGAAACCAAGCGGTTTTTAATCGAGCAGTTTTCCGGTAGTATGATTCGTTTTTATTATGGGGAAGATCTTCTTGGCAATGAAGTGGGAGCGGCCTCAAAAAACGTTATCGGCATTGCCGCTGGTATGCTGGACGGTCTGAATAAAACAGCACTAAAGGGCGCGTTGATGTCTCGTGGGACCCGTGAGATTGCCCGCTTGATAAAAGCGATGGGAGGCAATGAGATTTCTGCCTATGGGCTGGCTCACCTGGGCGATTACCAGGCCACCGTGTTTTCTCCTTATAGCCACAACCGTGCCTTTGGTGAGCGTTTTGTAAAAGGAGAGCCGTACGGAGAATTGGCGGAGGGTGTTGCCACCACCCGCGCTATGCTTCGGTTGGGCGAGCAATACGGTGTGGAACTGCCTATCTGCAAAGCGGTTGAGGCGGTCATTCACAGCGGGCAAGCGGCGGACAAGGTTCTTTCCGACTTGTTTTTACGCAGCCAAAAGGCGGAGTTTTAAGGGAGAAACTAAATAACTCATCATCCATTTACCGTTCCTTTCTTGACAAATACAAAAAACAAACTATACTATTTCATATACTTAACTAATTAATGAAGTGATTGAGATTAAATGGTGTAGTTTCGCCCCCCCGAATAAAGAGGGTCGCGTACATGGTTTTACTATTATTGGCATTTGTAAAGTAAGGGTTCAACAAAATGGGGGAGGGCTATTATGTCTGCCAAAAAACGTACAGACGAGTTGTTTGTCGTGTTACATTATTTAAAAAGAATGAAGGATTTAATTCCTGAGGTACCAGGTGTACCGCAGGGTGAATTCATGATGCTGCACAAAATACATTGCTGCTTGCAGGAGTGTGGCTGCCAGAAAAGTGTACCGGGTGTTAAGGTATCAAAACTAAGCACGAATATGGGAATGTCGATGCCGGCGGTATCTCAAATGCTGAAATCTCTGCAAAAAAAAGGCTTAGTTACCCGTACCGCTGCAACCGATGACCGCCGTGTGGTCTATGTAGCGCTCACACCCGAGGGTGAAACGATTTTTAATAACGCGATTGACCGCTTTTTGGATCGTGTGGATGCGGTAGCGTCACTTTTTGGAGAAGAAAAGATTCACCAAATTACCGTGTTGCTGGAGGATTTGGGACAAGCCGTAGAACGTGTACGCGCAGACCAGCCTGAAAAATTCTAAACTGCCTATTTAAAAAGTATGGACAGTTGGCACTTTTTCCGCTATACTACTGGGTGATAGAAAAATAGTGAAACAATAGCACAGAACAGGCACACTTTGAAAGCTCCATGATTTTCAAGGTGTGCTTCTTTTGAGCACGCGGGAAAAGAAAGGAAGACCGGAATGAAGCACCTGATAGACCCGTTGGATTTTACCGTGGAGGAAACGCTTGAGCTGCTTAAAGTGGCAGATCAAATTGCGCTGGACACCTCCACCTATGCCGAGGCTTGCCGCGGCAAGATTTTGGCAACACTGTTTTATGAGCCGAGCACGCGGACCCGGTTGAGCTTTGAATCTGCTATGCTACGCCTTGGCGGCAGTGTACTGGGCTTTGCCTCAGCAGAAAACAGCTCGGTAAGCAAAGGCGAAAGTGTGGCAGATACCATTCGTGCCGTATCGTGCTATGCAGATATTTGTGCTATGCGCCACCCTAAAGAGGGTGCACCGCTGGTTGCTTCTCACTACTCCAGCATTCCGGTTATCAATGCGGGGGACGGTGGCCACCAACACCCGACCCAAACATTAACGGATTTAATGACAATCCGCCGTAAAAAAGGCCGTCTGAACCAAATGACGATTGGACTTTGCGGCGACTTAAAGTTTGGTAGAACGGTGCATTCGCTTATGAAGTCTCTCGTGCGCTTCGGCGACATTCACTTTGTTCTCATTTCACCCGAAGAGCTGCGTGTACCGAGCTATATTATGCAAGATGTTCTGCTGGCAAACAATGCTTCGTTTGAGCAGGTGTTAACGCTTGAAGAAGCAATGCCGGAACTGGACATTCTATACATGACCCGTATTCAAAAAGAACGCTTCTTTAACGAAGAAGATTACGTTCGTTTGAAGGATACCTGCATTTTAACAGCGGACAAGCTTCGCGCGGCAAAGAGTGACCTTGCCGTACTGCACCCGCTGCCCCGAGTCAATGAAATTACGCCGGAGGTAGACAACGACCCCAGAGCGGCCTATTTTGAACAGGCACAGAACGGCGTTTATGTAAGAATGGCCTTAATCTTAAAGCTTTTGGAGGTGACGGTATGCTAAATATAGACAGCCTCGAGCACGGTATTGTAATCGACCACATTCAAGCAGGCTCTGGTATGCAGGTGTACCACCTGTTAGGGCTGGATTCTCTTGATTTCAGTATCGCCATTATCAAAAATGCCAAAAGCAACCGACTGGGTAAAAAAGACATCATCAAGATTGAAGGAAAAACGGATTTGAATCTTGACATTCTGGGGGTAATAGACCATAATATTACCATCAATGTGATTGATATGGGGAAAATCGTTGAGAAAAGAAGCTTGGAGCTTCCAAAGCGAGTAACGAATGTGATCCGCTGCAAAAATCCGCGCTGCATCAGCAATGCGGAGGAGGGCGTTGATCATATTTTTCGGCTTTGTGATGAAAAATCGCAGCTTTACCGCTGCATATACTGTGAACAGGAGTTTCAAAAATGAATATTTGGCATGATATGTCTCCCAAAAGAATTAACCCTTCCGATTTTATTGCGGTAATCGAGATTTCGAAGGGCAGTAAGAAAAAGTATGAGTTGGACAAAGAGACTGGTTTAATTATTTTGGACCGTATCCTTTATACCTCCACGCACTACCCGGCAAACTATGGCTTTATCCCCAGAACCTACGGCGATGACCGTGACCCGCTCGACGTTCTTGTACTTTGCTCCGAACCGCTTGAGCCCCACACTCTGGTTCGCTGCTTCCCAATCGGTGTTATTTCTATGTTAGACGGTGGCCGCAGTGACGAAAAGATTATTGCAATTCCGTTTAACGACCCCACCTATAACCAATACCAAGACATTAATGAGCTGCCTACTCATATTTTTGATGAGATGTCACATTTCTTCCGTGTTTACAAGGAACTGGAGAACAAAGAGACTGCTGTTAAAGAAGTCAGCGGTCGTGAAGAGGCAATTCGAATTATCGAGGCTGCTTTGGACAGCTATTTAGAAAATTTTTGCAAATAAAAAACGAAGAAGCTCTCTTGATGAATCCTGTTAATGGATAGAGTTTGGGAGGAGTATTAAAATAGAAATATCCGGCTATTAGCGGAATGTTCCGCTTACTCTGTTGTATTTTGCCGGGATTCACCGATGCTTCCGGACGTTTTTTCGCTAATCGGCACTGGCGTTGGTAACCTGCTTGAAAAAGCTGGCTGCCGCCAAAATGCCGGTTGGCGTTTTTTTATTTTATAGAGAGGAGAAAAGGAGTTGAATACAAACAAACGTAAATACAGTAAGCTACTGAAAGTCCTATTATGGATTTTATTGGGAGCAGCGTGTTATTTCGTTTCACAGCCGCTTTTGCGTATCCCTCTGTTGGCGCTATTGAGCAAAAGCGTATGGTTTACCATGTTTGTTACTCTGCACCCCGTATTAGCGGTAGCGGTTATCGGCCTTTCTGCTGGTGTGTTTGAAGAGGGCTTCCGCTTTTTATGCAAACAATTTTTGCTGCGACCTGCCAAGTGCACTATCGCGCAGCCCTTGTTGTTTGGGCTGGGCCACGGAGGCATGGAAGCATCTCTTGTATTGGTTCCTCTGTTTTTACAAGGCTATACATTTGGCGAATTAAAGATGGCACTTGTTGAGCGGTCTCTTGCTGTGCTGCTCCACCTGTTTTTAACAGTAATTGTTTGGAATGGGTTTCAAACCGGACAGCGTTTTCGCTATCTTTTGGTAGCCATTGTGTTGCATGGTGTGGTTGATTCCGTTTTGCCTCTGCTTACGAAATATGGAATACCGGTTGGAATTGTAGAGTTGATTTTTGCTGCAATGGTTTTGTGCATTGGTGCATATGTGTTTCTGTCTCGAAAGCTTTATTTACAAGGAGGAATTCTCAATGGAACAGAAAAATTGGAAGCTTAACAAAGTATTTGCGATTACTGTGGTGTTGACGCTGTGTGTTGCAATTCTTACTGCGTGCGGTGGGCAGAAGCAGCTCTCTTCCGATTTTGATTCGGATAAGGTAAAGGAAGCGGCAACAAAGGTTATTACAGCGGTAAATGAGCAGGATGGCGACGCTCTGCGTGAAATTAGCGATGATACCATGAAAACAGCATTAACCGATGAAACATTAGCACAGATTTATAAAGCAATTGGTGAGGGCGGTGTCTTTCAAGAGTTAAAAGAAATGGATGTAGCCAGCTCCACTGACCCCAAAACCAAAGTGGAATATGCGGTGGTGGTTGCAAAAGCCCAATATGAGAAAAAGGCATTTGTTTACACCATTTCCTTTACAAAGGATATGAAGCTTGCCGGTCTATTTTATAAATAACGCTTTCTTTCGAGAAGAAAATCTAGGTATGAGAATCATATTAACTGCTAGCAAATAAAATATATTTATAAAACGGAATCGGCACTCCACTAATGACAAGGAGTATCGGTTCCGTTTTGTTTGATAAATCGTCAGTGTAAGAAAGAATATAACAAATATTTAAAAAAGGGATTGACTCTCACGTTACGTGATAACGTATGCTTAATTCAGGGTCATATGAAAGAATAAGCTCTTAAATCTTTCATGGTACCTTATTGAAACTGAATTGAAACCGAGAAAGGGGCTTTTGATTGAAAACAGTAAAACAGGTTTCTTTGTTAACGGGCGTTAGCGTTAGAACCCTTCAATTTTATGATGAAATTGATTTGTTTAAGCCATCCCAAGTGACTGATGCAGGCTACCGATTATACGATGACGATTCCTTAGTAGTGTTACAACAAATTCTGTTTTTTAAAGAGTTGGATTTTACGTTGAAAGAAATAAAAGAAATTATGGATAAATCAACGTTTAATAGATTGGATGCATTTAAAAAGCAGAAAACTCTCATCCAAATGAAGCGGGACCGACTCAATCGACTACTGAGCTTATTAGAAAAACTGGAAAAAGGAGAAACAGTTATGGATTTTAAGGAATTTGATATGAACGATTATTTTACAGCTCTAGAAGAGTTTAAAAGAACGCTTACGGATGCAATCGTGAAAAAGTTTGGCGATTTGGATAAATTTGATGAAATGGTAAGTGAATTAAAATCCAATGAATCGAAGATTGCGGAACTAGCCATTCAGGTCTATGGGAGTGTAGAGAACTATGTGAAAGCTTCGGAAAAGAATATAGAGAAATTTTTACAAGAGGAAGCAGAAACAATCGATGTAGCTCAATTGATTGATAAGACAGATTACCTTACGAGAATGCTTACGGCAGATTTAAGCAAAGATGTAGAATCGGATGAAATTCAGGCAACGGTACGGGAGCTAATTGATTTTTGCAACCAAAATAACAACGGTTTGGATGTAGGGGAAAACTACTGGGGTTTTATGGCCGAAAACTACCTTACCAATCCTGTATTTATCAATGTTACGGATAAAAAATACGGTGAAGGCGCATCGGAATATATCGGGAAAGCGCTACAGTACTATTTGGGATAAGCAATGGCCGATATTCCCATTCTAAATGGACGATAAAAGTAAAATAAGAGCCGTTGCATCTTAATGAAGATGCAACGGCTCAATTTCTTGATAAGTTAGATAAGCTTTACCAGAACTGGATTCGGCTTGCTAAAGAATTTGCTCATTGTATTTGCTTACATAGAAACTCAGTGCAAAATTCTTCTAATTGCTTTAGCCCTTTAGCTTCAACAGGAAAGTGCCCTGCCCCCTCCAATATGTGCAACTCCTTATTGCAAGCAAGTCTATCAAAAAACAATTTGCTAAGGCGAATATCCGTCCAACGGTCGTTTTCGGGGTGTACCAAAAGAAATGGACATTGAGTAAAAAATTCCGGCTCAACATCAATCATCGGATTCAGCATGGAATGAATGAACGATAGCTGTACACTTGCGCCGGATGATTTTTTGTCTCTCATCAGCAATTCTGCAAGATCATTATCGTTTGCTATTGCCCTCATATTTGCCACCAGTTTCATAGGTACTTTTAACGAACCGATTATTCTGTAAGTGGCTGAAAGCAAAGCGTTTCCAATCAACTCAATAAAGGGACTACGAGCTGTCGTTTTTCTGATATGCTTATCTCGTTGGTCGAGGATACAAGTTACAATGATACCACTTATATCGGAACATCTGGTTGCCACTTGGTAGGCCAGCATTCCTCCCGCACTTAACCCGAAAAGAAAAATTGGTACCGTATCGCGGTGAAACTGGTTCACCACTTGAACCCCGCATTTTACCCACATATCGTAAGTAATGATACCGCTATATTTTGTACACCCATATAGAGGTAAATCTGGACAGATTATTTCAAATCCGTTTTTCATCAACGGCAAAGCAATAAACGAAAGTAGCCGACCATTTCCACCTACTCCGTGAAATAGTACAATACGTGCCAGAGGCTTTTCAACCATGTAATGGTCAATATGCAAATTTATGTTCCCAATAGACATAAATTTCTCTAGTGGAGCAGTGTTTGAAGTAAGTCTATTATCTAAGGGTAAATATTTTTGCATATCTTTCCAACAACTATCGTTTTTATAGTCCACTGCTTCACCTCGAATCAAATGTGGTTTCGGTACTAGACATAAAATACTTCTACTACCTTATTAAAACAGTTTATGCTACAACCACTCATCGCAATCTGTAGCCATTTGTTGCAAGATTTCTACAAATTTTCCAACATGGTAGCCATCACAAACCGCGTGATGGCATTGGATGGCAAGTGGCATCTTGATTCTACTATTTGCCTCTTTATATTTCCCAATGGTGAAGATCGGCAAGAGATAGTTACCGTCTGAAAAAACATTGATATTGAACGCTGAAAAATCCAACCATGGAACACTAGAGATCGTAAAAGTATTGGGTGCAACATGTTCCTGCGGGAACAGTTTCCCATTGGCATACTGTGCTGTATCTTGCAAATATGCACGATGGAAAGTATTAAAACAGCGGGTATGCTTTGTCCATATAGCAGAAAATGTTTTTGTATCCGAATTCAAAACGGTATATACGGGGTCGATAACCTCCCAATATCCCAAACGTTGTTCATCATTGACTGTCATTCGAAACTCCGGCAATTGATTCACTACAGTGGAAAGCATAAAGATATGCGCAGGGTAGGCTTTTAATTCTCGTTCTTTTAAGCGAATCAGCAGATTCGTAATATCGATGTCTATCGTTATGCTATAAGAGCATCGGACCTTGTTTTTATAATGATCATAGTGCTCTTTTCTTGCCCATTGCTCTATTTGTATTTCAATAAAGTTCATAATATTTGCCTCCTAAAATAGATTGTATTTTAAGAGGCAATATTTCTCGTTTTGACCATATTCATGTACCTCCTTAATTTTAGAAATACTTTAAATAAAAAATATAGATTTACTTTGTTTAAGATTATCGTACCATAATTTTCGGAAGACTTCCATCGTCTTAATATGAAAAAGCACCGAAAAGTACATAACGACTCCCCAGTGCTTTGCACATAAAATGATTATATTAGTTTCAGCCATACTTCCATGTTTGTGGTTTCGGGGGAATGGCTCGCATAGCGCTCTGCACAAAAGGCTTCAGTTTGCAGCTTGTGGTTTGGTAGCCATGTGTTGTAAACATATTGTTGCGCTTTGTAAAGGGCATCCATAACGAGCGCCTGAAAGTTCTCCGCTTCAAAGGAACAAACGACATACTTGCCTGGTGGTAGCTCCCAGAGCATAAATCCACTTGGTGCCTTTGCATGACCAGACCTTGCACCTGCAAAATAACTAAAGAAGCCATCCTCCAAGCAAGGATATGCCACACCAATTTCTTCATTATTCTCAGCAAGACCAAGTATGGTTTGCTTCTGCTCATGAAAATTACGCCAAAGAGCTTCCAGCGGGTCAATGCCGGATTTAATGCCCAGTCCTTCTATAAACTGAATCGGCATGTCCATTTTTACGCCTGTAAAATAAACCGGCTCCTCAATTTCCCGTCTGTTTACTTCCAGAACGATTCCGTCAGTGATTAAGGGCACACCTTCATCAATCAGAGTGTAGTAAAGCGAAAGCTCGGGCTTTGTCATATGATTCAGTGTTTGCGGGTTTTTACGGTATTCGTCCGGTGTTATCCCGAAGGTGCTTTTAAAGGTGCGGGAAAAGTGCTCATGGGAGGAAAATCCAAGGCTTATTGCAATATCTAAAATACGCTTGTCTTTTTGGAGCATGAAATCCGTTGCCTTTGCCATACGACGGAGTTTTATATACTCGGCAACCGGTTTTCTAACCAGTCGGCGAAACAGCCGCTGATAGTAAAAAGGGGATAAAGATGCCATCTTTGCTAGGCTTTCAATGCTAATTTCTTCATCCAAATGATACTCAATGAATTCTATCGTTTGTTGTATTTGTTCCCATGCGTGCATATGAAAGCACCTCCTTCCATAACAGAATATCATGTGCAAGGGTATTTCGTTTGATTGGGAATGCCTTTTTAACTGCTCTTTCGGATTTTACCATGAAAGTGAAAATGAACCAACGTGAATATTGAGGAAAAGGCAGTCAATATTCTGTTTCGTTCCAAGGCTTTCGTTAAAATGGTCTACCAATTAGCCATAAAATGAAAGAAAGCGGCTGTGTTTTCAGATAATGAAAAACACAGCCGTTTTTTTATATCTATTTGGAGGTTGGGACTGTGGTTTAAATCATAATTTGCTTAAATCGTATCGAATGCCTGCTGCAAGTCGTAAAGAATATCGTCAATGTGCTCGGTGCCGATGGAAAGACGAACGGTATTTGGTTTGATTCCCTGCTCGATTAGCTCCTCTGCGCTTAGCTGTGAGTGAGTGGTGGAGGCCGGATGAATCACCAGCGATTTTACGTCTGCTACGTTTGCCAGCAGAGAGAAGAGCTGAAGATTATCAATAAATTTCGTGGCTTCTTCTGCGCCGCCTTTTACCTCAAAGGTGAAGATGGAACCAGCACCATTGGGGAAGTATTTTTGGTAGAGAGCATGGTAGGGGCTGTCTTTTTGAGCGGGATGGTTTACATGCTCCACCTTGGGGTGGTTTCTCAAAAAGTCAATGACCTTTAGGGTGTTTTCCACATGCCGCTCCACGCGCAGAGAAAGAGTCTCAAGCCCTTGCAGGAGTAGAAATGCGTTGAAAGGAGAAATAGCACTGCCGGTATCGCGCAGTAAAATTGCGCGGATTCTGGTAACAAATGCGGCTGCGCCTACATCGCGCGAAAAGCTCAAGCCGTGGTAGCTTGGGGTCGGCTCGGTAAGGCCGGGAAATTTGCCAGAGGCTGCCCAGTCAAATTTGCCGGAGTCAATAATCACGCCGCCAAGCGTAGTGCCGTGCCCGCCAATAAACTTGGTAGCGGAATGAACCACAATGTCTGCACCGTGTTCAATGGGGCGGAACAGATTGGGGGGAGTAAAGGTGCTGTCTATCACCAAGGGGATGCCATTTTTATGAGCGATAGCGGCAAGCTTCTCTACATCAATTACATTGGAGTTGGGGTTGCCGAGGCTCTCAATGAACAAAGCCTTGGTGTTTTCCTGAATAGCCGCTTCAAAGCTGCCGTTTTTATCTGGGTCAACAAAGGTGGTGGTAATACCATATTGCGGCAGTGTGTGTGCCAGTAAATTGTATGTGCCTCCATAAATGGTTTTGGCAGCAACAATATGGTCGCCTGCCTGCGCTAAATTAAGAATGGTATACGTTACAGCTGACGCACCCGAGGCTACAGCCAATGCGGCAACTCCGCCCTCTAAGGCGGCAATACGCTTTTCAAATACATCTTGCGTGCTGTTGGTCAAACGGCCGTAAATATTCCCTGCATCCGCCAGACCGAAACGGTCTGCCGCGTGCTTGCTGTTTTTGAATACATAAGAGGTAGTTTGGTAAATGGGAACAGCTCTTGCATCAGAAGCGGGGTCAGGCTGCTCCTGGCCAACATGAAGCTGAAGTGTTTCAAATTTCCACTGGTGATTCGATTGATTGCTCATTACAAATTCTCCTTTAAATTAAAGTGTGGGTTTCAGTACGTTTTTCTGGAGATGCCGCACATTCGACAACCAAGCAGGTGGAGTAGTGTGTAAGAATTTATTTTCATAACGGACAGCTCCTTTCTAAAAATATAACTGAAACTGATTTACCACGAAAATGTAGAGAAAAATAGAGTACTGCCTGAATACAATATAAACATATATAATTAATATGAATGCGTTTTCCCTAGTATACTAGAGAAGCACCAGAAATGTCAATGTTTTTCAGAAAAATCTTTATTCTCTTCTGTATCGCTTTGAAAAGAGGCTTGTACCTTCTTTTGCGCTGTCGTTATAATCTGGCGAATACGCTGCATGGATTCCGGGCTTTGAATGGAGCGCATGCGGGGGAACGCTTCGATAATTCTGCGGTGCATGGGGTGTGTTTGCGATTCCAAAAACTCCTGCTTGCTTTGCAGCAAACGAAGCCGAATCCGGTTTTCGTCATTCACAAAATCGAGAATAGAGCTGCGCAGTCGCTCCACGCTGTCTGTTTGCAATTCATCCTTTTTCTGGCGAAGCTCTTCTAGGGCTTGGCGCAGATTGAGTAGGCTTTCTGCTTTCAGCTCGTCTGCCTTGTCGCGCAGCTCATCTAAGGAGTGCTCAAGCTCTGCCAAATTGGTTTCTGCCGCGGTGGCTGTGCGTTCACGAATTTCATCTAGAATGATTTGCAGCTGAGCGAGCTTGCCATTCATGCGCAGAATTCCCATGGTTGTTACCGTTGCGTCCAGAATAAAGTACACAAAAAGCCCTCCCGCGAGCGGGAACGTTGCAGTGCGGGGTAAGTCGCTTAGCAGGGAGTTTACCAAGGGGTGCAGTACCTCCAATACAAAGGTAGACATTACACCAAATAACAAAGAATTCGTTAGACAAACACGCCCGTTAATTTGGTATTTGTGATTGGAATAATCCCACCAGGAGGTGTGAAACAGTTTTTCTAGCAGAACACTGGTGAGATATTCTAAAACAGAGGTAAGTAGTATAGCAGAGAAAAACACCACGACCAGTTCACTTGGAAAAGAAAAAACACCTTGCAGAGGCATTAGTGCCCCTAAAATAATCAGTGCGCCAAACCCATAAACAGGGCAAAACGGGCCATTTAAAAAGCCCCGGTTAATCCATCTTTTTTTGGGTATCGAGCAATAAATGCTTTCACATAGCCAGCCGATCATGCTGTAAACAGAGAAATAAAGTGTTAACGTTACAAACGTTTGCATGGAGAGCCCTCTTTCTGCCGAGATTCTAAAAATAGATTCTGAATTTCAGTTTAGGGACTTGCTCCTAGTTTGTCAATTGGAATTTGTTGTGGGTAGTGCGTTGCGGCCGGTTAAGGAATGCACCCAGCGAATATCATCCTTGCCAAGGCTGCCGCACAAAATAAGAAATAAAGTATACAGCAGGGGCGTTACAAACACCTGTAAGAGCACGCACTGGTAGGGAAGAAAGAAGATAAAGGGGGATAGCTTGAGCAAAAGTGTGACGAGCAAAACGGAAAGGGAAGTACATAATATTGGTTTTAACACCCAGTCTATCATTTGAATCGGCACTTGCGTAACTTTAATCAGGCGGTGAATGCTAAGGCTTGCATTAAAAATCGTGCTGAAAAATACGACGCCTATGTACCCTTTCATACCCCAAACAGGAATGAGTGAGTAAATGAGCACCACGCGCAGGGCGGAATCGGATAAATTGTATTTGAGAGAGCTCATTTGTTGGTCGAGACCCTTTAAAATGCTGTCTACAATACCGTCGAGGTACATGAGCGGCACCAATGGTGCTAAAATACGCAATAAAATACCAGTCTGCTCATTTTTATAAAAGGTAAGGCCAATATCGCGTGAAAAGCCGAGAAAAATGCCCATGATTAAAAAGGAGAAGAGTAAGGTCATTTGCATTGCACGCCCAGTCGCACGGGCAATGGTGCGTTCTTTTCCAGAGGCATTCGCTTCTGCCATTTCAGGAATCAGCAGTGCCGCCAGTGCAGAGAGAAGCGCCGCGGGGAAGTACAGAACTGGCATCACCATTCCTTGAATGACACCGTACTGTGCCATTGCACTCAACGCATTTGAGCCGTTTTTCCGTAGTCCAGATGGAATAAGCAGGTTTTCTACCGCACTTAAAATATTGCGGGCTGTATAGCCGGTCATGGAGGGGAGAGCAATGCGTAAAATTCCCCACAAAGCTCCTTTGCCGCGTGCCCGGTGGTGGCGCAGGCGGCGAATGTCCCAAAAGTAAAGAATCCCGTTAAATAGGCAAGATATCATTTCACCCGCAGTGGAACCCAACATTAAAATGAGGCAGGCCCCTTCCAATGTTTGCGGAGCCAGCAGGGCAAAAAGTGCTACGGCAATGCCAATGGTGGCGAGTTGTTCTAAAATCTCTGCCGTAGCAGGCCGCAGTGCCTTGCGCCTAGCAATAAAATAGCCACGCAAGCTAGCAGAGATAGCCATAAAGGGCAGGCCGGGTGCCAGCATTTGCAGCGGTCGGGCAGCAGCTGGTTCATTGAGCAAAAACACGGCAATGGGCTCAGCGAGGAATAATAATACCGACATGGCGGCAAGGCTTAAGGTAAGCGAGCAGGCAATTCCTTTTCGCACAGCGCCCTTTGCGTAGCCAGGGTCTTCCTTTGCCATGGCTTCGGCCACCAGCCGGGTAACAGCTAGGCTGATGCCGGAGGTAGAAATGGTAATCGCTAAAATAAATACAGAGAAAATAAGCTGGTAAAGACCAAGCCCTGCCGCCCCAATGCGGTCTGTGATAAAAACGCGGTAGCCAATGTTCAGCATCCGCATAAAGAGGGAACCGGCTGTTAAGATTAATGTGTTAATTAGAAACTTGCGTTTATTCATAAGGCAAAGCACCAATCCTGTTCTCCATAAATTCCATAGGCGTATGGTCAAATGTATTCGTTCGCCCGGGAAAAATATGTACAATTTCTGCACAATCGTGTACAATAAGGTGCAGAACAGAAAGGGGAGCCGTATAAAATGGAATGGACAGAAGTAACCATTACCGTGCCAGCCGATTCTGTGGATTTGGCAGGCGACATTGCCCAAATGGTGGTGCCCTACGGTATTTATATTGAAGATTATTCGAACCTAGAGCAGGAGGCGTGGGATATTGCCCACATAGACCTGATTGATGAAGAATTATTGAAGAAAGACCGCACCAAGGCACTGGTGCATGTGTATATTGACCCGAAGGACAACCCCTCGGAAGCCGTTGCATTTTTAAGCGAGCGCTACCATGCGGAAGGAATCGATTTTACCATTGATACCAGTTCGTGCCTCGAAGAGGACTGGATTAACAATTGGAAGAAATACTTTAAGCCAATGCCGGTGGGGAACCGCCTGTTAATTCGCCCTACTTGGGAAGACGAATACGATGCCGGTGACCGTGCGGTACTGCACCTTGAGCCCGGTGTTGCGTTTGGTACCGGAACACACGAAACCACGCGGCTGTGCATGGAGCTGCTGGAGGATTATATTACACCCGGCAGTGAAATGCTCGACGTTGGCTGCGGCAGCGGAATTTTATCGATTGCTGCACTTTTACTAGGAGCAAAGCGCGCAATCGGTGTAGATATTGATGAGGCGGGCGTTCGCACCGCAATAGAGAATGCACGCATAAATGGTATGGATGGCCGCTTTACCGGTATTCATGGAAACCTGACGGATAAGGTAAGCGGTACATTTGATGTAGTTGCTGCCAACATTGTAGCGGATGTAATCATTTTGCTCACGAACGATATTCGCCAGTTTCTGAAGCCCGGTGCGGTGTATCTTATCAGTGGCATTATTGATACGCGCGAGCAGGATGTTCTTGCCGCCATTGAAAAGGATTTTGAAATTCTTCAGCGCCGGGAAGAAAAAGGATGGGTCGCTATGGCTCTTCGAGCAAAAGAATAACTTTCACGAATCGTTACTCGTAGTAGAATTCAAATGAAAAAGGCACGTTTCTAGTAATAGAAACGTGCCTTTTATACATTTTGTATAATTGTGCTAATTGAATTGCGAAACTAAATTTGTATACTCCGTAACTCTAACGATTTCTCTTTAAGCTCTGCGGCGGCTCGCAGGGGATCTGGTGCTTTCATAATGGCAGATACAACCGAAATACCGGCAATTGGCACGCCTTTTAAAACGTCGCAGTTATCGGCATTCAGCCCGCCGATTGCCACCACAGGGATAGAAACACTGCGGCAAATATCATCGAGTGTGCGAACGGGTGTCAAAACGGTTTTAACCTTTGTAGTGGTGGGGTAGATTGCACCAACTCCAAGGTAATCGGCTCCTTCTTTGGCGGCTTGCTGTGCCTGCTCCACCGTTTTTGCGGTTGCACCCACAATTTTACCGGAGCCAAGAATCGCACGAGCGCAGGAAACCGGAAGGTCACTTTGCCCTACATGCACTCCTGCCGCATCCACGGCCGCGGCGATGTCTGCCCTGTCGTTAATCAGGAGCGGAATGCCATAGCGGTCACTTATCGTTTTCACTTTTTGCGCCAAATGGTAGAATTCGCGGCTCGTTTTTTCTTTCTCGCGTATTTGGAGCAGGGTAACTCCTCCTTGGCAAGCAAGTTCAATCTTTTTAAGGAAGATGGATTCATCCAGCCCGGTGCTGTCGGTGACCAAATAAACAGTGAGATCAAGCATGTTGTGTTCTCCCTTTCTGAATGATTATATTTATTGCGTTTTCAAGCTGCTGGTCGGTAACAAGGTACAGTAAGTCCATGAAACGAAGAAAAAAGCTCGACGGCCCCGGTCGCCCTTCCTGTGCCAACTCTCCGCAAATGTTCAGGTACGAGATGGCAAATATCGCAGCGGCAAAAGGCTCCCCCCCGGAAAGAAATCCGGCGGTGAGTGCACCGAGCATACATCCCGTTCCCGTGAGTAGGGACATGCTTTCGCAGCCATTTTTTAGAATGGCCACAGTTGTGCCGTTCGTTACAATGTCAATCGCACCGGTGCAGGCGATTACCGCTCCGGTAGCAATGGAAAGCTGTTGGAGCGCGGCAATGTGTTCTTCCAGCATTTCTTCACGAATGCGGTCTTGCTCCCCTGCATCAACGCCCTTGGCATGGCTTTCTAAACCGGAAAGAGCCTTTAGTTCTGAACTGTTGCCCTTAATGACGCACGGGCGGCATTCGCGAATGAAATCATGTGCAAATGCAAGGCGCGGTTCACTGCATGCAACGCCCACTGCATCGAGCACACAGGGTATGTTGTTTTCGAGAGCGGCTTTGCCGGAGAGCATCATCGCCTGCATACGCACCGCATTGATATTCCCTAAATTAATGCTAAGTGCTTGAGCCTGACTTGTAATCTGCGTGACCTCCGGCGGGTATTCCGCCATAATGGGTCGTGCAGAAACAGACAGCAAGGCATTGGCACAGTCTTTTATAACGATGGGGTGTGTTATGCAGTGAATTAGCGGTTTTTGCTGTTGCACCCGGTGCCTGATTTGCAGCAGCTCAGAGGTTTCGAATGTTGGTTTTGTGCGATTTATCATACACTTTCGCCCCCAATTGTTTTTGTATCACGGTGAGCATCCCTGTTTTCGCTAAAGCACTTAAAAATACAAAGGCAATACTGCCGCCGATTAGTGTTCCACCCAAGAACAGAGGAATGTAAAATGCCCAGCCGATTCCCTGCTTGCCTACCAGCAGTGTCATTACCGGGTAAGAGGCAAGAGAACCAATGATTCCCGTTCCAATAATCTCGCCAATCACGGCGAAGATGAGCTTGCCGCCAGAGAGCCGGTACAAAATGCCGGAAAGAGCTGCGCCGAATATTGCGCCGGTAAGAGCGAGCGGCGGTATACCCATCAGCGTCATGCGCAAAATACCAATGGTAAAGGCACACGCAAACGCATATCCCGGCCCTAGAAAAACGGCACACACAATATTGATGAGGTGAGCCATGGGGCACATTCCCTCAATGCGCAGAATGGGGGAGATAACAACTCCGATGGAGACCATCATAGCGAGCATAACCAGCTTTAAAAAACGTGGATTTTCTTTCATACATCATTCTCCTCAACATAGAATACAGCACGTATTTCAGTTTCATTTGATGAAATACAGATAAGACCATATTGCGGAATTCAGCGGCGTTTCGGCTCGTATGGGCGCAAAAAAAGACTAAGAAATAGCAAGCCGGTACGGCACCAACGCAATATTGGCCGGTCGAAGCTCAATTGCTTCCTCTCAGCCCGAAACACGGGCTCCCTCGCTATTTCATTGTCTTTTTTACCGGCATAGGGCGCTCCCCCTCTGCCGGGGTTCTTGGTTTGGAGTTCTCCATTTTGCGGCGAATCAAAACGGGCGGCGCCAAGTAAGGCGCCGCCCGTATCACATGTTGTGGTAACAGTATAACTCCCTACGTTGGCATAATCCAAATCAGGTTTGAGGGTATCAGGTTCATTCCTTTTCTCAGCCCGAAACACGGGCTCCCCTGTTATTTCCGCTTCAGTATAGCACAGCCCTTCGGGGCTGTCAAATTAAATTTTCTCATTTATTACAGTAGGGAATCCTCATCCGGTACATCGGCGGAAGACTCCTGCAAGGGAGGCGTAGGCTCTAACAAGCTTTCGTTCGAATCTTCATTTACTTCGTTCGAATGAATTGTCTCCTCCGGTTCGGGGGTTGGCAAAAGCGGGAATGTAATGGAGGCACAGAACAAGTCGGCATCTGTGTGGACGGCAAAGCTGCCGCCGCAGGCCTCGGTAAAGCTCTTGGCAATTGAAAGACCCAGGCCGGAGCCGTCTGTACTGCGAGAGTCATCTCCCCGCACAAAGCGTTCGGTTACATCTGGTAGATTCTCTAAAATATAGCGAGAGGTATTTTTTACCTGTGTGATTGCATTGCCGTCCTTTACGGAAAGCTGAATAAAAACGCGGGAGCCCTCCAAGGAATACTGCAAAGCGTTGCGAATCAGATTTTGGAACACACGGTACATGCGGTTGCCGTCCGTTAATATATAAACCGGTTCCTGCGGTAAATCCAAACGAAGAGCCAAGTGTGCGGCGGCAACGGATTCCTCCATATCGGCGAGGGTCTGCTCAATGAGCTTCTGCATAATCAACGGCTCGGGGTGCAGCTCAATGTTGCCCGTGCTGGCTTTGGATACCTCGAAAATATCTTGTACCATCTTTTTCAGGCGGTCTGCCTTGCCTGCCAGAATTTCAATATAATCCTGCACATGCTCCGGCAAGTCACTTTCCTGCCGCAGGAGGCCAATGTAGTTGATAATTGAGGTGAGCGGCGTTTTAATGTCGTGCGATACATTCGTAATCAGCTCGATTTTCATGCGCTCTGCCCGCACCTGATCTTCTACTGCATGACTGATGCCGGACTGAATCAAGTTCAGGTCTTCCGCCGCGGGGGCAAGAGCAGAATCTTCACGGAGCAGAAGCGGCGGTGTTTCGGCGCCAGCTTTCATTTCGGAAATACGGTCTGTCAGCTTTGCAAAATCGGCCAACATGCTTGAGAAAAATCGAGTGTACAGCAGCAATATTACGAGTGCGCCGGCTGCGATAATCCAGGAACCAAAGGAAGAAGTAACGATGCGAAATGCCCAGAATAAAACACCCTCGGTAACGGCAAATAAAACAAACCCGCTAAACATGCGCTGCTGAAAGTGCTTTTTCATCTGGTGCGATAGGTACCAGCTTTTTGTACTGCGGTAACTGTTGTTCAGGTAAACTTCGGGGTTATAATGCAAATCATTTACCAAAAACAGCAGTGTCCAAAAAAGAAGCAGTAAGGGGAAGAGGGTTGATTTCATATTGTGCTTTTCCCAAAGCGGTACGGCACAAGTATAGATTGCCCAAGCAAAAAACAGCATTTTGATTTCGAACCAAACCCCTTTGCTTATTTGGGCGATTTGGCGGTCCACCTGACTCTTTTTATTCCGATTAAATAGGTAAAGTACAAATAAAAGCAAAGCAAGAACGATTGCCGCAGCGCCGCCAAACCAAAGCACTTGAAGCGAGAAGAGTTCATCGGTTGCGTTCGATAATACAGCAGAGGTGCGGTCCGTGCGAAGATTGGGGGAAACGACCATAATCAGTGAAAGGTCGGAAAGCTTGGGGTAATCCGACCACAAATCCCCGTCTTTATCGGCAAGCTCAGAAAAATAAGAACGGTAACCGTCGGTATCAATCATTGCGTCTGTGTCGTATACACGAGTACCGCCCCGCTCAATGACGAGGCTGTCACCATCAAACAACAGCATAAAATTATAGCCGTCGGGAGCGCCCATTAGGTAGCTTTGCAGCAGCCGAGCATTGCGGGCGCTTTCTGGGTCGGTAGAGCCGGTGTTGCTTAAGGTATTGCGGGAGTTCTCCTGTGCAAACAGCAGTATATTTGCGCTTTCCCATTTTAAATTGGGGTACGATTTTGAAAAGGTACCCCGCTGCTCGTCGTCTGCTAAATCCATAAGAGCGGCATATGCAATTTCGCTTACATCTTTGCGGAAAGCCTCGGTTTCTTGGGGGTTGTTGTCAATCGCGGTAGTCAAAGACTGCTTGGCTTGTGCCACAGCCGTACTGCCTGCCAACACGGTTTGTACAGCGGCACTTACCGCAGTAAACGCAATGCTAACGCTCAGTAGAAAGCAAAACCAAATAAAGAGATTACTGCTTTTCCGGTTTGTCGATTTTGTATCCAATCCCCCACACCACCTTTAAATATTCGGGTTCCTTCGGGTTAATTTCTATTTTTTCACGAATGCGGCGTATGTGAACCATCACCGTATTTTCTGCCGAAAAAGCAGGTTCATTCCAAACCCGCCGGTAAATCTCTTCTGCCGGGAAAATCCGCCCGGCGTTCTTCATTAATAGTTCCACAATTTTTGTTTCGGTAGCGGTTAGGCGAACCGGTTCTCCGTCAGCCGTTAGGGTGTGGTTGTCCGCATCAAAGGTAAGGCGGCCAATTGAGATTAGGTTTTGCGACGTAGAGTGAATATCGCCCAGTGAGGTGTAACGGCGTAGCTGCGATTTCACCCGGGCAACCAGCTCCTGCGGATTAAAGGGCTTTGTAACGTAGTCATCTGCACCCATAGAGAGCCCTAATATTTTATCGCTGTCTTCCGATTTGGCTGAGAGCACAATGATGGGTAGATTGCGACTCTCGCGGATTTTTAATATGGCGGCTAACCCGTTCTGCCGCGGCATCATTACATCGATTAAAATTAAGTGAATGTTCCGGCTCATGGCAAGCTCTACCGCCTGAATGCCGTCGTAGGCGCACAGAACTTCGTAGCCTTCTTTTTCTAAATAAATGGAAATGGCACGAACGATTTCTTTGTCGTCATCCACTACCAGAATACATTGTTTTTCCATCTCTGATATTCCTCCAGACTGAATCACATTGGTATAGAGAATGGGCTTACCGTTGTATAGCGGTTTTGACCTTGCGCTATGTATCTATTTACGGTAAAGCGTCCTGTATGTAAGCAAAAATAGCATGGTACATATTAATCATAATACAAAAACCTGACAAAAATAAAGCAGTTTTCTTACAGCTCTCTTACGATTGTCCTAAGGGACTTCCCATACACGAAAGAAAATGGTTTGATGAGATTAAGCTGATTTGCTATATTTCTTTCTTAAGTGAAAACTCGTGTAAAATAATTATAGCACAGCATGGCTTTCTGTGTCATCCCGGCGTTTTTTGGTAATGATAAAATCATTGTATTCGAGTATTCGGGAAAAGAAACAAAAGTATTTTTATACAGAGAAAGCTTCTGTTACTTTTACATCTTTTATCCCACCCCAAATATGGTATAATTGCGGCAGGCAGTTTGTTGTGCTGCAATAAAAGAATAAGAGTGGTATTAGACCGGAACAATGGCGTTCTGGTTCCAAATTCATGCATAAGTCAGGAGTGTGTATTGCGCATGCAAACACCCGAGCTTTCTTTGATCCTGCCCGTACGGGATGTTGAAATAGAATTACCTGGGATTTTACGCTCCATAGCGGAGCAAGTTGGCGACACGGCAGCAGAGTGGATTATTGTGGATATGGGTTCAGAAGATATGACGGTGCTGCGCGCGGTGCAATATATTAAGGAAGAACGACTGCATGGCTTTGTTATTCAAAATGGCAGGGAAAGTGTTTCTGCCGCACTGAATACCGGGATGCAAAAGGCAGCCGGGGAATACCTTACCTTTGTGTTTGCACGGCGGCTGTACAGCGGTTACCTTGCTTCTTATATTGCAGCGGCGCAGGAAACAAAGGCCGATTTTATTTACGGCAGCATGGAGGCCACCGAGGGAAAAGGGAAGCTTTCCGAAGCAGACAATCTTTCTACTGTACTGCAGATGGTACAGGGCCGCCAGCGGATTGATATTGCTGCACTAATGGTTCGAAAAGGGTTTTTAAAGCAGCAAAAGCTTTATTTTCAAGAAAGCTGTAGGCACGGTTATAGTGAGGAATTTATGTATTGCTGTTTGCTTTCCGGAGCGAAGACGGCTAAGGTTCCGATACTTCTCAAGCGCAAGAGTGAGCTGGAGCTGTGGCGCCCAAAGGCAACGCCTGCGGGTCGCGAAATTTTTCAGGCAATTGAAGCAATGCTGCGAGTTCAAGCGGTAATTGAAAACCGCTGCCCAGAGAATCACGAACTGTGCGATAGCTTTGAAGAGCAAAAGCTGCCCGAAACGGTAATGAATTGTGTAGATATTCTTCTGCGGGAAGGTTTAGGCTATAATGCGGTACGTGGTTACTTGCGGGTAGAGGGGTACGACCGGCTATTGGTGCAGGGTAAAAGAACCAGCCGGGCTTTGCGCGCTCGCATTCGATTGTGGAAACTGCTGCCGTGGATGTACCGTCCATCCGTACTCATTTGAATAAAAATTTGGAGCCGCTAAGCTCGTGCGAGTTCGTTTTCTCGCGCCGGTTTAGGCGGCTTTTTCGCCCCTGTTTTTAAGGCGTTCCAGACCCTCACATGTCTTGCCGCAAAGCGCAGAATATGTTATACTCTATGGATACCGTAGCATAGGAGGTTGCTTTTTTTGACAGAGAAGCTGATTGAGACTACGCGGGAATTGACCCGCGAGCAGCATATAGAAGAAGTGGCGCAGATTATGTCCATCCGTGCCCGCGGTGCAGTACCAATGGCGTGCGTGCGAACCTACGGCTGCCAACAGAATGTGGCAGACGGAGAAAAAATAAAAGGACAATTGGAACAAATGGGCTTCTCTTTTACAGAGAATGAAGAAGAGGCAGATTTGATTCTCTTTAACACCTGTGCGGTGCGCGAGCATGCGGAAGACCGTGTGTTTGGCAATGTGGGTGCTTTAAAGAACGTAAAGCACCGGAATCCGTCTTTACTTATAGCGGTTTGCGGTTGTATGATGGAGCAGGAGCATATAGCGGAGAAGATGAAGAAAAGCTTCCCGTTTGTTAATTTGGTGTTCGGCACCCATGTGATTCATAAACTACCGGAGTTAATGTATCGCACTCTCACAGATGGTCGGCGTGTTTTTGAACGCGGCGATGAAAGTGAGGATAAAACGATTATAGAGGGTTTGCCCATCCGTCGTGACGGTTCTTTTAAGGCGTGGGTGACCGTAATGTATGGTTGCAACAACTTCTGTACCTACTGCATCGTTCCTTATGTGCGCGGTCGAGAACGCAGCCGTAAGCCCGAGGCAATTCTCGAAGAGGTACGCACGCTCGTAAGTGCAGGCTACCGAGATATTACTTTGTTGGGCCAAAATGTAAATTCTTATGGAAAAGAGTTAACTCCTTCCGTAAGCTTTGCTGAGCTTCTGCGGCAGTTAGATGAAATTGAAGGGGATTTTCAGCTCCGCTTCATGACTTCTCACCCAAAGGATGCTACGCATGAGTTAATTGATACCATTGCGCAGAGCCGGCATATCTCGCACCATGTGCACCTGCCGTTCCAGTCTGGCAGCAACCGGGTACTAAAAGCAATGAATCGCAGCTATACGCGTGAAAAATACTTGGATTTGGTGGCCTACGCAAAAGAGAAAATTCCGGATTTATCGCTGACCTCCGATATTATTGTGGGCTTCCCGGGGGAAACCTATGAGGAGTTCTGCGAGACTGTTAGCCTGATTAAAGAGGTGGAGTTTACCTCTTTGTATACCTTTATCTATTCGCCCCGTGTGGGTACCCGTGCAGCAGAAATGCCGGACCCGATTCCCTACGAAGATAAATCCCACTGGCTTCGCGAGCTTCTTTCTGTGCAGGAAGAAATTGCAGAGAAGCGCTGTGCGGTGATGGTTGGTACCGTACAGCGGGTTTTGGCAGAAGAAAGAAACCCCAAAACCGGCCTTTTGGCTGGGCGCAGCGGTGGAAATATTATGGTGGAATTCGCTGGTGGGGATGAGTTGATTGGCCAGTTCTGCCAAGTGCGGGTAACGGCTGCTCGAATTTGGCTTTTGAGTGGTGAATTGGTATAATTACATTACTCTTAAGTATCGGTGAATTTTAGTTATACATTAATGAATGATTCTGCGATTGCGCTTTTTATGGGCATGCTAGTATCGATTCCCTAATAAGCTTTAAACATGCTTTTGCAGGGGTGAGAAGCAGAGCTTTTTGGAAGTGTTTTCGGTATGGATACAGCCGCCTTTCGGCGACGCAAAACAGTGATTAAGATTTTAGGAGGTACAATACCATGGATGTTATTGAGATGGCACGCCAGCTCGGCAAAGAGATTCAAAAGGATGAAAGATACCTTGATTTTCAAAAGGCTCGTAAAGAGAGTGAAGAAAATGAGGAGCTGCAGCAGATGATTGCTGACTTTAACCTCAAGAGAATTGCCATTAGCCAAGAAGGCAGTAAGGCTGACCGTGACGAGGATAAAATGCAGCAGCTCAATGAAGAACTGCGCACCGCTTACGACAGCGTGATGAACCACTCTGCTATGATGGATTTTAACCTTGCCAAGGAAGATATGGATTTGATGCTTCAGCGCATCAGCGCCATTATTAATGCCTCTGCGGATGGAGAAGACCCCGATTTGGCAGACTACCAAGCCGGCGGATGCAGCTCCGGTGGTTGCTCCGGCTGCTCTGGCTGCCACTAATCATACGCTTTGCTGAAAACACTTCCCCCCGCTTTTTAGCGGGGGGAAGTGTTCCACAGCATTACTTTTAAGAATCAGTCAAACAGACGGGGGATGGGAAAATGGCGGACCTTTCGCCTATGATGAAGCAATACTTTGAGATTAAGGAACAAAATCCGGATACCCTGCTGTTTTTTCGGCTGGGTGATTTTTATGAGATGTTCTTTGAGGATGCAAAGCTGGCTTCTAGGGAACTGGAATTAACTTTAACAGGGCGAGACTGTGGGCAGGAAGAACGCGCGCCGATGTGCGGCGTACCGTTTCACAGTGCTGAAAACTACATAGCGCGTCTCGTAGCAAAAGGCTACAAGGTAGCCATCTGCGAGCAGATGGAAGACCCCTCGGCGGCAAAGGGGCTTGTAAAACGTGCGGTAATCCGCGTTATTACTCCCGGTACGGTAATGGAAAGCAGTATGCTCGATGAAGCAAAAAACAATTTTATTTGTTCTGTTTTTGTTGGGGATACAAATGCAGGCACTTGCTTTGCCGATATTTCTACCGGTGAACTGCATACCACAGAGCTTGCGGCAGGTTCGCTTCGTGAGCTTGAAACACAGGTAATGAACGAGCTGGCACGCTTTTCTCCCCGAGAAATACTCATTAACCCAGAGGCGCTGCAATTAACCGGTCTTGGCAAGTTTGTAAAAGACAAGCTTAGCGCATCGCTGGAGTGCTTACCGCAGGATGAAACAAAAGGCACCGAAGAACTGCTCAAAGCACAATTTTCACCGGAGCGGCTCGGTGATTCGGATATTCTATCGTATCCCTTAACAGCGAGTGCAGTGAACAATTTGCTGTTGTACCTTAAGAGAACCCAACGCACCGGCCTTGAGCGTATGGATACCATTGAACGGTACTCCGGCTCGCAATATATGGGGCTCGATTTATCTGCCCGACGCAACCTAGAACTCTTGGAGACAATGCGCGGCAAAAGCAAGCGCGGCTCCCTGCTCTGGGTGCTCGACAGAACCAAAACAGCGATGGGCAAACGGCTCATCCGCGTATGGATTGAACGTCCGCTTTTGAATCCGGCGCAGATTCTTCGCCGCCAAAATGCGGTAGAAGAACTTACAAAGGACAGTATGTTCCGCGATGCCATCGCCGAGCAACTTTCCGGTATCCACGATTTAGAGCGCCTGATGACCCGCATTGTATATGGCTCAGCCAATGCAAGGGAACTGCGTTCGTTATGTGCGGCGCTGTCACAATTACCAGAGCTTCGGCAGCATTTGGGGGGCGTTTCCTCCAATCTGCTTCAAGAAATAGGCGGGAAAATTGACCCGCTGGACGATGTGGCGGCTTTGGTGGAAAGCGCCATTGTAGAAGAACCTCCGTTTTCCATCCGTGAGGGCGGGATGATACGCCCCGGCTACCACAGCGAGCTCGACGAGCTGCGAACCGATATGGGCAGCGGCAAAGAGATTATTGCTCAGCTTGAAGCACAGGAACGTGAGAAAACGGGAATCCCCAAACTGAAAGTAGGCTACAACCGGGTATTCGGTTATTATATTGAAATTTCGAATTCGTACCGCGATAAAGTACCGGACGAATACATAAGAAAGCAAACCCTCACGAATTGCGAGCGTTTCATTACGCCAGATTTAAAGCAGCTTGAGGGTCGCATTCTGGGTGCACACGAAAAATCGGTGCAGCTAGAGGGGCAATTGTTTGAGCAGGTACGCACCGCAGTGGCAGCACAGCTGGAACGGGTGCAGGCAACCGCCGCCGCCGTCGCGCAGTTGGATGTTCTAACCTCTTTTGCAGCAGTCTCTGTTGCTAACGGGTACCTGCGGCCAGAAGTAAATCTGAGTGGAAAGATAAAATTAAAGGAAAGCCGCCACCCGGTCGTGGAGCAGTTACTTGATGGCGGACCGTTTGTGCCAAACGATGTAGAGCTAGACCCGGACGAAAACCGTGTTGCCATTATCACCGGCCCCAATATGGCGGGTAAATCGACCTATATGCGCCAAATCGCTCTCATTGTGCTCATGGCGCAAATCGGCTGTTTTGTGCCCGCACAGTCGGCTGAAATTGGTGTAGTAGACGCTATTTTCACCCGTGTAGGCGCTTCGGACGACATGGCCTCCGGCCAATCTACCTTTATGGTGGAAATGGCTGAGGTGGCAGATATATTAAAAAATGCGACCAGCCGTAGTCTGCTTATCCTTGATGAAATCGGGCGGGGAACCTCCACCTTTGATGGAATGAGCATTGCCCGTGCGGTGCTGGAGCATGTGGCGGACAAGCGTTCCTTAGGTGCGAAGGCACTGTTTGCTACGCACTACCATGAGCTTACGGTGATGGAAGAGCTAGTCTCTGGTGTGAAGAACTATAACATTGCCGTGAAAAAGCGTGGGGATGACATTACTTTCTTACGCCGTATTGTGCGCGGCGGGGCAGACGATAGCTTCGGCATTGAAGTTGCGAAGCTTGCGGGGGTACCAAACTCTGTTGTGAACCGCGCTAAGCAGGTACTGCGTGAATTGGAAAGCGGCAGGCCGGTTACCCCCAAGGGGGCTGCAAAAAAACAGCGGGAAGAAGAACCCGCACAGCTTTCACTTGTGCCGCAGCAGGAGTCTAAAGTGCTGGAGCGTCTGCGTACGGTAGATGTAAATACGCTAACACCAATTGAATGTATGAATGTACTCTTTGAGCTGAGTCGCCTCGCTCAAGAGTAATGGAATAAAACGAACCGATGCAGGGAGGCAAATAAATGGGGAAAATCAATCTGCTGGAGAAACACGTAGCTGAGCTGATTGCTGCCGGTGAGGTGGTAGAGCGCCCAGCTTCCGTCATTAAGGAGCTGGTCGAAAACTCCATTGATGCCGGAGCAACCAGCGTTTCTGTCGAGATTCAGAACGGCGGCGCTGTAATGATGCGCGTAACCGACAATGGCAGTGGCATTGCGCGGGAAGATGTTCCTACGGCGTTCTTGCGCCATGCGACCAGTAAGGTGCTGCATGAAGAGGATTTGGAATCTATTGGGACTCTTGGCTTTCGTGGGGAGGCATTGGCCTCTGTTGCGGCGGTGGCGAGAATCGACCTGCTTACCCGTACCGAAGAGGAGCTTGCCGGAACACATTATGTCATAGAGGGCGGCGAGGAGCAGGCTTTTGAGGATGCCGGTTGTGCGCGCGGAACGGTTCTTACCGTTCGAGATATTTTCTTTAATACCCCTGCACGAATGAAGTTCTTAAAGAAAGACACGGTGGAATCGAACGCGGTCGCCGCGGTGATGGATAAAATTGCGCTCTCTCACCCAGAGATTGCCGTTCGCTTTGTACGCGACGGGAAAGAAACATTGCGCTCCCCCGGCGATGGTCAGCTAAAATCTGCGGTATTTGCCGTGTTTGGCCGCGAGTTTACCGCCGGGCTGATTCCGGTAGAATATGAATTGCAGGGTATAAAAGCTACGGGCTTTGTAAGCAAGCCCTCCCATGCCCGCCCCAACCGCAGTATGCAGCAATTCTTTATCAATGGGCGCACCATCCGCAGCCGCACGGCGCAGGTGGCATTAGAGCAGGCGTTTAAAGGTTCGTTGATGGTTGGTAAATTTCCGGCCTGCGTTCTGCACATGCAAATTCCGGTTCAGGCGGTGGATGTAAACGTTCACCCCGGCAAGCTAGAGGTTCGCTTTATCAATGAGCGCCCCGTGTTCGACGCGGTGTATTACGGAGTAAAAACAGCACTAGCCAAAGGGGACTCTGCAAATAAAATCTTGCTGCCGGTAAAGCCAGAGCAACCAGAACCGCAGCACGTTAAGGCAACAACATCGTCTTTGCCGTTTGATGTACAGGATACAAAGCCGCAGCAAATTGCGATGCCTGCCATATTTGGAACTGCATCCTCAGCCGCTCCTGCGCTAAACGATAGTGCGTTGGAGGACCCGGTTGAAATCGCCGTCCCAACAACGCCTGCTTACTGCAATGCAGAAGCTTCTCCCTCCCGTTTGCTAGAGGAACGCAGGTGGCAGGATACTCGTTCCACTCTACCGGTACATACCCAAGAAAAAGAAATAGCGCCATCAGCAAGCGAGCCAGAGGAGTGGAGCGTTACACCGAGTGGTGATGCAGTACCCGCCAGCACGGCGTTTGTTCACAATCCAGAGGAGATGCCGATAACAGAACCCACAGAACAAGCGCAAAGTACCATAGCGTTTGCATCGCCGAATGCCGTGGAACAGCTTGAGGGACAACCCTCTGCACAGGCACAAGGGGATTTTCGTTACATTGGTCACGTGTTCGGTACGTATATCCTTTTAGAGCGTGTGGGAGACGAGGGCGAAGAGCTTGTCTTGGTAGACCGCCATGCGGCGCATGAACGCCTTTTGTATGAACGCCTCAAGGAGCAGAGCGGTACCGCGTTTTCACAGATGCTGCTAACGCCTGTTCCCGTACTTTTGGAAAAGAATGAATATGCGGCTGTTTTGGCTTCGCTGGAATTGTGCGAAACAGCCGGTTTTGAAATAGATGATTTTGGCGGAGGTACCGTATTGGTACGCAGTGCGCCGTTGTCGCTTACAGGGGAGGATATTCCCGATGCCGTGATGGAGATTGCAGGCTACTTGGCGCAGTCTCGAACAGATGTAACCACAGAGCATCTCGACTGGCTTTACCATAACATCGCTTGCCGTGCGGCAATGAAAGCGCACGATGACCGTTCCCCAGAGGAACTCATTGCCTTGGTGCGCCAGCTTGATGAAAACCCGCAGCTTCGCTATTGCCCGCACGGGCGCCCCATTTCGATTGTGCTTACCCGCAAGGAACTTGAGCGTCAGTTTGGCCGAGCATAACGCAGAATGCAGAGAAAGCTCGTTCCGTAATGGCGAGTGCTCTTAAAATCATATTTAATTACTTATTTTGAGTATAATGTCTCTTTTCTCTTGATACGGGAGGAAAGGAAAAGATAAAACAAATGGTGTTACTTTGGAGAGGGGGAAGGCTCATGCCGGAAGAGAAAATACCACTGCTCGTCGTTGGCGGCCCAACCGCGAGCGGGAAAACACGCCTTGCCGCAGAATTGGCGCTTCGCCACAATGGCGAAGTGGTTTCCGCAGATTCCATGCAGATATACCACGGGATGGAGATTGGAACGGCAAAGCCCACTCCGGAAGAAACGCTGGGTGTGCCGCATCACCTTATGGGCTTTGTAGAGCCTGGCAAATCCTTTTCTGTGGCAGACTATGTGGCTCTTGCCAAGAAAACCATCAAAGAAATTCATGGCCGTGGGAAGCTGCCGGTTTTGGCAGGCGGCACCGGGCTTTATATTCGTTCATTAATCACCAATACACAGTTTACCCAGATAGACAATGACCCGGCCTTACGTGCGCGATTGCAGGAGCGTGCGGAGCAGGAGGGGGCAGAGAGCCTATTGCAGGAGCTCGCTGGGTTCGACCCCGAATCCGCCCAGCGTATTGAGCCGCGCAATTTACCCCGACTGATTCGTGCCATTGAGCTATACCGTGTAACGGGAGTTACCATGACAGAGCATTTGCGGCGTTCCCGCCTTGCACCGTCGCCCTATCGTTCGTGTTTTTTATGCCTTGGCTTTCGTGACAGAGAGAAGCTTTACGAACGAATCAATCTTCGGGTAGATGAAATGTTCGAGCGTGGATTGGTGGAGGAAGCCAAGCAGCTACTTGATATGCCCAGCGGAGCTACGGCAATGCAGGCAATTGGCTACAAGGAACTACTGCCGTATTTTCGTGGTGAAATCACACTGCCGCAGGCAAAAGAGACCATTCAGCGTGAAACCCGACGCTATGCCAAGCGTCAGCTTACCTGGTTCCGTAGGGAAGAGCAGGCAAGGTGGCTGTATGTAGATGAATACCCGCAGTGGCAGGAACTTTTTGCCGCCGCAGAAGAAATTATGGGGAGGGAGCTGCATGAATAATCCGGTTTTAAAACGCCTGGTTTCGGGTCTAATCGGCCTGCTGCTCCTTTTTTATATTGGCAACCAAATTTACAATGCCAGTTACAGTGGCGTAAAAACAGAAACGGCTGTGTATGCCAATGCGGAAGACATGGTTCAAATGACGGGAACCGTAATTCGCAAAGAACAGCTTCTTCGCCAAAATGTGCAGGGGGTTCTCACGTATCCTTTGGGAGAGGGGGGTAAAATTGCAAAAGGCGGCGTAGTTGCAGAAATATACGATAGTGCAAAGGATGCGACCCAACAGCAGCAGATAGAATACCTCACCGCAGAGATTGCTCGCCTGCAAAGCCTGAGTAACCCGGGAGATACGTATGCAGCAAACCCCGGTTCGCTGACCAAGCAAATTAATCAAAGCCTTACTGAAATATTAACCTCTTTGCAAAGCAAAGATTACAATGATTTGCCTTCAAAAAGAAATACCCTTTTGTACCGCATGAATGAACAACAGGTGGTTACCGGCGTTACCAAAGACTTTACGGCCCGTATTGCAGAGCTGCAAAGCCAGCTAAGTGCAATTCCCGCCACTAGCGGCAGAAAAATGGGGCAGGTGAAGTCTCCGGTTTCCGGGTACTTTGTAAATGCGGTGGATGGTTACGAATCGCAGTATAATTACGCTTCTGTAAAGGAGCTTTCGGTAAATGACTTAAAAGCAAAGAAAAAGCCGCAAGTTTTGGGCAGCGACGTGATTGGCAAGGTATGCGAAGAATTTAACTGGTATTTTGCAGCCGTAGTCAATCAGGATGATGCTCTAAAGCTCAAGGAAGGCAACCACGTTACCATTAACTTCCCCTTTGCAGTGGGGAAAACGGTTCCTGCTGTCGTTCTAGCTGTGAACCAGCCAAACCATCAAGGGGATGCCGCCGTTATTCTGCGTTGTTCTTATATGGATACTGGGATTGCTTCGGTTCGTGACGCTACCGTTCAGGTGCAGGCCGGCACGTATTCCGGTATTATGGTCAGTCAAAAGAGCATCCATTTTGAGAAGATAACAAAAGAATTCAAGCAGGAAGACGGCAAGAAGAAAACGGTAACCAAAGAAGTGCAAGGTGTTTATGTAATGCACGGCAACTCCATTGAATTTGTGCAGGTGATTCCACTGATGAGCAGCGGCAGTTATGTGATCTGTAAAGAGCTCAGCGACACAGATCCGGAGTGGAAGGAACTTATGACAAAATCCTCCATACGGTTGTACGATGAGGTTATTTCAGAAGGGACGGAGCTATATGATGGAAAAGTCGTTAAGTGAAGTGGAACGGGATTACGCTGAGAAAATGCGTGATTTAGAGGAGAACCTTAAGGTGGTTCGGGAAAATATAGAAGAAGCCGCCGTGAAATCTGCAAGAAGCGTGAGTAAAATTACGTTGCTTGCGGCTACCAAAACAGTAGCTGTTCCAGTGATTAACCGTGCGGTGGAGCTTGGCGTAACTCATATTGGCGAAAATCGGGTGCAGGAGTTGTGCGATAAGCTGCCTAGCCTAGCCCCATGTGACCGCCAGTTCATTGGCCACTTGCAAAGCAACAAAGTGAAGTTTTTAATTGGACAGGTTAGTCTGATTCAGTCGGTAGATAACGAAAAATTAGCAAAAGAAATTTCTCGACTCTCGGTTTTAAACAACACCATCACCAATATATTGGTTGAGGTAAATGTTGGGCACGAAGAAAATAAATCTGGTGTTCTGCCAGAAAGGCTAGAAGAACTACTGGTAAACATTTCCAGTCTCCCGGGCGTTTTGGTGCGCGGGCTCATGGCAATCCCGCCCGTATGCGAAAATCCGGAAGATTCTATGCCATATTTTTCGAGGATGCAAGAATATTATGTTGACATCAAGACGAAAAGAATGGATAATATTCACATGGATTTCTTATCCATGGGCATGTCGTCAGACTATGCTCAGGCAATCCTTTGCGGAGCTAATATGGTTCGAGTGGGCTCGGCTCTTTTCGGACCTAGGAAATATCAAATCCTTTAATATAATTAGGGAGGCAGTGTAAAATGGCCGGATTGGTTCAAAAGTTCAAAGATATGTTAGGCGCTCCTGAAGATGAGTATGAGGATGAAGAATATGTGGATGACCGTGCGGAAGAGATTATCTCTGGCTCGGAGAACCATGCAGATACAATTCGTGAGCGAGAAACAGTAAGGCGCGGTGGCAGTACCGGCGGCAGCAATAAGGTAGTGAACATTCATGCTACCACACAGCTGCAAGTGGTATTGTTTAAGCCAGAGCGGTTTGGGGAAGAAACCCGTGCCGTAGCGGACGAGCTGCTGAAAATGCACACCGTAGTACTTAATCTGGAAAATACCAATAAAGACGTAAGCCGCCGTATCATCGATTTTCTAAGCGGTGTGGCTTATGCAAACGGGGGTAAAATTAAGCGTGTTGCGGCAAGCACCTTTATTATTACTCCGTACAATGTGGAGCTAACCGGCGACGATGTGCTGGATGAGCTGGAAAACAACGGCGTTTATTTCTAATGAAGCGGAATTCCCCTGAGGAGAACGCCATACTGGAGGCAAGACTTCTGGATGCGGTGCGTCTCTGTTCCCGGCGGTATGAGCCGGTATTTGTGGGCTTTCTCTCAGAAGCGGAGGCCTTCTTGGCACAGGGTGTACTGCGCCGGGAGGGCTTTTTCCACTATTTGTTCTGGGGTGGCTTTGATGGTGCCGAGCGTGTGATGTTCGGTGCATTCCCCGAGTATTTAGAGCCGCAGCCCGAACTGTTCCCCCTTGCCGCCGTTACCGCCTCTTTCCGTGAGTGTGACAAACTCACTCACCGCGATTTTCTCGGCTCGTTAATGGGTCTTGGCATTACACGCGACACGGTAGGCGATATTTTAATTGAGCCGGGGCGCAGTGTTTTGTTTTTGCGGGAAGAGATGGAATCCTACGTGCAAACACAGGTGGAAAAGGTTGGCCGGGTAGGGGTAAAGCTTACTCCCGGCTTTCAGGAGCCACTGCCGGGCGGCCTTGGCTTTGAACCGTTTTCTTCTGTCATTGCATCTCCCAGGCTCGACTGCGCCGTTGCGGCGGCACTTCACACCAGCCGTGAAAAAGCGGCGCGAATGGTGGAATCGGGTGGGGTGCTTTTAAACGGAGTGCAAATTTTGTCCGTTTCTGCTGTGGTTAAGGAAGGGGACCGCCTGTCCGTTCGGGGAAGCGGTCGGTTTATCTTGGATCAGGTCGGCCCCGAAACAAAAAAAGGCCGTGTGAACTTGAGTGGAAGAAAATATAGATAACAGGAGGTTTTTGTCGTGCTTAATCTCAACGATATTATTAATGTAAGCTTTCGTAAATCCAATTTTTCGGGCTACCGTACCGAGGATGTTGACAGCTTTATTGACCAGGTGAAAGATTCTTATGACCAGCTTTTGAAGAAAACGATGGAGCAGGCGGAGGCATATGAGGCACTGGCTGTGGAAAAGAAAGAGCTGGAGAAGAAACTTTCTGTTCTGGCAGGGAAAATTGAAGACTACCGGCTGGAAGAAAGCGAAATTAAGAACGCTCTTGTGAGTGCACAAAAGCTTGGCGAGTCTTCCGTGCGGGAAGCACGCCATAAGGCAGAAATCATCCTAAAGGATGCCAATCTAAAAGCCGAGCGAATTCTCGGTGCTGCAAAGGCAGACGTTGTGGAGCAGCAGCGTGAGCTGGATGACCTGAAGAAAAAGGTCGTTGAATTCCGCACAAAGCTTCTGGCGATTTACAAAGAGCATTTAACCCTAATCGATGCAATTCCCAGCCGAAAAGAAGAGTTTTCGCATGAGGAAAAGCCCGCTGCCTCTGTATTAGACACAGAACAGCAGCAGGAGGAAGAGTCGGTATCGGAGGCGCAGCATTATATGCCGGAAGAGCCGGTTGTTCACTCAGATCCCGAGCCGGAATACACCCCGGTATCTGAAAAAGATGATTTCGCAGTGGATGCAGCGGTATTTGATACAGAATTCCCGAGCCATGACCTGCGTTACGATGTATTAAAATTTGATGAAGTGGATGAATCCGGAGTATAATATATGTATTACCCGCGTAGCGGGGCCGGAGTATTTCATAGACGGAGAGAGGACGGAGAAATCCGCCCTTTTTTCCTGAAAGAGAGGGAGTTTCTTTTGCCTTATATTGCAATCTTTTTGTCCTTTGCCGCCGTTGCGGCGGGAGTTGCCATAGATCAAGTTTTGAAAAGTGTTGTGACCCAGCAGTTAAAACCGTTGGGGCAGATTGAACTGATACCGGGGTTCTTTAACCTTACTTATGTAGAAAATCGCGGTGCGGCATTTGGTATGCTCGCAAATCACCAATGGCTGTTTATTGTGGTTACTGCTGTGGTTTGTGTTGCTATCGCTGCTGCGCTCATCTTTTATCAAAATCATACCGCACTTACCCGCACGGCGCTTACTTTGGTATTGGCTGGTGGCATAGGCAATATGATTGACCGCCTTCATTACCAGTACGTGGTAGATTATATTCACTTTCAATTTTTTCCGCCGGTGTTTAATTTTGCAGATATTTGTGTGACCATAGGCTGCGCTCTGCTTATCATTTACCTTCTCTTTTTTACAGATGAAAAGGGAAGCCCGAGACAACCGGGTCGTTATTCCAAATACGCGCACTACAATCAGAACAGAAATCACAGAATGGGTGGTTAAGGTGCAAAAAAAGCTGCTGGTAATTGGAGCAGAGCATCAGGATGTCCGAGCAGATTTAGCAGTAAGTGAACTGCTTGAGGATGTAACACGCTCCGGTGTGCAAAAGCTGATGCTTACGGGCGCCGTGCTTCGTGATGGTCGTCCGCTTTCAAAAAATGATCGAGTTGCCCATGGAGATGCCATTGAGGTGCTTTTGCCTGACCCTACTCCGCTTGAGCAGGCCGCGCCGGAAAACATTCCACTCGACATTGTGTATGAAGATGAAGACCTGCTGGTGGTAAATAAACCAAAGGGAATGGTGGTTCATCCGGCGCCGGGCAACTATGATAAAACCTTGGTAAATGCACTGCTGTACCACTGCGGCGATTCCTTGTCTGGCATAAACGGTGTAATACGCCCCGGCATTGTACACCGTATTGATAAAGATACCAGCGGCCTTTTAATTGTTGCTAAAAATGATTTTGCGCACCAAAATTTAGCTGCACAAATTAAGGAGCATTCCTTTACCAGGGAATATGAGGCAATTGTTTATGGCCATTTACGGGAAGAAAGCGGTACGGTAGAGGCTCCCCTTGGGCGCCACCCGAACGACCGCAAGAAAATGACCGTCACAGAGAAAAACAGCCGCCATGCGATTACGCATTATCAGGTGTTAGAAGAACTGACGGGCTTTAGCTATGTGCGCCTTCGACTTGAAACAGGCCGCACCCATCAAATCCGTGTGCATATGGCTTATTTGGGGCACCCGGTTGCGGGGGATGTAGTGTATGGGCCCAAAAAGGTGATTACCTCGCTAGGCGGGCAATGCCTGCATGCGAGAACCATCGGCTTTTGCCACCCGCGAGACGGCCGCTATATTGAGTTAACCAGCCCGCTTCCACCATATTTTACCGCTTTTTTGGCACGTTTGCGAAATGAATCGGGTTCTTCTTACCAATAAGTAGCTGGGAACAAATTTATATGTTGTTACTGAGCAGATGCACAATGAGGAGGATTCTTTTTTGAAGCTTCAGGATATATTTTTGGTATCGGATTTAGATGGTACCCTCATTGGTGAAAACCACACAATACCGCAGCGCAATATTGATGCGATTCGGCGCTTTCAGGAGCAGGGCGGCCGCTTTGCGATTGCGACCGGCCGATCCATAGATTCTGGTGCCCGCTATTACCGCAGAGTGTTCCCAAAGGGTCTTTGCGTGATGCTCAATGGCTCTATTTTATATGACTGTGAACTCGACCATATTGCGGCTGTGTTTTCGCTTCCACCCGAAGCGAAGGAATATGCTCGCCGTTTGGCAGAGCACTTTCCTGAAATGGGGTATGAGGCCTTTACGCAGCGTGATCAGTATGTTGTAAAAGAGAATCAGCTCGTAAAAGAGCATATGGAGCATGAAAATCTACCCTGTACTCCCGTGGAGGATGATTGCATTACGGAACCGTGGTGTAAGGTGCTTTTTGCTGCCGAGCCGGATGTAAAGCAGCAGATGCACGCATTTACGGAAACGTTCTCACACCCGGGCGTGCGCTTTGTGCAGAGCGATGCCCGGTTTTTAGAGATGCTTCCGGAGGGAGTAGACAAGGGAAGTGCTTTGGAAGAGATTCTACGCCAAACAGGTTTAAAAAGAGAAAAATTAATTGCAATAGGCGATTACTATAACGATATTGAAATGCTAAAAACAGCTGGTTTTGCTGTAGTACCCTCCAATGCGCCAAAAGAGATACAGCAAATGGCGGATTTAGTGGTGGGTGATTGTCGTTTTGGTGCGGTAGCCGATTTGATTGAATATTTAGAACGCGCTTAATTTACTAATGGCGGTGGGAATATGGATAAGGATGCCTGTCAAGTACGGTGGCTGCTTGCCATCGCAGTATTTCTCTGCGCGTTAATCATTGGGTATAATGTTCTTTTTGTGCCGCAGGTCACGCTCACTACCGTAGTAAGAACGGATGTCGCTTCAGCGATACGGGATAAGATACCGTCTTATGTAAAGCAGGATGAAAATTCTCAGCAGGAAGCATATGAGCCAGAGCCTGCGGTGAAAGCCTCTTTGATCAATCTAAATACGGCGGATGCCGAGCTGTTGCAAACGCTGCCCAGCATTGGGCCGGTTACAGCAAAGAGAATTATAGCTTACCGCGAATCAGTCGGTGCCTTTCGAAACAAAGAGGAGCTCATGCAGGTTGATGGGATTGGAGAAAAGGCATTCGAAAAACTACAGAATTTGATTACTGTTGAGGGTGAGACCGGCGAAGCTAGCTCAACAGGCAGTATGCCGTAACTAAGAATTAAATAGTTGAAGAACATATTTCTGCACTATCACTTTTATGGATTACGCCGTTCCTTCATTGGAACGGTGTTCTTTTTTGCTTAAGAGCTCTCGTTCGCTCGCAACTGCACTTCATTTACCAAATGGTTGCTTTCGTGTCATTTTGTGCACAAGCGCTTCACTACTTTTAAGAACTAGGCAATAACTTAAGAAAAGGGAACACGTTTCGTGTTCCCTTTTCTTATAGAGCTTTTTAAATAAATCAAATAAAGCGATGTTAAAGAATACTTCTCTCATCAAGGAACAATGCGCTAAAAATTCTTAGCAAAGTTACGACCAAATAACAAAGCAAAATGGGTGCCCTGCCGGGTCAAGCATTGTTATCCATAACGATTCATCTTCCGCGGAATCGGCTTCGCCATATTGTACATTGGCCTTTACTGCACCACAGGCAAGCGCATGCTGTACGGCAAGCTTCAACTCTTTCTGATTATGTACGGTAAAATCCAAATGAGCCATTTGCTGTTGTGCTCCTAGCCGATTCGGCCATACGGGCGGAATATAGTCAGGATTTTGCTGAAAGGCGATTTTTACACCGCCGGACGGAGAAATAATATCGGTCCATTCGTTTTCTTCCACATAGTTTTTCTTCCAGCCTAGAAGCCGGATATAAAAATCGGATAAACAATCAGCATCTTTGCACTCCAACACAACAGCATCAAGTGAAAATGGTAGTAACTCTTTTGTGTTCGATGGTTCCATTTTAGCAGCTCCTTTGCTTTTTTATTTATTATATCATGAAAAAGCGTAGAGATAGCATGTTTTATAATGTGTGTAAATGACGAAAATAAAAAGGTGAGGTTTACCCTCACCCAATTGCTGAGTTTTTATATCTCTATTATCTTACAATCACAGAGTCCTTGGAACAAGGATCACTTGCAAAAAAGAAATTTTCAATAAGAGTGAATTTGCTTTTTAGGAAACGGACAATTGTTCCAACCAATAGGGCGGCAATTAATGTACCTTCTCCAATGCCTGTAATTTTTTGGAATAAAACCAACCCAATCAGGCCAGCTATCAAGGTGAATAGCGTATCAATTGCTACCTTTGTTTTCCCAAAATCCGTATGCAAAGTAATGGATATCGCCTTAACAAAAGCTTCTCCAGGAAGCAGAACCACGTTTGCCATCATTTGGGTGTTGACTCCTATTGCTAAAAGAATACAACCAATCAAAAGAGAAATCAGCTTCTCCCAGTAGGCACTTGGTGTTAAAAAAGTTAATAGATTCATCGTTAAATCCATAAACCATGAGAATGCTATGGAAGCGGGTATTTGCAGATAATACTGCTTTGGAAAGTCTTTCTTCAATAAAAGCAACTGTATGATGATGAGAACAGCGCTCATGTATAATGTGAACATTCCAATCGTAGGTTGAAAGCCAAAACTCAAGGTATAAGGGATGCTTGAAATGGGTGATGTTCCAAGACCAGCTTTGGTTACAAAACTAATACCAAAATCTGTAATAAAAATACCAACTAAGAAAATAAGGTAACGCTTGAAAGTACCATGCTTAGACAAAGGGTTCCTCCCAGATATTAAGACCTATACTGCATCTATTATTTTTCAAAAACGTTTCCATAATAAGTGATTTGTCGATTTTTGTCAAGAGAAATTATCCACAGGAAAAGCATAGCATTATAGCAAATAGCGGTAATTTGAAATAAGATTGCATAATAAAAAATTAGTTGGTAAAATAATGTAATAAGAATAAGGAGGAATTGTTATGGTGGTAAATCCCCTGCAAGATATTATGAACCATTACACTTGGTGCTTTGGCTCGTACCTTATTGCAATGACGATTATTCTATTAAATACGGCTCGCAGTGTGTACTTTTATCTTAGAAACAGAAAACACCCTCTATACCCAAAACGAGGTCTAGTTGACCTGCTGATTAGCCTGTTGTGTGGTGCGTCGTTATTCATGGGGCAAATGTTTCAAGGAGTTCTGGCGGATAATAACGTGCCGAATCTTTACCAGTGGTCGAGCTATCTCTGGCTGATATGCTTAGCCTCTCTTGCGTTGTTTGTGGTACAGGTGGTATGTTATATGAAAACACCCTTTGTTCTCCCAAAACCTGAGTTCACGGAAGAGTTTCCCGCTTTGCACAATGATGGAGAGCCTAAACACTCATCAGATCAGAAATCGTGAGAAATGCAAAGAAATGATTCCTCTAAATTATAAATAATTAATATAGAAAGGGAGCTTTCGCAAATGCGGAAGCTCCCTTTCTTCATAAAGAATGATAAGATTCTATTTTATTTACTTTTGGATTTTAATCCCCAAAGCTAATTCCAATGTCTCGTGCAGACTGAATCAGATCGCAATCGAGTGGTACGGCCTTAAGCTTGCCTGCTACCTCACTGAGTGGCACGGGAACGATTTTCTGGTTTTGCAACGCCACCATACAGCCGAAACGACGATCTTGAATCATCTGCGCGGCGGCAGTTCCCAAGCGTGTGGCCAAAACTCGATCATAAGGGCAAGGGCTGCCTCCACGCTGAAAATGCCCGGGGATTGTTACTCGTACCTCATTGCCAGTTCTCTCGCCAATCTCCTTTGCCAAACGGTAGGAGAGGGAGGGCTCTGTCATTTTTGCTCTTTGTGCTTTAAGCTCTTTTTTCGAAAGAGAGGCTTCTTTTACAGAAAGAGCACCCTCCGCAACGGCCAGAATCGAAAATTGCTTGCCGGAGCGCTTTCTTTGCTGCAATGCCCGGCAAATGGATTCAATGTTGTAGGGAATCTCCGGTAATAAAATGGCGTCTGCGCCGCCGGCAATGCCGGCGTGCAGTGTAAGCCAGCCGACCTTGTGTCCCATTAGCTCCACGATAAACACGCGACCGTGTGAGGTGGCGGTGCTGTGAATGGAATCAATAACAGTAGAGGCAATTTCAACTGCGCTTGAAAATCCGAAGGTCATTTCGGTATTCCAGAGGTCATTGTCAATGGTTTTGGGCAGTGTAATTACATTGAGTCCCTCACCGCTGAGCAGGTTAGCGGTTTTATGGGTGCCGTTACCTCCTAATATAACTAAGCAATCGAGGCGAAGTTTTTTATAATTCCGCTTCATTTGTTCTACTTTTTCACTTTGGCTGCCTTCGGGGCCGCGAATCTCTTTAAACGGTTGGCGAGATGTTCCGAGGATCGTGCCGCCCAATGTTAATATACCGGAAAAATCGCGCGGGTTCATCTCCCAGTAATCACCCTCCATCAGGCCGCGGTAACCATCGCGAATCCCGAAGATGGTTACGTCCTCCTCAAACTTTTCATACAGTGCTTTCCCTACTGCACGTATTGCGGCGTTAAGGCCTTGGCAGTCGCCTCCGCTTGTCAGAATCCCTACTCTCATGAGTTGTGTTGCCCCTTTCCTTATTTGAGCCGCTTTGCCTTATCTGCATCGCGAATCGGCTCCATCAGCTTGCTTTCCTCTGTTTTTTTCAGTTCCGATACATTTTTCTTTGCCATAGTAGAGAACAAAGACTGACAATTAATAGCGGCTTTGCCCCGGCGGCGAATTACATGCAGGTACGCCGTGTCTGGCTGCATCATACGTGTGTTAACATTGTCGCTTTTCATGATTTCTAGTATATCAAATGCCCGGCGTTTTAAATCCTCTCCCTCGATAGGGAATACGAGCTCTACACGGCGGTCTAGATTACGGGGCATCCAGTCGGCACTGCCCATGTATATTTTGGGTTCCCCTGCGTTTTCAAATGCAAAAATACGGCTGTGCTCCAAAAGCTGCCCGACGATGCTTTGTACAGTGATTGTTTCGCTCATCCCCGGCAAGCGAGGAATCAGACTGCACATGCCGCGCACGATTAAGTGAATGGGCACGCCCGCCTTAGAAGCCTCATACAACAGGCTAATCATTTGCGAATCAATGAGTGCGTTTACCTTTACCGTAATCCCGCTCGGGAGGCCTTTTTTGGCATTTTCGGTTTCCCTACGAATCATTCGGACAAAAAAACTGCGCATACTCTGCGGTGCCACTACAAATTTTCGGTACTCCGGCGGGCGGGAATAGCCGGTAAGTACGTTAAACAGGGAGGAAGCGTCGATACCGTACGGCTCACGGCAGGTGAACACGCCAATATCGGTATATATTTTCGCGGTAGAGTCGTTGTAGTTACCAGTTCCCATGTGAACATAGCGGCGAATGCCATCCTCTTCGCGCCTTACTACGAGTAAGATTTTACAGTGGGTTTTCAGACCAGCTAAGCCGTATATCACATGGCATCCGGCTTGCTCCAGCTTTTTGGCCCAATTGATGTTATTTTCTTCATCAAATCGTGCTTTCAGCTCTACAAGTACCGTTACCTGCTTCCCGTTTTCCGCCGCGCGGATAAGTGCACCGATAATGGGGGAATGGCCGCTTACGCGGTACAGGGTTTGCTTAATCGCCAATACATCCGCGTCGTCTGCGGCACGGCTTACAAAATCGACCACACATTGAAAGCTTTCATAGGGGTGGTGTACCATCCGGTCCTTTTCACGAATGGCTTCGAAAACATCCTCATATCCCCAAAAAGCCGCAGGAGGGTACACCGGCTTAATTGGGTCAAAGCACAGCGAATCGTATCCGGGAAGCGAAGCAAATTTGGTAAGGTAGGTAAGGTCAATTGGCCCGGGAACCTCAAATAAATCGTGTGATTTTAAATCGAGCATTTCTACAAGGAAATCTTTGATTTCCGGGTCGCAGTTCTGCAAAATCTCGAGCCGAACGGGGCGCCCGCGCTTTCTTTTTTTAATGGATTTTTGTACTTCAGTAAGCAGGTCTTCCGCATCCTCATCAATTTCCAAATCGGAGTTTCGGGTTAAGCGGAAGGGAGAGCATGCTTCAATTTGGTGCATGCTAAATAGCGTATTAATTTTATAGGACATAATATTCTCGAGAAGAACGAAGACCTTGCGTTCCGGGTCGGGAATCTGCAAAAAGCGGGAGAGAATAGACGGTACCTGTACCACGGCAAACAGAGATTCCTCTTCCCCTTTCAAGCGAACCGCCAAATTAAGGCTCTTGTTTGAGAGCATGGGGAATGGGCGGCTGCGGTCTACCGCAAGCGGTGTTAATACGGGGAAGAGAATTTTATCAAAATAATCGGAGAGAAAGAGCTGCTGCTCATCGTTCAAATCGCTTGGGGTACTGAAAAAAATATTTTCTTTTCGTAATGTAGGTAGTATGGAGCGGTGTAAGGAGTTATACTGCTGTTCCGTAAAGGTTCGGATTTTGCGGGTAAGGCGAATCATCAGTTCTTCCGGTGTTAAGCCCGAAAGATCCGGCATTTTGTAACCGGACTGAACCTGTGCTTTTACTCCTGCAACGCGTACCATAAAAAACTCATCCAAATTAGAAGAAGTAATTCCTAAAAAACGCAGTCGCTCCATCACGGGGTTTTCTTTTTCAAAGGCTTCTTCCAACACGCGCCAGTTAAAGTCCATCCAACTCAGTTCCCGATTAACAAATGGAAACTGCTTGTTTTCGTTCATCATTTTTCCCCCTTTCCTTAAAGCATAAGGGTTTTTATATTCAGCACAGGGTGAATCCCGAAAACCTCCTGAAAAAACGGGGCGCATAAATCAAATGCCCATTTTTCAAGAGTAAGGTTTCCATCACTGGTGCTTGTAATCACAAGCCGGTCTTTCTCTAGCTTAATCGCAATATCCTTGAGTTTCTGGGTTTGGGACTTATCTAGTGCATTTGATAGGCGGAAGATTGCCACAAGCTTTGAAATCATCAGGCGGGTTTGTTTATCGAGTCGGTTAAACTCCGGGTCGTCATCACTGGGTGTGTTGTATTCATCGTAGCTTGATAAAAAGGCGACCATTAGAACTTCTCTGTCCGTTAGGCCGTATATATCAATGTTCTTTACAAGGTCAAACGTGCTGTTGAGGTGTTCTTTCGAATTAATGTAATACCCTGCGTCGTGTAAAATGCAGGCCAGCTCGAGTATGAGCCGGCTTTTATAATCCATACCATGTATTTTTTTGGTTTTGTCGAAGATACGGCAGGAGAAACGGCGAACTGCATCCGAATGTGAGGGGTTACAGCGGTAACGGTCTGCAATCCACTGTGCACAGGAGATGGAGCTGTTAATAACATGCGTTTCGTATTCTTTTTTGCTTTTTGGTACAAGCATCTGGCGTAAAATTGCATCCCATAGCTCGATCTTTGGGCAAATGACTCGATCGGCGTGCGTCAATTCAAGAAGCTGCATATAAATGACAAGCACCGGGTAAAGAACCTGCGCACTTGCGTCGGTAATATCGTATTTGGCGGCAAGGGTGTCCGGAGTCATAACGCGAACCTCTTGAAGAAGTCGCCCGATGAGTTCGGACTGAATGATGTAATGTCCTTTTTCAGGCTTTACACCGCAAATGCGTGCAATCAGCTCAATTTCACTCCCCGCAAGCACAAGGTTGCGGATGCTGTTCAAACGGCCGGGTATGGGGATATGCCGAACAGTAAGGTTAAGGTATTCTTCCACCACCGTATCGAAATCGCCGCTGTTTTCTTGAATGCTGCCGAGCATGTTATACAGCTTCATTGGCCCGATTGAGATGTTCTGGGAAAATATCATATTGGTTCCGTCAAAAATAGAAAGACCAATACTGCCGGTGCCAATAAAAGAAATAAGTGTGTTACCAGCCGGGAAATTCGGCATGGATTTTATGGAGTTTAGTATTTCAGAGTAGATGAGCGTTTTTTCTTGGTCATCTTCCAGAACCTGAACCGAAATACCATTTTGTATTTTTAACTGGTCGGTAATGTATTCGCGGTTTTTTGCTTCGCGCAAAGCGGTGGTAGAAACCACGCGCGGCTGCTCAGCACCATATTCCTTGAGCACGTCGCTGTAACCATGCAATGTAGAAGAAAGCTTCCAGAGGCTCTCAAAGCTGATTTTTCCGCCGTGGAATACCTCAGAACCAATTTTAATAGGGTATTCCAATCGGTCTAAGGTTACGATGTTGTCTTTTTGCAATTGTGCAATTTTCATTTTCAGCATGCTTGAGCCGATGTCGATTACAGCGGCTACCTTACCGCCTTTTTTACGGTTCATTTACACAGTGCCTCCAATACTCAGCAAGATTTCATTAGTATTCTCTTAAATTGCTGGAATTCTTTTGAACGCTTAGAGAAAAAATACCAATTTTATATTCTATGTACCGAATGATAGCATGGGTTCTTATCCTAAATATTAAAACTGAGGAGAAAGAGCGAAAATATTGTAATTTATTATAACAAAGCGTATTCTGAATATCAATTCGCTCAGTTTTAAAATTTCACTTAAAAGTAAGTTAATTTTAGTGTGTTAAATTTGGCCTTACCATAAGAGTAACAGCTTTGTTATTGCAAGAACGCATAAAAATGTGGTATACTTTCTAAATATAAAAGATCGGGTGATGTGCGTTTCCCCCGAAAACACCGGGCTGAACCGGAGTGCCCGGCGTTACCCGCCGGAAATGGCTATGGCGCCAACCGGCGGGATAACGCCCGCTTTGTGTGTCCATAATAGCATTATGGAGGAACCAGTATGACTGATTTTGAGCTATGCATGAACTGTATGACGGAGCGCCCTAGCGGCGACGAACCGTGCCCTCACTGCGAGTCTTTAGCAGATGAATCGCAGCGCCCCAATGCCCTGCCACTGAAAACGATGCTGCAAAACCGGTATTTGGTTGGTATGGCGCAAAAGGTGAATGGAGAGGGTATCTCCTATATTGGCTATGACAGTGTGCTGAATATTAAAACTCTAATCCGTGAGTTTTTTCCTCAAACCATGGGCGAGCGCCTGCCAGACGGTAAAACGGTGCGCATTATTGATGGCAGTGAAGTCACTTTTGGTGAGTATCGAGATACCTTTTTGAACGATGCCCGTGAGCTGGCGCATATGCGGCAGCTTTCTGCCGTAGAGCAGATTTACGACATATTTGAGGAGAATGGAACGGCGTATACCGTAGCGGAGTGGGAAGATTGCATTACGCTGCGCTATTTTGTTGAGCGCCGCGGTGGCAGTATAGACTGGAACGCCGCTCGTCCATTGTTTATGCCGGTATTGTCTGCACTTTCTACCCTGCATTCGAAGGGCATAAACCACCTTGGTATTTCACCAGATACACTGGTGATTTTACAGGATGGCCGCATGAAGCTAACTGATTTTGAGCTGGATGTGGTTCGCCGTATGGACACAGACCTCCCGCCGGATTTGGTAGCGGGCTGTGCTGCGTTAGAGCAGTATGTAATGAATTATGTGCCGGACGAATCTACAGACGTGTACGGCTTTGCGGCATGCCTGTTTTTTGCATTGACGGGTGCACTGCCGCAGGACGCTTTGCGCCGTAAAACCGATTCCCGGTTGATGATACCCACCAGTACGCTAAAAAGCTTGCCTCCTTATGTGATTACTGGCCTTGCCAACGCATTGCAGGTGATGCCCTCTAAGCGTACCCCGCATTTTGAGCGCTTACGGGCAGAGCTGTCAGCTGCACCAACAGTTACGGCAAAAATTGAGCAGCCGCTGCCGCCGGAATTTCCAATGGAACAAGAGCCTGCACGCAAAGGAATTCCTGGAATGGCTTGGGCAATTGGTTCTGGAGTGATTTCTCTGGCCATTTTTATTTGTCTGGGTATTTTTTGGCTGTTCCCGCCTAGCTATGGCAGTCCCGCTGGAGTGCCAAATTCGGCTGCAATGAAAGCCGAAATAGAGTCGTATGACTCCGATATGCCAATGGCTGGAGCTGGGGCACCGGCCGCAGGGGGCGGGGGTACTTTAGGGGCTACGCTTTCCGAAGCGGACCGTTTACCGGTACCAAACCTGGTGGGGCAGAAGCTAGATGATATTCTGGCTGCGGAAAGTGCCGGAACCGAGAGCTACGATATTTTAGTATCTGACAAAGAATTTAACGACACGGTCGCCGAAGGCAGAGTAATCAGTCAATCTCCCGCAGAAGGGGAATTGGCGCCCAAAGGTGTAAAAATAGTGGTAGTAGTAAGCCAGGGTGCAAAAATGCGTGCACTCCCCGTTATTCGTGGAATGAGCCTTGAGGACGCATCGCTTGCGGTAGCAACTTCGGGCTTAACACCTGCAAAACGGGATGTTTTTGATGATGCGATTCCAGCGGGGCAAGCAGTGGGTTACCAAAACCAAGTGGCTGGCGATACACTGGAATACGGCGCCCATGTGGTTATATTATTAAGCAAAGGGCCGGATCCGTCTGTATTGGGTGGCGGTCCCACTAGAAGCGGAGGATCTTAAATACAATGATTAAAGTTGCGTTAATCGCATATACTCCGCAGCCGGAACAGACAGTGGCAGCTGCCGCTAAGCTCTGTTATTCCGCTGCGGGTGTGGAACATATTATGGACGGGCTTACCGAAGAAAAAACAGCTCGTTTTGTGGAGATGCTTTCTGAAATTGGGCATGAAAGCCCCATTGAGCATGCTTCATTTACATTTGCAATTGAGGGTGTATCGCGTGCGTTTTTGGCACAGATGACCCGCCACCGCATTGCCTCTTACAGCGTGCAAAGCCAAAGGTATGTGGCGGAGCACCAGTTTGGCTATGTTATTCCGCCTGAAATAGAGAACATACCGGAGGCAAAGCAAGAGTTTATTGCCTCTATGGAGGATGCACAGCGCCGATATGAGAATCTTACACGTATTCTGCAAGAAAAGCACCAAGCTGAAATGGTAGCGCAAGGCAAGAAGCCGGAAGAGGCTGCCCGCGCTTCCCTAAAAAAAGCGATTGAAGATGCTCGCTTTGTATTGCCGAATGCCTGTGAAACCAAAATGATTTGCACCATGAATGCTCGCTCACTCTATAATTTCTTTGCACACCGCTGCTGTAACCGTGCACAATGGGAAATTCAAGAGGTTGCGGTTCAAATGCTGCGTTTGGTGCGCGGTGTAGCACCAAACCTGTTTTCTCACTGTGGGCCGCCTTGTGTGTTTGGTGCTTGTCCCGAGGGGAAAATGAGCTGCGGTAAAATGACTGAGGTTCGCGCGTTTTACCAGAATCTGGAGGCAAAGCCGTGAGCGGGCGCCTCATCGTAATCGAAGGGCTGGATGGCAGCGGAAAAGCAACACAAACCGAATTGTTATGTTGGGCGCTAGAGCAGAATAACGTTCTGCTAAAGCGAGTATCTTTTCCGGATTATCAAGAAAAATCCTCTGCGCTCGTTAAAATGTATTTGGGTGGCGAGCTTGGTGCGCACCCACAAGAGGTAAATGCGTTTGCGGCCAGTTCTTTTTATGCGGTGGATCGCTTTGCGAGTTATGTGCGGCATTGGCGGCAAAACTATGAGGCGGGCAATTTGATTATTGCAGACCGGTACACTACCTCGAATATGGTGTACCAAATGACGAAGCTGCCTTATTCTGATTGGGATTCCTATCTGGATTGGGTGTGCGATTTTGAGTATAATAAGCTAGAGCTTCCCTCACCGGATGCCGTGATTTATTTGGACGTGCCTCTGGAGATTTCTCAGCGGCTGCTGCGGGAACGGTATGAGGGTGACGAAGCAAAAAAAGACTTACACGAACAAGATACGGCTTTTTTGGCGGCTTGCCGGGAAAGCGCCTTGTATTGTGCCAAAAAGCTGGGTTGGCTGGTTCTCTCTTGTGCAGAAAACGGCCAATTAAAGCAAATACAGCAAATCCATGAGGAAATCATGGAAAGCGAAATCATAAAGGAATGTGGCTATGTTAAATTTTGAATATGCAACGATCGAGGATCGCGAATGGCTTCAGCCAATTTTGGCGGCCAGCGGCAAAATGGGGAGTGAGAATGCGTTTGGCACCCTGTTTATTTGGAATGAATCGTATCATTCCCGTATTTGCCGTCAGGATGGATATGTGCTTTTGTCCTCGGGCGAGCATTTTCACACGTATAATTTCCCCTATGTGGCGGACCCCGCTAATGCTGGCAGCCTAAAAGATGCGTTGCAGATTTTAATGGATGATGCGGCAGAAAAGGGATACGATTTTCAAATGTGGGGTATGACAGAGCAGCAGGTTGCCCGTATGGAAGAAGCCATGCCTGGTGCATTTGAGTTCAGCATCGACAGAGATGGTGCAGATTATATTTACAACAGCAGCGACCTCATTGAGCTTGCAGGCAGAAAATACCATGGCAAGCGCAATCATATCTCCAAATTCAACCGGCAGTACCAGTGGGAATATGAAGATGTAACGGTCGATACTCTCGAGGCTTGCCGAGAGGTAAGCAGAGAATGGTGCAAACAAAATGGGTGCGACCCCGAGAATGGACTCGACAAAGAGGTACGTGCGCTTCGCAAAGCGTTTGCAAACTTTGAAGAGCTGAAGCTTCGCGGTGGTTTAATCCGAATTGACGGCAAACCGGTGGCCTATACCATTGGAGAAGAAATTAATTCGCAGGTATTCCTGCTTCATTTTGAAAAGGCGCTTGCTGGGTATGACGGCTTGTATGCCGTGATTAATAATGAGTTTGCCCGCCGCAATTTGGCAGACTACCAATATGTGAATCGTGAAGAAGATTTGGGGCTGGAGGGCTTGCGTAAAGCCAAGCTGTCTTATTACCCCGCTATTATATTGGAGAAGTACCGTACGGTACTGAAGGGAACGGAAAAATGAGCGGCAGAATCATCAAGCTGGCCCATTGGGGCATGCAGCCAGAGCTAGAAAAGATTTGGCAGGTGTGCTTTGGGGACCCCAAACGCCCAACCGCCTTCTTTTTTAATAATGCCTTTCAGCCACATACCTGCCTTGTGTATGAGGTTGATGGCAAGGTGGCTGCAATGGTGCATATGCTGCCGGTGAGCATGGCGCAGCCGGGCAGCATCGTGCGCGGCCATTATATTTATGCTGCGGCTACTCTGCCTGAATACCGGAAGCAAGGCTGCATGGGTGCTTTGCTTCGGGCGGCAGCACATTTGGGTCTGCGGCGGGGCGAGCATTTTTCATGCTTGCTTCCGTCGAGCGATGCTTTGTATGATTACTACGCAAATTATGGTTATGAAGAGGCTTTTTTCACCCGCTTTGTAACACTTTCAGTAGAGGAGCTGTCTTTGCTTTCTTCCGCCAGTGTACAGCGTGGTTCCATTGTTCTAGGCTATAAAACAATGAAAGAGATAAGAAACGAGCGTCTTTCTTCCTTAATGGGTTCTGTGCTATGGGGCGAAGAGGCACTTTATTTTGCAGAAGGCTTTAACCGCCAGTATGGCGGCAAGCTGATTGCTTGCCAAACAGGTGAGGGTTCAGCTTGGGCGCTTTGCCGCCTGAGAGAAGATGGCTCCTGTGAGGTAACCGAGCTGGTCGCTGATGAAGCGACTTTCCCAGCACTTGCGGGCAAGCTCGTTGCTGAAATACCTGCAAGGAGCTACCACCTACGCCTTCCGGGAGATGAAATGCTGCTCCCTCAAAGAGGGGAGATTGAGCGATTTGGAATGCTGCGGCCAATCAGGCCGTTAGAATATAACGGCAGGGTCTACCTTGGCCTTACGCTGGATTAATAAATAAGGGGTTGTGACGGTTATGACATATTTATTTTTGGCGAATGGATTTGAAGAGCTGGAAGCTTTCACACCGATAGATTTGCTTCGGCGTGCCAATGTTCCGGTTCAAACCGTGGGAGTTGGTGGCAAACAAATCGTGGGCGCCCATCAAATTCCCGTAATCGCTGATGTTGAAGAAAGCGAAATCTCTTTGAGTGACCTTGATATGGTCATTTTGCCCGGCGGTTTACCGGGAACACCAAATCTAGAGAAGTCCCAAATTGTAAAGGATGCCGTAATGGCTGCATATGAAAAAGGCGCTTATGTGGCGGCAATCTGTGCAGCGCCGTCTATTTTAGGGCATATGGGGCTGTTAAAGGGCAGGCGTGCCACGGTAAGCGACGGCTTTGTTTCAGAAATTACTGGAGCAGAGTATACGGGTGAGCTTGTTACCATGGATGGAAAAATCATTACGGGTCGTGGCCCGATGGCTTCAGTCGCATTTGCGCTGCAGCTGGTTGATCTTTTGGCGGACAAGCATGCCGCGGAAAAGCTGAGGAATTTGATGCAATGCCAGTAAAGAACATCAAAGAGATTAAGACAGGTCTGCGCAGCAAATATCGCAGACTCAGAGAAGACCTGTCGGAGGAGGAAAAGCGTAGCCTGGATTCCGAAATTCAGTCGCGCCTACTTTCTTTACGGGAATATAGTCAGGCAGAGACGGTATTTACTTACATCAGTAAAGAGCTGGAGGTTGATACCCTTGCCATTGTGCGGGCGGCATGGGCAAACCAAAAGCGTGTGGCGGTTCCCCGCTGTGTGCCGGGAACCAGAGACATGGAGTTTTATTATATTCGTTCCTGGCAGGATTTAGAGCCTGCGTCTTTTGGTGTAATGGAACCGATAGTGGAACGATGTGAACGGGTGGATGACGAAAGCAAAGGCTTTTGTTTGGTACCCGGCTTTAGTTTTGACGTGCAAGGTTTTCGCCTTGGGTATGGCGGCGGGTATTACGACCGTTTTTTGTCTCGGTTCGGTGGCTTTACGGTTGGTATATGCTATTCCTTTTGCGTTCAGTGGAATTTACCGCATGGCTATTACGACCGGTCGGTCGACCTTTTAGTTACAGAAAAGTATGTACGCCGTACTTCGGCAAAAGTAAGATAGGGGGTCTGTTATGCGCGAAGATGAAAATCGGCGGCAGAGCCGTAGCAATGAGCAGCAGAATCGTGCCCGTGATTTTAGGGTGAATATCAATGATGATGCGTATGGTGCCGATTCCGGTTCGAATAGTACCAGTGAGCCGGACGTGCTGCATAGCTACAGCAGCCCACAGACACGCAAAGCAATGGTGGAATCTGAAATGCGTGCCATGAAAGCGGAGGAACGTGCTTTAAAAGAAAGAAGCCGCGAAAAGGGACGCCGTAACCGCAGCTTTTTCCGCGTGATTTGGGTGGCGATGGTGATTATTCTTGGTATTGGCATTGGTCAATACCTTGTAACCGGTATTGCAGATATGCTCGCTTACCAAAAGCAGCAGACCAAAGTGACAGTGGATATTCCCAAAGGTGCCAGCGTGAGTGAAATTGCAAAAGTGCTTTATAAAGGTGGCGTAATTAACGAACCCAGCTTTTTTCAGCTGTATTCCGGTATTACCCGCGCAAACAGCGCTTATATGAATGGTACCTTTGAGTTGGAAACAGATATGGATTATGAAGCGATAATCAATTACCTTCAAACCGACAACAATCGTACCGATATTGTTAAGGTGATGTTTCAAGAAGGTTTAAATGTGCAAGAGATTGCCGTACTGATGGAGAAAAGCGGCGTTTGTTCTGCCAAAGAAATACTAGAGTATGCCAATTCGCAGGACTTTAATAACTATGAACTCATTAAATCACTTGGGAGTGCCGGCAATCGCTATTATATGCTGGAAGGCTACCTGTTCCCAGATACCTACGAGTTTTATAAGGACGAGGACCCCAAGCAGGCACTGGGTAAAATGATTAACAATACCAGTAAAAAGCTTACAGCCACCATTCGCAATCAGGCGAAGGAGCAGGGGATGAGCATAGACGAAGTGCTCAACCTTGCCTCCATCATTCAGGCGGAATCGGCTGATGAAGACGATATGCTACAGGTTTCTTCTGTACTGCACAACCGCTTAAAAAACGGTGTGGCAACGGGTACGCAAAAGCTTGGCTGCGATTCCACCATATTCTACCCCTACCGCACAAAGGCACAGGTGCCTGAAGCGCAGAGGGACACGTACACTAGTCGGTACAACACCTATGAGATTACCGGGCTTCCTCCGGGGCCGATAGTAAACCCGGGTATTGCCGCCATTAACGCGGCGCTGAGTCCGGCTAAAACGGATTATTATTACTTTTGTCACTCTGCAGATGGGAAGGCATATTATGCGAAAACAGCAGAGCAGCACCAGAAAAACTTGAAAAAGGCAGGTCTAACTAAGTGAAGATGGAACTATTGGCTCCTGCGGGAGATTACGAACGGCTGGAATCTGCTCTGACCTTTGGAGCAGATGCTGTTTACTTGGCAGCGAAAGAATTTGGAATGAGAGCTGGCCCTGCCAATTTCTCGCCCGAGGAGCTTGCGGCGGCTGTTCAGGCAGCTCACCGACAGGGTACCCGTGTTCACATGACCTGTAATGTTTTGCCTCGTGCGGATGAAATGGACCGCCTGCCGGATTTTCTGCGCCATGCGCAGGAGGTAGGCGTAGATGCTTTTATTATAGCGGATCTTGGTGTTATGAAATTAGCACAGAAGCATGCTCCAAACGTGGAACTGCATGTGTCTACACAGGCGGGTGTGGTAAACCACGAAACAGCAAATGCGTTTTATGAGATGGGGGCTTCCCGTGTCGTATTGGCAAGGGAACTGAGCATGAATGAAATTGCGCAGATTCGCGCCAAAACTCCTTCAAAGTTGGAGCTGGAGGTATTTGTACATGGTTCTATGTGTATGTCTTTTTCCGGCCGGTGCCTACTGTCAAATTACATGACGGGTAGAGATGCGAACCGCGGCGATTGTGCACAGCCATGCCGATGGTCTTACCGGCTTGTAGAAGAAAAACGCCCAGGTGAATATTTCCCCATTGAGGAAGATGAACGCGGAACTTATATTATGAATTCCCGCGATATGTGTATGATTCGCTACATACCGGAGCTGCAAAAGGCGGGAGTAAGCAGTATGAAAATTGAGGGCAGAGCCAAATCGGCTTATTATGTTGCGGTAACCGTCAATGCCTACCGCAATGCGATTGATTTTTGCGAAGAGCACCCAGGTGAGCCGCTGCCAGAATGGATTGCAGACGAGCTTAACAAAATTAGCCACCGGGAATACAGCACTGGCTTTTACTTTGGTCAGCCGGGGCAGGTGTACCAAAATGGCGGTTATGTGCGTGAGTACGACGTTGCCGCGGTTTGTGAGGGCTGGGATGACGGTGTTGCCACCTTGTCGCAGCGCAACCGCTTTTTCCCGGGTGATACGTTGGATGTATTAGAGCCTGGCTCAAAACCTTATATTATTACGCTTGGGGATCTATTTGACGCGAAGATGCAGCCCATTGAAGCGGCTCCTCATGCGATGATGAAGGTCTTAACAAAAACGGAGCACCCGATAAAACCCGGTGCTTTGCTGCGGCGTAAACGCGGCGAATGATGAAGTAATGCCGAAAGGGCAGAAAGCCGGTAATGCTTTCTGCCCTTTTATAAATCGAATCTAGTTAAATCGAGATAGTATTTTTACCCTTACTTTTTGCCTCATAAAGCTTTTTGTCTAGTTGTTCAAAAAATTCTGTGGCAGAGAGCTCGTTTGTTTCAGAGATTGTGGAAACACCACAGCTTATCGTGAGAGAAACACGGCTGCCACGGAGCTCAAAGATTTCATGTTGTATTTGTTGGCGTATTGTTTCTGCAATGCGAAAGGCAGCTTTATTGTCGGTTTCCGGTAAAACCATTAAGAATTCATCGCCGCCGTACCGGGCTACCCAATCCCTTGTACCACGGGTGTTGTTTTTTAGAATTTGAGCGGCTCTTTGCAGTACATTGTCACCCATTATGTGTCCGTTGGCATCGTTAATGGATTTAAACTCGTCAATATCAATTAACATGGCAGAAAGAACACCATCGTTTAACGAGGTAGTGTATAGGTCAACCGGTAGCTTCTCGTTAATAAAGCGCCGGTTATATATTTGCGTAAGATCGTCCGTAATCACAGCCTGATTCAGGTGCTCAATAATATCGTTAATTTCTTGAATGCTTTTTCCTTTCAAGTCTGGTACAATACCGGTTTCTGAAATATCCTTTAGCATTTCAACTATATAGGTAACTCCGCTTAGCACAATTGGTGTAGCCAGAACCATAAAAATCTTGTCTTTGTTGTATTCTATTTTTAAAAAAGTATCATTTTCATTTGCGGCGCGCATTGAAACGCAGTTGGCACAGTGGCTGTTTTTTTTCCATAGTTCGTAGCAGATGGATTCCTCAATCAACTCTGTTTCATTGCCAGAGAGCTTTAAAACTTGTTTCTTGAGAGGGTCAATAATACGAACCAGGTTGTACATTTTATCAAATTGGTGCAAAAATTGTATTAACTGCTGTGTGTTTTCCATTACCGACATACCACCATAACCTCCGGGTAATTTCAGTGCGGGAATTAATCGACATCGCTACGGCGCTAAAATGCGCTTAATATTGAATAAATATATTATAACATGCCGGTTTAAGCGGTTCAAGCGCAATAGGCCAAATGATGTAAATTGATAATAGTATGTTTTCTTAAAAAGATATAAATCAGATATTTTTGCTTCGATAATAAGGAGGCTTTATGGATATTACACCAAAATTTGAGATTGCAGTGGTTGGCGGCGGGGCCGCAGGTCTAATGGCGGCGTGCGAGGCAGCTAAGCAGCTTGGCAGTGGTCGTGTCGCGCTGGTAGAGGCTGCCCCGCGTGTTGGCAAAAAGCTGCTTGCCACAGGAAATGGCAGATGTAATATTACAAACCAATCTGCTGATTGGGTGATGTATCACGGCGAAGCGACGCTCGCAAAAAAGGTGTTTGAATCCATTTCCCCAGCAGAGGTTCTGCACCAATTTGAAGAGATGGGTCTTACTTGCCGAGAAGAAGAGCAGGGGAGGGTGTACCCGCAAAATGGCCAAGCCTCTGCCGTTTTGGATTCTCTTCGGTTTTCCCTTCAAAAGTACGGTGTAGTAGAGTTCTGTGGTTCTGCAACAATAAGCATAGAAAAAAAGAAGAGGGCTTTTTTGCTCCAGCAAGAAAATGGAACAATGATTCAGGCACGTCGACTCATTTTAGCACAAGGAGGAAAGGCCTCGCCTCAAATTAGTTCGGAGCAAGGCGTGTCTCTGGCGGCTACTCTTGGCCATAGCCAGACGGCACTTTTTCCGGCATTGGTGCAGGTTACGGTTCCACTGGCTCTTGTTCGTGCACTCAAGGGTGTGCGGTGCCCCGGTGCAGTTCGCTTTCTGGCAGATGGACATGCCGTAAAGCAGGAAGTAGGAGAAATCCAGTTTACGGAGCGGGGGTTATCCGGTGTATGTGTGTTTCAGCTATCGCGACTGGCATCGGAATTTGCGACATTGAAAACCGTTGAAGGCAAGCCATGTGTCAATGCAAAAATTGCGATTGATCTTTTACCAGAGAAATCGTTTCAAGAGGTTTGTGACCTTTTACACCGTTTGGCATCGATTTACCCGGAGCTGCCAGTTAGAGATATATTGTTTGGTGTACTGCCCAAACGCATTGGTCAACAGGTAATTACAACAGCACTACCGGACAAAGCGGGGGAATTGGCAGCCAAGCTAAAAGTACTGAATATTAAGACAGTAGCCGCGGTGCTCAAAGGTTGGGAATTTCCGGTTACAGGAACGCTCCCTTGGCAGCACGCACAGGTAATGGCAGGGGGCGTGCCTTTATCAGAGTTGTGGATTCCCTCAATGGAGTCTCGTATCTGCCCCGGTGTGTACATGGCTGGGGAACAATTGGATATTGACGGGGACTGTGGTGGCTTTAATTTACACTGGGCTTGGATAAGCGGCATGGCAGCCGGCAGAAGTTCCGCAGAAGCGGCAAAGGAGGAAACCAAATGATTAAGATAGCTGATATTACCTTACCCCTCTCAGCGGGAAAAGAAGAATTGATAAAGCAGGCATCTGCTCGCCTTAGCTTACCGGAGAAAGAGATACTTTCCCTTAAAATAATTAAGAAATCAGTGGATGCCCGAAAAAAACAGGATGTCCATTTTCAGTATACCGTAGGTATAATATTAAAAAGCGGAGAAGAGAAGGTCGTTGGTAAAAGCCGAGATGCGAAAATCTCGCTCGTGGAGCCTTACCACTACGAGCGTTCTATATGCCGCAGGCTTGTAAAACGCCCCGTAGTGGTCGGGTTCGGCCCGGCAGGAATGTTTGCGGCACTCATTTTGGCGCAGGCTGGTCAGCGACCTATTGTATTGGAACGCGGAGCCGACGTAGAGAAACGAACTCGCCAGGTGGAAGCTTTTTGGAACGGCGGTGCACTGAATCCCGAAAGCAATGTACAGTTTGGGGAAGGCGGTGCTGGAACGTTTTCGGATGGTAAGCTCAATACCGGAACAAAGGATGGGCGTGCCGGAAAGGTGTTTGAGGAGCTGGTAAAGGCGGGTGCTCCCGAAGAGATATTATATGAAGCGAAACCACATGTGGGTACCGACTTACTTCCCGGTATCGTTAAATCGATTCGGGAGCAGATAATATCTCTTGGTGGAGACGTTCATTTTGAAACAAAGCTGGTTGAAATAGTTTCGCAACAAGACAGAGTAAAATATGTCGTAGTAGAGCGTGACGGAGAAAAGCAGACCATTGAAACACAGCATGTAATTTTGGCAGTCGGCCATAGCGCACGCGATACCTTTGAAGCAATATTGGAACAAGGAGCGGCAATGGAGCAAAAACCTTTTTCCATTGGAGCGCGTATCGAGCACCCACAGGCAGCAATAAACCGCGCACAGTACGGCTCGTTTGCAGAAAACCCCGCACTGGACGCGGCAGACTATAAATTAGCCGTTCATTTGGAAAATGGGAGAGGAGTTTATACTTTCTGCATGTGCCCTGGGGGGCAGGTAGTTGCCGCTGCATCTGAACCGGGAAGACTTGTGACAAACGGAATGAGCCGTTGGGCTCGAGACGGGGAGAATGCCAATGCAGCACTGTTGGTTGGCGTAAATTCTATGGATTTTGAAAGTGAGCATCCACTGGCAGGAATGCATTTTCAAAGAAAGTGGGAAGAGGCCGCATTTCGTGTGGGTGGCGGAGATTTTCGTGCACCTGCCCAGCGTGTTGGCGATTTTCTAAAAGGGAAAGCATCGCATTCCTTTGGGACAATGCCAAGCTACCACCCGGGTGTTGTTCCGGCAGATTTATCTGCCTGCTTGCCCTCGTATGTAGTAGAATCTATGCGTCAAGGGATTTTGCTGATGGAGCGTAGATTACGCGGGTTTTCAAATCCCGATGCTGTATTAACTGGGGTTGAAACACGCAGCTCTTCTCCTGTGCGAATCACTCGCGGAGCAGATGGCCAGTCGCTCTCCCATGGCGGTCTTTACCCCTGTGGTGAAGGTGCCGGGTATGCTGGCGGAATTGTGTCTGCCGCAGTAGACGGAATCCGTGCTGCGGAAGCAGTTTTGAATTCTGCAGAATAGAACATGCATGGAAAACAGCCACTCCCGCACCATATAAAGTTGTGTAAAGCCCGAATGAGTGCGGGTTTGGCTGGGTATGCTAACGGCATGCGAATTATAGTACACCGGCATTTTATATATGCAGGCTTCCCAGAAACGACAGATTTCCTACTTGTATTGCAAAACTTGAAAACATTCCAATATTTATAGGATTTTTTTTAGAAACCTATTGACATTCGTTGGAATTTTGCTATAATAAATGACGTTGCTTCTGGCAATTAAATAGTTTGATGCGGAATTGTGTAATGGTAGCACGACAGACTCTGACTCTGTTTGTCTGGGTTCAAATCCTAGTTCCGCAGCCATATAGCCTCGGGAAACCGAGGCTAGCTTTTTTCGAGGTGTGGCTCAGCTTGGTAGAGCGCTACGTTCGGGACGTAGAAGTCGCAGGTTCAAATCCTGTCACCTCGACCATACTTGTGTCCTCGGAAATCCAGCATTTATGCGGATTTCCGAGGTTTTTTTATTATACAGAAAGGTGGTTTGGGGTTTATTTGGGGTTTACGCATGAGATTTCAGGGGCAGGGCAGAGGCAATTGCCTCAGATGCTTGCGCCTGAACCTGCTGAAAGGTGTGGGCGTAAATACTTGTGTTCGTGGACACCTGCGAATGTCCCAATGCAGATGAAACGGTTTTTACGTCTACTCCGCTGGTAATCAGTAATGACGCGTTGAGGTGGCGCAGACTATGCAGTAACCGCTTGGCCTTGCGAATCCCTGTTCGCTCGCAAAAATGCAGTAGCCATTTATAAGGGGCGTTTGGGCTTATGGGCTCACCATTCCAAGTAATAAATAGACGGTCGTTCTCGACCGATCTAACTCCCATCGGTAGCCGCTCTTCGGTTTGTTCTGCGCGATACCGTCTTAGTATCATTATGACTTCTGGCGGCATTTTCAAGCTGCGTTGTGACTTTTTGGTTTTTGTAGTGTCTGTGAAAGTTCCCTTTTCCTTAGTGTATTGTGATGTCCTGCGGATACTGACAACACCGAAATTAAAGTCTATGTCCTTCCACTCCAATCCACATAATTCGCCCCGACGGCAGCCTCCATAGATCGCTAAAACAAAGAAAGTCTGAAACGAAAGAGGTTCTTTAAGCATCAGGTCAAGGAGATGCTGCGCTTCCTCCAATGTATAGCAGTCAGCTTCTGGCTTTTCACCCAGCTTGATTTTTATCGCGCGGCAAGGGTTGTCCCTCGTAATGCGCATCTGTATTGCAAAGGAAAACACGGACGACAGAAACGATAAGTAGTTTTTTGTTGTCTTTGGGGTCACAGCCTTGTTTTTTTGTATCACCATTTAAGAGTACCCTAACAAATTTTTGAATGTGAGTGGGAGAGATTTTATCCATTTGCAGATGCCCAAACTGCTGATTAGCTCTAAATGACATGCGACGGTATTCGGTAATTGTTCTTATTCGCAGGTTCTGCGCGGCATAATCGTCGAAGTATAGTTTCAAAAAGGCCTCGAACTTTATTCCGTGCTGCAACACAAGGCCTCGTTTACATTCCTCCTCAAAAAGTACGGCCTGCCGGTTTAGTTCTTTTTCGATTTGTCGTTCTGTCATTCCGGAGTCTGGTGTCCAGGTCATGTGCTGCCGCTCCTGGTTCCCTCTGACGGTGTAGCCGCAAGAGGATGTGATTCGGTAGCTTTTTCCACGCTTTTCAATTGTGGCCATAATGTAACCTCCTAAAACCGGGTATAAAAATACCCGGCCTATTGATTTTTGGCCGGGAGGTTGGTACAATATATTTGCGTTATACGTATCGGTTCCGGCCGATCTGCTGCTCTATCCTGGTGCAAACAGGGTAGGGCGGTTTTTTATTTATTATTACTCTTTGGGATCACTTGCGATGTCGTGGTAATACGCAACGACTTCATTTTCCCACATTTTTGCAAGCTTAGGAGAGGCATAATACTGACCATCAAAATATATAACAAGCCCTTGCGCCATATACTTGGCCGCCTCATCCCAGCTATCTCCTGGATCGTATCCTATCCAGTCAGAATAATCAGTTGTTCCATTTGAGGGTTTTGGTGACTGTGTTTGCGTTGATTTAGATGAAGATGATGCTGCTTTGGAGGGCTTGCTTGGGGTGGATTGCTTACCTTCTTCATACATTATGGTTACGATCTGGTTTGAATCCTTTTGAAAAATGGAATTTCCCGCTGCTACTCCGAAGTCTTGAGCTCCTAATTGAGTAGCACATCCAGTATTATCTACTTTATCCAATATATTAGTGGACACAAATTTATTCAGTTCTATATACAAGGCAAGATAAGTCTCGTCATTCATTATGATGCTAACAGTGAAGGGCTCCGAAACTTTTTGATCTTTTGAGTTTTTGTATGAAACAGTTCCGCTTCCGGTTAGTATTGCGTTATCGGCTGCCCAACTTGATTTGTTATGATTGAAGCTGGCCGTATCTGGATTTTTCAATAGCCTTTTGATCGTGCCTTCAAATTGCCATTGTGCTTGATTTTCAAACACGTCTTCAATTTGCTGCTGTCTTGGAGATAATGCCGGTTTAGACGAAACAGCTGTCTGTGTGACACTGGCTACTGTCGGCGCAGTTGAGACGCTGCTTTCTTTTTCTGGAGATGATGTTGAAACGGCCCAAATGCAAAATGCGGTTACAACTATAAAAAACCCAGCAGCAAATTTAAATGATTTATTTCTTATTTTTTCACTCTCGTCTTCTGTAGGTTCTACAGTTCCTTGATATACAGCTGAAAATGCATCATCATTTGGGGGTGGAGCGTAGCTTTGATTATGGTCAGCAGTTTCAATTATTACCTTATCACCACAATTTAAACAGTATTTGCTATTCTCCGAAATTTGCTTCCCACAGTTTTTGCAGTACAACTATATCTCCTCCAATAATTGTTAATTGCGTACTTAAGATAATTAAAAGTTTTGCAGATTTTATTGCTGTACAAATTGTTCCTATTGCCGTGGGGGTAGGGCGGTTTTTATTTATTTAGAACTAGAAGAAGTTTCGAAAGCGTCTGGATACGTAGCAGTGTTAAGAATATCTCCGGTTTTGGAGTCAATAAAATCTACTTTAACAGAAATTTCATCTGACTTCTTACCATCAAGAAGCTGATAAAACATCCCTTGTAAACCCGCACCTAAAGCTACAAAAGCATCCATACTATTTTCATATTTATCTTTATCTGCTGTGAACTGTATTTGACTGAAATCATCATTATATTTCACGTCAGTTATGGATTCATACTCTTTGCTTTCTTTATATTCATTTAGAGATTTGACAGTGGTATCTTTGGTTTCTTTCATGAGTTTTTTATGTTCAGACTTTGACATTTTGTAGGTGATAGAACCATCTGAATTCTGTGTTACGTTTTTTATACCCTGCTCATTAGCCTGCTTTTTTATAGCATCAAGATCTAATCCTGCAAACATAGAAGCTGGAAATGTGATAGAAACATCGAATAAGCCTTTGTTAACGTCGATACTTTTATCTGCCGCAGAAGATAGAGAACTTGTAGTACCGTTTTTGTCGGTAGTCGACGACGGTGCACCTGCTGAATTACTAGAACACGCTGTAATTTGCGCACTCAGCAGAACACAAATTAATAAAGCTAATGGTTTTTTCATATATACTCCTCCGTTGACAACATTTTCCAATGCTGTATAATTAAATAAAGAGGAGGGTTATCCCTAACTTTCCATCTCTGCCCCACACACTATTTGCAGTAGTGTGTGGGGCTTTTATTATGCCATTTTTCTTTGCAGCGAAGAAAAATTATAATCTAGTGCTTTTTGAATGAACGAATCCGGCATATCAAAGTATTTTGCTAGCTGCCATCTTTCGGCGTAGCCTTGCTTTATAGCTCCGCTCAATTCATTAAAAGGTATGTACCGCTCAATAGCCCAGCGGTTTGCTTTATACTCATGTTTCTCGATTAAGTCTAATGGGCTGCTTACTTTATTGGTGCAACCGGTAGCACAATGACCGAGTTAATGAGCAAGGATCTCTTTATATTTAGGGATGCTATCGAAGCAAGACAAATCCAGAAAAATGCCATATTTACCACCAAATTCAATTGTTGCTGCATCAGCAAAACCAATATTCTGTGTAAATAGTTTTATCTGTCTCGCTTCTAAGTCGCTGTATATTGTAGATAGGTCGAACATGGTTTTTCCTCAGCTTATTTCTTTTCGTTATCGTCGTGTTTTTGGCTTAGCTTAAACAGCTTAGCCATTTCAAGAAGTTTCTGTTTATTCTCTTCCGTTAACTCTTGTGTCTCGGAGTGAAGCGCATATGTGAAGTCGTCAAATGTAATTTCCTTATCCGGAGCAACAGCTCCTTTTCCAAGAAGGAAATTTAATGGCACACCTAATTTCTCAGAATATTCGTTTGCCACGGTGATTTTAGGAGTGCGCTGATTTGTCTCGTACCTACTTATCACCTGTTTCGATGTACCGAGTAATGAAGCAAATTCTTCTTGAGACATATTACGTTCTAATCTAATTTGTTTTAACCGATCTCCGAATGTTTGGTTCATTGTTATCACCTGTCCTATCTAATACCTATATTAAAACATAACTTGTCACCAAATTCAAGACAAAAATAAAAAACAACTAAAAAAATCACCAAAGTGTTGACATAGGTTTATTAGCATGCTATTATTATTTTAGTCACCAAATGAATGATTTATGAGGTGAAATTATGGAAAAAGTAAGAGAACTGCGTGGCCTGATTTATAGTCAGTATGATTCTGAAACTCTGCTCTGAAAGCGGCAACGTTCAATCTTCCCATTGACCCAAACCTAGGCAATGCCTACATAGTTCCGTTCAACAACACTGTCAAGAATCCGGATGGTAGCAGTAGAAAGCGCATGGAAGCATCTTTTATCATGGGCTATAAGGGCATGAATCAGTTGGCACTGCGCACCGGTGTATACAAAACCGTTAATGTAGTGGACGTTCGTGAATGTGAGCTAAAGAGTTACAACCGCCTGACGAAAGACATTGAGCTGGATTTTGTGGAGGATGATGAAGAACGAGAGAAACTTTCAATCATCGGATGGGTAGGTTATTATCGCTTGATTAACGGTACGGAAAAGACCATCTACATGACCAGAAAGCAGGTCGAAACTCACGAGAAAAAGAACCGTAAGGGTCAGTATATGGGCAAAGGTTGGCGTGAAGATTTTGACAGTATGGCTATGAAAACCGTATTTCGCCGTTTGATTGGTAAGTGGGGACTGATGTCTATTGACTATCAGAAAGCTAATCCGGGTACGCTGTCCGCTGCGGATGCCCTTGCTCATGGACAATTCGATGATGAAGATATGCTTCCCGAGATTGTTCCACTTCAAGCTGAAGCAGAAGAAGTTAATATGGAAACCGGAGAGGTGCAGGGGTGAATTCCAAAGCGGATTGGATAGACAACAAATCTTGTGTCGTCTACGCCCAAATGCTAAAACAGCATTCTAAATACTAAGAGCAGGTGATACACAGTGGCATGGATACAGGTTGATGATGGTATTAAGGAACACGACAAGATTTATAATCTGGCCGATACTCTAAAAATAAGCAATGTGTATGCAGTGGGCTTGATGGTCTGTTTTTGGACTTGGGCTGTAGTTTCTGCACCTGATGGTAATATAACAAAATTCCCACCCCGAGCCTTTTCGGATGATGCCCAGTTGGCTATGCAAATCACGGCATTCTATCCCATACCCAAGAGTAAAAGCAAACGGATTCAGGCTGAGATGATCTCCGGAGTTATCCGCCCCACGAAAAAACCGGACTGCGATAATGTGATAAAGACTATTTGTGATGCCCTGAACGAGCTGGCATACAAAGATGATGCGCAGATTGTGATTACACAAATGTCGAAGTATTATGGAGAGGTACCGCGGACGTTGGTTAAGATTATAGAGGTATCTGCACACAGATAAAAATAAGCAAGAACAAAAGTGGCTCCTGCTTCATAGCAGGAGCCGTATTAGAAAAATTAGACGCAAAATTGTTTATAGATACCATTTACCATATCATCAGCCATCATAAGAGCTTGATCTTCAATTGTATCGTAAATAGCAACATCTTTTGCGTATTGCTTAGTTAATCGATATACCGCTTCATCTTCGGTAATTTTGAGATGGTCGTACAGCATTAGCTGCCATTTGTGTTGAAGCCAGTACGGGTTAATGCTAGCCATAAAATCTGAAATTTGATCCGCGTTTGCATACCACTTTATTCTCTCTTCATTTACTGCGTTAGTATCACCTGATTTTGCCGAATTTACAAGCTTTGCAGCAATAGTAAGGTGTTCTGTGAGAAGTGATGCAAAACTATCTGCTTTCTCTTCACCATAATATTTTTTTAAAACATTTGCAAAATCCGAAGGATTATGCAAAAGACGCTTAGTCACATACTGTAAATCTCCCAAATCGGATGCAGTGCTGATTATAAACGACCTTGTCCACATAACGTGTTGTGTCCAAAGCTTGCGAAAGGTGTTTATCAAGTCGCACTTATTTCTGCAAACTAAAAAATTACTCTCCGGGTTCATAAAAAATTTCTCCTTTATCGTTTTGACAATATCATAATATGCTGGAAACAGAAAAGGGTTGACCCGGAGCCGAAATAGTAGGGATTTTGATAGAGGGTAAAAAAACAGCTCCTACTATAATGCAAGAGCTGTTCTGGTAATTATCTTTTTGTATTAGGGTCCTAAAGCAACTTTCTTGGTATTGTGATTTTGATTCTGATTTTCTGGCTTGCTTTTAGCAATGTCTGCACTGATTCCTTTGTTGCTTGCCCGGTCATCGGTATTTAAAGATTTATTTTGAATATCCACAAAATCACCTCAGAAGTAGCTTATGCGAATAAGAATTTTTCATCCAAAGATGAAAGGATGATGGCAGTGACAATTAACGAAGTGAAAGAGCTGCTTGAAATTTACTACGATATTCCCCAGATGATTGATGAGGAGTTTGCCACCATCCAGCACTGCGAAGAAATGAAAAATACAATAAAATTGCCGTTCGTCAACCTCTCAGGGCTGCCGGGCGGCAAAGGCCTGCCTGGGGACGGGGACCGCACGGCCAATATGGCGCGCTGGCGGATCCTTCACGATATTATGAAGATGAGACTATGAACTGTTACCGAAGGGTTGCGGAGCTACAGGAGAAACGCAACTGGCTCGGTCTGGCACTTGGCCGCTTGGATAAAACCGACCGGTACATATTGGAGCTGAGGTATATGGGCAGCCCTGACGCAAATCCGAAGCCGCGGCACCGAACCTTCCGCCGGCAACCGTGGAAAGAGATTGCGGACAAGGTAGATTATTTGGAGAGCCAGACCCGCGAGCGTGTGCGTGTCGCCCTGCTTCAGCTAATGATGCTGGCGGCTCAATTAGTCTTTTTCGGTATGTAGTGCTATAAGTAGGCACTTATAATTATTGAAATTTTGGCTTCCTTACAGTATTATAAAGTAAATGCAAAATAAAGGAAGAGATAAAATGTTTTATAATGAAGGCGATAATAACGGGAATCAGTACAATGCGGGTAGAGATATTATAATTACGTCTTCCAATTCTAAGAAAAACCCACAATCTTGTTTAAATGATTTATGTGAAGTTAGGCAATCTGGAACTATGATTGGAAAATGGATTGCTGCAGTCGTATCTTTAATTGCCAACATCGTCACTATTTTAGTTGCTTTTAATGATCTTAAAATAATTAAAATGAATGGATATTTTCCATTTATGAATAGACTGCAAATATGGTTAATTATAGAAGGTATTCTCATAATTATATTTATGTATTTTGTATTTCAAATTTTTTATTTACTAAAAAATAACATAACAGGAAAACTTATTAGAAAAAGAAAAGAAGTTATAAAAATCATTCCAAAGGCATGTCCAACTTGTGGTGAAACATTAGGTGGAAAGTTAAAATGCATACATGAAAACGGAGAAATCTATTTTGAGTGTAATAAATCTTCTACACACAGATGGAATTTTGATATTACTGAATTGCTTAAAAACTCAAAAGATAAATAGAAATAACCGGCGACTTCCGGCGGAAATCGGCGTATTTCGGCAGGTCAAAATGTGGTATTATATAATTACGGAGTTTTGCAGAGAGCGTTCAGCTAATGGCTGAGCGCTTTTTCATACCTTTGTGCGGGTCCGATAGAAAGGAGCCGTATGGAATACATAAATAAAATATTTAACATGGACTGCCTATCCGGTATGAGTGTGTACCCGGATAAAAGTATCGATATGATACTTTGCGATTTGCCATATGGTATTATGGATTGCAAGTTGGACAGTTTGTTGCCATTTGAACAGCTGTGACAGCAGTACCTACGTATCATCAAGGAAAACGGGGCTATTGTTTTAACAGCCTGCCAGCCGTTTATGACAAGGCTGATTAGCAGCCAGCCAAAGCTATCCCGGTATTGCTGGTACTGGAAGAAAAACATGATAACTGGGTTTGCGAACGCTAAGAGGCAGCCGCTACGTTGCATAGAAGAAGTCTGCGTGTTTTATAAACACCTTCCAACATACAACCCACAGGGAATCATCATACTGGATAAGACTATTATTCAGCGAGGAAAGAAAGCGCCGGCGCACGGAGATTTTGTTTATGCAGCAGACGGCAGCTTGTCTCACGATACAGAGACCTGTATTGTTCATTATCCGCGGTAGTTATTAGAAGTAAAATGCGAACGCGGCCTTCACCCAACGCAGAAACCCGTTGCGCTGTTTGAGTACCTCATCCGGACATATACAAATCCAGGTGATCTGGTTCTGGATAACTGCATGGGTAGCGGTACAACGGCAGTTGCCTGCATCAACTCTGAACGCAATTATACCGGGTTTGAGTGGGATAAGCAGCATTATCAGACCGCGGTGAAAAGAACAGGTGCAGTGCTATAAACTGCTTTAAGAGAAAGCTGTTGACATACGAAGAGAAATATAGTAATATAGAAAAGTTGGAAATATCCAAAAAGCCTATCTTTTCGTGCTAAGCCGAAAGCATTAATTCGGTGTTGTAGTCCTTCTGAACTGTTCCACAGACTAAACAACAAAAGCAGGTATAACAGTCGATAACCCGGGCGTTACTCGGGACAAAATATTATGAGGCATCCGCTTATTGTGGGTGCCTTTTTAGCGCTTTGCCTTATGGCGGGCGCTTTTCTTATACCTATTTTTAGAATGTGAGCAGCATACTGTCCACTGAAAGAATAGAATAAAAAATTGAGGGCAACCACAGTGTGGCTGCCCATTTTCCTAGTTATCCAAAACAACGTTCACAGCATCGGTGGCAACGTTGACGACACCATGGATTACTGCACCAACGGCAACGCTCATGGCAGCGACGACGACTATCATTATCACGATCGTTATCTCTATCATTGTCTCTATCATTCCAATTCCAATCGTTACGCCTACATTTGCCACGATCGAAAGAATCATTATCAAACATTAACTTATCCCTCCTTTCTCAAGGGATTTGTACATAATATGGAGCTTGCGCTAGGCTTGTCAATGTGCAGATACGGGATACGTTCTAGGAATGTCTTAGAAAAATTCTACAGTAATACTGGTGTTTTAACGCCAATTAAAGGAGGTGACTGCAGTGAAGTGCATTAATTGCCCCTTGAACGATTACCGCAAGGCGGGTGTGTCATACTGCATGCTGCCACGGTGTTTATATGAGGAACAAAGAGAACAAAACTGTGATGACGGAAAGATACATCCGCCAGCTAATAGCAACAGGACGTATCCATGAATTTTACGTATCTCCACCGTGGCGCAAACTACGCCGAGAAGTATTGGAAGAAGATAATAACGAGTGTCAGATATGCAAAAGTAAAGGTAAGTACACACGGGCCAATCATGTGCATCATGTTAACTATGTGCGGTTTCATCCAGAGCTAGCGTTGAGCAAAACATATGTGGATGGCAAAGGACAAACAAAGCGTAATCTTATAAGCGTATGTCATACTTGCCATGAAACAGTATGTCATCCGGAGAGGTTGAGAAAACCAAAGCCCGAACCGTGGGCAGAAGATTGGAGTTGAATTATGAGAATATTGTTAAGGTACCCCCGATCAAATAAAACGCGTTTTAATCTGTGCGGCGTTACTCGGGTGGGTTCCTGACAAAGCTTGAAGATACCTGGGTAAGGTCGAAGAAGTTCTTTTACAAATCAAAAGAGGAAATCCGAAATCTTAATACCCGTTCATATATCAGATACAACACTTCTAATGCCCGTACGAAAGACGGTAAGCGTTCTGCTTGCATAAATTTTGATGAAGAGCATGAGTATGAAAACTCTAAAACAATTGGCGTTTTTCAGTCTGGTTTTGGTAAGCGCGAGCATAGCCGAATTTTCAAGATCACCACAAACGGCTACGTTCGCGACGGTGTGCTGGATGAAGATTTGCGGCTTGCCCATGATGTACTGGAGGGTACTATCCCAAACAGCAGGCTTTGCCCTCTGATTTTCAAGATGGATTCTTTTGAAGAGTGCGATAACCCGGACTTATGGGAAAAGGCTTTGCCCGTCTATCAATTACTTTCACGAACTCAAAATGCAAATGGATCAGGAATTTATCGATAAGACTTATAAAAATCAGGTACGATTGGATTTTTACACCAAGCGTATGAATTTGCCTATGAGCTGTGAGGAAACACCGGTTACCGAAGAGGAAAATGTAAAAGCCACTAACAAGCCTATGCCTGATCTGACCGGAAAAAGCTGCGTCGCCAGTATCGACTATGCGGCAATCAATGACTTCGCAAGCGCAAACCTGCATTTTAAAGTTGATGGTATGCGATATGACATTAACCATTCTTGGCTTTGTCTACGCTCGAAGGATTTGAACCGCTTAAAAATCCCTTGGGAAGAATGGGCGGAAAAGGGTTGGCTGACGCTGGTTGATGAAAAAGAAATCAATCCCGATTTGATAGCTGATTGGATAGCGCAACAAGTTTAGAAGTATAACATCAAAAAGCTGGCTTTGGATAATATTTCTATTTACATCAGTGCAACTCTCAAATCAACAACGTCCCACGGCTCCAGTTTTTACTTTAAATGCCCAATGTTTTACTTTTTAAACGAACTTGTTACTGGAATTAGTAGAACATTGCCTATTTATCAAACATAAGGAGACTGATTATGTTACAACAGATTATTTTCGCGGATGGCACAAGCATTAACGTAACCAATATTAATGCGGACTTATTTATCATCAGGGAGCAAATCGAGACAGCCTTGAAATCCAGCTTGCTAAAGACACAATCTCATTTGACGCTCTGGATGCACTGACCTCCGACAGTACCAAAACTGACCGTCTGACGATCATTACGCAGGACGGAGATAAGCAGACACAGAGCATTTGCAACCATTATGTGCTACGTACTGCGTTAACACTTAAGCCTGTAGTCATTACAAAAGCCGCAGCGGACGTCCCCGCTGTTACCGAGGAAAGGCTTTGTATTACATTGGCGCAGCTTACTTATGCGGAGATGCAGCAAGCAACGCAGGCGGCTGAGATTGCCGATATGCAAGCCGCTATTGCTGCTTTGGCGTTGGGAGGTGAGGCATAATGAGTATTTTACTTAAAATTACTTGTCAAGTAATTGCACGTAGAAGGGCAAATGGGGAAGCTTTTGAGGATATAATTAAGGACTACCCCCGCATGGCTACGGATGATGTAGTCCAAGTGAGAAAGGAGCTGGATATAAATGCTTAAAGGTATAGACGTGAGCAACGCCAACGGGCGCGTTGATTGGGACAAGCTCAAGAGTAAGATTAATTTTGCTATCCTACGCTGCGGGTATGGTAGCGATAAAGCCGACCAAGACGACAAACAGTGGTTACGAAATGTAGCTGAGTGCAATCGGCTGGGCATTCCGTTGTTGTGTATGTTGCAGTACAGCTAGATACCGTAGCCAATACCGGCGGGTATTTGCGCACAGCAGTGATTCTGTTCTTTATCGCAAATGAGGGCTTCAGCATCATAGAAAACTTTGGCATCATGGGTGTGCCGATGCCGGAGCAGGTGAAAGATGCTTTTGCGGCGATTAAAAGCAAAGCGGAAAAAACCGAATAGATGTGGCTATCCCCCGCTAGAAGATTTCTTCTTGGCGGGGGATTCTTATTTTATGCTAAATTATCAACAATACAGACCGATATAAATATAGAACAATTGTTTAAATTGAACTAAAAGCATTAATGCTCTAACAAATTGAATGGAGAAATAGAAATGAAATTAAATATGAAAAGAGGCTTAGTGTTTTTGCTGATATTAACACTAATGTCATCTGTTATGCCCTTTGCATTTGCGGCAAATGACGAAAAAGGTTGGGCACAAAGGCCCTCTTTAAATTATGGAAGATTTTATTCACAGGCGCAAGTTGTAGATGGAAAAATATATGTGATTGGTGGCACTGTCAATTCCATGCAATCTTCTTCAGTTGAAGCATTTGATCCTAGTACTAAGAAATGGGAAATAAAAGCCAGCATGAAACACCCCAAAACAGCTTTTCAAACAGTTGTGCTAAACAATAAATTATATGCCATAGGAGACACATATGCAGAAGCTTATGACCCGGAAAAAGATATTTGGACCGAGATAGCGCCTTTAAACTATTATCGAAGATTTTTCCAGGCACAAATCGTAGATGGGAAAATATATGTTTTCGGTGGCAGCCAAGACTATAAATATTCTAATTCAGATAGAAGAATAGAGGTTTATGACCCCGAAACAAACCAGTGGAGTGTAAAAGCGGCCATGAAACAACCACGTAGTAGATTTACGTCGGGGGTATTAGATGGGAAAATTTATGCTATTGGGGGCACATCTGGCGAAAAAGAATATCTAAGATCTGTTGAGCGATATGACCCTCGAACAGACTCATGGGAAAGTGCACCTGATTTACCTGTACAACGCATGAGTGTAAGTAATGACACTATAGTTTATAATAATAAAATTTATATTTTTGGCGGATACAATGGTTCAAGTAGCCTAAAGAGCTTGTACGCCTTTGACTCAAATACATGGAGCACTTTAGATACCATGCCTTTTTCTTCTTACTATAACCAAGTGGAAATCGCAAAAGAGAAAATCTATTGTATGGGAGGTGCGAACTCAACGGGTACTATCAACGATTTTGCTGTTTATGATATTAAAACTAATCAATGGACACGCCTACAGTCAATGATAGCGCCCAGAAGCAATTTTGTAACAGCAATTTTTCAAGGTGAAGTATTTGCCATAAGTGGATACGTTTCAGATAAAAGCTTTCCTTCTGGCGTATCCGTCAATCCAGTTGTTGAATCATATAAAATAGAAGGTATGTCCCCCACCCTCACCGTCACCGCCTCTCCCAACAGAGTAAAGGTAGGCAACCGTTTCACCACAACCGTAGCCATCCACAATGTCAGCAACATCTACGCAGAAGACATTAAAATCGACTATGATGCGGAACGATTTGAGTACCTAGGAGCTTCCGCTAAAGATGGTTTGAAAATTTATAAGGAAGATACTTCAAAGCCCGGGTCCGTAAGATTCATCGTTGCCCACTTAGGAAAAGATAGCGGCGCAACCGGAGACAAAGACTTAATCGAGCTTACGTTTAAAGCAAAGTCGGTAGGAATCGGTAAAGTAGATATTACAAAAGGACGAATCGCCGATAATGACGTACTAGAAATGGACGTTGCAGAGGAAAACTGCGGCGAAGATACCATTGAAGTAGAAGCTAATAAGGATGTTAACCGCACCGGCGAATACACCCTTTTGGATTTAGGTATTGATGCCTATTATTATGGAATGCAGGCAGACCAGACAGATACCACCCGCTTTGATACTGATGTAATTCCAGATGGTGTGATTGACGATAAAGACTTAACAGCAATTACACAGTCTATTCTAGATAACAGCAATTATCCCTTTAACTAAGTGAAGAATCCCGCCCTGATTATAGGGCGGGATTCTTTATATAATATGCAGCTTTTCCGTAAGCCACTCTAGCATTGCACCTCTTCCGTTATCGTTCAGTTCAAATTGAGATTCATCTTCCATTACTGACTTTTCATAACAATAAGGCCCTTGCCACGTTTGTACTAGTAGTTTTTCGTCAATAGGTTTAATAATATACCGTATATTACCTTTACTACCTTTAAAAACACCACCGTTTTGAAAAGACAGCAGACCTGGCAAATCCATCTTATCACCTCGCATAAATTAGATTATATACCTATTCCTGAAATTGTACCGGCAGGCATGGATTTGTTTTTGAAACATTATGATTGGCAGCGGCCAATCCGTAGTTTGGGAATCAGTATATCTGATTTGGTAAGTGATTCTGCCCCCCTGCAGCTGGATTTATTTGGAGCAGGAAAAGATCAACTGCGAATGGAACAATTAGATATTGCCATGGATGGCCTGAAAAAGCGCTTCGGGGCGAATGCAGTTCGCCCTGCGATACTATTAAAAGACACAGAGTTGTCTGGGTTTGACCCCAAGCGTGACCATACAATACATCCCGTAAGTTTATTTTGGGGGCCACTGTAAAAGATAAGTAAGAGGTGAGTTATATGTGTGGTCGATTTGTTTTATTTTCTGATCCTGAATTAGCAGAAATTCGCCAAATTATTGAAGAGGTACAGAGAAAGAATCCTGAAATAAAAACAGGCGAAATTTTCCCTACCAATGCAGTACCGGTTCTGCTACAAGAAGATGGAAAATTAACACCTGAAGCTGTAAAATGGGGTTTTCCTAATTTCCGCAATAAAGGTGTAGTCATTAATGCTAGGGCAGAAACCGCACCGGAAAAGCCGATGTTCCGGCATAGCTTGGAGGCAAAGCGCTGTATCATACCATCTTGTGGATTTTATGAGTGGTCACATTCTGGAATTAAAACAAAATATAAGTTTAACCTACCGGAAGAAGAGGCTCTATATATGGCTGGCCTTTATAATCATTTTAATGGAGAACGCCGGTTTACTATACTAACGACAGCAGCTAATCAATCCGTAGTAGATATACACAATCGAATGCCGGTTGTATTGACTCATGCTGAAATAGATCAGTGGCTTGAAAGCTATCACGATGCTTTGGAAATATTGCAAACCGACAGGCCGAAGTTGGTAAAGCAATCGTTATAAAAAAATATCCCCCGATCTTCCGGCCAGGAATGAGGGTGTTTCTGTTTGATTTCTTGGGGTTTATTTGTGCAAAAACCGGCTCTTAATTACGAAACTATACAAAACTGGAAACTCTGAAAACCCGCATTACGCCTAAATTCCTTAATTGTACGAAACTATGCAAATGTTGACAGGGCAAGTTCAAAACCTGTCACCTCGACCATTGAAAAGACCGTCGATTTTTGTCGGCGGTCTTTTTACTATGCCTTTGTTTATGCGGAGTTGAGGGCTCTGTAAATGTTCTAAGTCCTATAAGGACACTCGGAAGCAAAATTGAGTGACAGGATTAAATTGGGCTGCTATAATTAAGCCAACGTACTTTGCGAGAGGGGGGCTGGTTTAATGAATATTTCTCATCCCGAATTGCAACAACTTTTTGATACTATATTATCAGAAAGCACAAAAACTGCTATTACAGCCTTTATAGACGAAATTGAACAGTTCGACGATCAATATAATTGTGAAAAGCTCTGGATCGCCGATCAAGCAATAGGTGGAATTGGCGGGTATTGCATGCCAGCAAATCCCGTTAAAAATCCATATCCAGGAGGACCGGAAAGAGCACTTTATCGCCCCCTCCAATATGCGCGCTCTGAAATAGAAATTTGTGATGTTAGATTGCACGCTCGTTATGCAGTTCAAATGTGTGGTATGCACCTAGAGTCTGTTTGCAGACTTTATTTAAAGTCTAGAAAATCACTTGGACCGTTAAGGTTTGGAAATACAACATTAGGAAAAGCGATTCAACAAATACAGGCCATAAATGAGATAGACACTAATGTTATAAATGCCCTATTTGCTTATGTAAAGGTCTATAATCGCTCAAAGCATGAGTTTAATCAGGACGATTCAAGAGAACGATTATTCAATGCTTACGATGCGATTACAGGATATTTTTCTGCAAGGGTCTTAGGCCTTAATATATTAAAAGCACTTAATATCTGCGAAAGTTTTGATTGCTATGAGACAGTTAAATGAAAGAGTATCTCTCTATCTATAAATAATGCTTGCCGATTGCCTGCAAACCATTGATATCACAGGATTTCTCCAAGTCCTATAATTTCACTCCGTCCAATGAAAAACCCGTATGAATGCTGGAGGTTCCAGTGTTTGTGCGGGTTTATTTTTGCCTTTATATTATGATATAGTAGCCTTGCCTTTTTCACTTCGTTACCTCCTTAATCCTTGTCTTTAAGACTATTATAGTATACTTATATCAGTATAAATAAGTATGCTAGACTTAGATTTGAGGTGATTATATATGGGTACTCCAGCCACTAAAGCAAAGAACAAATATAATGATAAAGCATATGACGCTATCCCATTAAGAGTGAAAAAGGAATACAAAGAAAAAATACAGTTAATGGCTCAATCAAAAGGGTTGAGTGTAAACGCTTATATTAATGGCTTGATTGAAACAGATTTGGAAAATGGCTAATATACAAAAAAACAGCGCAGAGTGTTAAAGCCCCGTGTCAATAAGGATGTTTTAGTTATTAAGAAAAGCCGTAGGAGTTCAAGTCCTACGGCTTTTCTCTTACCCAAAACCTTGCTCGCAAAGTTAAAATAGACATCAACCTGCTGGGTGTAGTTTTTCTTATTGACTTCACCATGTGCTTATAAAAATTTGAATCGGGCAGTATCCAGAACCAGAAGCAGATATTAGCTGATTACGCGGAGAAAAACGGCTTTCCTAACCCGAAACTATGGGCAGGCGATGGATTTAGCGGTGTAACATTTGAAAGGATGAAAGGTTAACTGGCTTGTATATTGTGAGCATTTAATTATAATTAATATAGGAAAAAGTAGTAAGGATTTCTGATGTTAGAAAGAAGTCAAAAAAGGAGCGATAAAATGAAACGAATTCTCGTAGTAGAAGATGATGTGATGTTAAATTCCGGTTTGTGCTATAACCTTGAACTGGATGCATATAAAGCTGTTCCAGCCCATGATGTGGCAGCGGCTCTGGAAAAGATAAAGAATGAAACCTTTGACCTGTTGATTCTGGATGTGAATCTTCCGGACGGAGATGGTTTTGAACTGTGCAAGAAAATCAGGGCTACAAGGGATATCACGGTCATATTTCTAACTGCCCGTGATTTGGAAGTCGATGTGATGAAAGGCTTTGATTTAGGCGCGGATGATTACATCACAAAGCCATTCAACATTAATATTTTCAGAAAAAAAGTGGCCGCTGTTTTGAAGCGGTCAGGAGAACCGGCAAGTCAGAAACATTATCTGTGTGGTGATCTTGTGTTAGACTTCGATAGGTTGACAGCAACCATCAAGGATGAGCCAGTCGTTTTTACACCCACGGAGTATAAAATTCTGAAAATTTTTACGAGCAATCCGAATGCTCTTCTTACCCGGCAGGTTCTATTGGAAAAGCTGTATGATGTGGATGCAAACTTTGTGGATGAACACGCCTTAACCGTCAACATCAATCGTTTAAGAAATAAGATAGAAACCGGGGATAGAAAATACATCAAAACAGTTTACGGCATGGGTTACCTATGGGCAGGTGAGAAGGAATGAAAAAGAATTTATCTACAAGCGGAATTTATATCGGAGTCGGTGCTGCTTTTCTCATTTGTACAGCTGTATTTTATTTTACTTTGTTTTACAACACAGAGAACCAGTTAATCTGGGGAACGGCTATCATCTACTCTCTTCTGGTTCTGATTCTAGGCATCCTTTTGATTGTCTTGATTAAAAGCAAGCTGACAGCCTTTTCAGATTCCCTGAATGCTTGTATTGATGATATTGTAGCAGAAAAAGAAGATGTAACCTTTGATTTGGAATCGGAAACACTGACTGGTAAATTTAATCATAAGCTCCAGCGCCTGTATGAAATCATGCAGAACGGAAAAAGACAGGTGCAGGAGGAAAAACAGGCAATTCAGGAAATAATATCAGATATCTCCCATCAGGTGAAAACACCGGTGACAAATTTGAAAATGTATAACTCCACTTTGCTAGAGCGGCAGCTTGCGCCGGAGAAAGCACGGGAGTTTCATGAACTGATGGAATCGCAAATTGACAAGCTGGATTTTTTAATACAGGCAATGGTAAAGATGTCTCGGCTGGAAACCGGTGTTATCACCCTCGCAGTTTTTCCCGCACCGATCTATATCACCATAGGGCTTGCACTTTCCGGTATTGAACGGACAGCAGAGCAGAAAAACATAGAAGTAACCGTAGACTGTGATCCCGCCATTGTCGTGCCCCACGATAAAAAGTGGACTGCGGAAGCCTTGTTCAACATTCTGGATAATGCAGTAAAATACACACCGTCAGGCGGCAAAATATTCGTGATGGTGGAGCAATGGGAAATGGCAACCAAAATTGAAATTGCCGACACAGGCAGGGGCATCCCCGAACAGCATTATGCGCAGATATTCAAACGCTTCTATCGGGAGGATGAAGTGCATGATTTCAGCGGCATCGGCGTTGGTCTTTACCTGTGCCGTGAAATAATCTCCAAGCAGGGCGGCTACATTCAGGTGAAATCCGAAATCGGCAAAGGCTCCAATTTCTCGGTGTTCCTCCTAAACGAAAGGCAGCTTTGAGAGCTGTCTTTTTTCTATGCAGAATGAAAAGTCTCAATACTGTGATAATTGAGTTTGTGATTGGGACTTTTTAGTGACATTTGCTTTGTACAATAAAGTAGATAAAGTGAAAACAGGAGGATTTGCCATGAGCATATTAAAGACAACCGAATTGAATAAGCAATATGGAACCGGTGCAAATCTTGTGAAAGCTCTGGACGGTGTTGCCTTGAACGTGGAGCTGGGAGAATTTGTGGCCATTGTCGGCACGTCCGGCAGCGGCAAATCCACTTTGCTGCATATGCTCGGTGGACTGGACACCCCTACCTCCGGCAGCGTGGAAGTGGGTGGAAAAGAACTGTCCAAAATGAACGATGATCAGCTTACCATTTTCCGGCGCAGAAATATTGGATTCATCTTTCAGAACTACAATCTTGTACCGATCCTAAATGTGTACGAAAACATTGTTCTTCCCATTGAGCTGGATGGCGAGAAGCCGGACAAAACCTTCATTAACAAAATTGTGAAGATGCTGGGGCTGACAGAAAAGCTGAACAATCTGCCGAACAACCTGTCCGGCGGCCAGCAGCAGCGCGTAGCCATCGCACGGGCATTAGCTACAAAACCCGCTATCATATTAGCCGATGAACCTACTGGTAATCTGGACAGCAAAACCAGTCAGGAAGTGTTGGGGCTGCTCAAGATGACCAGCCAGCAGTTCCATCAGACCATCGTGATGATTACCCACAACAGTGAGATTGCCCAGCTTGCCGACCGTATCGTGCGGATTGAAGATGGACGAATTGTAACATAAGGGGGTGAGGCAATGTTTGAAAATAATAACGGGAAAATTGTAAAGAAACTTGCTATAAAAAATATGAAAGCCAACCGCAATCGCAACCTGATTATGGTCACCGCGATCTTCTTAACAACGGTTCTGATTTCGTTTATCTTAACGGCCGGGCTCAGCTTTTTTACAACCATGTACGAAGCCTCCGAAGCAGCACCGGGACCGGCAGCAGACGGAGCACTGACCGGCAGCAAAGCTGCCTACGAAAAGGCTGTGCTGCAAGAACAGGTCGAATGGGCGGACTTTGTAAGAAAATGCAGCACGACATCCTTGCACAATGATGTTTTTGCCGGTGTTCAAACAGAGCTGCTTGCACCGGATAAGAGTTTCTATACCCATAACTATATCAACTTGGCAAAAGGCGACTTTCCAAAAGAAAAAACAGAGATTCTGATTTCCGACACGCTTGCACAAAAGATGGGATCGAAAGAGTTGGGTGCAGAGATTCCCTTGCAAGTAGTCGTATTGCAGGATGGAAAAGAACTTGAAACCGAAATCCCTATGAAAGTCTGCGGAATCTATAAAAACCCACTTGCAAACATCAGCAGCGTCTATGAAGAAATTTATACGGCTCAAGGCTTCATTGACACTTATAACTCCGAATTGTCTATAAATCAAAACCTGATTTATGTTAAGCTCAATAACTTAAATCCCTTTTAGCTAAAAAGTGATGTGTTCAACAAATTGTCCGATTTGAGCGAATTGGTTGATGCAGATTCTGTTCTGACAAGAAATTATATGGAGTTGTCTTATTCACTTGTGATTGCGCTGCCTCTGCTTTTCTTTGTATTGGTAATTATGATGAGCGGATATTTCCTAATTCATAATGTTTTTTCCATCTCCGTGGCATCGGATATCCAGTGGTTTGGGATGATGAAAACCATTGGAACAACAAAGAAACAGCTTCACTCAATTTACATGATGCAAATGCAATTTTTAGCTTTTGCAGGTATTTCTTTGGGTCTTCTTACCGGATATGGGGTAGGTCTGCTATTGGCTCCAGAAGTCATTCGAATGACAGATTACTATCTTTACTACAAGTCTCCAAATTTGTGGATGATACTGTGTTTTACAGTCTTATTTTCGTGGCTTACGGTCTGGATCAGCTGCTCCAGAACACTTCGGAAAGCAGCATCCTGTTCACCCATTGAAGCAGCCCGTTTTGTCCCACGTCATAAAAATAAAGTGTTTACCGTTATTTCACTTGCGTTGAGCGGAATCATTTTCTTGGCTGTTTGCAATGTGGCTTTCGGGTATCAGGTCGAGAAGATGGTTGACCGGCATAATCAAGACGAGGCTCGAATTGTTCATACCGCCAGCTTCTGGGAATTAAACGAGCCTTATAAGCCCATTTCAAAGGAGCTGCCTTCTTCTATAGAAAAGCTGCCTTTTGTAGAAAGCGTTGATATCATATACCGAGCAAAAACGATGCCTGATTTAATAGAAACAGGATCTCAAAAAATGTATGAGCCTTTTTTGGCGGAGGTTAAGATTGAGGGAAAGCTAAAAGAAGAGTTTGATGCAATCGCTCAAGTACAAGGAAGCCGTAACTTTGTTCAGTTATTACCCAATGGTAACGCAAAGCTAGAAATCAGTGGTTTACCTTCTCGAAGGTTGGAACAGGAAGCTGCCTATATAAAAGTTCGGGAGGGGCAACTAGATGCAGAAAAATTTAAATCGGGCAGCTACATTTTGTATCAGGATGTCGATTATTTAAATGCAACCGATCAGCAGATTGACAAAAGCCAGAAGATTCATGCAGGTGATGTCTTGGATTTATCTTTTTACGATGATGTAACCGGGACTTATCAAAAAAAGCAGTTGACGGTGATGGCTGTTGTAACAAGGATGGATAACTATGGGACAGGTAATATCCGCTACTGCAATATTGTAATGCCAGACACACTTTTTCAATCTATTTATCCCAATTATGACGAACGCATATCAAGTATACAGATTATTTCAAAGAATAGCCTTAACGGACAGCAAATAGAGAAACTCACAGGTTTATTGGAAAAAGAACATAATGTTCAACTTCGTAGAGATTCCCGTTATGAGGACAGAGACTATTATACGCATCGCAAAGCAGCTATTACAATTTTAGGATTATTCTTGGCATTGGTACTGGGGATTATCGGAGTATCTAATATGGTGAATACACTGATTACCGATACGCTTGCACAGAAAAAAACAATACTCATCTTTCAGGCTATAGGCATGACAAAAAAACAGCTTTGGAGGTTCCTTTTTAAAAACAGTATGAGGCTCTGCCTTATATCAGCAGGTATTATGTTGGCGGCAGGAAGCTATCTTACGGTTACGGTGGCATCTTCCTCCATGTTTACCGGTTTTAATCCAACTCTCTTTGGGTTGAGTTTTTTGTTCCTACTCACCTTTATGGGGACGTTGTGTGCAACTATTTCCTCCATTATGACCCGACAGCTAAATAAGAAATCCGTCGTGGAACGGCTAAGAACATTTGAATAAATTACGATAAAGAAGTGGGGCTATACGATGGTAGCCCCACTTCTTTATCTACAAATCAATTTCTTCTTCTATCTCGCATTCATTTAATGTTTTTTCTTATTACAGGCAGGTAGGGCATCGGATTAACAGTCATTAGGTGATAATGATAGCTGGCAGACACTAACTGCGCATTGCTAAGCAAGCTGATATAGTTGACGTCAAAAATAATTTTAAATTTTACTTGCATGTTACCTTACGTCATGTATTAGAATAAGTGGTACCCTGTGGAGTAAAAATGATTGCATCGGTAAGGGAGAAAAGTAATAAATGAAAACTGAAGAGGAAAGGCATTTTTCGATAGGCGAGTTGGCTCAACTTTGCGGAATTACTGTTCGCACCTTGCAATATTATGATCGTTGCGGGTTGCTTCAAGCATCATTCACCGAAGGGGGGCGAAGAGTCTATTCTCGCAATGATCTGTTTAACCTTCAGCAAATTCTCTTTTTGAAAACACTAGGTTTTTCTCTGGATCAAATCAAGGGACAGATTATGAGTGAAAGCAGGTATAATGTTTCCGATTGAGATGCTGCCGGAAAGCTTTCGCTGGTTGAGTTGGATTTTTCCTGGAACTATGCTATGCAAGCGTTTACTGGGCTTGCATACAATTCTCAAACTGATTCCAATTGTATATTTGCAGTTTTAGTATTAATCGGATTCGCAATTATTGCTTACGTTGTTTCTTTTTGGCATATTGGTAGAATACGGAACAGCGAACAGATATAGCACGAGTTTAAATGAGATTGCTTCAGACAAGCGAAGCATAACAGAATTGAAATAAAAAAAAGCTCAAACTTCCAAAAGGAAGTTTGAGCTTTTTAAAATAAAACTAGAGTTGCAGTAGTTAATACCCATTTTGCATAAAGTTTCTCATTTTACCCAAGTTCCTTGTGAAATTTTAAGTGTAATGGATATGTTTGGATTGTCCGCGCCAACTACCTTTAATTTGTATAAACCTTTTACTACTTTAAATTCACTATCCTCTGAAGAGACACCGCCTACTGATCTACGAGCCCCACCACCACCAGCTATCCTTAGAACTGTTTGGTTAGGACGTACCAATACTAGCATTTCTTTTCCGAATTCACCATAAAGTTTATAAGAAAAATGAATCGTATCTTCTTCTTTTGCATCATATTGCCAAATGGTTTTTGTGCCGCTGAAGCCTTCAGCTGTGTATTGATAGGAGCCGTTTTCTAACTTTACATTTTCTTCTTTTTTAGCCTTGAATTGATCTTGCATTGCTATTTTTTCTTTCGAATCAAACATATCATCATACGGCCCTTTGGGCTCGTACCCAATATAGAAAATAGTCAAACATATTACCAGTAACGCAACCACCGCAATCACTATTCTTTTTTTCATCAAAAATCCCCCTGATGATATCATTTTATAATAGACGAAAGTGGATTTGATATTATTGGTTCAGTTAGCAGAAATACTTTTTATGGAAAAGAAATATATCTATCCTTCATAACTTCCGATCCACTGCTAAATGAAATTCCTAATCCAACACTACCTCCGCCAATGCTAATTGAAGGAACTATTCCAAAATAGTTATGCGAATAAGCACTTACCATTTCCAAATAAGGTTCTTTCTTTACATTATTTACTACGACTGTTGCTTTACCACTGCTTATCGAGCGAATAGCACCAGGAGCAAAGCTCTGATCAAAATCAAATCGGCATCCTTGAATCAACCCTTTGGCTCTATAATTTTTTGATCCCTTAGATTTTCCATCTAAGTCTTTATAGGATACATTCATCGTTGTCTTGTTTAAATTAACAGTAAACCCGTTCGTCCATCCAAAAGCCAAAGTATCTGTTTGTGCATTTATTGGAGCTGACTGCCATGCCCAATTGCAGATAGCACTTGCACTACTCGAGCTAAATCTTTTTTTATCTAAAGTCATAACAAAGTTTCCACTTGCTTTCAGAGCAATCGAATCAGAGATTTTTTCAGGAGATTTTCCTTCTGCTGATTTTATTGCTTCAATTTGTCTCGTATTAAAATTCATATTTTTTAATTCAGAAACAGATTTATTAGACAATTCAGATATGGTCTTCTTAATTTGGTATGGTTTGTCTTTGCTTAATTGAGCTAGTCCATTTAATTGAATATTCTTATCCGACTGTTTTGACTGTGCCATAGCTATTTCATATTCATTTGTTACAATGGCGTTACCAGTTGCCATAATTTCATCAAATGATAGCGTAGAAGATGACGAAAGCATACTTGTACCGTTATGGTAGGTTTCAGCAAAAATTGTGCTAGAGGCGGTACAAAATAACATAGCGATCATTAAAGACAGACATCTTTTAAACATTTCCTTTTTCATAAATAAACGCTCTATTCATTTTATAATAAAGTATTACCACTTTATAATATAACGTTTAAACGGGTTATATTGTTACAATAAATATTATAAAAATATAATCTAATTTGTTAATTTATTAAGGATTTTAACCCCAAATTTATTTAATACATTTTGAGGTTGAAATTATTAAAAAGGGAAGAAGACTGCAAGAAACTTCAGCATCAAAAAAGCGCCTGCTGAAGCAAGGCGCTTTATGTAATCTTATTCTATAATTTGGATATACGGATGTTTTGTATTCGAACTTTCTCTAAATTCCACTTTAAAACAATCTAAAGATTCTATTAATGGCAAGAGCTTTTTATGGTTATAATTTCGAGCATCGAAATCCGGAAATTTTTTATTCATGGTATTTCCGACAATCGCTAAGGACGCCCAACCGTTCTCATCCGCTTGTTCTTCCACAATTTTTTTAAGCTCTTTGATTAAGTCTTCGTGTTTCATAATTCCTTGAATTAGTGGCTTTGCTACATTTTGTTTGGTGTTAGAATCTTCGCTTTTTAATACCAAGGATTCTAAATATTTAAAACTTTCACAAGCTGTTTTAAAAGGATTTGGAGTTTTTGATTCTCCCATCCCTATCACAAACATACCCGATTCTCTAAGTCGCGATGCCAGTTTCGTAAAATCACTGTCACTGGAAACAATACAAAACCCATTCACTTTTCCAGAATACAAAATATCCATAGCATCGATTATCATAGCTGAATCAGTCGAGTTTTTTCCGTTTGTATAGTTATATTGCTGTATAGGGGTGATAGAGTGTTCTAATAGCTTTTCTTTCCACGAGGATAATTGAGGTTTCGTCCAATCTCCGTAAATTCTTTTGTAAGTTGGGATACCATAGTTTACAATCTCATCTAAAATAGCAGAAATGTATTTATGTGAAACGTTGTCTGCATCTAGCAATACTGCAATCTTTTTCTCCTGTTCCAATATCCCCCACCCTTTTTCCTCCATAATATGTCAAATATTTACAGAAGTCAAGTGGTTATGATTTTTTCCTTTACTCTGCCGGCTGTTATGCTACTTATCTAATTCAAGAGTGTATAGCATGTGTCCAAAATTAGCACAACCAACTGCAGTTGTTCCATAGGCCGATTCAGTTACCAAATCCATTCAGTAGCAGCAGTTTATCATTTCATTTTCGTATTTCGTGATAGATTCGCAAACATGTATTAGCCTTGCGGTTTCCTAGTTTTCCCTCTTTCTGATACATTGTCTACGGTTGGTTGTTCATACCAGAGACATATCCATAATGTATTATGTAAACAAACATATAAATGGAGGTCTTGTTATGAGCCGCGATGAAAAAGCAGTTTTAAAGAGTAAATTAGCAGTGTACACTGCCTGCTATCAACAGGCGAGAAAAACAAAGGACCACAAACGAATGGTTCTTTTAGACACGATAATGAATGATTTGAAAAATGAAATTTCTATGTTGGTAAATTAATAGTTGCTCTTGCTTAATTGCAAGAGCTTTGTTTTTATATACTGAAGGTTCATCTTAGGATAATCGCTTTTGATTCGCATAAGCTAATTTAGAGGTGATTATATGGATAATAAAACGAAATCTTTAAATACCGATGACCGGGCAAGCAATAAAGGAATCAGCGCAGACATTGCAAAAAGCAAACCTGTAAATCAGAATCAAAATCATAACACCAAAAAGGTTGCTTTGGGCCCTAATACAAAACGATGATTATTAAAACAGCTCTTGTATATCACAAGAGCTGTTTTAATAGAAAAAGCTTGTTTTGACGGAGTTTGCGTTTCGCTTTGTCTCGTGCTATTATCCAGTATACCAAGATGTTTTATTTCCATCACTATTCTACACCCTACTTATTAAGCGGTTACGTTTTTGCCTCGCATACTTTGTCATTAGAAAGTTATACTAAACTCAAAGTGAGGTAATAGATATGATGCATGATACTGAATTGCTTCAATATGTGTATAAGACTACAGATATGGGCTGTAAGGGAATTGAATCCGTACAAAACTATGTGCAAAGTACTGCGCTAAAGGATCAGCTCAGAGAACAAAAAGAGGAATATCAAAAAATTCGTGCGCAAGCTCAAAGCATGCTTGCAGCAAGAAATGAACCACCTAAGAGTGTAGGGGCTGTTGCCGAAATATCCGCAGACGTTATGGCTGCGGGAAAGATAATGGTTAACCATACTGACTCAAAAATTGCAGAAATGACTATCCAAGGGAATCAAATGGGTGTGAATAAGACCATAAAACATCTGCATGATTACAGTGGGAATAATGATATTGTTCGATCACTAACCCAAAAGCTGTTAGCTACAGAAGAGGCGAACGCTGAACAATTGAAAAGATATTTATAACCAGGTAAGATGTATGCATTAGTAGTAAATAAGAAGGCTCAATGAAAAAAGGCTCTTGCTAAAAGCAAGAGCCTTTTTTTGTTTACTATAATAGATGATTTCATTGCGATACATAATAATTCAATTTTTCATTGAAATAAGATTAGCTGATATACTTTTATTTTACTTCTTTATGTTTTAACTTTTATAGGCTGCACCATGCTTAGCTCAATTTAAATATTCATTGCTTATGGAATCTAAATCAAAAGTGCTCCTCAAAGAAATACTTTTGGTTGCTGAAAAATAATAGGAGTATATACAGTATCATTTTAATTTGTCATTGCAGATGATATCCTTAAATACGACAAGTATTTAAAGATAATTTTGATAGATGGTGCAATTTGTAGTGCTATCTACATATTTTCAATGTACAAGTGTGATGAAATGGGTAAATCACTGGCGTGATGAAGTGCATCTATTAGCGTGAAATAAACTTTACAGCAAAGTAAACGTATGCTTTATCTACCACGTCTGTAAATTTGTGGTATAATATGTAAAATAATAAATCAGATGTTTTTTATAATAGATTAAGACAGTGAGGGTTATATTGTGCAGGGAATACTTGTCGGTTTTTGTTCATTTCTCTTAATTGGGCTATTTCATCCCCTTGTACGAAAGGCAGAGTATCATTTTTCCAAACGTATTTTTCCTCTTTTTCTGCTAGCAGGGTGTGCTTGTTTATTGGGGGCATACTTTATACATAGTCAGTTTTTATCTTCGATTTTAGGAGTAGCTGGATTTTGCTTCTTTTGGAGTGTAAAAGAGCTGTTTGAACAAGAAAAAAGAGTAGAAAAAGGCTGGGCTCCTCAAAACCCAAAGCGTAAGAAATAAGCAATAGTTCCATGTTATTTCCAATAGCCAATTACTTTTTAAGGAGATAGGGAAGGATGCTGAAACAAAAAGTCTTAATTATAGAGGATGACCCCAATATCGTTCGCTTTTTAGAGTTGGAGTTGTGCTATGAGGGGTATTCGGTAGAAAAAGAATACGACGGCCTTTTGGGTTTACAAAGAGCATTAAATGAGAACTTTGACCTCATTTTGCTAGATATCATGCTTCCTTCACTCAGCGGAATGGAGGTTTTACACAGGTTACGACTGCAGTGCCAAACGCCTGTGATACTGCTCACTGCACGCGATACCGTGATGGACAAGGTGCTTGGCTTAGACGAAGGAGCGGCAGACTATGTAACAAAGCCTTTTGCCATAGAAGAGTTGCTTGCCCGTATGCGGGCAGTGCTTCGCCCTACGGTAATGCCAAAACGTGAAGAACAACCTATAGTGGAAATCAAAGACCTGAAAATAAACAAAAACACCAGAGAGGTTTTTTGCTGTGGTGAATTGGTTGAACTTACTCGGCGTGAATTTGACCTTCTGGCCTATTTAATGGATCATCAAAATGTTGTATGCTCACGTGATTTACTCATGGAACAGGTATGGGAGTACGATTTTCGCGGGCAAACCAACTTAGTAGATGTGTATATTCGTTATTTACGTACGAAATTAGATTATCACTTTCATAAAGAATTCATCTATACCATTCGTGGTGTGGGGTATATTGTGCGCTCATAAGAAACTTTGCCCATTTGGATTTAAACATCTATATTAAGGAATAAAAAGATGTTCAAACAATTATTTACATTACGTAAAAAAATAAAGCAATCCATTGTCTTTAAGATGGCAGTGGTTTACGTTGTGTTGTTTAGTTTTGTATTGCTGATTGCAGCGGCGGTCACAAATTTTGCTTTTGCAAAATACGATGCCCGTTTTGATGAGCTGGACAGAACAATGTCCTTTGTGGTAAGCAGGCTGCAAACCCACCAAAAGCAACCATTTAACATTGAGGAGTTTGCTCGGTATAGTAAAACCATGATTGTAATCACCAACATTTCTAAAAATGAAACCGTTCGTTACGGTGAGCTGGTGGAAGATACATCCCGTAGAATGCAGATAGAGCGCCCAATTAACCGCCCAGAACGCCGCATGATGATTAAAATTGTCAGTACAGAGTATGCCGATGTACCTCTCAAAGGTAGGGTGGCAATTGTTTTTGTATTTACATTGGTGGTTCTGCTTCTTTCCGCGGCCTTTTTAGGCTCACGCAGTACGAAAAGGCTTCTTCAGCCTGTGTATACTATGACGCAAACGGCTCGCTCCATTACCGTCAATGATCTAAGTGTGCGTATCGATGAAAAGGATTCGAGTGATGAGCTTGGTGAGCTTGCGAGAACCTTTAATGAAATGCTTGACCGCCTAGAGGTGGCTTACCATAAGCAAAATCGGTTTGTATCTGACGCTTCGCATGAATTGCGCACACCGCTTTCCGTTATTTCTGGCTATGCAAATCTATTGCGTCGCTGGGGGAGCGCAGACCCAGCTGTACTGGAAGAATCCGTAACAAAGATTATTGAAGAAAGCGAAAACATGCAGCACTTGGTAGAACGCCTGCTGTTTTTGGCACGGGTAGACCAGCAATCACAAGAAATTAATCTCGAGTATTTTAATGCCAGTGAATTAATGAGCCAGATTTTACAGGAATCACGATTAATAGACAGCAGCCATACCATTTGTGAACAGATAGAACTTGGAGTAATGCTAACGGCAGACCGTGCCTTGATTTTGCAGGCGGTGCGTGCGATTATGGAAAACAGTATAAAATATACACCCCCGGGCGGTACCATCACTTTGCTGTGCAGCTCAAAGGATGGGCAGGTTTGCCTTGGAGTGTCCGATACTGGAATCGGGATTCAAGAAAAAGATTTGCCGTATATTTTTGACCGCTTTTTTAAGGCAGATGAAGCCCGTTCCCGTTTGGCCGGAGGCACCGGACTGGGGCTTTCCATTGTGAAGTGGATTGTGGAGCGGCATGGCGGCAGGGTTACGGTTACCAGTGAACCGGATAAGGGCTCTGAATTCCGAATCTATATTCCAGAGCTTCCAGCCGAGGAGCTTGATAGTGCATCGAATAATAACAGCGCGAAATAATGCTTAATTACCCTTACTTTTATATTAGAACGAGCTTACCGCCAGATATACAGACGGTAAGCTCGTTTTCGCTTTCTTTACTTGTAAAATTGTTCTTATATAGCAAGTTGCTTTAAAGCGGCTATATCAATATGGCTGCTTTCTGGCTTAACATGCTCCCGAAGTACCGTAATTTGCGGTTTGTTTTCTTTTAGCCAATGGAATATGGTATCTAGGTCAATACAGCCTTTGCCAATGTTGCGCCACACCTTTTCGCCATCTTCAAATACAATATCTTTAATATGTGCAACGGCAATTTCTTTTCCTAATAGGTAGAAAAAGGTTTGATATATTTCGGTTTGCCGCGCAATCGTATCCTCCAATATTAAATTGACTGGGTCAATAATCACTTTTAGATGGTCTGAGCCAACTTCATCCAAAAGCTGACGGGTAAGCTCTGCACTGTGCAAAGTATGGTCAGCTACGGGCTCAATTGCTACTGTTACATTATGGCGTTCGGCTTGCTCTACCATTCTTAAAACGCTGTCTTTTAAATATTGGTAGCGCGCCGCACGTAGGTGCGTCTCCGTATTGGGGTTCAAACGGGTCGTTTCGGTTCCTACAAAAGGTACGCCAAGCTCCTTGGCATATGTAAGGGCAGTTAAGAAGTTCTTTACCTGTTGTGTTCTTTCTTCCTTGTCTGGAAGAGATGGCTCGATGTAGCACCCCAGAATTCCTATCTCTACATGGTTTTTAAAAAAGCCATTCTGAATCGCGGTTAGATTTGCCGGGGTGATATCTCCCCATTGATGAATTCCCTCAATTGCCTTGGTTGGAGCAAGCTGTACTGCTTCAAAGCCGGCATTGTAAATGAGGGCTGAAAGATGTTCAGGGGTATGCCGCCCAAAATCGTGCGCTCTCACACCAATTTTCATGTTGCTTCATGCTCCTTTCGCAACAGCTCTGCAAAGGCATATAAAAATGGTGCAATTCCCTTTGCGTCGTTGCTTACCTTTGGTTCCGAAATATAATACGCATAGCTGCCGTCCCGCAATTTGTAGTCTCCTTTTCCAGGGTAACCGCCTAGCCCTGCTACCAAGCAAATGTCTTTTAACTCGTAGCCAGTATCTGTTTTTACAAACTTATGGTTCAGTACGGATTCAAAAATCTGTTTGCCGTCTTCCCAGTAGTAGGAGGGTAAATACCCAAGGCGTACTGCCTTTAGAATGGCATAGGCAATGGCGCAGGAGCCACTGGTCTCTAAATAATTGCCCGCAAAGCTACCTGCATTTGTTACTTGGTAAAACAAGCCTGTTTTGGGGTCAGCGTAACAAAGCAGTGCATCAATGAGCAGGCGGAGCTGTTCTTGCAGTGTTTGGTATTCATAGAAAAACATTTCATCCATCTGTTCTGCGGTGTCTACCAAGGCCATTGCATACCAGCCAAGAGAGCGGGTCCAAAAATTCGGGCTGCATCCGGTTTCGGGGTTTGCCCAAAAGCTTTTTCGGCTTTCATCGTAACCGTGGAACAGCAGCCCGCTTTCTGGATTGCGCATATGTTGAAACACATTTTCAAACTGGGCAAATACATCCCTGTAGTTTCGATTTTCGTGGAATCTGCGTTCATATGTCATATAAAAAGGCTGTACCATATAAAGACCATCGAGCCAAACTTGATTCGGGTACATTTTTTTATGCCAGAAGCTTCCATCTTCTGTTCTTGGCTGGTTTGTAATTTGGAAATACAACAAGTCGATGGCTTTGCGGTACTTTAGCTTGCCTGTTAAATCGAACAAATCAAATAAGACCTTGCCCTCGTTGATATTATCACAGTTATAATCTTCTTCACAGTAACCGGCGATGTTTCCCGCTTCATCAATAAGAGAATCTACGTACTTCTCAACAAACTTTGTATAATGCTTTTCACCGGTGGCATGAAATACATCGAATACAGCTTTGAGCATACAACCATCAATGTAATTCCACCCAGCTTTGCGCTTCTCTAAAAGAGCCTCTTTGTTCCATGCCGGGCAGGATGGAGATGAATTTTTCAAAAGATATTGCAGAAAATCGATAATATCGTGATATTTCATGGTTTACATTCCTCCTGCTGGGGATGGTGTAAAGCACTTTCCAACTGGTTGTTTTCAAATGCGAAGCCTTGTACATGATTTGTGTAAATGCCAAGTACAGGGGAGGGGACAGGGTCATCCATCATATCGGGGCAATCCAGTATGCGCTCATTCGAGAATTGGAATCGGCAATCTTCAACCGTTACATTGTGAATGGGGCTTTCGGGCAGTCCATACAGGAACACCGCACTCCCTTTGATTTGTTCGGCACATACACCGGAAAGCGTGATATTCCGAACAACCGGCGTTTCAGTTCCAACCGGGAGCGGCTCTTTTAGCTGAACGTAGCGGCTGTGTCCGTCAGGGTCACAGTGGTAGAACATATTAATCACGAAGCAGTGCTTGACCTGTTCCATTTTCACGTGGGAAACGCAAATGTCGTCCACAATGCAGGTGTCCCCACGGCCGCGCCGCGTTTTAATGCGAATTCCGCGGTCGGTACGCACAAAAAGGCAGTGCTCCACCAAAACCTTTGTTACACCGCATGAAATTTCAGAGCCGATTACCACACCGCCGTGTCCCTCCGCCATCATACAGCGCCGTATGGTAATGTTTTGGGAGGGTCGCAAATGGCGGCGAGCCATAAACAGCTTACCGGATTTAATGGCAATGCAATCGTCACCCACCTGAAAGCGGCACCCCACAATCTCTACATTCTCACAGCTTTCCGGGTTCAGGCCGTCTGTATTAGGCGAATTCGGGTCACTGCATATGGTTAACCCATAAAAATGCAAATCTTTGGAATAGAGTGGGTGAAGGTTCCATGCGGCACTGTTCTCGCTGGTTAGGCCGCAAACCGTAATGTTATTGCAATGAACCAAGCTGAGGTTACGTGGGCGGTAAGCCTGCTTCTTTTTCTTTGGCTCAGTCCACCAGTTCCCCTCTAACCCACTGCCGTTGAGTGTACCGGCTCCATAGATACGAACATTTCGAACGTCTTTCCCGTAAATCAGGCTGCAATAGCAGTCGAGCGGGCTTCCCTCCCAAGAGGCGTTGATTTCAGCGGCAGAGTGGTCGTAGCTTTTTTGGTATCCCTTTAATATGGCAAGGGAATCTCGGTTTGGGTTTTGGCGAAGTACAGCTCCTTCTTCCAAATAGAGATCAACGTTGCTTCTTAGAAAAAGATGCTCCACGAAATACTCTCCCCGTGGGAAGATCACAACAGAATGAGGGGGAGCCGAATAAATCGCCGCATCAATGGCCGCCGTGTCGTTACGGATGCCATCTCCTGCGGCGTTATAGTCTTTAATATGTATGGCATATTCACAAGGTTCGGTTCGCAGTGTTTTGCACACGGGTTCGCCAAAGCCGTGCACCTCCAACTGGTATTCGGTGTTGGGGGTAAGGCCAAATAAGCAAATAACCGGGTGGTTCCCGGTTCGATTGGGCACTCCGTTTACATACAGCGTATAAGGCTCTGTGGTGTAGTAGCAACCATCCTGCTCCAGTTCCAACACAAAGCCAAAGGGAGTAGTCGTAAGAATGTTCAGCATAGGCTACCTCTATTTTTTATAGCAAGCGGTGGCTTTTCTTCTGCGTACAACTCTTGTCTCCGTAGCGGCTTCATGCCCGCCCGGTCTTCCCCAAAGCATGGGAATGCAAATAAGGTAACAGCTAAAGAGCTTGCAGAATATTTCTCGCTGCAGAATAATCGATTGTGTTAAGGGGCGTTCTTCATTGCAGGACTGTATTTCTAGCCCGAAGAATGCTTTGCCTACGGTTTGATTCACACTTAGGAATGGGACTTGCACCGCAACCGCAAGCAAAATTGCCGTAATCAGGGTTAAAATAGCGCTAACAGGTGTGCTAGGGATGAGCTGTTTTAAAAGGGGGAGAAGAAATAGAAAAGAAAAAACCAAAGCAGCTATGCTGACCAACCAGTCTATTATTTGAGCGAAAAGACGAAGTAAGCGCATTTGTTTTTCCTCCTGTCTATTTCAATCCGTAAAGTTATTTCTTATAAAAAGTGGAATCGTATCCCTCGTTCCAAAAGCGAGGGATACGACCCCGTTTGTGTGTGTGGGGATTCAAATTATTCTTTTCCGCCGGAATTGGCAACGCCGTCCACAAAATAGCGGGAACCGGCAAAGAAGATTGCAATCATAGGCAACAATGCCATAAAGGAGGCAGCAAACAGCTTCCCATAAACGATCATTGTGTCGCCGTCAAGCTGCTGCTTAAGAATCATAGACATCACCATTTTATCTGGAGTACGCAGGTAAACCAACGGACCCTGGAAGTCGTTCATGCCCCACATAAAGCAGAGCAGGCCAACGGTGATGATAATGGGCTTTAAAATAGGGACGATTACGTAAATTAGGGTTTGTAAATCGTTGCAACCGTCAATGACTGCTGCTTCATCCAGTTCTTTTGGGATGGAACGCATGAACTGAATCTCCATAAAAATAAAGAAAGAGCAGGTGCCCGCAGCAAATATATCTTGTACATACAGCGCTGCAAATGTGTTGAGCAGGTTAATATCCCGGAACAACAGGTACAACGGGATGCGGAAAGCAAGCTCGGGCATCAATAAAGTGACAACGATGGCTGTAAAAACAAATTTCTTCCCTACAAACTTTTTTCTGGCTACCACGTAAGCGGTAAGCGTAGAGGAAACGATGGTGAAAATGGTTTTGGGAACCAGGAACCTCATGGTGTTCCCAAAATAGAACGGTAGGGTATGGTCACTTTTAATATTCCAAGCCATTCGAAAATTCTCAAATGTGCCGCGTCCTTCCGGCGGGAGAATTGCCAGTGTGCTGAAAATATCAATGTTTTCCTTAAAGCTTGAGCCTACCATCCAAAGCAGAGGGTAGATGAGGAAAACGCCAATGACAATCAGCACGCCATAGCGAATGGCAGCATTAATAGAAAAATTACCGACTCGATTCATATTCCGCCCCCCTTAATCATTATAGTAGACCCAATATTTTGAGGACGAGAATACTAGGGCCGTTAAGGTGCCGATGATGAGCAGTAAAATCCAAGTGAGTGCGCTGGCATAACCATAGTTACCGCTCATAAATGCCTGATCGTATATGTAGACATTCAGGAAGTAGGTTGTATGATTTGGCCCGCCCTTGGTAATTAAATAAGCGGAGTTAAACTCTTGGAACGCTTTTACAAGAACATTGACCATATTAAACAGCAGCATGGGGGTAATAATGGGAAGTGTAATACGGAAAAGCTGTTGGGCTTTTGTAGCTCCGTCTAGATTTGCTGCTTCATACAAAGAGGGAGAAACGTTTTGGAGCGCTGCCAAGAAGATGAGCATTGTGGAGCCAAACTGCCAGGTTTTCAGCAAGATTAGCGTGATAACCGCAAAGCTCTCATCCGTAAGCCAAAAGATAGGATTCACGCCAAAGATGCCCAGAAGCATGTTGACCGGCCCGTTAATGTCGAATAGCTGAATCCACAAAATCGAGACCGCTACATTCCCTCCTAAAATGGAGGGAATGTAATACGCGGTGCGAAACAGGTTTACGCCTTTGAGTTTGAAATTCAGAATATATGCCACAAAGAAAGAAGTGACGAGAACACAAGGGGTACCGATCAATACATATTTCATGGTAGCGATGATGGAAGCCTGGAATACGTCGTCCTCTAAAAAGATTTCAGCGTAGTTGCCAAGCCCGATAAATTCCGGGTCACCCAATATGGGGTATTCCATCAGCGAGTACACAAATGAAATGACGATGGGGTAAACCTTAAAGATGATAAACCCAATCACCCATGGAAGGAGCATCAAATAGGGCGCAAAATTCCTTTTACCGTTCCTCATTTAAAGAGCTTATTCAGCTCTTCCTGCTGCTTTGCAATGTACTGCTTTGCAGCTTCGGCTGAACTGAGTTTACCGGAACGGTAGGCCTCCAAAGCGGAATAGCGGGCGCCGCGTACGTTGGAATCTTCAAAGTATGGGTCCATAACCGTTTGGGGGTATTTGGCGAGCATGTCGTAGCCATCCTTCATAATACCCTTGAGCAGGCCGGCTTTTTCCTGAATGGCAAGGGTAGCCTTATTGGAGGAAATACCGATGCTCGTGCCCAGAGCGGTAACGGCTTCTTCATTGGTGAAGTAGAAGTTTAGGAAGTCTGCCGCTACTTCGGGGTGCTTGCTGTTTTTCGAAATCGCATAGCCAAGGTTCGGTTTTACATAAATGTTCGGTGTTTGGCCAGCGGTTTCTACAATGTAGGGAGCAATTGCAATTTCTTCTTTTGCCTTGCCGCCCTTGTAGGAGTTCAGGTATTTATCCATTGTGCCAATCCACTCATAGATGCTGCCGCCGCGGCCGCTGGTCCAATCGGGATTGGATTCGTTTGCCATTGCATTCTGCTGCTGGAAGGTGGGCATTGCGCCTGCCTGTGCAAATTTGTTGTACTGCTCCAAAGCCCAGGCAACTTCCTGCTCGGTGTACTGCACCTTGCCGGCTACCTGCATCACCTTACCGGTTTTGTTATAAAGCATTTGAGCGATAAATAAATCGGGGCATTCCTTGCCAATGTTCAGCAGGGCATATTTGTTTTCAGCACCGGTAGCGGTGTTGCCCTTGCCGATTACCTTACCGGCATCCATCAGCTCATCGTAAGTAGTGGGGTAAGCAAGCTTTGCCTGCTCAAACAGAGGCTTGTTGTAAAGGTATGCACGAGCCGTCATACCATGGGGAACCGCGGCCTGTTCGCCGCCTACTTCCATTGCTTTGAGATAGTTGGCATCCCAGTTAGAAAGCTCTAAATTCTTACTGACCGTATTGAGGTCTAAAAATACGTTTTTGCCTTTGCCAAAGGAGTGTACCCAGTTGTAGTTTACCTGCATAATGTCGGCTTCGGTCTGGCCACCAAGCTGTGTTAAGATATTCTGCTGCCAGCCGTCCCATGCGCCGTATTCCGGCTTAATGGTAACGTTGGGGTGCTTATCTTGGTACAACTTAATCACTTGCTGAATTGCCTTATGGCGGTTATCGGAGCCCCACCAAGAGAATCGCAGCTCTACGGGCTCACTTGTAATTCCACTTGCAGCGGTGCTGGTGTTATCGGAAGCCACCGGTGCCTTGGACTGGATGGAAGCGCCCTGACATGCAGTAAGTAACATAGAACTTGCGAGTGCACAAGACAGTACGCCTGATAAAAATTTCTTATTCAATGATAGACCCTCCTTAATAATAAAAGAAAGTTTTCGTATTTTGAACAGATGCCGATTTTTAGAATCGACTTCTGTCAAATCCGGAAATTAAGGGTTCGACTGGTCGCTCGGAATAAAATATTCTTTGAATTCGCCTTCAATTTTATGAGAGAGTACTTTCAAATTGCCGTGCAGATGCTCGTGCATGTGTGTGCGCAAGGTATTTAGGTCCTTTTCTTCCAGCAGCTTATATATTTCAATATGCTCTTGGTATAACTGTAAATAGCGGGAAGTCGTGAGCGTATCTAAAATACGAAAGCGCGTGTAGTACACCTGGCAGTCCTGAATAATATCCCACATTTTGGTGCGGCCTGCCTTCTGGAAGAGAAGGTAGTGGAACTGGCTGTCAATATCATAGAAATTTTGGGGATTAGGGTTGTCGTGCTCAATCATCATGAGCTGCTGCTGTAGGTTGGATTTCAGCTCGTGCATCAAATCCTCATATGAGCCTTTCTCCAGAATGCTTTTCATCACATCGATTTCCAGAACATAGCGCATATAGATGATGTCTTTAATGTACTGCATATCCAGCAGCGTCACATAGCTGCCTTTTTGCGGGAGTATCTCGATGTACTTTTCTCCCTTTAAACGTAAAAAGGCAGTTTTTACCGGAGTGCGGGAAACGTGGTAGCTGTTTGCAATCTCGTTTTCGCTAATCATTTGGCCCGGCTTGAGCTTCAGGTTTAAAATGTCTTCTTTGAGCGCATGGTAAATGTCATCACTGCTCATCGATTTCAAATAATTGTTCAAGATTTCCCTCGTTTCTTGGTAGGAACAGCAATTCTTGTATACTTGAATGCAAGATTGAGACACCAGGTGTGATTTTTCGTTTGATTTCTGATATGACTATATACCCAATCGCATGTATTTGTCAATACATTTTTAATTTGCATCAAAAATTTTATCTATTATTTTGTTAAAGATGAATAAGCTATTAAAATGAACCAATGAAATCGTTTTTCTTTCTATGAGCACTTATTATTATATGTAAAGAGAGATGAGAGAAATAGAACCAATTTAATAAATTATTTCTGAAATTTTAGTGTTATTTACAAGACATAGCCATTTATTTAGCAATTTGCACTCTTGACAGAATTCTGAAGGGTGGTATATGATGGTCGCAAGAGAGTATTTCCTTTAACTTGTATTCAAGTATACAAGAATATGTCGATTTTTCTTAGATTTCAAGGCAAAAACTGTTTTTAACACGGAATTACCCGGAAGAAAGGGAGCTTGATGTGGATATTCGTTACTCAGCGAACCAAAGGGATGTCAAAAGGTACACGACAGACGAGCTGCGGGCAGAGTTCTTAATTGAAAATCTGTATGTACCGGATGAAGTAGTGGCAGTGTACAGTCATGTGGATCGTATGGTCACCCTAGGGTGCATGCCCGTAAAGGAAACGCTCCCCCTCCATAAGGGGATAGACGTTTGGTCCAGCTTCGGTACCGATTACTTTCTGGAGAGAAGAGAAATCGGTATATTTAACATTGGCGGTGCCGGGGTAATCGAAGCGGACGGCAAACGTTTTGAGATGGGCTGTAAAGACTGCCTGTATATTACTATGGGAACGCGCAACGTTACCTTCTCTAGCAAAGAAGAAGCAAACCCTGCAAAGTTTTACATGGTGAGCGCACCGGCTCACTGTGCGTATCAAACCACATTTATCGGGATTGCTGACGCCGCGAAAAAAACGCTAGGCAGTATGGAAAGTGCAAACAAGCGCGTGATTAACCAGTTTATTCACCCAGATGTTCTAAAAACCTGCCAACTCTCGATGGGGCTAACGGTGCTGGAACCCGGCAGTGTGTGGAACACCATGCCGCCACATACCCACGAGCGCCGTATGGAGGTTTACACGTATATTGATATTCCAGAGAATCAGGCGTTATTTCATTTTATGGGTACCCCCAACGAAACAAGGCATCTGGTTGTTTTAAACGAGCAGGCAGTAATTAGCCCAAGCTGGAGCATTCACTCCGGCTGCGGAACCTCAAACTATTCCTTTATTTGGGCGATGGGCGGGGAAAATCAGGCTTTTGACGATATGGATATGGTGGACATCGCTAAGCTAAAATAGAAGGAGGAGTCTTAAATGGAGCTGCAAGCAATGTTTTCTTTAAAAGGAAAAGTTGCGCTTGTTACCGGCGGCTGTTATGGAATCGGCTTTGCAATTGCAAGCGGATTAGCAGCAGCAGGAGCTAAAATTGCATTCAATGGAGTTCACGAGGACTCCGTAGCCAGGGCAAGAGAAGAGTACGCTAAGGCGGGTATTGATGCAGTCGGCTATGTGTCGGATGTAACGGACGAGGAACAAATGAAAAAGATGGTCGCCGATATTGAGAAGAAGGTAGGCGCCATTGATATTCTAGTGAATAACGCTGGTATCATTAAACGAATTCCCATGTGCGAAATGGAAGTAAGTGAGTTTCGGCAAGTGATCGATGTGGATTTAACCGCACCCTTTATTGTTGCCAAAACGGTAATACCGAGCATGATCAGAAATGGTGGAGGTAAAATTATCAACATTTGCTCGATGATGAGTGAATTGGGCAGAGAAACCGTTTCGGCATATGCAGCTGCTAAAGGCGGACTAAAGATGCTGACAAAAAATATTGCCTCCGAGTATGGAGAGTACAATATTCAGTGCAATGGCATTGGCCCCGGCTACATCGCCACGCCGCAAACTGCTCCGCTACGCCAGGATGGTCACCCATTCAATTCTTTTATAATCTCAAAAACACCGGCAGCCCGTTGGGGGGAGGCGTCCGATTTAATTGGGCCAGCTGTGTTCCTCGCTTCCTCTGCTTCCGATTTTGTAAATGGACATATTCTATATGTGGATGGCGGTATTCTTGCGTATATTGGGAAACAGCCGAAGTAACTCTTGCTGAGTGTTTACTTAAGCTTATGTGTTATATTTTTTTCATATCCTCCATAATAAAAGAGAGGCTTTCGAACAATTCGAAAGCCTCTCTTTTGTGTAAATTAAAAAACTAGAAGTTATAAACTGATTAAAAAATCCGTTAAGTATAAAATAATTTATGTATTTTTTAGAAGATACTGTGGTGAATCTAACTTTTGCTGAAATTTACCGGAGTCCGAATAGTAAAAAATCCAAAAGTATGATTCCGTTAGAAAAAGAATCTCACTTTTGGATTTTGCAATGGCGGAGAGGATGCGACTCGAACGCACAATGCCTTGCGGCACACCACATTTCCAATGTGGCTCCTTACCATTAGAATACCTCTCCGTATGGTACCGAATCTGCCCAGTTGGGCTGACGACTATGTTATTATAGCGAACCTTTTTACAAAAATCAAGTCTATTTTTCAATATCGTGTAAAATTTTTTTATTTGTTCCTGTTTGTGAGCAGGAATGATATAATATCTCTATATTCGAATTTCTAGTTAATACAATATCCTACTTATAAATGATCGGGATTTCTCTTAAGCAATTTTAATAAAGAGAGTAAGGCAAGTATACTGTTCCCCAGAATACAAATCTTATGATTGAAATGTTATTCTGTAAATAGAAAATGAAAGCGGTTGACCGCAGGTGCTAATATTGAAGGATGAACGGAGGAGATTTGAGATGGAACGAATTGAAATAACAAAAATTCTAGCGGACCCTCAAAACTACGCTGAGAAAAAGATAACCGTGTGCGGCTGGGTAAGAAGCATTCGAGATTCCAGGGCGCTGGGGTTTATCGATTTAAACGATGGCAGCAGCTTTGCAGGGCTGCAAGTTGTGTTTGAAGCGCAAAATGTTGAAAATTTTGCGGAGATTGCCAAACAAAACGTAGGAGCCGCACTTTGCGTAATCGGTACACTGGTTCTTACTCCGCAGGCAAAGCAACCATGCGAACTGCATGCCGTTGAGATAATCGTTGAGGCAACGTCCTCTCCTGAATACCCGCTGCAGAAGAAGCGCCATTCCGTAGAGTTTTTGCGTACCATCGCTCATTTACGCCCTCGCACGAATTTATTCAGCGCCGTTTTTCGTGTTCGTTCTGCCGCCGCCTTTGCAATTCACCGCTTTTTTCAGGAGCGTGGCTTTGTGTATGCCAATACGCCGCTCATTACAGCCAGTGACTGCGAGGGCGCAGGAGAGATGTTCCATGTAACCACGCTAGACCCTGTGAATCCACCTTTATGTGAGGATGGTACGGTGGATTACAGCAAGGATTTCTTTCAGCGGCACACGTCACTCACCGTATCCGGCCAGTTGGAAGGCGAATGTATGGCGTTAGCGTTTGGTAAAATCTATACCTTTGGCCCAACCTTCCGCGCGGAAAAATCATATACGGCACGTCATGCAGCAGAATTTTGGATGGTAGAGCCGGAAATTGCGTTTGCCGAGATGTCCGATGATATGCGCTTAGCAGAAGATATGCTGCGCTATGTGATTCGTTCTGTTCTCGACTCCTGCCCGGAGGAGCTTGATTTCTTTAACCGTTTTGTGGATACCGGCTTATTGGAGCGCTTGCACCATGTGGCAGATTCAGAGTTTGCACATGTAACCTATACACAGGCAGTGGAGCTTCTGGAGCGTGAGAACAGCCGCTTTGAATACCCGGTTTCATGGGGCTGCGATTTGCAGACCGAACACGAACGCTATTTAACAGAGCAGGTGTTCGGTAAACCACTATTTGTTACCGATTACCCCAAAGAGATTAAAGCGTTTTATATGCGCCTGAACGACGATGAAAAGACCGTAGCTGCGATGGATCTTCTCGTGCCGGGAATTGGTGAAATTATTGGCGGCAGCCAAAGGGAGGAGCGCCTCGACCTTCTCACAAGCCGCATGCAAGAATCTGGCCTTTCGGAAGAAGAGTACTGGTGGTATCTTGATTTACGCCGTTATGGCGGAGCAAAGCATGCCGGTTTTGGCCTTGGTTTTGAGCGTTTGGTCATGTACTTAACCGGCGTTTCGAATATTAGAGACGTTCTGCCATTCCCGCGCACAACCGGTTCCGCAGATTTTTAAAAACAAAGCAAGAAAAGAGAATGCCCTTTCTGCCATAGGCAGAAAGGGCATTTCTTTTTTATTGGAAGAAAACGAAATTGAAAGTGTGAATATTAAGAAGAAAAGCCACAAAAAAAGCAATATGCTATATTTTTTAGTCAAAAACCTGATAATTATCACAAAAATGCAGGAACGATAAATTTAACTTGCGTTTTTGTTCTGAATATATTAGAATAAGAATGCTTTCATTATCATTTATGCAGGTTTGGAAAAGGAGATGCTCAAATGGAATACGGTTTATTGTCCAGACAGGAACTGGAACAGGAAAAGCAAGAGGTTCAACAGCAATATGATGCTTTTAAGGCACAAGGCCTGAAGCTGAATATGGCGAGAGGAAAGCCCTCTCCTGAGCAGCTGGATCTTTCTATGGATATGCTCAATATGCTCACTTCAGATTCCAATATGATTGCTTCCACTGGAGACGATCTTCGCAATTATGGCATGCCAGAGGGCTTGCCTGAGCTGCGCGCAATTTTGGCTCAAATGATGCAGGTTAAGCCGGAAAATGTTATCATTGGCGGCAACTCCAGCCTGAATATGATGTTTGATTTTATTTCTTGTGGAATGACACACGGCTTTTCTGGCTGCAAGCCGTGGAGCAAGCAAGAAACCATTAAGTTTTTGTGCCCCTCTCCCGGGTACGACCGCCACTTTGCCGTCACCGAATATTTTGGTTTCGAACTGATTTTGGTGCCGATGAAAGATGGCAGCCCTGATATGGATGTAGTGGAACGGCTTGTGGCTGACGATGCTACCATTAAGGGCATGTGGTGTGTGCCGAAATATTCCAACCCGCTTGGTACCACTTATTCGGATGATGTGGTTCGCCGCATTGCCGCTTTAAAACCCGCCGCACCAGATTTTCGCGTCATGTGGGATAATGCGTATTGCGTGCACCACCTGACCGATACACCAGATGAACTGCTCGACCTGTACGCTGAGTGCGAGAAAACAGGTAACACAGAACTGCCGGTATTCTTCTGTTCCACTTCTAAAATTACATTCCCCGGCGCAGGTATTGCTGCAATGGCGGCAGGAGAAAAAACATATCAGGATTTCAGAAAACATCTTTCATTCCAGACCATTGGCCCCGATAAGCTCAACCAAATGCGTCACCTGCTGTATCTGCGTGACATGAATGGTATTTTGGATAAGATGAAGCACCATAGAAGCATTATTGCACCGAAGTTCGAGGTTGTGCTCAATACGTTGAGCAGTGAATTGGGAGATAAGAACATTGCCTCCTGGACGAACCCGAACGGTGGTTATTTTGTAAGTGTAGATGTGATGGAGGGCTGTGCAAAGCGCGTAGTTCAGCTTTGCAAGGAGGCCGGCGTGGTTCTCACCGGTGCCGGTGCTGCGTTCCCGTATGGGAAAGACCCGAAGGATACAAACATTCGTGTAGCGCCTACCTATCCGTCTCTGGAAGAAATGAAAAAAGCGATAGCTGTTTTCTGTGTCAGCACAAAATTAGCTGCCTTAGAAAAGCTGCTCGCTTAATAAATTCCATCGAATTATCGAAAAGACCACAGCCAAAGAGCTGTGGTCTTTTTTACCGTTTTTATCATCTTTGTTTTATAAAAAGGCTTAGGGAGCAATCTTTTGTATGGGAGTACGCAAAAAGAGATTCCACACAATGGCAATATAATGTTAAATAGGAAGTGTTTTAGTAGGGAACCGTTCGGTAGAAGCGAAGAGGTTTATTCTTCGCATTCGTTATTCGAATCTTCCTCCGTTTGAGCTGAAATAAGTTGAAGCGTATGGAGCCAGTTGTCCAATCGTGTGAGTGTTGTTTTTTCGCCATTGCGGTATAGTTCTAATTTTGCACCCATTTGCAAAAGTTGTTCCAGTAGTTCGCGAAAAATTGTTTTTCGGTCGATTCCATTGAGGTCTTCCAATACATCATAGTACTGTAAGTCGAATTCAACGGCAAATGAGCGGTTCTCGATTTTTTCTTTCAGGTCTTTTATGGAAAGAGAACGGTCAAATTTTCGGATAAGTGAAATATAAGAAACAATTTGAGAATCCGGCAGTATTTTGCATTGTATTAAATCCATTGGTAAATCACACCCTTTTCTATGTTTTATACTATAATGATAGCAAGTTTTTAGAGAATAGGAGATTTTAGCGAGAGCTATATGCAGATTGTAGCATTTATGCGAAAATAATGCCAGTAAATGGCGTGAATCGGCGCTTTTCCATTGACTTTTAACTGGTATAATCTTATAATAAAGTTTGTTATAAACGCGGCTGCGGTTCCATTTGGAACGCAGCCGCGGAAACATTAAAGCTATTGGAGGATATTTGCATGAAGCGAATAGGAAAACCGGTGTTTTTCATCGTCGCCCTCCTTATCCTGCTTTTTACCTACACCGCCATTTTTGGGGTATATGCGCAAAACGGGGATAATCGCACTACATATGTTAAAGGTGCGGGCGATATTCGATGGGGCATCGACATCCGTGGAGGGGTAGAGGCAACCTTTACACCTGATACCGGAAAGGGAGCGACGAAAGAGCAGCTTGATGCGGCGAAATCAACCATTGAACTGCGTTTGGTCAACAACCACATTACGGATTATGAAATCTACACAGATGATCATAACGACCGTATCATTGTTCGCTTCCCGTGGAAGAGCGGTGAACAGAGCTTTGACCCGGAGGCTGCCATTCAGGAGCTGAGCGCCACTGCGCTGCTTACGTTCCGTGAAGGTGCAGAGTACACAACCACAGAAACCGACTCCGACGGTCAGCCAATCTACAAAACCCCCAAGGGTACCACAAAGGAAAAGATTATTCTGCAGGGTGACGATGTAGTTTCGGCTCAGCCGCAGGTATATCAAGACCCTAATTCCGGAAAAACCCAGTACTTAGTTGCATTGGAATTCAGTAAAGAGGGTTCTACTAAATTTGCGGAAGCAACCGAGCGTTTGGTCGGACAACCCATCTCTGTTTGGATGGACGAAACAATGATTTCTTTCCCCAACGTGAAAGAAGCCATTACAGACGGCAAATGTACCATTGAAGGCAATTTTACAGCGGCGGAGGCTTCCTCCTTGGCTGCGAAAATCAGTGCTGGTGCGTTGCCATTTAAACTAATCACTACAAACTTCCAGACCATCAGCCCGTCACTCGGCAGCACCTCGCTGGATGCAATGCGCTGGGCCGGTATTATCGCGTTTGCGATGGTGTGTGTATTTATGTTGGTGGTGTTCCGCTTGCCCGGTATTATTGCGATTATTGCACTGATGGGCCAAGTTGCTGTTTCGTTTGCAGCCGTTTCCGGCTACTTCCCCTTCCTTAATAGCTTTACGATGACTCTGCCCGGCATCGCCGGTATCATCCTATCCATTGGTATGGGTGTGGATGCAAATATCATCACGGCTACCAGAATCAAAGAAGAGCTTTGGGCCGGCAAAACGCTGGACGGAGCCATTCAAAAGGGTAACGCCAATAGCTTCTGGGCCATTTTCGACGGTAACATTACCGTTATTATTGTTGCGGTCATACTGATGCTGGTTTTTGGACCTACCAACCTGTTCTCGGCTTTGTTTGGTTCCTCCACTACCGGTGCCATCTATTCATTCGGTTACACGCTGCTGATTGGTACGATTGGCAACTTTATCATGGGCGTAACTGCAACCCGTTTGATGACCAAATCTATTTCTGGGTTCCGATTCGCTCGCAGCAAGTGGCTGTATGGAGGTGCAGATAAATGAAAACTTTTCAGATTCGTTTTTATGAGAACCGCAAAATTTACTTTGCGATTTCACTGCTCCTAATAGGCGCCGGCCTTATTTTCAACATTATCTTTGGCACCCAGCTCGATATTCAGTTTACCGGTGGTGCGCTGATTAAATATTCTTATACTGGTGAGATTAATCAGGAAAAAGTACAGGATATTGTTCAGGCTACTACCAATAAGCCGGTTACAGCAAGTATAAATAAAGATGTGAAATCTGCGAGTGATGGTAAATCGCTCAACAATGTGTCCATATCTTTTTCTGGAACAGAATCCTTAACATTACAGCAGCAACAAGCAGTAGCTGCTGCTTTGGCAAAGGAATATCCGAACGCTAAATTTGCTGTTGTGGAGTCCAGTTCCATTAACCCAGTAATGGGCCGCGATTTCTTCTTTAAATGTCTGTTGTCCGTATTCGTTGCTGCGTTACTGCTTATTGTTTACATTGCGTTCCGCTTCCGTAAAATTGGCGGCGCTTCTGCAGGTACAATGGCGATTATTGCGCTGATGCACGACGTGGCAATGGTGTATTTTACCTTTGTTATTTTCCGCATGCCAATCAACGATAACTTTATTGCGGTTGTTCTCACCATCCTCGGTTATTCTCTGAATGATACGATTATTATTTATGACCGTATTCGTGAAAACCGTAAGCTGATGGGCCCGAAAACCGATTACAGCGTGTTGGTAGATACCAGCATCAACCAGACCCTGACCCGTTCGCTGTATACCGCAGGCTGCACCTTTGTTGCAATTGCAGTGGTGTACGCGGTTAGCGTAATGTACAATCTGGATTCCGTGCAGACCTTTGCTCTGCCGATGATGGTTGGTATTCTTACCGGTTGCTATTCTTCCGTTTGTGTTGCAGGCCCGCTGTACGTTATGTGGCAGAAGCACAAGCAGCAGAAGAAACAAAAAGCAGCTGCTGCCAACTGAGCTCCGTTTTTAAAAGCAAAACATTCGATAACAAAAGCCACCCCAAGTGCAATAACACTTGGGGTGGCTTTATTAATTCAAAAATATTAAGAAAATATTATTTTAAAAAATCTGTAATTCCATAATATAAGGACGATAGATTATAGGAAGGGTTTTATAAACAGATATATTTTATATTTAACTAGGTTGGAAAAGTAAAGTATTACTTGCATTTATATTTTTATAATTTATTCGATAATAAGGAGAAAGAGAATGTCTACCACAGCACTGAAAGTTTTTGCACTTATCATTATGGTGATTGACCACATTGGTCAGTTTCTTCCCAACATGCCAATTTGGCTGCATTGGGTTGGGCGAATCTCCTTTCCAATTTTTATTTTCTGCTCTGCACATGGGTTTTCTCATACAAGCAGCCAGAAAAAATACATATTGCGGCTTTATTTTGCCAGTGTAATTATGGGGATTACCAATATTGTGATCTTCTATTTAACCAGACTGATTCCCCATTTTTCAAACCCTGCAGGAACAATTGACAACAATATATTTCGCCCCTTGTTTTGTTTAAGCATTCTCTATTATTTAATGGATTGCTTTTTTCGGAAAGATGGAAGCTTCAAAAAACAGCTGCGCCTTTATGCCATGTGGCAGGGTGGAGCTTATTTGCTCCTAATTTTTCTGCCAATGGTCCTTCCCATTACGACACCTATTACCATGGTAATAGAGTTTATGCCCACACTTCTTGGCAGCATCTTTTATTTGGAGGGCGGCTGGGTGTATTTGCTGTTGGGCATGATCCTCTATTGGGCAAAGGACGATAAAAAACGGTTGGCTCGTGCCTATACAATCTTTTGCGTCGTGTTCTTCTTGTTGCTTGTTACCCAATTTGTACCGCATTGCCTTGCTCAGCTGATTAAATATAGAGCATTTCATCTTCCCAATTTGCATTCCTTTTTATATGATTTTAGCATAGCTCACGCAGGAATTACACCGGGCTATAATCCAGACCCGACTGCCATTCTCTTTAGAGAATATCAATGGATGATGCTTGGAGCGCTTCCGTTCTTACTCCTGTATAATGGGGAAAAGGGGAGGGGATGGAAATATTTTTTCTACCTTTTCTATCCCTTACACATCTATGTGCTGTTTTATATTGGAGGAATTCTTGGTTGAGCAGGGCATGATAAAACATGAAGTACAACCGCCATCTGCACTGGTTGCAGATGGCGGTTACTATGTAGAACGACCACAACTATTCCGGTAGAGCTATTGAGATGCAATTATGCTTAGAGCATATTCATATGTTGGTTTTGATTTTTGCTTAGAGCAAAACATGCAGGGTTACTCCTTTAACCCCACAATAGTAACCTTGCTTCTCAGCAGAATTATCCAAACAGCTACAGCGATGAATGATGAGAATACCATGATAAGACCGAGTCCATGAATCATATTGCTCCATGGCAGGGAACTGAGCGCCATTCCCAGACTTCCCAGAATAGTATGAACCGCATTGATTAGGGAAGAAGCAGAGCCAATGTTTTCATTCTGCTGATCCAACAGAATATTAGTGCTGAACGGACGAATGGTGCTTTCCACTAAAGTAAACGGCAGAAAAGAGAGTAGGAACGCCAGCGGAGAAAGGTTCCCCAAACCCAGTACGCAAAGTCCGCTGATGATTGCCACGCCGAAGCAGCACCAGGAAAAGGTACGCGCGGAGAGCTTGCCAATGGTACGAATATAAATAAATGGTCCTAAAATCGCCAAAGCAGAATTAACAGCGAAAAAATAACTGTACATTTGAGCATTTAACGAAAAATAATTTTGATAAATATAGGACGATACGGTTACATAAGCCATATATGGGCCAGCCAGTATGGCAGCAATAAATAAAAACGTGCTGAACCCAATGTTTTTTCCAACGACAAGAAGGCTTACTAAAGCCCCTCCTAGACTACCTTTATAGCGGGATGCTTTTACTAAAGTTTCCTGAAACAAAAGTGTAGCTATCAGAGTCGCAATTCCAATTAGAGCCAAAACCCAAAAAGTCTCCCTCCACTCCGCTACGCGAAGAATTGCAGCGCCTGCAATTGGCGCTACCATAGGAGCCATGACCCCCATTACCTGAACGGCGGCAAGAACCTTGCTTTTCAGCTTTCCAGAAAAGCAGTCCTTTACTAAGGCTGTTGATATGGCTACTACGCCCCCGGCACCAAGCGCCTGGAAAATCCGGAAGAGAATCAGCTGGTCAATTGAGGTGGACAAAGCACATGCCGCGCTTCCCGTAGTATACAAAAGAAGGCACAAAATAAGGATTGGTCTTCGGCCATATTTATCGCTTAAGGGACCAAATAAAATGATACCGACTGCAAAGAAAAAATAGAAAGCAATTAAGGTTAAATTAACCTTTGCAGCAGTGGTGTCAAAATAATCTGCCATTGCAGGCATAGCAGGCAGATATAAATCGATTGACAGTGGGATGAACATTCCCATTAAGGAAATAAATAAGATGAGGCCCTTAGCGCCCAAATATTTTTGCGGCATTAACAATATGGTGTCTTGCTTTACTTGCGTTTTGACGGTTTTCATCGGAACGTCTCCTGACATAGATTGTTTTGAGAGGAACGTTATTCTTTTTGGGATTTTTACTTATAAAACAAAAAAGGACAAGCAATCAGCAGTAATCTGCCAATAACTTATCCAGCACAGAAAGCGCGCCCTCCGTTACTTGCCTATGGTAACGGAAAATTATGCTTCTGTCAATATATCCAAACTCAGATTTTTAGATTGTAACAGCAAAAGTATGCAAAGAGCAGGCCGATATGGTTCGGTAAGTTGTTGCTATGGGCAGACACTTCAGCTGCCTGTTATTTACGGGTATTTTTCTTACCACATAGTTTTAGCAGAAGTACTTAAATACGGAAATAGTGAGGTCTGTTTCGGCTATTTCCGTATAATAACATTCCAAATCATTCCAGTTTTTCTGCTGTTTTATAGTGGTGCTTTTGCGTTAGGGCATAGTAATTTAAAAAGCTTTTCGTCTGTTCTTCTAAAGTAAGGCCGCTCATGGTACGGGCAACCAGCTTTTTCATGGCTGCTTCTTTTTCCGGGGAAATAGATACAAAATTCTGCAAAATTTTCTCAAGGTTGGTTTCCGCATCATATGCAAAACCATTTACGCCCTCCACCAAAACCTCGGCGCATGCGCTATTTTTGGGTAACATAACTGGCAAGCCGCTTACAATGGCTTCAAGAGGAGCCGCTTTCATCGCGTCCGATTCCGATGCACTGAAAAACACACTGCAAACCTGGTAGCAAAGCGGTATTTGCTCACGCTCAATCTCACCGGCAAAGGTAACATGCGAAGAAATTCCAAGCAGATTCGCTTTGTTTTTCATCTCATCAAATTCAGGCCCTGTTCCAACAATTGCTAAGTGCAGCTTGGTAAGGCTTTTGCAAACCGATGCCCAGCGTTCCAGCAAGGTGTCTACGCCATTGTCTTTCCCAATAGTGCCAACAAACAGAACTCCTATTTTTCCCGTAATACCAAGTCGGCGGCATATGGCTGCCTTATTGGTATCTTCCGTTGCCTTTTTACGAAGAATCTCCGTATCGATGCAAAGAGGAGAAACGGTCAATTGGCGGTGCTTACACAAAGGTCGTATTTTATGCAGGATTTTCTGCGAGGGGCTAGTTACCAAATCTGAAAAAGCGAGCGCTTTGCGGTAAGTGCTTTCGCATAGCCGCTTACCTATCATACGCCGAATTCCTTTGCCATAAAACCCTTCGCTAATATCGTGTGTGCTTTGCACAGTAGTGATGAGCGGCAAGTCATGCGAAAGTGCATATTTCAAACCGAGGTTCCCTACGGAACAGAAGGTAAACAAGTGTATAATATCTGGGTCAAAATCATCAATAAAGTCTTTTAGGCGATTTAGCTTTGTCCGCTGGCCGGTTTGTCCATAAATTGTGTCGGCAGGTTTAGCGGGGCCAAATAGAGTATGCTGTTCTAAATAGCATTCTTCCGATTCTACATCTGTACTTACTACCAGTACCTCTTGCCCCATACGAATCAGCGAGCGGGCAAGCAGTAAAACCTGCGTTTCAACCGCACAAGTTTGTGGCAGATATGTTTCAGTAAAAATAGCGATTTTCATAATTCCTCCCGTTTCCGGTTAGCTGTGCCTCTTCTGCATTTCAGTTGGCAGGCTAACCCGCAAATCATCCAGAATCTTTTCGTCTTATCGCAGTCCAACGGCAGAATGGCAACAATAAAGTACCATACCGCAGGAAAATTCTTTGTCTTTTTTGGGCAACTGAACTTGTCCAATGCCAATATTATAGTATAGCAAAATCGATTTGTCTTGCGGATTTTGAATTTTATTCCTTACTTTTTATTTTTAAGATTTTACTCTGCGTTTGTCCCTATAAAATCTAGGGGTAAAAGGCATGGTTAGCAACGGTACTTTTAACGGGAGTCCTTGCAGGCAAACATTAGAATATAAGGGGTTATAAGAGTAGATGATTTCGTGTTCTGTCATTGAATTTTACCCTTTTTTAAGCTATAATAACAGTAATCGTTAAACAGGCAAATAAATACCCTGTTTTTAGATTACAGCAGGATTCCCGGCGTTTGAGATGCAGTTACCTAAAATACATTTCTTAATCAAACGGCGGAAAATATAGGAGTGATAATAATGAGCGGCCACGAGAACTATAATACGCAGCCAACCTATACAGTTCCGCTTGCAAAGGTAATTAAGGAACTTTCTCTAACCCCTGTATATATGCCGGTTGACCCAGAAAAATTATTGATTTCTTCCCGTGAGGTAAATCGCCCGGGATTAGAGCTCAATGGCTTTCTAGATTATTTTGATTCGCACCGTATTCTGATAATGGGCAATACAGAAACGGCTTTTTTAAGCAGCTTTACACCAGAGGAACGGCAGGTTTCGTTAAATAAACTGCTCTCAAAAAAATCCCCTGCAGTGATTGTGGCCCGCAGCATTGAGCCTATGCCAGAGCTATTGGAAGCGGCTCAGATTTATGGCGTCTCGGTTTTTAGCTCTTCCGAGCCAACCAGCGACTTAATGGCCGCACTGGTTTCGTATGTAAACGTAGAGCTTGCGCCACGCATTACGCGCCACGGCGTGCTGGTTGAGGTATATGGTGAAGGAATCTTTTTGGTTGGCGACAGCGGCGTTGGCAAAAGCGAAACGGCGATTGAGTTAATTAAGCGTGGCCACCGGCTAATTGCAGACGATGCTGTGGAAATTCGCCGTGTTTCCGCCAAATCCTTGGTGGGTACTTCACCTGAAAATATCCGTCATTTTATCGAGCTTCGTGGCATAGGCATTATCAATGCCCGCCGCATTTTTGGTATGGGTGCCGTTAAGGTAACCGAAAAAATAGATATTGTAATTAGTCTGGAACAATGGGACAGCTCTAAAAATTACGACCGTATGGGTCTTGAAAACGACTATACAGAGATTTTGGGAATTCGTGTTCCCATTCTAACCATTCCGGTAAAACCGGGGCGGAACCTTGCGGTAATTATTGAAGTAGCTGCCATGAATAACCGGCAGAAGAAGATGGGTTATAATGCTGCACAGGAGTTGCTCAGCAGCCTTGGCCTGGATTCAACACTGATGGAGCCAACGGAAAAAAAGCTAAACTTTGATTTGTAAAAAAGTTAACAAGGTCGCAATTTTCCCTTGTGAGCAGGGATTATCTCATTGGGGCTTTGGCTTTTCCAGTGACATATAACACCATGAATGGCGCAAGGTTGGCATAAAACCGGAGCAGATGCCTCCGGTTTTTCCTGCGGGCAAAAAAATAGAGGAGGCATCTATGGAGCGGATTGAACAATTAGGGGCTGCGGCAGAGCAGCTCGGCTGCGAATATTCTTACAATGAGCCGATGAGCCGGCATACCACGTTCCGTATTGGCGGCCCGGCAGATTTATACGTTTCTGCGGGCAGCCGCACCTGTTTGCAGCAAATGGTGAAGCGAGCCAATGAGCTGGAAGTACCCTATATGGTAATGGGCAATGGCTCTAATATGTTGGTAAGCGATGCGGGAATCCGCGGAATGGTGATAGCGTTAACGGGGGAATTTACTGAAATTACCCATATAGATCAGAAAATCCGCTGTGGTGCGGGCGCGCCGCTTTCGGCACTGTGTACCTTTGCCGTGAATCATTCACTAACTGGCGCAGAGTTTTTATGGGGCATCCCCGGTACCGCAGGTGGCGCGGCATTTATGAATGCAGGGGCCTACGGCGGTGAGATGAAAGATATTTTATTTTCTTGTGAGCATATGACACAGGACGGTGAGTTTGGCACCCTTACTGGTGGTGAGCTGGAGCTTTCTTACCGGCACAGTGCGTACAGCAAAAATCATGCTGCTATCTTATTCCTTCATTTGCAGCTCAATGAAGGAAACCCGGAAGAGATAAGGGCAAAAATGAACGACCTAATTGGCAGAAGGCGTTCGAAGCAGCCACTTGAAATGCCGAGCGCAGGTAGTGTGTTCAAGCGCCCGCCAGATCATTTTGCAGGTACCTTGATTGAACAATGCGGCCTGAAAGGGCAATGTGTGGGTGGCGCAGCGGTGAGCGGTAAGCATGCCGGATTTATCGTAAACCAAGGTGGTGCAACCTGTGAGGATGTTCTTCGCCTGATTTCGGTCATTCAGGCAACGGTTTTAAAACAAACCGGAGTTGAACTGGAATGTGAAGTACGCAAGATTGGGCAATGATTAAAGGCACTGCTCATTAAAATTTTGATGTGTGAGAATGAGGGGGAATTTTAAATGGAATTTATTATTGTAACCGGACTTTCCGGTGCAGGAAAGTCCAGAGCAGTGAACGCACTGGAGGACATTGGATTTTACTGCGTGGATAATATTCCACCAAAGCTGATTCCCACTTTTTATGATTTGTGCAGTCAGGCAAAGGAAGGGTTTCAACGTGTGGCCGCCGTTACGGATATTCGTGGAGGCACGTTGTTTGAAAGCCTTTCCGAGACACTTTCTCTCTTGCGTGACGAGGGGAAAAAATATAAAATCCTTTTCTTAGATGCAGGGGATTCCGTTTTAATCAACCGCTTTAAAGAGACGAGACGCAAGCATCCACTGGCGGAAGAATATCTTGGCTCGTTAGAGCTAGCTGTGCAGATGGAGCGCAAAATATTAAAAACGGTTCGCGAGTGTTCCGATTATATTATTGACACCTCTTATCTTTCTCCGGCGCAGTTAAAAGAGCGTATCTCCAGCCTGTTTTTGGGCGATGCCTCAGCGGCACTCATGATTCACTGTGTCTCCTTTGGCTTTAAATATGGTCTTCCGCCAGAGGCAGACCTTGTGTTTGATGTGCGCTGCTTGCCAAATCCCTTTTATGTGGAGGAGCTAAAACGCCAGACCGGCCTAGATGAACCAGTTCGCGAATACGTTATGAAGTGGGATCAAACCAAAGGCTTTATTACCCGTTTTCTGGATATGATAGATTATATGCTGCCCCTATATTGCGATGAGGGCAAAAGTCAATTGGTGATAGCAATAGGTTGTACAGGTGGCCGTCACCGTTCCGTGGCGCTCGCGCAGCTTTTGTATAACCATCTTCTTGAGCATGGCAAACGTGCCAGCGTAAACCATAGAGATATTCATAAATAGGGAGAGAACTATGTCCTTCTCGTATGATGCGAAATTAGAAATGTGTAAGCTGGAGCCAGAACAATCCTGCTGTGAAAAAGCGGAATGCTATGGCCTTTTGCTTTGCGCCAAAAGCTTTTCGTTACAAGCTGTTTCGCTTGTAACGGAACATTCGTTGGTTGCACGCCGTGCCGCACAGCTTACAGCACAAACTACCGGTGCAATTGTAGATGTACGAACAGCAGTTTCTTTTCACCGCAGCAGCTATACACTGCTTGTGCAGGAGGAAAGTCAGCGCAGCCAGGTGCTTGCAGCTTTTGGTCATAGCGGTAAAGAAATAAGCCTAAGGGTGAATTTAGCAAACCTTGAAAATGACTGCTGTAAGGCAGCATTTTTGCGCGGTGTGTTTTTATCCTGTGGTACGGTAACAGACCCCAATAAAGATTACCATTTGGAACTGATTCTTCCTTACATGAATCTGGCAAAGGATATTATGTCCCTCTTACGGGAGGGGATGGATTTTCACCCGGCGCTTGTAAATCGAAAAGGTGCGTTTGTGGTGTATATAAAAGGCGGTGACCGTATTGCAGACCTGCTCACCTATATGGGAGCGGGAGGAGCTGCCATGGAGCTAATGCAGGTTCGCATGCTTAAAGAGGTTCGTAACAATGTAAACCGTAAGACGAATTTTGAAACCGCAAATATTGATAAAACAGTGGGGGCTTCTGTAAGACAAGTAGAAGCAATTGAGAAGATACGAGATACAGTTGGGTTAGAGGTATTACCGGAGGAGCTTCGGGAAACCGCTGAGCTTCGGTTAGAGAATCCAGAGCTTTCCCTGCGAGAGCTGGGGCAGCTTTTCCAAACACCAGTGAGCCGTTCGGGGGTAAATCATCGGCTGCGCCGATTAATTGAAGAGGCTGAAAACCTGAAATGATTTTCGACGGTCAAGGCGTTACGCTTTGGCCGTCGGATTGTATGTGGCTTTGGGTATGAGGGCTTGGGTTTTTCGTTCCCCAAACGGATTCCAAAGGCGATGCCTTTGGTGAGCCTTTCCTCCTTTTCTTCTCATCAAGAAAAGGAACCCAAGTCGGCTTGAGGGGCGAAGGAAAGAAAGAAGAATTTTTTGCGGCACTAGCCGCTTTAAAATTGCTTTTCAATCACTGATAATATAAGATACTTCCAATTAAAATAAACCAGCAAAATAAAACAGATAATGAAGCAAAGGAAGGAGGACAAGCGTATGGGTTTTGTACATTTGCATCTTCATACGGAGTACAGTCTGCTCGATGGTGCATGCCGTATCGCCCCCCTAATGGAGGCAGTGAAGGAGCAGGGGCAAACAGCGGTAGCCATAACAGACCACGGCGTAATGTACGGTGCAGTGGACTTTTATAGAGCGGCCAATCAAAATGGACTTCATCCTATAATTGGGTGCGAGGTATATGTAGCTCGCCGCACTCGTTTTGATAAAATTCATGGTTTGGATAATGATTCGTACCACCTAGTATTGCTTTGTGAGAATAATATAGGCTACCAGAATTTAATACAGATAGTGTCGCAGTCTTGGACGGAAGGGTTTTATAGCAAGCCTCGAGTCGATTTGGAGCTGCTTGAAGCGCATAGCGAGGGGCTTATTGCGCTATCAGCCTGTTTGGCAGGGCAGATTCCCCGCCAGATAACGAATGATGATTATGCCGCCGCACGGGAAACGGCTCTGCGTTACCAAGATATTTTCGGCAAAGGGAACTTTTATTTAGAAATGCAGGATCACGGGATTCGTGAGCAGAAAATTGTGAATGATGGTATTCTGCGGCTCTCAAAAGAAACGGGGATTCCCCTTGTTGCAACGAACGACTGCCACTACATCCGCCAGCAGGATAGCCGAATGCACCTCATTCTTTTGTGTATTCAAACCAACCATACCATTCAAGACCCAGATAAAATGGAGTTTGCAACCGACCAATTCTACCTGAAAAGTGAAGAGGAAATGCGGGCCTTATTTCCACAAGAGGCATGTGATAATACGGTCGTTATCGCAGAGCGCTGCAAGGTAGAGTTTGAGTTTGGCAACACGAAGCTGCCGGCATTCCAAACTCCAAATGGGGAAGATAACGCTGCTTTCTTCCGCAGTCTATGCTTTGAGGGCTTGCATCGTTTGTATGGGGAAAAGCCTGATCCATCTATTATTGAACGGCTCGAATACGAGCTGCGCGTAATTGAAAGCATGGGGTATGTCAATTATTTTCTTATCGTATATGACTTTATTCGGTATGCAAAATCTGTCGGAATTCCGGTTGGGCCGGGGAGAGGCTCCGGTGCTGGCAGCCTTGCCGCATACTGTGTGGGGATTACGGGGATTGACCCTATCCGCTATCAGCTGTTGTTCGAGCGCTTTTTGAATCCCGAGCGTGTCAGTATGCCCGATTTTGATATTGATTTTAGCGATGAACGCCGCGGTGAAATGATTGACTATGTGGTACACAAATATGGTGCCGACCATGTGGCGCAAATCGTCACGTTTGGTACAATGGCTGCCCGCGGCTCGCTGCGAGATGTAGGCCGCGCCATGGCAATCCCCTATAACGTAGTGGATTCGGTAGCAAAACAGGTGCCAATGGGCTTAAATGTTACATTAGAGAAAGCACTTGCCGCATCCTCGGAGCTGCGCTCGCGCTACGAATCTGACCCGCAGATTCACGAGCTGGTTGAGATGGCACGCAAGGTAGAGGGGATGCCCCGCAATGCCTCTACGCATGCGGCGGGAGTTGTAATTACCGACCATCCCGTAAGCGAATATGTTCCGCTTGCAAAGAATGGGGAAGCTGTTGTCACCCAGTACACCATGACTACCTTGGAAGAGCTGGGTCTTTTAAAGATGGATTTTCTGGGTCTACGCAATCTCTCTGTGCTCAATGATGCACAAGAGGCGATTCAGCGGGTGGATCCTTCATTCTCTATTTCAAAGATACCGTTTGACGACGCAAAGGTGTTCGAAATGCTTTCCGCAGGCTCAACGGATGGTGTGTTTCAGTTTGAATCGGGTGGTATGCGTAGCATGATTATGCAGCTTCGCCCAGAAACGATAGAAGATTTGATTGCCGTTATTTCTCTATACCGCCCTGGGCCAATGGATTCCATCCCGAAGTACATTGAGAATCGGCATCATCCCGAAAAAGTCACCTACCGTCATCCTTTGCTAGTTGATATCTTGAAAGTTACCTATGGCTGCATTGTGTACCAGGAGCAGGTCATGCAGATTTTCCGCTCGCTGGCGGGGTATTCCTTTGGCCGTGCAGATATTGTTCGCCGCGCCATGTCGAAGAAGAAAGCTTCCGTGATGGAGAAAGAGCGCTCCATCTTCCTATATGGTCTTGTGGCGGAGGACGGCACGGTAGAAGTGGACGGCTGCATTCGCCGCGGAGTCGACGAAGCAACCGCCAAAGCGATTTTCGGGGAAATGGAAAGCTTTGCTTCCTATGCATTTAACAAATCGCATGCGGCGGCATATGCTACCATCTCTTACCAAACGGCGTGGCTGAAGTGCCATTACCCGCGCGAATATATGGCGGCTTTGCTTACCAGTGTGCTGGATAATACGAATAAAATCGCCATCTATATCGCCGAGTGTTCGCGTATGGGAATTCGTGTTTTGCCTCCCAATATCAACCAAAGTCGCCGTGGCTTTACCGTTTCAGGGCGAGACATTCGTTTTGGCCTGCTAGCAGTAAAAAATTTGGGTGACGGTTTCCTGCGCAGTCTGATTCAGGAACGGGACACAAACGGGAGTTTTGAATCCTTCTACCAATTCTGCAAGCGCATGTATGGTAAGGATTTAAACCGCCGTGCGCTTGAAAGCTTAGTCAAGTGCGGAGCTCTGGATTCCTTGGATTATAACCGCAACCAAATGCTCTCGAATATACAATCCGTGCTCGATACACTCGATTCTGACAAACGCAGAAACGTGGATGGACAGATTGGTTTTTTTGACACACCACAGCTTCAGGCAGAAGAACCCACGTTTTCGATTGACCCATTGCCAGATTTTTCGGATGCAGATAAGCTGGTTATGGAAAAAGAAGTAACCGGCATGTATCTTTCCGGCCACCCAATGGGAAAATACTTGCAAATGTATGAGCAGATTGGTGCAACGCCCACAGGTGAGTTACTGGAGGATGCGCAGGAGCAAACCGGCAGGCACCCGGATGGAGAAATGATTGCACTGCTTGGCGTCATTTCCTCCGTTAAGCTGAAGGTAACGAAAAACGGAAGCCGAATGGCGTTCGTAATGCTTGAAGATATGTACGGTTCATTAGAAATTTTGGTTTTCCCCAATGTGTTGGAGCGGTACGGGGAGCTAGTAGCGGAAGGCAATGTTGTGGTGGCGAAAGGGCGGTTGAGCCTGACGGAAGAAAAAGATGCAAAGCTGGTATGCGACTCGCTTTCCCTGCCGCCGCAGGAGGGGGGCAAAATGACGCAGACTGGTGCGCAGGAGCAAATATCTCCTGCGGCAAAACGGCAATCCAAACGGCCGGGGCTGTATTTAAAGCTGCCATCTCAAGACTCTTTCTGTCACCGAAAGGCGATGCAATACATTGCTGTGTTTGACGGTGCAACTCCGTTATATCTCTATTTTGAAGACACGAAAAAGCTGATGCAGGCACCTATGCAATACCGTGTTAGTGTAAATGACATTTTACTGGGGGCACTCGGTGAGCTGCTCGGCGAGGAAAATGTGGCACTGGTAAAATGATGCAACATTTATCCATATTGTCGCTACTTTCCTCCATACAATCGCCCGCTTTGTGATGGTATAATATTGATACAAAGTTCTTTTATAGCAAAAGCAAGTACCATAATCAACATCAGCTCAAACCAATTGGCTGAATACTACAGTAACATTGAATCGGGAGGGTCTAAGATGGGGAAGAAGCAAATCGCAGTACTCACAAGCGGTGGCGACGCACCCGGAATGAACGCGGCGGTGCGTTCCGTAGTTCGAACTGCAATTTCCAGCGGAATGGGTATTTATGGAGTACACAGAGGCTATAACGGCCTGCTCAATTGCGATGTAGAAGAAATGAATCTGCGCAGTGTTTCAGACATTATTCATAATGGTGGAACCGTTCTTTATACGGCTCGAAGCCCAGAATACAATACACCGGAAGGTGTAAAAAAAGCGGCGGAAAACTGCCGTAAAATGGGCATAGAAGGCTTGATTGTAATTGGTGGTGACGGTTCGTTCCGTGGTGCACGTGATTTAACGCAGGCGGGTATTCCCTGCATTGGTGTACCTGGCACGATTGATAATGACATTGCTTGCAGTGAGTACACCATTGGCTACGATACCGCAATGAATACCGCTATGGAAATGGTAGACCGCTTACGCGACACCACAGAATCGCACGACCGTTGCAGTGTAGTTGAGGTAATGGGTCGCCGCTGTGGTGATATTGCACTCAATACCGGTATTGCGGTTGGCGCTATGGCCATTTTGGTGCCGGAGCAGCCCTATGATTTTGAGCGGGATATTTACCAGCGGATGCAGTACACGCAAAAAATTGGCAAGCGCCATTTCATTATTGTGGTTGCGGAAGGTGCTGGGTGCCATGTGGAAGACCTTGCGAAAGAGATTGAGAAAAATACGGGAATTGAGACTCGTGCAACCATTTTAGGGCATGTACAGCGCGGTGGTTCCCCGTCCTTGCGTGACCGTGTTGTGGCAACACAAATGGGCTACCATGCAGTAAAGCTGCTGGAAGATGGAAAAAGCAACCGTGTCGTTGCCATGCAGGGTAGTCAAATTGTTGATTTTGATATTACCGAAGCCCTGAATATGGAGCGCACCTTTGATAATGAATTGTATCAAATCGCTCTCAAAGTATCCATTTAATCATTTGTTTTCATAATAGTAAAAGCTGCTGTTCTAAATTCAGAACAGCAGCTTTTTTGCTCTTGATAAATATAGGAAAATTAGTCAAATAGCATCGCCATCGAAGAGGGCAGTGCAAGAAAGGCGGCATATGTAGTGAGTATGGTAATCAATATCCCAGCCGCCGTTAGCACCCGGGAGTGCCGGTAGTCTTTTCCTACAATGCTTTTGTCCCGAACGCTCCACAGGGTAATGGCAAGTGTAAAGGGCAGTATAAAACCATTTATTACCCCAGCAATGACCAGTAAAGCAGTCGCTTTGCCAATTGTTACAATCAATAGAGTTGCCAGCGCGATAAACCCGGTGATAAACCACGTTTCGTTCTTTGCTATGGTAGGGTGCAATGTTTTTAAAAAGGAAACCGAGGTATACGATGAGCCGATGATTGTAGTAATACCGGCACAGAATAGAGCAACGCCAAACAGCCGTGACCCCAGTTCCCCTGCGCCGAGTAGGAACGCTTGCGCCGCAGGGTTTTCGGCCGATTCAATAGCGGCAGAAGCGGCTTTGCCTCCGGCTGCGCAAACCCCAAATACCACTAGAAAAATCAATATGCGCGAAAGCCCCGTGATACCGCAGGTAAGGAGCGTGCTTTTTCGAATCCCTTTCAGGTTTTCTTGACCAGAAATACCTGCATCTAAAAAACGGTGTGCACCGCTATATGCAATGTAACCGCCGGTTGAGCCGCCTAGCAGAGTAATGAGAGGAACCAGTAGTAAAAGAGGCTGTTCCGGATAAAGCATGCCGCTTGCCACACGCTGAACCGGCGGATCCGTCTGAAAAGACATGACAAGTAAAATGAGCAGAACCATCACACTCAATATTTGGGATGCCCGGTTAATCCCACTGGACGCATTCTTCATCAGGAACAATGAAATTGCCAGCCCACTCGAAAGAAAATAGCCCGCCATAAGGGGGAGCCCGCAAACCGCATTTAATCCAAGAGCGGCGCCCCCCACATTCCCAATCGCGAACGTAAAGCCGCCAAAGGTAACCAATATGGCAATCACATTTCCTGCGCCGGGCAGTACACGGTTCGCCAGCTCTTGCCCGCGTAGGCCAGAAACGCCTAAAATGCTCCAAAGGTTGAGCTTTGCAAAGGTATCAATCACAATCATGGCTACAATAGCCGCTGCAAGACTTTCGCCATATTGTGCGGTAAATAGAGAGGTTTGAACCATAAAGCCCGGCCCAATCGACGAAGCACCGGTCATAAACGCCGCACCAATTAAGGCAGAACGTAATTGTTTTTGTTCAGGTGTCACTGCTTTCATGCGATTCTCCCTTTCAAAGCAAGCACTGGGATACTACCCGTTCTAGTATCGTACCGTTTTGAAAAGGGAAAAGCAAGAGCGAGAATGAAATCTATAAAAATTGATGTAATATTATAAGATAATATTACAAGAAAGAAGAACTGAATTTTATTAAATAAGAATATCATGCTTTCTTAAATGCTGGTTTCGGGTGGTAAGGCATTTTGCGGAAGAGGAGTACTCTGTTTATCTAATTCACTGTCATCATCGTAATCCGGCTCGATTTGTAAATCCCGGTAAAAATGGTACTGCATTTCGGGAAGGTGCTTCCAATATCGTTTTTGCATATGGTTCATACGAAGGCGTAAGTTTTCACGGTCATGAATGCTGATTGAGTCATAAAAAGTGTGCCACAGCTTTCGGTAGCGCAGTTCTGTTTCATCCGGTTCCGGCGGCTCAAATGCAAGTAAAGGCAGGATTTCATAGCGCCCATTTTGGTAAACCAAAGCTTGATCATTGGTTTTATCGTAAATTAAAAAGGCCTCATTGCAAAACCGCTTGCTAAAATGCGGCGCCAAAAGAGGCAGCACTTGGTTTTTTGGCTCAATTACTGACCACAATGCCCCTTGCGAATCAGAGAAGCGAACAAAGCCTTCGTACTGGTGGCTTTCTCGCTGCAAATGTAAAACAGCCTTGTTTAAGCTGTGAACAGCGGGGTCTGTTAAGCGGTTCATCACCTGTGGACCGTAACGAAATGCCTGCCGCAGAAAGCGGAGAATCCAAACCTCTTTTTGCGGCAGGCAGGTTAAAAAAGCCCGCTCTGCTAAATACTTCGCATTCGGGCCAATTTTGGGCAGCATAGCCGTTTTTACGCGTTGCACCTTCATGGGGTCGGTGACGATTTCCACAGCAGGGTACAGTGTTTGCTGTACCGTGTCATGTGAGTAAACCGCCTGTGGTAGCTCTTTTCTTTCATAGGTTTCGAATAAGCAGCACAGCAGGCCGTCCCAACTGCCATCGTAGCGGTAATCCCGCACTACTGGGGTCCCGGCAGGCATGCAATTCCTCCTTCCCATAACTGAGGAACCGTCTCTTTCGGGAAAAAGGAAAGCTGCTCTCCCTGCGGCTCGAACAGCGATTTGCAGGAATCTGACACTAAAGCGCGAAGAACAGCATCACGAGTTAGTACCGGTGGGCGCTCATCGCGTCCCGCTCCATAGATAAAGTATCTGGCGCGTTTCATTACAACGCCTAGCTTTTTTAAATCATCAGTTCGCAGTGTTCCCGAGCGGCGAGCGGAAGTAATTCGCCCTGCGCTTTTTACGCCAATTCCTGGCACTCTTAAAATGGTTTCGTAGGGGGCACGGTTTACATCTACAGGGAATTGCTCCAAATGGTTCAGCGCCCAATTGCACTTGGGGTCTAGCATGGGGTGGAAGCTTTGGTGTGCTTCATCCAGTAGTTCATCTGCCGAAAAACCATAAAAACGCAGCAGCCAATCTGCTTGGTACAGCCGGTGCTCGCGTAACAGAGGGGGGCGAACCGAAAGGGCAGGCAAAAGCGGGTCGTTTGAAACAGGAATATATGCCGAAAAGAAAACACGCTTGAGCTCATACCGGCGGTATAACCCTTCTGTAAGTTTTAGAATTTGAAAATCACTGTCTGGAGTTGCACCAATTATCATTTGCGTGCTTTGCCCGGCAGGTGCAAATTTGGGGGTATGGCGGTAACGAACCAAATCGGTTTTGTTTTCTTTGATTCTTCCCGTAATAAAGCCCATTGGCTTTAAGATGTTGGTTTTGGATTTATCTGGAGCAAGGAGGGCAAGGCTCTTTTGGGAAGGCATTTCAATGTTTACGCTCATGCGGTCCGCTAGAGAGCCAAGACGTTCAATTAAAAGACTATCTGCACCAGGAATCGCCTTTGCGTGAATATACCCGTTAAAGCGGTATTCCTCCCGAAGTATACGAAGCACCTCAATCATCCGCTCGCAGGTGTAATCGGGGCTTTTTAAGATGCCGGAGCTAAGGAACAAGCCCTCAATGTAATTTCTGCGGTAGAAGTTCATGGTTAAGTCTGCCAGTTCCCTCGGCGTAAAGGTGGCACGAGGAACATCGTTGCTTCTGCGGTTGACGCAATATTTGCAGTCGTAGGCGCAGCTATTCGTCATGAGTACCTTTAGCAGAGAAATACAGCGTCCGTCTGCTGAAAAGCTGTGGCAGATTCCCCCAGAGACGGCACTTCCCATACCGCCGTTTTCGGAAGCGCCGCGGTCTACCCCGCTGGAAGTGCAGGCTACGTCGTATTTCGCAGAGTCTGATAATATTTTAAGCTTATCCAACGTTTGCAATTGCCCAACCCACCTTGCCTTTTACTTGATAAAAATAGAATTTTAATATATGCTTTAATTATACCGGAACGTATGTTCTTTGTAAAGAAGCAAATTGAGGTTATACTAAAATTAATTCTCGATAATAGAAACTACATGTAAGGAAATAGCATTGTTACATTTGGTAAACGGGAAGCAGACAGTGTTAAAAATGCTCGCGAATACCCAGTATTCCTACATTTTATCTTGTATTGTTCTAACTTTGTTATAAATGATTCAGCGTTTTCATTTATAAACTGACCTTAGAAAAAGCAAGGGAAAATAGTATTTGCTATAATGGAAAAAAGTGGTATACTTCAAATAACTATTATTTAACAATCTTGAAGCAAGGGAAACCGGAATTATAGGAGGGGAATTTCAGTGAAAAATGATATTCGAAAAATAGTGCTGGTTGGAACCGGATTTGTTGGAATGAGCTTCGCCTATGCGCTGCTAAACCAAACCGCATGCGATGAGCTCGTGCTTATTGACCTTGACACCTTGCGTGCGGAAGGCGAAGCAATGGATTTAAACCACGGTGTTGCGTTCTCCGGCTCCCATATGAAGATTTATGCCGGCAGCTATAACGACTGTAAGGATGCCGATATTGTTGCCATCTGTGCCGGAGTAGCTCAAAAGCCGGGAGAAACCCGCATTGATCTTCTTCAACGGAATACGGCGGTATTCCGCTCCGTGGTAGCCCCTGTGGTTGCGTCTGGCTTTAATGGAATCTTCCTGATTGCAACAAACCCGGTGGATATTATGGCTCATGTAACACAAAAGCTTTCAGGCTTTGACCCACGCCGTGTCATAGGCTCCGGCACAACGCTTGACAGTGCTCGCCTGCGCTACCTGCTTGGCAGTTACCTTCGGACAGACCCTCGCAATGTGCACGCATATGTAATGGGGGAGCATGGCGACAGCGAATTTGTGCCTTGGTCGCAGGCGATGGTAGGTACAAAGCCCGTATTAAAAATAGTAGAAGAATCTCCCGAAAAATTTTCTCTGACAGATTTGCAGAATATTAGTGAGGACGTAAAAAACGCCGCACAAAAAATCATTGCGGCGAAAAATTCTACGTATTATGGCATTGGCATGTCGATGGTACGAATTGTGAAAGCAATTTTCGGTGATGAAAATTGCATTTTAACCGTTTCTACCTTGCTCAACGGGCAGTACGGCGAAAGTGATGTGTATATTGGTGTTCCCAGCTTTGTAAACCGTGAGGGAGTAGCCGGTATATTAGAGGTTTCACTCACAGAAAAAGAGCTTGAAAAATTCAAGCTCTCATCCAGCGTTTTAAAGGATGCTTTTGGTAGCATCCGATTTGAAATTTAATTTATATTACAGCTACCATTTCTATTTCGACCAAAGCACCCTTGGGCAACCCGGCTACCTGCACGCAGGAGCGGGCGGGGTAGGGTTTTTCAAAGTAAGTGGCATACAGCTCGTTTAAAGCTGCAAAATCATTTAGGTCCGTGAGGAATACATTCACTTTTACTACGTTTGAAAAATCGGCGCCAGCTTGTTCTAAAACAGCTTTTAGGTTTTGGAACACACGGCTTCCTTGCTCCTGTATGCCGCCGGGTACCAAAGCACCGGTAGATGGGTCAATCGGAATTTGACCGGAAGTATACAAGGTATCCCCAATTTGTACGGCCTGTGAATATGGACCAATGGCGGCTGGTGCGCTGGTAGTGACTATTTCTTTCTTCTGCATGGTGAATTCCTCCTCACATTTATTAACAAGATGAATCTTCGTTTCACATCGTATTTCATCTTTTTCTCAAAATGGCAAAACGTTATGCATTATGGCAGCCGTAGGATTAGTTTTCGCTTGCCCAGAACGATACTGCCAGCATCCCTGGCCCAACATGAGCGCCAATTACCGGGCCAATGTCGCAAATAATAATATCTTTTGGACGGAATCGTTCGCGAATCTCATTTTTGAGCTGCTTCGCGTCTTTCTCACTGTTGCCGTGCCCAATTAAAATAACTTGCTCTGCCGGGTTAATCCCGGTTTGTGCTATTCGGTCAATAAGGGCATCCATCGATTTTCTACGACCGCGAACCTTTTGTGCCGCAACGAGCTTGCCCTCGCTGTCTACGTGCAGTACGGGCTTAATACCGAGAGCAGAACCAGCTAGCGCGGCAACGGATGAAATGCGGCCGCCACGGCGAAGGTGATTGAGGTCATCAACGGTAAACCATTGGGCAATGTGCAGGTGACTTTGCTGTGCCCATGCAACCATCTCATCAATTGTGTAACCCTCTTGCATTTTCTGTGACGCTAATAGCACAAATAAGCCTTGGCCAATGGAAGCGCATAAGGAATCTATGCAAACAATTCTCTGTTCGGGGTATTTTTCCTGTAATTCAGCCGCTATAATGAGGGAAGACTGGTAGGTACCGCTCAGTCCTGAGGTGAAGCTCAAATAGAGCACGTCCATACCGGCATCGAGTATGGCTTCAAAATATTTCATATAAGTAAGCTGGTTTACTTGTGAAGTAGAGGGTGTTTCACCTGCTGCCATCCGCTCGTAAAATGTAGCGAAGCTCATCTCACGTGCGTCCGGGTAGTGCTGGTAGAGGGTACCTCCAATTTGAAATTCCATAGGAATAACGCGAACGTTCAGTTTATCTAATACTTCGGCGGGAAGATCACAAGTAGCATCAGTAATTAAAGCATAATTTTTCAATCAAGTGGCCTCCTCTTACAAAGGGATTTATCTCCCTGAATCCTATTAAAAAATAAGTGATGTATAAAAAAGATGTAACATACTTTTTATTGAGATACCAATACACATGATTTTCTGTTATTATAGCAGAAAATAAACGATTTGAGGTAATACAAACGTGTTTTTTTACGTTAATTAACGAAATGAGCCTCACTAAGAGGACTATCCATATAAATTTGAAAGTGACAATTTGGCATATGGCACTTCAATGCTCTCCCAGCCGCCAAAAGCGGAGCTTTTGTGTGCGCGTGAGGTTATTCAAGCACTGAAATACTAAAAATGCATAAAAAGCATTTAAGGTAAAAGCAATAAGAAAGTAAGTGCTTCAATGCTCTCCCAGCCGCCAAAAGCGGAGCTTTTGTGTGCGGCGTGAGGTTGTTCAAGCACTAAATGACAAACAAGCATAAAAAGCATTTAAGGTAAAAGCAATAAGAAAGTAAGTGCTTCAATGCTCTCCCAGCCGCCAAAAGCGGAGCTTTTGTGTGCGGCGTGAGGTTATTATAACGTATCCCCACTGGTTTGACAAGAATCCCCTATTCGCAAAGGAAGGACTGTATGAAAAAGATTCTGCAAAGTTTGCTTAGCCGTACCTCTATGATTGCATTTGCAATTTTAGTCCAAATTGCGGTACTGCTACTGATGATTACACAGTTTAGCAGTTATTATGTTTGGTTCTACAGTGTTTGTAATGTAATTAGTATTGCAGCACTGCTTTGGATATTAAACACCGGTGAGCTTCACCCAACCTATAAATTTGCATGGTGTGTTTCTATTTTACTATTTCCCATATTTGGCGGTCTCATTTATCTTATGTTTGGACGCAGCCGCCATAATCGACTCATTCGGCGCAGTGTTTCACTTGAGAACCAAAGCTTTCGTACCTATTTAAAGCAAGACCCACAAATTTTGGAAGAAATCGGCCAATTGAATGCAGATGCCGGTGCACAGGCACAGTATTTGCAACGCTACTCCAACTGCCCTGCCAGACGAAATGACTCTGCGGTTTATTTTCCAAGTGGAGAATCAAAGTTCCTTGCGTTGGTGGAGGAATTGAAAAAGGCAGAGCGCTTCATTTTTTTAGAATACTTTATTATCCGTGAAGGCGTTATGTGGGATACCATACTCGAAATCCTTGCGAAGAAAGCCAAAGAGGGTGTAGAGGTTCGCGTTATGTACGATGATATGGGCTGTTTATTTACACTTCCCTTTAAATATAGCCGCCGCCTTAATAAAATGGGAATTCAGTGCTGTGTATTTAACAGCTTTGTTCCGTTTCTTTCCACCTTAATGAATAACCGTGACCACCGAAAAATCGTGGTAATCGATGGGAAGGTTGCCTTTACCGGCGGTGTAAACCTTGCCGATGAATACATTAACCTAACTCCGCGGTTTGGAAAATGGAAAGATGCCGCAGTGATGATTCGCGGAGAAGGCGTGTGGAATTTTACAGTAATGTTCCTTTCTTTATGGGGGTTTGAGCGGAAGATTACGGAGGACTACGAAAAATTCCGTGCTGTACCGAAACCGGATGAACCGCGTGAGGGCGGTTACGTGATTCCCTATAGTGATAATCCGCTTGATTGGGAGCCGGTAGGCCGCAATGTGTACCTGAATCTCATTAGCCGCTCTAAAAAATATCTCTATATTAATACACCCTATTTAATACCAGATAACGAAACCATAACCGCACTTTGCAATGCGGCTAAAAGCGGTGTAGACGTACGCATTATTACGCCGCATATTCCAGATAAAAAGCTGGTATATCGGGTCACCCGCGCAAACTATGAGATGCTACTGAAAAACGGGGTGAAAATTTACGAGTATCTTCCGGGCTTTAACCACGCCAAAACCGTTGTGTGTGATGATGAGTACGGAATTGTTGGTACGATTAATTTCGATTACCGCAGCTTTTATATGCACTTTGAGTGCGCAGTTTGGATGTTCCGGTGTCCGGCAGTAAATAGCATGCGAGAGGAATTTCAAACAACACTTTCAGAGTGCCGCCAAGTGGTGCATGCCGAATGCCACACAAGCTGGTATATGCGTGCGTTTAACAGTATTCTGAATCTGTTTGCTCCCATCATGTAAGAAACAATCGAAAGAGGGAACTCTTTAACTGTTTACCAATAAAATAGTTTTATTATTAGAAAGTGAAATCCAGATACCGTTTCGGTATCTGGATTTCACTTTCTTGCAGTTATTCTTAATGTGTAAAAACTAGCACTCACCCTCTTGCGTATTGCGCCGGGTACCATTTTTGAAAATTGAGCGGTAGCTGGCGGTCGATTAGGTTTTTTAGACCACCGGGAACGCTGAAATAATACAGAGGGAACGACCAAATAATTACATCAGCCAAAATTATTTTGGTAAGAATTTCTACCACAGTGTCTTTTATTACACACTTACCCGGCGTTGTATGCCAACAAACATAGCAGCCTAAGCATGGCTTAACATCTGCCTTTGCCACGTTAATAACTTCAGCATCGGTCCATCCGGCTCCCTCTAAGAAAGTACGTGTCAAGAGCATAGTGTTGCTGCTTTCCCCTTTGGGAGACCCATTTAACACTAAAACTTTCATAGGTGCTTACCCTCTAAAATAGCAATTGCATGATCTGCCGAACATATACCGGCATCGTAGAACGATTCCCCGTAGAGAATAGAAATATTCAAGAGTTTAGACTTTGTTATCGCCCACAATCACGCCATATTCCGAACTTGCAGCATGAGCAGCTTTGAGAGTCTCTTTACTTTCAAGGCACTTTTCGCGATACGCTCGGAGCATCTCAAGTGACTGCTCTGCGCTTGTTTCTCCGGCGAAGAAAACTCGCATTAAAAAGGCACTCTAAATCTATTGCTATCTTGCAATTGATTACTGGAAAAAGGTTGGACAATAAGCTTTCTGTTTAATTTCAGAAGAGAACAGGCACTTGGAATATTCTGCTGGCATATTCTGTTATGGGATAAGCTTTAGATTTAAGCGAAAGGGGAACACGAGAAGAATGACAGATAATCAGTACCTGCAGTATATGCAGAACCTGCAAAACACGCAGGCAGTGCAGAACTCGCAGAGTGCGCAGAATGCGCAGAGTGCCCCCAACATGCAAAGCGTGCAGGGCGCACAGAGCAACTCCAACATGCAAAGCGTGCAGGGCGCACAGAGCAACTCCAACATGCAAAGCGTGCAGGGCGCACAGAGCAACTCCAACATGCAAAGTGTGCAGGGCGCACAGAGCAACTCCAACATGCAAAGTGTGCAGGGGGCACAGAGCAACTCCAACATGCAAAGTGTGCAGGGGGCACAGAGCACTCCAAACATGCAAAGCGTGCAGGGCGCACAGAGCAACTCCAACATGCAAAGCGTGCAGGGCGCACAGAGCACTCCGAACATGCAAAGTGTGCAGGGCGCACAGAGTACTCCGAACATGCAGAGTGTGCAGGGCGCACAGAGTACTCCGAACATGCAAAGCGTGCAGGGCACACAGAGCACTCCGAACATGCAGAGTGTGCAGGGTGCACAGAGCACTCCAAACATGCCCAATATGCAAAGTAACTCGAATATGCAAAATATGCAGAGTGTTCAGGGAATGCAAAGCATGCAAAGCTGTGAGCTGACGGTAGAGGTAACCCCTCTCCCGGCGCAGACCGTCGTAGCCATGGCTTATGTACCCTTCCAGCAGTTTGATACAACGTATACGGCAGAAAAGGGATTTAATCAGGGTACGATTTTCCCAGATTTGGATAAACCGTTTACAGGGAAGAGGGGTGTTCTAAAATGACAGATCAAGAAAGACTCATGCGGCAAATTAACTCGTATCGCTTTATGTCGTGGGAGCTCCATATCTTTTTAGACACACACCCGAACAATTGCGAGGCAGCTAAAAAATTGGAAGAAACCCGCAAGAAGATTGCTGAATTAACAAAGAACTATGAGGATGCCTACGGACCCATGGGAGAAACAAGCAACCAAACCAGCAGATGGGCTTGGATAACCGGACCGTGGCCGTGGGAAGTAGAAGAGGAGGTGGATAACTAATGTGGGTTTACGAAAAAAGATTGCAATACCCGGTAAAGATTAAGAACCCCAACCCTGCTCTGGCAAAAATCATTATGACTCAGTATGGTGGGCCACACTGCAAGCAGGTATAAAAGTCCATAGTTATTTTAATAAATTACCTATATAAAGTTCTATTTTCTAAAAAAGATTGATTAACACACGCATAGACAAAAAGCGGTAAGAATATTTTGTATAGGAAAAGGAGATGAGGTTTTGGGTTATTATGTAACAGTGGAAGCCAACGTAAAAATCTTCGTTGAGGATGTGAATCCGGGTGGGGATAAAACCATTCTGTTTGTTCACGGTTGGCCGGGCAACCATAATCTATTTGAGTATCAATTAAATCAGCTCCCCAAATTAGGGTACCGCTGCATTGCAATTGATTGCCGTGGATTTGGCCTCTCAGATAAGCCATGGAGCGGTTACGATTACAACCGTTTGGCGGATGATCTGCGGGCGGTAATTGAGGCCTTGCAGTTGCGGAACATAACGCTGGGCGGTCACTCCACCGGCGGCGCTATTTGCCTGCGCTATATGGCAAGGCATAACGGATACGGGGTAGCCAAACTAGCGCTGTTTGCGGCGGCAGCTCCCAGCCTGATTCAGCGCCCGAATTTCCCGTATGGTTTGCAAAAGAAGGCTGTGCTCGATATTATTCAGGGAACCTATACCGACCGGCCCAAGATGTTAGTGGGTTTTGGTAATATGATTTTCTACCACTGCGTTGGTAAGCCCATTTTAGATTGGATTTTTCAATTGGGGCTGCAGGCGGCGAGTTGGTCTACGGCAGCTATTGCAAACACATGGCTGAACGAGGTGCTGTTCGACGACATGGCAAAGGTGAATGTACCCACGTTGATTTTGCACGGCTTAAACGACCGTGTGTGCTTATACCCCCTAGCCGTAGCACAACACAAAGGGATTGCAAACTCGAAGCTTGTTCCTTTTCAGCAGTGCGGGCATTTTCTGTTCTATGATCAAATGGAACGGTTTAACCGCGAACTAATTGCTTTTACACAAAACGATGGAATGGGATTAAAGGGTAAAGAGAACAATTTATATCAAAAATGAAAACGCCTGATGATACAGACGATTGTCTATAATAGAATTGAACTTTTTGGTAAGGAAGTTATAATAGAGTTATAAGGCAGATCTTACAATGTTCTGCATAAAATGCGAGATGAAACGCATACACTAGTGCTGAGGGGATTCTATAAATTTAGAAGAAAGTAGGGGGAGATAATGTTTTGTCTTACCATTCGGTGGAAACCGCTGATTGCCAGCCTTGCTCTTAGTATGGGCACCGGCGCCTTAGCCGGATTATTAACCAGAAATAATTACGGGCTATACCAACAAATTCAGCAGCCGCCGCTTTCGCCTCCAACGTCTGTATTCCCAATTGCGTGGGCAATCCTGTACTTTTTAATGGGTATTTCTGCTTATTTAATTTACACATCCAACTGCGAAGGCAAACGGCAAGCGCTCATGGTATATCTCATTCAGCTTGCAGTGAATTTCTTCTGGTCCATTATTTTCTTTAATATGCGGGCGTTTTTTGCGGCTTTCCTTTGGTTGCTTTTGTTATGGGTTCTCATCATCATCATGATTCGTTTGTTTTCTCAGTGCCGCAAATCGGCGGCATACCTGCAAATTCCTTATTTGCTTTGGACCACATTTGCGGCGTACTTAAGCTGCGGAGTTTGGTTGTTAAATTAAATATTATTTGTTTCACCGCACTCACTTATGAGTGCGGTGTTTTTTTCTTCTTTGGATTTCTCAGTTTGAGCTGTAAAACTGCAGCAGATTTCAGAAAAATGAACAGACAATTGCTCGCTTATATGTTGTCGTATCGTCTGTTCGTATTCATCGCGTTGGTTTTGCTCTATGTAAAACTTCGTACCATTGCAGGTGCATTGGTATTCTCCGCTCTCTTTGGTTAATGCAACAACGCTTTTTGCCCAGGGTAATTCCACTTCGCCCGTAAAGCGTATGGATGTAGCAACGGTAAAGTATTCTGCTTTGGACATTTTTTCACCCCCACGGTAAAGCTTATGGGGGCACCCATTTGTCCTATGACATCTTCTTAAAATACAAAGTTGGAGGAATAGGGCATGAAGTGTCAATTGAATAATTGAAGTGAAACATACATATACAGTTTAGTGAATCGTAAAAGAATGGGGCGAGCAAAGCAATGAAAATAGCGGCGGCGTATATTCGAGTTTCTACCGAAGATCAAGCGGAATATAGCCCAGACAGCCAAATTCGGCTCATTCGGGAATATGCAGCACGAAATGGAATGGTAGTGCCGGACGAATACCTATTTGCTGATGAAGGCATTAGCGGTAAATCAACAAAAAACCGCACGCAGTTTAACCGAATGATTGGCATTGCAAAGCGCAAACCAAAACCGTTTGAGGCAATTTTGCTTTGGAAATTTAGTCGATTTGCCCGCAGTCGGCAGGACAGCATCGTGTATAAAACAATGCTTCGAAGGCAGCTGGGCATTGATGTTATCTCCATTACCGAAGCGCTCGGTGATGATAAAATGTCCATTTTAATGGAAGCGATCATAGAAGCGATGGATGAATATTACAGCATCAATTTAGCAGAAGAAGTAACCCGGGGAATGAGCGAAAAGGCGGGAAGAGGAGAGCCGGTTTCGATTCCGTCCTTCGGGTACCAAATGGTAGAAAAACGGTATGTCATTGAGCCGGAGCAGGCAGAGCTTGTTCGCACGATTTTTAAAGAATATCTGGCTGGAAAGAGCGTTACTGGTATTGCTCGCAAAATGAATGCAATGGGTGTAAGGACAAACCGGGGTAACCCATGGGCAGGGAGAACGGTAGAATATGTTTTGAATAACCCCGTTTACCTCGGGAAAATTCGCTGGACTCCAGGCAGAGACGAAACAAAAGATAACGGCATTACCAAAACAATTCTGCCCGGTATTCACGAACCAATTATTGATGAGGAAACGTGGAAGGGGGTGCAGCGGCGAAAAAAGCAACAGAAAAAGGGTTGCTCCCGTAAAATGCAAGAGCCAACGCAGGGGGAGTATCTTTTACGCGGTCTGGTGCATTGCGCAGCATGTGGGGGTATGCTGGTGAAATTGGGGAAAGCAAACCTACAATGCGTGAACTACAACCATGGGCGTTGCAATACATCCCACAGCATATCCATTCAAAAGCTCTATTCCTTAGTTCTAAGTGGTATTCGTGAAGCTCTAAGTAGAGATAATGTTTCAATAAGTCCGCTATGCACGGCCGAAAGTGCAGATGAGCTGTACCGTATTACAGAAAAAGCAATCAGGTACCAACAAAATCGATTGATGCGGGCAAAAGAGGCTTATACCTCTGGAATAGATACGTTGGAAGAGTATAAAAAAACCAAGGAATGTATTCAAAAAACGATTCGCCAGCTTCGTTGCGAGCTAACTTTGCTGCAAAACAGAGAGCCAGAAGCAAAGCCCATTGAGCAAAGCATACTGAGTATTCTAGATAATAAAAACATTGGTGATAAAATAAAAAATGAATTGCTTCGCTCATTTATTGACCATATTGTGTTTGACCGAAGCAACCGAAAAATTGTAATTGTATTTTACCAGTAGAAAAACATACCTTATTACAGTGTGGTGGTCCAGATGGGGAACTCGGCGCATCGCTTCGTTATTTAAGTCAGCGCTACACGATGCCGTACCCGGAACTAAAAGCAATTTTGACGGATATCGGCACAGAAGAACTAGGTCACTTAGAAATGGTTGGCACCATTGTGTATCAGCTCACGCGTAACCTGACTCCGGAGCAAATTAAGGAAGGCGGGTACGACGCCTATTTTGTAGATCACACAACGGGTATTTATCCGGTAGCGGCAAGCGGAGTACCGTTTACGGCCGCTTACTTTGCCGTTAAGGGAGACCCAATTACAGACCTGCATGAGGATTTAGCAGCAGATGCTGCAATTGCACAAGAACAACATAGAGAGGTTGGGGATCTTTCTGTTTTAGCAAAACAAACTCAAACTCAAACTATACCTCATTTCGATTTAGCAGTTCCACGAGCTCTTTATTGATATATGTCCATAATAGTACGAATCGTTCAATTATCTGTTTTAATTTTTTAAGTTTCGAGAACCCGGCCGCATAGTACAACCGGGTTTAAGAGAATTAATTTAATTTGAGTATCGTTCTTGTGTCGTAATTAGATATTCTTATTTAAGAGGCTTGTCTTTTTCATAACTAGCTGTTAATATTAATATGATTTTATTTTAATTTAGGAGAATACAATGGTTAATGATAGTTTAAAAGAAAAGGCATACCGCCTGATCAAAGATAAAATTATCAATTGTGAATACATGCCGTCGTCTTTTTTGGTAGAAAATGAATTGATGGAACAGGTGGGGGCCAGCCGCACTCCAATTCGTGAGGCACTTAATAAATTAGAACAAGAAAACCTCGTTCGTATTCTGCCCAAAAAGGGCGTGGTGGTCTGTGATATTGTTTTAGGAGATATTAATAAGATATTCGAGGTACGTGAGCTTGTTGAGCCGTATATCATTCGCAATTACGCAGCCAACATTCCGCACGACGTTTTGCTCGCGGTACAGAAGAAAATTACGAAGATTGAAATGGCTGGGGAGAGAACCACGGTGTATGCGGCGGATAACGACCTGCATCAAATGCTAATCAGTGCCAGCAATAACGCGTATTTTTCCGAGCTGATGTCGCGTATCTATGCGCAGAATCATCGCATCCGTATTTTGTCGGGGCAAAAAATAGAGCACCGTATTCAAGAAACGCACGAAGAGCATATGTTAATTTTTTCCTTTTTATTAGATGAAAAATATGATGAGGCGGCTGAGGCGATGAAGAATCACCTACAGCGCTCAAAACTTGCTGCTATTAATGCCATGATGACCTAATTGCGTTGTGCAAATTTCACAAATCTTATTCTTCTTGTTTTAAACTTCCATTCATTGACTTTAAAGAAGTTTTGCTGTATTCTGTTACTTGCAAAGGGCATAAGGCCTATAAAATGCCGGTGCTGTCATACAGCATTTATTTTTTTACTGCATCTTGTATACATGTTGTATACAAGATGGTGGGGCAAACGAAATTAAAAAGCAGTACGGCATGAAATCTGAAGGAGGATTAAGAATGAAAAAGAAGGTACTTTGTTTGGCATTGGCTGCTACTATGGCACTTAGTGCAGCGCTAACTGGTTGCGGTGGAGTAAAGGTGGATGGCGATCAGAAATCCCCCGCTGCTTCTTCCGGCACTACTACAACAGCTGCGGTGAAAAACCCCTATGCGGACCCTGTTAAAATTGCATTTGTTCCCAACGTAATCGGTGATTCGGTTGCTACTGCTTGGGGCGACGGCGCTCAAAAAGAGCTGTCTGTATTTGAGAATGTTACTTTCCAGCGTTTTGATGGTAAGGCGTCTGCTGAAACACAGGTTCAGATTATGCAGGACCTCGTGAACCAGAAGTATGATGCAATTATTCTTCAGGCTGCCGATTCCGCTGCTTTGGCTGGCTCTGTTCAGCAGGCTGAAAAAGCTGGTATTCCGGTTATTACTCTGAACCTCGATGCTTCCACTCCTCATGCAGGCTTAATCGCGATGGTTGACTATGAGGCTGGTGCGCTTGTGGCAAAATCCATTGCAGAATCCATTAACAAGCAGGGCAACGTTGCTATTATTCAGGCTACACCCGGTGCAACCCGTGGTGAGATTCTGGAATCTGGTTTCCGTGATGAAATGAAGAAATATGAGAACATTAAAATTGTAGACGCACAAAGCGGCGAATGGCTGACAGAAAAGGCAAACGTTGTTATGAACGATTTCCTCACCAAGTACAGCAAACTCGACGCAGTGTTCTGCCACAACGATGCAATGGCTGAGGGTGCCGCTCAGGCTGCCGAGGCTGCTGGCCGTTTGAAGGACATTAAGATTTGGGGCGCTGACGGCGAAAAGAAAGCACTTGAATACATTGAGCAGGGCAAAATGGCAGGTACCATTTACACCAACTGCTACGACCAGGGCGCAACTGCTGCTCGTATGGCAATGTACCTCATCGGTTCTGAAGCAAACACCGGTGCTTACACTAAGACTCCTATCATCAAAATGGCTCCCATTGTTGCTACGAAAGAGACCGTTTCTACTATCAGCAAAGACATTCGCTGGTAATTATTCACAAAGAGGGCAGCGAGGTAAAAAAACAACTCTCGCTGCCTTTGCTTTTTAAACTTTCAATTTAATCGAAGGAGGATTCGATTGTGCGTCAGGAAACCGTTCGCAGATTGGTTTCAGTAGGTATGCTGCTTGTTTTGGTTATGATTTTCGGCCTGAGCAGTCCTTACTTTTTTACCGCTAACAATCTGTTTACATTATTAAGAGAAAGCGCAACGGTCGGTATTATTGCGGTTGGTGTATCATTCGTTATTATCACTGCGGGTATTGATTTGTCTACCGGTGCTTTGGTTGGTTGCGTATCTATGCTATGCGCCAATTTGCTTTATTACACAAACATTCCGGCCCCGATTATCATGCTGATTGCCGTAGTGGCTGGTACAGTTGGCGGATATTTGAACGGAGTTTTGGTGACGCTCCTTCGTTTGCCAGACTTTATCGCGACTCTATCTACTCAGTTCCTATTTCGTGGCTTGGCACTGATTCTGGCGATTCGTACCGCGACCGGTATGATTAGCAACCGTGTGATTGATAACCCGGCCATCTTGGTTTTGGGCGGAAGCATTAACGGTGTGTATTTAGCAATCATTGCGTTCTTTATTATTGCATTCGTCGGTCAATTTTTACTGAAAAGAACTAAGCTTGGTGTTTATACCTATGCAGTAGGTGCAAACCGCAAATCTGCGGATTTGTCTGGCATCAATACAGATCGTATTAAGCGTTCTGTTTTTGCACTCACCGGTTTTTGCTGCGGTGTTGCTGCCCTGTTTCTCATGGGTAAAATGCGCAGTGTAACACCAGACACCGGCATTGGCCTGGAGTTCGATGTTATTGCTGCCGTAGTCGTTGGTGGCTGCGCGTTCAGCGGTGGCCGAGGCGATATTTTTGGTACCGTAATTGGTACGTTGTTTATGGCTGTTTTAACAAACGGCATTTACAAATACAACCTGCCAACTGCGACCCAGCTTATTATTAAGGGTGCAGTCATCGTGGTTATGATTGTATTTGATTCTGTGTACAACAAATACATGGAAGAGAAGAAAACGAAAGCCCAACAACTTACGGACGAGGCAAAGGAGGCGGCGTAGCAATGGCAAGAGAAACTCTGCTTCAAATGTCGGGCATTGAAAAAAGCTTTAACGGCGTTCGTGTTCTGAAGGGCGTTGATTTAAACATTGCCAAAGGGGAAGTACATGCCTTAATGGGTGAAAATGGAGCCGGTAAATCGACCCTGATTAAGATCTTAACCGGTGTTTACCCGAAAGACGGCGGTGTGATCCACTTTAACGGCAGCGATTGTGAAATCACGAGCCGTAACGATTCTTCTAAATTGGGAATCGGCGTTATCTACCAGGAATTAAGCCTGATTCCTACCCTGAGTGTTGCCCAGAACATTATGCTGGGGAAAGAAAACAACATGTTTGGGGTCCTTAAAATTAAGGAAATGCACAAAAAAGTAAAAAAGCTGATTGAAGACTATGATTTTGGTTTTTCACCGGATGATATTGTCGAAACCCTTAGCATTGCACAGCGACAGATGGTTGAGATTTTAAAAGCACTTAGTGAAGATTCTTCTTTGATTATCATGGATGAGCCGACGGCCTCCTTGAGCAGCAAGGAATCGGAGCAGCTTTTTGAAATTATCTGTCAGCTTCGTGAAAAGGGGGTCAGCATTCTATATATCTCTCACCGTTTGGAAGAGGTTTTCCGCTTGGCAGACCGCTTAACCGTTCTGCGTGACGGCCGTAAGGTAGATTGCCTTGAAAAAGAGCAGATTGACCCGTCCGAAGTGATTCGGATGATGATTGGTAAAGAGCTGAGTGAAAGCACTGCTTCAAATAAGCTTAAAAAACCCACTTCCGAGCCGATGCTTGAAGTAAAGGGGATTACCCGTAAAGGTGTTTTTGAAAACATTAACTTTACCCTGCATAAGGGGGAGATTCTTGGTATTGGCGGTCTGGTTGGTTCCGGCCGTACCGAAGTATTACGCTGCATTTTTGGTGCAGATAAATACGACAGCGGTACCATTGATTTTGAGGGCAAGCCGCTCACCGGTTCCATTGGCCAGCGCATTAAAAAGGGCTTTGGCCTTGTGCCGGAAGACCGCAGAACGCAAGGTTTTGTTCCGCTTCTCTCCATTTCGCGCAATGTTGCCATTACCAATTACGACAAGCTGAGCAAGGCAAGCGTCGTAAATCTTTCAGAAGAAAAGAAAATTGGAGTTGAAACGGTTCGCCAGCTTGACATTCGCCCTAATAATGCTGCGGTTCCGGTTGGCAATCTCTCCGGCGGTAACGCACAAAAGGTGGTTTTGGGCAAATGGCTGACACGTGATTTAAAGGTATTGCTCATTGATGAACCAACTGCTGGTATTGACGTTGGTGCGAAAGACGAAATTTATAAGATTATTGAAAATCTCGCTGAAAACGGCGTTTCTGTTATTTTGGTTTCCTCCGATTTGCAGGAGCTGCTGCGTGTATCGCAACGTATTCTGGTGTTCCGCAAAGGCCATATCTTCAAGGAGTTTAGCGATGGTGTAATTACACAGGAAGATATTCTTATGGCGGCATCTGGTATTGACGGAGAGGAGGAGTCCAAATGAAACTGTTGCAGAAATTGCAGCATAAGAGCATAAAGGAATGGATGGGATTTCTTCAAAAACCGTTGATTCTAATCGGTCTTATGGTTGTACTTACCATCATTCAGCCGGGCGTGTTCCTCACCGGCAGTAACTTTATGAGTATTTTCCTTGCCATCTCGATTTATGGTGTGATGGTTTGCGGTACGATTTTCCCGATTCTGCTGGGCGGAATCGACCTTTCCGTTGGTGCGGTTGCCGCTATGAGCGGTGCCTGTGTAGTTCTTACCGTTATCCATTTTGGGTACAGCACGACGGGAGTCATACTGGGTGTACTGCTTGGCCTTGCATCTGGCATGATTGCGGGTTTGGTTCACGGTGTTTTGGTAGCCAAATTCAATGTTCCGGCATTTTTAATTACCTTGGCTTCCCAGAACATTATTTACGGTATTGCACAGCTTCTTACCGGCAACCAAGTTATTAACTGCCTGAAGCCTGCCTCTTTTACCTTTATTGGTGGCGGTAGACTTTTGGGGATACCATTCTCCATTTACATTTTAACTGTGGTAGCTCTTGTTTGCTATTTCATCTTAAACCATACCACGTTCGGCCGTAAAATTTATGCGGTTGGCGGCAACGACGTTTCGTCGGACCTTTCTGGTATCTCCAGCAAAAAGGTGAAGGTTGCGGCCTATGTTATTTCCGGTTTTACCGCCGCTTTGGCTGGTATTGTGCTGGCAAGTATGAACCAGCAGGCAATTGCGAAAGCGGCTGCCGGTTACGAGAATGACGTACTGACTGCCATTGTTGTGGGTGGTACCAGCCTCATGGGCGGCGAAGGCTCTTTGCAGGGCGCTATGTTCGGTGCGCTGCTGGTTGGTATGCTCAGCAACGGCCTGCGCCTGATGGGCGTGCCCTCCACCTACCACAGTGTGGTAAAGGGCATAGTGATTATCGCAGCAGTTGCAATTGATGCCTACTCACGTTACCGCAGAAGCGGTTTGCAGCGCAACAGCAAGCCGTTTGGTAAAAAAGCATGCAATCCGGTGGATGGCAAAAAAAAGAAATAACCTAGAGTTCTTTCTGTGATATGAAGAGAAGAAAGGAGCTTTTGCATGAAGGTAATTGACGCCCATACGCATGTGTTTGAATCCTTGGCCGGGTTCGGCGCAAAGGGCGAATTAAGAAGCCTTGGCTCAGGCCGCGCACGTTGGGCCAACGGTGAGGAAATCCAAATGATTCCGCAGGGAATGGGAGACAGGGAGTTTACCCCCGAAACTCTCATTGCCTTGATGGATCAGTATGGAGTTGAGAAGAGCGTATTGCTGCAAGGCAGTTTTTATGGCTTTCAAAATGACTACACCTATGAGGCGGCACAAAAATATCCGGATCGCCTTATTGCAAGTGCTACCTTTGACCCTTTCTGCAAACAAGCGGATTCTCTTTTGAATCGCTTTTTAACGGAAAGAAACATTCGTGTGATTAAGTTTGAAACCAGTTCTGGCGGCGGCCTGATGGGATATCATACCGATTTTGCCATTGATGGAGAAGTATTTTCAACTATTTTTGAATCCATAGCCAAAGCAGGGGCAACGCTGGTGCTCGACATCGGCAGCCCCGGCATGGCAAGCTTTCAGCCGGAGGCGGTAGCAAATGTTGCCCGCAAATATCCGGATATGAATATTGTGGTGTGCCACCTGTTGGCTCCTCGCCTTGGCGATGAAGAAGCATTGGCAGAAGGCCTTCGCTGCCTTGCGCTCGAAAATGTTTGGCTCGATTTAGCGGCGGTGCCGTGGAATGTATCGCCCGAGCAATACCCGTACCCCACAGGAGTGCGCTTTATAGAGCTTGCAAAATCGATTGTGGGTACAGAAAAGCTTATTTGGGGCAGCGATGTCCCCAGCCCCTTAACGAGGGACAGCTATGAGCATTTGATGGATTATATGTTGGGGGCTTTTACCCCGCAAGAAGCAGAAAATGTGTTTTACAACAATGCAGTAAAGGCATTTTCACTGTAATAAACTATACTCAAGGAAAGTCTGTGTGATCCCTATGAAAATGAAGTACATTACGATTCCGAAACCCGGAAAGGTTGAAATCAGAGAAACCGAGCGCCCTGAGCTGCAAGAAGGGCACGCTATTTTAAAGCTGCTGTACGGCGGCATTTGCGGTTCTGATATGGGAACGTATAAAGGCACTTTTTTATATTCCGAATACCCCCGTATTCCCGGCCATGAGTTTTCTGCTGAAATTGTTGAAATTGGCGAGAACGACCGCGGCCTGAAAGCCGGAATGATTGTGACTGCGAACCCTTATTTTAACTGTGGCAAATGCTATTCCTGCCAACGTGGGTTTGTAAACTGCTGCACCTCGAACCAAACAATGGGTGCACAGCGCGACGGCGCTTTCTCTCAGTACATTTCCATGCCGATTGAGCGCATTTATGATGGTAAGGGTCTGCCGGCAAAAATTCTGGCATCTATTGAGCCGTTTTGCATCAGCTACCATGCAGTAAAGCGTGCCAGTGTAAAGGCCGGCGATAAGGTGCTGGTTGTTGGTGGCGGTACCATTGGCTACTTGGCAGCCGCAGCTGCTAAAATGGTGGGCGCCGAGGTTTATGTAAGCGATATTTCCGAATCCAAGCTGCAATTTGTAAAAGAGCTTGGCGTAGACGGAACGATTTTAAATACGAGTGAAGAAGCATTTAACGAGCAGGTAAAAGAGATTACCGGCGGCAATGGCTTCGATGTTTGCATTGAAGCAGTTGGCCTACCCTCCACCTTTATGAACTGCATCAATGCGGCTGCGTTCCGCGCTCGCATTGCGGTGGTTGGCATCGGCAAACAGAGCCTCGATTTCTTCTACTCCATCATCCAGACCAAGGAATTGGATATTTTCGGCTCCCGCAATGCCCTTAAAGAGGATTTTGAAGAGCTCATTGATTTTGTTAAAGATGGAAAAGCCAATCTAGAGCCGATTGCATCTGCTGTTTATGAGTTTGGAGATGCAGAGAAGGCATTCAAAGAGACGGCAGAACTCGGCGCACAGCGCTTGAAGGTTTTGATCCGCTTTGAATAAAAGTCATTTCATCGCTTATTCCTAACATTTTGATATAAACTCGCTTGAATCACCATCTATTTCCGTGGGGGGAATGGGTGGTGATTCGCCATTTTCGGGAGAAAAATGCCGTGTGAACACTGGGGGAATGATTTTCTTTCTTGAGAAACGAATACAGTACAAACCCCTTTACATATGTTGTAGCAAACAGACGGGGGTGCTTGTATGGTAAAAACGGACTATATTTGTGAGAATGTATTCCAAAGTAATACGGAAGAAGAGCGCCGGCAAATGCTGACCGATATTTTCATAAAGTTAATTCAATATTACGAGAATTCACAGGCCGCTTCTCAGGTTCTGGTATGATGCAGAGGATAATAAGATGAAGGCTGCCATTTATTGCAGACTCTCTGAAGAAGATAAAAACAAACGCTCGGAATTGCAGGACAGCGAAAGCATTCAAAACCAAAAGTCTCTTTTAATTCAATATGCCGTTGAGCGCGATTGGGAAATCTTCCAGATTTATTCGGACGACGATTACGCCGGTGCAGACCGGAATCGCCCGGCCTTTCAGCAGCTTCTTACCGATGCAGAGCAGCGTAAATTTGATATTGTGCTGTGCAAAACACAATCCCGCTTTACCAGAGAGCTCGAAATGGTAGAAAGCATCATTCACGGTAAATTTGTAGAGTGGGGAATACGGTTTGTAAGTGTGGTGGATAATGCCGATACAGCGTTAAAGGGCAATAAGAAGTCCCGGCAAATCAATGGGCTTATCAATGAATGGTACTTGGAGGATTTGTCGGACAATATTAAAAGTGTGCTGACGAACCGCAGAAAAAACGGAATTCATATTGGCTCGTTTGCTTTATATGGTTACCAAAAAGACCCACAGAAAAAAGGGCACTTAATCATTGACCAAGCTGCCGCTGAAGTAGTGCAGGAGGTATTCACGCTGTTTTCGCAAGGCTATGGGAAAACAGCCATCGCAAGAATGCTCAACGAGAGGGGGGTACCGAACCCCACCGAATACAAGCGGCTGTGCGGGCTGCGCTATCAACAGCCTAAAACGAAAAACAGTACGTTATGGCGCTATTCCGCAATAGCAGATATGCTGACGAATGAAACCTACATTGGTAATCTGGTACAGGGGAAATACGGTAGTGTTTCATATAAAAGCAAGCGGAATAAGCCGCAGCCCAAAGATAAGTGGATACGAGTAGAACATACACACGAGCCAGTAATTGATTTCGCTTTATGGCAACGGGTGCAAGCGATGCTAGAACAAAAAGCAAAGCCCTTTACAGACGGAACGATCGGAATTTTTGCAAATAAGGTGTATTGTAAAAGCTGTGGGTATGGTATGCGTTCTCAAAAGAGCAGGGGGAAGTATTACCTGCAATGTTCCACGCGCCATATCAAACAAGGAGCATGTCCAGGCGCATTCATCTCGGTAGATGCGTTAGAGCAGCTTGTTTTGTCACAGCTGCGGCAGCATGTAACGCAGTATTTGGATGTAGAGCTGCTCCAGAAAAATGTGCACCTGCAAGATAGGCAAGAGAAGCATAAGAGTAAACTTCAATACGAAATAGAACGTGACCAAAAACAGCTTGATACTTACGGCCAAGGTCTGAAAACCTTGTATTTGGATAAAATAAACGGTTTGGTAACGGAAAGTGTATACCGAGAGTTTTTCAAAGATTTTTCCCGTAACCAGAAACGCTTACAAAGCCAACTTGATAAAAAGCAGGCAGAGCTGGCCATGCTGATTGCAATGCAGCAAAGAGAGGGCAAACAGAAGGCAAAGCTAGAAGATTACCTGCATGTGGAGCATTTATCCCGCCCTATGGTAGAATCGCTGATTGATTGCATTTATATTGGAGCGCGTGAGCCCGGTACAAACCGAAAAACAGTTGAAATCCACTGGAAGTTTTAGCAATGTCATCTTTGTAAACTCGCAGCAGAACAAAAGGCTCGCACTACCTATGACAACATCCTTCGTTTCTGCGATGATCCGGACGTGATTGACCCCATTCGCTTCTTGCGCCAAAGAGAGGTCGTTCACTACCAACGCTTCGGGGAAGGCCTGCGAATTACTACTGACCATTTGGACAGCAAGAATTTCTATGCGTTTAACCCATCATTTGATAAGAAGCCAAGGCAATAAGATTTTAAGTTAGTAGGATACGGCATTCTTGCCGTATCCTTGCTTCTAATAAAAGACTGCCACTTGCTTTTCAGAAGCAAGTGGCAGTCTTTTGGCGATTTCTTTTGCTTTTGCAAAAGAAAAATTGCTTATTCGCTGTGCAAAAATTTGGTTTCTTTGCCGCAGCACGTGATATCTAATTTGTGCATTGCTCTGGTGCAGGCAATGTACAATAGGCTCCGGTCAATCTGTGTTTTGTAAAAATTGTCTGAAACATCGGGTAGAATGACCTGATCAAATTCCAGTCCTTTTGACATATGGACAGATGTGATGATAATACCTTCTTTATACTCGTCGCTGCCAAAATCCAATAGAATCACATTGTCATACACGGGATTCAACTGTTCAAATAACCACTGTGCCTGTTCTTGCGATTTGCAGATAATTCCCATTGAAGCGTGTTCTGAATGCTTAAATCCGTCCATCAAATTCTTTATGGTAGAAAGCTGTTCATCTGAATTTTCACAAACCGTTATGGTAGGGGCTTCGCCGTGTCGTTCTACTGGAATCAGCTTTTTGTTATCTAAAATCTGTTGTGTAAAGCGGCTGATTTCAATGGTGGAGCGGTAACTGCGGCACAGCTCCACACATTCACATCCGTCAAAATAGGGCTGAATTTTTTCTGCGGACGAAGAGGTGTAAGGGTTTACGCTTTGAAAGCTGTCACCCAGAATCGTCATTTTACAGGAAAACAGCTTTGATAAAACCGCATATTGAATGGGCGTGTAGTCCTGCATTTCGTCGACCAACAAATGCTGAATATGCTTGTAATTTTGCTCAATGCCCTCAAAATATAACTTGGTGTATAAAAAAGGAGCAACATCGCAAAATTCAAAGGTGTTCTTATTGACCATGCAGAACAAATCCTGTTGACCAATTGAACGATAAAAATCTTGATACAGCAAAAGCGTATCGTTGAACGGGAACATTTTTTGAATGCTGTTTCTGACCTGTCGGGCAACGGCGGCGTCTACCTTTTTAGCGGTATTTCGCTTGTAGCGCTCAATTAAATCATCGGCGATTTTGCGAAGCCTTTTTTTAATGGGTAGCCGTTTCAACAGTATATAATCCAAACGGAGTTTTTCTTTTGAAACAGCAATTCCTTCTATGGAAAGGTCGGTCGGTATAAACAAGTGCTTGTCAGCGTGCTGTAAATACGCTTGCAGCTGTTCCACAAACTCATTGGTTGCCTTAAACCCAATTCTCGCAATGTTTTTTTCTTCTGCGTGTTCTAACAAGCTTTCTACCTGCTCTGAAAATGTCTGGTAGTTGTACTTTTTACCAAGCAGATCGATTGCAATGTCATCAAATCCCATTTCAGCCATGTTTTCTTCGCCTAATTCGGGCAAAACGTTTGAAATGTAGTTGCTGAATACCTTATTCGGGGAAAGAATCATTACGTTTTTCGAGGTCAGCGTTTTTTTGTAACGATATAGCAAAAATGCCACTCGATGCAATGCGATAGAGGTTTTACCCGAGCCGGCGGCCCCTTGTATTATCAGTACCTTTGCCTCTTCGTTACGGATGATTGCATTTTGCTCGCGTTGAATGGTAGCAACGATGTTCTTCATCTTGTCATCCGAATTTCGGCTGAGTTCCTTTTGCAGAACTTCGTCACCGATGTTCAGCGAGCTTTCAATCATATATTCCATTTCGCTGCTGCGAATTCGATATTGCCGTTTCAGCGTCATGTTGCCCTCGATTTTTCCAATGGGTGCCACATAGTATGAGGGGCCGGTTTCAAAATCATAAAACATACTGGAAAGCGGGGCACGCCAGTCAAAAATAATGTTGTCTGCTGTGGCAGGGTCTTTAAAGGTGTGCATCCCAATGTAAAAGATTTTTTCTTGGTCTTCGGTCGCTTTGGTGAAATCAATTCGCCCAAAATAGGGGGATTCAATCAGCTTTTTAATCTGTTCGCGTTCTGCGACAGTTCGTTCGCCAAAAGCAACACTATCGTAAATAGCGGTTCGATTCGCTGCTTTTTCGGCAGAATCCAGCTCCGCTAAGTTTTCATGGATATACCGTTTGGTTTCTAATATTGCGGTTGAGTACTGGTCTATTTTGTATTCAATTCCTTTTAATGCAGTTTTTAATATTTGCTGAACTTCTCGTAAGTGCTGTTTTTCATCGGTTTCGGTTAGGTGAATCATTGTTCATCTCCTTTGTCTAGTGCATTACAGTATACCATAAGTAAGGTGGAAAATAAAAAAGTTGAGAGCTTTTCTTTTAAATAAAACATAGTGTAGTAACAGTATTACCGTCTTTTAAAATACTCTAAAGCCAAATTGTTTTTAGCTCTGATATAACCAGAGCTAGAAATCGTAGAAAAACTTCTATCATTTTGAATGAAGCCAAAAACTTACTATGAAATATTTTAAATAAATTTATTGACAAAATTCAAAGAACCCCCTACAATTAGACTGAACGTCAGTCTAATTGTAGGGGGTAATCATATGCGAATAATAAAAGACGCTGATGTGCGTAAAAATGAAATATTAGATGTCGCTGAGAATCTTTTTCATAGTAACGGGTTTGATAACACAACAATAAGTGCAATCATTGAAAAAGCGGGAATCGCAAGAGGAACGGTATATTATCATTTTAAATCAAAAGAAGATGTTTTAAACGCTCTTATAGAGCGGCATTGCGAGAGACTTTTAGAAGACGCAAAACAGATTGCCGAGGATAGCAGCATTCCGGTCATGCAACGGCTGATACAAAGTCTGATGGCAATGAACGGCGATAAAGAGGGAACACCCAGTGTGCTTACCCAGCAAATGCACAGACCGCAAAACGCGTTAATGCATCAGAAAACCCACCAAACAATGCTCGCAGGTATCCCGCCTATCCTGATGCAAATCATGGAGGATGGCATTCGGGAGGGCATATTCAATACACCTTATCCATATGAGAGCTTAGAAATGGTGGTCGCTCATGTGAATACCGTTTTTGATGATTATTCTGAAAAACTCACTCAGCAAGAACTATTAAAAAGAGTGAAAGCCTTTATTTTCAATCTGGAAAGAATCTTTGGAGCGGAAAAAGGAAGCTTTGATTGCGTGGAAACGTTATTTGATATAGATGGTGGTGCGGATGAATAAAACAGGAAACAATTCTTTTCTAAAATTTGGAATGCTATGTTCTGGTGCCTTTATTGCTGCAATTGGCAGCGGCATTAGCTCTTTTGGGCTTGGAGTATACGTGTTTCAGCAAACAGGGCTTGCATCCTCCAGTACGCTCATTACCCTGCTTGCTTTTTTGCCGGGACTTCTGCTTACCCCCTTCGCGGGAGTGCTTGCCGATAAATACGACCGCAGGCTTTTGATGATTCTTGGAGATGCTCTTTCTGCTTTAGGGCTTGTATATATTTTGATTTGCATGATGGCTGGAGGAGCACAGCTTTGGCAAATTGGAATCGGAGTAACGATTAGCTCAGTTTTTTCTTCCCTGATTGAGCCCTCGTTCAAAGCGACGGTAACAGACCTGTTAACCGAGGAAGAATATTCAAAAGCCAGCGGACTCGTGCAGCTTAGTGGCTCTGCAAAGTTTTTGATTTCACCGCTTATCGCAGGTTTTCTTCTAACGGTTACCGATGTTAAGCTTTTGCTCGTCATTGATATCTGCACCATTTTTATTACAGTCACAGTGACCACTCTGGTACGAAAAGGACTTACTGCTAAAGAAGTGGTCGCCGGAGAATCGTTCCTGAAAGAACTGAAAACAGGTATGACGTCACTTACAAATAACAAGGGCGTGTTTGCACTGGTGCTTTCTGGAATCGGAATTTCCTTCTTTTTAGGCTGCGTCCAATCTCTTTATACACCTATGATACTTGGATTTTCCGACAGTTCGGTGCTTGGTATTGCCACTACCGTTTCTGCATCTGGTATGCTGGTAAGCAGCCTTGTTCTGGGAATGATAGCGGTTAAGAAAAACTTTACCAAAGTACTTTCGGTTTCTCTTTTTCTAGCAGGAATATTTATGGCAGGCTTCGGTTTTCGAGAAAACATTGTATTGATTTGTATTTTCGGTTTTCTCTTTTTCTCAATGCTGCCTTTCGCGAACATGAGTCTGGATTATTTAATACGAACCAATATCTCAAATGATGTACAGGGTCGGGTTTGGGGGCTTATTGGCATCATCTCACAGCTTGGCTATGTGATTGCCTATGGAATAGTAGGGCCGCTTGCTGACTTTGTTTTTATTCCCATGCTTACACCAAATGGGCGGTTGGCAGGTAGTGTTGGGAAAATAATCGGCACAGGATCTGTTAGAGGAATTGGGCTGCTCGTCATTCTTGCCGGGTTATTGCTTTCCGTAACAGCCATTGTGTTGTATCACATGAAATCAATTAAGGGACTGGAGAAAAGAGGTGAAGTATGTACCGAAAACTGATTATCAATGATTTTAAGAAGAGTAAGCTCATCTCAATTACAATCACAGCCTTTATTTTGTTGGCGGCACTGCTTACTTCCCTTGCAGCAATTCTCTCTGTGAGCTTGTTTACCTCGATTGATGACATGATGAAGAGCGCTAAAACGCCTCACTTTTTACAAATGCATTCGGGTGAAATAAACCTGCAGAAGCTTTCTGTCTTTGCGGAAAAACAGAGCCATGTAGAAGAGTTTCAAGTGTTGCCTTTTTTAAATATAGAGGGAGCAGAGATTATAATTGGCGCAGATTCTCTAGCAGGTTCCATACAGGATAATGGCCTTACTGTGCAAAGTGAACGTTTTGACTTTCTTCTGGGTTTAGATGGAACTAGATTACAACCCAATCAGGGTGAAATTTATGTTCCCATCTATTATTACAAAAGTGGTCAGGCGAGTATTGGTGACCGTGTAGAAATCCATGGGGTGCCTTTTCAGGTAGCTGGATTTTTGCGAGATTCACAGATGAATGCTTCCATGATTTCATCCAAACGCTTTCTTGTGAATGAAGCGGATTTTGCAAGAGTGAGGCAATATGGAAAGCTGGAAAGTCTAATAGAGTTTCGCTTAACGGACCCCTCTGCTGTATCAGCAATGGAAGCGGAATATCTTTCAGCGGGACTCCCGGCAAACGGGCCGCCCGCCATCACTTATTCGCTGTTCAAAATGGCTAACGCCATTGACGATGGAATTATGATTGCAATACTTATGCTAATCAGCGCCCTTGTAATTGTTGTAAGCTTCTTATGTATCCGTTTTACTCTCCTCGCCAAAATAGAGGAGGATTACCGGGAAATTGGTGTACTAAAGGCAATTGGTTTAAAAACACGTGGCATCAAACGGCTTTATCTCGTCAAATACGGTGCTCTTGCCGGTGTTGCCTGCGTAGCAGGATTTGTAGGTTCTTTATTTGCAAAAGAGCCTTTCTTAACCAATATCCGTTTGTATATGGGTGAGACGAGTGGAACGGAACTTGGGGTGCTGATTGGAATACTGGGTGCATTCATGATATTTGCTGTTGTGATGCTATATGTAAATGGTGTTTTACGACGTTTTAAACGAATCTCAGCGGCGGAGGCAATCCGTTTTGGAGCTCCCCAAGAAAAATCAAAAGCAACAAGAGGTTTTCGACTATCTGGTAATCGAATTTTTTCAACCAATGTTTTTCTTGGTCTGAAAGATGTTCTGTTGCGGAAAAAGCTATATGTTACCATGCTAATCGTGCTGGTTATCTCCTCTTTTTTAATGATTGTGCCACAAAATATCTACAATACAATTGCTCAGCGAAATTTCATGACTTACCTTGGTATCGGCGAATGTGATATGCGTATTGATATTCAGCAAACGGGTAACATCTCAGAAAAAACAGAACAAATTGCTAGCCATATGGCACAGGATTCGTCAATAAAAGCCTACACTGTTCTCACAAGCTATATGTTTGATACTCGTATGGCAGATGGCTCTGCTTCCAAACTCAAGGTAGAGCTCGGTGATCATTCCAAATTCCCAATTTCTTATTCTATTGGTAGGGCGCCGCAAACAGAAACTGAAATCGCTGTCTCTAAACTGGTTGCAGAAGACAAAAAACTTGATTTGAATAACAAAATGTTATTGATGGTTGATGGCGAGGAAAAAACACTTACTGTTTGCGGTATTTACTCTGATATTACAAACGGCGGTAAGACAGCAAAGGCTATTTTTAATACAAGAGGGGATAGTGTTCTGTGGAGTATTATTCCGGTAAGGCTTCAAAACGGGGTCAATATAGAAGGGAAGGTCGCAGAATACAAGAATGCATTTTCCTTTGCCAAGGTTGCGGACATTAATGAATACATGACTCAATCATTCGGCGGGATTCTCCAAGCGGTACAAAAGGTCTCCTATGCAGCTATTGCTGCTGCTGCGGTGCTTACTTTGCTGGTGACGCTCCTGTTTATGAAAATGCTACTCACAAAAGATCGTTACTCGATTGTGGTGCTCAAATCTCTTGGTTTTAAAACAAGAGAGATTCGAATTCAATACCTAACAAGGGTATTTGTTGTATTTGCCATTGGTGTATTTATCGGCACAATGTTAGCAAACACACTCGGTGAGCTTGTAGGTGTTGGGCTGATTGCGTCCTTTGGGGCATCCACATTCCGTTTTGTGGTGAATCCCATGTTTGCTTACTTGTTTTCACCGGTACTTATGTCAGTTTGCGTGGGCGTTGCAGCATGGTTAAGTTTGTCCGGTATTTCCTCTCTTAAAATACCGGAATTCATTAAGGAGTAGGTTTATGAAGAAAATACTCAGCGGAAAAGGAATCGTAAAAACGTATGGCAAAGGGAAGAAAACAACCAATGCCTTAAATCATGTGGATATCGAAGTATTTGCAGGAGAATTTATTGCGGTGATGGGGCCGTCAGGCTGCGGAAAGTCTACACTGCTCTTTGCTTTGAGCGGAACCGATACTATAAACGATGGTATCATAGAATTCGATGGTCAAGAGCTCTCGAAGCGAAACGAAGATGAGCTTGCCGATATTCGCAGAACACAAATGGGCTTTGTGTTCCAGCAGCCAACCATGCTGAAAAACCTAAATGTTCTGGATAATATTATTCTTTCCAGCTTACAAGAGCAGAAAGGGAGAGCAAGGCTTATTACCCAAAAGGCAAAAAGACTGATGCAGGAAACGGGCATATCTGGGCTGGAAGACAGAGATATTACTGAGGTTTCCGGCGGTCAGCTCCAGCGTGCGGGAATTTGTCGTGCGCTTATGAATGATCCGCAGATTCTGTTTGCTGATGAGCCTACCGGTGCGCTAAACTCGAAATCTTCGGATGAAATCATGGGGATATTTTCGGCAGTCAACAAAAAAGGAACCGCAGTTCTGTTAGTAACTCATGATGCAAGGGTCGCATCCCGAGCAGAACGGGTTCTGTTTATGAAGGATGGAAAGATGGAGTCGCTGCTTTCCTTGGAGAAATTTGAGGAACATAATATAGAGAACAGAATCCATCAAATCCTTCTAAAAATGCGAGATTTCGATATATAAACCTCCACACATTAGGAAATCTGCGATATCACTCTATAATAATGCAAAGGCTGTTCCAGTACGGAACAGCCTTTCTCTTACCAACACATATAACCAATAGATATATTAGAGTTTCCATGATCCAAAATCTAAGTTAGGCAACTGTTTAAGAATATCAACTTATTAATTATAAATAGTTATTAAATTTTATTTAATATGTGTCGATATATAGAATGAATAGTTGATATTAGGATGTGATTAAAAATAATGATAAAAAAATTTCTATCTTTTACTATTATTATTGCTATATTTATGACTATGTTGACAGGATTTACACCTAATACTATTATGAATGAAGTTAATCAAGATAGCAAAATAACAACAGAAAAATCTCAAAAAACCAATTCAGATTTGCAAAAATATACACTCGATATGTCGCAATCTGACAAAGATATATTTTATAATATGGAAACAATTAATTTTGAAGGATTAGACAAAATAGATAAACTAATAGATATTGATATTCAACAAAAAATGTTACTGCAAGAAGTAATCAAGTAACATCCGATAGTGTAATTAATAATACGTATGGAGTGTCAAGGAGAACTTACCAATGAAAACGTATTAAACTATTATTTATTTTCAACGACTAAAGAATGTTTATCTATATCAAAAATAATTACGAATAATCAAAATTACACGATGATTCTCGGCATTCCTATTTTTGAAACTGGAAAAATTTCACTTACAAATTATTGCGTATATGCAAATAAAGAATATCTAATTAATCTTCCTATTGGTAACTATGCTTGGGTAATACAATCTCAAAACGAAACATACGGAGATAAGTATCAATTACAATATAATTATTCACTTCCGAAAAATTCCAATAATATTGTGCATGCCTCAAATGATTATCAAAAAATATATACTTTTAGTTCGGGCGCTTTTAAATTAAATAATGAATTTATAGACTTGGACTATAAATATGATTATCATTGGCAAACAAATATAAGTACTGGCCCAGCATGGCATACCGAAAAGATTTGGCTCGAAAATCCAACTATCACTAAAGTAGTTCACATAGGGGGATTCCGTTATAAACATGGTTCTGAATATGTTACTTACCCAAATACCGTAGTACTTCAAGTAGGTGAAGGTGGAACATTTACACATTATATAGACCAAAATCCTCCTCGTGTTTTTCATGATATTAAAGATATGGCTGGTAGGGATACTCCTCGAAAGATTGACTCCTATGACTTAGAGTTGTATGGCAGTCATTATTTGGTTTACGATTTCGATACAGGTACTGTTAAAGAATTTGTCAGTGGATTAAGCCGACAATGGAGTGGAAGTCCTGATAAAACAGACCCGCAATTAATTTAGAAATTATATGCCTGAGAAAGAGTGCTGGCGGCTAACACTCTTTCTTAATGAAACTGGGGTGAGTTACTATGCGTATTCAATCGCAAAGCAATTACTTAACAAGTGTCAATACTCCGCAATACAATTGTTCCCAAACGCAGGAACAAGATACTGTGACAAAAAAGGGATCTGAGCACAACGGCTTTGTTGTGGATATAAACCCCGTCGATTTTGGAGGGCATGAAATATATTCAAAGGAAGATGCTGTTTTTCATGCTTGGTCAAGGCAGAATCCCATTGATATGGATGATCTTTTCAGTGGGAAGAAGGTTACACTTCCTTCTATTACACCCCCAGCCGATTTTGTGACTTCTCTCGAACAGGGCACACTTTCACCTCTCGGTATGGATTTTTTCACGGTTAGCTATGACTTTAATGCACAATCAATTGACACATTAGAACAAAGTGTGGATTACATTGCATCGAGATATGCTGTAATGAAGGAGTATATTGATACCAATATAAGCAAAGAGGAACAGGCCTCGCATTACGAACAGTTAGAATCCTTGTTTCATGCAGGGAAAAATAGGCTGGCGGAATCTTTGTCCGACAAGGTTGGTAGCTTTTTTGAAGAATATGGTACTCCGGATGAAAAAGAGAGAATCTACCAAAGCATTTTCGCAAAATCCGATGCAAAAGCAGCCGCTTACTCCGCGTTTATTCAGTCTAACAAGAACTATGCCGGTATTGACGGTATAAAAGAAGAATGGCTGAAAAACGACAGTGCTTATTTGGCGTCTGAACTTCGCATTGCTGCAAAAGGGGTGCTTTTTGAAGCGGTAGATAAATCGGATACCTATACTCTGGATGAGTTGCAAAAAATGCACACCTTTGTTAAGGAAATGGAAAGCTACATGTTTCGTGGTTCTAACCCTCCAGAAAGAATCAGTGGAAGCGGAACGGAAGAACAGATTGGCCTACAGCTTTCTGAAATCGTTTTGAAAGGTAAGATGTTTAATCAATACGCAGGTGTTTCTGTAAAGGTTCAAAATACCATTGATCGAAGCATCGATGCCTTTCTTAGGAATACGGTAAAAAAGCTACAAGAATATGTTGAAGATCAAATTAAAATGAAGGGCTCTTATGTTCCTTCTCGTATTCGAAGAGGTCTTATTGCTTTAGATGAAGATTCAATCTATAATATCATTGATAAAGTAAAGAAAACCTATGAAAGCACCGGTGATTCGTACCAATCTTTTCTAGACGGGGCAGCCTATGCGAAACATCAGGGGGAGTTTAAAAAACTAACAGGGCAAGTAAAAGGAATCTACCGTTATCAGTACGATGTTTATTGGAATAACTTTTTTGAGAGTAGCAGACGTTTTTCTACACTAGGCATTCCGGATTTGGCTGCGCAGCGGTACGGATATTTCAAAAAAGAATCCGGTATTGAATCTTTCCTTTCTTCGTGGAACAATTTTGCAGAACAGATTACAGGGGACAAGTCTGCGAACCTTAACGTAAATAACTTTTCAACTTTTGGGTAGTCATTCATTTTAGAATAATCTCTTTCTGGAATGTACAGAGAAATTCCGCTTTTCGGTAAAAAGCGGCTGCCGACTTATGATATTGTTTCTTATTAACAAAACCCGCATGGCTACGAAGCCATGCGGGTTTTATTATACTGTGCAACACAGGTTCAGGAGGAGTTCTGAATGCGTTTCTTGTCTTAAGAAAGAGACCAAAGTGTTTGGTAAGATTCTTTGAGTGCAGTGTACAGGCTGCAATACAGGTTGTAATAAGGGAGGTAACGGTTTGTATTCGCCGCAATCGGTTGCACTACGGTGTCTGGAACCACAATGGCCTCGCAGGCCTGCTCCACACTGCTGAATATGCCGGTTCCCACGCCCGCCAAAATAGCGGCACCCAATGCGGGGCCTTGGTTTGCTGCCTTTGCGGTTTGCACCGGGCACTCGTATAAATCTGCCAGCATCTGCCGCCAAAGGTGGCTTCGTCCGCCACCGCCGCAGGCCATCATATGGTTTGTGGAAATCCCCATTTCACGCAGTACATCCAAGCATTGCCGCTGAGAATAAGCGACCCCCTCCATCACAGCACGAATCAAATCTGCCCGGGTGTGCATTGCGGAAAGCCCAATAAAACTGCCGCGGGCCGTTTCATCCAGAAGAGGGGAGCGCTCACCCATTAAATAGGGCAGGAACAGCAGGCGGTTTGCGCCAATGGGAGATTGCTTGGCAAGCTCATCCATAACGGCATAGGGGTCAATGCCGCGCCGTGTGGCTTCTTCCTGCTCTGGAGTGCAGCATACATCGCGCAGCCAGCGCAGGGAAAGCCCTGCGGCAAGAGTGCAGCTCATAACCGTCCATTTGCCGGGAACGGCGGAGCAAAACGTGTGCACACGGCCTTGGGGGTCAATCGCAACCTCGTCGGCATGGGCAAAAATAACGCCTGAGGTGCCCAATGTGGTGAATGCACGGCCTGTTTTGGCCACCCCTGTACCAATGGCTGCTGCTGCGTTATCTCCTGCCCCGCCAACAACGGGTGTACCTGCGGAAAGACCGGTGAGTCGTGCCGCCTGCTCTGTGACGCTACCGGTTACATCTGCCGATTCATGTACAGAACCGAGTATTTCTTCTTTAATATCAAGAGCGTTTAGCACCTCTTTTGACCAGCAGCGGCTCGGAACATCCAATAGGTTCATGCCGGAGGCATCCGAAACCTCAGTGGAAAATGTACCGGTAAGTTTGTAACGCAGGTAATCTTTTGGTAAGAGGATATGGCGGCATTTTTCCATGAGTTCTGGCTCGTGGCGGCGCACCCAAAGGATTTTCCCTGCGGTAAAGCCGGTAAGTGCCGGGTTGGCGGTAATGGCAATCAGCCGTTCTTTGCCTATGGTTTCGGTAATTTCACGGCATTCCTCGCCGGTGCGCCCGTCACACCAGATGATGCTGTTGCGCAAGACTTCTCCGGCAGCATCCAGCATCACCAAGCCGTGCATCTGGCCGGATATACCGATTCCTGCTATCTGGTTTGATGGAATACCACTCTTTTGCAATACGGAACGAATAGTTTCTACCGCCGCATCCCACCAATCCGCGGGGTCTTGCTCCGCCCAGCCATTCTGTGGCTGGTACAGAGGGTATTCTACGGTGTGTGAGGCCACAGCATGGCCCTGCGCATCAAACAGGGCAGTTTTGGTACCGGAAGTACCAAGGTCGATTCCCAGCAAATATTGCTGCATCATTTCACTCCCATTCTGGAGACGCCGCATGAGAGTACGGGGGTCTCGTTTCAAATCTTCTTATTATGGAAAAAGAATGTGGTTAATAATTGACTCCAAATATTCCTGCCGTCCACTTTCCACTTCAAAGGAAGTAAGGGTACAGGCGTAGTCGCTCAGCTCTTCGAAAGAGGTAGTATCGGTAATAATCTTTTTGCCAATTCCCTTTTGATAACTGCGGTAGCGGTCTTTTACAAACGCTTCGAGTCTGCCATCCTCTTGCAGGGCAAGGGCTTTGCGCAAACCCAAAGCAAAGGTGTCCATTCCGGCTATATAAGCGAGCAGAATATCTTCAAAGGTATTGGAGGGGCGGCGGGTTTTTGCGTCAAAGTTTAGGCCTCCGTTTGTAAAACCACCAGCCAGCAGGACTTCCATCATGCAGAAGGTGGCATTGTAAACGTCGGTGGGGAACTGGTCCGTATCCCACCCCAGCAATAGATCGCCTTGATTTGCATCAATAGAGCCGAAAGCGTCATTTACAATTGCAGTGCGCAGCTCGTGCTGGAAGGTGTGGCCTGCCAGAGTCGCATGGTTCGCTTCCACATTCATCTTAAAATCATCGGTCAGGTTGTATTGACGAAGAAAATTCATGCAGGTGGCTACGTCAAAATCATATTGGTGCTTGGTCGGCTCCTTTGGCTTTGGTTCAAGATAAAAGTCACCAGTAAAGCCTTTGGAGCGACCATAATCGCGTGCCATGCGTAAAAAGCGAGCCATGTTGTCGAGTTCCAGCCCCATATTGGTATTCAGTAGAGTTTCGTAGCCCTCACGGCCACCCCAGAAAACATAGCCGGTTGCACCAAGCTGGATGGCAGCATCAATACAAGCTTTCACCTTGGCGGCAGCGGCGGCGAAAACATCTGCATTGCAGGAGGTTGCAGCGCCAGACATGAACTTTTTATCCCCAAAGTTATTGGCAGTTACCCAAAGGCATTTTTTGTTGTGCTTCTTTTGCAGCTCATGAATATAGTCCACCATCACACAAAAATTTTCAATGCTTTCTTTTACGTTGCCGCCCTCGGGTGCAATGTCGACATCATGAAAGCAGTAGTAGTCCATACCGAGCTTATCCATCAGCTCAAAGGCAAAATCCGCCTTTTTGCGGTAGCGCTCCATGGGGTCTGCTGTTTGAAAGCTTTTGTCCATCGTTTGCGAGCCAAACATATCAACGCCCTCTGCGTCGATGGTATGCCAATAGCTCATTGCGAATTTCAGGTGTTCCCGCATTTTTTTACCGGCAAGAACCTCATCCGGGTTATAATAGCGGAACGCAAATGGGTCGCTGGATTGCGGTGCAAAAAGCACTTTTTCAATTTCATGATACTGTTTCATAGGTATACCTCCCGGTTATTATTTTGCCTTTATTTTTTGCCGCAGCATTGGCACGACGATTTGTACCATAACAGCGAGCAGCAGAATCGAACCCTTGATGGTGTCGTTAATAAGAGCATCAAAACCGAGCGACGCAATGATTTTATCAATTATGGTATAGCTCATTGCACCAAACACAACGCCCAAAAGCTTACCCTTGCCGCCGCTCATGCTGATGCCGCCAATGACAACCGCCGCAATGGCGTACATTTCGTAGCCCTTGCCTAATGTGGCAGGGTCAACCGACCCATTCATGGCAAGCCATAAAAACGCGCTGAAGCCCGTTAGCAAACCGGTGATTACAAACACCAGCACGCGAGTTCGTTCTACATTAATGCCAGCCAGTCTCGCCGCTTTTTCATTACTACCCAGCGCAAATATGGTTTTGCCAAATTTGGTACAGGTCGAAAGAAAGACCATTAGAACGGTTACCAGAATGAGTGAAATGCCAACCACGGGAATGGTTAATATTTTTGCCTGCCCAAAGCCATAAAAGGCATCGTAATTACCAAGGGTACCATCCATATTGTAAATAGAAAGTCCCATTGTCCGCAGGTAATATTGAGCGATGGAGCGGAAGATCAGCATGGTAGCCAATGTAACGATAAAAGCGGGCATTTTTACTTTTCCAACTAGAAAACCGTTGAAGAATCCACAAATGCCGCCTGCGATAAGAGCAAAGATAAGGGTGAGGGGAATGCTGTTTGTGGCATTAAACACCACAACAGATAACCCCGCGACCAACGAGAGCATAGAGCCAACCGAAAGGTCAATTCCTCCGGTAATAATTACACAGCCCATGCCAAACGCCAGAATACCAACGACGGCAGAGTGACGTAATATGTTCATAATGCCGTTCCAAGTGGTTGCCCCTTGATTAATGAATAAGTAAGCAATTAAAATCGCCAAGAAAATCAGCACAAAGTTATAGTTCCCTATGAGTGTGCTCAATGATTTTTTCTGAGCGACTTTAGGTTTTTCGGTGATTTGATTTGCTTCATTGATTTCAATTTTTTCTAATTGTTCAACTTGCATCGCTGTTTCTCTCCTCCATAGCCCCAAGGACGTTTGTCGCATACAGCATGACACGCTCTTCGGTGATTTCTTCGCGCGGGAGAATCGCCTGAATATTACCGTGGTAGAATACGACGCATCGATCCGCTATCTTTTGAATTTCCGGAAGCTCCAACGTATTGACCAAAATAGTTTTTCCCTCGGCGGCAAGTGCCAATATCAGTTTATATATTTCTGCTTTTGCACCTACGTCAATCCCCTGCGTGGGGTTATCCATCAGCAGAATGTTAGCACGGGTGGTGAGCCAGCGGGCTAGAATCACCTTTTGCTGGTTGCCGCCCGAAAGGGAGGTTATCAAATCCTCATGGCTGTTGGCCTTAATGTTCAGCACGCCGCACATGTCGGAATACTGGCGGATCTCCGCCCGCTTTCGAATGTATTGCCGTTTTGCCGAGAGAGTGTGCTCTGAAATATAGTTGTTTTCCAGCAGAGAAAAATCTGGAATGATGGAGTTTTCTTTGCGGTTTGATGCGATCATGGCAACATGGGCTTTCATTGCCCGGTGAATGTGATTTTTTTGAATCACTTCGCCCTCTACGCGCAGTACGCCGTTTGTTATGGGTCGCACACCAAACACCGCCTGCATCATTTCACTTACGCCGGCTCCTTTCAGGCCGGTAAGACCCAAAATTTCGCCTCGGCGTACACTCAGGCTGATGTTGTGAAATCCCTCGCCACAGAGGTTTTCTAGCTCGAGCACCGGCTCGCCCAACTCGCGGCTTTCATAAACCGAAGATTCCGAATAACTGTTTCCCACCATCAGTCGTGTAACCTCTTCGGGGGTGGTTTCACATATTAGTCCGCATTTTATAAAATTACCGTTGCGCAGTACCGTGTAGCGGTCTGCAATGGTGAATATTTCATTCATTTTGTGAGAGATAAAGATAAACGATTTACCAGATTGCTTGAGCTTTCGCACCAGTGTGAACAGGTGTTCAATTTCGTTGTTGTTCAGTGCGGTGGTTGGTTCATCCAAAATCAAAAGCTCCGCATTTGCAAACAGTGCCTTGGCAATCTCAAGCATCTGCTTTTTGCTCGGCTCTAAATCAGAAACAGATGCGGTAGGGTCAATATCAACCCCCAAAGAGTCGAATAGCTCCAGTGCTTTTTGAATCATAGTTTTTTTATCCAGTGTGCCAAGTTTGGTTAGCAGTTCTTTGCGTAAAAAAATATTTTCATACACCTTTAGGTCGTTAAACAAATTCAGTTCTTGGTGAACGAAGGCAATGCCGGCGCTTTCTGAGATTTTAACAGTGGTGTTTTCCAGTTCTTTTCCGTTAAACTCCACTGTGCCGGAATCACGAAGATGAACGCCTGCTAGAATGTTCATCAGGGTAGATTTCCCGGCGCCGTTCTCCCCCAGCAGTGCGTGAACTTCAGCCGGCTGTACCGTAAAATCCACATGGTTAAGCACCGTTACGCCGAAAAAAGCCTTCGATATATTGGTCATTTTAAGCATGCACATGACTTGATCCCCTTTGATGCAGCGGGGGTACCGTCTCTTACCGAGGGCTGCTCGGTAAGAGACGGAGCCCAATCTGCTAACTGCTTTGCTTACTTTGAAACTGCGTCGCCAAAGCCCTGGAAGTCTTTGGCATTGCTAGAGTCCACAACATGAACCGGTACAACGTGAGTTGCATCCACCTTCTTGCCGTCAAGGTGGTCAACCATATCCTGTGCGGCAATTTGAATCATAGCGGGGTCGTAAGTAACGGAGAATAAATCACCAAGGCTTGCAAATTCTTTGGAGTAGTCTTTCTGGTGGATGTTTTTCATTACACTGTAAATTTCGTTGAGACCAGAGGAGGAGCTTAGATGCACGCCGGAGGAGAGGAACTTACTTTTCTTGGCAGCATCAATGTCAGAGCTTTTCAGTGCTTCTAAAATACCCATTGCAATTTCATCATCGTGGGTAAAAATCCATTTGTATTCGCCAATGGTATCGAGTGTATTGGAATCGAGCCATTCGGTGAATAGCTTTTTGCCTTCGCTGCGGCTCCAGCCGGTGTAAGCAGTGGATTTAATCTCTTTGATTTGTGCGTCCGTCCAGCCTTTTTCTTTCAAAGCGCCAAAGAAGCCGTTGTTGCGCATTTCGGGAACGGAGGAGTTGTCGCCAGGCATAATCAAAATTTTGTCGCCGGGTTTCATTCCGTCTTTCATAAAGCGCTCCGCAGTGGCCTTGCCAATGCCCTCGTTGTCGCCTTTTACAGAAGAAACGGCTTTGTCGGCAACGGAATCGATAATACGGTCAAACATAACAAATGGAATGTTACTGCTCGCCAGCTTTTTCATAGCGGCTTCGAGTGTATTATCCTGTGGGAGGATAACGGCATTTTTGGCGGTAGCATTTTCAATTAAATCTTCTACTTGCGAAATTTGGTCGGTAGCGTTGGTTGAGGTAATCACCTTTGCGGTGTATTTTCCTCCGGCATTGATTTCAGCGGCTTTTTTCTCTGCGTAGCTCATAACCGCACCCGTCCAGCCGTGGTCGGCGTTAGGAACGAGAATGGCGATGTCTGTTACGCCGCTGGATTTGGGTGTGGAGGCGCCGTTTTGCGAGGAAGTGTTGGCTGCTTGCCCGCCGCAGCCGGCGAACGAGAGTAACATGGAAGATGCGAGTACCATTGCAAGGACCTTTTTCATTTCTTTTTCCTCCTTCATATTTGTTCACCCGTGGGAGGTTTCCCTAAACTGAAACACCCCGGGTTCGCAACAATGCTAAAGTGTAACCCACGCAGAATCTTTTGCGGCACTCTCAATCACCGCATGCACAAATTTAATGCCATTTAGACCATCTTCGGCAGTTGGAAAATCAAATTCACAGGGTGCAATAGCGGCGCCGCTTTTCCGCTTTATGATTGCGCTTGCAACGTTTTTATAAATGTTTGCAAAGGCAATGATAAGCCCCTCGGGGTGGCCAGAGGGAATGCGGCTGTATGCTCCAGCGGCTTCGGTAATATAACCTGTACCGCGAGACAATAGCTGGGTTGGTTTGCCCTTGGGTGTGTACTTTACATAATCTGGGAATTGCTGTTCCCATTCCAACGAACCTTCACTGCCGTAAATACGAACACAAAGACCATTTAGCTTACCGGCTGCAATCTGCGAACACCAGTAGGCGCCATTTACACCGTTCTCGTACTCCACTAGCATGTTGGCGTTCAGGTCAAGTGGTTTGCCATAACGATTGACCGTAGCGGCAAGTCGTTTTAAGTGCAGCCCGGTTAGGTAATGCACCGTGTTCTCAATGTGCGTGCCAATGTCTCCCACACAGTTTGCAATGCCGGAAAACTCCGGATTTGTGCGCCATACAGAAAGCTTTGCGGTTCCCTCGTTGGGTGTACCCAATTCGTCAATCAGCCATTCCTGCACGTATTCGGCGTTTACGGCTGCAATATTGCCGATTTTGCCCTCAGCAATCATTTCGCGCATCACTTTTACCATGGTGTAGCCGGAGTAGGTATACGTTACAGCAAAAAATAGGTTTTTCTCTTTGCTCAGGCGAACCAGTTCTTCGGCTTCTTGCACCGTAAAGCAGAGGGGTTTTTCGCAGACTACGTGAATGCCATGCTCTAAAAAACACTTTGCCACTGCATAATGGGTGTGATTGGGGGTAGTGATACTCACAAAATCAATTCCATCATCTCGCTGGCTTTCTGCTTTCGCCATTTCTTCGAAAGAAACATAGACTCGTTCGCTCTCTAAAGAATACGTTTCACCAGTAAACTGATTTTTCTCTTTGTCCGTTGAAAAACAACCGGCAACAAGCTGTACGCGGGGGTCAAAGGCGATTGCCTTGCGGTGCACCTCACCAATGAATGCGTCCATACTGCCACCTACCATACCATATCGTACCTGTACTGCCACAGTGATTGACCTCCTTTGTATTAGTTCGCAATTGCATCGTCAAATTTCACGTTTGAGGGTTTAAAATCTACCTTGCGGACGAAAGCGGCGGCTTCGGTTGCACCGTCAATGCGGTCCATCCCGCTGTCTTCCCACTCAACAGAGAGGGGACCGTCGTATCCACCGGCGTTTAGAACACGAATGATTTCTTCAAAGTTTACGTCGCCATGCCCGAGTGAGCGGAAGTTCCAGCCGCGGCGCAAATCGCCAAAGTCAATGTGAGAGCCCAAAAGCCCGCTTCGTCCATCCAGAGTGACAGCGGCGTCTTTCATATGTACATGGTAAACACGATCCATAAAGTCCATAAGGAACAGATGTGGCTCAATGCCCTGCCAAATCAGGTGGCTGGGGTCAAAGTTTAGTCCGAATTCCGGCCAGTCACTGAATTTGCGGAGCAGCTTCTGGGTGCTGTAATAATCAAAGGCAATTTCGCCCGGGTGAACCTCTAACGCAAACTTGACACCGTTTTTGCGGAATTCTTCTAAGATGGGAACCCAAAGGCGAACAATTTCGTCAAAGCCATCTTCGACCATCTTTTCAGTTGTCTGCGGGAAAGAGTACATCCACTTCCAAATAGGGGAGCCCGTAAAGCCGGTTACAACAGAGCAGCCCATTTTACGCGCAACCACAGCGGATTTTTTCATGGTTTCGATTCCCCACGCACGAATGGCTTCGGATTGGTCTGCCAGTGCGGAGGGAGCAAAGTTGTTGAGTCTGGAGTCTGGTGCATCGCCAACGCATTGCCCAATGATGTGTGTTGCCAGTGCCCGGCAGATTAAATTGTTTTTTTTCAGCGTGTCGAGCAGGTACTGTACATAGCCGTCGTCTTCATAGGCTTTGTCTAGGTCAATGCCGTTGCCCCAGCATGCAATCTCTAGGCCGTCGTACCCCATTTGAGCTGCAAGCACACACAGCTCATCAAAAGGAATGTCGGCCCACTGACATGTGCAGAGTGTTACCGGTCTTGTTGCCATCGTTTTCTTCCTCCAGTCTGATTCTAAATAGATGTTGTATAAAAACGTTTTTCTACATAAGAAAAACGTTCGTCAACCGAAAAAAGGGTATAAGAAAAAGACCGATCGAAAAGTCTGATTTTCGATTGGAATATGAGGGTGCGCCAACGAATGTTGCCTTGCTGCTGTTGGAAAAGCAGCTCCAACACAGCAAAGGGAAAAGAAAAAGATAAAGCGCCTGTTTACTTGGAGTGTTTTAGTTTAATCTGGTTTTCGGTGTAGCAAAAGGGGTCACGCGGAACTTTTTTGTTTGTTAAAAAATCATGCAAAATGCGTACCGAATTTTCCCCTTGCGCAAATGGCTGTTGTGTTACGGTAGCGCAAACAATGCCTTGTTTTAAATAGTCGCGAACAGGTTCAGTTTCATCCACCGTTAGAATCGGTAATTGTTTGCCGCTCTCGATGATTGCTTTTATGCCGCCGGCAATTCCGGCTGCTCCAAAATAGATTAAATCTGGTGTGTTCTTTGATAAGTACTCTTTTACAAGCTGGTACGAAACCTGATCGTCATCTTGGTTTTCGAGCTTCGCCACAATGTGAAGCTTTGGGTTTTCGAGGATGCTGTCTTCAAAGCCGTCCACTCGCTGCTTATGACCGCTAATGTCAAAATTACCGATTACAACTGCTATGTTACCGCCTTGGCTTAAAATCAAGCGCGCCATATCACCGGTAATTCGGCCGTTGTTATAATAATCGCAGCCGACAAAGGCCAGTTTATTTATATCAATATCGGTATTTAGTGTAACAATGGGAATTGTAAGCTGTTCTAGCCGCTCTTTAACGGAAGAGACGTTAATGGGTGTGATAATCAGCCCGTCAATATCTTGCTTTATGAGCTCCTCTACGGCTTTAATTTGTTCGGTAGCGCTGTACCCTTTAATGTGCTGTACCGCAAGCTCTAAGCCATGGCTTTTCAGTTTTTTGGCTCTACTGTTGATTCCTGCAAGAACATCATTAAAAAAAGGATTTCCTACGGAATGTATGACAACCCCTATGCGAGTATGCTTACGTGAGTTAATAAGTGCACGTGCAAGCGGATTGGGCTGGTAATTTTCTTTTGCGATTATTTCGCGTATTTTATTTTCAAGCTCTGGGCTTACATTACCGCGCCCGTTAAGCACGCGGTCTACGGTTCCTCTGCTGGTTCCGGCCCGTTCTGCAATTTCTCGAATCGTCAACACGATGGGGCCTCCTAAAATAGAATCTATTGAATTGTGTTCGAGCACAGAAACAACAAAAAAGAAAAAGCACATTTTGTGCTCGAGCACACAGTTATAATAGCTAACAATTTACAGGAAGTCAATAGAAATATGTGTGATTTGTAATGTCTATTTTGTAATAAATAAGAAGTTATAGTAGAAAAACTTAGTAGTGGCGCATGTTTTAGCGATTTAAAGCTTCGCTATTTTTTATTTTTTAGACCTCATGGTTTCAGTGAAATACAGATGTTTCATGTTTGCAATAATTTGAATTATTTTACTGTGCAGTATGTTTATAAATTGTAATTTTACTTCTGCTATTTAGTTGATTTTTTACCATATACAGGGTAGAATAAAAAATATGTAATAATATGGTATATCGTGTCAAATAAATATCAGCGTAAATAGATAATACTTGGTTTAAAGAATAAAATATTCATTCTACAATTAGGAAGGAAGGGGTTTATGGAAACTTATCTGGCTCATATTACAGAGGAAAATGGTGTAAAAGTAGAGCAGAGCGTAGCGGAGCATTCCTTCCATGTAGCAGATTATGCTGCCGAAAAGCTGAAGGGAATCGGGCTCTTTCACACGGCATATCTGGCGGGTCTTTTGCACGACATGGGAAAATGCACCGCAAAATACCAACAGTACCTCACAAAAGCGGCGGCTGGGGAAGAGGTGGTACGCGGCAGTGTGAATCACACCTTTTGCGGTTGCATTTATTTGCTGCAAAAATACCATGTTGGTAAGCCGCAGGGAATGGGTACGGTTACCTGCGAACTGCTGGTGTATGCCATCGGGGCCCACCATGGCCAATTTGACTGTGTAACATTGCAAAACACCAGTGGATATGAACATCGATTACAAAAGGATCCTGCTGAAATTGGGTATGAGGAGGCAGTAAGCGCCTTTCTGCAAGAATGCGTATCCGCAGAAGAAATTGACCGGTTATTTTTATTGGCACAGCAGGAAGTAACGGAACTGTTTGAACAGATTCGAACCCGTTTCAATAAAAAAAGGACACAGGTCTGCTTTGCAATGGGACTCGCAGCTCGCATGCTATTGTCGGCGGTCATTGACGGTGACCGAAGAGATACGGCGGAGTTTATGTCTGGTGAGTCACTGAATTATCACAGAGGCACCAATGAATTTTGGTCGCAACAGATTGCTTATTTTGAAGAGAAAATTCTGCACTATGACTCTCAAACGCCAATCAATATGGCTAGAAGCAGCTTTTCAGACCAATGCCGTGGGTTTGCAAGGCAGCATGGTGGCGGAATTTATCGCTTAACATTGCCAACCGGGGGCGGAAAAACGCTATCTTCTCTGCGATATACGCTTCACCATGCAAAACAGTTTGACAAAAAGCGAATCCTGTTTGTAATTCCTCTACTAAGTGTTTTAGAGCAGAACAGTGCTGTTATTCGGGACTACATACAAGACAAAGGCAGCCTAACGGAGCACCACTCCAATGTGGTGAATCTGTTTGAAAGATCGGATGAACTAAACCAGTACCAGCTATTAACGGAAACATGGGAATCTCCCATCGTGATTACGACGCTGGTACAGTTTTTAAATACCCTTTTTTCCAACAAAACAACTGCGGTGCGTCGGATGAGCGCTTTATCGGAATCGGTAATCGTGATAGACGAGGTGCAGTCACTGCCCAAAAGAGCAATGAATTTGTTTACAATGGCACTGAATTTCTTAGCCTACAGCTGTGGTGCAACCGTAGTATTATCCTCTGCAACCACTCCTTGCTTTGAAGAAACAGAATATCCTCTTCTTTATACAAGTCCAACGGAAATCGTGCCGTATCAGAAAGATCTTTTTGAGGTGTTTAAGCGCACTGAAATTATTGATAAAACTTCACCCTATGGTATGGCGGTTGAAGAGTTAGCCGATTTTTCAGCAGAGATATTAGGGCAGTTGTCTTCTTTATTGCTTATTTGCAATACCAAGGAAAGCGCATTTCGTCTGTATACAGAGCTTTGTAATCGGCTTAAAAACTGCACGGTGTTTCATCTATCCACAGCCATGTGTATGGCGCACCGAACCGATACCCTAAAAAGAATCAATGCTGCATTAAAAAAACGACTAAAAATAGTCTGCGTATCAACTCAGCTTGTGGAGGCCGGAGTGGACTTTTCGTTTGAAAGCGTCATCCGTGTTGCGGCGGGTATTGATAATATTGCGCAGGCCGCAGGGCGCTGTAACCGCAGTAACGATTTTGGTGGCATACGCCCTGTATATATTGTGAATTTAAAACAAGATACCGAGAAGCTGCAAATGCTGCAAGAGATTGCGGCAGCGCAGCGGTGTGCAATGCAGGTATTGCAGCGGTTTGCAGAAAACCCAGAAAAATTTGAGCAAGATTTGCTCAGTGAAAAGAGTATTTTGGAGTATTATCAGTTCCTATTTAATGATGCAGATATTCGGGGAAAGTTTGGTTTCCCGCAGAAACTAGAGGATGGCACAAGCGAGAATTTATTTGACCTACTTTCGGCAAACGAGTGCCATACCCAACGGCCGGAATATAAGGGCAAGTATTTTATGAATCAGGCTTTTTTAACCGCAGGGAGTTTGTTTAAAGTGTTTGATGAAAACACAACCGATGTTATCGTGCCCTATAACGACGAGACAAAAGGGCTGATTGCAGACCTGTTTTCTCAAAAATCTGCCTACAGCAGTGCTTTTTTAAGGCGATGTATTGAGAAGGCAAAGCCCTATACTATCCAAATATTTAGCTACCAAAATCAAAAGCTGAGAGAGTACGGTATGCTTTCAGACACGTACGACGGCCATTTTACGGCTTTAAATGAGCAATGCTACCACAACAAAACAGGCCTTGTAATAGAGAACTTTATTTTTTAAGGAGGGAATTTGGGTGCAGTATAAAAATAGTGTGGAGTTTGAAGTCTTTGGAAAGTACGCCCTGTTTTCAGACCCCATTACCCGCGTGGGAGGAGAAAAATTTACATATCAGGTGCCTACCTATGAGGCGCTGAAAGGTGTAATGCAAAGCGTTTTTTGGAAACCAACTTTCATTTGGGTCATTGATTCGGTACGGGTTATGAACCAGATTCAAACCGAGACAAAGGGAATTCGGCCCATTAAGTACCAGCATGGCCCCAACGAAACCGCCAACGATTTATCGTATTACACGTACTTAAAGGATTGCCGTTATCAGGTTAGGGCGCATTTTATTTGGAACGAAAATAGGCCGGAGCTGGAGGGAGACCGCAACGAGAATAAACACCACAACATCGCAAAGCGAATGATTGAGCGTGGCGGTCGGCGAGATATTTTTTTGGGTACACGGGAGTGCCAGGCGTATGTAGTGCCTTGTGTTTTCGGTGAGGGAGGCTCGTTTTACGACGATACCCCACAGCTTGATTTTGGCCTAATGTACCATGGAATCACCTATGCAGACGAAGCCTATTCCGAACAAACGAAAGGAAAGCTCACGGTGCGGCTGTGGCGTCCGGTTATGAAGAATGGTGTGATCCATTTTCTTACTCCGCAGGAATGCCCTCAGCAACGCCCCATTCGGGAAATGACAATAAAACCCTTTGGCACGGAAGAAAAGAACTTTACTCCGATAGAATCTGAGGTGGTTTAAATGGCATGGATGAATACGCTATATAAGACCTATGAATCAAACAAAGCAATGGCAGGCAAGCCAACAGAGGGGGTACCGCTTTCTTTAGTAGCCCATATGACGGCGAACGCACAAATTGAAATATGGATTAATCTGGATGGGGAATTTTGCGGTGTTTCTTCCGTCCCCAAAGAGAATTCCAAAACCATCATTCCGGTGACGGAAAGCTCTGCATCACGCTCCAGTGGTGTCGCTCCATATGCACTGTGCGATATGCTCCCTTATGTTGCGGGGGATTTTGGGGAGTATATATCTTCACCCAAAGAGAAAAAGAAAGCAGAAGAAAAATTTGAGAAGTATCTTGCCGCCCTCAAAGATTGGGCAGATTCTCCCTTTTCGCACCCCAAAGTAAAGGCAGTTTACGCCTATGCTGCAAAACGGCAGATGACCCACGATCTAATCCAGTCAAAGCTTCTGGAGGCCGAGAATGGGGAACTGTTGAATAAAAAAATTAGCGGAAGTGTATATGAAAAAGCACTGGTACGCTTTCGCGTAATTGGTACCCAGCCAGACGCAGTATGGCAGGATGAATCGCTGTTTCAAAGCTATATCAAATTTTATGCTTCTTCTCAGTCGGGTGAGAGGGACATTTGCTATGTGACCGGTGAAACCGATGTTATTTCTGTTAATCACCCCAAGGGGATTGTGGCTGCAAACTATGGCGCAAAGCTGATTTCCTCCAACGACAAAACCAATTATACCTTTCGCGGACGGTTTGTTACTTCTGGTGATGCGTGTGCCGTTGGGTATGAGGCAACTCAAAAAGCACATAGCGCATTAACGTGGCTTGCCGCGCGACAAGGGGTAACGGCAGGCACGCAAAATAAGCGAACCTATATTTGTTGGAATCCAAATGGGAAAAAAGTGATGGACTTAGAAGACCCCTTCGGTCTTGTGGATGATGATAAGCCATGTTCATATACCGAAGAAGAGTATCAAAATTGCCTGATTCAAACCTTGCAGGGTTACCGAAATTTACTCGACAATAACGACGATATTGTGGTAATTGCGCTGGATGCCGCAACAACCGGGCGGCTTTCCGTTACCTATTATAACGAGCTGAAAGGCTCCGATTATTACGACAGGATTGCAGATTGGTACAGCACTTGCCGTTGGTTCTTTACTCGATTTACAAATGAGAAAAAGCCCTATATCGAAGTGATGACTCCGCTAAGGCGGCAAATTGTACGGTGTGCGTTTGGCACAGAGCAAGGAAGCTTTTTAGAAACAAGTGATGAGGTGATGAAAGAACAGTCACAGCGCATTTTACACTGCATGGTAGACAGGCAGCCACTGCCGAGAGATATTGTGCATGCGGCAGTTCGCCGTGCGTCAACACCGCTGGCCTATTCTGCCGGTAACCGAGAGCGAATTCTTTCCACAGCCTGTGCGCTGGTTGCAAAATATCATCATGATAAATACGAAGGAGTGAATTACATGGCAATTGATTATGAGAATACAGACCGAAGCTATCTATTTGGGCGATTGCTTGCCGTGCTGGAACAAGCGGAGCACAGCACGTTTTCCGCGGGAGAAACACGAGATACCAATGCAATCCGTTTGCAAAGTGCGTTTGTGAACCATCCGATGAGTACGTGGCAGATACTCGAGGAAAAACTCAACCCTTATTTTCAGCGCATGACCCCCGGCTCCAGGTATTTTTATAAAGAATTAATTTCGAGTATAACGGAGAAGATTTCAGAATCCGGAACGGAACAGCTGAACCGTCCTCTTAGCGAATTGTATTTAATCGGTTACTATCTGCAGCGTGCAGAATTTAAAAAATACAAAATAAAAGAGAACAGCAATCATAAGGAGGAAGAATAATGAACATGCTTGAGAACAAAATCGATTTTGTTGCACTCATTTCCGTAACAAACGCAAACCCCAATGGTGACCCCTTGAATGGCAATCGCCCTCGTACCACTTATACCGGCCATGGTGAAATTTCGGATGTTTGCATTAAACGCAAAATTCGCAACCGATTGCAAGACATGGGAAAAGCGATTTTCGTACAGTCAGACGAACGCCGGGACGACAGTTTCGGCAGTTTGAGTGAACGTGCCAGCCAAACAATTACTACATACGCTACAAAGGATGATTATGCCGCGCAGGCATGCAGCCAATGGTTCGACGTTAGAGCCTTTGGGCAAGTGTTTGCCTATAAAAAGAGCAAGGAGAAAGATGGTGTTTCTGTTGGCGTTCGCGGCCCGGTTTCTGTTCATCAGGCAGTGAGTATTTCTCCAGTAGACATTAATAGCATGCAGATTACCAAGAGTGTAAATAGTGAGCCAACGGAAGACGGCAAAAAAAGCTCAGACACCATGGGCTCAAAGCACATGGTGGAGTTCGGGCTTTACCAAATCAAGGGTGCCATCAACGTACAATTGGCGGAGAAAACAGGTTTTACGCAGGAAGATGCGGATGCCATTAAAGAATGCCTGCGTACCCTGTTTATTAATGACACCTCTTCCGCAAGGCCAGACGGCAGCATGGAGGTAGTTCGTCTGTTCTGGTGGCAGCATAACAATAAGATTGGCCAGTATTCCTCTGCAAAAGTGCACAACACCGTGCAGGTTACGCTCAAAGAGGGGGTTGCTTCTGCCCAAAGCGCAGAGGATTATGAAATTACGCTACTACCACTAGAGGGTCTTGAGGCTGAAATTATTGACGGTATATGAAAAGCTACGAAGAAGATGATTTTCTGATGCTGTCGGGTATTCAGCATTTTGCATTCTCTTACAGCCTGCTGACGTCTATGTGTGTTAGTGCATTGGAGGCTGTTGGATTTGATGCGTATGCTGGTGTTTATCATACGGAAAGACCGGGCAGGTGTTCCCTTGCGCTGGATTTGCTTGAAGAGTTCCGAGCACCCTTTGCGGATCGCTTTGTGCTGACAAGTATCAATAAAAGGAGCATTTGCGATAAAGACTTTCTGGTGAAAGAAAATGGAGGTATTATATTAACGGAAGAGGGACGCAAGAAATTCTTATCCCTTTGGCAGCAGAAAAAGAAAGAAGAAATTGTCCATCCGTTTTTACAGGAGAAAGTGGAGTGGGGATTACTGCCCTACGTACAAGCAATGCTTTTAGCTAAATACATTCGCGGAGATATTGACGAATATCCGCCGTTTCTTTGGAGGTAGATGATGCTTGTACTTATCACCTACGATGTAAATACAGAAGATGCCAAAGGGAGTAAGCGACTGCGTAAAATTGCTAAAATCTGTGTAAATTATGGTCAGCGCGTACAAAATTCGGTATTTGAGTGCCTACTGTCTCCTGCGGAATTAAGCATTGTAAAGAGCCAATTACTTACGGTTATGGATGAAAAGAAAGATAGTTTGCGTATTTATCATCTGGGGAATAATTATAAAAGTCGAATTGAACATTATGGAGCAAAGCAAACTTATAGCCCGGAGGATTTAATGGTGTTTTAACGCGAATCGTAAGCTCCCATGTTATTACGGGGGGATTCGCACAAGATTTTTTGATTAATACAACAATTTTACGTTTTAAATATATAGTTCACAACTTGATTGTGTGCGAGTCTACTAAATTTGTTCTAAATAATTTCCATGGGTTTGTTTGTTTTGCAGTCGCCCCTCGCGAGAGGGGCGTGGATTGAAATGCTAATGTCAAGATTTTCAAATCCTTGTTTAGTAGGTCGCCCCTCGCGAGAGGGGCGTGGATTGAAATCGGCAGCTACATTAATTGTAAAATCGGTGGAGGTTGTCGCCCCTCGCGAGAGGGGCGTGGATTGAAATATACTCATATACCTCTGCCAATCGGTACACCCCTGTCGCCCCTCGCGAGAGGGGCGTGGATTGAAATAAGTTTACTCATGTAAAACTGCTTGGTTTCATCATGTCGCCCCTCGCGAGAGGGGCGTGGATTGAAATATACCGCATATCAACCAAACTACGCATGTTGTCTCGTCGCCCCTCGCGAGAGGGGCGTGGATTGAAATTGTCGCCGTATGCCCCAACCGATATGAAATATTTGTCGCCCCTCGCGAGAGGGGCGTGGATTGAAATTGTAATTGCGCCACCGGTTATAGATAAATCGGAGGTCGCCCCTCGCGAGAGGGGCGTGGATTGAAATTGTCCTGTAAAATCAAGTGCGTGGTATTTCCTAGTCGCCCCTCGCGAGAGGGGCGTGGATTGAAATACACACAGCGTTAGTTTTGAGGTCAAGCCTCATGGTCGCCCCTCGCGAGAGGGGCGTGGATTGAAATTTGTAAAAAACTAAAATATCTTCTATGCACCTCATGGTCGCCCCTCGCGAGAGGGGCGTGGATTGAAATTCAACCCCGTCGTAAGGCGGGGCTGAGAAAACGTTGATCATTATACAGAAAGCCGTGTTGAAAGCAAAATAAAAAGAAGGTATTGGTTTTAGCCAATACCTTCTTTTTATTTGTAGCTGTAAGCTGCCAAACAAAATTTGGAAGAAAATTCTTATATTGTCTGTAAAAAATCTTCTTCCCATATTTTTCCCTTAAGCTGGTCTGCTTCTTCAACCGCAGTAAACAGCTCTGGATACTTGCGCTTCATTCGCGTTTCTTCTCCCTGCTTATCTACAATATGAAGATCAATGAGGGTTCTGATTTTTGAAAGATTTTTTTGCTGTATCAGTTCCAATATTTCTTCGTGCTGCTCATAGGTCTGCTTGCAAATATCTGGTTCCGAGAGTGAGAGCAGGCGAATCCGGTAGTAGTGGCTCGACATATTCAAAACGTTTTCCAAACAAAACGGGTGGTCTGTTGCTTGAAAGAAAACCGTGTGAAAGGCATCGTCTGCGCGCAGAAATTCGCGGGCATCCTTGCTTCGCAGTGCTTGCTGTTGCTGGTGTAAAAGGTTTTTTAAAGCATCAATGTCAGAATCTTGGTAGCTGTTTAAAAATTCGCCAAGAACCCGTTCCTCAATGCAGGCTCTCATAAACCGCTCGTCTCGTACTCGCTGAATATCGATTTTAGAAACAATCGTACCTTTCTGTGGGGTGGTAGTTACCAGACCATCCTTCACAAGCTGAATAAGAGCATCGCGTATCGGCGAACGGCTTACTTTTAAAAAGTCGCTTAATTCGTTAATGTTAATGGTTTGGCCGGGCTTAACCTGTAGCTCAATAATACTAGTGCGCAGGTACTGGTAAACATTTTCACCTGCTGTTTGCGAATCCCTGGTATTCTTCTGTTCGGTCACAAATGTCCCTCCTAAAAATAAAGTGGACTTATCATTAAAATAATGTGTAACATATTTATCTAATATATTGTATTGCAATACCAGTTTTAATACAAGAGTATATCAATAAAAATATTAGACTTTCTATAAATTTTGTTAATTAATTATCTTTTTGACCAAATCTATAAACCTTAATATCGTTTTTTGTAGAATATACTTATAGACTCTACTCGACTCCTATGTTATATTTAGCATGACAGTGAATTATATCAGATTAATATATCAATGTAATATTCAATAAGATATACAGTTTGCTTCTATGAGAGTTTTGAAGGGTGGTTATTGTTTTGAAAGAGGTAGTTATTACCGGACCTCGCAAATTCGAAGTTCGGGAGGTTCCGAAACCGAAGCCCGGTGTAGGAGAAGTTTTAATTCAAATGAAAGCAGCCGGCGTGTGCGGCTCGGATGTTCATTTGTTTTTAGGTGAAAACCCCAATGCAGTGTATCCCCGCATTCCCGGGCATGAAAATGCTGGTGTTGTAGTAGAGGTAGGGGAGGGTGTAAAATCGGTGCAGCCGGGCGACGCTGTGGTGGTTGATTTGGTGGTTGCCTGCGGTAATTGCCCGCAGTGCCTAAGCGGACGACGCAACATTTGCAAAACGGTAAGAGCGCGCGGTGCTGCCATTGACGGCGGCTGGAGAGAGTTTTTTGCCGTACCGGAGCACGAGGTTTACGTGCTGCCAAAGGAAATTACATATCGAGAAGCAGCGCTAATCGAGCCCTTTGCCATTGGAGGCCACTGCACCAAAAGAGCCCAAATACAGGGTGGGGAATCCGTGTTGGTGCTGGGAAGCGGCACCATTGGCGCAGTAATCTTACAAACGCTAAAACAGAAGGGCTGCCGCGTTATTTGTGCAGACATCAATGAAAGCTCCTTGGAGCGTGCGAAAAAATATGGAGCAGATTCGGTTGTAAATACCAAAACACAAAACCTAAAGGAATGTGTGCAGGAGTTTACAAACGGTGCGGGAGTGGATGTTATTTTTGATTCCGCATGTTACCCGGGCTCCCTTACCGCCGTGCTCGAGCAGGGCATTCCTAGAAATGGGGCAACCATTGTACCCCTTGGCTTTTGTACGGAGCCGGAGGGAATTACACAGGCAATGATTAACGCGCGTGAGCTTTCCATTATTGGCACCAGAATGTCTAGTGGTCAGTTTGAGCCTACCATTGCACATTTTTTAAAGGGCGATTTTGAGTTGGAAGGCATGGTCAGCCATTACATACCGTTTAACCAAGTGGAGCAGGTGTTCCAGAACATGCTTCACCCGGTAAAGGACATGAAAAAAATGGTGATTGTATTCGGGGAGCAGGATTAGTTTTTTCAAAACAGGGGTTTAGCGGCATGAAAATTCGGAGCCGCTGAAGATAGAATGTGAGAAAAACAGGAGGAGTTAAAGAATGAAACAGTTTTTTGGGAATTCAGGCGGGAAGAAGAGTATGAAGAAAGTACTCTCCAGTATCTTGGCGGTTGCTATGTTTGCTTCCCTTGCTACAGCTTGTGGAGGCAGTACGGGTGGGAACGCCGGTGGAAGTACGGAAGAAAAAGAGTTTAGCATTAAAATCGGCGATAACTGGGGCGCCACGCACCCCATGGCAGCCGCGCTTGACAATGTATTTAAAAAGCAGATTGAAGAAAAATCTGGCGGCAAGATTAAAGTGGAAGTATACCACGATGGTCTGCTAGGCGATGAAGCTGCCTTGTGGCAGGCTGTTCGCGATGGCTCCGTAGACTTTGCGGTGGTTGGTACCCCGATGAATCAGGAGTTTTCGATGATGCTGATTTCAGACTGGCCGTTCCTATACCGTAACATTGAGCATGCAAAAATGGTCTGGACGGGTCCGATTGCAGATGAGGTAGGTACAAAATTCCATGAAAAATTTAATGAAGTTGAGCTGCTTGGTTGGGGACCGAACTCTGCACGTACCTTTACCTCAAGTAAGAAGCTGAGCAGTGTGGAAGACTTTGTTGGTCAAAAATTCCGCATGCCCAATAACCCCATCCATGTGGGCATTGCACAGAACTTGGGCGCTTCTGCTACTGTTATTCCTCTAGGCGAACTGTTTACCGCTCTTGAGACCGGTACCGTAGATGGTCAGGACAACGGAATGGTAACCGTAATTGCTCAGAACTTCCAAGAGGTTCAAAAGCATTTGTACGAAACCAATCACATCATTGCAACGCTTGAGATTGTTGCAAACTCCAAAAAGCTCGAGGGAATGTCTGAAAACCAGCGCAAAATCGTTCGTGAAGCTGCCAAGGCTGCCTCTGAACAAGCTTGGGATGACTATATCGCTTCTGTTGATAAAGACCGCGAAACTCTGAAAGCGGCCGGCGTAACCGTAACTGCCTGCTCAGAAGCAGACCGCGCAAAAATTATTGAGAAAATTCAGCCTACCATCGACAAGCTTCTTGCCGAAAATGATTGGGCAAAAGACTTAACCGAGAAAATCAAGGCTGTTCATTAATTACATTTGAGTAAGACCGTACCCTTTGAGCGGGGTGCGGTCTTATGTAACACGGAGGAGGGGGAAGCTTATGTCTGGCAACAGCCAAAAGTGGCAAGCTTTTGAAAAAGTTGTTGATAAACTGTTCCGCGGAATCGAAATAATCATCGCCGTATTCTTAGGCATGATGATCTTTTTTACATTTATGAACGTCATACTGCGCCAGTTCAATATGGGCTTTGCGTGGAGTGAAGAAATTGCGCGAATCTGCTTTATTTATTTGGTTTATTTGGGTTCGATTATAGCGGCCCGTGAAAATCGCCACCTGATGATTGATACATTGCTTACAAAACTTACCGGACCCAAGCAGAAAGCACTGTATGTGGTAATTCAGGGATTTATTATTTGGATGATGGGCGTACTGGCAACCGGCGCATTCCAAAATGCGTGGAAGAATCGCAATGATTTTTGGGTTGCAACGCACTTTCCGGTATTCATGATTCACTTTGCGGGAGTTTTGCTGGGTGTTTCGGTCATCATTATTTCTCTGGTGAACCTGTACCGCATGATTGCGCTGAAAGAGCCTGTACTCAAGCTCTTTGGTGACCACGGCGAAGAGGACGCAACACAAAACGAAGATGAATTTGGGGAAGGAGCCGGGCTGCAATGATCATTGCTATCTTTATTATTTCTATGCTGGTAGGTATTGCAATTGGCCTGCCGATTGCAGTGGCATTGCTGCTGTGTGCCGTATCAACCGCACTGGCACTTGGCGGCGGCGATGCAAACCCAACCATTATTGCACGCACACTCATGCAAGGTTCAGACTCCGTAACTATGATGGCACTACCTTTCTTCGTATTGGCAGGCGAAATTATGAATCGCGGTGGTCTTACCAAGCGCATTATTGCGTTTTGTAACATTTTTATTGGGCGTGTACGCGGTGGTTTGGGGTATGTAACCATTCTCGCGTGCTTGATGTTTGCCTCACTCGTAGGCTCTGCCGTCGCAGCCTGTGCTGCATTGGGAGCTATTTTAATCCCCATGATGGCGGATTCCGGCTATAACCGTGAAAAAGCAGCAGCGTTAACTGCAAGTGCAAACTTGGTTGCACCGATTATGCCGCCATCTGTACCAATGATTGTGTATGGTATTGCAGCGGGTGTATCCATAAAGTCGCTCTTTATGGGTGGTATTGCACCGGCGATTTACCTTACCGTTATTGCCAGTGTCGTGTGGTTCTTTGTATCCCGCAAAAAGGGAGTTGTGCCAGACACAGAGAGCATTGCAAAGCCAGAACCCAAAGAAGCAATTAAGATTATTCTATCTGGTATGTGGGCATTGCTACTGCCGGTTATTATCCTCGTAGGCCTGCGCTCCGGTTACTTTACTGCAACGGAAGCCGGCGTTATTGCCTGCGTATATGCCATTCTAATAGGTATGTTTGTCTACCGTGAGATGAAAATTAAGGATTTAATGAAAGCGTTCGTTGCTTCTGCAAAAATGTCTGCCGTTGTTATGTTCCTTGCCGCTGCTGCAAACTGTGCAGCCTATTTCATGACAATCTCACGCATTCCGCAGATGATGACCTCCGGTCTTGAGGGTCTGGTAGAAAGACCTACTCTTTTGATGTTCGTTTTGATGTGTATTGTAGTAGTGGTTGGCCTTGCGATGGATGTGGTTCCCAGTATTCTCATCCTTACACCCATTATGTTGCCACTAGTTAAAGCAGCGGGTATAGACCCGGTGTATTTCGGTATTGTATTTGTACTTATGAACGTGCTAGGGCTTACATCCCCTCCCGTAGGGCCTGTTTTGAATGTCGCCTGCGCTACTGGTAAAGTAAAGATGGATAAAATCATACTGCCGACCATGCCGTATTTTATCGCTCAAACCATCCTGTGCTTCCTGCTGGCACTTGTGCCCGCCCTTGTAGAAGTACCTTTAAGATGGCTAGGCGGATGATATAGCTATGCCGCTTTTTTAGCGGCACTAGTGGTGGTTCAGAGCAAAAGGAGAGAAAAGTATGAAGCTAAGCCATGAGGCGATTCGCCAAGAGGAGCAATGGGAAAAAGCTGGCATTCGTTTGCCAAGGTTCGACATAGAGGCGATGCGCCAGCAAACCAAAGAAACACCGCAGTGGGTGCATTTTGGTGCGGGCAATATTTTTAGAGGCTTTATTGCAGAGCTGCAGCAGCGCCTGCTGGAAAGCGGTTCTGCCAGCACCGGAATTATTGCGGCAGAAACCTTTGATAACGAGATTATTGAAAAGATTTATCAACCATACGATAATCTGGCACTTTTGGTGCTTATGAATCCGGATGGTCGACTAGACAAATCCGTGGTTGGCAGCATCGCTAGCGGGCTTTCCGCCACACCGAACCAAGAGCAGGATTGGAATGAGCTCAAGCGGATTTTCCGCAGTCCATCCTTGCAAATGGTCAGCTTTACCATCACAGAAAAGGGATATAGCCTGCGCGATATGAAAGGCGAGCTTTTACCGGTTGCGCAGGAAGACTTGCAGGCAGGCCCCAAAGCACCACGCCATGCAATGGCAGTTGTTGCTTCTTTGGCGTATGAGCGCTATTGTGTGGGAGAACTGCCGGTCGCTTTTGTGAGTATGGATAATTGCTCCAAAAATGGGGAGAAGCTTTCCACCTCCGTATTAGAGATTGTTCGGTTCTGGGAAAAGAACGGTTTGGTTCCCGCGGAATTTACCGCATATATGGAAAATACGGAAATGGTAGCCTTTCCGTGGTCGATGATTGATAAAATCACCCCCCGACCTTCTCCCATTGTTCAAAAGGCTTTGGAGCAGGACGGCATCGAAGAAATGGCACCGGTTATTACAGAAAAGAAGACCTTTATTGCCCCGTTTGTAAATGCAGAGATTCCGCAGTACCTGGTAGTGGAAGATAAATTCCCCAATGGCCGCCCATCGTTGGAGCAGGCCGGTGTGTATTTTACAGACCGCACCACGGTAGAAAATACCGAGCGCATGAAGGTAACAACTTGCCTGAATCCCCTGCATACGGCCCTGGCGGTGTATGGCTGCCTATTGGGGTATGATTCCATTGCGGCAGAAATGAGCGACCCGCAGCTCAAGAAACTGGTGGAGCGAATCGGCTATGATGAGGGAATGCCGGTTGTGGTAGACCCGGGTATTATCCACCCTATGGATTTTATCCATGAGGTAATCGACCAGCGCCTTCCAAACCGCTTTATTCCCGATATGCCGCAGCGAATTGCAACGGACACCTCCCAAAAGGTTGCCATCCGTTTTGGTGAAACCATTCGTGCGTACCAAAACAGGGAGGGGCTTAGCCCAACCAATCTGGTTGCCATCCCACTGGCATTGGCAGGCTGGCTGCGTTACCTGTTGGCTTTGGATGATAACGGCGAGCCGATGGAAATAAGCGCAGACCCAATGCGCGAGCAGCTTTTGCAGTACTTACAGGGGATTGAACTGGGCAACCCCTCGTCCTATCATGGTCAATTGCGCCCCGTGCTGGAAAATGAAGCGGTGTTCGGCGTTAACCTGTATGAAGCAGAGCTTGGTGAAATCGTGGAAGGCATGTTCCAAGAGCTGATTCATGGGCCTCACGCAGTGCGTAACACCTTAAAGCGTTATCTGGATTAAAAGGAGTAATTACAAAATGAAAATGACATTTCGCTGGTATGGCAGCGGTTTTGACCCAATTTCTCTTAAATATATTCGCCAAATCCCCGGTGTATCCGGTGTGGTTGGCACCTTAATGGATGTTCCAGCCGGAGAACTGTGGCCGCTCGATAAAATTAAGGCACTGCAAAAAGAAGTAAACGATGCTGGCCTTGAGCTGGAAGTCATTGAGAGCGTGAATGTTCATGAGGACATAAAGCTTGGTCTTCCTTCCCGGGAGCGTTATATTGAAAATTACAAGCAAACTTTGCGTAACCTAAAAGAGATTGGCGTAAAGGTTGTGTGCTATAATTTTATGCCTGTGTTCGATTGGACCCGTTCGGATTTAGCCAAGGTGCTGCCAGACGGTTCTAACGTATTGTCGTACGACCAGTCAATTATTGATCAGATTACCGACCCGCAGAAAATGGCGGATGAAATTCAAAAGGATTCTGGCGGGTTTGAAATGCCTGGCTGGGAGCCGGAACGCATGGCTAGCTTGAAAAAGCTGTTTGAGCAGTACAAAAGTGTTTCGCATGATGATCTGTTTGCCAACCTAAAGTATTTTCTGGAGCAGATTATCCCCGTGTGCGAGGAATGCGATATTAAAATGGCCATTCATCCGGATGACCCGCCGTGGGATATTTTTGGCCTGCCTCGTATTACCACCAATGCAGAGAATCTGGAGCGGATACTCGGCCTTGTTGATAGCAAATACAATGGCCTAACCCTTTGTTCCGGATCACTGGGCTCAAACCCGGATAACGACATTCCCGGTCTGGTTCGCCGCTTTGGCAGCCGAATTCATTTTGCACACGTGCGTAATATTAAAATTCACGAACGTGGGAAGTTTGATGAAAGCTCACACCTAAGCACCGACGGCTCTCTGGATCTATTTGAAATAATGAAAGCCTACCACGATGTTGGGTTTGAAGGTTATGTACGGCCAGACCATGGCAGAATGATTTGGGACGAAAAAGGGCGTGCCGGTTATGGCCTCTATGACAGAGCGCTTGGCATCACCTACTTAAACGGCTTGTGGGAAGCCATTCAAAAAATGAGTACAAGGTAAATTTGAGCATATGGAACGGCAGACAGGCTGTGTTTCCCTTTCGGGAGAGCAGCCTGTCTGCCGTTTATTTCAGGAAAAGATAATTATTCTTTTTACATATTGAATAACGAACCAATAAGATAAAATAAGAAGCATTTGCTATTGGCATTCTTTGGAAAAAGGTTGCAAAATTGGAAAAAAATGTGGTATCGTTAAGAGTACAATCAACACTCAAATACTACCAAACAGATGGATTCGATTCACGGATGATGGGTGGTAACGGAGTGAGATGTAAATACAAGTTAAAGAGTGAGGGTTTGCCATGAATGAAAAAGAAGTTTCAGAAATTCGCCGTCGCTTTCGACCCGATAAAAATAATATTCGAAGCATTCGCGGGTGCTATGTGAATAAAGAGGGTGAAATGATTTCACAATTAAATCAGTCACTTGCACTGATGCCGCAGGAAGAGGCGGAAAACTGCATATCGATTTTAAAGAAAACTCTTTCCGGTACGCTAAATAAGAACCTGCTGAATATCGAGTTTTCCACACAACAGGTGGTAGACAGTGAAGAACACCGTTTGCTGATGGCGTTAAAAGACTCCTCGCTTAAGGATGAGGAGGTAATTGAGCAATTCTTTCAAAAAGTAATTCAATCTGTTCATATGGATGAGAATTATTTGATCCTTTTGACCCATGATACCTATGACGTTCCTTTTCGCTCTAAGGATGGAGAAAGGCAGGATGACAATTCCTCCGAGGTGTATTCTTACATTCTTTGCAGTGTGTGTCCCGTTAAACTAACAAAACCGGCACTGGGGTATTACGTTACCGAAAATGCGTTCCGAAACTGCAAAACCGATTGGGTGGTTTCTCCGCCAAAGCTTGGTTTTTTGTTTCCTGCATTTGATGAACGCAGTACCAACATATACAGTGCACTTTTTTATGTACAGGATACCTCCGAAACCCATTCGGAATTTGTAGACACAGTCTTTCACTGCAATGTTCCCATGCCTGCGGATGAGCAAAAAGAAATGTTCCAAAGTATCTTGTGTGAATCACTTGAAAAGGAATGCGATTTTGATACCGTGTGTGCTGTGCAGGAGCACCTAAAGAATATGATTGAAGAGCATAAGGCGAACAAGGAAGAAGCACCGCTCACCATATCGAAAAACCATGTTTCAAGAATTCTAGAGACACAGGGAGTTTCAAAAGAGCATATTGAAAGCTTTGAACAGCAGTACGACGAGCAATTTGGCAGTGATACAAATTTAAGTCCGAAAAACCTGGTAGATTCAAAGAATACCGTTGTGACCGCACCCAATATTAAAATTCAAATCAGCGGGGAAAGCGACCAATTGGTGGAAACCCGTATAATTAATGGAATTAAATACATTCTAATCCGCGCGGAAGATGGCGTTGAGGTAAACGGCGTTCCAGTACATATTACTCCGGAATAAGACAAGCACCTTGGTAATATGGACTACAGGCATAAAGTGTGTGCCGGAAAATGGAGTAGAGATTATGGCAATAAAAAAAGATGTGTGTTTAATTGCGGATTCTTCGGGTGGCCTTCCGCAGAAAGTCGTTGAACAGCACCAAATTATTGAAGTACCGTTTTATTTTAAATTCCAAAATACAGAGTATTACTGTGAAAATGTAGATTATAGTAATGGTGATTTTTATAAGCATATGGAAAAAAATCCGGAGGATGTTCCGCAGACAGCAGCACCCAATGTGAACGACTGGCTTGCAGCTCTTGAAAAGCAATATGCCGAAGGAATAAAGAAACTGATTGTCACCACTATTTCCTCTAAATTATCTTCCAGCTACCAAATGGCATCCATGGCAAAAGAGGTTTTTTTAGAGGGACATAAAGATGCGCAGGTTGCCGTTATTGATTCCAATACTTGCGCATGCGGACAAGCTTCTTTCGAAATTGCGATTGCAAAAATGATAGAAAGCGGCAAAGATTTTCAAGAAATCGTAAGCCGGGTAAGCCAGGCCGTAAACAATATTACAACACTGTTTGTTGTTAATAATTTAAAATACATGGAGGCCGGGGGAAGAATTGGAGGCGCAACGGCTTTTTTGGGTAAGCTTGCCCAAATAAAACCAGTTTGTGAGTTTGTGGAGGGAGCGGTTCGTCCGGTAAAAGCAGTGATTGGCCGAAAAAGCTCGCTGAAAGCAATGATGGATATTGCGGCCTCCCGAATATCGGATTGGAGTCAGCTGATTGTTACTGTTCAAAATGCAGAGTATATGGAAGATGCGGAGTACGCAGTAGAATACCTAAAAAAGATGACCTCTTACTCTGGGCAGATATTCAGGAGTGACTTAGGCGTTGTAGTAGGGGCGCATTCTGGCCCGGGAGCGGCTGGAATTGGTTTGGTACAAGCAGGGTCTCTTCTATATTAGAGCTCTTTCTAATTAAGAATTTCATTATTATGTAGTAGATAATGTAAATGATGATTTTAAAGTTAGTAAAAGTTAGTATGAGTGTTTGCGTGAAAAGTGCTTTTCGATAAAATAGCAGAAAAATGCCGCCCACAGTTTGGGCGGCATTTCATTTACAAGAGAAAGTTTTCAGCAGTTTATGCTGCAACGGTACTCTTTATTATTTTAGGTTCAAAGCTTCCTTCAGCTTAGCGGTAATGAACACACCGATATCGCGGGAAGCATCAATGGTCTGAGCGCCCAAGTGAGGAGTAACGATGAAGTTCTCGCACTCGAACAAGGGGGAGTCGAATCCTGCACCTTCACCTAAGCCACCAGCTGCCAGCTCGTTCTCCATAACGTCAGAAGCGTAGCCTGCAATTTTATTGGCTTTGAGAGCCTCATACATATCTTTTTCGTTCACAATGCCACCACGGCTCATGTTCAGAACCACTGCGCCGGGCTTCATCTTCTCAATGGAAACTGCATTGAACAGATCCTTGGTGTCAGGAGTCAAGGGGATATGAATGGAAATGTAGTCAGCAACCTTCAGCAGCTCATCAATCTCCATACCCTTGGAGTGCTCTTTCTCAAAGTCTTCGGGCTTGAGGAAGGGATCATAAGCTACAACATCCATCATGAATGCACGGCCCAGTTCGCCTACGCGGCGGCCAATGCGGCCAAAGCCCAGAATACCAAGAGTTTTGCCTCTCAGCTCACTGCCAACAAACTTATATTTATCCCAATTTTTGTTTACCTTAACATCCGCATCAGCAGGGATGGTATGGCGAGCCATATCCAGCATTTTGGAGAGGGTGAGCTCTGCAACTGCATTTGCGTTGAGGCCGGGAGCATTGAATACCTGAATGCCCTTTGCCTTAGCGGTTTCCAAATCAACATGGTTCAGGCCAACGGAGCAAACACCGATTACCTTCAGGTTTTTTGCTGCGTCGAGAATTTCTTTGTTGATGGCGGGGTCTACACGCATAACAAGAACATCATATTCAGGAATCAACTTTACAAGCTCCTGCTGTGAGGGGAGCATATGGGTGTCAACCTGCATGTACTTGCCCAATTCCTCCGAGATAGAACTATGGACTGCATCAATAATGAGACATTTCATGAGAATCTTCCTTTCATTTGTATCACAATTTACGGCGTATTCATGGTATCCCACACACGAAAACAAACCGCTGGTTCATGAATTACGGTAATAATTGGTATAACCACATGGTAAAACAATCAGCGAAATTTCAATTAAAGATTTCATGCTGATTGTTGAAAACCGTCTTTTAACGGAGTGTTATTAACAGAATAAGCGAATTATGTCGAAAATTATAATATATATACAACCGGATACATTGTAGCAGTTCATTTCTTGTTTGTCTAATATAAATAATCGGAACCAACTATATAATTATTTTTATATCTTTTTATTAAAATTAATATAAGTCAACAAAAAGTTTAGATAAAATCCAGCATTGTGTAGAACGCTTATCTGGTTATTTTTTATAATAAATTAAGAGTTACAAATAAATTCAAAATAAGTCAAACACGCTATATATTTCTTTATTATAATTTCTTTCGCAAAAAATAGAAAGGGTAGGATTTGTCTTTTATTTACGCTCCTATATAAAGCCACTATGCTCACTTTATTTTCAATATTATTTACAAGCAAATGAAAAAAACGCCTTATGAAAATTGAAATTTTCATAAGGCGTTTGAGTAGAGGCAGATTTTTAACGCTGCCAAACATACTCAAAGAGTGACAGCAACACTAAAAAAAGCAGATTCACCGCTGTAAATAGCTTTAAAAAACGTTGAGTTCCCTCCTTGTAAACGGCAGCATAAAATTTATAAGAAATAACACTTGCCATAGAGGCGATTAATGTGCCAAGGCCGCCAATGTTTACACCAAGGAGTAATTTGTGCGATTCTTGAGTGAAACCCGATAGTAGAATCGCTGCTGGAACATTGCTGATAAACTGACTGCTGAGGATAGCCGAAAGCATGGTGCTCCTTTGTGTGAAATAAGACAAAAAGGAATGTATTGGTGGAATGTTACCCAAGTTGCCGACAAAGACGAAAATGCAAAAAAAGGTTGCCAACAGGCTATAATCTACGCCTGCCAATACTTTTTTGTCGATGGGGATTAAAACGGCTAGCACAAGTAAAAGGGTAGCCTGATACGGCAGCCAGTCGAATACCGAGGAAGTAGACAGCAAAAACAATGCGTTATACAGAAAAATTCGTTTTGGCCGTGCGGGGGTTCTTTCTGGCATTGCAGGTGAAGTAAGCATCTTTGGTGCAATGAGCAGGCAGCTCAAAGCCAACAGCACTCCGCCCACAAGACCAATGGGTAGCATAGTAGTGAAAAAATCTGCAACACCCATATGAAAACGAGAAAACAAATAGAGATTCTGAGGATTGCCGAATGGCGTCATAGAAGAACCTACATTTGCCGCAATCGTTTGCAGTACAATAATATAAGCGCTCCACTCATCCAAGGCACAAGCAGACAGAATTGACAATGTAATGGGGATAACGGTAATGAGTGCAACATCATTTGTGACCAGCATAGAGAGAAAATAGCTGGCGAATACAAGAAAAAAAGTAAGCGTACGTGAATTCGTAATACGTGAACATACAAGAAGAGAGATTTTTTCGAGGATGCCCTCTCGCTGAAGACCAACCACGGAAGCCATAAGGCAAAAAAGGCAAGATAATGTTTTAAAATCGATATAATTAAAATAGTCTTTTGATGGCGGTACAAGAAACATAGAGAAGAGTGCCAGCAACAAGGAAGAAAGCAAGATGGGTTCTTTGGCGAACCCGCGCTTTATTTTTTGAATCGAGATAGCTTGTATATTCAATAAAATCACCGTAATTTCCGTTTGATTGCTTAAAAGAGCGAAAAGAACAGGCATCATCATACCACAAAGGGTTTTGAAATAAAATATGTAATTTCAATAGAGTGAATTTGAAAATTTAAGGTGATAGAGTATGTTTGCACAAATCGAAATTAAACAAAGCGATTTATGATTTTGGGGAAGCTTTTCTCTTCTTCCAATTTCTCGGATCAACAATACGTTAGTTGAACACCACAACGGGTAAAAAGAATCATAAAAGAATTGAGAATGAATGTAAAGAAATTATTTAGAAAGTGGTATTGCAGCAAAAGCCAACATCATTTGGATGTTGGCTTCGAAAAACAAGAAATTGTTTTGATGTAAACCCTCTTTACCTAAGAGGAGGGCAGTGCGCTCGATTTATTCTCATTCCGCCGTTGAAACATGGCAGCTGCCAACAAAATAAGCGGGATGAAGATTTGGAAGGGGAGGGCGTAGAAAGAGTAGGTTTCAAATGCCCACGTTACCATTTCCATTGCATTGCTATACAAGGTGTAGCTAAACAAAATCATTAGAATACCAACCGGTATCGCGACAGAGCGAAAGCTGTTTAAACCTGCCAGCTTTTTTATACCCATGCAGGTCGCCAATAAACATACACTGATTTTTATAAAAGCGCCAACAACAAATACAATGGATACCGTAACTTCAATTCTTTGCAAAAAGTCGCCAATACGAATTCGTCCTACTGCAATATAGGAGGGAAAATAAAGGCCCATCTCCTGCACAGCACCTAATACCAAAATATTGCGAAAGGTAACAGCTAAAATAATTACCACACCTGCAAGGAACCCGCCTAAAAAAGGCTTGTAGGGCACTTTCTTGTTTACGGGGCAGCAAAAAATAGTAGCAATTAAAACGGTTTCGGCGAACGGAAAGGTATAGGTAGAAAAGGCACCCTCCAACACGGGCTTCCAGCCATCTGCCAAAATGGGTGTGATGAATTCTGGATTTAGTTGTGGAATACAAAGAAATTGTACAATTAATATAATAAGCACCATAATGGGCAGCAGAAAAAAAGCACTGCGCCCCAAAACCTCAATTCCCTCCCTGACAATCCAAATACAAGAGATGGCCATGAATATAAGGGGAACCATCATTGGGGTCTCCGGCATAGCCATCATTTTAACAAACTCCCCAAAGTTGCGCAGTACCATAGAGCCTAAATGAAAAGCGTACCATGTATAGAGCAATACAAAAAATTGCCCAATCCACTTACCAAAAACCAATACAAAAATATCGAACAGGTTTTTACCGGGGTATATAGAAAGCAGCTTCATATATAGCCATAATGTTGGAATTGCAGCCGGTAAAGCAACTAAAATCGCAATCCATTTATCTACGGTCACCTGCGTAGCAACCCCAATAATTAATGAGCTGCCAATAACAAATAAGGTAACCATGCTAAAAAGTTGACGGTTTGCAATGCGTTCTTGTTTCATATATCTTCCTTAATTTAAATGATAAAACATATTGATAAATTGTTTTAACGGACCAGCCGGACTGGGAATATCGATTCCAAATGAAAACAATACAAATAAGACAAATGAGACGGTAAGGAGACTGGTAGAGACCCAAAAATCTTTTCTCGGTTTTTCTTTATAGATGGGAAACGTATCAAACAAAACAATCAGCCCGTAAACGAGTATGACAAAAGCTAACATTAGCCAACACCTCCGGGAATTGTTTTTTTAACGGTAGCGCTGTTTTTAATGGAAACCTGTGTTTCAACATTTACTTTTAGTTTGGTGAATGTATCATCCCAGTTCGGCTCAAGCGCTTTCCACTTATGCGGCTCTGTACGGTAAATATAATTACCAAAGCCAAATACATCAAGCTTGTATTTGCCTTGAACCATTTGTATGGTTGTTTCAATTCTTTTTTTCAGGTATTCCTGAGCGGTTCGTTCTAATACATTTGTTAGTTCATTTCCAATTTCACCAGGCGTACCATGCAATTCGTCAATGGCAGCAGTAGTTTCAATGCGCAAGGTAATTTCCGGTATAGAGTCGTTCCACTTTGTTTCAAACTTGGTTTCATTTTTAAAAATTTCAAGAGATACAAACTGTTCTTTTCCTTGATAGGTGAAAGGATAAACCAATAGACCGCCCTCTATTTTATTCTTAATGTAGAGAAAATCATTTGTCTGGTCTCCATCAAGAAAGCCAACGATGTCAAAATTGTGGAACAGAGCAGTCCCTTCTACAGTTGGCGTTTGCCCTTCGCTGTCATCCCACAGGCGAACGCAAGGCACAGTGGGGTAAATCCCTGGGGAAATTAAATCGTTTACATATTTCCACGTTTGTGTATGATGCGCCTTTGATAAACCGTCTTCATTCAGAACCATAGATTCCAGTGAATAGGATAAAATTTCTTCTGAGGGGTTTTCTACCTGAAGAATGTCCTTTGCCGGAATTCCCTGTGCTACAAACATTTCAATATCTGTTCGAGTTTCTCCGTCTCGCGCCAGCCAATCCATAACATTAGACATTTCATCTCGTGCAATTTCTTCACTGACAATAATGGATTTGGTATGGCTCCAGTATAGTTTTTTACCAACAATGGAGATTCCGTCGCGAACGGCATCGAAAATGGTTTGACCAGAGGTATGAATAATATGAGAAGCTACAATTCGTTCCTTGCCACTTTTGGCTTCCGCAATCTCAATGGTAAGCTCAAAACGGTCATCGGTACCCTTGTCAATCGCCATTCCGGCTACAATTGCCAAATCCTCCAGCAGGCGGTAGTTCCAGCAGCCGCAAAGGCTGGAAAGCATGGAAACAATGAGCAATATTGCGATTGACTTGCGCAGTAACGTCATTTTATTTTCCTTTCTTTGCGTACTTCTTCATTCGTGACCTGTTTTTGGATGCAATGATTTGAGGGCGCAGTTTCATATACCACCATGGCGCACGTATAAGGGTATCTTTAATATCTGTATAGCGAATCGAACCTTCTGTTAGCATATAGGGAACACCAAACGAACGAATACTCATTAGGTGATTTAAAAGGCAAAGTGCCCCAAAAATAACACCGTAGATGCCCATAAAAGCCGCCAGAATTAAAAACACAAAACGAAGTATAAGAATTGCACCCTGAACCTTTATGTTCATAAGCGCTGAAATTCCCGTAAGGGCAATGATAATAATCATAGAGGGGGCAATAAACTTTGCGTCAACCGCGGCTTGCCCAAGCACCAGGGCACCCACAATACTAACTGTTTGGCCAATTGCGGTAGGCATTCGGGCACCGGCCTCTCGCAGTATTTCAAATACGATTAGCATTAAAAAAGCCTCTAAAACCGTAGGGAACGGTACATCGGAGCGCCCCGCTGCAATACTAAGGAGCAAAGGGGTAGGCAGCAGCTCTTGGTGAAAGTTTGTAAGGCTTACATAAATTGCAGGTACAAACAGAGCCATCATTGCTCCGAAAATGCGCAATAATCGGTTAAAAGAAGAGAATATAAAGTTGTTGTAGTAATCCTCCGGCGTTTGAAATATCTCAGGAAAAATAAACGGGACGGTTAGCACAAACGGGCTGCCGTCTACAATTAAAGCCACTCTGCCCTCTAAAATCTTGCCCACCACAGAATCGGGCCGCTCGGTATACCCAACTGTATCAAAGGGGGAGAGGGGGGAGTCTTTGATTAATTCTTGTATATAACCGGAATCAACAATGCCGTCAATCTCGAGTTTGTCAAGCCGATTTTCTAATTCTTCTACTACTTGATCCGAAGCAATGTTGTCTAAATAACAAATGCACACCTTCGTCTTTGTAATGGTGCCAATGTTTTTATATTTGAATTTTAAGTCTGGAGAAATTACTCTTCTTCGTATCAGCGAAATGTTCACTAGAATCTGCTCGGTAAAGCCATCGCGAGGGCCGCGTACCGCCTGCTCAGAGCTGGCTTCCTGAACAGAACGGCTTGCAAGATTTTTGCAATCAATAACAGTTGAATAGGTAGAGCCATCCAGTAAAAAAACTGCACTCCCCTGCAAGATTGCATCCGTTATATCCTCAATACTTTGCGTTAGAAAAACGTTACTGGCAGTGATGGATTTTTTTTGCAGATCTTCAACATATCCTTCGCGAGTGTAACGTGGAATATCGCTGCTGAGGACTTGTTCGATTACATATTGGTCGAGTATTTGGTGGTCAATCATTCCGTCAACAAAAATAACGCAGCCTTGTAAGAACTTTTGCGTTTTGTTTTCTAGCATCCGGTATTCAATGGTTTCATCTGATTCAAAAATGTTGCGAAAGGTTTTCAAATTCTCTTCTAAAGAAGACGTTAACTGTGAGTTTTCCTTTTTTGTTGTTGTGTTTAGATTAGTATCATTTTCTGGAGTATTTTTCCTTTTTCTAAAATTCATATAAATCACCTGATTCTATTTTTGCCCAGTTTTTATTATTTAAACGTCCATCTTTTGGAATATAGTTAAAGCAACAAGCATCATTTAAGGAAATAAATAATTGGGTTATGGAATTAGGGTCAAAAACTAAAAAAAAGAACCACTGGCATAGCCAGTGGTTCTTTTTATTGAATATTATTCAAAATTCTTGGGGTCTTGCTCCGGTACCGGTTCTAATGGTGCCGACTCAGGTGTTCCCTGCACTGCCGGCGAATCGGCGTTTGCCACTCCTGCATTTATTTGACCAAAGGGACGATAGGTAACCGTTGCAGAAGGCGCTGTTGCTGCAGTGGCAGCTTGGTTGTAGCCGTACGCTGTATTTCCGTACACCCCGGGGGCTTTAAACGTGTAAATCACTTGTGTATCGCACAGGCGATCATGCAAAGCTTGCTTTGCTTCACTTGCACCAATCATCAGGTAACCAATGAATAATAAAGAAGAAAGGTAACGTCCAATTGTTTCACGGTAGAGAACATTTACAAAGGTGAGCTTACTGTCGTCACAAGTAACAACCCGCAAATTCATTAAACGCTTGCCAACGGTCGCTCCAGTGGTATAGGTCATTACAATAAAATAAACAGAAGCGGCAAGGTACAGCAAAATGTCGTAAGGGGTGAAACGGAACAGGATGGGACTTAAAAACCAGGATTGAGGGTTAGATGCCTGAATAAATAGAATCGGCAGTCGAATTGTGAGCAGTAATACTGCGCCAATGAGAATTAGGTCAATTAGGTAAGCAGTTAGGCGCACAAAAAAACCGCCCCGAATCGTTGTGTTATTCTCCAATGGCTGCATAGTACATTGGCACCCCACTCTCTTTAATATCCATTAGGTCAGCCAGCTTTTCGGCATCGCTACGGTTGTATTGCTTCGCCATTGAGAAAAGGGAAGCAAACGGGGAAGTAGTGTAATTGGGGGTATAAAAGGTTACCTTTTCACCCAGCGATTTTTCATATTCCGCCTGTGCTTCTTCGTAATCTTCAATTTTGTCAATCAGCTTATTCTCCAATGCTTGCTTTGCGGTGTAAATACGACCGTCCGCAAGAGGCCTTACCTTTGCTTCCTCTAAATGGCGACCTTTTGCCACAATGCTTACAAAGGTATTATAGGGTTCATCAACCAAAGACTGAAAAATCTGCTTTTGCTCCTCCGTCATGTCAACTCCGGCACTGCCCATTGCTTTATTTTTGCCGCTTGTAAACAGTACGCTTTTAATGCCGATTTTATCCATCAGCTCTTTGTAGTTGGACAGTGATATGATTACACCAATTGAACCGGTCCATGTTTGGCTGTTGGCAATCACTTTGTCGGATGCCATAGAGATGTAGTAACCGCCGGAAGCCGCCATGTTTGCCATATAGGTCCATACCGGGCGATTTGTTTTTTCTTTGTATTTGAGCAGGCGATTGTAAAGCTCATTGCTTTCATAAACGCCGCCGCCCGGTGAATTTACATATAAAAGAATTCCTTTGTTGTTGGGGTCTGACTCAAGGCCGTCAATCAGCTTTAAAGTACGATTGTGGTTATAGCCTTCCTCTGGAAATAAGGAAGAAGAGGAGGAGGCCTGAATGGTGCCCTCTACCGTTACCACTCCCACAAAAGGGCTGGTTGGAAAATCAAAGTTCTCTTCTTTGGCTGATTTTAGAAGCTTCTCGATATAGTTGGATTGCTGTTGCTGACCTGCAAAGCTACGCATCATCATACTGGAACCGCAAATGAATACAAATACAAGCGCGGCCGCAATTAACCCCGTAATTTGCTTTTTGTTCATGCTTTACCACCTTTTCTGAAGAGAATGCCATCCCCACAATAATAATCGCAATAAAAAAACGAAGCAACCAAAAGCACGCTTTGTAGAGAACTGCAAAGCGAATCATTCGTCGCACGCAAATGTCACCGGTATTTCTTATGTTTTAACCTGGTGGGAAAGGAACCGCTCTTCTGAGTTTATTTCTTTGTTTCTATGAAATATGATATCGGCTTTTTCTTCCATTTGTCAAGGGAAATACCATTATTCCTGCAATCTAAAAAAACGAGTAATGATTCTCTGCAAGATAATTTCACGTTTTGCGGTGAATTCCGACAAATCTCCGCTACCGGTTCTAATTCGTCCACCCGGGTTAATATATATAATCAATGCAAAGGCAGTTGTGGGCGATAGCCTGAAAATCAAAGCGGGAGTTGATATGTTTTGGAGTGGCAAAGTTTGTCCAGAGAGGAATGTGTCCGGCAGTTAAAAACAGACCCAAAACGGGGACTTACGTTTCCGCAGGTAGAGCAGCGAAGCAGAGAACATGGCCCAAATGAACTGCAGGAGGGCAAACGACCAGGTTTAATTGCAAAGTTTTTGGAACAATTTAAAGATTTTATGGTCATTATCCTTTTAATTGCAGCGGCAGTATCATTTTTTACTTCGCTGGTTCGCAACGAGAATGACTACATAGACCCCATTATTATTCTGCTAATTGTGGTTGTGAATGCAGTAATTGGTGTAGCGCAAGAGAGTCGCGCTGAAAAGGCGATTGATGCGCTGAAAAAGCTGTCTTCTCCAGAATCTATTGTTATGCGTGACGGCAAGAGAGTTAAAATTCCGTCCAAAGAAATTGTACCCGGTGATATTGTTTTTCTTACCGAGGGCGATTTTGTTCCCGCTGACCTGCGTATTCTGGAAGCTCACAATCTTCGGGCAGAGGAATCTGCGCTTACCGGGGAATCTTTACCAGTTGAAAAATCGGCAGAGTTGGTTTGCGGCGAGCGTACGCCGCTTGGTGACAGAAAGAACATGCTGTATTCCAGCAGCAGCGTAGCAGCCGGGCGCGGTGTTGGCGTTGCGGTTGCAACCGGAATGGAAACACAGGTGGGGAAGATTGCCCACATGATCCACTCGGAGGAGGCCCCCCAAACGCCACTGCAAAAGCGGCTGGCTCACACAGGTAAGGTTTTGGGAATTGGAGCCCTCGCCATTTGCGCCGTAATTTTCATCATGGGACTGCTCCAGAGCGTAGAACCGTTAGATATGTTTATGATTTCCATCAGCTTGGCGGTAGCGGCAATTCCTGAAGGCCTGCCGGCGGTGGTTACGATTGTGCTGGCAATGGGTGTGCGCCGCATGGCAAATTGCCGTGCAATTGTTCGCCGAATGCCTGCAGTGGAAACACTTGGTAGTGCCAGCGTAATATGCTCTGATAAAACCGGGACACTGACGCAAAACAAGATGACGGTGGTTGAAGTTGCCGGTTACGACGGCCTGCTTACCAAAGAGGATCCGCAGGCAAGGCGTATATTAGAGCTGGCAACACTTTGCAATAACTGCACCGTTTCCGGAGATAAAATTCAAGGCGACCCAACAGAGGCAGCGTTACTCGCAGCTTCTCCCGTTTCAAAAGAGAATTTGGAGCGCCGTATGCCCCGCGTGCGTGAAATACCCTTTCAGTCTGCCAGAAAGATGATGACAACGGTGCATCGCCTTGATAATCAGCAATTCCGCATTATCACAAAGGGTGCGCCAGACCTGTTAATGGAACGCTGCACCTCCTGCCAAAGTACGAACTTTGCAGCGCCGATGGATTCTCAGATTCGACGTGAGCTTCAGCGTAGAAACGAACAGATGGCCTCTCGTGCACTGCGTGTGCTTGGTGTTGCCTACCGAGATGTAAAACAGCTGCCGCCGGAAAGCGAGTGGGAAAAAGACTTGGTGTTCTGCGGCTTTATCGGTATGATTGACCCACCCAGGCCGGAAGCTCAAAAGGCAGTTCACCTGTGCAAGAAAGCAGGCATTCGTGCGGTTATGATAACCGGTGACCATGTGGCTACCGCGGTTGCCATTGCTGGTAAGCTGGGAATGATGGGTTCTGACGATAAAGCACTCACCGGCCAGCAGTTAGACCAAATGGAGCAGCGTGAGCTGGAAAAGAACATTTATCAATATTCCGTTTTTGCCCGTGTTTCGCCGGAGCATAAGGTGCGTATTGTGAAGGCGTTCCAAAAACGCGGTGAAGTAGTTGCAATGACCGGTGACGGTGTAAACGACGCCCCGGCACTGAAAGCGGCGGATATTGGTTGCGCAATGGGTATTTCGGGTACCGATGTGGCAAAGAGCGCAGCAGATATGGTTCTTACGGACGATAACTTTGCAACGATTGTAGAAGCTGTGCGTGAAGGCCGCGGTATTTACGCAAATATTCGCAAGACCATTCACTTCTTAATTTCCTGCAATATTGGTGAAATCCTCACGGTGTTTATGGCTTTCTTATTGCACTTGCCACTTCCTTTGATCGCAATTCAGCTTTTGTGGATTAATCTGGTGACCGATTCGCTCCCTGCACTTGCACTTGGAGTGGAGCCAATTGAAGACGATGTGATGGAACAACCCCCGCATCGGCAAAATGAGAGTGTTTTCGCAGGTGGTATGGGCTACAATATTTTGGTGGAGGGCTGTTTAATTGGTGCGTTGGCTCTTCTTGCCTACAGTATTGGCCGCGCCTTCTTCGACATAGACCCCTCGTATCCCATTATAGGTCGTACAATGGCGTTTGCAACGCTAAGCCTTTCTCAAATTGTACATAGCTTTAACATGCGTTCGTCGCATTCGCTGTTCCGCATCGGATTTCTCAGCAACCCACAGATTTTGGTGGCCGCGGTTATCTGCACTTGTATGCAGGTTTCTGTTATTGCGTTCCAGCCAATTGCACAAATATTCAAAACCGCAGTTCTCAGCGGTGGCCAGTGGTTTGCAGTTGCACTTCTCTCTCTCGTACCATTTGTAATAGTAGAAGCAGAAAAGGCACTGCTTAACTCTACATATGGTAAAAAAGAAAGTAAAAGGAGTGGCCGTTCATGGTTAAAAATGTAGGAAAAATAATCGTATCGCGTCAAAACAGTGTATTGGAGTATTATATTTTTGGCGACGAGAAGTCCGGCTTTGGGGTTCGCATTGTGCAAAGGGGTACTGTCAATGCCCAAGCCGAATACGCAAATGTATGTAGCACACAAGCACGCGCGATGGCCTTGGCCCGTACCCTAGCAACGGGTACGGTATGTCCCGGACATTTATGTAATATTTTGGATGACAGCGGATATTAACGAAAGAAAGACACCTGAAAGACACTGTGATTCATTGACAATTTTATGAAAAATAGAGTATACTAAAGGTATTATCTCTTTAGTGATAAAAGATTGTCAAACGAAAAGGAGTGTTAATTGTTATGGCAAAATATGTATGTGATGCTTGTGGCTATGTATACGATCCGGCAATTGGGGATCCTGATAACGGAATCGCTCCCGGAACTAGCTTTGCAGATCTTCCTGAAGACTGGACCTGTCCGGAATGCGGGGTATCGAAAGATATGTTCAGCCCCGAATAAAGGGCAAATTTACGCCCAGTAAGCGGGAAGGATGTTTTCAGTCATGGCAACGAAGAAATTGGCGGACCACATTTATTCGGTTGGGGTATTAAATCCTGGTTTGCGTGTGTTCGATATTATTATGGAGTCTCCCTACGGGAGCAGTTACAACGCATACCTGGTTACCGGCCAGAAAAATGTGCTGATTGAGACCGTTCATGCGGATTTCTTTGAAGAATATCTCGAAAATATTCAAAGTATTATCGATATAAGCGAAATCGATTACCTGATTATGAATCACACGGAGCCGGACCATTCCGGAAGCGTAGCAAAGCTGATTGCACTCAACCCCAATATTGAGATTTATTCTACAATGGCGGCGAAAAAGTACATTACAGCGATTGCCAATCAGGAGTTCCGTTTTCATGTTGTAAAATCGGGAGAGACTTTAGATCTGGGTGACAGGTCGCTGCAGTTTATTGTGGCGCCTCTTCTGCACTGGCCAGATTCCATGTTTACGTGGGACGAAAAGAGCGGTTTACTGTTTACCTGCGATTTTCTTGGAACACACTTTTGTGAACCCACAATGGTAGATACCAACATGCATTACCGGGAAAAATACCTGGAGCAGGTTCGGCATTACTACGAATGTATTTTTGGTCCGTTCAAGCCCTATGTTCTCAGTGGTCTTGATAAAATCAAAGACCTGCCGGTTCGTATGGTTTGTACCAGCCACGGCCCTTGCCTTGTACAGGGGATTCAGGAGATTACGGAGCTTTACCGTAAATGGAGCCAGCCTGCAGTGCGCGACCTTCGCAAGATTGCGATTTTGTATGCATCTGCTTATGGCTGCACCAAGCAACTGGCAGAGGCAGCCTATGAAGAGCTTGCTGCTGACTCTGAGCTGGATGTGAAGCTGATTGATGTGGTATTCACTCCTTTTAAGGAAACGGTAACTGCCGCGAATGATGCGGATGCATTGCTCGTAGGCTCTTGCACAATCAACCGTGATGCGCCAAAGATTATTTGGGATGTACTTTCCAGCATTGATGCAATCAACGTTCGTTCCAAACCCGCCGGGGCTTTTGGCTCCTTTGGCTGGAGCGGCGAAGCAGTTGGTATGGTGCGCTCACGTATGGAGCATTTGAAGTATAACTTCTTAGGGGAAGGAATCCGTTCCAATTTCACCCCAACGGCAGACGATTTGGCGAAGATGAAGTGCTATGCGCGCAGTATTGCCGACCAAATCTCTGAATGATTACGCAATAAAATGAATGGCAGCCTCTCACCCGGTGACGAATAGGCACCTGGTGAGAGGCTGTTTTTTTAATCTTTATTTAATTGTATTTTAGGGCAAATGATTGTATTCTGTTGATAAAGGCGAATTTTAAAAGTGAAGTAGCATACCGGGATGGCAGAAACCGGTTTTACGGGTATGGGTACCCAGGGAGGAACCAATGGATTTTTTTATAGTTGAGGGAGATATTACTACTTTTCAGGTGGATGCAATTGTAAATGCAGCCAACACTTCTCTGTTGGGGGGCGGTGGAGTGGATGGGGCCATTCACAGAGCGGCAGGCCCCGCGCTATTGGAGGAATGCCGAGGACTGCGTGGTTGTGAAACGGGGCAGGCGAAAATGACCGGAGGCTACCAGCTTGCGGCAAAGTATGTCATCCACACGCCTGGCCCCATTTGGCGCGGCGGCGGAGCAGGGGAGGAAGGGCTTTTGGCTTCTTGCTATCAAAATTCCCTTCGACTTGCGGAGGAGAATGGCTGCGAAACCGTGGCATTCCCATCCATTAGTACAGGTGTTTATCGTTTTCCGCTGAATACTGCTGCTTATATTGCGGTAAGAGAGATACTTGCCTTTTCGAAAAAAGGAAAAGCGGTAAAATCGGTTACCATGGTCTGTTTTGATGAGCAAACAAAGGCTGCTTATGAGCTTGCTTTGCAAAATGCGATGCAGGCGTAAGTATTAAAAACACGTATTAATTTATTAAATAGATTATCAAAGACTACGTTATATGCTTTTAGACTTTGGGCAATCATAAGAAAACCAGCATATCGATTAAAAATGACGATATGCTGGTTTTTGCTATTTGTAGTAATGTCAACTTATAAATTTTACGATGACAACAGATGGTGTATTGCCTTTTCCGTTTGCGATTCTAAAACACCATAATTCAATCTATGGTGTGGAAAAGAACTTCTCTCACGGCACAATGCGTCCACCAATATACAAGAAGTATATACCTTTTCGGGTAAATCATCAGCGAAAATATGGTTCTTTTTTAATATCTCAACAATTCCAAAAACATATTCATTTTCAAAATTGCAAAAGTATTGATTGATTTTTTTGTCTTCTATCATTACCATTCTTAATTGAGCTAAAGCTTGATTTGAAGTAGCATAAACTTCAATATAAATTGAAATCCATTTCTTTATAAAAATGGAGAGCTCAAACGGCTGTTTGAAATCATTTAATTGGTCAAATAAATTATTAGAAAAAGAAGTGAGATATTGTTCAAACGCTGCAATGTAGATGTCTCGTTTATCACGAAAATAGCTGTATAGTGCACCGGTTGATACATTAGCACGTTTTGCAATTTCTATTGTATTTGTTCCGTGGTACCCCTTTTCGCAAAATAGTTCAAAGCCAGCTTCTGAAATTTTTCTCATTTTTTCTATGGAGCGTTTTTGCATTGGTTTGCGTACTTCTTTCATTTACCTCACCTCCAACTTATTATAACTTATGTATTTACTTTAGGTCAACCTAATGCGAAGCTTTATTCGTGTTAGGTTGACGAAGCGTTTTGTTAGTGCTATTATTAAATACGAAGTTTTATTCGTGTTTTAACGGAGGGAATATAATGAGCTTTTTTGATTTAGCAAAAGCACGTTGTACCACACGTGGATTTACAGACAAAGTCATTCCCCAAAGTGATTTAGAAAGAGTTTTAACGATTGGACATGTTGCACCTACGGCTTGCAATCAGCAGCCACAACGTATTATCGTTGTTCAAAACCCAGATCGTTTATCTAAGGTAGAAAAAGCATATCATTTATTTGGCTCTCGTTGTGTTCTAATTGTATGCCGAGATACTAGAAATGAGTTGATACGCCCCTTTGATCACAAATGTTCCGGTGATTTAGATATTGGTATTGTCTGCGATCACATGATGCTTGCAGCAAGGGAATTAAACATAGGTAGTGTTATGGTTGGTTTGTTTGACCCCAATATTATTCGTAAGGAATTTGAAATTCCAGATTACATAGTACCCACTGCATTATTAATTCTAGGGTATCCCCAAAAGGGGTTCCTAAGTCCGGAACGACATGTAACGGAAAGAAAATCACTCTCCGATACCGTGATGTACGAAAAATATGTAGAGTAAGTTGAACAGCAAACACAATTAAAAATAACCAATAAAAAACCGTGGTCTTGAATTTTAAAACTCAGGACCACGATTACGTTTTATATTTTAAATGTAAGCAATCCGCCGTTTTCAGAAACTCCTCTACTGAAATCATAATCTTTTGGTTTGCCACTGAAATAATAGTTTATAATCCGTACGTTTGCAGCGTGAGTAACAATTAAAATATTTTTAGCCTTGTATTCTTCGAAGATCATATCGCAAAAATCGCAGTTTCGTTTGATGAAATTTTTGATGCTTTCTATACCCTTATCGCCGCTCATGGCTGCTACTACTCTAATTGAGTGAGACCAGGAAAACATGGTTATAGCTTTGTCCCTATAATATCTTGCCTTAATGGCAGGTGCAGTATTCTTTCAGTAACTACCGTTTATAAGGCTGAAAGTTCCCCCTGAATCAATACCGCACGGCAGGGGGAGGCCTCTAGCCCACGAAGCTTTAACGGCAGGGCAATCAGCAGGTAGTCACCATCCGGCACACCGTCAAAAACGGCGCCCTCCAAAATGGGGATATTGGCACCCAAAAGCTCTAAATGAACGGAGCGCTCCTCATCTTCATTCCCAATTGTAATTGCGTCCGTACCAATTAATAGAGCGCCGCTGTCTGCCAGAACAAATGCTGCACTGCGGTCAAGGTATGCCTGCCCGTCGCCGTGGAGTAATATTCGCTTTTGGCAGCGGGGCAAAAGTGCTTCCATTTGCTCTCCTGTCACAATTCCATCTACGGTAATGACTGTGCAGGGGCCTATAAAATTACTGGGGTGTAGTCGGTCTATCGTGTCTCCGTCCTCCAAAAAGTGCCTTGGTGCATCCAAATGAGTACCGCTGTGAGAGCCGGTATAAAATGCAGAGAGGTTATAGTCGTCGCCGGTATCAATACGGCTTACCTGTTCGTACCATGGAATGGGGTCGCCCGGGTATACATCGGCAGAAAACAATTCGCGGGAGATGTCATAAATCTTCATACGCACCCTCCGTATCTGTTTGGGATCCAAACCGGGAGTCTGAGACAAGAAAAATCGGAATTATGTTAATTTAGTTCTGGTAACACACGGCAAACCAAGTCGATGCCACGCTGTGCCGCAATGGGTGCAAAGGTGGAATAATCCATTTTTGCGTCATCGTCCGCATTGTCTGAAATGGTGCGCAGTACCACAAAATCTACACCATTTACATAGCAAACGTGTCCCACTGCGCCGCCTTCCATTTCGCATGCCATAGCCTTAAATTCGTTGCCTAGCTCATGCAGCTTTGCAGAGTCGCAGATAAACTGGTCACCCGTTGCAATCACTCCTGTATGTACCGCACCCTTATATACCTCCGGTGCTGTACGTGCAAGCAGCTCTACGAGTTTCTCTGTTGCAGGAATTTCAATGACGCCTAATCCAGACAAGTACCCTCGTTTGTCTCCAAGAGGGGAAGTATCCATATCGTGCTGTACAACACTTTTAGAGATAACCAGGTCACCAATGTGAACGTTCTCACCAATTCCGCCTGCGACTCCGCTGTTAATGATAATGCGGGGCTGGTAGTGGTTGATCATGAGCTGCGTGCACAGTGCGGCGTTAACCTTGCCGGGGTTACAATGGGCGATGACACACTCTACGCCCGACAGAAGTCCCTTGCAAAACTCTATTCCGGCAATAGACTGTGTTTGCGGGTTTTGCAGCCTGTTTTTGAGTCCCTCAACTTCAATGGGCATCGCTCCAATAATTCCGATCATTTGCGCTCTCCTTCACCGGATGAGAATCCGTTGTTTTCTTTTGATTATAAAAGATTTATCTAGGAAAATCAACGCTTGCCTTGTTATACGCGTTTTTTTAGCTATACTACAGCATATTTGTTTCGTAGCTTTTTATAATAAAAAATGAATATGGTTATGTAAACTAATTGCTTTTCTTTTGTTAGAGACTTTTTATTCTAATTAAGAATTATCAAATGAGAAACAACCGATATAATGGGATATAGTACTAGTTAAAATGTGCCGTTTTTACAGGGGGAACGAACAATGCGTAAACGGGTATTCGGTTTTTTGCTTGCTATGGGAATGCTGTTCAGTGTGTCGGGCGCACATGTGGCTGCCTATGAACCACAAGCGGCAGTAAATGAATTGCAGACAAAATCGTATGAGGGAACAAAAATAAAAACAGAGCAGGCGGCATTTCGTGTTTATCTAAGCCCTTCTCCGCAATACTATAATATGTATCCCGATGGTAAAACAGAAGAAGACTATATGCGCCAAATCGCAAACTGGATGGCGCAATATTTAAATGAATATGGAATCGAAACCCTTATAGCTCCCTCAAGCGCACAAGTGCCTGTGAGCGAATGGGGAACCATGCTGCAAGCTCGGGCAAAGCAGGCAGAACAAAACAACTGCACGCTTTACCTTTCCATTCATTCGAATGCGGCCCCAGAGGTAGAGGTTGGGCAGTATAACGGGTGTTTTGTGTATTACCAAACGGATCACCCCATGAGCGGGCTGTGGGCTAAAATTGTAAAGGATAATTTTATTTATCCGGAACGTGATCGAATTAAGCTTGCCAATAACCAGACTCTTACTGAGATGGCATACCCCGAGATGCCTGCGCTTTTGGTTCAAACTGCGTTTCACGATAATCCCCGTGATGCAGACTGGATTATGCACAATACCAAGCGCATTGCCGCAAACTTATCTTACTCCATTGCGCAGTATCGCAAGGAGTATTATGGAGTACCCATTAAAGAAATCACCAACCCCAATTTGCAAATTCCCTTTTTATAAGCAACAGTTTATCGTTGCTAAATAATAATTTAAAAATATTCAGCCGGCCTTACGGTCGGCTGTTTTTCTGGGCATATATTTAGAAAGACTGGGTATGGTGAAGAGAGAGCTGGCGTGGTGGTTCTTGCTTTCCTTGGCAAAGAGCGTTATAATAAACTATTATCTGGTAAAATGGTTACCGGAGCCAGCCGATAGCCTTCAAGCGGCAGACCTCTTACTGTGTGAGCGGAGTCGGCCGCTTTCTCTGTGTTCTAATATAAGACCAACGCCGAGCCAAAAGCCTTTTTGAGGCAAGCTGTCGGCTTTTTTAGGAAGGAAATATGTAATATATGAATTTTCAAGAACTCAATTTAATCGCGCCTATTTTAAAAGCGTTGCAGGAGGAACAGTATGAATCACCGTCTCCCATTCAGGAGAAAGCGATTCCTCCCGCGCTTTTGGGGCGTGATGTATTAGGCTGCGCGCAAACGGGAACCGGTAAAACGGCTGCCTTTGCCGTGCCGATTCTGCAAAGGCTCAATGCACAGCCTACCGAGACAAAAGGGCAGCCGCGCCCAATACGCTCGTTAATTTTAACACCTACCCGTGAGCTGGCGATTCAAATTGGGGAAAGCCTGCGTGCATATGGGCGGTATTTACCCCTTCGCAGTGAGGTGATTTTCGGCGGTGTTTCGCAGGTAGGGCAGGTCAATACCCTAAGACGCGGAGTAGATATTCTAGTGGCTACTCCCGGTCGCTTAAACGATTTAATTCAGCAGGGATTCATTGATTTGAGCGCCGTTCAGGTTTTTGTTCTGGATGAAGCAGACCGTATGCTCGACATGGGCTTTATTCACGATGTTAAACGTGTGATTAAGCAATTGCCGCAGGAAAAGCAAACGCTTTTTTTCTCAGCGACAATGCCGCCAGAAATAACACAGCTAGTGGATTCCTTACTGGTAGACCCGGTAAAGGTTGCCGTTACCCCGGTATCTTCTACTGCGGATGCCATTGAGCAGTGTGTGTACTTTGTAGATAAGGGTAATAAAGCGAATCTGTTAATCGATTTATTGAAACAATCTAAAATAGATTCCGCTTTGGTATTTACCCGTACCAAGCATGGCGCAGACCGTGTGGTGCGTGAGCTTTCACGCGCGAAGATTCAAGCACAGGCCATTCATGGGAATAAGTCGCAATCTGCCCGCCAGCTTGCGCTTACCAGCTTTAAAAACCGCACAATTCGTGTACTGGTCGCTACTGATATCGCCGCCCGCGGTATTGATATTGATGAGCTTTCTCATGTAATTAATTACGATTTGCCTAATATTCCCGAAACGTACGTACACCGTATTGGCCGTACCGGACGTGCCGGGCTCGATGGAATCGCCATTTCGTTTTGCAACATTGATGAAAAGCCTTACCTAAAAGATATTGAAAAGTTAATTGGCAAGCCGGTTCCTGTCATTGAGGAGCACGCATACCCCATGCAGGTATTTACGCTAACACCCCCAAAACAGCAAACGGGGCGCCCACAGCGAGCACAGCAAACTCAAAACAGTGATAAGCCCCGCAAGCAGGTTCCTTCTCAGCGGCAGGAGCGTGCGAAACAAACCAAGCAGCAGGCTGCACCAGCCGGTGCACCAAATCAGCAGGGGCAGGCAAAACAGGCTTCAAAAGCCAAACAGCCGCGCAAGCGCAAGGAGCCTTCTGCTCGTCCGGCTCAAGTGGAAAAAGAAGTGACTTCCACGAAGCAAGCGGAGAAAAAGCCCGGTGTGAAGAAGCCGCATCTACAAAAGGATTCTCGCCCCGCTAAAATGGATAAGCGTGCACCGAAAATGTCTGCTGCAAAACCGGAAACAGTTCGGCAGAAGCCGGTGGCAGAGAAACGGGAAGCACGAAAAGACGTGTCTCCCCAAGCACCCAAAGAACAGCCGCAACGCCAGCCCGAACCGGAGCGTCGCAGTGCACCCACTATGGAAAAAAGAGGGGAATATCGCACGTCGCTTGGCCCGCGTAGAAAAGGCGAACCGCCGCGCCCGCTAATGACGAGAGACCATTCGGGGAAAAAGCCTGCCGACCAGCTTTTATCGGACAAACCTTATTTCCGTAAGGGATAAGTTGCTCTTTGCAGGTAAATAGTAAGAAAAGCCAACTGTCAGAGTACTGTTGCAGGAGCATGCATGCTAGTTTGACTTGCTCTGTGTGCTCAGTTTGAGTATGGCATAAATAGAAGTGTGTTAGCCGGCGGAGCAAAGCTTCTGCCGGCTTGTTTTGGCTAATAGAGGAGCCCCTTATGAATTTGAATTTACAAGAAATTGTATCACCGCTTTTGGCTTGGTATGATAAAGCTGCCCGTGTGTTGCCTTGGCGTGAAAACCCGGAGCCTTACCGCGTGTGGGTGTCTGAAATCATGCTTCAGCAAACACGCGTAGAAGCCGTAAAGCCATATTACGAGCGCTTCTTAACGGCATTGCCTACGGTAGAAGCCTTGGCAAATGCACCGGAAGAGCAGCTGTTAAAGCTGTGGGAGGGGCTCGGATATTACAATCGCGTACGGAATTTACAGCGTGCTGCACAGGTAATGGTGGAGCAGTATGGCGGGCACGTTCCCGCTTCGTTTGATGCGCTTTTGTCGCTGCCCGGCTTTGGGGAGTATACCGCGGGAGCAGTATCTTCCATTGCATTTGGCATTCTGGTACCTGCGGTGGACGGTAACGTTCTGCGGGTCATCTCTCGTCTTACTGCAGATTCCCGTGATATGAAAAACACAGTCGTAAAACGTGAAATTACTGGAGCAGTGCAGGCCATTCTACCCAAACGGGTAGGCGACTTTAACCAAGCGCTAATGGAGCTGGGAGCCACGGTGTGCTTACCGAACGGCGCTCCGCAGTGCCTTGTTTGTCCTTTAAACCGTGTATGTGAGGCAAACCAGCAGGGAATTGCCGCGGAGCTGCCAATAAAAACGGTGAAAAAGCCCCGTGTGGTAGAAGAACGAACGGTATTCCTGCTGTGCACAAAAAATCAGGTGGCACTCAGTCGAAGACCCGCCAAAGGGCTTTTGGCAGGGCTTTGGGAGCTCCCCGGCGTGACGGGGCGGCTTACTGAGGAGCAGGCAAAGGCACAGCTTTGTGAATGGGGGGTAAAAGAATGCGAGTTAACCCCTCTGCCGCAGGCAAAGCATATCTTTTCGCACCGGGAATGGCATATGACCGCATTTGGTGTACATGTGCAGCAGCCCGTTGGAGAGCTTGTCTGGGTGACCAATCGAGAGCTATTGGAGGAATACTCGCTTCCATCCGCGTTTAAATCTTATGCGGACATGCTGAAAGATTGGATTTCGGTTGATATTTAAAATTCTGGTTAGTATAATATGGTAGAGAGGTTTTGCTGAAAAAGGCACTTGTTCCTGATTTTTCTGGCTGCTAACAGCCTTAAATCAGGAGCCTTTTTCGAACGGAATAGTGGTTGAAGCAGAAACCGAGTGAAAGAAGCGGGGGCGTTGGGAATGGACAGTAGGGTAAAGACCTTTTTTGAAAGCTTACAAGGGAAAAAAGTGGCTTTCTGCGGCATTGGTGGCAGTAACATGCCATTGATTCGAATATTTTTAGAGCATGGAGCAAAAGTACAGGCACGTGACCGTAGGCAAAGGGAGCAGTTAGGAGATACGGCAAAGCAGCTGGAAGAAATGGGTGCAGAGCTTTGCTTGGGAGAAGACTACCTGCAAAACCTAGATGCGGACATGATTTTCCGCACACCCGGTATGAAGTTCTTTTTACCAGAGCTGGACCAGGCCCGCAAAGAGGGGCGTGCCGTAACCTCGGAAATAGAAATGTTCTTTGACCTGTGCCCTTGCAAAATTTATGCGGTAACCGGCAGTGATGGAAAAACAACGACCACCACAATCATTTCAAAGCTGTTAGAAGCATCCGGTAAAAAGGTGCACCTTGGCGGTAATATCGGCAAGCCATTGCTGCCTGAAATTATTTCCGTTGAGCCGGAGGATGTAGCTGTGGTAGAGCTTTCGAGCTTTCAACTCATCTCTATGCGCAAAAGCCCTGACGTTGCGGTGGTGACCAATGTGTCTCCGAATCATTTAGACATCCATAAGGATATGACCGAATATGTGGATGCCAAAAAGAACATTGTGCGGCACCAGAATGCGTTTAGCCGTGCGGTCATCAATGCAGACAATGCGATGGCAGCCGGCTTTGCAGAATCGGTACGCGGACAGGTGCGTCTCTTTAGCCACCGTCGTGCCAGTGTTTACGGTGCTTGGCTGCGTGAGGATGGTATGATTTTGGTAGGTGATACCGAGGTTATGCCCGCTTCCGACATACGGCTGCCTGGCATGCACAATGTAGAGAACTATCTGGCGGCAATTTCAGCCGTATGGGGTGAGGTTGAGCCGGAGGACATTCGTAAAGTTGCAAGAGAATTTTCAGGAGTACAGCACCGGATGGAGCTAGTTCGTGAGCTTGGCGGTGTAAAATATTACAACGATTCCATCGGCACCAGCCCCACTCGTACCATCAGCGGAACGCTATCGGTATATAATGATAAAATCATTCTGCTGGCAGGCGGTTACGATAAGCATCTTCCCTTTGAAGAGCTTGGCGTTGCCATTGTAGAAAAAGTAAAGCTGCTCATATTAATGGGGCAAACAGCGGATAAAATAGAGGAAAGCGTTAAAGCGGCACCCAATTACCAACCTGGAGTGCCGGAAATTCTGCGTGTAAGCGGAATGGAAGAAGCTGTGCAGGCGGCTTATCATGCGGCAGACAACGGCGATATTGTATCGCTTTCCCCAGCCTGCGCCAGCTTTGACCAATACACAAGCTTTGAGGTACGCGGTTACCACTTTAAGCAACTGGTAAATGCGCTGCCGGGAACACAAAAGAAAGAGGAATAAACATGAATCATTTGCAGGAGCTTTTGTCTTGCCTTTGCTCTGCGCCCGGTATGTCCGGTGCGGAGGGAGCGGCTGTAAAAGCGGCGGAGCAGGAGCTAAAACAATACGGAACCATTTCGTATGATCCTTTGGGTAATCTCGTGTGCGCAATGGGCGACCCCACTGCCAAACGGCGCATTTTGCTGGATGCGCATATTGATCAAATTGGTCTATTGGTAGCCGGAATCACCGAGAAAGGCTTTTTGCGCCTTGCCGCCTGTGGCGGTGTAGACCGCCGCGCCTTGCCGGGTACTACGGTTACCGTTTTTGGCCGTGAAGTACTGCGAGGAGTGGTGTGCTGCCTGCCGCCGCACTTGGTAGAAGGCAGTGAAGAAAAGGTAGAGCCTGTTGATAAAATGTTTGTAGATGTTGGCCTTACCAAAGAAGAAGCGGAGAAAATGATTGCTCCTGGCGACCGCATTTTGTGGGAAGCAGAGCCACGCGCATTGCTCAACAATCGCTTTACCGCTGCGGGGCTCGACAACCGCGCCGGTGTATGCACACTCATTCGCTGTGCGGAATTGCTGGCAAATGAGAAGTTGGACTGCTTGGTCACGATTTTACTGAGTACGCGGGAAGAAGTCGGCGGTCAAGGTGCAAAAACAGGTGCGTTTGCACACGAGCCGACGGAGTCCGTCGCGGTGGATGTCAGCTTTGCCGGACAGCCGGGAGTACCGGAGCAAAAAAGTGGTAAGCTTTGTGCTGGGCCGATGATTGGTATTTCTCCCACACTGGATCAAGAAATGAGCGATGAACTGGTGCGACTGGCAAAAGAAAAGCAAATTCCGTTCCAATACGAAGTCATGGGCGGCAAAACGGGTACCAATGCAGATTCGATTGGTACGGCACGTTCGGGTGTACGGTGCGCCTTGGCGTCGGTTCCCCTGCGCTATATGCACACGCCGGTAGAAGTGATTGACACCGAGGATATTGAAAATACAGCAAAGCTCTTGGCGGCGTATGTAAAGGAGGGGAAAGCATGGCAGATGTAACACTGTTAAAGCAGCTTTGCGAGCTTTGCGGTATTTCAGGCAGAGAGCGTAAGGTTGCCGATGTAATCATCAAAGAGATTTCCTCTTATGCAACCACGCTTCAAAAGGATGCCTTAGGCAACATTATTGCCTTTAAAAAGGGTGCAAATAAGCCTGCGGTGCGGCTCATGCTCAGCGCCCATATGGATGAGGTTGGCTTAATTGTTACTCATATAGGTGAGAATGGCCTCATTAAATTCGCAGAGGTTGGCGGGATTGACCGCCGCATTCTGTGCGCAAAGCCGGTTCTCATTAACGGTACCATCCCGGGTGTGATCGGTGCAAAGCCGATTCACCTGTTAGAGGGAGACGAACGTGGGAAATCGGTGCCTGTATCAGATATGTATATTGACATTGGTGCTAAAGATAAAGAGGAAGCGGAGAAATACGTTTTTCCCGGGGATTCCATCACCTTTGATGCAGGCTTTCACAGTGACCGCGGAACGATTATTTCTCGTGCACTGGATGACCGTGCAGGCTGTGCCATCTTAATTGACATGATAAAAGAAGAACTGCCGTACGATATGACCTTTGTTTTCTGCGTGCAGGAAGAGGTTGGTCTGCGCGGTTCAGCGACGGCAGCTTATACGGTAGACCCGCAGGCTGCTCTTGTGGTAGAGACTACCACGGCGGGCGATATTGCCGGTGTGGAACCGAACCGCCAAGTGTGCCACGTAGGGCAGGGGCCGGTGCTCTCCTTTATGGACCACCGCACCATTTATGATAAACCCTATTTCGATTTGGCAATGCAGATTGCAAATGAACAGAATATCCCCTGCCAAACCAAGCAAGCGGTTGCTGGCGGGAACGATGCGGGCGCCATCCACACCACGCGCGGCGGAGTACGAACCATCGCGGTTTCTGTTGCGTGCCGGTATTTGCATGGCCCTGCAAGCCTGATTGCCGAACAAGATTACCACGACACCGAACGTTTGGTAAGAGAGCTTGCCATACGCATGGCGGCAGGCGAGGGTACACCGTGATTCGGTTGCTGTCGGAGGCGGAAATCCCCCTGTTTGAGCAATTCTGTTCGGGGAATCCGTTTGGCTGTAAAATTGCCGGTTTGCAGAAGGCCTATGGCCTTTCTCTACCGTTTGCACGTTTTTGGATTCAGACCAATGAATCAGGACAAGTGACCGCGGCCGTATCCTCACTGGATGGCGCCGCGGTTCTTCACTGGGTAGATACAGCAGAAGCGGACGAGCTCAAAGAGTTTTTGATGGCTGTTGGCTGCCGCACTTTGCTGTGTGATGAAAGAGCGGCTTTTGCTTTGTACGGGGAATGCGAGCAGTCGGGTGAAATATTATTCTTACCATCATCGGTAAAGCCTTTACAGGATAGCCAATCCGGAGTACTCGACGAAGTGCCGGTTCGAGATGTTTTCTCCCTCTTGTGCGATTGCGGCGAACAAAAACCGGAGCAGTTTGAGCCTTTTTACCTCGATGTTTCACATCGGGTTCGGCATGGAGCATCGCTTACACAAGGTGTTTTTTCACAGAATGAGCTAATTGCCTGTGCATTGGCAGGCAGCATTACTGAAACAGATGCGGTTTTGACTGCGGTAGCGGTCCACCCACAAAAACGACGCAACGGGATTGGTGGTATAATGGTACAGAGACTTCTTTCCCGACTCTCGCCCAGAAAAGTTTATGTTCTTTGTGAAAATGAAAGAGCGATCCGCTTTTATCAGTCACTGTCGCTTGTATGGGCAGGGCGGTGGGCGGAGCTTGTTTTTAAATAAAGTGTTAAGATGCTTTCATTTGCAAGTGGGAAAGCAAAATTAAAATTGGATGCTTAAGCATCCAATCGATTTCAAACATAAGGGAGCAAGTATTAATGAATTTTCCTTTTTTTCAGCTAGACGATAAAATACATGCTGCGTCAGAGCTGGCAATGCAGCAGCTTGAGCCTGTTTTTCGCGAGATAGATAAGGTTACCGGTTACAATCAGCAGAAAATGTTGGCTGCATTTAATCGTGCTAGAGTCAGCGAAAGCCATTTTGTAGGCACAACAGGGTATGGCTATGGCGACCGTGGGCGTGACACGCTCGATGAGGTATACGCGTATGCTCTGGGTGCGGAGGATGCACTGGTGCGTGCGAACTTTGTAAGCGGCACACATGCACTAACGGTGGCCTTATTTGGTGTTCTTCGCCCTGGAGATACCATGCTGAGTGTAACAGGTATTCCCTACGATACCCTTCGAGGTGTACTTGGAATTACCGGAGACGGTAACGGTTCGTTAAAGGAATTTGGCGTTAAGTATGAACAGGTTGATTTAAAAGAGGATGGCACACCGGACTACGAAGAAATGGAACGCAGAATTCACCCTGGCATTAAAATGGTATATATTCAGCGTTCCCGCGGGTATAGCCTACGCCCGTCACTCTTTGTGGAAGAGATTGAACGAATGGCTCAGCTAGCGAAGCGTTTTGCTCCCGACTGCATCGTGATGGTGGACAACTGCTATGGCGAATTTGTTCAAACCGAAGAACCAACGCAGCACGGCGCCGATTTGATGGCAGGCTCCTTAATCAAAAATCCCGGCGGCGGAATTGCTCCCACCGGTGGCTATATTGCAGGCCGCAAGGATTTGGTGGAAAGCTGCTCCTACCGCCTGACAACGCCTGGTACCGGGCGCGAAATCGGTTGTACACTCGGTAATAATCGTGAGCTGTTTTTGGGTGCGTTTCATGCTCCCAATGTAACGGGCGAAGCACTCAAAACCGCAGCATTTGCATCGGCACTCTTTTCAAACCTAGGGTACGATGTGACTCCTAGATGGGATGAACCGAGAGCAGATATTATTCAGGCGGTGCTTCTGCGCGAACAAAAAGCCCTTGTAGCGTTTTGCCAGGGGATTCAAAAGGGTGCCCCGGTGGATTCTTTTGTAGTACCGGAGCCGTGGGATATGCCCGGCTATGACTGCAAGGTGATTATGGCGGCAGGTGCATTTACGTTAGGTGCTTCCATCGAGCTTTCTGCTGATGCACCATTGCGCGAGCCGTATGCCGTGTGGATGCAGGGCGGACTGAACTTCCACAGCGGCAAGCTTGGTGTGATGCTGGCGGCGCAGTCTATGTTGGAGCAAGGAATTCTTCCGCTGTAAAGCGGGTGAATCGATACGCTCAAAATTAATTTTGAAATGTTTGAAAATTTCTCTTGCAAAGATTGCATTCTTTGGTTATAATATATTAGCTGAACAGCAGAGGAATATTTCTGCTGTTTATATGCGGGTGTGGCGGAATTGGCAGACGCGCCAGATTTAGGTTCTGGTATCTCCGATGTGCAAGTTCAAGTCTTGTCACCCGTACCAACAGGCTCTCGAAACGAAATGGTTTCGGGAGTCTTTTTGTATCGTTTATTCTATTATCAGAAAACCAAATAGAAAAAAAGAAGGTGTAGCCACAGAGGGGGATTCTTCTGTGGCTGCGCCTTCTTCGCCATGGTTATAGATAATCTATCCTTTTTCCCCGTTGAGCTTATTGTCCAGCCAAGTAATAATTGGTTTATCAATATTGCTAATACTACTTATTGAGATTTTAGGAAAATTATAGTAATATTATGAATGCGTACAAACATTAATTTTTACGAGGCACTGATAAATGAAATTGAAGTGTTCATTACACAAAAAATTGAAAGCTTGTATATGTTTCTTAATCCAAATTCTCGATGTCAATATACGCAATAGTCTCTTTATTTCTCACTTAAAGCTAATTAAATAAAATTTTGCATTATTTTTATTACACGAAGTTTTATCTATAAACTAATATGCGCAAATAATTTTGTGCATTAGCTATTTAATTTAATTATCTTCCTATGCTTTGATCATTGCACTTTTTCTATCCTCGCCCTCACCAAAAAATAGCAGCATTATTGATGAGTCATTCTGAGTACGGATCATTTACCTGAACCTGTATGCTGTTTTTATTGAAAATCCTTATATATTAAGTGGAAAAAGAGCATGTAGGTTCCATTCGCTATTTTTCATTTTTATAATATAATAGAAGAAACTTGCATGTAATAGAGCAAGTTTCTTCTATTATATTCCTTAATTAAGAAAAGACTTCAATCTTTATCCTAATTAAGGAGATGCTTTTATGACAGAAGAAAATTATAAATACCGTACAAGTCCGCAATCAATTTCGTGGTGTGGGAAAGCTGGAAATGCCTGTAATTCCTAAAGTGCATTTTGCAGAGGATGACTTTACTAATCTAAGGCTAATCGGTTTTGATAAAACCAGTTTGGAAAACAATAATCACTTAAATAGGATGGTACACTTCTTTCTATATGACTATAAATTTGAACGAGTATGGAAAAATCCAGATAATGAGCTAGAAAAACTGAAAAGATATCGAGCTGTATTAACACCAGATTTCAGTGTTTATCGAGAAATGGCTTCAGTTATGCAGCTTTATAATACTTTTCGCAACCGCTGGTGTGGAGCTTATTTTGCTTCAAAAGGGATTCGCGTCATCCCATCAATAAGCTGGGGGGATGAGAATACATTTGATTTTTGCTTTGAGGGAGTTTCTAAAGGCAGTATAGTAGCCGTATCGACCTATATGGTGTCTGAACATAACAATCGCAGCGATCAAAAGGACTTTTTCCTAAAAGGCTATAATGAGTTGCTACGTCGGATTGAACCAGAAAAAATTATATGCTACAGTGAACCGTTTCCGGAAATGCAAGGGGATATTGTTTTCATCGATTATGACTTAAGCTCATGGCGATATATGAATGATGATCCTTATGTGCCATCCAAGTATCTACCCTATATTATAGGCGAGAAACCGCTGCCTCCCAATAGCAATATTATAATTAAAAGTGGAATGGTAATTAGAGATGGTGTATTATCAAAAGGGATGGGAAGTGCCTTTGGTGGGGAGTGGAAACCGAATCCAAGCAAGCCGCAGGATCTCGTATTTAAGGGACAACCAAATACAATACAGCGGATTTTCCTTCCAACAAAGAAAGGCGGATTTTGGGTAATAGCAAAATATGATGCAAATGGAAATGCCATTTTAGTCCGCCATGAGACGGAACATGCTCCCGGAAGTGGCCACTCAAATCCACATGACCACATAATAGATTGGAATAATCCTGATAAGCATCCACAACCAGGTAAAGCAATCAATTATCCCGACGATAAAATACCAGAGTTCAAATCTTTTTATAGAGGGGATACCAGACGTATGAGTATGTATCATCCAGACGATGTTTATGGTTTTCATACTATCAGTGAGTTTAAAATGAGCATGCGCTACGGAGCGGAAGTTGTAATAGAATGGGATGGAAAGGAATATGGCATTTGGTCAGAGGAAGGTATAATCCGAATAACATGTACCAATGAGCCGGAGAAAGAATCTATTTTTTCAACATCTGATGACGCACTTGAATATACTCTTGGTAATGATCGCCTGCGGGATGTGATTACAAAGGTGACAGTCATTGAACGAACGATTTAGAGGAAATACTGTATGCAGACTGCTCGCAAAATAGCAAATAGATTGTATAAAAGAGGTTTATAAGTTAGGATGTTTCTATCAAGAGACGCCCTAATGATTCCTTATTTCCGTGAGGTAATATACATAGACTGCTTTGTATATTAGCTATTTGATTATAGCAGTTTCTTATTTTTAATGATTACCTACTTTCTATTGTCAAACCGCCCCAAAAAATAGTAGCACTATTGATGGATCATTCTGAGCACGGATCGCCCGCACCAATGAAAAAAGCAATATGTGAGGTTTCGAACCTGCATATTGCTTTTTGTTTACCAAATTTTAAGTGTTTAGATTGACTGCGTCCAACGCTGCGGTAGTTTAAAAAGTTGCCCTTTTGAGGGAAACTTTCACTTGTTTTTGCGGGATAAGTGAAAGAATGTTTTTCCTATTTTAAAGGAGGCAACAAGATGACGGAAGAAAATTATAAGTATCGCACGAATCCTCTTTTCCTTCGCAATCAGTTCAAAAGGAAAGGAAAATTGCAAATTCCGGTTATCCCCAAATTTGAAATTCAGCCGGACGATTTCAATGATTTGCTTCTCATTGGATTTGATAAAACCAGTACTAATGATACAGAGCACTTCAACCGTATTGTTCACTTCTTCCTATATGATTATAAATTTGAGCGTGTCTGGAAAAATCCCGATACGGATATGGAAAAACTGGAACGCTATCGCGCTGTGCTTTCTCCCGACTTCAGCATGTATGTTGAGATGGCGCCCGTACTGCAGCTTTACAACACATTCCGAAATCGCTGGTGCGGAGCCTTTTTTGCGTCAAAAGGGATTCGCGTCATCCTATCAATAAGCTGGGGGGATGAGAATACATTTGATTTTTGCTTTGAGGGAGTTTCTAAAGGTAGTGTAGTAGCGGTATCTACCTATATGGTATCTGAACATAATAATCACAGTGATCAGAAGGGCTTTTTTCTAAAAGGATACAAAGAGTTGCTGCGTCGTGTAGAACCCGAAAAAAATATATGTTACAGTGAACCGTTTCCGGAAATGCAAGGGGATATTGTTTTCGTTGATTACGACTTAAGTTCATGGCGATATATGAATGATGATCTTTATGTACCGTCTAAATATGTGTCTTATATTACAGGGGAAAGATCGTTGCCTCCAAATAGTGAGATTGTCATTAAAAGTGGAATGGTAATTAGAGATGAAATATTATTAAAGGGGATGGGAAGTGCTTTTGGTGGAAAGTGGAAGCCTAAAAAGCTAGATGAAGAGCGCTTTTTAGGTAAGCCGGGGGAAATAAAAGAAACTATCGCTAGAGGTGGGTATCGTAGACTTACAAAAATTGGAGAAGATGGCCGAGCTATAAGAGAACGCCATTATACAGACAAACCAAATTCAAAATATCACACGAATCCCCATGACCACAGTATTGATTGGTCTAGCCAATTTCCAAAACTTAGCCCCCCGATTAATTATGACGACACTATCCCAGAATTTAAAAGTTTTACAAAGGTAGATCGTATGAATACATTTAAAAGAATGAACAGTGAGGAAGATGATCGCTTTAAATCAATTAGCGATTTTAAATGGTGCATTAGTGCAGGTGGCGAAGTTGTGTTTGTTTGGAGCGGAAAGACCTATGGAATTTCCCCTAAACTAAAAAAATCACCAGAGTTACCAGAACAAATTTTAATCTCACAAATTCTTATTGAAAATCAAGAGGAAACTGAAATGTGGTGTGATTCGCCCGATGAAGCTTTAGAATATCTGATTGATGGTGTTCGTCTACGTGAAATTATCACAGATGTCGAAGTAACAGACCGTACAATTTAAAACATACGGCTATGATGAGCATCCTCATAAATTCAATATTGAATATAGCATTTATCCAGTATGTTAAAGGACAACCAAATACAATACAGCGGATTTTTCTTCCGACAAAGAAAGGTGGATTTTGGGTAATAGCAAAATATGATTCAAATGGAAATGCCATTTTAGTCCGCCATGAGACGGAACATGCTCCCGGAAGTGGCCACTCAAATCCACATGATCATGAAATTGATTGGTCTGAGGGGGTTCCAAAGCCAGGACCACCTATTAACTATTGGGATGCTGAACCACCGATTTTTAAATCTCAAAAAGGAGTAATGAGTATGCGGTATATGCTTGGGGCAAACACACCGGAAGAAAACCGTTTTAAAACTATCAGCGATTTTAAATGGTGTATTGAAGGGGGCGGTGAAGTAGAGTTTTGTGTAGGAGAACGGGTCTTTGGTGTTTTTCCCAAATTGAGGCGTGCTCCGGAAGCCCCGATGCAAATTTTGATTTGCGAAAAATATGTTGAAGATCAGCAAGCCACAGAGCTATGGTACAATACGGCCGATGAATCCTTAGAATATCTAATTGATGGTGTTCGTCTACGTGATATTATCACAGAAGTAGTAGTAACAGACCGCACAATTTAACTGTTTTGTGGGTTATTCAGTGCACGTATCACCCGTACCATAACATTAGGTCAAAATAGATACAGGACTAAAAAAGGCAGTGTTTATGTGGCCTTGCGAAGGTTTTGAATGAAAATTCAAGACCCTCGTTTTTCATAGATGCACCCTGCTTTTTAACAAGAAAGCGGGGTTTTTCTTGTTTTTGGCCAGAATTAGTCCGGCAAACAATTTAATAAAGCCAATACCCTAAGGGGCAATTTTGAAGCGGCTGTGTTCTTCGTAACTGAGAAACACAGCCGCTTTTTTGTGCCCAAAATCTTAGCCAAAAGGTACACAGCATTAATCCATCCGTAGAAGAATGGAACGGCGAGCTGTGTCTTAGCTTTTGGGATAGCAGCGACCGCTTCTTTATCAAGCCGGAGGATGAGCTGAAAGGAAGCCAATCCTTTGGCTTTGGCATGACGATGGGAGGAATGAAGTAATGCCAAATCATGTAACCAATATTTTAAGAGTATCCGGCGATCCGGAATATGTCAGGGCTATGTTCGAGGCCATCAAGGATGATAAGATTGGCCTCGGCAGTATTGGCTAACGAACCAATGGTGATTGTTGCCACGAACATATTTAATAAAAGGGATTGTTGATTTTATTCGCTGTTACGTATATTCTATAATCACCATAACATGGTGGAGGAATACAAATGCTTTATTATATATCTGTACAGCAGGCTTCTGACAAATGGGAAATTTCCAAGCGAAGAATACAAAAGCTCTGCGAAGAAAATAGGATTATTGGAGCTGTCCGTTTCGGGCGTGCATGGGCAATTTCAAAAGATGCGGATAAACCATTGGATGCCCGCCTTAAAACCTCTAAAAACAAAATTGAAAAATGATTGAGATTTACAAACTAATATAAATTATCCACAAGGAGGTGTATGATGCGAACAAAAATTTTGATTGTAGATGATGAAATCGATATTGTGGCCATGTTAAAAGGTTTTTTTGAAAGTAAAAATTATGATGTGCTGACAGCAACCGATGGTGTAGAAGCGATTAAGCAATCCGAACGACAGCCTGACATTATTTTGCTTGATATTAATATGCCGAATTTAGATGGATTATCTGTCTGCGAACGTGTCCGGGATTATGTATCCTGCCCTATTTTATTTCTGACGGCGCGAATTGAAGATGCTGACAAAGTCAAAGGATTTGCAGCGGGCGGCGATGACTACATCCTAAAACCGTTTTCTATTATCGAGTTAGAGGCAAGAGTAGCGGCTCACCTACGCAGGGAAAAACGCCGAGTCGTTGAAGCAAAAGTGAAATTCGATGAGGGTTTTACCATTGATTATTTGGAAAGATGTGTATACTGGAATAACGAGGTAATCCCATTTGTGAAAAAGGAATTTGATATTATAGAGCTTTTATCTCAAAATGCCGGACAGGTCTTTGATAAAGAGCGCATCTATGAAAGGGTGTGGGGATATGACGGCGAGGGTGGCAGCAGTGTGATTTTTGAACATATACGGCGCATCCGGTCAAAATTAGCTGCTGCTAATTGCAGACCGTATATTGAAACAGTATGGGGGTGTGGGTATAAGTGGAAAAAATAAAGGATCGATTTAAAAACCTATCCCTACGCAAAAGCCTTGTTTTATATATTACTCTATTTGCGGTGGTTGCCTTAGCATTCAGCATAGGGATCACGCAAGGCTGCCAAATGGCAGAAGAACAAATCTATGCTAGCTATCCTCAAACAGAAGAACGATATTATTTGACGAATGAAGCCGGAGAACGCTTAGGCGAGGGAGGCTTAATCGGAAAGGAAAACACCCTTTATACAGTGCAAGACAAGAGAAGTCTGCAAGTGATCAATGTGATTGAAACCTTAACGGTACCGCTTTCTTTTTCCCTGTGTATGTTTGCTGCCGTGTTTGTTTTTTATCGCATCAAATTAAAAAAGCCGCTTAATGCTTTGGATATGGCTTCAGAGCGTGTTGCAAACAATGACTTAGACTTTAACATTAATTATGAGAGTCTTGATGAAATGGGCAGGCTCTGTGCCTCCTTTGAAAAAATGAAGTTCTCCTTGCAACAGAACAACCTGCTTATGTGGCGTCAGATGGAACAACGCAAACGCCTCAATGCCGCTTTTGCCCATGATTTGCGCACTCCGCTTACGGTTTTGAAAGGATATGCCGAAATACTGCAGTTCTCCAACGATAGCTTAGCTGTGAAAGAAACGGCGCTCACGATGTCTAAGCATATTAACCGACTGGAAAGATATGCGGAAAGTATGAGTACATTGCAACGAATGGAGGATATTGTACCTGATTGCCAAAGAATTGAGATAGATAAATTTGCAGATGGCGCAGAACAGATTGTAGGCATGATTTGTCAGAAAGCAGGAAAGCAATGTCATTTTTATTCTTATGTTCAATCAAAGGAAGCTTTATTGGATAGTGAAATGTTCGTGCAGGTTATAGAAAACCTTGTATCCAATGCAGCTTATCATTCTAAAAGCAGTATAGAAGTCACTTTGTCTGAAATGGATGATATGCTCAGTATAACGGTGGCTGATGATGGTGCAGGGTTTTCAGCTGACAGTTTAGCGAATGCTGCAGAACCCTACTATACGGAAAACTCTGACAAATCAAACCATTTCGGATTAGGGTTATATATTTGCAAAATACTCTGTGAGCGCCATAACGGTAGCTTGGAAATCAGCAATACCGATAATGGTGGAAAGGTTATAGCATTTTTCAAGAAAGGAAAGATACAGTAGAGAAAAAATTGGAATTTGCATTCTAAAATCTCCTTATAACGATAAGGAGGTTTTTATTTATGGTCATCCAGACTTTAGATCTTACAAAAAAATATAACCCCAAAGCGGCCGCACTCAATCATGTTTCCTTGAGTATTGATACCGGTATCTTTGGTTTGTTAGGCAAAAACGGTTCTGGTAAAACAACCCTTATGAGAATCCTCACCACCTTGCTTACGCCTACGGATGGAAAGGTGTCCATACTCGGAATGGAGGCAACAAAAGCAAATCAAGAGGAAATCAAGCGCAATATCGGCTATCTCCCACAGGAATTCGGATTCTATAAAGATTTTACCGTATATGAAATTATGCAGTATATGTGCCTGCTGCGAGGAACTGAAAAATCTGCACAAAAAACGATGATTCAGGATTCGTTGGAAAAAGTCAATTTGACCGGTCACAGCAAAAAGAAGTACAAGCAATTATCGGGAGGCATGAAGCGCAGGGTAGGCTTGGCACAAGCCATCATGCACTCTCCTCCGATTTTAATTGTGGATGAACCAACGGCAGGCGTTGACCCTGAAGAACGAATTAATATCCGAAAGCTGCTTAGCACTTATGCTGAGAATCATGCCGTGTTATTTTCGACCCATATCGTAGAGGATATTGAATACACCTGTAATCAACTGGCAGTCTTGGATGGTGGCAATCTATTATTCACCGGTGAATTAGATGAACTTCTGCATCTGGCAGACGGCAAAATATACGAGTGTGTTTTTGATTCACTTACTCAGTTCCAAGAATTTGAGCAGCAAAATAAAGTGATATCCTTCAAGCGAGATGGCTCCAAAACGAGAGCCATTGCTATAAGCGAATCCAGGGATTTGACAAACGCTGCCCTTTACCGTCCCTCCCTTGAGGAAGCATATGTCTACCTTACTACACGGAGGGCGCAAAAATGAAAAGTCTTCGATTGCTTGGTTTTGAATGCAAAACACAGCTGTGCAGCGTGACATTTCTAATTATAATCGCAGTTTTTACCATCTTTGCAGTTTCACAGCTCACAGAAGTATTTCACATGCCGGTAAAAAGTGAACAGGATATACGGGCATTGGACAAAAGTGGCGAAAGGGATTATATCTTTGTCAAAAACACAGAAAATGAACTGAGAACACAGTCTGTCCAATTCTTAAAACAAAGAATTGAGGATGGTTCTATCCCGCAGAATAGAGCTGCTGAATTTGATAATGTGTTTGAAATGCTGGAAAGCGGCACACATAACTTTGATGATGTTCTGTTAGAAATACAGGGCAATGAAACGGTATCACCGTGGCTTTTGGCTTGCAAGGCTCAATTTGGGCAAAGATTTGGGAGCGTACAAGAAGTCAACCAAATGATACTGTCCGGCTTGGGCAATGCCAGTTACAGTCCTAAGCTATATGAAAAGTATGTAACCTATATACAAATCATTGCATCGCTGATTATTTTCCCTCTATTCTTATTTTTGTTTACAAGGGATTATCGTCACAGTATGGTTGAAATCGTTTATAGTCAACCATTGAATTCAAGCAAATACCTGATACTAAGATATTTAGGTGCGTTTATTCCGCTCATGCTTTATTTATATGGGCTTGGACTAATACTCAATTTGATAAGTGCCGCACGGTTTGTAGCAATGGGATATGCATATGAATATACATTATTTTCACCGTATTTCATGACCTGCATTTTCCCTACGGTTTTCTTTTTTAGCGCATTGCTGATGGTGCTTATGTTGCTGATAAAAAAAGTAACTGCGGTTTTCCCTCTTTATATTATTTTTGTAATATTAAACGTAACCCCCAAAGTGTTTGGATCGAATGGAGAGTGGATAAAAGCAATAAGCCCCATTATTCGACTTGATGGAGCACAAAATATGATGCAAGACATCATGTTCAACCGTATTGTTTGTCTTGCATTAGGTGCAGCTTTCCTTGCATTGTCCTGTAAGATTTATAAACGAATGAAAACGGATTTGAGAAAGGGGATTACCATATGAAACTTCAAGCTAAGCTTCTGTTTTCCCCTGTCAAATGGTTGATATGCCTTGTGTTTGTCTTCATCATACCAATTGCTATGTATGTTCCAACTTACTTTGATTTTGTAAATGTATCAACCATCTACCTACCCTTTATAGGTATCGTCTTGTTTTCCGATATTGCTATTTTGGATAAGGGAAGCAGCACGGAAGAAATCGCATATTTGTCCGGCAGAAAACCTATTCGGATATTTCTTCAAAGATATCTGATTTCACTGGTACTCTTGCTTCTATATATTTTACTGGCAAATGGCGCATTTCGTATCATGCAGCAGTTTAGAGGCGAAATAATGATTGAGCCGATTTCGCTGTTTACTTATATCCTAAATGCTGGGGGAGGAAGTCTGTTCATCGGTGCAATGGCTATGGCAATTAGTGCACTGATTAATAATGTGTATGTAGGATACGGCTTTTCAATTGTGTATTGGTTGTATTGGAATATCAACTGTCAAAGAGAAGCCTTTGTTAACCCTTTTCCGTTTATCGCCAATCCAACATTTTATGAAGTTCCGCTTGCTATTATTTATGGGCTAACGTTGATCGTAGTCGCATTCACTTGTTCTCTTTCTACTAAAAGCCCATTTTATCTTTATGATAAAATACGCAAATGGTTTATTTCGCTTTAAGCAACTAAACCCTATTCTTAAAAAACAGTACTCGCCAAATAAAAAACGGTGCTTTGGCAGGACTTTTCCCATGCTCTAATATCTTTTGCCATCCCTCCAAACCCGTAAAGTTTGGAGGGGTTTTATATGTGTTGGTCTCTACAGACTACATCGCTGTGCATTTGCTGCAGCGACATTAAGCCATCTGCGTAATCAATTTGTACATAGGTAGCCTATTAAAGAAAGCCTATGTTCCTCAGTGGAATACAACGAGTTGCTGCGTCGTATTGAACCGGATAAAATTATATGCTACAATGAACCATTCTCAGAAAAGCAGGGAGATATTGTTTTCGTTGATTATGACTTAAGCTCATGGCGATATATGAATGATGATCCTTATGTATCTTCTAAATATGTATCTTATATTACAGGGGAGAGGCCATTACCATCAAATAGTAAGCTTATCATTTCATACTATCAGCGAGTTCAAAACGAGCATGCGCTACGGAGCTGAAGTTGTAATAGAATGGAGTGGAGTCTGTGAGGAGCATCCCCATAAATCCAATAGAATAGGAATTTGCCAGTTGTTTATACCAATACCATTACAATCTTCGGAGGCCATTTATGCCACACACATACCTCACTGCAAACGTCTATTGTCGTCGGCTATTCGGCGAAAAAGTCTATAAATTAGCACTATCTGCCTCGACTAACTGCCCCAACCGGGACGGTACGGTGGGAGTGGGTGGCTGCGTGTTCTGTTCGACGGGCGGCTCTGGAGATTTCGCCGCGCCAGCTGTATTTTCCGTTTCGCAGCAGATTGACGAAGCGAAGCGGATACTCGGTGCTAAGGGCGAGGGACTTAAGTATATTGCATACTTTCAAAGTTACACCGGCACCTATGGTGACCTTGCGCTCCTTGAGCACATCTACACGGAAGCGACGGAGCATTCGGACATTGTTGGACTGTCTATTGCAACAAGGCCAGATTGTCTTGGGAGAGACGCGTTGGCAATGCTTGCGCGGCTGGCGGCGAAAAAGCCCCTCTGGGTGGAACTGGGTTTGCAGACCTCAAACGAGGAGACGGCAAAACGAATTAACCGAGGTTATCCACTCTCGGTCTACGAAAAGGCGATGGCAGACCTGAAGGCGATGGGTATCCATCGAATCACCCATGTTATCCTCGGTCTACCGAATGAAAGTCGGGCAAATATGCTGGCTACCGTCAAATACGTTGGGCAGTTTACGGATGGAGTCAAGCTCCAGTTGCTCCATGTGCTTGAGGGAACAGCGCTGGCGGAGAGTTACCGTCAGGGCGAGTTCCGAACGCTAGAGCCGGACGAGTATTACGAATTGGTAGCCGATGCGTTGGAACTGCTACCGGAAAATGTAGTTATCCATCGTCTTACTGGTGATGGCGCAAAGCGAGATTTGATCGCGCCGAAATGGAGCGGTGACAAGAAACGTGTCCTTGCGGGTATAAATCGGGTGCTCCGTGCAAGAAAAATCCAACCGGCTAGAGAATAATGTGAATTTATTCGAGAGAATTCAGGGTCACTCTGTATCGCAGAATATAAACGCGTCTGCACAAACCCATTGGTAAGTGTGTATGTTGCGTTGCAAAAGTAAGGTGCACGTGGTATAATTTATGTTAGTTTAATCTAACTAATCCATTTTCCATAGAGGTACCCTATGCATACAAACAAAAATCAATCAAACTTTACACAAAGGGAAATCGCCGCCGCAATCCAGCTATGGAACTGGGCGGCTGTTTCTCTTTTGGATATTCGCCATAATCTGATTTCACCGGAGGAAGCTCTACGTAATTACCGCTTGCCCGCCAGTGTTTTTTTATATACCAGCGGTAGTGCAGAAGTTCAGCTGAACGACATTCCATATAATGTGGAGCGCTTTGGCTTGTTCCACGCCGGAAAAGGCTCCCTGCTGACCATTCAGCCACATAGCGACTGGTTGGATTATTATATGGTGCTGTATAAGGCGGGAGAACCTCCCTTTCATCGGCGGGAGTTTAGCAAACTGATGAAACAAATTAATCCATTCCGGCAGCAGTACGGGTTCTCACCGAGGAATGCCATTTTTATTTCTGAATTGCTTCGAAACACGTTTGAGAAATGGAAGGGCCCTACGCCACTGAATCTTTTTTACGGGAAGTCCGCTTTTTATCAGCTGGTATATGCCGTCTACGAAGAATTGGAGCGCAGCTCGGTTGCTATTTTTGAGCCAGACAGCATTGCCATGGCCAAACAATATCTGGATGAGCATTATAGCAAAGAGATTTCTATACAGGAGCTTTGCGGAATACTGGGAATCAGCTATAGCTGGTTTTATAAAAGCTTTAAAGAAAGAACAGGCATAAGCCCTCAGGAATACCTGATTCAGGTGCGTCTTACTGCCGCAAAGCGATGGCTTCAAGACAGCGATATGCCCATGCGTATGATTGCGGAAGTCTGTGGTTTTGCGGATGAACGCAGCTTTTACCGTCTGTTTGCAAAGCGCTTTGGTGCGTCTCCCAATACATACAGACAGAATTCACCGCTTTCCTGTGAAGATAACACCATTGGCAATGTACTTCCTTTTCCGTATAATTGGGAGAGTCAAGTTAGCCTTGACCAACTCAAAGATAAAGGAGCAAACCTTATGTTGAAGCAAATACGAAGCAAAACGGTTGTAGCGGCGGCACTGTCGCTGATGCTGTTGTTGAGTGCCTGCGGAACGGCACCCACGAATAATGATGATAGAGGTTCTACTCCAGCTTCATCGGTTACAAGTCAAGTATTGGAAACGGAAAAAGGCACAAGGACAATTCGTACGGTCATGGGGGATGTGGAGGTGCCTGTAAAGCCTCAGCGAGTGATTGCTACCTATGGAATTGGCGACGTAATCGCTTTGGGTATTACACCAATTGCCACCTATAACGCAAAGGGTGCTGCATTTGAAAAAGAAGTCGCAGAGTTGCCTGTATGGGAAAGTTTTAAAGCAGAAGAAATCATGTCCTATGATCCCGATTTAATTCTAGTGGTTGACCAAGATCAATATGATGAGGTATCCAAAATTGCCCCCACGGTTCTTGTTCCATTTACAGAGCTTTCTATGGAAGAACGGGTTTCTTTTTTGGGGGAGGTTTTAAACAAACAAGATGAGGCAAAAAAAGCGTTATCAGATTATACTGTGAAGCTGGAGAAGGCAAAAAATGAATTGGAGACCACAGGGATTGGCACACAAACCTTTAGTCTCTTTGAAGGTAACAGCAGCGGTATATGGGTTTTTGGAGATAAGTGGGGCCGGGGCGGTGATATCATTTATAACCATTTAGGACTAAAAGCTCTTCCGGTCATTCAAAATGAGATTATTGGAAAAGATCAGTACCGCCAAATATCGATGGAAGTAGTCAGAGATTACGCTGGGGATTACATTATATTCTCAGACGAAATGGGCGATTTGCCAGACAACGCTGTGTGGAATGCGTTGCCAGCGGTGAAAAACGGTAAAGTCATTGCCATTGATGGTGATTTGTTTTACAACATTGATATATATTCTTCAAGTGTTCAGCTGGATTATTTAATGAGCCAATTGACTAAAAAGTAAAAGATTACTTTTTGTACACACGTTAACCTCTTTTAGTATATTTAAATTAGTTAGCTATAACTAATTATTTTGGCATAGAGGTGCGCTATGTACATACACAACAACCTATTCAAACTTCACACAAAGGGAAATTGCCGCCGCAATCCAGCTATGGAACCGGGCGGCTGTTTCCCTTTGTGACATTCAACGCAGCTTAATATCTCGAAAGAAACCATACGCGGCTATTGGCTGCATCTACAGCAGTATGGCATTATTCCGCAGACCTCACCTGCTCATCCGAATTTTTACGATATATTTCGCTGCTTCCGTGGGAAGGCACAGGCGAAACAAGATATTGACCAGCTTACCAGAAAGCGGTATCCATACAAACGGCTACCGGCATGGCAGTCAATTTTCAGCAAAATGAAGATTTAACCAGTCAATAATGGTATTAACGGCCAACATATGGTTACCAATCTGACAATGCTGTTCACCGCCCTCTGCTGTTGTGAACAGCCGGCAAGTTAGACTTTTTGCGTTATGGATAGAGTTTTTTAATCGATGAAACTGATTGATCGGAATATAGTGATCTTTTTCTCCAGCAAGAAGCAACACGTCTTGTGTAAGTAAATTAGTAACCTCTGTAAGGTTGTGGAGAGATAGATTTTGATAAAATTCATACGGTGTAGCTGTTCCAGTGATATACATTCCCTGTGAAAGTGCCCAGCTTGCCAAAATATTCTTCTTCATTATCTTTCCAGCAAGTATGTTAACTAGTTGTTCCCAATGGTGGTGATAGCCAAATCGAATGCTTCGGCATAGAAACGGTGGAAAAATATTCGTCATAACCTCGAGTCCGTTATCCATTACATCATACGCTACTACCGCCGATATCCGTTTATCAAAAGCAGAGCTCCGTAAGGCAAAATAACCACCCCATGAAATTCCTACCATAGCGCATCTCTGAATATGAAAATAATCTAAAACAGCTGAGGTAGCTTGTTCGAAATTATAGCGGAAATAGAATTTGTTTTTAATGCATTCTCCCTGACCTGGCCCGTCAAAGAGGATGATCTCATAATCTCGCTCTACAAAATCACGTACCTGCAACACAAATTCTTCAATAAAGGAATCGTAGCCTCCACAAACAACAATGGTTCCCTTCGGGGCGATGGGAGCAAGCTTCAAGCCGTAAAGGAACTTCCCCTCAAAAGGCACACGAAACTTTTCATAGTGCAAATGCAGTTCCAAATCAAAACCACGATAGAAATTTTCGATACATTTGCGATAAAAAATTTCTTTTTGGGGGTCATCAGATTGCAGAAAAAATTCTACCATACGATAGTAATAAGCAGCATGAAGATATCTTTTATGCTCTTCAGCACTTCGTCCCATGTTTGACCAAATAACCCTCCAGTCTTCAAATGTACGAATGGAGGGAACATTTGCCTCTATTTCTTTGCTATCGCAAGCTAAGCTGCCATACATTAAAACTCTGTTGGCCTGAAAATTGAATTGCGCAATAGGATTAACAATCATATAGCTCATAGTTTATCTCCTTTTCTGTGTTAAGCAACTTAACATTTATTGCAATAAAAATTTGACATAACATAAAAGTGCTTTAAGCCTCAGGAATATTCTCCCATACGCTTTGAATGTCAATAGCCAGTGAGGATAGAATTTCAATTGTTCCCTGTGGGTATTTTTGAAAGATGCTCACTAACTGCGTTCTTAACCAAGCATGTTGCTTTTCATGCAAATCAAACACTTGCTTCCCCTTTTCGGTAAGCAGCAAAATAACTTCATTATCTGTATCTGGAGCAACTCTTTTATCAATGAAGCCCTTTTTCACAAGTTTGCTCACTGCTTGGGAGACAGCACTTTTAGAAGTTCCCTGCAATTTTGCCAGGCTAGTTACATTGATGTTCTCATGAGCTCCAATTGCAACAATAGTGTGAATTTCGGCCAAATATATTTTCGGCTCAATATCATAAGTATGTGTTCGCTTTTCTAATAAAGTATATTGATTGATCGTCTGCAGGAACAATTCACACAATTGATCCATGTCTGTTGCTTTTTCCATAACTGACCTCCACACTGTTAATCTGCTTAACAGTGTACCTCGCAAATACCGCTATGTCAAGTTCCTTATGAAAAGCAAAGTACAGTCTGTCTATCATGGTTGGTTAGGATGTGAAAGAGGGAGTTGCAAACATTAAATTGCAAGTTTTCAAAGCGAATGATGAAAGATTTATGCCCTTGTATTAAGATTTTATGATAATATATTTATATAATTATTAACTAAATTGCCTTTTTGTCTACTAAAATTTCCAAAGCAACAAATGATTTATAGTGATAGTTCGGATTGATAGAAAATAGCAACAAATTAATAGAAGGAGAAAAAATGTGGCTTACAATATCTTAGTAATTGATGACGATAAAGAACTATGTGCTTTAATAAAACAAAGCGTATTGAAAGAGCAAATATACGCTGACTGCTGCTATTGCGGCACAGACGGACTTACGCTGCTAGAAAAAAACAACTACCAGCTCATTCTTTTGGATGTGATGATGCCGGCAATGGATGGTTTTCAGACCATGGAGAAAATAAGAGCGAAAAGCAGCATCCCAATTTTAATGCTCACTTCTAAAAATGACAGCATCTCAAAGGTACAGGGACTGCGTTCCGGTGCAGATGACTATTTAACAAAGCCCTTCGATATGGAGGAACTGATTGCCCGGATTATTTCTTTAATACGCAGATATACACGCTTTAATTCGGCTGGAAATTTCTCACAGCCCCTTACCTACAAAGGGCTGTATATAGACTTTGATAGCAGAAGTGTGACCACGCAAAACGGTACCTTCGAGCTGCCGCCGAAAGAATTTGATCTGCTGCTCTTTTGCGCGAAAAATCAGGGAAGAATTTTAACCAAACAGCAGATTTACGAAGAAGTTTGGGGAGAGCCTTATGTTTATGATGACAGCAACATTATGGCCATCATTAGTCGGCTCCGAAAAAAGATTGAACCTGACCTTGGAGCGCCGCTGTATATCCAAACCGTAAAAGGAATTGGCTATCGCTTTAACAAGGAGGTTTAGGCTATGCTTCTGGATGTGATATTGGGCCTGTTATTTTTTCTTGCTCTCTTGTTCGGTATTGTGTGTTTTTCAAAACTAATCGGTGTAAAACGGCAGCTTACGTATATGACCGAGGCTCTGGATGATATTAGGTCTGGAAACGGCAACCGAAAAATCCTCACTACAGAGAATCAGTTGACTGCAGAGCTTTCATTCAAAATGAATGAGATTGTATATGCCTATGAAGAACAGCTTTCGCAGCTGCGTACGACAGACGAAACAAATCGTCAGCTTATGACCAGCCTTTCCCATGATGTGAGAACACCCCTTACAACCCTGCTGGGTTACTTGGATGCTGTTCATAGAGGAGTTGTCACCGGAAAAAACCGTGAGGATTACCTTGAAATTGCGAGACGAAAAGCCCACAATCTAAAAGACTATATTGATGTTTTATTTGACTGGTTTAAGCTCAACTCCAGTGAGTTTTCTTTATCCATAGAACGGACAGAGCTTGCGGAACTAACACGTAATATCCTCAAAGACTGGATTCCTATTTTTGAGGAAAAAAATCTGAGCTATGAAATTGAGCTTCCAGAAAAACCGTTGCTTACAAGAGTGGATTCGGATGGGTATTCTCGCATCCTAAATAATTTAGTCCAAAATGTCATGAGTCATAGTCAGGCGACCCAAATCAAGATTGAAATGGTAAAACAGGAAAAGGAAATTGAAATCTACATAACGGACAATGGGATTGGAATTGAAAAATCCGATTTACCGCATATCTTTGAAAGGCTGTACAAATGTGATAAAGGGCGTTCCGATAAGGGAAGCGGATTAGGCCTTGCCATTGTAAGACAGATGGTGGAAAAAATGGACGGTCAAATCACGATACAAAGTGAGCCAAATCAATACACAATTTTTACTGTTTCTTTTCCTCTAGAGACTTGAACGAATCCCTGTCTATCGGCAGGGATTCGTTTTTATTAAATGCAAGGTAAATGCAAGGTTGCGGCAAGGTTAATGCAAGATTGACATGGTAGACTGGTTCCAGAAAGTAAGGGAGGTTCTTCATTTGAGCGATTTTATTATTGAAACAAAAAATCTCACCAAACAATATGGTGAGCAGAAAAGTGTTGCAAATTTAAATATCCATGTTAAAAAGGGACGCATTTATGGTTTGCTCGGCAGAAATGGTGCAGGAAAAACCACGTGCATGAAAATGCTCTTAAATTTGACACGCCCTACTTCTGGAGAAGTTCGAATCTTCGGCAAAAGCATTCAGGGAAACGGAAAGAGGATTCTGCCCCGTATCGGAAGCTTAATCGAAGCACCGGGATTTTATCCGAACTTGACCGGTACTGAGAACCTGAAAATATTTGCACTGCTCAGAGGTGTTCCCAAACGTAACGCTGTCAAAGATGCATTAGAAGTTGTTGGGCTTCCTTACGGCGATAAGAAACTGTTTGCCCAATACTCTCTCGGCATGAAGCAGCGTTTAGCGATTGCCCTAGCGATTATGCACGATCCGGAGTTGCTGATTTTAGATGAACCGATTAACGGGCTTGACCCTATCGGGATTGCCGAAGTGCGCTCGTTTATCCGAGATTTGTGCGACAAAAGGGGAAAAACGATTTTGATTTCCAGCCATATCCTTTCGGAAATAGCACTTTTAGTCGATGATATCGGTATTATCGACCATGGCGTGCTGTTGGAAGAAGAAAGCCTTGCTGAGTTGGAAGAAAAGAATGGAAAGTACATCCATTTTATCGTTTCCGATACAGCACAGGCTGCTAGAATTATGGAGAGAAACTTCGGAGCCAAAAACTTCACCGTGGAAGATAATCGTAGTCTGCGCTTATATGAAAACAATTTTTCTGTGGCTGCCCTTAATCGTGCTTTTATTGAAAACGGATTGGAGGTATCCGAAGCTCACACCTGTGAGGATACCTTGGAGGATTACTTCAAGCGTATAACCGGAGGTGAGGGCATTGCGTAATTTGCTTCTAACTGAATTTATAAAATTCAAAAGAAAGAAACTGTTTTTCTTTGGAATACTGGCGGCTTTCATTTTTCCTCTTTTTAATGCCGTATTGTTATCAGATTCCAATTTTGCAAGTGTACAGTCAGGAGTAAGAGAGGATAACGCCTTTTTGCTTTTGATGCCCTTGCTGATTATCTTGGCAGCGAATCTGTTCTTTGTCGAGCAGGACAATGATACTTTAAAAAATTTGCTTTGCATACCAGTTTCAAAAAATCATTTGGTTCTTGTAAAGCTATTGGTTTTGCTGATTTTTTCTGTTGCATTTCAGTTGATGGGTTTTGCAGTAAGCACAGTAATTGCTGTTTTTCAAAACATCCCGCTGGTTGATGTTGCTTTTCAATTTTCGCTCACAGCCTCATCTGGGGTACTCATGTGGGCGGCTGCACTTCCCTGTATTGTGCTGATTGTATGGTTTAATAAAAGTTATATTCTCTCGGTGATTATCGTGTTCTTTTATACCCTGCTCAATTATGTAATGCACTTTAGCGACACGATTATGATGCAGCCTTTCGGAATCAATGCCGGAACCCTTATGCCAGTTCCTATGATTTTCCGGTGGCTGTACCAATTTTACACGCCTACCGGTGAAATCCAAACAGAATTCTACAATCGGTTCAGTCAATACTTTGTACCGGCATCTGTATGCTTTGGTGTGCTTTTATTGGAAGCGGCTGTTTGTATTTATTTGATGATCCGCATTTATCGGCGCAGAGAAATTTGAGGAGAGAGGGGGGATCTTTTATGCTTCGTATTATAAAAGCTGAATTTTTGAAATTAAAGAGATTTCATATTTTGCTCATTGGCTTCATTGGTATGACACTCCCGGCAATTTTGTCTGTATTCACGCAGGCAGTCGCCACTCCGGAGGTCACAACACCGGATTTTGGCTTTTCCGATCTTTTTAACAGTTCGATATGGAATAGCGCAACCATTTTTATGCCTGTTATTTTTACATTGATAGGCGGCTATCTAATCAATCGGGAATACACAGATAATACTTTAAAAAGCATCTTTCCTGTTCCGGTAAGCTTTCGGCGGTTACTGTCCGGAAAACTGCTGGCTATGGGAATCTTAAGTGCGTTGTTTGGCTTTTACAGCTATGCGGTAACACTAATCGTCGGATTACTGTCGGGTCTTTCTGGACTGAATGCCGGAATTTTATTTATGGTTTTATTGAAAATGCTCGGAATATCACTTCTCATCTATATTGCTGTTCTGCCGATTATCGCATTTACCAGCAGAAAACCCGGGCTATTCATGGGCGGTGTTATCGTAGCGTTTCTCTTTGGATATAGTACCATGTTTATTAAAGATGTCACGATGCGCAGTGTATACCCGATTCTGTCAGGACTGACGCTTATCGGGTTCGACACAAAAGCCTTCATGAATACTTCCGAATCGGGGAATGTTGCTTTATCCGTGCTATCCTTGACGGTCATGCTTTTGCTCACGATCGTGATTGTAATGCTAACAAATTCGCCAAAACCAGCTTCTGCACATAAAAAGCATAAAGTAGCCAGTATATTACTTAGGTCGAGGCAAAAAGGCCGGTAATTTCAATATTCGCAAACTCTTTTGGGATAGCTCCATTGACCAGTAAGCCAGGAATAAGATTGAAATTACCTACCTGTAAGCTGAATAGTAAAGATGGTATGGCTAATTAGCCTGCTCAGGAGAGGACTCCGAAACACTTTCAATTCCATCTATGAGAAATTATATTGTCAAGATGAAAATAGGTTTACTGTCGATAATTTAATTTAGAGAGGTGACACGCTTTATGAAGGATAAAATTCTAAGCATGATTGCTTTGATTACCATTTTTGTACCGATGACGGTTGTATTCTTTTGGAAACCAGATAATCCTAATGCAACCGCTTTGCTCATTGGATACTTCATTTTTATTGCACTTAGTTTTTGCTATACTCTTATTTTATTTATGAAAAAGCATTTAAGAAATACAAACACCAAGATTGCGCTTAGTGTAAACAGTTTATATCTTGCTGGCATTTTAATACTTGTAATACTTCCACGTATTCTATAATCATGATAATTTGTGTGGAATATGAGGATGTTTGTAAAATTAATTATAGCCCATGGGCAAAACCAAAGTTAAAATCTTGCCATGCTGGATTTACGCTGCACGGCTTCTTACTCTAACTTTTTTGTTCCTTGTTTGGTTTCACCTTAAGTGTAAAGATTAAGTGGAAAACAATTTTTGAATGATGGACCAGTCTTGATTGTTAAAACGATATTCACGCCTTAAGGCATCAAGATTTTTTATCCCCCTAATTTTTCTAGGGACAGTACGTAAAGTGCTATCCACTATCTTGAGGGATTCAAGATCGCGAAATTCGGAATATGTAAACTGAATGTCCTTTCCGTTATCAAAGAAAAATGTGTAAGAGAATGTATAATAACCACTTGAGCGATATCGATTATGGTGGTAAGCATCTATTTCGATTTGAGTGACCGTATCAAGTGGATATTGATTGGATACATGATTTAGGGAATTGTATTTTATAATAGAAGCATCCGTGAGTTCGTAGCGTGAATATATCCCCAAAGCACCAATTGCAAAAGATAATGCTAAAATTATGGGTAAAGAAGCAAAAACAAAGCGCTTATGTGATTTTTCTTTCTTACTTAAACCATTTTTATTTTCCGGTTTCTGTTGTTGGCCAAATAAAGGATAGATATTGCGAGTTTGTTCTCCATAAATGATCCCTTTTTTTCCGAAGATTGGTCTCTTTTGTTCATAATTAATAATCCAAAAATAGAAACTTATGCTGAAAAAAACGAGCGTTGGTATCAATAACAAAAGGGAAGAGGTTCCTGCTGTTACAGCAAAAACATGATTGTTTGTAAATGAAATGGATTTGAGTACCAGTTCAGGATAAAAATTAAATGATATCACGAGGATAATTAGAAAAAGAAAAGAATAAATTAATTTATCCAAAAAGGACAATGGAGGCATTTTGTGTTTCTTTCGTTTCGGCATATAAACCATCCTAAGTTTTATCAAGGTTGATATTAGTTTTTTCATTATATCATATATCTTGCTTATCATAAATTAGAGGTATAATCAATCAAGAATATTAGTCCGGTCTAGTTTTAAATGTAATACTCATCCTCATAATGTAGCTTACTAAACCTGCATTAGCATTGATTAGATGTAATGATATTGATTGACTTTAAGCATGAAGGGAAGTACAATAAACCCAACTTGTTGAACAACAAGTTGGGTTTATTGGAAAGGATGCGTATTATGAAAAAAATATACTTAGGGATTTCTATTCTTGGCATTATCATTCCATTTTCTATTTTTGTGCCGTGGTTGCTTGTAAATGGGTTAAATTTATCACTTTTTGTTCGTGAATGGCTCTCTACGCCAATCTCCCAATTTTTTGCTGCCGATTTTCTTATTACATGGTTGGCTTGGCTCGTGTTCATTTTTGTTGACCATAAGAAAAAAGACATTCCATTATGGTGGATACCTTTCGTGGGTAACTTTTGCATCGGTTTATCATTTTCTGTCCCGTTCTATCTATCCTTGCGTGAGGATAAGAGATGATGAAAGAAGTCATACACGATGCCGAGAGCTCAAAAAACAAAATATTAGACTCCGCAGAACAGTTATTTGCAACAAAAGGATTTAACAATACCAGCCTTGTAGAAATTGGTGAGCATTCCAAATTTTCTAGAGCTACGCCTACTTATTTTTTTAAGAATAAAGCTACGTTATATCAAGCGGTGTTGCTGCGTTTAATTGATGACGAAAGAGAATTTGTTAAGCGCAGGGATTTATTAGAGAGTGACGATATTGTGGGTCGTATAAAGGAATTGCTTTGCACCCACATAGACTTTATTTCTCTACGACCAACATATGTTCCGTTGATTTGCAGGGAAGCCCTTGACCATAATGGCTTTCTTTTATCCGCACATAACTTTTTAGCCGTAATAGAACAGGGGAAAGAGCTGATAGAGCTTGCACGTAATCGAGGTATCATAGTTAACCAAGACAGTGACAGCATTTTGATGTATTCTCTTTCCATTACTTGGTTTCCTTTTTTGCAGAAAGATTTGATTGCAAAGTCACTCAAAATTGATCCTTTTTCAGAGAGTTTTCTACAAAGACACAAAGAGTTTGTTACAACTACTTTCATCCAAAGTTTATTCTAAGATGTTAACACACGCTACGATTTGTTAAATATAAAATAATTACAACGCTTTTGCTTTAGAGAAGAACAGTGTAATTGTGCTAAAAACAAAAATCCCCCGCTGCTGAATTTACTTAAGCTGCGGGGGATTTACATTTTCTTATTTTTAAAAAGAGATTTTTCCGTATTTAAAAGCTTTTGTATACCAAAATCAAGCAACTCTGTTTTAATTATTCTTGCTATTTTGAAATAAGATTATGCTCCAAAGGAAGCTTTTGCGAGCTTTCGCGTAACAGCAAGCAAATATAATAAGAGCGTTAGTTTTTGCCCTCCACAAACCATCGGTCTTCTTCGAGCCATACATAGCGTTCTTGCCCTCGAATGCGGCACAAATACCGTATTCCTGTGCCGCCAGCTTTCAGTGATGCTGCCTGCCGAACATCTAGTATGCGGTCAATCTCAAAAAGCTGTTCCGGTGACCAGCGAACAGCAAGCGGGATGATTTGTCCATCCTCCGTATATCGTACTATCATATCTACATACTTCTTCATAGTTCACCTCTAGGACAAAGATTTGAGTGAAATGAGAACTCAGGCAATCATCCTTATATCAAGACTTATAATCCACGTATCCGTATTGTATGTGATTATAATAGAATATATGTTCGAATATATCAATGGAAATTAATTGCAGTGTTAATGAATCGCCTTCTTGTAATTTGGATTTTTCAGGAACGCTAAGTACATAATAAGCAAAAAGGAGGGATTTTTATGGCTATTTCAAGGCGTACAATTATATCCTTTGGGCTAGTAGCAATTCCAGTTGCTTTATACACCGCAACGCAAGACAATGATATACACTTTAATCAACTTCATAAGTCCGATCATTCACGTATCAAGTACAAGAAGACTTGTTCTCACTGTGGGCAAGAAATTACCGCAGACGATATTGTAAAAGGCTTTGAGTACGATAAAGAAAAATATGTAATTGTTACGGATGAAGAAATTGAGAAGATAAAAACGGAGAAGGAAAAATCCATTCAAATTCTTCATTTTGCGAACTTAAATCAAATTTCCCCTGTGTATTATGAAAAGACTTACCAAGTAATACCGGAGGCCGGAGGGGAGAAAGCATTTGAGCTTCTGCGTGATGCACTCATGCAAGAGCAGAAAATAGCGGTTGGCAAGGTGGTGTGGGGCGCAAGCGACACGCTTATGTGCATCATTCCCCGCGAGGATGGCATGATTATTGCGACTATGTATTATGCCGACGAGATCAAGGAGCTCCCCAAAACCTATACAAAGCCGGAGGTAACGGAACAAGAAATAAAAATGGCAAAGGCACTTATTGAAAGTATGGATACTCCGTTTGACCCGGCAGCATATCACAATGAATATCAATCCAAATTAAAAGAGTTGATAGAAAGCAAAATCAACGGCAAAGAAATTGTTGCGCCGGAAGAAGCTGCAACAAATAATGTGATTAGCCTAATGGATGCTTTGCAGGCCAGCCTAGAAAAAAATAAGGCTGGGGAGGAGAAAGCAGCACCTAAGAAAAAATCGAGCCGCAAGCCCAAGGGTGCGTAATGGATATCTTTGAAGGAAAAAGTGCAAAGCCTATGCTAATTGCAGAAATGCAGGAGCCATTCGACAGTGCCGAATATATCTACGAATTAAAGCTGGATGGCGAGCGCTGCCTAGCGTATTTGGATGATAGCGGAATTTATTTACAAAACAAACGCGATTTCATATTAAATCCTCGCTTTCCAGAGTTCAGCAGCCTTCATAAAAACGTAAAAGGCAGATGTATTTTGGATGGAGAAATAACGGTACTTGTAAATGGAAAGCCAGATTTTTCTGAGGTTCAGCGTCGTGCAATTCTTTCAAATCCATTCAAAATCAAACTGTTAACTGAAAAATACCCCGCCAGCTTTACCGCCTTTGATTTGCTGTATTACCAAGAAAAACAGGTGACGAACCTCCCTTTAATGGAACGAAAAAAAATTCTGGCCAAAGTGGTAAAAGAGAATCATTTGCTCTCCATATCTCGTTATGTTGAAGAAAAAGGGATTGATTTATACCAAGCTGCGGCTAGCCAAGAGCTGGAGGGTGTTGTTGCAAAAAGAAAAGACAGCCTCTACACCATGGGCAAACGCTCAAAAGACTGGATAAAGTTTAAGAATTTAAAGGATGATGATTTTGTTATATTGGGTTACATTGAGAAAGAAAACAATGTAGTTAGCTTAATTCTTGGACAATACCAAGGTAGGGACATGCTGTATAAAGGGCATGTTACAATGGGAATTTCACAGGCCGAATTTAGGAAAGTAGAAAAAGCAAAGCGTGTAAACCCTCCCTTTGTGCCGCCAAGAGGAAATGAAAATGCAATTTGGATTCAGCCTGACCTTGTGTGTACGGTAAAATATATGGATATTACGGGGAAGGGTGGCTTAAGACACCCTATTTACAAAGCGCTGCGAGATGATAAAGAGCCAAAAGACTGCATTGCTCCAACAGGTGATGCTGCTACCCTTACCCCGAAAGAAGAGGATTCGTCGCAATAGTGGCAGATCCTCTTTTCTTGTAATTAGTAAGTTAATAATTATTAATTTATTGAATATGGTAAATACTGTATGTAACCTTTCCTGCAGTGAAAATGATTGATTTATTCAAATATCGATGCTATCCTAAAATAGCAATCAATTTTCTTATTAGATAAATGAATTGTGGGTGTAGAGAAAACCGTTCTCTGATGAAATAGTTTAAAAGGATAAAAGGGTGCGTATTGGTGAAGTTTCGTAAATCTCCTCCCAATATAGTAAAACTGCGGTTTGAAGAAGAATTGGAATACCAGGTGTGGGGGAACCATCTGCTGTGGTTAACTTGGGTACTTGTAGCAATGGTGTCCGCCGTAGAGCTGGCCGTTTTTTTGCTAAAGCAATGGATTGGCGGTATAGAAAACGCGGAAGAATATTTAGTAATGTACGTAGTGATTCCAAGTACAGTGAATGCAATTGTTCTACTGGTAACTCATATCATTTCTCACGGGCTATTGGCCAAAGGAAAGTATAGTTTACAGGCTTATTTATTTCTATTTAATTTATCTCTACTTTGTTTAAATGTGGCGATTGCACATAGTGATGTGCCGGTTGTCTATGTTATTTTTTGCTTTCCGATTCTATTATCACTTATTTATATAGATGATAAATTATTGCTTGGTATTTTCTGTTTGAATACGTGCTTATTCTCTATTTATATTGCGATTTTATATTATGCAGAGCCGTTTTACCAGAGTAATTACAAGCCGGACGTTACCTATATTATTACTTCGATATTTATTATATTCGCATGCTATTTAACCGCGAGAATGAGTTTACGCAGGCAGAACAGCCTGGTGTACAGCATTATTTGTGCGCACGAGCGTACAAAGCTGGATTCTCTCACGGGGCTATATAACCATGCAACATTTTACGATACATTAAGTGCGCGCATTCAGGAGTACCATCTAAGCCCCCAGCCGTTCTCTTTGATTATTATGGATATTGATGATTTTAAAAAAGTCAATGACCAAAACGGCCACGATGCCGGTGATGAGATTATATTAGAGCTTGTAAAATGTATTAATAATAACCTTGGCGAAAATGAAATTGCTTACCGGTACGGCGGTGAGGAGTTTACCATTATTACAGACCGAGTTCCGGAGGGGGATGTTGCACTTGCGGAATCCATTCGCTTGTGTTTTGAAGAGGCCGCCCGAAAAATCGGCAACAATACAAATGCAACGGTTAGCGTTGGTATTGCTCGTTATAATGCGGAGCGGTTTGGTGCCCAGCGTGAATTTTTTGCTGCAGCAGATGAAGCACTATATTCCGCAAAAAGAAGCGGCAAAAATCACTCTCTTGTTTGGCATGAGGGAATCTCCTCCTTTCAACTTTAATCAATTTTACTCGAATCAATAAAAAAGAAGCCCGAATGAAAGCAAATTCATTCGGGCTTCTTTTTTATTATAGGGTGGTTGTATTCCTAAATCAAAAGTAGCTATTTTAAGAGTGCTGGAAAGATTTCCAAACCAAATGCTAGATCTAATAAAAATTCCACAAAAGAAATTGTGCTTAATATTCAAAAATAACAAACAAAACAATCGAAAATAGTTTATTTTATTTCAACGCCGTTCTTATATAATGGAAATACAAGAAACTATGGGTACAAAAAATTCTATTATGCGACAAAAAAGCAAAGGTTAATTCATGCCTTTGCGCCTTTCTTTTAATGCCGTTTACATAATACTGCGAATGGCGCAAACAGTTTTATTCGAGCAAAAGCCACCGTAACTCAGCACTAGCTTACAGGTTTTAAAAAGAAATCACTAAAAAGCTTGGGGAAAGTTGAAGAACCAATGACTTGATAGTGGTTTGGTTTTTGGGGAAGACCGGTGAGTTAATGATATGTTTTTTTGAGGAAGGAGATTTGTTCATGAAAAAAGGGTTTAAAAAAGGCTTAGCACTCACATTAGCATCCGCAATGCTTGTTTCTGTAACGGCATGCGGAGGCTCTGCTGGTTCCAGCAGTGGTTCTGCTGCACCGGGAGGCGCCGCCTCTGGAGCGGATAGCGATGCACTCAAGGGCGAGCTGCGTGTTACAACACAGGCATGGATGATGGGTAAATATGATTTTGAGGGGATTAAGGCTGACTTTGAAAAGAAGCACCCCGGTGTAACCGTAGTTTACAACAAGGTAGACAATGCAGACGTTACTACCAACATGCTGCAATGGTCACAGGGCAAAACAAACTGCGATATTGCAATCGGCGGCAGCCGTGAGCACGCCGTGCAGTACGCCGCAAAGGATTACATTGTAGAGTTCGGCGACGACTTCTTTACCGGCGACAACGCCAAGGATAAGTTCTTCCCGGCGTTCCTTGAGCTGGGCAACGTAGAAGGCAAGCAGTACATGATTCCCGTTACCGGTGAAGTGATGTTTATTGTTGCCAACAAGGACTTAATGAAGAAGGCGGGCCTTACCGATGCAAAAGGTAAGGTGGAGGCACCCAAAACATGGGATGAGCTGTACGACTACGCGAAAAAAGCCACGATCACAAAGGATGGAAAAACCGTGCAAACCGGCCTTTCAATTGACTGGGGCACGAACTTTATGACCTATTCGTATCTTTCTGCTTTGCAGGGGATTAAAGGCAACTTCTATGAGTCCGATGGCAAAACCATCGATTTTACCAGCCCAGAGTCTAAGAGCCTGCTTACCAATTGGAACAAGCTGGTAAAAGACGGCTTTACCCCAATTGATACCTTTGCCGATATGGATGCCGGCCGTACCAATTTCAAAGCTGGTAAGGTAGCTATGCTGATGACTGCCGCCTCCCGCTGGATTGAGTGCCAGCAGAATGTAGGCAAAGACAACACTACCGTTATCCCGATTCCCGGAACCGAAACACATGGTTCTTTGGTTTACATTCATGGTGCGGTTATTCCCAAGGCCTCTCCGAAAATTGAACTGGCAAAGCTCTTTATTCAGGAAGAGCTGCTCAAGACCGAATTCCACGTAAAGGCGCTGAATACCTACGGAAAAATGTCTCCCTTGCTCGCGCACTACCAAGGTCTTGAAAATGCAGATTGGCCAACGGTTGTAGAGGCAACCAAGTCTGCCGTTACGACTCCCTTGTATAAAGATTTCTCGAAGCTTGATACCAGTGTGCAGGTTGAACTGCAAAAGTGCATTAAGGGCGACCAAAGCGTAGAGGACACACAGAATAACCTTAAGAAATTAATTGGCACGTTGGATTTAACAACCGGACTCAATAAGTAACATACGCAATTCCTTTCTGGTGTTTGTACAGGGGGCAATTGTTCCCTGTACAAATAACCAGATTGGGTATGGCTGATTTTGCTTACTTTCACATGTAATTGGCGGAGGTATGAAAATGAAAAAAAAGCTTTCCCTCAGCCTCAAAAAACAAGTTCCAGGCTATGCATTTATGCTTCCGGGTTTTCTTTTTGTGGCATTGTACATGGGGTACCCATTATTCCGTTCTCTGTATCTTAGCTTTACGCAATACAATTTCAGCTTTGACCCTAACCCAATTTTTATCGGTTTTAATAATTTTATAAAAATGTTTTCAGATACATACTTTATGGCAGCTCTTTGGAACACATTTATTTTCACGATTGCGTTCCTGCCGGGCGTTATGATTATCTCTTTAATCTTGGCAATGATGCTCGATAAGGGAGTAAAAGGCTCGGGGTTCTTTCGCACCTGTATCTTTCTGCCGGTGGTAGTGCCGCTATCTCTTACGGGTATTATCTTCCAGTGGATTTTAAACGAGCAGTATGGCCTATTGAACTGGTTTTTGGCAGATGTATTACACCAAAACTCCTGGGCGCAAAACTGGTTGGGCGAAGGCAACTGGGCAATGGTAAGTATTATCGTAGTCAGCCTTTGGAAGAACATTGGTATGCTGGTGATTCTGTTTATGGCAGGGCTTCAGGCAATCTCGAACGATATTATGGAGGCTGCTCGGGTGGATGGAGCAAATGCGTACCAGCGCATCGTACATATTACACTTCCTAATTTAAAAGAAAGCTACGTGATCTGTGGTATTTGGGCCATTATTCAGGCGGTAAAGGTATTTGAGCAGCCCTTTATTATGACGCAGGGCGGCCCCGGTACATCTACCTTGGTGCTGTACCAGTACACATGGATCAACGCGTTTAAATATTTTGAAATGGGGTATGCCTCCTCCATCGCTTATTTCATGGGTGTGGTTATTTTGCTGCTCTCGCTCATTAACATGTTCCTAAACCGAGGGGATGACGCAAAGATAAAGAAGGTGAAGGTATGAAAGAAAAAAATCTAGCCGTCAATTTCATTCTTTTTTTAATTTTGCTGTTAACGGCCTTTGTTTTTATCATACCGTTTCTGTGGACGTTTCTTACGTCACTCAAAACCAATGATGAGATCTATGCAGCTACCCTTACCATACTCCCAACGAAAGTAACGTTTGATCATTACATTAAGGTAGTAACCCAAATGGGTGATTTCCTCAAGTATTTTCGCAACTCGGTAGTCGTTTCACTTTGGAGCGTGCTGGCAACGGTTGTATTCAGTGCATCCATGGGTTACGCCTTCTCCAAAATGAATTTCAAATTCAAGAATTTTTATTTGGGATTTGTATTATTTATCTTAACATTGCCCTATGTGATTTATTTGATTCCCATTTATATAATGGAATCAAAAATGGATTTAATCGATACCTCTTGGGGGCTCATTCTCCCTTATATTGCAACCAACCTCCCCATGTCCGTGTTTATTATGCGAGGCCAATTTAACAATGTTCCCAATACGCTAGGGGAGGCCGCTACAATTGACGGCTGCAACAACTGGCAGGTGTTTTCTAAAATCATGCTTCCGGTTGTAAAGCCTGGTGTCGCAACGGTCATCATCTTTACATTTATTAATGTATGGGGCGAGTTTACGTATGGCAGAACGCTTACGGCAACCTCCAAAGCGCAGACGCTGCCGGTTGGCATTACCTTCCTGCGGGACGAAGCCGCCTCTTGGCAGTACGGCACTTTAACAGCAACCATCATTCTGTCCCTCATTCCACTGCTGATTATCTTTTTGAGTATGCAGAAATATTTTATTAGCGGTATTATGGAGGGCGCCCTCAAAGGGTGATGCGATTGTTGGGTAGGCACCAAGACAAAGATTTTATAGAGAATCACCGTTCTAAGAATTTTTAGGCAATAAGAAAACGGTGATTGCAGGAATACATCTGCAGTCACCGTTTTATATAATTGCTGTAGCGATTACGAAAAGCTTCGTTACATATCATCATTCATTTTATTGGAAGAAATGTCACCCTCGTAAAAAGTCAGGTTACTTTTCATAATGATAATTGGCTCAATAAAAATGCTGTCGCTCACAGGGGACTCGTTTTTTACCAAGAAATCAAACAAAGATTTGCAGCCAAGGTACCCATACTGAAAAGGCTTTTTATAGATAATGGCATTCATTACATTTTGCAAAAGCATGTCTCGGTTTTCCGAAAACAAATCGCTTCCAATCACCGTAATTTCTCCCTTGCGGCCGGAATCCAAAACGGCTTTGCAAACGGGTGGGGTATTGGTTGCGGTACAGGAGTAAATCCCACGAATTTCTGTATCCGTTTTCAGTAGTTCGAGTAAATCTTGATACAAATACTCGGGTTCTCTGCGGTTGTAAATGGGAGTAATCTCCATGGGATTGTCAATTTTGGTAAAGTACTGCTGAAACCCACTTACGTTCATGTAGTGAGTTGAAACGGCAATATCGCCTGAGATTACCAGAGCTTTGCCCTGATTCCCAGTAAAACCTGAAATCAGTTCAGCTGCCATACTGCCAGCCATTAGGTCTTGCGCACGTACACAGCAAAGTCGTTTTACCTGTGGTAAGTCCGACACAATGAACACGGTAGGTATGTTCTTGCGGCTAAACTGCTCCATATAATAAGTAAAAGCGGGCGTTTCAACTGCCAGCGTAATCAGGCCAGAGATTTCATCGCTATGGTTTAGGTAAACTTCCTCCAGCATTTTAGGCAGATTGGTAATCGGCCCTGAGAAGCCAAAATCGAGAATTTCAATATTGAATTCGGCAACCTCTGCCTGAAAAGCACGCATACCCTTCCATATATCGCAGTAAAAATAGCGGTTTGTACCCATGGTTGGTAGCGGTAATACAAAGGCAATTTTTAATGGCTTTCTTTTTAGGGAAGAGGCAACATAATTGGGCTTATAGCCCATGGCATCTGCAATAGCAAGAATTTCTTGCCGCACCTTTTCACTAATGCCAGTTTTGTTGTAGAGTGCCTTGTGCACCGTGGAAAGAGATACATCTGCTTCGGCAGCAATGTCCTTTAAGGTTGCTTTTTTATCTTTCATACCGATTCCTTCCGCATAGCTTTCAAACTAGCTGTTAAAATAAATAAAGTGGGTAACCGCCCTTAACAGGCAGGCTTACCGCTGGTTTTCAACAAATAGCGCTGAACATATATACAAAATATAACATAAATAAAGACAGAAAGAAAGGAATTTGGTTGTTGCAACGAATTCTTTCTTTCCAGATAACATTCGGTAAATTCTGATTTTAATAGAGACAAACTGCTTTTATTAGAATCAGTTTACAATACAATTGACTTACATTCCTCAGAATGCTAGAATAGTGGCGAGATAGGGAAAACGTTTTCCTTGCAGCCCGATGAGAAAGGCGGAGCAAAATGAAAATCGTAAAATTCGAATCATGGTGGGTAAAACGGGACCAATGCCTGTTTGACGAAAAGAGAAGAGGCGGCGGCAAAATGCCTTGGGATGTCGTAGTTATTAAACTGACGACTGATACGGGGATTGAGGGAATTGCCACGGCAATGGCGGCACGCTCTGGGCAGGTGACGGAATCGTATTTATGCGAAACCGTAGCACCAATGGTTATGGGGCGTTCTCCCTACGATCGAGAGAAAATCTTCTATGATTTTTGGAATTTAGACCGACACGAAGCGTTTTTCCCCGTATTTCTTCCCGGTTCTGTTGACGTAGCTCTTTGGGACATTTGCGCAAAAGCGGCAGGGCTCCCACTCTACCAATACATAGGCGCTTACCGCGAGAGCCTGCCGGTTTACGCGAGCAGCCTGTTTTACGATTCAGTGGATACCTATGTAAATGAGGCTCTTTATTACAAGAATAAAGGCATTCCCTTTTACAAGGTGCACCCGCCGGGCCCCTATGAATTTGATATGGAAATTCACGAGAAGCTGAGAGAAGTTCTTGGGCCAGAGATGGGTTTAATGTCTGACCCCGTAGGTGAGTACAGTCTCGATGAAGCCATTGTAGTTGGCCGCCAGCTTGAGAAGCTCAATTACCTGTGGTTTGAAGAGCCTTTCCGCGATTTTGAGCTATACAAATATAAAACTTTGTGTGAAAAGCTCGATATTCCGATTGCCGCAACCGAAACCACGCGCGGCGCTCACTGGGGGGTTGCACAGGTAATTAATCAGCGTGCGGCAGATATTGTGCGTGCCGATGTTTCTTGGAAATGCGGCATTACCGGTACACTGAAAATCGCCCATTTGGCAGATAGCTTCGGTTTGCGCTGCGAGGTGCACACCACAACCATGACTTATATGGATATGGTGAACCTGCATGTTTCTTGTGCCATCCGCAACTGCCGGTTCTTTGAGTATTTTGTTCCGGAAGAGAGCTTCCAGTTCCCCATGAAAGGAACGCTCCCCATTGATGAGCACGGTATTATTACCGTCCCCAAAACACCGGGCATCGGTGCGGAATTGGATTGGGAATTGATTGAGCGCAACTGCGTCTCTTATAAAGTATTAACTCTGTAATATACAAAGATTGTCATCTCCTCCACAAAAGAGGAGATGACACCTGTGCTTATTTTGAATGGGAAATCGAAAGGGAGATAAAGCGATATGATGGACTATAATAACATGTTTTCTTTAAAGGGGGAGCGCGCCGTTATTACCGGAGGCGCAAGCGGATTAGGGCTTGCAATGGCACGGTGCATGGTTGCGGCTGGTGCCGAGGTTATTCTTCTTGCCAGAGATGAAGAAAAGCTGAAAACGGCTTGTGAGGAGCTGGGCAGCAGCGCAAGTTATTATTGCTTTGATGTAACGGAAAGTGACCGTGCGCAGGAGATCGCCGAACAAATCAATCGTGAGCACGGCAATGTTACCATTCTGTGCAACAATGCTGGCAACCATTGCAAAAAGCCAATTGAAGAAATGTCTGTCACCGATTTTACGGATGTAATTAACGTTCATGTGGTTGGCGCTTATGCTATTACCCGTGCCTTTGTTCCTCAAATGAGAGAAAATCAGAAGGGCAGCATTCTTTTTACCGCCTCCATGACCTCCTTTATCGGCATGCCATATGTAATGGGCTATGCGGCGGCGAAATCGGCTTACCTTGGAATGGTACGTTCCCTTGCCGCAGAGGTTTCTGCCGACGGGATTCGGGTCAACGCAATTGCACCCGGATGGATTGATACCCCCATGTTCCATAAAGCGGTGGATAACGACCCGCCACGCCAGCAGAAGATATTGGGCAGAACCCCAATGAACCGCTTTGGCGACCCGGAAGACATTGGCTGGGCAGCGGTATACCTTTGCTCTCCTGCCGCAAAGTTTGTAAACGGAGTGGCACTCCCTGTGGATGGCGGCGCTTTGATTGGGTTTTAATTATTATCAAAAGAAATGATGAGAATGAAAACTTAGGAGGGTTTCGCAATGGCACAATGGAACAATGACAAGGAGCTGTTTGCACTTGTAAAGGAGCACTTGTACACTCCTGTTGTAGGAGATATTTTGGATGCTCTCGGCTGCTATCATCAATTTCTTCCGCAGGAGGTACGCCCTCTTCGGGAGAATATGAAGCTGGTTGGCCGGGCAATGCCGGTATTGATGATCGATGTATTTGGTCCGCAGAAAAAGCCGTTTGGCCTGTTAACGGAGGCGCTCGACCAGTTAGAAGAGGATGAAATCTACATTGCAACCGGCGGATCAAAACGCTGTGCGTATTGGGGAGAGCTGCTTACCGCTACCGCCAGAACCAGAAAAGCAGCAGGTGCTGTTGTAAATGGTTGGCACCGCGATACACCGCAGGTGCTTGAGCAGAATTGGCCGGTATTTAGCTGCGGCTGCTATGCACAAGATTCCTCTGTTCGCACACAAGTAGTCGATTTTCGCTGCCCCATTGAAATTGGCGATGTATGGGTGAATCCCGGTGACATTGTGTTTGGGGATATCGATGGTGTTTTAGTGATACCACAGAAATACGAAACAGAGGTATTTGAAAAGGCTTTGGAAAAGGCTGCAGGAGAAAAAGTAGTGCGTAAGGCTATTGAAGATGGAATGAGCGCTACCGCAGCATTTGCTAAATTCGGCATTTTGTAAGAGGGGGAAGCCAGCATGAGCGGTCAGGCTGTTTTTCAAATAGATAAGGCAGACAACGTGGCTACCGCGCTCGAAGCTCTAGAGCCGGGAACCGCCGTAGCACATGGCGACCCGGTGCAGCCCAATGTAACCGTTGCCGAAGATATCCCTACCGGGCATAAGCTTGCACTCTACAACATTGCTTGTGGCGAAAACATTGTAAAGTATGGCGTGGTAATCGGCTGTGCCACACAAGACATTCAAATTGGGAAGTGGGTACATCTTCATAATATGAAAAGTCTGTACGACGCCAGATCCTCCAGCTTGGATGTTGTGACCGGTGCTCCTACCGATACCCACTATGAGTAACTCTGGCAATATGTAGCATTGTTTTTACGCAGGTATTTATAGTAGATACACCCGTCAATCGGCAAAGCAAAGATTACGTTTGGAGAGTATACAATGAAAGAGTATGAGAACATATGCTGGAAGGGTTACCTACGGCAAGACGGCAGAAAAGGAATACGCAATAAACTACTAATTGTTTATACGGTGGAGTGTTCCGCTCATGTTGCAAAAGAGATTGCCCGCCGCACCTGCAACAAAGATGTAGAAGTGGTTGGCTTTGACGGCTGCTGCGACAACGAGTATGCGGTGCGTCTGCTTTTGGCTCTCATCCGTCACCCAAACGTAGGGGCTGTGCTTGCGGTTGGGCTTGGCTGTGAATATGTACAGCCAAAGCACCTTGCTGAAAAAGCGAAGGAATCCGGCAGGGCTGCCCATTGGTTTTTTGTGCAGGAGCAGGGCGGTACAGAGCCGTCCATTGCTTATGGTCTTCGCCACGCAGCACTTCTATTAGAAGCACTCAAACGTACTCCCGTGGTTCCTATGGGATTTTCTGACTTGGTAGTGGGTGCGGAATGCGGTGGCTCCGATTACACCTCCGGGCTTGCCGGCAATGTAGTGGTTGGGCGTTTTTACGATAAGCTGGTCGATTTAGGTGGTACTGCCGTGTTTGAAGAAATTGTAGAGGCAGTGGGGCTCAAAGACCTGCTTGTAAAGCGGGCGGCAAATCCGGGTGCAAAAGAACAACTGGAGCATACCTACGAGAAAGCCTTGGAGTACTGCAAATCGGTTCGCCAATATTCCGTTTCTCCGGGCAATTTTGCCGGTGGACTTTCTTCCATCGAAGAAAAAAGCATGGGCGCTGTGATTAAAAGCGGAAGCCGCCCGATAAGCGGCGTTGTAAAAGTATCGCAGCAACCGCCAGAGCAAGGGCTTTGGCTTCTCGATAGTACACCAGACCCCTACTGGATGGGCTTTGGATATACCAATCCCAACGACAATGAGGGGCTTATGGATTTGATTTCTTGCGGCTGCCAGTTGGTGTTTTTGGTTACAGGGCGCGGGAACGTGGTAGGCAGTGCGGTAGCGCCAGTGTTTAAAATTACGGGGAATAACGCTACCTTTCTTCGCATGCGAGGGGATATGGACTTTAATGCAGGGCCAGCACTCAGCGGGGAAGTTTCACTGGAAGAGCTTTGCAAGGATTTGTGTAAGAGTGTTATCAAGATTTGTTCCGGTGAGCTGACGAACGCGGAGCGGCTTGGCCATACGGAATATTTCATCCCCTATAAATACCAAGAAAAAGATGTGGTAATCAAAAAGAAATGTGAATAGGTGTTCTCGCCGTTAAAGTGTTCGTGCAATCGAGTGTTTGCAAGCACTTTGGCGGCTTTTTTGTGTAAAAAGTAAAAATAGAAGCTAGCATTTATTATTAAATTTAAATCAATTGGGCTTAAATTTTATATTTAATTGACAATTTTTTTAAAGCTTCTATAATTATCTTAAGCTACTATTCTACATAAAGGGGGAGTCTATGTGAGTGAAAAGTTGAAAAACGTCACATATTCTTTCCCGTTTTCTATTTTCTTCTGCCAAAAGAGCAGAAAAAACAGTCTAACCAAAACGCTTTACTCCTTTTTGGGGGTGTTTGCTATTTTGTTGAGCGGCTGTTCCGGTTCTGCTATTACTCCGCCAAGTGAAAGCACGGTGAACAATCCTCCACCAACAACCGTAAAATTTTGGACCTATTGTACCACCCCGGAACGCGATCAGGATTTTCTTCGATTTCAGCAATTGCTTAAAGAGAAGAACCCAGAAATTAAACTTGAATATTTGGGTCTTCCGGGGGATTCATCCACCTTTATGCAAAAGCTGGATGTTGCAATTGCGTCAGATACAGCGCCAGATTTTACAGATTTTTATGATTCAAAATACATAAAGTATGGTTTTTATGAACCACTGGATGCTTTTTATAATACTTGGAGCGAACGGGATACATTGGGCAGTGCCGCCATTGCGCAAGCACGTGCGTATGACCCCAAGCAGCACCGGCTGTATACTCTCCCGTTTTCCATGCAGCCGTGGGGCATGTGGGTACGGCCAGACCAGCTTCAGTCAGTTGGGCTTTCTGTTCCACAAACGTGGGAAGAACTTTTCACGGCGGCTCAAACGCTCACAAACCGTGAGAATGACCGGTATGGCATTGCACTGCGCGGCGGCCCGGGCAGCAGCAATACGTTAGAGGCGCTCATGTATGCGTATTCGGGTATTCCGAATTACTTTGATAAAAATGGCAACTGCACCATTAACAATCCCCTGCATGTTGAGTTTGTGCAGAAGTACCTTGGCCTTTATAACCGCTATTCCGCACAGGATGACTTGGTGAAAGGGTGGACGCAGCTAACGGCGTCCTTTCAGGCGGGTAAGGCTGGTATTATATTTCACAACTTTGGTTCGGGAACCTCCATTGCAACGGCGTTTTATGGCGACCAAACACGTTACCGGGCAGCGGTATTTCCCAAAGCGAAAGACAGTGGGAAGCAAATGCGTTTTGTCGCTATGCGCTCAGTGAGTATGAATTCCAAATCAAAAGTAAAAGATGCCGCCTTTCAGGCGATGACGTTGTATTGCAGTGCAGAAGTGCAGATTCCCCGCTGTAAAACACAAGGGGAGGTGCCTGTCTGTTTAGATGCAAATTTAGCTGCTGGTAAACCGGATGAGCGCCCAGACTACTTATTACTGGCAGAAAAAATAGTGGCAGGGAAAGACGGCTCAGCTCAAATTATGGCTCCGGTTTACTTACCGCAGTACAGTGAGATACAGGCGCAAATGGAACCCAAAATTCAAAAGGTAATGACCGGGAGTCTCTCTGCAAATGATATGCTAGAACAATGGGCCAGCCTATTAGAAGCGGCCAAAAGGGATTTTGAAAGAACTTAACTCCTATTCTTTTTTGAATCGTAACGCAGGCTAAGGCGATGAAACCTAAAAAGAGCTTTATATTTTAAAAGGGGCGCTGGGTCTTGAAAAAGGTATTTCAGAAGCCAATTAAAAAACAGATTATGCTCCTTTTTTTGCCGGTAGTTTTGGCCGCAGTGCTGATTATCGGTCTATTTGCGTACTTTTTTGAAACGAACAATATTAAAAAGAACGCTTCCTTTTTAACGCAGAGTATGGTGAGTCAAATCTCGGTTCTGCTCAATGATAAGATGATGACTGTTTTTACACAGATGATTAATCTTTCAAATAGTCCTGCGGTAAATACCCTTCTTCTTAGCGAAAGCTCCGCGGAGGAAGACTTTAAAAGCCTGATGGCTTGCTACGGCAGTATGGAAGAAATCTACCGCAATTACGACCAAATGGTAGATTCCCTATATTTTTGCAACAACAAAGGGGTGGAGGTAAAGTACTTTGTAAACGACGTTCCTAAGCACATTGGGCTTTCCCTGCCGCAATGGATGAAAAAATACAATTCATCACCTCATGGAGTATATTGGCTAAACGAGCACCGGGATGATGTGTTCCAAACGATGACTCCGCATAAGGTCATCTCTGTATTTCGCCTGATTGGCTCACCGCAGTCTGCCACCAGCGGTATTTTGCTGTTTAATTTGAACAGCAGCTATTTTTCAGCCATACTTGATAACGTTCATGTGTCTGAAAACGGATATATGATGCTCATCAGCAAAGACGGTACGCTACAATCTGCCTCAATGCAAAACCAGTATTGTCTTACGCTTTCCGCAGTGGAAAAGCTCAAGGAGCATTTTGGCTCGAGCGGCAGTATGGCTTTGCAAAGCGTAACCAACCAGCGAATGATTGTAACCTACCAGAGTATTGAGGCAAACGGTTGGTTAGTAGCCGCTGTAATGCCGGAAAGGGACCTTTTGAGCACAGCCGGAGAATTTAAATACATATTGCTGGTGCTGGTGCTAGCACTTATATTACTGGTAATTTGGCTTTCGAATGTACTTGCGCAGAGTATCTCAAAACCAATTGAGTACCTTTCGAATCAGGTCATTAAGTTTGATAATGGAGACATGGGCGTCAGCTTTCAAGTGGATGCCGGCAATGAAATTGGTGTGCTGGCACACGGCTTATCTTATTTAAAAGTAACGGTTACGGAGCTTCTTGCGCAGGTACGCCGTGAGCAGGAGCAGAAAACAAAAATGCAGCTATTGGCTTTGCAAGAGCAAATTAAACCGCATTTTTTGTATAATACCATTGGCTCTATCCGCCAGCTTGTGAACATGCGCAATAACAATATGGCGAGCGATATGTGTGTAGAGCTGGCACGATTTTACCGCCTAGGCATCAGCGGTGGAAAAGAGATTGTAACACTGGAAGAAGAGCTCGACCATGTGGCGAGTTACCTTGAAATACAAAAAATGCGCTATGGCGACGATTTTGAATATGAGATTAATGTAAACGAATCCCTTTTACCCACACAGATTTTAAAGCTAAGTCTCCAGCCATTGGTTGAAAACGCAATTTACCACGGGATTAAAACCAAGGATGGAATCGGTATGATTTTGGTCAGCGGTAAAATCCAAAAAGATAAAATCATTTTAACCGTATTTGACGACGGTGTGGGAATTGAGCCTGAGTCTCTTGAAGATTTACGCAATACACTGCGACTGCCGCCGGAGATAAACCATACCAAATACTTTGGTTTGCGGAATGTAAATACCCGCTTAAAGCTGTATTTTGGGGAGGAATCGGGCGTGGTGTTAGAAAGTGTTCCGGGTGTTTATACGCAGGTAAGCCTTGTGATACCGCTCGCAAAGGATGGGAAAGGGGAATCGTATGATGCATAGGCTTCTCATTGTTGATGATGACCAGATTATTCGAGCAGGAATGAAACAGAGCATCCATTGGGAAGAAAATGGAATTGAAGTAGTAGGTACAGCGAGCAACGGCAGGGAATGCCTGGAGATGATACCGAGCTGCCTGCCTGATATTATTCTTACCGATATAAAAATGCCATTTATGGATGGCGTAGAGCTCATGGAAGCAGTGTACCGCCTTTACCCACACATTAAGGTGGTGTTATTGACCGCATATGGTGATTTTAAGTATGCACAGCTGGCGCTGAACTATAAGGTTTGCCAATATGTAATGAAATACGAGCATAACTCTGAGGTACTTAAGGCAGTGCTCAAGGCGGCTAAGGAATCGGACGACCAAAAAGACAATGTGGAGATGATTAACCGAAGTCGTACATTGCTCAAAAATAAGTTCTTCTACGATTTAGTAGTCAATTATCAAGATGAATCCGATTTTATTGAGCGTGCAAAGCGGCTCCATATTCAGTTTATCAGCCCCGTGTTCTGCGTTGTGTGTATTCATGTAGGGAAGCGCAGTGAACGTGAGGCCGAGATTTTGCTGTGGCAGAAAAAACAGCTCTGCAATAAAATTGGCGAGCTGCTGCAAAGCAGCTTGAACCAGCCGAATATTGGGGTTTATTATTTTGTGGGAGATATCTATTTAAATTTGGTCGTGAACTTCTCAAAACAGCTCTCAGAAATGGAGCAGGAGGTAATTTTCACTCGTTTGGAAGAGTTATTTCAACAGGTAAGAGAAAAGCAAGGCGTTTCGCTGGCGGCGGGTGCCGGATCGATTTGCAATGGTTGCTCTAACCTGTTAAAATCGTATACAGAAGCCACACAGGCATTGGAAATGAAGAATATGCTCGAGTCTCATTTACAGGAGGGGCAAACCCTCGTGCGCTTTGAGGAGCTCAAGAACAGTAGTGTATCTCATGCTGCCGTTTTGCGTCAAGTGCTTTCGTTTATAGAGTCAAATTTCCATCAGGAAGATTTATCGCTTAACCGAATTGCAGAAGAAGTTCACCTTACGCCCAGTTATATCAGCACGCTTTTTAAAAAATATCAGGGGATAAATCTTAGTGATTATTTAATGGAGCTGCGCGTAAAAAAGGCAATGTGCCTGCTAACAGAAACAGAATTTAAGACTTATGAAATATCGGAAAAGGTTGGATATAACAATCCGCAGTATTTCAGCGTCGTTTTTAAACGGATTGCAGGCTGTGCTCCGGGGGAGTACCGTAAAATGAATCGTACCTAATAGGGGCAGCATCTCAAAAGAGTGCGTAAAACGATTGGAATTTGTGCAGCGGATTCATTTTAACAGCAAAACTCGAAGATTATAGCGAGAGGTTAGAATATGTTAAGAGACGTGGAAAAAACAATCGGTAACCTGATTGACAAGCAAAAGATCTCTTTTATAAGCTCAGTGGATGAAAGTGGTTTCCCCAATACCAAAGCGATGCTTTCGCCAAGAAAAAGAGAGGGGATTCGAACCTTTTATTTTACAACGAATACGTCTTCTATGAGAGTGGCACAGTATCGTATGAATCCGAAAGCGAGCCTCTACTTTTGTGATAAAAGATTTTATCGCGGAGTCATGTTGATTGGTACGGCAGAGGTGCTGGAGGATGCAGCAAGTAAAGAAATGATTTGGCAGAGAGGCGACACACAGTACTACCCGGGTGGCGTAACTGACCCAGACTACTGTGTTTTAAAGTTTACGGTAACCGCCGGGCGCTATTATTCTAATTTTCATTCGGAAAGTTTCGAAGTAAAAGAATAGCTGGAATGGTTCATTTCGGTCTTGGCGCCAAACTACGCCTTATTTTGCAGCAAATGAACATGTTTGGGGAAGAAAAAAGCAGCAGTACCTCTTTTCTAAACAGTTTTCATCAATTTGGTTAAAAAAGTCTCGTAAGATATTCCGGATTGATTTTCATAAAATGGTGTGTTATTATTTCAATAATTTAATTCAGTAATTCGGCAAAGAGGCCTCATTCATGGTGCAACCAGCACCGCGAATGAGGCCTTTCTTAGGTGGTTGGCCGGCGATCATCCAAAAGGAATTGCTGCGATATACGTTTTGGTTCCCTTTTAAAGTAAGCGCAAATTCTGCGAAAGCCTAAAAGAGGTGCCAGATACACAATCGAACAATTATGAGGAGGAAAACGAATGAATACAGTAAACTCAGGGGACATCTCTTGGATGCTAACCTCTTCCGCTCTTGTTTTAATTATGACACCCGGCCTGGCCCTTTTTTACGGAGGTATGGCGGGTCGCAAAAATACAGTCAATACCATTATGTCGTCTGCTTTTATTTTAGGGCTTGCTTCCATTCTGTGGGTTTTATTTGGATTTTCCCTGTCTTTCAGCGGGGGAGCCGGTGGAATCATTGGTGATTTAAGCTGGTTTGGCATGAATTTTACAGAGGATACTGCGGCAACAGCGTATGCACCAACTACGGTTTGTTTTGCCGTATTCCAGATGATGTTTGCCATTATTACTCCGGCGCTGATAACCGGCGCACTCATTGGCAGAATGCGTTTTTCCGCACTGATTCTCTTTATCACCCTATGGTCCGTTCTGGTTTACTACCCACTGGCACACATGGTTTGGGGCGGCGGCTACCTCATGGAGCTTGGGGCAATTGATTTTGCTGGCGGCACGGTGGTTCACATTAGCTCCGGTGTTAGCGCTCTTATGGCTGCCATTTGGCTGGGTAAACGGAAAAAGAATGAGATAAAAGAAAGCCGCGCGCATAACATGCCTCTTGTATTTCTTGGTGCAGCGCTCTTGTGGTTTGGCTGGTTTGGCTTTAATGCCGGCAGTGCAGGTGCAGCAAACACTTTGGCGGTTCACGCATTTATGACCACCAATACCGCTTGTGCGGCCGCAATCCTCTCTTGGATGCTGCTTGAAAAATTCCACAAGGGAAAAACCACACTCTCCGGTGTTTCAACCGGCATTGTTGTGGGTTTGGTAGCCATTACGCCCGGTGCGGGTTTTGTACCCATTTGGGCGTCGTTGATAATTGGTGCATTGGTTAGCCCTATATGCTATTTCTTTATTACCGTTGTAAAACCCAAGTTTGGGTATGACGATTCATTGGATGCCTTTGGCTGCCACGGCATCGGAGGTGTTTGGGGTGCCATTGCTACCGGTATTTTTGCAGTGAAAGGTTTTCACCCAGACCCCAGTGCAGATGCAGTAAAATGGAATGGCATATTCTTTGGTCAGAGTGAATTGTTGGTACGTCAGCTTATTGCGATTGGCATTACACTCGTTCTTTCGTTGGTCGGCACCGCCATTGCCTTGGGTGTAACGCAGCTGATCTTCAAACGGATTCGTGTTACTCCCGAGGAAGAAGCGCTTGGGCTCGATTTTAGTGAACACGGTGAGCCAGCCTACCCCGCGTTTGATGGTATCGATTCCCCAGAGGTTGGATATGCTTTTTCGGAAGCAGAGGAGGCACTTACTGAAAAAGCGTACCAGACAGAAAGAAAAAGCGCCGAAACGGTAGGAGGATAAATAACCTTGCGATCTGAAAAATAACAGTTAAACCCATTATTATACTGCGGTTCATTTTTTTATGAACCGCAGTATTTTATAGAGAGAGAAAAGAAAAAAGAGGTATTCCTATCCGTTATTCGGAAATAATAACAGCGTAAGCAAGTCAACTCCACAATAGCAAGAACGACTTGGAGGTTATTATGAACAACGAGAAAAAGAATACCGTGAAAAACAGCAGTGCAAAAGAACAAAATATTTCGGTGAAAAACGCCCAGCAAGCAGTAAACCCGAGAATGGAATCTTGCATTAAACAACCAAGGCAGGATGACAACAGGCACTAAAAAAGCATACCCAAACGGACAAAGACACTTACGGAGCCAGCCGCATCCCATACCGGATGCGGTTGGTTCTGTTTTTAGCCTTAACATAGATTTTGCATTACGACGGTTCCACCTAATTTTGAAAGGGAAAGGAAGTAAAGTGGGAAGAAATATGATAATATGAATATACTCCCAATAAAGAATAAGGTGGAAAGTTGCATGAATAAAATCATGGATAAGAATATGATTTCTCTACGTTCCGCAAAGAATAGCGACCTATTAACAACAATAGAGGCATGGCTTAACAAAGACTATATTAAAAAATGATATGGGGAACCAGAAGAATAGCTGTTTGAAATACGGAATGACAACGGCGAATTTGGATGGTTAAACCATTATATCGTTCTGTATGATGCAATGCCGATTGGTTTTTGACAGTATTATGATTGTTCGAAAACGCCACAGGGATTTGAATGGGACAATGAGCCGCAGGGTACTTTTTGTATTGATTACCTAATCGGGGAAGAACCTTTTCTCAAAAAAGGGCTCGGTAGTATAATTGTTCAGCAGTTGTGTCAACTTATTTGCACACTTGAAAGGCCGATACAAATAATTGCGGACCCTGCTCCAGAAAATGTTGATTCCATAAAATTGCTTAAACGAAATGGGTTTGTTTTGAATTCTACTACCGGTTTATATAAGCTTTCTTTAAAATTGTAATATAACTACACTTTTTTAACGCTTTGAGTAGGCTTTTTACTCAGCTTTTTAATTGGAAAACCAGATTTGATATTAAATATAGCGGCAGAAACGAAGGAGAAGCCATTGCCATTTCGGCACTGGCTTTTCCAAATGCTTGATAGGCCGCTTTTGAAATTCCTGGCATGGATTGTGATTCTTCTTTATATTTTCTAAATGATAAATAATTAGAAATACTTGGTTAACACTAATACAAATATGTGTTAAAGGAGATTGATTCATGGATATGAATGAAAAGTTGGAAAAGACCAAGAAGCTTAACGAGCAGTCTCGCCAGAATGCGTCCAGCCAGAGTTCCTCCGGCATGAACAGCATGAATTCCGATTTACAGGAGGCTCGTCAGGCAAACCAACAGTCCAGCCAGAATGCGTCTAGCAAAAGCTCCTCCAGCATGAACAGCATGGAGTCCGATTTGCAGGACGCTCGTCAGGCAAACCAACAGTCCAATCAGAATAAGTCAAATTAAGCGTATCGAAAAAAGCTCTGCTTCCTTTCATGGGGCAGAGCTTTTTTCTTTTACAACAAATAGAAGCACTAGTATTATTTAGATAAAGTGGACATATAGTTGTAAAAAAGAGGATGGAGGGAAAAGCTTTGAGAGAAAAAGAGTGTACAAATAGCTATTTGTTTTACATATTGGTTTGGGGTGCATTATGGGGAATATTTGAATCTACTGTGGGGTATTTGCTGCATTTAATGTCTTATAGCATAAGCTGGCTTGTATGGTTTCCCGTTGCCTGCTTTTTTATGGCGAATGTATACCGTAAAACAAGGCAGGTGCACACGGTTGTACTGGTTGGCTTTTTGTGTTCCTCCATAAAACTATTCAATCTATTGCTCCCAGGGAGAATTGATAAAGTAATCAATCCGTCAATCTCCATTGTTTTTGAGGCGGCTGCAATGGCTTTGGTTATGGTAAGTTACCGGTATATCACAAATAAAATGCCACAAAAGCTGGCTCAAAAAGTGTTGGTAGCTTTTCTGATTAATACGACTTGGCGTTTGTTTTTTTTGGCGTATTTATTATGGATTGTTCCAGATTGGATTCGGGATGTTTCGGTAATCGCTAATGTTGATAAACTAATCAAATTTATGGTAACGCAAAATCTTATCACTAGCTTTATCGTAGGGGTAGGGTATTATTGGAAGAATAGTATCTTTCGCCCAATTGCGTATTGCGAAAAGCAAATCGCTTCCTTTTCCTACCATATACCGCAAAGGCTTCAACCCATCATAAAGGCCGCAACCGTTTGCTTATTAATGGGAATTACCGTCTCTTTACAAATCATGTTATAGAATAACGGCAAAAGCCTCCTATCGTAGTTTTGATTCTACGGCAGGAGGCTTTTCATTTATTACAAATTTAAGTGTTAGCATGGAACTGCTCATCGTGGTTTGTATTTTAGTTTCCCTGCGGTATACGGGCAATCTGCGTATTGTCTACGGTATTATTTGTTAAGCCTTGCACTGGGTTAGGCTTCGATTCTAATCGGTAGTCTACATTGTATTTTTGCTGGTGCTGCGCAATTACGTTATGGCTAGCAACCATATTTACATCATAATTGATTCGGTTCTGGTAAAGGAAGAAATCGCTGTTTTGTGGGAGCTGTGTTACCGGTATAAAGTTTTCGCGATTCGCGGTCAATAAAATTTGATCATTGAGCACTTGGCGAACATAATCCATAGTATCGTGAAATTGCAGTAGCTTTGGGAAATCACCACCGGGAATTACCTGCTGCCAGTCCTTCTTTTCATATTTATTTAAAAGCTCCACCGCTTTTTGCAAATGGGAGATTTCCTGCTCTAAGTGGAGTTCCCATATCGCTTTTACATTGGGGTCGATTTCATCTTGATAAAAAGAGTAGTACAGGTAACACTCGGTATACTCATGCAGCAGAAGGTTTTCAAGCCAAGTTGCGTTCGGGTCTAGCAGAGAACCATATTGGCTTACATGCTGTTCTTCAATCATTGCAATTTCTAAATAAAGCTGCCGCCCCAAGTCGTTGTAATAGGTGTTGCCAATGTTCATATAAAAGTTCAAGGTTTGTTGTTCACCGGCGGTAATAATAAGGGTATTGAGCTTTGTTCGAATGTCTGCCGTTTTAAAATCAACGGGATTTTTTATAGAGTCAAACGGGAATCGGTGCTCCGCAATTGTCGGGCGGCCGGGTGTAATATCCACATAGCTTTTTACAAGTTGCTGAGCCGGTATTTGAGCGTCCAAATCCAGCAGGTTAGAGTAACGGTATAAATGGTCAAAATCTTCAAGAAGGGCAAAATCCAGTGTTTGCTTTACATAAGCGTTTGGCTCATTTTGTGCCAGCCACGCAGTTAGGTCAACCGCTACATGCTCATAGCCTATCGTGGTTTCGAGCGATGTTTCGTCAATCGGTTTTAACCAATTAATGCGTTTTTGCTGCTGCTGTTCTACACGGCGCAGTAGAGCAAGCTCCCTGCGCAAATCGTTATTTGTACAGTTACGGCTAAATTGGTGCTTAAATAAGATAGACTCTACTTCGATTCCGTTCATAAGGATTATGCGAACCTTTGTGTAGGGGTCTACCGTCATTTTATTATAGGGCTGCGGGTAAACGGAAGCCCAATCTTTTATGCCGTCTAAAACAGAGCTGTGCTTTTCTAAAAATGGATTCATAATTTCACCCCCCTCATTATTTCAATTACATTTTTTCTAAATACTGGGGAAATATACTACTTGAATTGATAAAGTGAAAAAGTGGGTGAATAGAGTTGAACGTAGCAATAGGGAAAAACGTTCCTCGCAAGGATGCGTGGGACAAGGTGACTGGCAATGCACAGTACGTAAATGATTTACCCACCACAGGTGTTTTGTGTGCTAGGCTGCTAACAAGCCCGTATGGGCACGCAAAAATTCGTAAGATAGATACATCAAAGGCATGGGAAGTAAGTGGAGTAAAATCGATATTAATTGGTTCGGAATTTAAAGAGCTACACGGCCCTTTGCTAATAGATCGCCCCGCCTTGGCAAGAGATGTTGTACGGTATGCCGGAGAGCCAGTTGCGCTTGTTGTGGCGCAAACAGAAGCCATTGCCGAAAAAGCGGTAGAGCAAATTGAAGTAGAGTACGAGCCGCTCCCTGTATTGCTAACACCTAAGGAGTCGTTGGCAGAGGGTGCAGTTTTGATACATGAGAATGTAAAAGCATATAAGAGGCAATTGACCGATGTTTGCCCAGAAGAAAAAACCAACATTGCAAGCCACTACCAAATACGAAAAGGGAATGCGCCAGCAGCTTTGAAGAATTGTGAAACAATTGTACAGCAGCATTTTTCACTCCCTCCATCTGACCACTTGGCGATGGAGGTGCGAACTGCCCGCGCCGAAATTAGCGCGGACGGCAACGTGAAAATTACAACCTCCTCGCAGTCTCCCTATGCCGTGCGAAAGCAAATCTCCGATGCATTTGTGGTTCCAGCAGGGCAAATACAAGTAACCGTGCCGTTTGTTGGTGGCGGCTTTGGTGGCAAATCTGCGGTTATGTTAGAAATACTCGCTTATTTAGCCTCCAAAAGTGTTGGGGGAAAGGCAGTTCGACTGATAATAACCAGAGAACAGGACATGGAAGCGGCACCTTGCCGTATTGGTCTGGAGGCAGACGTAACGCTGGGAGCAGATAAAGAGGGATATATACAGGCAGCGCAATTTACCTTTCATGTGGATTGCGGCGCATATACCGATATATCTCCCAATATGGCAAAGGCGATTGCAGTGGATTGTACCGGCCCATACCACATTGAAAATGTACATTGCGATTCCCTTTGCGTATACACCAACCACACCTATTCCACGGCATATCGTGGTTTTGGTCACGATTCCTATACGTTTTGCGTGGAGCGTGCAATTGACCTTCTGGCAAAAAAGTGCGGGATAGACCCGCTTGAGCTGCGTCTGCGTAATGCCATTCACGAAGGCAGCACCACACCTACGCAGGTGGAATATAGCAAGAGCCTGATTGGTGATTTGCCCCAATGCTTAGAGCGAGCAAAGCAGATTACCTCATGCGATTTTACCCCCAAGGTGATGAAAGAAAATACCGTGCAGGCAAAGGGGATTGCCTGCTTTTGGAAGACCGAAAATCCCCCAACAAATGCAATCTCCGGTGCAACCATCACCTTTAATACCGACGGAAGTGTGAACTTGATTACCGGCGTGGTAGAAATGGGAAGCAATGGACAAACCCAACTAGCACAAATTCTGGCGGAAAAGCTGAAAATCTCTTGCGACCAAGTGCATGTAGTTCTGCCAGTTGATACTCGAGTTGCACCGGAGCACTGGAAAACCGTAGCGAGCCTGACTGCATATATGGCGGGCAAGGCTGTGATACGTGCGGCAGATGATGTTCTTTCCCAGCTTCGCAGCAATGGGGCACTGGCTTTGGGGTGTTCCGATGACGATATAGAGGTGGCGAATGGCCGTGTGTTTGCCATTCAAAACCCGGAGCGCTATATTGAATTAAAAGATATTGTACAGGGCTACCAGTCGCCAAGAGGTGAATCAATAGGCGAGCCCGTTGTGGGAAGAGGCGGTATGATGCTCAAGGGCCTTAGCATGCTAGACCCAATTACTGGGAAAGGAATGACAGGGCCTGCGTGGACATTGGGAGTACAAGTGGTGGAGGTAGAAGCAGATATTAAAACCTTTACCTATCGATTAATCTCTGCATTAACCGTAATGGATATTGGCAAGGTGATTAACCCAGAATCGATGCGCTCGATGGTAGCTGGCGGTATGGCAATGGGGATGAGCATGGCGAGCCGGGAAAAGCTAACGTACAATGAACAGGGTATGCCGCAGGCGCCGAACCTTAGAACCTATAAATTAATGCACATAGGGCAGGAGCCGGATTACCGCGTGGAGTTTGTAGAAACCCCCGAGGATGGTTCCCCCTATGGTGTGAGAAGCTATGCGGAGCACGGCACCATTGGCATTCCGGCGGCACTTGGCAACGCATTATCCAATGCGTTTGGGTTTGAGTATACCACGTTCCCGCTGATACCAGAAACGCTTTGGCGTACGTCGCAGGAGGGTACATCGTGATATCATTTGATTTTATCTATTGCCGACCCAATTCATTAAAAGAAGTAGAACAGGCAATGAATCGATTCCAGAAAGAAAAGAAGCAGTTTGCTTTTTACTCCGGCGGTTCGGAAGTGATTACCATGTGTCGTGCTGGGAGTATCCACCCAGATGCACTTATCGATATAAAAAAGATTCCGGAATGTAATGTTCTAAGTAAAGAGAACGGGTTTTTAACAATTGGAGCGGCGTGTACGCTCAATGATATAAGAGAATCCAAGCAGTTTCCCTTATTAGGGTTGGCGTGCGGTCGTATAGCAGACCATACCAACCAGTGTCGTATTACCCTTGGAGGCAATCTCTGCGGAACCATTATTTATCGCGAAACTAGCTTGCCGTTGCTGTTGGCTGATGCAGAAGCAACAACGAGCGGGGCAAACGGGATTCGTAGAGTTCCCTTTGCCAGCATCTTTAATGGGAGGGTGCAATTAAAAGATGGGGAATGGATTGTTCAACTTCACATTCCGGAATGGGCATTAACGACACGTTATGCTCACATTAAAAAAACCACGCAAGAGAAAATCGATTACCCGCTTGTAAATGTAACCGCAATATGGAAAGAGGACGAGCTGCGAATCGCTTTTTCTGGAATATGCTCCCGGCCTTTTCGCAGTGGGGCGATTGAAACGGTACTAAATAACCGAGAGCTATCCCCAGAGGTGCGAGCGCAGAAAGCGGTAAAGCGATTACCGGAGCCCGCTTACCAAGGGGTTGAGGGCTCTGGAGATTATCGAAAATTTGTCTTTCAAAATACGGTGTGTGAATTGCTGGAGGCATGGCAGAATGATACTGTATGAGGGAAAAACAATTGTATCACTTGAAGTAAATGGAGAAACGCACGAAGTAACGGTAAGACCCTCCGATGTTTTGTTGGATGTACTAAGGGAACAGCTTGGGCTTACCGGTGCAAAGCCCGGCTGTAAAAATGGGGACTGCGGTGCGTGTACGGTTATGATTGACGGCTGGCCGGTAAAATCTTGCCTAATGCTTGCAGTAGAAGCACAGGGCTGTAAAATTACCACTGTGGAAGGACTTGGCGGGAACACAGCAATACAAAAAGCATTTGTAACGGCAAATGCCTTTCAGTGCGGGTATTGTACCTCTGGTTTTTTAATGGTTTGCCATGCCATGCTGACACAGCACCCCAATATACCGGAAGAATATGTGGTGGAAGAGTGGCTTCAGGCAAATTTGTGCCGTTGCACCAGCTATAAGGAAATTCGAAAAGCAGTGCATTTGATGTATGATATGGTACAAAATAATGAAACTTAAATTAAATAAATTCACAAGGGAGGGAAGAGTATGCCGATATTTTCTGAAATGATAAGTATAACCTATGCGTGGGCAATTGGGCTGGGCATATTGGTAGGAACCATTGCACGTGCCATAACTCTGGTAGTGGATTACCGGCAAACGCCCACCTACCCAGACGGCCAATTTATTCATTTGTTTGCTGGTTTTATCGCTGCCGCATTGGGAGCGGTTGCCATTCCCGCTTTGCTGGAAAAGGACTATGCCGCCTTTACCTTTTTGGCATTGGCAGTACAGCATTTTCGAGATATTCGCAAAATGGAGCAAGAGAGTTTGGATAACCTCGAATCCTCCGGCTTTGCCCGCCGTGGGAATGCCTATATTGATGGCATTTCGAAAACCTATGAGGCTCGAAACTATATCTCCATGATTTCATCTATGATAACGTCTTCGGTGGTATTGCTAACTGATACGTTCTCTCGCACTTATTCCATTGTCGCTTCGGTTATACTCGGCTTGCTTTCTGTCTTTTTGCTGAAACGCTTAACAAAGGGAAAGAGCATCGGCGATATTTGTGAAGTAAAACAGGGAAAAATCCATATAGAGGGTGGTTCCATCCTGTTTGTGGATGAAGTTTATGTAACGGGTGCGGCTGGTTCCCCCGTCGCAACGGATTTGCTTTTAAACCAAGGTCTGGCCGTAGTTCTTACTCCGAAAAAAGAGCAGTTCCGTGCTACGTTGGAAAACGCAGGGCAGCGGCAAGCCATTCTATTTGAAGCCGCCAGTGCTTTGGGGGTGAAAACCTACCACTATATTAAGCGAAGTATCGAGCACGATAAAATGGTTATTGCAATGGTACCAGTAGACCGCGACATGGGGCGAATGATTGCTGCTATCAAGAGCACTCCCGTGCTTGAAAACAGCCGTAAAGTTCGCAGAATTATGTCCCGCTGACGCTTTTTGAGAGGAGAAAGAATATGACCAATGACCCACAAATTCTGGTGTATTTTTCGAATAATCCAGAGCAAATTGTTGGAGGTGACCCGTTGTGCCTTCATATTGAAGATTTAGCACAGCGGGAGCAAATGATTGTTCAAATGGCTAAAATGTTTGAAGCGGGAATCGCCCGCTTGCCGAATGGAGACACAATGATTGTACTGGGAGTCTAGCTTTATTTCATAAGAAAAAAATAAGATAATATAAATGAAAAGGAGACCATACAAATGCCTGAAAAAGATAAGCATGCTCATATTCCAGTGGAACGCCACGATACAGCACCTTTGGCTGAGATTCATAAGGTAAAGCACATTTCACAGGTTACGATTCCCTCAAAGCCAGACATTGAACACGCAAAAGATTATGTGGATACGAATGAAAAATAGTTTGCATTTCATAAAACAATAGAAAAGAAGCTGCACAGCCGTTTTTAGCTGTGCAGCTTTCTTTTGCTTATTGAATATCGCTTTAACTGTCGCTTCTTCTATTTATGAGCGACAAAACAAAACCTTACTCACAGTCTGTAACGCACAGGCGTTTTCTGTGCGGAGAATAGATGCAGAGCGGGGGCTCACTTCGGATTCCAAAGGCAGAGAATCGATACTCTCCCTTTGGCATGCCTTTGCAACCTTTCACCCTTTCGTGAAAGGTTGTGCCCGCTCCGACATGAGGGGCAAGCCCTGCGCCAGCAGAAGCCTTGCGCCCAAGCGCAACATTTTACTAGTCAAGCAAAAACTTTCTCTAAACAAAATGAAAAGCTCTTAGTACGAGGGGCAAGCCCTGCGCCAGCAGAGTATCTTGTGATATAGCACAGCGCCTCTTTCATACCAAAAGTACGAAAGCTAGTAAATGCTTTATAGATTTTATTGACGTAAGCAGAAAGTAATAAAGCGATTTTTACACTTGCAAGCGGACAGAACCATTTTAATTGAAACTTCGAATGAAACAGAGGGCTTTGACAAAGCTTAGAATAGCTTATCCTCTGCCATCTGCTTGTACATTTCGTAATTATTTTGTGCGTTCTTTTCTGCTTCCTCCATAAGTTGGTCTGCGCTCTCTGGGTTAGCGGTAATCATTTGCGTGTATCTCAGCTCACCTTTGAGGAAATCGCGGTATGGCTCTGCAGGTTGCTTAGAATCCAACACAAACGGAGCTTTGTCTTGCTCTTTTAGCATAGGATTGTAACGGTATAGGTGCCAATAGCCAGCGTTTACTGCTCTTTTCTCTTCGTTCATGCTCGTTCCCATTCCCTTAATAATACCGTGGCTTACACAGGGAGAATAAGCAATAATGAGGGATGGCCCGGGGTAGCGCTCGGCTTCCATAATGGCTTGCAGTGTTTGAATATAGTTTGCACCCATAGCAATTTTCGCTACATAAACGTTCTTGTAGCTCATTGCCATCATACCAAGGTCTTTCTTACGGGTTCGTTTACCAGCTGCCGCAAATTTGGCTACCGCACCAATGGGGGTGGATTTGGAGGCTTGCCCACCGGTGTTTGAGTAGATTTCGGTATCCAAAACCAAAAGATTTACATCCTCACCGCTTGCCAGCACATGGTCAAGCCCACCGTAACCAATATCATAGGCCCAGCCGTCGCCCCCAATAATCCAAACAGATTGCTTTACCAGGTAATCCTGCATATCGCGTATCTTTTGTAATTGTGGGCAATCGGTTGTGTTCGCTTCTTTCAATGCAGAAATTAACGCATTTGATTCTTCTTTTGCTGCCGTTCCGGAGAAGAAAGCCTCTAGCCAATTGGATAGTGCTGTGCGAAGCGATTCCTTCAGCTTTTGCTGCTGCAAAGCTTCTTCCACCTGTAACGCGAGGTTTTCTCGAATTTGCTTTGAGCCCAAATACATTCCGTAGCCAAACTCGGCATTATCCTCAAACAAGGAGTTTGCCCAAGCGGGACCTTTTCCATTTGCATTGGTGGCATAAGCGATGGAGGGAGCGCTGGCACCCCAAATAGAGGAACAGCCAGTCGCGTTTGCAATGAGCATGCGGTCACCGAACAACTGCGTAACTAGCTTTACATACGGTGTTTCTCCACAGCCGGGGCAAGCACCGTTGAATTCAAGAAGTGGTTTGCACAGCTGGCTGCCTTTTACGGTGTTTGAGGGGATTAAATCCCTCTTTTCTGTTAGGGTCATAGCAAATTCCCAATTGCTGCGCTGTGCTTCCTCTTGGCCAGCAGGCTTCATAATTAGTGCCTTACCCTTAGCCGGGCAAACATCTGCACAGTTGCCGCAGCCAGTGCAATCTAAGGGGCTTACCTGAATGCGCATCTGGTAGTTTTCCAGCCCTTTTCCGGTTGCCTGCTTGCTTTCAAAGGATTCTGGCTTACGCTTCGTTTCCTCTTCGTCGAGCACCATCATACGAATGGTAGCGTGGGGGCAAACATAAGAACACATACCACACTGAATGCATCGCTCAATTTGCCATTCAGGCAGCATTACGGCAATGCCACGTTTTTCGTAGGCCGTGGTGCCCAGCGGGAAGGTACCGTCTGGCATATCTAAAAATGCACTAACTGGCAAATCGTTGCCTTCATCTCGCGCCATCACCCTTTGAATACGAGAAATAAACTCCGGTTCATTTGCTTCTTTTGAAGAGTGTAGGGAGGCGGTGGTTTTCTCTTCCCCCCAATGGCTGGGAACTTCCACTTGGTGTAGAGCCTGTATGCCGGCATCTACTGCGGCATAGTTCATCTCAACTACCTTTTGTCCCTTTTTGCCGTAGGATTTGAGGATACCCTCCTTAAGCAGGGTAACTGCTTGGTCGAGCGGAATCACTGGAACTAGCTTAAAAAATGCAGACTGCATAATCATATTAATACGGTTGCCAAGGCCAATTTTCGAGGCAATGTCAATGGCATCCACTGTATAGAATTTCAGTCTTTTTTGTGCGATGGTGTGCTTTAGCGCAGCGGGAAGATTGCGCTCAAGCTCTTCGCCAGACCAGCTACAGTTCAGTACAAAAATGCCTTCTTCTTTGATGCCGCTTAAAATGTCGTAATTATAAAGAAAGCTTTTGTTGTGGCAGGCAATATAATCGGCTCGATCGATGAGGTATGGGGATCGAATGGGGGTGTCACCAAAGCGCAGGTGAGAGGTGGTAGTTCCACCAGATTTTTTACTGTCGTAAGAAAAATAGGCTTGTACATATTTATTAGAGTTTTCACCAATGATTTTTACAGCAGATTTATTTGCCCCAACGGTACCGTCGGAGCCTAGCCCCCAGAATTTGCAGTTGATGCTTGGTGACTCGTGGTTTGGCTCAATTTCTGCTAAAGAGAGCATAGTTACGTCATCATCAATCCCAATTGTAAAACGGGGAAGAGGTTTTTCTGCATACATATTGTGAAAGACAGCCAAAATATGTCCGGGCCGAGTATCTTTTGAGCCAAGGCCATATCTGCCGCCAAAAATTGCAATATTTTTTCTTTGCTCTAACACCGCCTTGCTAACATCTAAATACAAAGGCTCGCCAATGGAACCAGGCTCCTTGGTGCGGTCTAGTACAGAAATATAGCGTACACTTTCCGGCAAAGCGTTTAGCAGGTGCTCGGCAGAGAAAGGCCGGTAAAGATGAACGCTTATTACACCTACCTTTTTGCCTTCTGCGGTAAGCTGGTCAACCACCTCGCGAATGGTGTCGCATACTGAGCCCATCGCAATAATCACGTGCGTTGCATCCTTTGCTCCGTAATAGGAGAACAACTGGAATTCTCTGCCTGTAATTTTGGAGTAGGATTGCATAAGTTCTTCTAAAATGCCGGGAACACGGTCAAAATATGGGTTTTGTACTTCACGACCCTGAAAATAAATATCTGGGTTTTGCGCTGTTCCCCTTGCAACGGGGTGATTGGGGTTGAGTGCCCTTTCTTTAAAAGCCTTTAATGCTTTTTGGTCGAGCAAAGGCAGAACCTGCTCGTATTCCGGAACATCTATTTTCTGGTATTCGTGAGAGGTACGAAAGCCATCAAAAAAGTGTATAACGGGTAAACTCGCTTTGATGGCACAAAAGTGGGCGAGGAAAGCGTGATCTACCACCTGCTGTACATTGGTAGATGCAAGCATAATGGCTCCGGTTTGACGGCAAGCCATTACGTCTTGATGGTCACCAAAAATAGATAAAGCATGGGTAGCAAGCGCACGGGCAGAAACGTGAAGTACACCGGGAAGCAGCTCGCCAACCATTTTATAAATATTCGGCACCATCAGTAATAGTCCTTGTGAGGCTGTGTAGGTAGTGCCGAGTGCACCGGCCTGTAAAGCCCCGTGCATGGCACCAGCCGCTCCTGCTTCCGACTGCATTTCTACGACCTTTACCGGTTGTCCGAATAGATTCTGCTTCCCTTCGGTTGCCCATTGGTCCACATGCTCTGCCATTGGGGAAGAGGGTGTGATGGGAAAAATGGAAGCAACCTCCGTCATCATGTAAGAAGCGTAGGCCGCCGCTTGATTTCCGTCAACTGTTTTAGTAGACATGGAAGTAATCTCCTTTATTTCTACAAACTAATTTACAGTTAGTGTTACTATAAGTAAAAGGCTTATTCTCATTTACTTAAAATATATGGATTGGTTCGATGATGACGAACCTCATCACTATACCAAACCCTAACTATGTTGTATAATCAAATAAAAAGGAGAATAAAGCTTTATGATAAAAGTAGTTGCGAGAAGTATGATTAAAGAGGGTTGTTTAACAGAAGCATTGCAATTATATCGATTGTTAATCGATAAAACGGTTCAAGAAAAAGATTGTATATCCTACGAATTGTTTCAAGAATTAGACAATGCACATCATTTAACTTTAATTGAGGAATGGGTAGATTTAGATGCACTGAAACGGCATACGGAAACTCCTCATTTTATAGATTTGGTGGGCAAGCTCTCCTCCTATGAAACCGAATTACCTGTTTTGCTTTATAAAAAAGTATTTGAATAGAACAAACGAAAGCCGCCGATATTTCGGCGGCTCTTTTTAAAAATACAGAGATGGCAGAAAAAACTTAATCCGGCAGATTAGCTAAGGATAAAATCTGCTCACAAATCTCTTCTTCTTTTTTCTGTACACCTGCAAAATTCATGTGTGGAATATAGTAGGCTTCCAGCTCGTCGTGCAGCTTTTTGGTTCTGGAAAGAGCACTAACCGCCTGTGCAATGAGCATATGGTAATTCTTTGAGCTAAAGTCAATTGCCTCAATCTGCGCGTCAGTGAGTAATTTGTCGGTATATTGTGTCATATCAATTACAGAGTCACCAACGTGGTTCCACGAATAGCCCACCGGCTCTGAAATAAACGCGACCTTTAATTCTGGGATGAATACGTGCTCAATGCGGGTATCTGGTGCTAAGGGAGAATAGTACCGCTCAACATCCAACCCACGGAATACGGCTTCAGCCGTCACTTTTTCCAGCAACTCATGTACACCAATTCCCCAAAGGTTCTGAATTAAATACACTTTTGTAGCATAGTTCGAGAGTGAATCCAAATGATACACCACACCGGATGGAGTAATTGCGCTTGCAAATAAACGGCGAATACTCCCCATTTTACCGGTAATTGGGATTTGAGACAGCTCGTTGTTAATAATGTGCCGAGCCTGTGAAAGAGCACCGGCCTTGTCGGTAACAAGCTCAAGCGTCTCGGTCACGTCGTCCAAAAGGCTTTTAGCAGCCGCTAAATATTTGTATGCGTGTTTGTATTGCTGCTTGTTTTCTCCACTAATACGCACAATTTCATCTCGGTTTTCCCGAATGCCTTCGTCGTCCCAATACTCCCCTAAATTAACAATTTCATCTACTGCGGCAGGGTATACGGGGTCTGTTACGTGTGGTGCAGTGCCGTCCACAAGAGCGACTCCCAAAGCAGGTATCACAAGGCCGTCCAGAGAATCGGGGTCAGAGGCACAGTGCATATACTCAAGGTCGAACCCCTCCAGTGCCATGCGGTCACCAATGTGTTTTAGAAGGGTAGATTTGCCCACGCCGGGCCCGCCCTTCAGGCAATAAAAACGTTTGGTTTGCGGTAAGGGTAGTATATAAGCAAAGTAAGAGAAGAAGCCTTGGCTTGTATTATTACCCGGGAACAAGTGGCGAATTTGATTGTCTGCCATAGAAGCACCTCGCAATATTGCAGTATAATTATTCTTCTTACATACTATGCGTTAATCGAAATTCCAATACAAATATTTTGTTTGAGAACATAGGATTTTGTAAAACGGCTCTTTGGATTCAGCGAATACTGAATATTAAAAATACGGTAGGCTATAATACGAACATCGCATTACATCGAATTAGTTGAGAAATGAGTTACAAGGCAGAAGGAGATTTATAATGACGAATAAAGAAATTGGGCGGGTTTTAAATCTGTTTGAGGTTGGCGAAGCGACAGGGCATAATTTTATATTGTCAAAGACCAGCCCCGTTGTTCATGAGGTGAGTGAAGATAATATTGGGGAGCTCCTCGAAAAACACTTAATTACAAAAATTCGGGAGGGCGAAGCCGGGCAAAACCAATATATGATTACCGAATTAGGGCTAAGAGTACGGAATGGGCAGGCAGAGGTTTAACTCTGCCTGCTCTTTTTATTTGTTTGCGTGAGTGGTGGGGTGCTGATGAATTAGATCAGTACCCCACTTTTTTGCTAAGCTACCATTTATCTTGAGATTGGCTGAGGGAATGGACGCCAGTTTAAAATCGATGGCGGTGATGACTGCGACGATTGTGACGATGCAGTAGCAGACGAGCCTTGCGATGCCTGCTCCAGTTTTTTAAAGTTTGGCCGCGCAGCTGACTTTTCTATAAAATAGGCGCTTTGGGTTGCCCCGTCTACTCGGTTGGCATTGAGCATTCGTAGAATACGATCAGCAGTGGTAAGTCCTATGCCATGCCCATAGTAAAGCCCTCCCGGCATAATGATGACGTTTTCGCCCTGTAATTCTGAGACCTCGGGGTCTACCTCCGGATTAATGAAATACCCACGGTCACCTAGCATTACATCGGCAACTGATTTGGGCGTGCCTACTTCGCGCAGTAGAGGGTCTAGCCTATGCCAATTCATTAAATAGATGGAGGGGAACAGGCGGTTAAAGGTTTCGTCTGAAAGAAGCTCCAGTAAAGCCTTATAATATACGATAACCATTGCGGTGGCGCACTCGGTGCCATACAATTGCCCATTTTTATAAATATCACGTATTGCGTCGCTGGGTTTTACCCCTTGCTTTAATAAAAAGCCACCGTTGCTGGTTCTTTCCCAAAATTCAGGGTTAACCTTGGATTTATGAAATACCGTAAAATTTAAACCGCTTCGGTTTAGGTCTCTTGCGGCATTAACAATTTCTTTACGCAAAGACAGCTCAAATTGCAGCTGCTTTAGCGTATCGTAACGGTAGGTTTCTTCACTGTCAGACATTTGCTTTAGCACCTGCTGCTCTACGCTATTCTCCGGGTACGCAGCAATTAGTTCGGAGATTGGTTGAGATGAACCGGTGATTGCGATCATTCCTCTCCCTCCAATCTTGCCTTAGCGGCTTTGATTTGTTCGTGAGTAGGAACGTGCAGCCATTCCTCCCAATCGGAAATGCTTTTATTGTGGATTCGATGAGAGTAGTTGGATAATAACCGTTTTTCATCCTTACTCAGTTTTTGAAAAGCAGCCATACATTGCTGTTCTTCCGGTGCCAAAGTTGTAATGGGAACCTTATTTAAAGAGGGGGTACCCTTTTGCAGGTATTTGCGCTCTAAATCTAAGGTACAAAACTCCGGTTTACTAGTGTATTGAAAGCTTTCTTCTGTAAAATACAGGTAAGGCAGGTTTTCTTCCAGCCAATCCAAGTAAGCCTCCAATGCTTCTTTCTTCCCGCTTTTCAGGGCAGATTTCTCAATTAGATCTGTGTGTAATAATTCTGCTGCTAGATTCGCATCCTTCTGATTTGCAGAGGAGAGACGCTGCGCAATGAGCTTTAGCACCTGTGGGTCGCGGAAGCGAAACAAGGCCCACACCAAATCGTGAATGAGACGGTCATTTCGGTTTCGCTGAAACAATATATCTGCCGCCATAGGCAAAATGTCAGCATCCTTGTGAATGTTGATGAGGACGGAAATACTTAAATCCAATACTTCTTCATAATCATCTTCTAAAATTTCTTCTTTGAAGCCTGTTTCTAAAATCCACTTTAAAACCGGGTAAGAGGATTTTTGCTTCGCGGAAAATGTGTTTATACCAACCGCTTTATAACCTTTTACCTGATTAATCAGTTGCAATGCCGTCATGTTTCGCATGTTTAAATATCGTTGCGCATGCTGCTGTAAAATCGGTTCATGGAGTATGTACAGGCAGGGGAAGGCTAGGCGATTATCATTAAGCTGAGAAACGGCCTGCCGTACATCTTTTTTCGCATGCTCAATGAAAGTGGTTTTACATGCTTCGTCTCCTTGTGTAGTGCGGATCTGGTCCCAATAACTCATGTTGTTTAATTGATCTGAATTCATAAAATCAACTCCATCTTTCCGAACCCCAGCCTTTTATAATGGCAGGGGAAAAGATTATCTTCTACTATGTTATTAAGGCAGGGTGTCCTTGTTTCTTATAAAGACAGAAAAGTAAAAAAATAAGCAGGAGATTACAAAGCGGAAGCAATGAAATACATTCTATTCAAAATAAAAAAACCACAGGATTCATACAGTGAATCCTGTGGTTTTGAGCTTATTTTTAGCTAAAATAACTGTGCGAAAATGTCGCAGTTTATCCAAGACCGAGACATGTAATTTCGACACAATATGACCTTTTTCATTATATATTATCTTTTTAAAGAAGTCAATCTCGCCAATTGATAATAAAAAACTACGAAAAAATATAAGTGTTTTTAGTTAAAATTATAGAAATGTTATAGATTTCTAATAATTCGCCGTCAGCATTAACGTCATAGAAAGGAGTATTTACCATGGCTCGTAAAGGTGAAAATATATATAAACGTAAAGATGGGCGTTGGGAAGGAAGAGTCATTCAATCGGAGGGGAAGTACCGTTATTATTACGCCAAAACGTACCGAGAAGTACGAGAAAAAATGAAAAACTCTTGTGATACCGAAGCAACACCGATTATGAAAGTGCAAGAATCAAAAGAAAATGCAGCAGACTTATTTAACAATTGGTTATTGAACGATTCGCTCAATCAATTAAAGCCTTCTACGTTCGAAAGCTATTATTACTGTATGAAAAGCTATGTAATTCCATATTTTTCTCAGCCACAAAACACACTACTGTGTGAAAAAACAATTACAGCTTTTGTGCAATCCATTCATAACAATCAAGAGCTGTCTGTAACTTATCAGAAAAAAATCCTATCAATTTTTAAAACCGCATTAAAAGCGATTTTTATCAAAACACCAGAGAATCATCTTCTCATTGATAAAGTTATACTTCCCAAAGTAAAGTATTCTTTGACAGAAGTACCCGTTTTCAGTTTAAAGGAGCAGCGACTCCTTGAATATACGGTTCAAAATTCAAAAGATGAAAGAATGTTAGGGATTGTTCTATGTTTTTACACAGGAATCCGTCTCGGTGAGCTTTGTGCATTAAAATGGGGCGACTTTGATTTTGATGCCGGGACTATGTCTATTCGTCGGTCCGTTTCACGTGTTCGAAATTTTGAATCAGAAGGAACGAAAACGAAACTTAGCATAGGTACTCCCAAAAGTTGCACCTCATGCAGAAAGATTCCCATTCCAGCATTTTTCTATAAACAGGTAAAAGATAAAAATATGATACCCAAAGCCGAAAACTACTATATTCTTTCTTCAGGGACAGAACCGTTCGACCCAAGGGCTTACCAAAGGCTGTATAAAAAAATGTTAGTAGAGTCTGGAGTGAAAAATCGTAAGTTTCATGCTCTACGCCATACCTTTGCAACAAGAGCGTTAGAGCTTGGGGTTGACTTAAAAACATTAAGTGAAATTCTAGGGCATTCAAATGTAAATATTACTCTCAATGTGTATGCCCATTCTCTTATGGAGCAAAAGAAAAAAGCTATTGAAAAAATGAACGAGCTTTATTTTACTCATGAAGAAAATAAAGCATTCGCCGTCAATTCAGCCGTCATAAATACAAATACAGCAGTATAAACCGCATTCCTGTTGAATTACGCACGGTCTTGGATAAACTGCGACGATATAAAATCTTTCTTTTTATTATATTACCCTTATTATAATACGATATGATTCAAAAGGAAAAGCCAATTAATTTAGTATCTTATGGTAACAAGCTCAAAAGAATGAGATTTTGACAGTCTCTTCTAAATATTTATCATTCTGAGAGGGGTAGTTAAATGCGGAAAAAGAATAGTAACATTGTGGAAAAATTTTCAGAAAACATCATTGTAAAAGAAAAGTGGTTTGTCGAGAGTTATACAATTATATCATCAGGAAAGGATGAAAAAAACTAAGAGAAATACGGTGAAAAATAAGTTTCGTTATAGAAAGGCTGATATTTTATGAAAAAATATAAAGATTTTAGCATAGCTCGCAAACTATCTACCGGATTTTTCGCAATGATTATTTTTATGATCGCCATTGGCGGTGTAGGAACTTACGGAATGATTAGCATCAATAACCTAGATACATATTTATACGAACAACAAACGGCCCCCATCGAAAAGTTAATTAATTCCTATGAAGCTATTTACCAGAGCCGAATTGATGTAAGAGAAGCTATTATTGAAGTTGGCAATAGCAACGAAGTATTAAAGTATGAAAAAAACTGTAAAGAAAGTGTGTCGACTTTTACAGATAATTTGAAAGAGTATAAAAAAACAACCGTAAGACAAGACAGCCTAGCTCTAATAGATGAAATAGACAAGCTGTACAACGAATCTTATGTTATCGCTATGAACAATGCTTTCGAAGAAATTAAGGCTGGGAAAGCAAGGGAAGCTGCTAATGAATTGGACAATGTTTCTGATAAAACAGATCTTATGTTTAAAGATTTACAGAAGCTGGTGGATATTCGCATGGAAGCTGCGAAGCAAACTAGCGATTCTAATGAACGTTCCGCTCTTATCATGACCATCGTTTTAATCGTATTCGCTGTAATTGGTGCAATAGCCGGTATTATTTTAGGCAAGCGGATTTCCCTCACGATTACCAAGCCAATTGGCCGTGTTGTTGAAGCTGCCGATTTAATTGCGCTAGGACATGTAGATGTAGATTTAAGCGATATGCTCTCCAAAGACGAAACCGGTCAGCTTGCCGCCTCGTTTAACCAAATGGTAGATGGCATCCGCAAGCAGGTTGTAGCAGCAGAAGTGATCAGCAAAGGTGATTTTACACAGGATGTACCGTTGCGTTCGGAAGAAGATGCGTTGGGTCTTGCCCTTGAAAGAATTAAGAACGAATTGAGTAATACCCTCCAGCTTATTAGTATGGCAGCAGACCAAGTAAATACCGGTTCTGAGCAGGTCTCTTCCGCCGCACAGGCTCTCTCATCCGGTGCTACGGAGCAGGCGGCATCCGTTGAAGAGCTTAATGCTTCCATTGTAAGTGTTGCAGAGCGGGCAGCTCAAAACGCAGTTAGCGTAAATAATGCAACAACCTATGTCGATCAGTCGGTGAAGGGTATTTCAGAAAGCCACGAGTTTATGCAGAGACTCAATGGTGCCATGCGTGAAATTGGAGAGGATTCTCACCAAATTTCAAAAATTTCGAAGCTGGTAGAAGACATTGCGTTCCAAACAAACATCCTTGCTCTGAATGCAGCGGTTGAGGCCGCTCGTGCAGGCAGTGCTGGCAAAGGCTTTGCCGTTGTTGCGGATGAAGTGCGTAATCTTGCCGCAAAATCGGCTGAGGCTGCTAAGCAAACATCTGACCTGATTCAGAAATCGGCAACCACAGTGGCCGAAGGGGAACGTATTGCAGCTGAAACGCTGGGTGTTTTGGGACAAGTAGCTGAAAAATCTCAAATGGTAGACCAGGCGATTCGAGAAATTGATGAAGCCTCTACGGAGCAGGCTGCTGCAATTGAGCAAATTAACCAGGGGCTTTCTCAGGTGTCTGCGGTCATACAGAACAATGCAGCAACAGCCGAAGAAAGCTCTGCCTCCAGTGAAGAGCTTGCAGCACAGGCTCAGACCTTACAGCAGGAAGTATCTAAATTTAAGCTTTCAGGTTCACCGAGCAATAACGCATATCGTTTACAGAATGATACGACCGACTCGTATTCCGGGTTTACATTTTAAGCCTTTCAGAGTTTAAGGTGAAAGAAAAGGAGGCCTTTAAGAATATGGGACAAACAGTTGAGCAGGATTACGGCTTGCAAGATGAGGTGAAGGGGCGTTATTTAACCTTTTGGATCGACAAACAGCTCTTTGCGGTTTCCATTGCAGATGTGGTTCAAATTGTTGGGATGCAGGATATTACCCAGCTTCCCGATTACCCTCACTATGTAAAAGGAGTCATAGATCTACGCGGTCAAATTATACCGCTTGTAGATGTACGTCTTCGCTTTGGAAAAGCTGAGATCCCTTATAGTGATCGTACTTGCATCATCATTATTTCGGTGAAAGAAAACCACTTTGGCTTGATTGTTGATGAAGTGGATGAGGTTACCGATATTCCGTCCGAAAAAATTGCTCCGCCCCCGAAAGTAAACATAGATCAAACAAATTCTTACCTTACTGGAATTGCTCAGTTGGAGAGCACAACAGAAAAGAACCGGATTGCTCTTTTACTTGATACTTTAAAAATTATAAGTAAAACAGAATTATTGGTTAAAGCTGAGGCAAAGCAGAAATAAAGCCGGGAGGTTACTTCTAATTTACCGGTACGGTTTTATCAAAATTGTGTACTCCAGATTCTTCTAAGGAGTGGAACCATTGAAAAAAATCAATGAGATAGTATCTGCAGATGAAATTTTACATCTGCTCCCCGAAGAACAAATTCAACATAGCATTAATGTGGGAAAGCTCATGGAGTGCTTTTCAATATGCCTCAATGAATATGCTGACCAACCCATGCTCCAGTATTACAGTTTAGCGGCCTATTACCACGATATAGGCAAGGCTCATGTTCCCGCTGAACTTTTAACTAAAACAGGGGTTTTAGCTAAGGAAGAGTACCGTTTGATACAACAGCACACCGTATTTGCCAGAAAATTGCTGGAGTCTGCCCGCAGGGAAAACGATTCTGTAATCCCAAAAGAAATAATTGATTTATTACTCGATGCGGCTGTGTACCACCATGAAAATTGGGATGGAACAGGCTATCCGTATAGGAAAAGGGGATTGGAAATCCCACTTGTGGCTCGCGCAACTGCCGTTTGTGATGCTTACGATGCCATGGTAAGCGCTCGCTCTTATCGACCTGCATTTTCTCATGACTATGCCTGCGGCGAGCTTAAGAAATGGGCAGGACGGCAATTTGATCCAGAATTGGTAAAGCTGTTTTTAGAATATCAGGCGAAGTACAATGAATTGGTGTATTCATTGTAGTTCTGGATAAATAATAGCTTGGTATGAAATCATAAAACCCCCACCAACCAATTTGGCTGGTGGGGGTTTGCAGCTTCGTATCATTTCAACTGTGCAAGTCAAAAAAAACAGCGGTTGTTATAACTGGAATTTTTCAACAAGCTCTTTTAAAACTTGCGCTTGCCCAGAAAGCTCTTCGCTTGCAGCTGCGCTCTCTTCCGCTGTTGCTGAGTTTGTTTGCACAACACCCGAAATTTGATTTACCCCCTGTGTCACTTGATCGATCCGTTCGGATTGATTCATAGAAGCTCTGGCAATTTGATCTACCTTATCTGCAACAACCTGAACACTTTGAACCACTTCGTTGAGTGCTTTCTGGGTATTGTCTGCAATTAAGGCGCCTTTCTCCACTTGTTCTCGTGAATGATTAATTAATTGTGCGGTATCTTTTACGGCGCTTGCACTCTTTGTAGCAAGGTTTCGTACTTCATCTGCCACTACGGCAAAGCCTTTCCCTGCCGAGCCTGCTCTGGCCGCTTCAACAGAGGCGTTTAAAGCGAGAATGTTTGTTTGAAAAGAGATATCTTCGATTGTCTTTACAATCTTTTCAATTTGATTCGAGGAATCATTAATTTTAGACATTGCCTCAACCATTTCCAGCATGTAATGGTTACTGGTTTCAATTTGCTGCAGTACATTTGCGGCTCTATCATTTGCGTTATCCGCATTCTGTGCATTTACTTTTACATGTTCCGCAATTTCAGAAATGGCAGTAGAGAGTTCTTCAACTGAGTTGGCTTGTTCGCTAGAACCCATAGCCAAAGACTGTGCGCCAGTTGCAAGCTGTTCGGAGCCGCTCGCAATTTGGTCGGATGCCTGATTAATGGAATTCATGGAATCATGCAGAGATTGTGTGATGTTTTCCAGTGAGTTTTTGATTGGTATAAAATCACCATTATATTGAAGGTCGGACTGCACCTGCAGGTTGCCATTTGAAACCTCATGCAGAACGGAACTTATTTCAGTGATATAATTTCGTAATGATAAGATCGTGATCTTTAAAGATTGAGCTAAAGTGCCAACCTCATCTTGTGTTTTAACTTCAACGGGATCCGATTGTAAATCACCTTTTGCAAGCAACTCTAATCGGTTACAAACAAGTGAAATCGGTTCCGCGATAGATTTTGCAGTTTTTCTAGCAAATAAAACACTTAGTAGAATACAAACTATCGAGGAAATTAATAAACCGATAATGGTATAATTAATCGACGATGTCATCTCTTTGATTGGAGCCACAATTCCAAAGGACCACCCGTTTGTTCCAGGCAAGGGGGCATGGTAACAAATGCGATCTCCGGTACTGTAGGAATAAACCGTAATTCCACTTTTTGTTAGGTCAGCATATTTGTGTATCTCCGCGGTTTTGCGTTGTGTAACCTTTTCTTTTGAAATATTGCCGATCAAAACACCATCTTTATTAATAATAAAGGCACTGCCGGTTTTACCCACCACTATATTTTGAATATAGGGACTATATACATTGGAATCCATAATCGCCATTAAAACACCTTTAAAATTATTATTTGAGATAGGTGTACAGGCGATAACGCAGAAGTTGCCATTAATATCATTCATTGGTTCTGAAAAATATGTATTCCCGGCCAAAGCATCCTTAAAATATTGCTGATCAGCTATGTTTTTACCATTTAAATCAGCCTTGCTGCTTAATACAAGGCCATCTGTTGTTACTAGGCTTAGGGACTCGTACCCCATAGAATCTTTCTGTTGCTCTAATATTGTTTTTAGCTGAGCGCTTGTTAATCCGGGGGCAGAGAGCGTGCTGGAAAGAGCAACACTCCGAAAAGAGGTTTTCATAGTATTCATGCCATTGTTAATGGATTCGGTGAGTATGTTACCCATGGTAGTTAGATCGTCGTTCATGTTTTGCGTTAATCCCTGATAGCTGGAATAAACACCTACGCCAAGGCTTAAAAGCACGGTAAGAATAACAACTGGAATCGTATTTAAAATCAGCTTTACCTTTAGGGATTTGAGATTGCGTATGATTGATAGTTTTCGCATTCTAAACATCCTTCTTCTCTTTTTTTTACTGCGTATGTTATTGAGACCTTCTTTCGCCGCAGAGAATCTTCTAATAAGTTATTTCGACCTAATGTGACAAGAGTTTGAATTACTTTAGTTACTAAACAAAATAGAAACAAATATCATTTTTAGTTCGAGCAAGGGAATATCACTGTGTTTGCAAAAAAGAGATGATTATTTAAAAAAGGAAGAAGAACAAGGAGTGCACTTGCACTTACAAAAATCGGTGTTATAATTTGGGTACAGAGAACATTCTTCTAACATGAATTGGAAAAACAGAAGAACTCTGAAATTTGCAAATGGAAAGTTTGTGCGGCATGATATTGACATTTTTACACGCAATTGAAAGCATTTTAACCATCATCATTATGTTTATGACCGGTTGGGCTTTAACACATGTAGGGTGGTTGGATGAAAAGACAAGCGTCATCTTCTCAAAAATAATAGTAAACGTATCGTTCCCATGCTATATGCTATGGAATTTGATGTCTAACTTCGATAAAGCCAAGCTGCAAGAGCTTTCCGGTGGCTTGGTAATTCCCATTACCTCCATTTTGCTTTCGTATTTTTTAAGTGTACTCGTGAGCAATCTTATGAAAATAGACCCAAAGCGCAAGGGAATATTTCGCTGTATCTTTTTTACATCCAATACCATATTCATTGGTTTGCCCGTAAATTTGTCTTTGTTTGGTGCAGAAAGTACGCCCTATGTACTCATTTATTACATTGCAAATACCTGCTTTTTTTGGACGTTGGGAAATTACGAAATTAGTAAAGATGGAGAAGGAAATAGAGGGAAACAGAAATTTTCTTTTGATGCCGTAAAAAAAATAGCAAATCCGGCAATGGCAGGCTTTGTTGTTGCCATCATACTTATTCTATTAGAGGTACAGCTTCCTAGCTTTGTAATGGATAGCTGTAAATACATTGGCGAGTTAACAACACCGCTCGCGATGTTTTTTATTGGAATTGTTCTTCACTCCACTCCTTTAAAAAAGCTGCGGATTGACCGCGACATTATTGTATTACTGCTTGCACGTTTTGTTCTTTGCCCCGTAGTTGTAATTGCATTGGAGCTCTTTATTCCAGTACCTTCCATGATGGCCAAGGTGTTCGTCATTCAGGCAACCATGCCTGCTGTTACCAGCACTGGAGTAATTGCGAAGCAGTATGGTGCAGATGTTGAATTTGCGACCATTGCAACCGTAGTTACCACTATTGCAAGCATGATAGTAATACCAATTTACATGATTTTGATTTAATTTGATTTAATGATAAAGGGCAGGGAATTCTATTACTAAAGAATTTCGCTGCCTTTTCTTTTGCTTTTTTTAGAAAGAAAAAATACGGTATATTCAAACGGGATAGCTTGTTTTTTTAACAATCAATTGGTATAATAAAGCTTAGTTTCGCCATGCTTTAACAGGTAAACTTGCTTATTTGAGACAAGCTTCTCTCTCACAAAAATCCAGTCAAAAGCATCTACCGAAACAGAAAGACAGGTGAAGAGTGTGAATGAAGATTTTATTACTTTTACCATTGGCAAACAGAAAAAAATAGCACTGATTGCGCACGACGGCAAAAAGCGAGAAATGATTGATTGGTGCTTTGAGAACCAAGAAATTTTAAAGGGCCATTTTCTATGCGGAACCGGCACAACAGCGCGGCTGGTGGCAGAAAAAACAGGCTTGCCCGTAAAAGGGTACAACAGTGGCCCGTTGGGCGGCGACCAACAAATCGGCGCTAAAATTGTAGAGGGTAACATTGATTTTGTCGTCTTTTTTTCAGACCCTCTCGAAGCACAGCCTCATGACCCAGACGTAAAGGCTTTGCTGCGTATAGCTCAGGTTTACGATATTCCAATCGCAAACAATCGTGCCACAGCCGATTTTTTGATTCGCTCTGAATTTATGAATCAGGAATACCAGCATAAGGTGATTAATTTTAAAAAATCCGTCAGTGATCGAGTAAATGACAAGAATCTGCTTCATTGAGCATCCAAGGGGAGAGCAATTATGATAACAACCAAAATTTTAATCAATAACGTGGAAAAGGTAAAAGCATTTTCTTCTATTGTTTCTCAGAAAAATGTTGATTGTGAAATTGTAGAGGGTATTTATATTATCGACGCAAAATCCATAATGGGTATTTTCAGCATTGATTTGTCGGAACCGGTTGAGCTTCGAATTCACTCCGACGATACCTCCATCCTCAATACATTAAAAGATTTTATTGTTACAGAAGCCTAATTGCAAAACAACTTAGGTACGGCTGATTTCAGTCGTACCTTTTTTATGTAAAAAAATAAAAATGGAACTTTGTATATGCTTGCATTTTTATTGACAGAGCGGGCAGAATCGCCTATGATAAGTACGTGTTCAATACGTATTCCGTTTTATAAAAAAATGTAAGAAAGAGTATACGATATTTGATTTTGTGCGTAATATTGACGCTATGGAATCAATACTAATACAACAGGGCAAATGCGCTGTTTTCAAAAGAATGCGCCAGGGTAAACCGGCGCTTTTTCAATGGTAGAATCAGGGGGTTGTATCATGCGTTTATTGGATTTGCTGCAAGGCTTGCAGTATACGGCTGCCGGTAACCTTGAGGTTCCGGTGGAAGATGTTATTTATGATTCCAGAAAAGTAAAACCTGGCTGTGTTTTTGTGTGCCTTCGTGGCGCTCGGGCAGACGGCCACAAGTATGCCCAGCAGGCTGCGGAAAGTGGTGCCTGTGCGATTGTTGCAGACCACCCGTTGCAGCTTACCAAAGAGGTTCCGGTTGTTGTTGTGCCGGATACGCGCTTGGCTTTGGCGGTATTGTCTGCTGCGCATTTCGGTCACCCCGCTAAGCGGATGAAAACCGTTGGCGTTACCGGTACCAAGGGGAAAACGACTACAACCTATATGATTCGTGCCATTATGGAGAAAGCGGGCCTGAAAACAGGTTTAATCGGCACGATTGGAGCGGTAATAGGCGACCGTGTAATCCCTACTGAGAATACAACGCCGGAGTCTTATGAGATACAGTCCTTCTTAAAGCAGATGGCAGACGAAGGCTGCCAGTGTGTGGTAATGGAGGCTTCCTCCATTGGCCTGAAGGCAAACCGTACGGCGGGCTTTACGTTCGACATTGGCTTGTTTACTAATTTTTCGCCTGACCATATTGGCGGGGATGAGCATGAATCCCTCGAGGAATATTTGGCCTGTAAGAGCATGCTGTTTCGCCAGTGTAAGCTTGGGATTGTAAACATGGACGATGAAAACTGGCAGGCTATTTTAAAGGACCATACCTGTAAGGTGGAAACCTATGGCTTTTCTGCCGAGGCACAGCTTCGCGCAGAAAACGAGGGTCTTGTTTCGCGCCCCGGTTATTTGGGCGCAAAGTTTGATTTAAGCGGGCTGATGAACTTCCCCGTTACGGTAGATATTCCCGGTAAATTCAGCGCTTACAATGCGTTAGCCGCTATCGCTGTGTGCCGTCATTTTCCTGTTACGCAGGAGCAGATTCAGAGCGGGCTGAGTGCGGTTACGGTGAAAGGCCGGGTTGAGCCGGTTCCGGTTCCCGGTGATTACACACTGCTGATTGATTATGCGCACAATGCGGTTAGTATGGAGAATATTCTCGAAACGCTCCGTGAATATGAGCCGAATCGATTGATATGCCTGTTTGGTGCAGGCGGTAATCGTGCAAAATCGCGTCGGTACGAAATGGGAGAGGTATGCGGGCGCTTAGCCGACCTTTCCGTCATCACAGCCGACAATTCCCGTTTTGAAGATGTAATGGATATTATCGCCGACATTAAGGTTGGTATGGCGAAAACGGATGGAAAATATGTGGTGATTCCCGACCGGCGTGAGGCAATTCGTTATTGCCTTGAAAATGCCCAGCGGGGAGACGTTATTGTTCTCGCAGGAAAAGGACATGAAGATTATCAGGAAATCCGTGGAGTAAAACACCCATTTGATGAACGTGTGGTAGTGGCAGAGCTCCTGAAAGAAATAGAGAAAGCGTGAGTGGGAACATGAAAATGCTGGCCAGAGAGATTGCTCAGGCATGCGGCGGCAAAATTCTTGGGGGCAACCCCGAGCAGGAAGTAACCTTTGTAACAACAGATAGCCGCACAGCGGGTAAAGGGGCATTGTTCGTACCAATCGTTGGTGAACGGGTTGACGCACACCGCTTTCTGGCGGCGGTAGCAGAGGCGGGGGCAGCCGCCGTTTTAACACAGCAGGGCAGGGTGGAGGCTCCCGCAGGGAATTGTGCGTGGATTGCCGTAGAAGATACCCGAACCGCTTTACAGCAGATTGCAGGAACATATCGTTCTCGTTTTTCAATTCCGGTAGTGGGTGTTACTGGTAGTGTGGGAAAAACCACAACAAAAGAAATGCTTGCACTCGCTCTTTCGGTCGAGCGGGATGTTATGAAAACCGAGGGTAACTTTAACAGCCAGCTTGGTGTTCCGCTCACGGTGTTCCGGCTTTTACCGGAGCACGACATAGCGGTGATTGAGATGGGCATGAGCCAATTTGAAGAAATGGAACGCCTGGCGCAGGTGGCAAAGCCTACTTGCGCGGTGATGACCAACATTGGCATTTCTCATATTGAAAACCTGAAAACACAGCAAAACATTCGGGCAGAAAAACTTCATATTACAGATGCCTTTACCAAAGACTCCGTTTTGTTTCTAAATGGGGGGGACCCGTTACTGGCAGAGCTAAAGGACACACTTTCATTCCGTACTGTGTTTTTTGGTCTTGAGCCTTGGTGTGATGTAACTGCTGAAAATATTATTTCGCACGGCGGGATTACAGAGTTTACCGCGGTCTCGAGGGAGTTTCGTGTTCCGGTAACGCTTCCTGTTCCCGGGGAGCACAATGTGCTCAATGCGCTTGCTGCCTTGGCGGTTGCACAGTACTTGGGTGTTTCACCGCTTAAGGCAGCGGAACGCCTGCAAACGTATTCACCGCCCTCTATGCGTCAGCAAATTCACCGAGTAGGCGAAGTAACGGTAATCGATGACTCGTACAACGCAAGTCCCGATTCCATGCGAAGCAGTGTGAATATATTAATGGATTTGAAGGGGAGCGGCCGCGCCATCGGCGTGTTTGCAGATATGCTCGAGCTGGGTGAGTATTCGCGCCAAGCACATTTTGATGCAGGTGCGTATGCGGCATCACGCGGAGTGGATGCGCTTTTTGTGGTTGGTGAGCAGGCGCAGGAGATTCGCTGGGGTGCGATTTCGGCAGAATCTCATTTGCCGGTGTTTTCTTTTCTTTCCAATGGAGAAGCACTTGAGAAGTTGAAAGCATATTTAAAGCCGGGAGATGTTGTTATTGTAAAAGGCTCCCGTGGAATGAAGACTGACGAGATTGTTCGGGGTTTGCTTGCTAGCAAAGATGTAGTTCTTAATAAATAATGTTATAAAAAACAGGATTTGAAAGAAGCGCTTGCCGATTGGCAGCGCTTTTCTTTTTATCTTTTAAGCGCTACGGCGCAGGGCTTGCCCCTCATGCAGGGGCTGTCTCTTGCAAATTTAGCAAGTTATTGCATTTAGAAAAAGGAAGTTTTGCGCTCTGGCGCAGGGCTTGCCCCTCGTACCATATTCTTTCACTCTTGAATCAGAAAGTATTTGCTTTCTTTGTGGGGGGAAGTTTTGCGCTCTGGCGCAAGGCATTCTGCTGGCGCAGGGCTTTGCCCCTCATGCTGGGGCTGTCTCTTGCAAATTTAGCAAGTTGTTGCTTTTAAAAAAAAGAAGTTTTGCGCTTGGCGCAAGGCATTCTGCTGGCGCAGGGCTTTGCCCCTCATGCTGGGGCTGTCTCTTGCAAATTTAGCAAGTTATTGCATTTAGAAAAAGGAAGTTTTGCGCTTGGCGCAGGGCATTCTGCTTGCGCAGGGCTTGCCCCTCGTGCCGGGGCGGGCACCTACTTTCACGAAAGGGTGAAAGTAGGCAAAGGCCTTCCAAGGGGAGAGTATCGATTCTCTCCCCTTGGATCCC